>NZ_CP095390.1:0-1200000 GCF_023008585.1 Natribaculum breve | reverse complement strand
AATACGCCCACGACGTCTACGCGAATCCCGACGTCGACGTCGAACTCGACGCGCTCCACGAGAACATGCCGGGGTGGCGTCGCCGCCTTCGCGTCGGCGTCTTCGGCTACGTCCTGTTCTGGATCGTCGCCTACCTCATCGGGATCTTCCGGTACGTCCTCCGGTATCAGATCTTCTAGCTGTTGTACGGCTCCTCGTCCCGGTGGTGGTCCGGATTCTCCTGCTCGAGTGCGTCGTTCTCGCGCTCCTCGGACGCGTGTTCGACGTCCTGGCGACGCTGCTTTTCGTCCCGTTTGCGGCGTGCTTCCTTCTGGGCCTCGGTGAGTTCTTCGTCCTCTTCGTCGGTATCGGCGTCTTCTTTCGCGAGCTCGACGTCGCGGCCGTGTTCGGTGGTGTCGTCGGACATAGTTCGCCTCTCGTGGCGCTATCGCGGTTACGGAGAAAGGGATTGGCCTTGCGCCAGACGGCTTCTCGTCGGCGTCCCATCGTACTGCCGGACGACACGGGTCAGCCGCCGATCGCGTCTCGACGGCTGCCGCCGCTGGCGACGGCGTCTCGCGTGCTACCGACTGTCGTCCGAGAGCATCACCAGGGCTCGCCCGACGCCAGATCGACCTCGCTGTCGCCGCGTTCGGACGGGCAGATATCCGCGAGGACGCAGTCCGTACAGTCGGGGTTGCGGGCGGTACAGACGGCCCGACCGTGGTCGATACAGAGGTGCGTAAACTGCTGCCAGTAGCCGTCGGGGACGATCTCCATGAGGTCTTCCTCGATCCGCTCGGGACGCGTCTCCTCGGTCAGTCCCAACCGACGCGAGAGTCGCTGGACGTGCGTGTCGACGACGATCCCCTCGACGACGTCGTGGCCGTGCTGGAGGACGACGTTCGCCGTCTTCCGGCCGACGCCCGGGAGGTCTGTCAACTCGTCCATCGTGTCCGGCACCTCGCCGTCGTGTTCCTCGAGGATCTTCGCGGCCGCGTTCCGGATGTACTTCGCCTTGTTGTTGTAGTAGGTGATCGAGTTCAGGTCCTCGGCGAGTTCCTCCTGGGCGACGTTCGCGTAGTCTTCGGGACCGGCGTACTTCTCGAAGAGGTGTTCGGTCTCGCTGTTTACCCGTTCGTCGGTACACTGTGCAGAGAGGACCACGGCGACCAACAGCTCGAAGCGATTCGAGTATCGAAGCGAGATCGTCGAGTCCGGATACTCGGCCTCGAGTCGGTCGACGACCGCTCTGGCTTGCTCTTCGCGAGAGTCACGCGGCGTACCCATACGATGTCGGTAGGAGGCACGTCGTTTGAGCGTTCGGGTTCGGGCCGAGCACGGTCCCGTGTCGATATCCGTCCGGCCGATATATTCAACGATATCGCCGTAATTTCTACGCCGACACAGTTGTGTCAATGGGATAATATTATTGGCGTACACGTCGACACCAGTACGCAGAGGCGGGGGGATGACGACGACACAAATCGCATCAAACGACGTAGGGATAGAGAAATCGACCGAACGTCGATCCGACGGAGGAGTGACCGTCCGGTTCGAGATCGAATCGAGTTGCGAGAAGGCGGTGGCGATCCGCTTCGTGGACTCGATTTCGGGGGAGATCGGGATCGAGGACGTCGCCGTCGATCACGTCGATCGCTGGGGGATCCGCCCGTCGGGCGAACTCGTCTGGCTCGGATCGGTGACACCGGGAGACGAGGTCGAGGCGCACTACGCCGTTCGACTCTCCGATTCGGCGTCGCCCGAGTCATTCGAGCGGCAACCCCGGCTGGACGGCGTTCGACGGATCTCGGACGACACTCGCGTGCCGCCCGCGTGGCAGTCTGCGGACGACCTCGAGCGGCCGGCACACCAGATCCCGTCGATCGAGTCGACGGCCGATCGGGACGAGACGGGAAGCGACGACGACCGGCCGGTCGACGACACTGCGGTGGAAGTCGACCGGTATCGGCTCCGCGTTTCGATCGCAGACGCCGAGCGGGCGGCGGCCGGCACGGCCGTCGTTCACGGACTCACCAACGCGACGTCGCTCGTCGAGGGGACGCCGTCTGTAAGCGAGATCCGCGACGGCTCGTTCGACGGCGCGGTCAGCCTGACGGTCGAGAGCGCACTCGACGATCGGCTGATAACGAACGCACTCGAGTCGATCGACGGCGTCGAAAGCGTCGACGCGTCCGTCCTCGAGACGGACGTCGGCGGAGACGCGTCTCGATCCGAACCGTCGGCGCGCGACGTGTTCGACGACTTGCGTGAGTCGATCGAACCGGTCGAGCCAGACGCGATCGAGGCAGAACTCTCGACGACCTCGTTCGAACCCGTCGAGTGTGACGGGTCCGGCGACTGGTCCGTCACCACCGATCCAGACGCCGAGGAGGTGAGTATCACCGACCTCGTCGGCGAGACGCCGCCGGAGACGGCCGAAGGCGAGCGCAGCGTCGCGAGCGAAGACGACGCCGACCACGACGCGGTCGTCGACGCCCTCGTCGAGGCGCTCGAGGGAGACGGCGGCGAGAACCGGGCGGCGAAACTCCGCGACGCGCTCGGCCTCGAGGCCAGACGCAGTCTCGAGACGCGGGTCGACCACCTGCAGTCGCGGACCGAGGCGGTCCTCGCCTACGAGGACGCGCTCGCCGCGTTCCTCGACGAGAACGGCACGGTCGACCGCCTCGAGGAACTGGCGACGCGGGTCGACCACCTCGAGGACGACGTCCGACGACTCCGGGACGACCTCGACGGTCTCGACGCCGAAGGAAGCGAGCGCGAGAAGCGACTCGACGCGGTGGAAGGCGACCTCGACGGTCTCGAGGCCGAACTCGAGGACGTGATCGCCTGGCGCGAGCAACTCTCGGCCGCGTTCGAGTCGCCGGCGGCCAAGCGGTAGCGACGATTCACTCGCCGAGTCGTGACCTTTATGCGGTCGTCACGCACCTGTGGGGATATGAAAGCGACGGCCATGGCCCACCCGATTCAGGGCCTCGTCAAGTACCACGGGATGCGCGACGACATCGAGCGACTGCCGTATCACGACAGTATCAGCGTCTGTACGGCCCCGAGCCACACGCGCACGACGGTCGAGTTCTCGATGGACTACGAGGAAGACGTCTACGTCGTCGACGGCGAGGAACTCGAGGGGCGGGCTTACGAACGGGTCGAGGCCGTCGTCGAGAAGGCGCGGTCGATGTCCGACGCGGCACACACGGTGTATCCGGTCCGCCTCGAGAGCGAGAACAGCTTCCCGTCGAACGTCGGCCTGGGGTCGTCGTCGTCGGGATTCGCCGCGGCCGCGATGGCACTCGCCGAGGCCGCCGAACTCGACGTCTCCCACCAGGAGATCTCGACGATCGCCCGCGTGGGCTCCGCGTCGGCCGCCCGGGCGGTGACGGGCGCGTTCTCGCAGCTGTACACCGGCCTGAACGACGAGGACTGTCGGTCCCGTCGCATTCCCACCGACCTCCACGAGGACCTGAAGATCGTCGTCGGACTCGTCCCCTACCACAAGGAGACCGAGGACGCACACGCGGAGGCCGCGGACAGCCACATGTTCCAGGCGCGAAACGCCCACATCCACGGCCAGATCGCCGAGATGCGCGACGCCCTCCGGAACGACGACTTCGATCGCGCGTTCGAACTGGCCGAACGCGACTCGCTCAGCCTCGCCGCGACGACGATGACCGGTCCGTCTGGCTGGATCTACTGGCAGCCGGCTACCCTCGCGATTTTCAACCGCGTGCGCGAACTCCGCGAGCAAGAGGGCATTCCGGCGTACTTCTCGACGGACACCGGCGCGACGGTCTACGTCAACACCACCGAAGAGTACGCCGACCGCGTCGAGGAGGCAGTCGCCGACTGCGGCGTCTCGACGACCATCTGGGGCGTCGGCGGCCCCGCTCGTCTGCTCGAGGACGACGAACACCTGTTCTAGCAGGCCCGCCTTTCGACCTCCGGGCTTCCGCTTCGACTACATCTATACCCGTTCGGCCCGAACACCGGCCCATGCACGTCGTGGTCCTCGGTGCAGGGTACGCGGGACTCTCGCTCGCACGCCACCTCGAGCGACGACTCCCCCTCGACGTCGAGATCACGCTGGTCGACGAATCGCCGGATCACCTCGTCCAGCACGAGTTACACCGGGTGATTCGCCGGCCGGGACTGGCAGCCGACGTCACGGTTCCGTTGACCGACGCCGTCGAGCGGGCGACGGTCCGCGTGGCTCGCGTCGAGGACGTCGACACGGACGAGCAAACGGTCTTTCTCTCCGACGGGTCGCTGGCGTACGACGTCGGCGCGGTCTGTCTTGGCGCGGAGACGGCCTACTACGGACTCGAGGGAGTTCGCGAGCACGCGAGGCCGCTGAAGCGACTGGAACACGCGGACCGAATTCGATCAGACGTTCTCGCGGCGCTGTCGGCGACGTCTGACCCCCGACTCGTCGTCGGCGGGGCCGGCCTCTCCGGCGTGCAGGTCGCGGGCGAACTCGCGGCACTGGCCCGCGAGGAAGACGCGACGGCGACGATCACCGTCCTCGAGCAGTTCGACGACGTCGCGCCGGGGTTCCCCGAGAACTTCCAGCGTGCGGTTCGGACCGCCCTCGAGGCACAGGGCGTCGAGGTCCGGACGGGCGAGACGGTGACCGACGCCGACGAGCGCCACGTCGTCCTCGAGGACGGCGAGCGGGTGCCCTACGACGTCTTCGTCTGGACCGGCGGGATCCGCGGCCCCGACGCACTCGAGGGGAGTCGACGGTCCGTCAGGGCCGACCTCCGGGTCGACGACCGGACGTTCGCCCTCGGCGACGCGGCCAGGGTCGTCGACGCCGACGGCGAGGCGGTGCCCGCGAGCGCACAGACTGCGATTCGACAGGCTCGAACCGCCGCCGAGAACGTCGACAGGATCGTCGAGTACGAACGCGACGGGGGCGTCTTCGAACCCCGACTCGAGGGGTACACGTTCGAGTCGCCCGGCTGGCTCGTGAGCGTCGGCGACGACGCCGTCGCGCAGGTCGGCCCGACGGTGTTCACCGGCCCGGCAGCGAACGCCCTGAAGACGACCGTCGGCGTCGGCTACCTCTCCTCGGTCGGCGCGATCAGAAACGCCGTCGAACTCGTCGAGGAAGAACTCGACCTCGAGCGGGCGACGCGCCGATAGCGTCGCTCTACGTGGTCAGGTCCAGCGATCCAGTCCAGTCTGGGTGACGCTCTCCTCGATCCGCTCGAAGCCGCGGGCGACCTCGTCGGCGGCGACGCCCCACTCGTCGACGACGTACGACCGTGCAGCCGAGAGGTCGGGGTCGAGGGTCGTCTCGAACTCGTAGTCGTCGGTCACGTTCGGGTTCCGAAAGAGGTCCCGGACGCGGTCGGCGTACTCGACGTGCTCACCCCGGGCCTCGAGGACGCTCCAGAGGTCGCCGTGTTCGGTGATCGCCGAAATCGCCGTCTTCGGACCGATTCCGGGGACGCCCTCGTTGAAGTCCGTCCCGATCAAGATTGCGGCGTCGATCAGTTGCTCGAGCGTGAGGTCGTGTTTCTCGAGTGTCGCCTCGAGGTCCATACACTCGGGGTTCCCCTTGCTCGTCAGCTGACGGAGCGTCAGCGGCGCGCCAAACAGCAGGGCGTCGTAGTCCTCGGAGCCGACGTAGTCGGCGTCGCCGCGGCGAGCAATGTGGGCGGCCTGCGCTTCGCCCTCCGCCGGGGCCTCGACGACCGGCACGTCGAGCAGTTCGAGGAGTTCGCGGCTGGTCTCCTGGATCGTCGGCGTCAGCCGCTGGGTGCGCGACTCGAGCTGGGCGATCGCGACCTCGTCGCCTTCCTCGCGGGCGACCTCGAGTTGCTCCTCGTAGGTCTCTCGCTGTTCTCGCCGGGACTCGATCTCGTCGCTTTTGAGATCGGAAGGGCCGCCGTCGAAGACCATCACGGGCGTGACGTCGTGCTCGAAGAACTTCGGGAGGCCCTGGACGATGCCGACCAGATTCGCCACCTCGGTTCCGTCTGGGGTCGTGTACGTCTCGCTTGCGGTCCACTTGACGGTCGTCGTCAGATACCGGTAGAGCCAGTTGTGGGCGTCGACGGCGACGGTCGCTCCCGCGAGGTCGTCGAACGGGACCTCCTCGATGACGGCGATGTCCCGGAGTGCGGCGTTTCCCATGCCGGTTTCGTTGGGGCTTGAGGGGTTTGGCTCTTATTGATACCGACCTCGAACCCGCGTGCGAACGCTCGAGTCAACGGACCTCGTAACGCCTGCTGGACGTCGGTCTCGGAGCACTCGCTGGGCGGGTCGCGGTTTTTCCACAAACGGGGACAGCAGACCGTATCAGGCGTCGATCGGCGACGGCGGGTCGGCGTCACGTCGGTCGCTGAGGAACGACCGCTCCGCCTCGGAGAGATCCCGGTCGCGAAACTCGTCGAGTCCGTCGTGGTACCGGCCGGGGTCCGGACGGGACGGGCCGGAATCGGCAGAGTACTCGAGGATCAGCTCGGCGATGCCGGTCGTCTCGCCGGTGTAGCCGAACCCCGCCCGGTAGAGCGCTTCGTAGGCGAAGACGTTGTTGACCGCGATGCGGACGTGATCGTACCCGCGCTCGAGCGCGCGGTCGCGCGCGAACGCCGCCAGTCGCGGGCCGATCCCCTCGCCGCGCCGATCGGCCCGAACCGTGATGTACCGGAGCCACAGCGTCGTCTCGTCGGTCCGGTCCTCGTTGAACGCGACGGCGGCGACGACGTCGCCGTCAGTGCGGGCGACGGCCTTGCCCGTACTGCTCATCACGAACTTGCCGGCGTAGCTGAACCGTTCGTAGTCGAGTCGGAGTTTCGGCCCGTCCGGCGGCCAGCCCAGTAGTTCGTACTCCACGGCGGTACTTCGCAGGTGATGGTCTAACCGTTGTTGGTGATACGATTTCGGTATTCAAAGAGAGACGTGGAACTCGTGGTGAAGACAGAAGAAACACTAACCGTTCCTCGACGATACATTTGAAGACGAGACAGACGCGTGGTGTATCTATGAGAGTTCCCTCCCCCGCCTACAGAGAGTACGTCGAGTTCGTCGCAACAGTCCTCACAGTCTTTGCTGTACTCCAGTACGCAGGCATTTTCTTCGAGAATCCAGGCGAGATCGATCCGAGATATCTCCTCAGTGTCGGCCTTCTCCTCCCAGTCTGTGTGTACCTCATGACAGTCATTCAGGAAAACGTCGAGTGGGTACCCCGATGGGAGCGGATGGTTCATACTGCCGGACGTAAGTCGTGAAAGATTCTCGCCGTCCCGGGGTGGCGAGAATCTTCACACAGTTACGTCCGATAGTATCAGAACGACGAGTGAGACAGCGATCGAGGCAGCGGGCCGACGGCGAAATCCGCCGTACGAGTGATATGGAAGACGTTCTCGTCGCGGTTCTCGAGGGCGGCGAACTGATCTTCGATTTTGCCGGGACACTCTACACGAAGTTCCGTTCCGACGAATCAGCTGACGACCAACGAGATCGGCAAGACGATGAAGACGCTCACTGGGCAGGCGATGATGCCTCCCGCGAGTCGTATACGGCGATGGCGTGGGATGATTGGACTCGTTTTACCGAATCGTCCGATTCGGTTTCATACGGTCTGCTGTCTCTCTTTGCCGCAGCGACCGTCCGACTGGATGCGGTCGCTGCGGGACGGACAGCGGTCCGTATCAGGCATATTTAACGAAAGCGTGCTACCAGCTACTGTGAAAGCGTCGCGGCCTCGAAATGGTCGCGGTCGGTGCCGGCCAGTGCCGGACGAACGCTTTTGATCGCGTCGCGGCGACGTACGCACATGAGCGCCGAGTCAGACACCGCGACCGGCTTCGGGATCGCGAGTCGTTTCGGGTGGCCGATCGGCGGCGCACTCGGCGGTTCGCTGGGAGCCGCCGCGTTCGGCGCGTTGATCTGGCTGATCGACCCGGCCGTCGTCGAAGTCGCGACTCCCGCCCTCTACGGCCTCGGGCCCGGCGAAATCGTCGGCTGGGGGCTCCACCTGTTCCACGGCGCGGTCCTCGGAATCGTCTTCGGCTTTCTCGTCACCCGGGACGTCGTCCTCGAGACGCTCCGCACGGACGTCGAGACCGACGCACTCGCCGAGAGCGGAAACTGGCTGCGCCTCGTCGGTGCCGGTTTCGCCTACGGACTCGCCGTCTGGGCGATCCTGCCCGCCCTCTTGCTCCCTATCTGGGTGGGCCGCGCCGGCGTCGACGCGGCAGCCGCGTTCCCCGCCGTCGCCGTCGACGGCATGATCGGCCACGCCGTCTTCGGACTGGTACTCGGTCTCGTCTTCGCGGCGACGGTCGACCTGCAGGACCGGTAGCTCGAGACGTCGCCAGTCGAGTGCCGCCTCTCGGCGGGGGACGTATTATAACACTGCGCGATGGGGGTACGACTATGGACGTCCGTGGCTCGCTCTCGCGTTCGGAACTCGAGACGCTCCTCGAGACGACGGCCGTTCCCGTACGCCTCGCCTGTCACCGGCCGGACGACTCGCTGTGGATGCTCTCGCTGTGGTTTCGCTACCGGGAGGAGACGATCGAGTGTGCGACGGCGGCGAGCGCGGACGTCGTCGCGTTCCTCGAGCGCGATCCAGCGGTCGCGTTCGAGGTGTCGACGAACGATCCACCGTACCGGGGCGTCCGCGGCAACGGGACGGCCACCGTCGAGCCGGACCCGGAGAAAGCCGTGTTACGGAAGCTGCTCGAGCGCTACCTCGAAACGACCGACGGGCCACTCGCACGACGACTCCTCTCGGACGACCGGGACGAGGTCACGATTTCGATCGACCTCGAAACCGTCTACGGGTGGGACTACTCCGGCCGGATGGCGGGTTCGGAGCAGTAGCAAAGCGGCGACCGGCGGTCGCCGCGGCCGTGAAACTGCAGGCCGAACGCTGATTCGCCATGCAATGTTACCAAATGACAAACAACGATGGGGCGCGGGGATCGCGAAACGTCCGGCGTCGGAGACGGCGAAATCGACGATAGCGTCTTCTACGCCCTTCGGAACCGTCGCCGGCGGTTCGCGCTCTACTTTCTCCTCGAGCACGAGTCCGTCTCGCTCGCCGAACTCGCGGACGTGGTCACCGGCTGGATACGCACTGGGGAGTACGGCATGGCGACGCGCGCGGAACGCGACGGCGTCTACGCGAGCCTCGTCCACCGTCACGTCCCCGTCCTCGAGGAGGCGGACCTGGTCGAGTGGAGCGACGACCGCGAGACCGTCTCGCGAACGAACTGGCCGGTGTCCGTTTCCGAACTGGTTCGACTGGCGCTCACGGCCGAAACCGGCGAGGACGAATCCTGACGCGCGAGAATCCCGCCGTGTGTCCGACGATCGCTTTCCCCGACCCCCTCCGTCTGCGTTCCCATGAACTTCGACCGACTCCTCTCGACGGTCGAGCGCCGTCGGAAGACGATCGCCGTCTACTCGAGTGACGCCGACGACGTCGCCGACGGGTTCGAAGTTCGAAACGCGTCGGTCGAGCACAGGCGACTCCCCGACGCCGGATCCGCCGGGTTCGCCGTCGTTCGCGACCGGGACGGCTTCGCCGGTGCGATCGGTCTCGGGGAACTCGAGGAGTTCGTCGAGCCGCCGATCTACAGTCCCTGGGACGAGGCGTTTCTCACGGCGGAGTATCGAACCCTGTTCGAGTTGCTCGACGACAGCCTGTTCGCCTCGCTCGATCGCCGCCAGCTGCTCGCGGCGACTCGCGAGATCGAAAACCGGGCGTGGCGCGTCGGCCGTGGCACCCTCCAGGTCGGCTTCCAGCGACTGTCGATACTGGAGACGCAGGTCGGCTTCTACGCCCGACTCGGCGCGGAGACGGCCCTGGACGTTCACGTCTACGGGCGGGACGACTGGGACCCGCCCGTGATACCCAACACGACGGTCCACGCGGAGTCGGGGGACGAGATCGGGTCGTTCTGGTTTCTCGCGTTCGACGGCGGCGACGACGAGACGCAGGCGTGTGCGCTACTCGCGAGAGAACGCGCGCCGGGCGAGTTCTCCGGCTTCTGGACGTACGACCCACAGATCGTCGACGAGATGATGACCTACCTCCGTAACACGTACGACTAGTCGAGTCCGTCGTCTCGACCGTCGGCCGTCGCTTTCGGCGGGTGACGATCGGCGACCGTACTCGAGCGACGTTCCCTGACAATTCGTCTCGAGTCGAGTGTCAGCACTCGCCACAACCATTATTATTTATTAATTTAATTTTGTCACCGATGGTTACCAGCGGTCAACGAGACTCGGACGACGGTGTGACAGACGCGTTCGGAAGCGCCGAACTCGACGATCGGATCGAGCAGGAGCAACTCGGACGGCTCCTCGAGGAGACGACGCTGTCGTGGCGAAAGGAGTTCGTCGACTTCGACGACGAGGACGTACAGCGGCTGGCCGACCTCGAGTCGCTGTTCCGAGAACATCAGGACGAACTCGCCGATCGATTCTACGACGACGTACTCGAGTACGACGAGACGCGTGCAGCCGTCGATCGATCGGAGCGCTCGATCGAAGCGCTGAAAGACGCCCAGCGGGCGTATCTGCGCTCGCTCGCGACCGGCGACTACGACGAGGAGTACTTCCGGAACCGTGCACGGATCGGCACGCACCACGCTCTGCTCGAGGTGCCGATGGCCCAGTACATCGGGCAGTACACCGTCTACTACGAGGCCGTGCTCTCGATGCTCGACGAACGGATGCAACGCGAGGTCGTCGCGGCCGCCGAGGAGTGGGCGGCGTCGGAACTCGAGTCAGCCGACTCGCAGCGAGACGGGCTGTTCACCGGTGAGTTTTCGGTGTACGCAGAGACTGACTACTCGAGGTCGGGCGAGGACGAGTTCGAACTGTCGGAGTCGTTCGAATCGGCGCTTCGAGAGGCGATTCACGAGGGGATGCAGGACGTCCTCTCCGTGTTGCGGCTTACGAACCTCGACATGCAGATGGCCGCGGACGCGTACGACGCCGCCGATAGAGTCGGCGACGACGGGCGGGCGACTGGCACGGACGACGAGCGAACGGATGCAGACACGGCACGACCGGGTTCGACGAGCGACGGGCAATCCGATGAAACCGGCCAGTCGGAGGGGGTTGGTGGACTTGCGGACGAAATTTCCGACATTCTCGACGGAAACACGTGACGTCCACCGCACACTGACGCCGTGGGGACAGTCGGAAACCAGTACCGCTCCCGACTCGGCAATACGGGAAGCTTTGGCGGTTACGTCTGAAGTAACTACGTTCACCAGTACCGACTGGATAACTTCTTTCAGTTACTGCTTGATGCGTCGTTCCCGAACTATTATATAGGGAGTAGCCGATTAGGTTTGACGTACCTATGGCGATACATCGACGAAAATTCCTGGGGGCGACTGCGGGAGCAGTGGCGGCCACGATGGCCGGCTGTATGGGGAACGACGGCGAAAATGGCGACGGCAACGGTGGCGGCGACGGTGACGGCGACGGTGCTGGCGCAGAAATCGTCGGCGAGACGCTCACCCTGACGACGACCACGAGCACGTACGACACGGGGCTGCTCGACGAGGTAAACGCCGCCTTCGAGGACCGATACGGCGTCGCCGTGGACGCGGTCGCACAGGGAACCGGCGCGGCACTCGAGACGGCCCGGTCGGGCGACTCGGACGTCGTGATGGTCCACGCGCGATCGCTCGAGGACGAGTTCCTCGAGGAGGGGTACGGGGTGAACCGTCGCGACCTGATGTTCAACGACTTCGTCGTCGTCGGTCCCGAGGACGATCCGGCGGGGATCGACGGGATGGAGAGCGCGACCGAGGCGTTTCAGACGATCGCCGACACCGGGTCGACGTTCGTCTCGCGTGGGGACAACTCCGGGACGCACACCAAGGAGCTGGCGATCTGGGAGGCCGCCGGCACCGAGCCGGGCGGCAACTGGTACCGCGAGATCGGCGCCGGGATGGGCGACACGCTCAACCAGGCAAGCGAGAGCGGAGCGTACACGCTAGCCGATCGGGGGACGTTCATCTCGATGCAGGACGACGTCGATCTCGGCATTCGCGTCCAGGGACCGATCGAGGGCGGCCCGGAACTGCTGGCGAACCCGTACGGGGTCATCGCGGTCAATCCGGCGGTACACTCGAACGCGAAATACGACCTGGCGATGTCGTACATCGGCTTTCTCACCTCGCCGGAGGGACAGGATATCATCGAGAACTTCACCGTCGACGACAAACAGCTGTTCTTCCCGGAGGCGCTCTCGGAGGACCCGAACTTCCAGCAGTACGTGCCAGAAGGATGGAGTTCCGACGGGAGTGAGTGATCGCGGCTTTCGAAACGTATGTGCGACGGCGTCGCGTTTTCCGAGGTGGCGATGATCGGTCCAGCACTGTCGAGTCAGCCGTTCGTGGAGCTTCTATCGCTGCTGTCTGGCATCGTCTCGGAGCCGTTGCTCGTCGAGTTCCCCTTCGAGCGCAACTACGTTACGAGCATCATCCGGGTCTCGCTGTACGTGAGTCTCGCCGCCGTCGCCGCGAGCACCCTCTTTAGCCTCCCGGTGGCGATGCTCGTCGGCTTCACCGACTTCCCGGGCAAGCGCGTCGTCGTCGCAGTGATCAACACCGGTATGGGATTCCCGAGCGTCGTCGTCGGGCTGGTCGTGCTCTTTGCCGTCTCGAACCAGGGGCCACTCGGCTCGCTCGAGCTTGTGTTCACGAAGGAGGCGATGATCATGTCACAGTTCGTCCTCGCGACGCCGGTGATCACCGGCGTGAGCCTCGCGGCCGTCACGAGCGTCGAAGAGGGGGTCCAGGACGCCGCGTACGCGATGGGGGGTACGCGACTGGACGTCGCGCTCGTGACGATCAAGGAGGCCCGCTACGGCATCGTAACCGCCGTCCTGGCCGGACTGGGCCGAGCGATAAGCGAGATCGGATCGGTGCTGATCGTCGGCGGGAACATCGTGCGGGCAGACGGCACCTCCATCACGCGAACGCTGACGACCGCGATCCGGGTCGAGGCGCGGCAGGGTCGCTACGAGACGGCGTTCGTCCTCGGCGCGATCCTCGTGGCGCTCGTCTTGCTCATCAACGGCATCGTGCTCCATCTGGGCGGAACCGGGAGGGGACGATGAGCCGGGAAACGCTCCGGCCGGACGACTCGAGGTGGGGCCCGACCGACCGGATCAGCCTCGAGTCGATCACGCACGGGTTCGACGGAACGACCGTGTTCGAAGACGTGTCGCTGGCGGTCGAACCCGGCGAAACGGTCGCGATCATCGGCCCCTCCGGGGTGGGAAAGACGACGCTCTTGCGGATGCTCGCGCTGTTCTTGCGCCCCGACGACGGAATCGTCCGGGTCGACGGCGACGACGTGTGGGCACTGTCCAAACGCGACCGACTCGAGGTCCGCCGTCGCGTCGGAATGGTGTTTCAGGAGGCGAACCTCTTCGACGCGTCCGTCCGTCGGAACGTCGCCTACGGCATGCAGGTGCGGCGTCGCTGGGCCGACCGACTTCGGCGACACGTCGAACGTCTCCTCGGGGAGGAAAACAGGAGGGTCATCGAGGCGCTCGAACTCGTCGGACTCGCGGACGCGGTCGACCGGAACGTCGGGTCGCTGTCCGGCGGCGAGGCCCAGCGCGTGGCGTTCGCCCGCGCGATCGCGTACGATCCCGACTACCTGCTGCTCGACGAGCCGACGTCGGACCTCGACCCGCGAAACACCGCCGTCATCGAGGACGCCGTGACGGCCGCCAGAAACGACGGCATCGGCGTCGCACTCGCGACACACGACATGAACCAGGCCCGTCGGATCGCCGACCGCGTGGCCGTCTTGCTGGACGACTCGATCATCGAGGTGGGGCCGACCGAGCGGGTGTTCACCGATCCAGGGGACCCCCGTGCCCGGAAGTTCATCGACGGCGAACTCGTGTACTGACGAATCGACGTCACCTCTCCTCCTCTGGCGACGGCGGGACACTCAAGTCGTGACGTTGCGTGAGGGTCACGTATGACGATCGACGCGACGGGTCGCGGGCGTGCTGCCCTGGTCGAAGACGGCGTCGAGTTCGACGACCGCGACGCTACGTTGTTGCGGGCGATCGACCGAACCGGGTCCGTCGCCGGGGCCGCGTCCGACCTGGGGCGATCGCGCGCCCGGGCGCTTCGTCGAATCGAGACGCTCGAGGACGTGTTCGGCGCGGTCGTCGAGCGCCACCGCGGCGGGAGCGATGGCGGCGGTAGTCGGCTGACGCAGACTGGCCGCGACCTGCTCGCGCGGTACGACCGCCTCGCGGCGGCGCTCGCGGCGGCGGCGAGCGTCCCCGAGACGGTGTTGACTGGCGACGTGAGGGCAGTCGACGGCGAACTCGCGACGGTCGCGACCGAAGTCGGCGACGTGCGGGCGCTCCAGAGCGGCGTGGCTGCGGGCGACACCGTCCAGGTTCGCGTCGGGGCCGACGCCGTGACCCTCCACTCACCCGCGGAGGCTCCCCGCCCGGACGCGACGAGCGCACGTAACCGCGTCTCGGGTCGCGTGGCCGCGATCGATCCCGGCGAGACGGTCCTCGAGGTCGACGTGACCGTCGACGACGTGGCGTTCCGGGCGCTCGTGACGGCCGACAGCGCCACGCGACTGGGACTCGAGCCCGGCAGGGACCTCGTCGTCACCTGGAAGGCGACCGCGACGCGGCTGGTCCCCCTCGAGTAGGCGCGACCGGGACGCGTAGAACTTTCCGCAGCCACGCCCTACGGGCGTGTATGTACGATTCGATCCTCGTGGCGACGGACGGCAGCGACGACGCCTCGATCGCGGTCGACCACGCCGTCGAACTGGCGAACCGGCTCGAGGCGTCGCTACACGGCGTCGCCGTCGTGGAGACGCGGACGGCCTACGACAACGCGATCGTCGACCCGGAAGAAGCCAGGCGTCGCCTCCGGACGGAGGCGGAGGAATCGCTCGAGGAGGTCGAGCAGACGGCACGGGCGGCTGGCGTCCCGGTCGTGACCCAGGTTCTGGAGGGGGTCCCCCACGAGGAGATCCTCGCGTACGTCGACGAACACGACGTCGAGACGGTCGTCGTCGGCGCGCGCGGGCGCTCGTCGTTCAGGCGGGCGCTGCTCGGCAGTACGGTCGACGCGGTCGTTCGCCTCTCGCCGGTGCCCGTCATCGTCGTCGGAGAGGAGGGGTGGGACCGATCCGAACCGTGACGCCGCAAGCCGGACGGTTCGGACAGAACATTTACTGTTTCTCTCGTAGCATATCCCGCCATGACGCTACTCGTTCCGTTCGACGGGTCGGAGCTTTCGACGGCGGCACTCGAGAAGGCGGCCGAATTCGGCGACCTCACCGGCGAAGACGTGGTCGCGTTGACGGTCGTTCCGGACGACGACGAGTACGCACGTGAACGAGGGTGGATCGGCCAGCACGAGCAGTTCGATCCGGACGTGGTCACGCGGAAGATGCGCAGAACCGTCGCGGACGTCGCACCCGAGGCGACGTTCGAGTACGAACTCGTCGACTCGGACGAACCCACGGCGACGGCGACGACGAACGTGGTGCGGGCGATCCGCGACAGGGCGACCGGCCTCGACGCGTCGCTGGTCTTCGTCGGGTCCGAGAACGCCGGTTCGGTGACGACCCCGCTCTCGAGCGTCGGCGGGCCGGTCGCGAGCGACCAGCACTACGACGTCTACGTCGTCCGCCACGCGGAGTAACGACGGGGTCGGATCGCCACGCGAGGGAAGGACGACGGGCCAGCTACTCTGGCCCGGTCAGAGACAGCTCCTCGAATAGCGCGTCGAGGAGTTTGCGTTCGGCGGCGCGGACGTGCTGGTGGAACGTCGCCGATGTGATATCGAGCGAGTCGGCGACGTCTTCCCCGGAACTGTTTCGTGGCCACTCGAAGAAGCCGGCGAAGTAGGCCGTCTCGAGTGCAGTCCGCTGTCGGTCCGTCAACTCGTCCACCCAGGCCTGTTCGACCAGCCGTGGGATGTCCGACGAACGCGACACCTGCCTGCGAGCCAGCGGTTCGATGGCGGGGTACGCTTCTTCGATCGTCTCGATCACCTGCCGGACGTTCGCTCCCTGTGGGAGGTGGACGGTCATTCGGTAGTCGCCGTCTTCGATTGCCGCCTGGCCGACGGACCCGCCGTGGGACGCGACCGCCGACAGGACGGGCGGCTCCGACAGCCGGAGTTGGAACTGGCTCTCTCCGAACCGTTCGTCGATCACGTTCAGGTCGGCCCAGTGCGGTAACTGCTCGACGAGCGCTTCGACGGTTGACATCCCATCTTCGGTCGTCGCTCCGTACACGAGGTACTCCCCGTCGGCGACGGGCACCGTCTGGTCGAGGGTGATCCGATCGTCGGTCGAGTCCGGGACGTCGAGCGCCCCGAAGACGTCCCGGATCTGGAACTCGAGTTCGACGACCTGGTCGCTGGTCAGTGCACGTTTGCGTTCGACGGCAGCGATCGCGTGGCCGACGATCTCGCCGAGTTGGCTGATCACCGTCCGCTCGTCGTCGGTGAACGCGTACGGCCGTTCGGCGTAGACGTTCAGGACGCCGTAGAGCGTGTCCTCGTGGACGATCGGGATCGCGGCCGACGAGCGAAAGCCGTAGTCGCGGATCTGTTCGCGCCAGGGGTCGTGTCTGGCGTCCTGGCGGATGTCCTGGGTGGTCTGGATCTCGCGTTGCAAGACCGCCCGCCCCGTGGGACCCCGACTGCGCTCGTCGTCGGGATCGACGGAGATCGTAATTCCCTCGAGATAGCCCTCGACGCCCGCCTCCGTCCGCAGGTCGACCGTCTGTGTCTGCGAGTCGACGGCGCCGATCCAGGCGAACGCGTACGACTCCATCTCGGCGAGTCGCTGGCAGACGATCTCTTCGATCTCCTCGCGGGTGGACTGTTCGATGATCGCGTCGGTGATCTCCCGGACGAGTTCGTTGAGTTCGTTGAGTGCTGCGAGTTGGCCGCGCTGGCGCTCGAGGTTCTGTTCCCGTTCGACTCGATCGTAGGCGGTCTCGGCGTTCGCGGCCAGGACCTCGACGAGGTGGCGGATCCGATCGTCGAGCGACTCGACCTCGTCCGAACCGATGACGACGATCCCGTGGTCGCCCATCGGCACGAACAGCCCCGCCCGCATCTCGGTGTCGTGGGCCTGCAACCGCGGCGATTCGAATACGTCGTCGTAGTGCCGTGACTCGCCAGTGGCGAAGACGTGGCCGGTGATGCTCCCGTCGCCGGGTGGCACTTCGGGGAACGCCTGTCGCATGAAGTCGGTTTCGACCGATCGCGCGTCGGGAACGAGCAGGTCTCGATCGTCGTCGTACCGATAGACGATGACCCCGGGAAGGTCGAGGACGTTCGACGCTGCGTCGACGACGATTTCGCCGATGTCCGCTTTCGTCCTCGAGCGAACCATCTGCCGCGTCGAGTCGTGGAGGGCCTGCAACGTCGACTCGAACTGTCTGCGTTCGGTGACGTCCTGTGACATCGCCATGGCGGCGAACACGTCGCCGTCGTCGTCGGTCAGCGGGAGCGCCCAGGACTCGAACGTTCGCCCCTGGAGTTCGATTTCGAACGAGGTCGCCTCGCCCTCGAGTGCAGTCCGGTAGTTGGATTCGACGACCTCCCGGATGCCCTCGGGATAGGCGTCCTGAACCCGTTTACCCTGGAGGTCGGCAGCGTCGATGTCGAGTCTCTCGAAGCCCCTCCCCTCGACGAGCGTGTGTCGCAACTCCTGGTCGACGAGAGCGACCCCGCCGTTCGGGAAGTTCTCGGCGAGGGTGCGGTAGCGCCGTTCGGACTCCTCGAGCGCTCGTTCGCGCTCGAGTCGGGTGGAGACGTCCCGAACGACGCCACACCGACCGTAGCCGTCACCGTACGGGAAGGGGGTGAATCGGGTTTCGACCGGGACGGTCTCGCCGTCTTTTCGCACGAGATCGAACTCGAGGGTGCCCGTTTCGCGGTCGCCGGCGACGATCTGGTCGCTCATCTCGGTGGCCGTGGCGTCGATCTGCTCGCTGTGGACGACTTCGGCGGGTTTCCCGAGCAGTTCCTCCCGGTCGTATCCCACCAACTCGAGGAACGCGCCGTTGGCCATCGCGAACCGCCCGTCGTCGTCGAGCACGTAGACGCCGTCGTCGACCGTCTCGACGATCTGCCTGTACCGCTCGAGTTCCTGCTCGCGTTCCTTGCGGTCCGAGACGTCCCGGAAGTACACCGACAGCCCCGACTCCGAGGGGTAGACGTTCGCTTCGATCCAGAATCCGAGCGGCTCGTAGTACGCCTCGAAGCTCGTCGTTTCCTGTGTCGACAGCGCCCGGTGGAAACTCTCCCAGGCTTCGGTCTCAGCGAGCCGAGGGAACACGTCCCAGAGATTCTCTCCGAGGAGTTCGCCTTTGGAGTGCTGGAGCAACTCTTCGGCCCGGTCGTTGACGTACGTAAACCGGTATTCGTCGTCGATCGCGTAAAACGCGTCGTCGATCCGCTCGAACACTTCGCCGAGTTCCCGTTCGAGTTTGTCGCGCTGCTGGCGAAGTCGCTGCTCGTACTCGCGACGGTCGGTCATGTCCCGGGTGACCTTGGCGTACCCCGTGAGGTCGCCGTCCTCGTCGCGAATGGCGGTGATGGAGACGTGAGCCCAGAACCGCGAGCCGTCCTTTCGCACCCGCCACCCCTCGTCCTCCGTCGAACCGTCCGCCGCGGCGTCGGCCAGGTTTCGCTCGGGAACGCCCTCGGCGACCGCCTCGTCCGTGTAGAACGTGGAGACGTGTTCGCCCACGACCTCGCCGCGCTCGTATCCCTTGATGCGCTCGGCACCCCGATTCCAGGTGGCGACCCGTCCGTCGGGGTCGAGCATGAAAATCGCGTACTCCCCGGTCGCCTCGATCATCGACCGGAACTGGTGTTCCCGCTCCGCGAGCGCCTGCTCTGCGAGTTTCTGCTCGGTGACGTCGGTGATTATGCCCTCGAGGAGTTCGTACTCGTCGTCATCGTCACCGACGCCGTATCCGCGCTCCTGGACCCAGCGGGTGTTTCCGTCGGCGGTCTGGATGCGAAACTGCACGGTGAATCGTCCGTCTTCCTCCAGTTGGGTCCGTACTTCGTCCTGGACGCGGTCGGCGTCGTCAGGATGGACGACGTCCGTTTCCCAGCTCACGTCGCCGGATTCCAGGACGTCGGGATCGTATCCAGTGATCTCGGCACAGCCGTCACTGACGAACGACATCGGCCACTCCTCCCCGTAGCGACAGCGGTACGCGACCCCGGGCACGTTGTCGACGAGTCGCGAGAGCATCCGTTCGTGCTCGTCGGTCGACCGATCGCGGTCGTCCGCCTCGCTGGAACCGTCACGCACCGACCGCCACCAGACGCGCCCTCGAGCGCCGACTTTCTTGGTCTCGACGGCGTCTCGCTCGACGAGTCGGTCCAGCCGCTCGTAGGCGGCGCGGCGGGAGAGTCCCAACTCCGCTGCAACTTCGCTCGTCGTAAG
The DNA here is from genome assembly GCF_023008585.1 of Natribaculum breve. Lineage (GTDB taxonomy): Archaea > Halobacteriota > Halobacteria > Halobacteriales > Natrialbaceae > Natribaculum > Natribaculum breve. The sequence continues at coordinate 1,180,530 of NZ_CP095390.1, read as the reverse complement.
CGGCGTTCGGGGCGACGCCGTGTGATCGAAGACGGCCAGCGTTTCACTGAGAGCGTCCAGGTTCCCGCCAGACATGCACCCTTATAACTGAGCGAACGTTATCAATCCTCCGTTGACGGAACCTCCCTTCACAGTCTCCTCGAGCGACGTCCTCCTCTGTGCGGACGGCTTTCGCACCCGACTGGCGATCGGTGACATCAAATTATTGTCCCAAATCTACTAGTAGTTTCTCTTACCGCCCACTGGCCCTTCGTCGACGATACGGTCAAACCACATCCCGACCAATGAACTTCGTAACGCGACCTCCGAGCGAAACGGGCGACGAAACCGTACCCGTGAGCGACGTCTACGACGCACTCTCGAACGAGCGGCGGCGACGAGTGCTCTCGATGCTGTCGGAAGAGACGACCCCTCTCGACGTCGCCGAACTGGCTCACGTCGTCGCCACCGCGGAGACGGCAGACCAGCCCCACGGCACCCTGGACGACCACGTGACCAGGGTCCACACGTCGCTCCACCACGTCCACCTCCCGAAACTGGCGGATCTCGGCCTCGTCGAGTACGACCCGGCCACGGGAACCGTCGACGGCGTCGTCGACGTCGACTCCATTCTCGCGTAGTTCGTTCGCTCCGTTCACACGCACGAGTCGGACGCTCCGAACCCGTTCGAGCGTGCACCGAACTGCTCGAGTTCTCGAGCGAGGGCGTCGATCCGCGAGGATTGATGCTGCACGTCCTGACTCTCGTTACCGGCGTCTTTTATCAAGATTAATTTTTGTGTAAATTATTTGGGGGTGCCGTCGTAGCCCCGCGTATGCACCGACGAGACTACCTGATGGGCATGAGTGCGGGGGCCGGAGTGCTGGTGTCGACGGTCGGTGGGGCCACGGTCGGCGCACAATCTGCGCTGTCGGTCGCGATCGTCCGGACGAACACGCCCGTCGTGGGGGGCGACGTCCTCGAGGTAAACGCTCGAGTTCGCAACGAAAGCGAGCGCAGCGCGAGCCGCGAGATCGCTCTCGTGGTCGCCGACGAGCGGGTAGACACCGCCTCCGTGACGGTCGATCCCGGAGACGTCGCGTCGATCGATCTGGGATACGAGACCCACCCGGTGAGGCAAACCGTCGAGTTCCCGGTGACCGTCGAGACGGACGGGAGTTCGGACACCCGTCCCGTCACCGTCTTCGGCACGAACGATCCGCTCGTCCAGCGAGTGCGTCCCAGCGCCGACGTCGCCGTCCAGCCCGGAACGACCCTCATGTTCGAGGTCCAGACCGTCGCGCTCGGCCAGACGGCGTGGCACCTCGACGGCGAGTTCGTCCGGCGCTCGTTCGGTCCCTGGTACAGCGAGTACAACCGACAGGCGGAAGCCGACTACTGGCAACACACGTTCGAGTCGACGGAAACGCACGAGGTCGCCGCCGTCGTCGAGACCGACGACTGGACAGAGACGGTCGAGTGGACGGTCGATGTGACGTCGGACGGGCGGACGACGCCGATCGTCGACGACACCTACCCGAGCGACGACACGATCGCCACCGACCGCGACGAACCGCTCGAGGTCGCCGTCTCCGATCCCGACGGCGGCCTCGATCGCGTCGTCTGGTGGCTCGGCCACGCGGACGTGATCCTCGACGTCACGAGCGTCAGCGGGGCAGGAGACACCGCGTCGCTGTCGGCCGACGACTTCTCGGGGTGTCACCAGTGTCCGGTCGTCGTCTGGGTGGTCGACGAGCAGGGCGTGATCGGCGAGGCGAGTCCGTGGACGTTCGCCATCCAGGACGTCCCGCTCTCGGTGACGATCACCGGGACGAACGATCCCGTCGACGCGGGCGACGTCCTCGAGGTGCAGGCCCGACTCGAGAACACCGGTGGGGCGGAAACGACCCGGGACGTCCGCCTCGTGGTCGGCGACGACGTCGTCGACGTCACGTCCGTCTCGCTCGCCCCCGGCGAAGCGGAAACGATCGTGCTGGGGTACGAAACTTACCCCGTCCGCCAGGACGTCGAGTTCCCGGTGACCGTCGAGACCGACGACGCCGCCGACTCACAGACCGTCGAGGTGTACGGCACCGAGGAGTCCGCCGCACCGTCGCTCTCCGTGGCGATCACCGGAACGAACGCGCCGGTCGGCGCTGGCGAGTTCCTCGAGGTGACCGCCCAGGTCGAGAACACCGGTGGAGCGGAAACGACCCGGGACGTCCGCCTCGTCGTCAGCGACGACGTCGTCGACTCCACGACCGTCTCGCTCGACCCCGGCGAGACGACGACCGTCTCGCTCGGCTACGAGACCTACCTCGTCGAGCAGGACGTCAGCTTCCCCGTGCGCGTCGCGACCGACGACGACGCCGACGAACGTACCGTCGAGGTGTTCGCCGACGGCGAGTCCGGCAGCGACGGCGGTGACGGTGGCGACCCGTCGCTTTCCGTCTCGATCGCCGGGACGAACGCTCCCGTCGACGCGGGCGAGTTCCTCCAGGTGACTGCCGTCGTCCAGAATACGGGCTCGGTGAGCGCCACGCCGACGCTCGAGCTCGTCAGCGGCGGCGACGTGGTCGACTCCGCCTCCGTGGCGGTCGGCCCCGGCCAGTCGACGACCGTCTCGCTCGGCTACGAGACCTATCCCGTCGAGCGGGACGTCAGCTTCCCCGTGACGGTCCGTGGCGGCGGCGCGTCGGCGTCGCGAACCGTTCGCGTCTTCGGTGGCTGACCGCGCCGGTTCTCGGCCACACGAGACGTCGCCTCGTGACGACGATTCCTCGTGGCGACGGTTCCGCGTTGCGACGGTTCCGCGTTGCGACGGTTCCTCGTGGTTACATCTCCTCGTGGGCGTCTCGACCGCGGCGAGCGAAAGTACACGCGGCGCACGCTGGGGAGCCACTCGAGCACTTCGAGAGTGGCTCGCCGACGCCGTGCGAGGGGCGAGTGAGCGAGTGCAACGAGCGAACGAGTCGGCTGGGGAGGGTGAGGCCGTAGGCGGGACCGAACGGGCCGGGAGCGCTCTCAAATCCCGCGTACCGATTTTGCCACTCGCGGAGTTGCTCGTGGCAAAATGCGCCGGCCGGGATTTGAACCGAAGCAAGACGGTCGCACTCACTTCGTTCGTGCGCTGCGACTTGCAGGGTTCAAATCGCCGACGTGGCGATCACGTCTCTCACGTTCGTTCGAGACGATAATGCGCCGGCCGGGATTTGAACCCGGGCCATGAGCTTGGAAGGCTCAGGTCCTGCCACTAGACCACCGGCGCGCACCTCCCACTTTTCGCCGTTCCCTTAAGGGAGTTTCTGTTTTCGTCGACGATGGTGCTGTATCGTACCACGACACGCGACACCGTGGCCACGGATACGGTCGTTCTCGAGAACTCCAGTCCGTCACGCCGCGTTCGACTCACCGTGACCGTCGCCACCGTCCGCGAGACAGACGTACGTTCGAGTCGTACCGACGCTCTCGAGTGCGCGAATCCCCTCGGTGACCGCCCGCAGGAGTTCCTGGGTGGTCTCGGCTTCCATATCCACGATGACGTCGAAGTCACCCGTGACGACGAACGCCTCCGTTACGGCCGGATGCTCGCGAATCTGTTCGACCAGTTCCCGTTCCGTACCCGCCGACACCACGACGGCGACGAATGCGTGAACCATCGTGAAAACCGACCACGACCGCACAAAAAGCCGTTTTTCAGGGTTCGTCGAGAGTCACGCGGATCGACCGGTCACGTCGGTGACTCCTCGTCGACGCCGACGGTGGCATAGCAGTTCCCACTCGAGAGTTCCCACTCGCGGACGTCGAGGGCGCTCTCCTCGAGGTCGGCCTCGAACTCCTCGGGTGAGTAGATGTGGTAGAAGCGATCGACCGTCTCGCCGCCGGGGAGCGTCCACTCGACGGTCGTATCGAACCCTTCCTCGGCGTCGAAGCGGTCGTGGGCGGTCGACCAGGCGCTGACGAGTGCGCGTCCGCCGGGCGCGAGCACGCGGGCGAGTTCGTCCAGACTGGTCACGCGACTCTCCCGCGTCGGGAGGTGGTGTACGGTCGCGACGTAGACGGCGACGTCGACGACGCCCGCCGCGAGCGGGAGTGTCGCGGCGTCGCCCTGGAGCAGGTCGACGGCGAAGTCGCGCTCGAGTGCGCGCGCTCGGCCGGTCTCGAGCAAGCCGCGGCTGACGTCGAGGCCGACGGTGCGGTCGACGCGCGCGGCCAGCAGTTCGGCGTGGCGACAGTTTCCACAGCCGACGTCGAGACCGGTCGTGCCGGCCCCCGTCAGGTCGGCGGGCACGCGCTCGAGGAACGACTCGACTTCGGGCCAGGCGTACTCGCGGGTCGAGGCGAAGTGCGTCGCGATGCGGTCGTAGGTCTCCCGGACGTCGGCCCGACGGTCCATGATCGGCCGTGGTCGGGGACGGGGCAAAAACGTTCGCAAGTGTGGCGGCCACGAACCGGACACCGTTCATACGGACCGCTGTCCGTCCATCTCGCAGCGACCGCGTCCCGCCGGGCGGTCGCGGCGGCAAAGCGGGACAGCAGACCGTATCATACTGCCGGACGTAAGTCGTGAAAGATTCTCGCCGTCCCGGGGTGGCGAGAATCTTCACACAGTTACGTCCGATAGTATCAGTCGAGACGGACTGTTCGGTTGACCGATCGATCGTCCCCCAGAGGGCGGGCGGGTTCGCCGCTGGATTGGGCGTTACGTTCATACCACGCGAGGTCCAAACGACACGTACGGAATGAGGCGCGAGCACTTCACGCTAGATGTCAGCAATGTCGACTGGGTCGAGACGGACGGCGAGCCACGAAAGCCGTCGGTATCGATCGACTTCACCGGCCCGGAGACGTTGCTTCGCGAGCGCCTTACCGCTCCCGATGGCGACGTTCTCGACGCGAGTGAGACGGACGTCGCCCTTCGACTCCAGGAACCACTGGACGAGGACGCGGCGGGCGTCGTCAGCGTCACCGACCGTATCACGGGCGATTTCGTCCTCGAACTCAACGAAGACGCGTCGAACGTCCTGAAGTTCATCCGCGCGGCGCGAAACTACGGCGAGGTCGCGACCGAGGACGAGGGGCGATACGAAGTGTCGATCACGCTCGACGGCGAAGAGTTCGTCGCCTACGACAAGCGGACGTTTCTCGTCTACGACGACCAGGGCGATCTCCTCCGCCAGCACAGTCTGATCCCGAGCGGCGTCGAACTCTGATCGTGCGGGTGCGTCGGAACTGACTCACAGCCGTCGTGAGGGGGTCGCCCCACCTCGCGAGAAAAATCGGCAATTATAAGTGTTTTAGGTACGCCTAAATCAAACGAAGAGCCGATAGAGCCAGGATCAACGATGTCAAACGGGGAACTCCTCACGTCGACGGCCGACGAACCGTCTCTCGAGACAGCAACGCCGGAGACCGTTCTCGAACTCGACGGCGTCGCGAAACGCTACGGCAGCGAGACGATCATCCCGGAGCTCTCGCTGTCGGTCCGCGACGGGGAGATCCTCACCCTGCTCGGTCCCTCGGGCTGTGGAAAGACGACGACGCTGCGACTCATCGCCGGCCTCGAGCGGCCCAACGGCGGATCGATTCGGCTTCGAAACGACTCCGTGGCCGGAAACGGGACGTTCGTCCCCCCCGAGGAGCGCGACGTCGGCGTCGTCTTCCAGGAGTTCGCCCTCTTTCCGCACCTCACCGCCCGCGAGAACGTCGCCTTCGGGCTGAACGGCTGGGAGCCAGAAGAGCGTGACGCCCGCGTCGAGGAACTGCTCGAGCTGGTCGGTCTCGACGAGCACGGCGACCACTACCCGGACGAACTCTCCGGCGGCCAGCAACAGCGGGTCGCGCTCGCACGGTCGATCGCGCCCGAACCGGACATGCTCTTGCTCGACGAACCGTTCTCGAATCTCGACGTCGACCTGCGCGTAGAGATGCGCGAGGAGGTCCGCCGGATCATCAAGAAGGCGGGCGTCACCGCGATTTCTGTCACCCACGACCAGGAGGAAGCGCTGTCGATCTCCGACCGCGTCGCGGTGATGAACGACGGCATCATCGAACAGGTCGGCACGCCAGAGCGGGTCTTCCAGCAGCCGAAGTCGCGGTTCGTCGCCGGCTTCCTGGGCCACGCGAGTTTCCTCTCCGGACAGGTCCACGGCGATCACGTCGAGACCGCGCTCGGACGCGTCCTCAGAGACGACATCCACGGTCTGGCCCAACAGTACGACGGCACCGAGATCGACCTGCTCGTCCGCCCGGACGACGTGACGGCGTATCCGGCAGACGGCACCGAGGCCGACGGTCAGGTCGTCTACCGGCGGTATCTCGGGCCGACCGTCCTCTATCGCGTCGAACTCGACGACGGCGACGTCATCGAGTGTATGCACAACCACTCCGACCGCCTCGAGCTCGACGAACGCGTCGCCGTCCGCGTCACCGCCGACCACGAACTCGCCTGGTTCCCCGCCGGACAGCGCGACTAACCGCAGACCGGCTCCGTCTCGTGGAGGAACGTTTGGAACTCGACCGTCCGACCTTCGGGATCTTCGGCGAAGAAGTTGTAGATCCGGTAGCGCTCGTTCTCGCTCGGTTCGTCGACCGCGCGGTCGGCCAGCGCCTCGTAGGCGACGTCGACCTCGCCTCGCGTCCCGTAGACGAACGTGACGACGCCCTCGGTCTCGGCCTCGTCGCGCTCACAGAAGCCGACGAGCATGTTGTCGTACTGGAGAACTGTACACTCCGGCTGCTCGAGCCAGACCGACGCACCGACTTCGTCCACGTAGAAGTCGACGACCCGTTCGAGCGCTTCCGTCGCGAAGAACACGATGCCCGACATGGTGGTGTCTGTGCCGTGAGCGGATAAAACAGTTCACCTGTCGGTGGGTTTATCCGGGCTCCGGAAGCAGCGAGTCGTATGACAGCTGCGATACGTGTCGCCGTCCTCGTGGGGTGGAGGGAACGCGACGACAGCGTAACTGGGGTGGGCGCGTCGTGACCGACGAGCGTCCGGCGGTTCGGTGTGGACTTCTCGCACCGGTCGTCACGCTGGGTGCGATCGTGCTCGCGACGATCCTCGCCACACCGGAGACGTTCACCTGGCACGCCCGGTCGCTGTCCGACATGGGTCGGGTCGGAACGCGGACCTTCTGGCTGTTCAACGGTGGCCTGATCGTCGGCGGCCTGCTCGGAGTCCCGTTCGTCTGGGGGCTCTGGTCGACGGCTCGAAACGGCCTCGAGCGCGTCGGGACCGCCCTCGTCGGAATCGCCCTCGCCGGGATCGTCGGCGTCGGCGTCTTCTTTCTCGGACACACGGACTACTACCTCGAGACCGGGCTGCACTTCGTCGCCGCGATGACGTTCTTCGGCGTGGCACCGGTCGCACAGTGGCTCTACGGGACGGGACTGCTCCTCGCTGGCGACGTTCGACTCGGCGCGCTCTCGTTCTGGCTGGGGAACGTCCACGCCGCCGGGTGGTTCGGCTGGCTGCTCTATCGCGACGCCGTCGCCGCCGACCCCTGGGAGTGGTTCGCCGTCCCCGAGTTCGTCGCCGCCGTCGCCTTCGGACTCTGGATCGCGCTGGTCACCCGATCGCGACTGGACGACGGGGCTGTATCCGACTCAACGGGCCGCTAACTGGCGTACACTGCCGTTGCGACTGATCGGCACACAACTCTTAAATCGAAACCGTTCATATACGCCCGTATGCATAAGGACGAACTTCTCGAGCTGCACGAAGAACTGGTGGTCATCATGGAGTACTTCGCCGAGCGCGAAGACGTCGACGAAGGACTGTTCGAACCGTACCGCGAACTCGAGGTCGACCCCTCCCACGTCCACAAATCCAAGAGCGAACACAAACACGCCGTCTTCGTGCTGGGCAACGCGCTGGCGAGTGCGATGAGCGAAGACGAGTTCTCGAGTGCCGGCCGGATCGGCAAGCGGATGGAGGAACTCGCCGACGACGCCCAGTCGAAGATATAGACGACCCTGACCGTTCAACGTTCAACTTTTTAATACATACAGGCGAAACGTATTTATTCCATATCCCGTTTGTTGGATTATGGACTCGCGCACGCAAGAGCGCGTCGAGCGCTGGGATTCTCGCCCGTTCGACGGCGGTCGAGACGGGCTCTCCGATCTCGCTGACAGTGGGTTCTCGGGTGCCGTCACCGCGGCCGGGACGTGGCTGTTTATGCTCAACGGCCGCGTCGTCGGCGTCTTCGACGGCTCGCTCGAGAACTTCGACGCCGCTTCCGGGACCGTCTACGTCGCGCCCGATCCGGCACTTCCCTTGCTCGCCGCGATGAAAACCCGCGGTGGCGACACGCGGGCGAAGTATTACACCAACGACACGCCGCTGTCGGAGGTCGACCGGACGCTCCAGGACGGCTCGTTTACCGGCTACGTCGAACTGAGCGAGAACGTCCTCAGCGGGGACTACTACGTGGTCTACTACGGCGGCCGCCGGATGGCCGCCGCGTACATCGGCAACGCAGAGCGGCTGCTCACCGACGAAGAGGCGTTCGAACGGGCGGCCGACGAGGTCGGGATCTACGAGGTGATCGACGTCGACGTCGACGTGACCGACCTCCGCGAACCGGCCGACGAGCCCGAATCGGAACCCGAACCCGACCCGACGCCCAGTTCGCCCGACCCGTCCGAGAACCTCGACGTGTCGATCGACGCCGTCGAAGAGGCAGAAGCCGACGCGACCTCGAGCGACGTGACGATCGACGACGCGCTGGACGACACCGCAAGCGACCCGACGGCACCGACCGACGACGCCGCCACCGGGATCACGACGACGGACGACCAGCCGATCGACGCGTCGTCGCCGGGCATCACCGACGTGACCATCGATCCCACGGACACCGAGTCGACGACCGACGGTACGCCCGAGACCACCGCTGCGACCGTCGACGAACCGCCGGAGGACCAGTCGGCGTCTGTCGCCGACGCCGTCGAGACGATAGACGAGATCGACGAGTCGGACGCGGGGCCGACGGATCCGGACCTCGTGGAGGTCGAGGCCGCCGCCAAAGAACTGGACGAAAGCGGCATCCTCTGGACGGCCGACGACGAAGACGAGACCGACGGAGACGCCGCGGAGACGACCGGGCCCACCGACACCGACGGCGATCCGGACGACGGCGACCTCGAGAGGCAGTTCGAACGCGAAGAGCAGTGGCGCGAAACCCGGAGCATCCCGTCGATCGATCCGGACAACACGAGCGAGTCGTCGTCGGCCGAGCGCGATTCGGCCAGCGGTCGACGGCGTTCGAACGCGTCGTCGGCGAGTGAGTCGACGGGTGGCAACGCCGGACAGAGCGAACGCCAGCGCGGGGCCGACCGGTCCTCGCCGTCCGACTCGAGGTCGACCCGTCGCGAATCGAGCGCCAGCGAGGCGAGCACGGCCAGCCCGTCGACGTCTTCATCGCGCGCTCACGACGCCGACGATCGAACGGTACGCATCGAACGACTCGAGGAACGTCGCGACGCCCTGGAAGCACAGCGTGACGAACTCGCGGAGAAGTGCGAGCGACTACAGGCAGAGAACCAGGAGCTGTCGGCCACTGTCGACCGACTTCAGTCGCGCATCGACGACCTCGAGCGCCAACTCGAGCAGGCGCAGTCGACGGCGGCCGACGGCGTCGCGGGTGGCACCTCGCTCTCGCCGAAGCGGGCGCTCGCGGGGACGAACCTCTTCGTTCGGTACGACTCGAAGAGCAAGCCGACGCTCGAGACGGCCCACGGTGGGGGAGCCAGTCCGAGCGAGGTCGCGTCGAACCTGCGTCTGGAACACCACACGGGATTCGACGACTCGACCGTCACCGTCGACGGACAGCCGTACGTCGAGTTCCTCCGGGAGACGATGGAGTACCGGCTGGTCGACTGGCTGACCACCACCGTCCTCTACGAGATCCGCGACACCGGTCGCGCCGACGGACTCGGCGACCTCTACGACGCGATTCCGCGGATCGACCGCGCCGAGTTACACGCGTCGATCGCACTCAAGGACGACGGCGCTGACGTACCGAGCGAGGTGACGTTCGACGTCGTCGCGTTCGACAAGATGGGCAACCCGCTTGTCGTCGCCAACCTGAACCGTTCGCGCGAGCCGGCGACGCGGGAGATGCTCGAAGAACTGGAGGCGACCGCGTCGGCCGTCAAGGCGAACTACCCCGACCTCGGGGCGGCGCTCGTCGTCACCTCGAGTTTCTTCGAACCCGGCGCACTCGAGGTGACAGAAGAGGCGACGAGCGGCGGCTTCCTGAGCCGCGGCTCGAAACTCAGCTACGTCAACCTCTCGCGAAAACAGGGTTATCACCTGTGTCTGGTGGAGGCGCGCTCGGGCGGCTTCCACATGAACGTCCCAGAGCTGTAGGCGGTAGCCTTAGCCTTCGATCTCCGCGACGTCTTCGATCTTCATTCCCTCGAGCTTGTCGACGATCTCGTCGATCTTGCCGTCGAGTTCGTCGACGAACTCGGCGGTGCGCTCGGTCTTGATCGCACCCTGGCTGGAGGGCTCGATGAGGTTCTCCTCCTCGAGAACGCGCAGAGAGTAGCGAACTTTGTGGTGGGGGTAGCCGGTCTCGTTCGACATCTTGACGATCCCGATCGGTTCGTTTTCGATGACCATCTTCAGGACCTGCAGATGTCGTTCCAGCATATCGACTTCCTTCTCTAGCCGGTCTATCATGGCATTTGTTAACTTGTCTTTGCACCTTTTAAAAGTTACTCTCGAGAGGCGACGGGAATCAGTCTCAACTCGTCGATAATTCTTGGCAGTAGTTAACGCTTCGGGTACGATCGTCGAATCGGGGGTGATCCCGCCGCCGTCCCGGAGTATCGTCGCCTCCTGACAGTCACGATAGTGGTACAGACGACCGCCCCTCGAGTGCCGCCGACCACCGATACCGTAATCTGTTTATCGACTGGGCAAGAACCCGTCGCTGTTATGACCGTCACTATCGTCGGGTCGCAACTCGGCGACGAAGGGAAAGGTGGGGTCGTCGACCTCTACGGCGACGCCGCCGACGTCGTCGTCCGCTATCAGGGCGGCGACAACGCCGGCCACACCGTCGTCTACGACGGTGAGAAGTACAAGCTCTCTCTCGTTCCGTCGGGGGCCGTCCGGGGCAAGGTCGGCGTCCTCGGCAACGGTTGCGTCGTCAACCCCGAAACGCTGTTCGACGAGATCGACACGCTCCGCGAGCGCGGTCTCGAACCGGACGTCCGCGTGGCCGAGCGTGCACACGCGATTCTCCCCTATCACCGCGTTCTCGACGGCATCGAGGAAGACGAGAAAGACGACCTCGCCGCTGGCACCACCAAGCGGGGCATCGGTCCGACCTACGAGGACAAGGCGGGCCGTCGCGGCATCCGCATCGGCGACATGCTCGACCCCGACACGCTGCGCGCGCGCCTCGAGTACGTCGTCCCCCAGAAGAAGGCCCTAGCGGAGGACGTCTTCGGCAAAGAGACCGGCGAGGCGTTCGACGTCGACCACCTCTACGAGACCTACCGCGAGTACGGGAAGCGTCTCGAAGAGGAAGGGATGACCGTCGACTGTGGCACCTACCTGCAGCGGCGGATCGACGAGGGCGACGACGTCATGCTCGAGGGCGCACAGGGAACCTCGATCGACATCGACCACGGCATCTACCCCTACGTCACCTCCTCGAACCCGACCGCGGGCGGTGCGTGCGTCGGCAGCGGTCTCGGTCCGACGGTCGTCGGCCAGGGTGACGTGGTCGGCGTCGTGAAAGCCTACCTCTCGCGGGTCGGTACCGGTCCGCTCCCGACCGAACTCGGCGGCGTCGAGGGCCAGACGCCGGGGTACGATCCCGACGAGACGGACGACGAGGAAGAAGAACTCGCGACGTACATCCGCGACGAAGGTGGCGAGTACGGGACCGTCACCGGTCGCCCTCGCCGCGTCGGGTGGCTCGACGTGCCCATGTTGCGCCACGCCGCGCGTGCGAGCGGCTTCACCGGCCTCGCGGTCAACCACATCGACGTGCTCGCCGGCTTAGACGAGGTCAACGTCGGCCACGCCTACGAACTCGACGGCGAGGAAGTGCTGACGATGCCGCCGACCACGGAGAAGTGGGGCGAGTGTGAGGCGGTCTTGCGTACGTTCGACGGCTGGCCGGAGGTCGACTGGAGCGAGGTCGCCGACGAAGGGTACGAGGCGATCCCCGAGAACGCCCGGACCTATCTCGAGTACCTCGAGGACGAACTCGAGGTCCCGATCTACGCCGTCGGCGTCGGTCCCGGTCGCGAGGAGACCGTCGTCGTCGAAGATCCTTACGAATAACGAGTCGGTCCGCGCCTCGAGCGGACGCAACAGGCCGTCGTGTTCGGACGTCGGCGCTCGTTTTTACAAGCGGTCTAGGAGAATGCCCCGGGGCTTGACCCCTGTCTCTTACCCATAACTCATCTCTACTGAGAAAAATCAACCAAATTCCGCCCGATATGAATAGATCAGTCAGGAAGGAATCATTATTGATACTGGCTTACGACTTTCAGAGGCTGGACAGTCTGTGACCCTGAACAAAAGCTGGATTCACGGAGAGTCTCGCTGAATGAGCGGCTGTGGCGCTCATTCAGCACCCAGTTCGTAGCCTTCTGCCCACATGCGGAGCTTCTGAAGCCCTTTCCACATCGTCTCCCAGCCTGGAGGAGGATCTGAACCGCGGTCTAAATATCCGCCAAGCTTCGCCACATGTACCGCGTAGGCTTTCCCGCTTTGACCGCTCAGTTCTGGAAATTTCGTTTCCAGAACTGCGCGTTCGGCCTCGCTTAACAAGATCTCTGGAGCAACTGAACTCTCTCCACGGGCTAGCTCTCGTAACTCCAAGACCTTCCAGGCAATCACTGAATACACGCTCAACAACACTTCCATACGCTCCCACGTTTGCAGTTGCCGTTCTTCGATTTTACAACCGCTCTTCAGCACCTTGTGCCAGTCTTCGATCCGCCAGCGAAGGCCGTAGTACTCGATAATGGCTAGAATATCGTCGAACGTTTCGACCGATTCAGTGGTGAGTAACACCCACTGAATCGGATCGCCAGTCCCATTGACTTCATCCACTCTCACCACATTCACTTTGACGGACCCTTCTTGATCCGGATTATTTCGCGGTGCGCGCAACTCACAGGTTCCTGCAGTGATTGAGACTTCGGCTGTTCTGGCTTCTCGTCCACCGCCTTGTTGAATCTCGATGGAGTTGCGACCTCGTTCTGCGAGGTCGCTACTCCAATCGAAGAGTTTCCCACCTTCACCACCTTCTGTCAAGACTCGTCGGTTTTGATTGGCTCGAACAACGAAACCAGCGTTAGCACTCTCCTTGCTCAGTTCCTCGTACAACGAGAAGGCGTCCCCACCTCGGTCATGGACAAAAATCGGACGCACGTCTTCGGGAAGCCACTCGGCGGCTTCCCTATCCCCACGCAACCACTTTTCATGCTCGTTCTCAAGGAGAATTGGGTCGTCTTTGCCGTTTGTGCTGTAAGTGTTGCCCGCCTGTTGGTCCTCGACCAGCACCTGCTGGTCGATGACCCCAGTCATCTGCTGCGTGTCTGGGCGAATACCAACGGAAGTGTGTAATTTGACGCCTTCTACGTCGATATCTGAGGAACTAATATCTCCAAGACCGTCCTTGGCTGGGTGGCGAGGAAAGGTGAGATACGTCGTGTCGGAGACGACCAACAGCTCGTCTCCGCCACTCACCCGTGATCGCTGTGACTGCCTGTGAGCAGAGAGAATCTCGGTCGGTTCCACACTCTCATTATCGCAAAATCGGTATGTAGCCTTTGTGGACGCCCAGTCCTCGCAGGAAGCCGGGATGGACTCGGCAGGTGAACTGCCGAGTTCATCCCCGAGTTGGACCAATCGATCGGTAAGACGCTTGTCTCCGAACTCCGCTGCCCGAAACTCCGTCCGAATCCAACCTGATACATCCATGTCACACAACTCCCCGTCATCGTTCAGATCAGGTCGCCAACTCCGCTGATCTCGTCCCATCTCCCAGCCTCAACTTCTCAGCTACGGGAATAGAATTTGTGGGTAAGAGACAGGGCTTGACCCCGGGGTTGAATCCGATAGGCAGGGATACAAACCATTAAGTGAACATACCAGTAATCAAGAGACAGCGATGGAGTCCAGTCACCGCTACCCCGCGTACCCGACACAAGAGGTAGCGGCTGAACTGGAACGACACATCGACGTTCATCGCCAAGCGTACAACTACACGCTGTACGAGTACGAGAACGTGGACGCCGACAATATCGGTTCCGCGTACAAACACCACTACCGACTTCCCGACTGGAAAGACGAGTTCCCTGTCTTCTCGGAGGTCAACTCGAAGGCTCTGCAACGAACCGTCACACGGTTCTACCAGAACCTCGACGGCCTCTCCGAGCAGAAACAGAACGGGAACAAGGTGGGGAAGCTCAAGTGGAAGTCACCGAGGGAGTTCCAGAGTATGACGTACTCGCAGTCCGGCTTCGAACTCAAAAACACGAGTGGCCGACACGCTACACTCTGGCTCTCCAAAATCGGAGACATCAAAATCCGCTACCACCGCGACATCCCTGACGAAGCGGACATCAAAGAAATCACGGTCAAAAAAGAGACGACCGGTGACTGGTTCGTCTCGTTCGGTCTCGAAACCGACGACGCTGACTTACCCGAGAAACCCACGCTGGACGAGTTAGATTCAAGCAACAGCGTGGGTATCGACCTCGGAATCCTCAACTACGTCCACACCAGCGACGGTAAGACGGTGGATTGTCTCGACCTCGGAGACGAGTACGAGCGACTCCGCCGCGAGCAACGCAAGCTCTCACGGAAGCAGAAAGGGTCGAACAACCACGAGAAACAGCGTCGTGAGGTGGCGAAGGTCAAGCGTCACATCAAGCGGAAGGTGCTGGACTATCAGCACAAGATTACGACGTGGCTCGTCCGTGAGTACGACGCGGTGTTTGTCGAGGATTTGGACGTGAAGGGAATGTTGGAACAGTCGCACAACGCTCGCAACAAGCAAGACGCGGCGTGGCGACAGTTCATCACCCTCCTTGATTACAAGGCCGACCTGTACGGTTGTCACGTCGTGCAGGTCGAAGCGCGAGGCACCACCAAAGAATGTGCGTCGTGTGGTGTGGAGACAGCGAAGTCCATCTGGGTACGGGAACACTCCTGTCCGTCGTGCGGATTCGAGACGGACAGGGACGCGAACGCGGCGATGAACGTCCTTCAACGCGGCTTTTCTGAACTAGGGCTGGGATGGCCCGAAGATACGCCCGTGGAGACTGCGCTCCCTACGGACACACCTGACTTTCAGCGTGTGTCAGCAAAGCGCGTCGTGGAAACGGGAAGCCTCGGGGCTTGACCCCGAGGCGATTCACAGTTTGTACGAAATTCGTTCGATCGCCAGGACCGCTCTGTAGAGCAAGTAGCAAAGAAACAGCGCGAGACTCAGCGAGACCGCTGCGCCGACTGCCCACGCCCAGCGGAGGAGGTTGGCGACGAGGAGTGCGTACACGAAACTCACGAGCAGGGCGGCGAGAAGCACGATACCGTATCGAACGGGTATCCGGTCGGTGACCGGTGCTGAAGACATACGTCAATCAATAAATGTAGCTGGATAAATATATTCCGGCAGTGTAAATCGTCGAACAACGTACGACGAATTCGTCTCTGGTCGAAAATCGAGGCGTCCGTCGGTATCACTCCGTTCCAGAGATATCGGGAAGTTCAAGGTGTCTTCTTCCAGACGTGCCATATGGTAGGATCAGACCCATTCGACGCCATCCGGGAGATCGAGGTCGACGGGACCTCGTACTCGATGGCCGACCTTACCGTTCTCGAAGAGCAGGGACTGTGCGACCTCGAGAAGCTACCGGTGAGTATCCGGGTCCTTCTCGAGTCCGTCCTCCGGAACGCCGACGGCGAGCACATCACCGAAGAGGACATCCGGAACGCCGCCTCGTGGGAGCCGGACGTACCGGACGTCGAGGTGCCGTTCCAGCCGTCGCGCGTCGTCCTCCAGGACCTCACCGGCGTCCCCGCGGTCGTCGACCTGGCGGCGCTGCGCTCGGCCGCAGACCGCAAGGGCGTCGACCCGACGGTCGTCGAACCCGAAGTCCCCTGTGACCTCGTGATCGACCACAGCGTCCAGGTCGACTACTTCGGTAGCGAGGAGGCCTACGAGAAGAACGTCGAACTCGAGTACGAGCGAAACGAGGAGCGATATCGTGCGATCAAGTGGGCCGAACAGGCCTTCGAGGACTTCAACGTCGTTCCGCCGGGAACCGGGATCGTCCACCAGGTCAACCTCGAACACCTGGGTCAGGTCGTCCACGCCCGCGAGCAGGACGGCCAGCAGTGGCTGCTGCCCGACACGCTCGTCGGCACGGACAGCCACACCCCGATGATCGGCGGCATCGGCGTCGTCGGCTGGGGCGTCGGCGGCATCGAGGCCGAGGCCGCGCTGCTCGGTCAGCCGATCACGATGACGCTGCCGGAGGTCGTCGGCGTCAAACTCACCGGCGAACTCCCCGACGGTGCGACCGCGACCGACCTCGTGCTCCACATCACGGAGAAACTCCGCCAGGTCGGCGTCGTCGACAAGTTCGTCGAGTTCTTCGGTCCCGGCGTCTCCCAGCTTTCGGTGGCCGATCGCGCGACCATCTCGAACATGGCACCCGAGCAGGGGTCGACGATCAGCATGTTCCCCGTCGACGAGAAGACCCTCGACTACCTCGAGCTCACGGGTCGTGACCCCGAGCACATCGACCTCGTCAAAGAGTACCTCGAGGCGCAGGGTCTGTTCGGCGAGCACGACCCCGAGTTCACCGAGGTCGTCGAGTTCGACCTGGGCGACGTCGAGCCGAGCCTCGCGGGCCACAAGAAGCCCCACGCCCGCATCCCGATGGGCGATCTGGACGAGCACTTCCCGACGCTGCTCGAGGAGCAGGGCGTCCTCGACGGCGGAGCCGCGACCAGCGACGGCGGCCTCGTCACCGAGGACACGCCGGCTCTCGACGAGAAAGTCCCCGTCACGCTCGATGACGGCACCGAGGTCGAGATCGGCCACGGCGACGTCCTCGTGAGTGCGATCACCTCCTGTACGAACACCTCGAACCCGTCGGTGATGGTCGCCGCGGGCCTGCTCGCGCGCAACGCCGCCGAGGCCGGACTCGAGGTGCCCGAGTACGTCAAGACGAGCCTCGCACCAGGGAGCAAGGTCGTCACCGAGTACCTCGAGGCCGCGGGCCTGCTCGACGACCTGGAGGAGCTTGGCTACCACGTCGTCGGCTACGGCTGTACGACCTGTATCGGCAACGCCGGGCCGCTGCCCGACCCGATCGAGGAGGCGATCGACGAGTACGACCTCTGGACGACGAGCGTCCTCTCGGGCAACCGCAACTTCGAGGCGCGCATCCACCCGAAGATCCGCGCGAACTACCTCGCGTCCCCGCCGCTGGTCGTCGCCTACGGGCTCGCGGGCCGGATGGACATCGACCTCGAGGAGGAGCCGATCGGGACGAACGACGAGGGCGAGGAGATCTACCTCGAGGACGTCTGGCCGGACACGGAAGAGGTCCGCGAGACGATCCACGACAGCGTCTCGCCCGACCTGTTCGAGGAGAAGTACGCCTCCGTCTTCGAGGGCGACGAACGCTGGGAAAGCCTCGAGGCACCGACGGGCGACGTCTACGAGTGGGACGACGAGTCCACGTACATCCGCGAGCCGCCGTTCTTCCAGGACTTCCCGCTCGAGGAGCCCGGCGTCTCCGACATCGCAGACGCCCGCTGTCTGCTGACCCTCGGTGACACCGTGACGACCGACCACATCAGCCCCGCCGGGCCGTTCAGCGAGGACCTGCCCGCCGGCCAGTGGCTCAGCGAACGCGGCGTCGAACCCTACGAGTTCAACACGTACGGCTCGCGCCGTGGCAACCACGAAGTCATGATGCGTGGTACCTTCGCGAACGTCCGCATCGAGAACCAGATGCTAGACGGCAAGGAGGGCGGCTACACGATCCACCACCCGACCGGCGAGGAGACGACGGTCTTCGAGGCCTCCGAGCGCTACCGGGAGGAGGACACGCCGCTCGTGGTGCTCTCCGGCGACGAGTTCGGGACTGGCTCGAGCCGCGACTGGGCGGCGAAGGGGACCGACCTGCTTGGCATCCGTGCGACCATCGCGAAGAGCTACGAGCGCATCTACCGCGACAACCTCATCGGCATGGGCGTCCTGCCCCTGCAGTTCGAAGCGGGTGAGGGCTGGGAGGAACTCGGCCTCGACGGCTCCGAGTACTTCGAGATCGAGGGCCTCGACGACGGACTCGAGCCCAACGACGAACTCACCGTCGTCGCCGAGGACGAAGACGGCAAGACCACCGAGTTCACCGTCACCGCACAGGTCGGCACGCCCGCTGCCGTCCGCTACATCGAGAACGGCGGCGTCCTCCACCTCGTGCTGCGCCGACTGCTGACCGAAGAGACCGCGGCCTGAAGGCCCGATCAACCCTCGACGGCACTCCGTTTTCGCGCTCGAGTTGCCGACTGCGTTCCCGAAACCTTTTGCTGACGGCGGTCACCGTTCCTATCATGAAAGAGTCGTTGCTTGAAATCCTCTGTTGCCCGCTGGACAAACACGATCTCGAACTCGAGGACGCCGAGTACGACGGCGACGAGGTCATTTCGGGAACGCTCGTCTGCAGCGAGTGTGGCGAACGCTACGCCATCGAGGACGGCATCCCGAACCTGCTTCCGCCGGACATGCGCGAGGAGACGCCGGCCTGAAAACCGTGTCTCGAGACGAGGTCACCGTCCACGTCGGACGGAACGGCACGGACACGATCGCCGCCGACACGCGGACGCTCGAGACGACCGAATCGTTCGGGATCGTCCTGGAGAGCCACGACACGCCGGCACACGTCCACTGCCGACTCGGCGGTGACCTCGCACACGTCGCCACGCTCGAACAGTCACACTACTACGTCGAACCGGACGAGGGGACGTACGTACCGATCCTCGTCGACGACGTCGACGCCGACGTCGCGGGCACGCTCGAGGTGTCGACCGGCTACGGGGCGGCGTCGGTCTCGATCGACGTGACGGTCACGCCCGGCCCGCCGCCGGTCGAGGTCGACGAGACGCTCGCCCAGCCACGACCGTCGGAGCCGGAGCCGACGGTCCTCGAACGACTGTCGACGGCGAGCGGTCTCGACGCCGGGACGATCGGGCTGGTCGTGCTGGGACTGGTCGCACTCGGCGTCGCGACCGCCACGGCGGCCGTCGTCGGCGGTCCGGTCGCGCTCGTCGGCGTCCTGGTCGTCGTCGTCGGTATCGGCGTCGCGACGCTGTTACTTCTGCGGTGACCGCGGCCGGTCACTCGACTGCGCCGGTCAGGTCCATCGGCTCCGCACGGAACAGCCGCGGGTCCATCTCCGCCGGCTCGTCCGCGACGATGGGATCGAACGCGAGCTGTGCGAGGACGTCCGCCTCGAGGTCGACGCCAGGAGCGACCTCGGTCAGCTCGAGGCCCTCGGGCGTGAGTTCGAAGACGGCGCGTTCGGTGACGTAGACGACCGGCTGGTCGATCGCCGCGGCGTACTCGCCGCTGAACGTGATCTGTTCGACCTCCTCGACGAACTTGGGACTCGAGCCCTCGCGTTCGATCGACAGTTCGCCGTCGGCGACTGCGACCTCGAGGTCGCCGGTGGTGAGCGTTCCACAGAAGACGACCTTCTCGGCGTTTTGCGTGATGTTGATGAACCCGCCACAGCCGGGATGTTGCGAGCCGAAGCGGCTCACGTTGCTGTTCCCCGTCGCGTCGACCTGTGCCATGCCGAGAAAGCCCACGTCGAGGCCGCCGCCGTCGTAGAAGTCGAACTGCTCGGGCGAGGTGACGAGCGCGTCGTGGTTCGTCGCCGTCCCGAAGCTGATGCCGCCGGCTGGCGAGCCGCCGATCGGGCCGGACTCGACGGTCTGGGTAATCTCGTCGCCGATCCCTCCTTCTGCGGCGACGACGGGGATCAGTTCGGGGACGCCGACGCCCAGGTTGAGCACCGAATCGGGCCGGAGTTCCATCGCGGCGCGGCGGGCGATGACTTTCCGTTCGTCGAGTGGCGTGTCGCCGTCGTCGCTCGCCGGCGGATCGACCTCGCCGCTGAACGCGCCGCTGTAGGCCTCGCCGTAGGTCTGGCGGTGGTGTGAGCGGGGCGCTTCGACGACGGCGTCGACGAGCACGCCGGGGACGTCGACCTCCCGCGGGCCGAGCGTGCCCGCTCTCGTCGTCCGCTCGACCTGGGCGACGACCGTCCCGCCGGAGTTGTGCGCGGCCTGGGCCATCGCCAGCACGTTCGAGGTGAGTGCCTCTCGTTCCATCGTCAGGTTGCCGTCTTCGTCGGCCGTCGTCGCACGGATCAAAGCGACGTCGATCGGGATCGACCGGTAGAAGAGATACTCCTCGCCGTCGAGGGTCACGAGATCGACGATGTCTTCCTCGGTGGCGTCGTTGGCCTTCGCGCCCTCCTGGCGCGGATCGACGAACGTCCCGAGGCCGACGGTCGTGACCGTCCCCGGCTTCCCGGCTGCGGTGTCCCGCAGCAGGTGGTCCATGACGCCGAAGGGGAGGTTGTACGCCTGGACCTCGCTCCCGACGACCATCTCCATCAGGTCGGGGACGAATCCCCAGTGGCTCCCGATCACGCGCTCGAGCATCCCGTCTCGGGCCAGGTGCTCGAGGCCACTCCCCTCACGATCGCCCTCCGCCGCAGGGTGATAGAGCGTCAGGTCGCCGGGGTGGCTGGTCTCGGCGTATCGTTCGCCGAGTGCGGCGAGGAGGTACTCCGGGATACCGACGGCGACGAAACCGCCGACCCCGACGGTGTCGCCGTCGTCGATCCGCGCGATAGCGTCGTCTACATGCTGGATGACCGGCATTCGATAGTCGTGGGGTTTGCGCCCCGTCACTTCTACCTGCCTATCTGCCGCTCGAGGCGCTGACGACGCACCTCGCGGGGAGCACATCATTTACTACGCTGTTGGCGAAAGAGGGTGGTAATGGACCTCTCGAACGAGCAGCAACTCATCCAGGAGACGATCCGGGACTTCGTCGAGGCGGAGGTACGGCCCGTCGTCGACGAGGCCGACGAGAACCAGGAGTTCCCCGAGGAGGTCTGGGACGCGCTGGCGGACCTGGACCTGACCGGGCTGACGGTGCCCGAGGAGTACGGCGGCTTCGGTGCAGACGAGGTGACGAAAAGCGTCGTCAACGAGGAACTCGCCTACGGCCACCTCTCGCTTGCGACCGCGCTGTCGGTCCACGCCCTCGCGACGTCGTGTATCGACGAGTTCGCGAGCGAAGAGCAAAAGGAGGCGTGGCTGCCGGAGATGGCGACGGGGAGACCCGTCGGCGCGTTCGCGCTGTCGGAACCCGACGCGGGGTCGAACCCCGCGGAGATGACGACCGAAGCCCGCCGGGAGGGCGACGAGTACGTGATAAACGGCAAGAAACAGTGGATCA
Organism: Natribaculum breve; assembly: GCF_023008585.1. Lineage (GTDB taxonomy): Archaea > Halobacteriota > Halobacteria > Halobacteriales > Natrialbaceae > Natribaculum > Natribaculum breve. The sequence goes on along the minus strand of NZ_CP095390.1, from coordinate 1,159,012 downwards.
CCAACGGACAGCGCGCGGGCGTCGTCGTTCTGTTCGCCAAGACCGACCGCGACGACCCCGACTCGGTCACGCAGTTTCTCGTCCCTAAAGACGCCGACGGACTCGAGGTCGGCAAGAAAGAGGACAAACTGGGACTGCGCGCGAGCGACACGACCTCGCTCATTTTCGACGACGTTCGAATCCCGGCCGAAAACCGCCTGACCGAGGTCGGCGAGGGGCTGAAAGCGGCGTTCTCGATTCTCACTGGGGGACGAATCGCCATCGCCAGCCAGGCCGTCGGCGTCGCACAGGCGGCGTTAGACGACGCCGTCGCCTACGCCAACGAACGCGAGCAGTTCGGGAAACCGATCGTCGAACACCAGGCGATCGGACACATGCTGGCCGACATGCAGACGAACGTCCAGGCGGCGCGCCTGCTCACCCGCGACGCAGCGTGGAAGAACGACGACGGACTCGACCCGATGGCCGCGAGTATGGCGAAGTACTTCGCCAGCGAGACGGCCGTCGACGTCGCCAGCGACGCCGTCCAGGTCCACGGCGGCTACGGCTACACCAAGGACTTCGACGTCGAACGCTACTACCGCGACGCCAAGATCACGACCATCTACGAGGGAACCTCCGAGATCCAGAAGAAGATCATCGCCCGGCACCTGAAAGAGTGAACGCTTAAGCGCCGCCCGTCGCCTACTCCACGTCGATGAAGTTCGCCGCGTTCGCCGACCGGGCCGGAGAGATCGAAGCCGAAGCGTCCGACCTAGCGATCGTCGACCACGTCACGTCGCTGCTCGCGGACGCGAACGACGACCTCGAGGTCGTCGCGCGGTTCGTCCAGGGACGGGTCTTCCCGGCGTGGGACTCGACGACCCTCGACGTCGGCCCGCGGACGTGCTACGAGGCGATCGCCCGCGCGGCGGGGAGGAACGTGAGCGCGGACGACGTCGAGGAGCGCCTGGCCGAGGTCGGCGAGATCGGCGCGGTGGCGGCGAGCTACGACTTCGGCGGCCAGCGGGGACTCGGCGCGTTCACCGAGGGCGGTGGCGGCGAGGACCTCTCTGTCCGCGAGGTGTACGAGACGCTCGTCGATCTCGCCGAGGCGGACGGGTCGGGCAGTCAGGACCGCAAGGTCGACCTCCTCTTTGGCCTGTTCAACCGCTGCTCGAGCGAGGAAGCGCGCTATCTCGCCAGGCTCGTCCTCTCGGAGATGCGCATCGGCGTCGGCGAGGGCGCGGTGAGAGACGCCGTCGCCGCCGCGTTCGACGTCCCCGAGGACCGCGTCGAGCGCGCCCTGCAGGTCTCGAACGATTACGGACGGGTCGCGGCGGTCGCCCGCGAGGAGGGCCTCGAGGGCCTGGACGCGATGGACCTCGAACTCGGCCGTCCCGTCAAGGCGATGCTCGCCCAGGCGGGGACGGTGACGGACGCGCTCGAGGAGTGGGACGAGACGGCAGTGGAGTGGAAGTACGACGGAGCCAGGGTACAGCTCCACCACGACCCCGACGGCGAGACGCGGGTCTTCTCGCGGAACATGGAGGACGTCACCGACGCCCTCCCGGAGGTCGTCGAATTCGCCGACGGCCGCCTCGAGGACCCGGTGATCCTCGACGGCGAGGTCGTCGCGATCGACGACGCGGGCGACCCGCTCCCGTTCCAGGAGGTGTTGCGGCGATTTCGCCGGAAACACGACGTGGCGAAAGCGCGCGAAGACGTCACCGTCAGGCCGGTCTTCTTCGACTGTCTGCACGTCGCCGGCGAGGACTTGCTCGAGGCTCCGCTGACCGACCGCCACGCCCGCCTCGAGTCGCTGCTCGCGGACGGCGAGGGGCTCTCGACGCTGTGGCTCACCGACGACCCAGACGAGATCGAGGCGATCGACGCCGACGCACTCGAGGGCGGCCACGAGGGGATCATGCTCAAGAATCCCGACTCGGCGTACTCGCCGGGCCGTCGCGGGAAGAACTGGCTCAAGCGCAAGCCGGACGTCGAGACGCTCGACTGCGTCGTGACGGGTGCGGAGTGGGGCGAGGGGCGGCGAGCGACGTACCTCGGCACGTTCGAACTGTCGGTCCGCGACGGCGAGACGTTCGAGACGGTCGGGAAGGTCGCGACCGGTATCACCGACGAGACGCTCGCCGACCTCACGGAACTGCTCGAGCCACACGTCCTGACCCAGGACGGCCAGGAAGTCGACCTCGAGCCCGCGGTCGTCTTCGAGGTCGGCTACGAGGAGATCCAGGCATCGCCGACCTACTCCGCGGGCTACGCGCTGCGGTTCCCCCGGTTCCTCGGCGTTCGCCACGACAAGGAGCCCGCCGACGCCGACACGCTCGAGCGCGTCAGGTCCCTGTACGAGGGGTGAGACGGGCTGCTGTACCGATTGTGCAACCGCGACCGCCTGCGGTTGCACCGGAACTGACGTACAGCAGTCCGTGTGTGGCGGGGTCGACTCCGGTGGGGCGGGTATTTTTAACACTGAGGTTACATACTCGCGGTAATGGCCGTCGTCTCGGAGTTCGAAGTCGCCGCCGACGAGTTCGTCCTCGGTCGAGTACTCACCGCGGAGATCGACGTCGAGGTCGACGTCGAACGCGTCGTTCCGTCGTCGAGTCGCATCATGCCGTACGTCTGGGTCGGTGGACGGGAAGTCGATACCTTCGGCGACCGCGTCGCCGCCCGTGAGGTCGTCGACGCGATCGTCGAGGTCGATCGGCTCGACGGACGAATCCTGTATCGGATCGACTGGAACGACGACCTCGAGTGTTTCGTGACCGGCCTCGAGACCCACCGTGCGACGATACTCGAGGCTCGAGGCGGCGATCGCTGGCACTTTCGGCTCCGGTTTCCCGCCCACGATGACCTGTCGGGCTTTCACGAGTACTGCAGCGAGCACGACATCGGTCTCTCGCTCGTTCGAATCCGCTCGATCGAGTCGCAGACGGCAGAGCGGTTCGAACTGACGCCGGAACAGCGACGAGCGCTCGAACTCGCGACCGAGCGGGGATACTTCGAGATTCCGCGGGAGGTCACGCTGTCGGAACTCGCCGACGAACTCGGCATCTCGACGCAGGCGGCGTCGGAGCGACTTCGCCGCGGGACGAACAGCGTGCTCCAGTCGGAAGTCGGCGAGGACGGCACCCGTCGGTGAACGGCCGGGAAATAGGCCCTGAACACTACTGCCGAGTACACACCTTTTTGCAGTATGTTCACATTCATCATGGATTCGTCTCGAGTGGACCGTCCGGTTCGGCAGAGTGACCGCTTTCGTGAACTGGCAGAGACGCTGTCGTCACCGCGACGACGAGCGATCCTCGCCGTCCTCGAGGACACCGACGCGTCGTCGGTTCGGAAACTCGCGACGCGACTCGTCGACGTCGAACGCGACCGCGACGGAGACGTATCCGATCGTCGTCGAGAAACCGTCGTCTCACTCGCCCACGTCCACCTGCCGTGGCTCGACGATCGTGGACTCGTCGACTGGGATCGAGAGAGCGGTGCGGTCGCGCTGACGGACGCCGCTCGCGGGGGCGACTTCGAATTGCTCGAACGCGTCGCCGTGGCCGTCACCGACGGGGAGTCACCGGTCGACGACAGGTGAGCATCCTTAAGACCCGTGAGACGAACCGTTGGCGTATGCAACCGCGCGATCTGTCGGACCACGTCGCGTACGAGGCGGGCCGGGGGATCGAGGAGGTCGCCCGCGAACTCGGGCGCGATCCCTCGGAGTTCGTCAAACTCGCCTCGAACGAGAACCCGCACGGTCCGTCCCCGGCGGCCGTCGTAGCGATCCGTGACACCGCGTCGAACGCGAGTTCGTACCCGAAAGCCGCCCACGCCGACCTCGTCGCCGCCATCGCCGATCGGTGGGACGTCGCGAGCGAGCAGGTCTGGCTCGCAAACGGCGGCGACGGCGCGATCGACTACCTCCACCGGGCGACCCTCGAACCAGGTGACGACGTGCTCGTCCCCTCGCCCGGCTTCGCGTACTACGGGATGAGCGCCCGGTTCCACCACGGTGACGTCCGCGAGTACGCGCTCTCGAAGGCCGACGACTTCACGCAGGACGCCGACGCCGTCCTCGAGTCTTACGACGGCGAGCGGATCGTCTGGATCACGAGTCCGCACAACCCGTCGGGGTCGACGATGCCCCTCGCGGAACTCGATCGACTCGCCGAGGAGACCGACGAGGAGACGCTCGTGGTCGTCGACGAGGCCTACGGCGAGTTCGCAGACCGCGAGAGCGCCCTCGCGCTGGTGGAGGGTCGTGAGGGGTTCGACGCCCGCGACGACGTGGCCGTCCTGCGGACGTTCTCGAAGGCCTACGGCCTCGCCGGGGTCCGACTCGGCTACGCCGTCGTCCCCGACGAGTGGGCCGACGCCTACGCCCGCGTGAACACGCCGTTCGCAGCGAGCGAACTGGCCTGTCGCGCCGGCCTCGCCGCACTCGAGGACGACGAACACGTCGAGCGGACCGTCGAGACGACCCTCGAGTCCCGGGCGACCATGCGCGAGGAGATCGACGCCCACGTCTGGCCCAGCGAGGGCAACTTCGTCCTCGTCGACGTCGGCGACGCGACGGCGGTCGCCGAGGAGATGCAAGACCGGGGCGTCATCGTTCGCGACTGTACGAGTTTCGGCCTTCCCGGGTGCGTCCGGATCACCTGCGGCACCACAGAGGAGACCGAGCGCGCCGTCGAGACGCTCAACGCGGTCCTGGGCGACGGGATCGGCGACCCCGGGGGACGAACGGAGGTGACGGACGCGTGAGAGTCGCCGTCACCGGCACGCCCGGTACGGGCAAGACGACCGCGACCCGGCTGCTCGAGACGGACCTCGAGGTGATCCACCTCAACGAGGTGATCGAAGACGAGGAGCTGTACACCGAGATCGACGAGGATCGCGGCAGCGTCATCGTCGACCTCGAGGCGATGGCAGCGTGGCTCGAGGGTCGCGACGACGTCGTGATCGAGTCACACCTCGCCCATCGCTTCGACGCCGACCGCGTGGTGGTGTTGCGGTGTCACCCCGACGAACTCGAGCGTCGGCTGCTCGAGCGCGGCGAGAACGAGGCGAAAGCCGTCGAAAACGCCGAGAGCGAAGCGCTCGACGTGATCCTCGCCGGGGCCGCCGAGGAACACGGCCTCGAGTCTGTCTACGAGATCGACACGACCGACCTGGAGCCGGCGGCGGTGGCGGCCGAACTCGAGGCCGTGATCCGGGGTGACTGCGAACCGAGCGCAGGAACCGTCGACTTCGTGGAGTACCTCGAATGACGCTCGACAAACTCAGGCCGTACGTCTCGGAGGTGCTCGACCCGTTCGTCCGGGGATTCGACCGACTCGGGCTGACGCCGAACGGCGTGAGCGTGCTGGCGTTCGGGATGGCCGTCGCCGCCGCCGTCGCGTTCTACCTCGGCGGCGTCGCCGATCGATTCTGGTACGTCGCCGCCGCCGCACTGGTTTTTTGCAACGGCTGGCTCGACATCCTCGACGGCGCACTCGCCCGCGAGCAGGGCGTCGCCTCCCGTGGCGGCGACCTGCTGGATCACGTCCTCGATCGGTACGCCGACATCGTCGTCATCGCCGGCCTCGCCGCGGGGATCGGTGACTTCGTCCTCGGCTTCGCGGCGGTCACCGGCGTCGTGATGACGTCGTACCTCGGCACGCAGGCCCAGGCCGTCGGCCTCGAGCGCGTCTACGGCGGTCTCGTCGGCCGCGCGGACCGACTCGCGATCATCGGTGCCGTCGGCCTCCTCGCGTACCCGCTCTCTGGAACCTACGCCGGCTTCTCGCTCGTCGGCTGGCTGCTCGTCTTTCTCGCCGTGATCGGTCACTTCACGGCGCTCCAGCGCTTTTTCTACGCCTGGAAGGCCCTCGAGTGACGACGGAAGCGCCGCATCCTTTATGGCTCGCGGCGATATAGTTTCGTGTATGGTTCAGTGTGAGATGTGTGGTGCCGAGACGTCGTCCCCGAAGACCATCAAGGTCGAAGGCGCGAAGCTGGACGTTTGTTCTAACTGTACTGACTTCGGTACCGAAGTGAAGACCCAGAGTTCGACCTCGAGCACCTCGACGAAGTACTCGACCGGTTCGAGCGGCTCCGGGTCGACCGGCGGCTCGAGTTCCTCGAGCGCGGGTCGGTCGACCGGTTCGAGCGGCTCTCGCCGCCGGTCGGACATGTTCGACGACATGGACGAACTCGCGCCGGACTACGACGACCGCATCCGGCGCGCCCGGGAGAAGAAGGGACTCAGCCAGTCCGACCTCGCCAACGAACTCAACGAGAAGGCGAGTCTCATCCGCAAACTCGAGCGCGGTGACACGCTCCCGAGCGACAACGTGCAGTCGAAACTCGAGCGCTTCCTCGACGTGAGTCTCACCGGCTCTGTCGGCACCGACGAGGACGCCGAGTGGGAAGGTGGCTCCGCGAGCGGCAGCTACACCCTCGGCGACGTCGTCAAGCGAAAGGACTGAACGTCGCCGACGCGGATCTCGTCTCCTCGCTGCGTAGTGTGCCGGCCGATCGACGAACTCGGAAACTATTTCCCGCGAGCGCAATCCTGTTCGGATATGTTCGTCCTCGTCAACCTGAAGACGTATCCGTGCGATCCGATCGCGGTCGCGGAAGCCGCCCGCGACGTAAACGAGACGACCGACGCGCGCGTCGCCGTCGCGCCGCAGGCGACGGACCTGGCACGCGTCGCGGAAACCGGCGTCGAGACGTGGGCCCAGCACGTCGATCCGATCGAGTACGGCAGCAACACCGGTCACGTGCTCGCGGAGTCGGTCGCCGACGCCGGCGCCGTCGGCACCTTGCTCAACCACTCGGAGCGCCGACTGAAACTGGCCGACGTCGACGGTGCCCTTCAGGCGACCCAGCGCGCCGACCTCGAGACGATCGTCTGTGCGAACAACCCCGCCCAGATCGGTGCCGCGGCGGCGCTCGGCCCGGACGCCGTCGCCGTCGAACCGCCAGAACTGATCGGCACCGGCACGCCCGTCAGTCAGGCCGATCCGGACGTCGTCGAGGGGGCCGTCGCCGCCGCGCGCAACGTCGACGACGACGTCTCGGTCCTCTGTGGCGCTGGCATCAGCACCGGCGAGGACGTCGTCGCGGCCGGCGACCTCGGTGCCGAGGGCGTCCTGCTCGCGAGCGGCGTCGCCAAGGCGGACGATCCGAAAGCGGCGCTCGAAGACCTCGTCGCACCGCTGTAAGGCGACCCGCAGGCATTTGCCGCTCCCGGTCTAACGGTCGGTACATGACCGGGGAACGACCACTGGCGGAGACGCTCGAGAATCGGCTCATGGGGCAAGGGATCTACCTCACCGACTGGGACCGCGAGGGGTCCGTCGTCGACCTCGAGTACGAGACCGTCGCCGACGTTCCGTCGGTGACCAGCCACGAGGTCGGTGTCGTGGTCCGAACCGTCCTCGAGATCGCCGACGAGCGCGAAGAGTGGACGCCCGTCACGCTCGAGGCGACGTCGAAGACGACCGACGGGGACGTCCGCGGGACCTGGCACGTCGACGCAGACTGGTTCGACAGGCTGTACGACGACCTCTCGGAGATCGAGTTCTCCCAGCGCGTCCTCGAGACGGTCGAGTGATCTTTCAGCGAATTACAGTTACATTGAAGACGTTCGACTCTAAATTAAGATCGTCTATCGATGACTGGAGAACAGGTGTACGTGGCGCACGCGCCGGGCGACCTCGAGCTGGTTCAGGACCTGTTCTCGACGGTCAAGAACTTCCCCTTCGGCGTTCACATCGCCCTCGAGGAGGCCGACGCCGACCGTTCCCGTGACCTGCTCAAGGGTCGAATCGCCGATAGCGACCTCCTCGTCGCCGTGTTGACCGACGATGCAGCCGAAAATCAGTGGGTAAACCAGGAGATCGGCTACGCGGTCGCGAAGGACGTTCCCGTCCTCCCACTTTACGACCACGAGCAACTCCGTGGTGGCTACGTCGCGGACGTCGACGGCGTCGAAATCGATCGCGAGAATCTGACGGCGACGATCTTCGTGATCCTCGGTCGACTCCGCGACGAACTCACCCCGCTTGGCGGACTCGCGGTCCCGAACTGGTTCGTTCGGTTCCCGTGTACGCTGCCGGGCTGTGGCCACCGGGTCACCCTCGAGATCGACGACGAACAGACGAAACTGTGGAAGCGCCACAAACACGGCCAGCGCCTCGAGACGACGTGTGACGTCTGCGGGACGACGTACTACTTCGATCCGGCGACGCTCGGGTTCGTCCGGCGCGAAGATGGCCGAGCGCCACCGGGAAGATGACGAGATCAGATGAGTCGATCGTAGGCTCGTTTGACGAGTTTGAACGCCGACCGACTCCCGCTTTTTCTGTCGGGGTGTGCGCTTTTGATCTGCGTCAGGAAGGCGTTTCGGATCTCTGACTCCGTCGCCCCCGCCTCGACGCCGAGGATCTCGCGCGCCTCGGCCTTTCGCATCTGGACGTCCGTGACGACGCCATCGTCCTCGAGCAGTTCCTTGCAGTCTCGGCACATCTCCTCGGTTCGACCGTCGACCGTCGTGACCCGAAAGAGTTCCTCGCCGATCCACTCGTGGCACTGACTGCAGAGGTTCTTCGTCGTGGCGATCTCGGTGGTCTCTGCCTCGGTGCCGTCGGCCGACGACTCGGTGCCGTCGCTTCTGCCCGGGACCTCCGCGAGACAGTCCGGACAACAGGAGATGACCGTCCCGTCGGTCAGGACGACGTCTTCGAGGTCCGCGCTGGGGAACTCGCCGTTGCAGCCGTCGCAGCTGGCTCGCTGCGTGTCGAGCGACGAGAGTTTCTCCGCTGCCTCTCGAGCGTGGGGTTCACACTCGGGGCAGCAGGCGATGGCCTCGCCGTCGGGCATCGTCACCGTCGTGAGGTTCTCGAGCGAGACGGTTCGCCCACACCCGTCACATCCCTCTCGTCGTTCGTCGGCCACTGCCATCGAGACGACAGTATGTATTCTTGCTATATTAGTTCTGCCTTACGGCTGATAGAACGCGCGTTGGCACCGTCGACGCGTCGGGCACCGAGAGCGGCCGTCTCGGCCCGGAGCGTGCCGTCGTCGGCTTCGTCGCGAGTCTTCGACGACGGGTCGCGAGGCCGTCACGAACTCAAGGAGTCGTCTTCGAACGACGGTCGCCGTCGAACGGGCTAGGCTCTCGTTACCAGTCGCGGCGCTCGCCGTGGGACGGTCGTCGCGCTCGAAAGATGCCGATAACAAAGTACGAGAAGGGCCTCGTTTCGCGAGTGCGGGGCTGGGCGCCTCGCACGCCGACGCTCTGTCCGTTGGACGACCACGGCGACGCCAGTCGCCGCGGTTCCTCCTCTCCTGTCATCGACGGTCGAGAACCGGGAAAGCCATAGGTCCACGGAACCGACGCTCTCGTATGGTCGAAGACGTACGAACGCTCGAGACGGGCGGTGTCGTGGATCGCCGGACGGTGTTTCTGGGACTCGTCGACGTCGCGCTGGTCGCGGGGCTCGTACTCGTCGGGTTCCTGAACCACGGCGGCAATCCGGTCGACGCGCCGCTCGACGCACTCGAGACGATGATCCCGTTCGTGATCGGCTGGCTCGTCGTCGTCCCCCTCGCCGACGTCTACGCGCCACGGGCGCTATCCTCGTCGACGACTGCGGCGCGCGTGACGGCACTCGCCTGGCTCGCCGCGGTCAACGTCGGGTTGTTGCTCCGGTCGTCCCCGGTGTTCGAGGGCAGCGCAGTCTGGCCGTTCAACCTCGTGATGACCGTGACCGGGCTGGTCGTGCTCCTGTCCTGGCGGATCGGATACGCGGTTGCGGCCGGCGACTGATCTCGCGAACCGCCGTGCCGCGCGGTTGCTTACGGCGCGGACGCGTTCCGAACGGCCCGACCCCCGTTCCACGTTCGATTTCGACGTGATCCACGGACGTATCATCGTTCGTATGTGAGCTCTCGAGTCGAGTCGGGGCCGCGTGAACGACGCGGACGAGTTCTCCCGGACGGCTCTCGACCCGTTCCCGGATTTCGCCACCGCTGGCCCGCGATTGCGCGACCTTCTCGACTCGCCGCCGTCCGCGCCCGATCGATTTCCAGGTCGATTCGACCAAATTACAGCGTCTCGATCCTGGTATTATTTACTCATAACTTATCTATATCCTCTATGTGGGATCAGAATTGGAGACAGGTCTGCTATAAGCCGATTATGGGAAACACTTATATAGCAATATCCCATAGTATGAGATAGATTATGGCTGGATATTACGACATTGTTCTTGGGCTCATTCCGGTCGCACTGCTCGGAGTCACCGCAGCACTCACCGTCGTCGGCGTCTCCGTGATGAGCGCCGTGCCGTTCGGTGCGCTCGTCGCGGTCGGCCTCATCGGCCACGCGATGTTCGTCAACTCGCCGGTCGACGCACGCGAAGAGAGCAAGAGCAAGAGCCAGACGTCGCATACTCCAGCCAACGCGGACTGAAGCGCCGCTTCTCCTGTCTTTTTTACCCCACCGTTCGTTGGGACGACCATGACCGACACGCTGTTTCTCACGAGCGACGACGTCGCCGGTCTCGCAACGCCCGCCGAGTACGTAGACGCCGTTCGCGAGGGGTATCGCCAGCGCGGCGAGGGTGCGCCCGCTCACCCCCGCCAGAAGTTCCTCCGGTCTGACCCCGGGGGCATGATGACCAGTTACGCTGCCCTCCTCCCCGACACCGGCGCGATGGGCGGGTACATGTACTCGGCCGGCTTCGGTGCCGGCGACGCCTGGTTCATGACGCCGCTTTTCGACGCCGAGAGCGGCGAACCGCTCGCCCTGCTCGACGGTGCGAGTATGAACCCCTTCAAGACCGGTGCGGCCGGTGCCGTCGGCGTCGACGCACTCGCCCGCGAGGACGCCGAGACGCTCGCCGTCGTCGGCACCGGCGCACAGGCACGCGGCCAGGTGCTCGCGACTGCGACCGTCCGCGAGTTCACCGACGTTCGCGTCTACTCGCCGACCCGCGAGAACCGCGAGTCCTTCGCCGCCGAGTTCGACGACCGCCTCGAGGCCGACGTCGCCGCCGTCGACTCGAGCGAGTCGGCGGTCTCGGGTGCGGACGTGGTGATCACCGCGACGACGGCGAGCGAGCCGGTCTTCGACGGTGACGCGCTCGATCCAGGGACCCACGTCACCGCGATGGGCCAGTACCACCCGGGAAAACGGGAACTCGACACGACGACGATCGAGCGAGCGACGTACGTCCCCGACCTCCGCGAGCGTGCGACCTACGACGCGGGTTCGTTTCTCGCCGCACTCGAGGACGGCGTGGTGACCGAAGACCACGTCCACGCCGAACTCGGCGAGGTCGTCGCCGGCGTCGAACCGGGGCGGACGAGCGACGACGAGATCACCGTCTTCGACAGCGGTGGCACCGGCATCGAGACGGTCGCCGCCGCGTACCTGCTGTACGAGCGAGCACTCGAGGAGGGCGTCGGATCGACGATCTCGTTTGCCCCCGCCAGCGAGGCGCTGACGGGGCGGGAGTGAACCGCCGCGGTCGGCTTCGTACCAAAAACGGATCGGACCGTCGGAGTCCATCGCGTGTCCGAACCGATAAGGAGGCCGACGACGAACCCTCGCCTATGTCCGAGAGAAGCGGTCGAAACGTCGCCGTCGCGAAGCTCATGTCGATTCTCTCCGCGATCTACGTCGCCACTGGGATATATCTGGTGTTCTCGAACGTCGGCCCGTCGGCGTTTCGAGTGGGCTTTTTCGCGATCGTCGCGGTCGTCACGCTCGTCGGCGTGGGTAACGCGCTGCTCGGCCGCAGCGTGCCCGCGATCGTCGCCGGGTTCGCCCTCTTCGCGCTCGGCTACTGGCAGGCGAACTTCTGGCTCGCTATCGTCCCGGCGTCGTTTCTCCTGGGCGGTGCCGGCATCATCATCGCCGACGCACAGACCGACGACGACGTCGCTCCGACGACGTAGCTCCCCCGTTCGCGACGGCTCGCCGTCGACGAGACGGTCCCCCGGACGCGGGCCACCGCGAGAGCCGCCACGGGGTTCAAGCCGCTGGTTCCCGTAGGTTCCACCATGTCACGCGGGGACGAGCTCGCGGCCGTTCTCGAGGACGTCGACTCGCTCGTGATCGTCTGTCACGACAACCCGGATCCCGACTGTCTCGCCGGCGCCGTCGCACTCGAGGCGATCGCCGACGCACGCGACGTCGACGCGACCATCGTTTACGGTGGCGAGATCTCCCACCAGCAAAATCGCGCCTTTGTCAACCTGCTCGGCATCGACGCAGACGAAATCGACGAGGTCGATCTCGACGACTACGAGTGTATCGCCTTCGTCGATCACTCGCAACCGGGTGCGAACACGGAAGTTCCCGCCGAGATCGAACCGAATATCGTCGTCGACCACCACCCCGGCGAGGAGATCGACGCCACGTTCGCCGACGTCAGACTCGAGTACGGCGCGACCTCGACCATCTTCGTCGAGTACCTCCGTGACCTCGAGGTGGCGCTGACGACTCGTCTCGCCTCGGCACTCCTGTTCGCGCTCCATCGCGAGCGCCTCGACTTCATTCGCGAACCGACCGACCGGGAGTACGAGGCTGCCCTCGCGGTCGTTTCCGACGCCGACCTCGAGCTTCTCGAACAGCTGTACGGGACGGCGTTCTCGCCGGCGACGATCGACGCGATCGGCCACGCGATCTCGTCGAGAGAACGACGGGGCTCGTCGCTCGTCGCGAGCGTCGGTCGGACCGTCGAGACCGACGCGCTGCCACAGGCCGCGGATTACCTGCTCAACCTCGAGGGCGTCGACACGGTGCTCGCGTACGGCATCGTCGACGGACAGATTCGCATGAGCGGTCGGTCGGTCGATCCGCGCGTCCACATGGGCGAGACGCTGAAAGACGCCTTCGCGCAGTTCGGCTCCGTCGGCGGCCACCACGACATGGCCGGTGGCCGGATCGACCTCGGCCTGTTCGCGGACGAAGGCGACGACGGTGCCGAACTGCTCGAGTTCGTCGGTTCGCGGATCGAACGGCGGTTCTTCGACGCGCTCCACCTCGAGAGCGAACTCGACGAAAACCAGTGACGGTTACTCGATTTCGATCGAACGCGAGTCGCGCCCGGGTTCTTCTTTCCCGAGCGTGATCGTCAACACGCCGTTCTGGACGCGGGCCGACGCCTCGTCGGTGTCGACAGGTTCCGGCAGCCGGACCTGCCGACTGAAGGAGCGACGCTGGCGCTCGCGACGGAGGTAATTCTCCTGTTCCTCGTCGGTCTCTCGTTCGCGCTCGCCCTCGATGTGGAGCGTGTCGTCCGTGAGCCGGACGTCGATGTCGTCTTTCTCGTAGCCGGGAACGTCGACCGTGACGACGAACTCGTCGTCGTGGTCGGCGAGGTCGAGTCCGGCACTGGATTCGGTCGTCATCATCCCGAATCCACCCTCGTCGGGAGACGCCGGCATCTCTTCGCTGGAGGTATCCCACGCGCGAGCGGCGCTCTCGAACTGGCGGCTCATTCGCTCGAACAGTTCCTCGAGTCCGTCGAACGGATTGCGTCGGCTTGACATGGTTCCACCGTGGTCGTTTCTCCACACACCGGTGTGACTGTTAAAGACTACTCCCGACCACCCTGACGGTTCGGCCAGAGAACAGGTCTGTCGGATGCCGGCGACGACGAAACCGGCGGCATCGATGGCCGTCGACCTGCAGTTCCCGCCAGAGCGTTTAACCGTTCTGCTGCGGTACGTCGGGACATGACGAAGGCGCTGTTCGTCGTGAGCGAGGAAGGGTACTGGGGCGAAGAGTGCGTCGAACCGCTCGAGACGCTCTCGAACGCGGGCGTCGAGATCACGGTCGCGACGCCGACCGGGTCACCGCCGGTGATCGACGAGCGATCGATCGACCCCGAGAACGTCGGCGAGGAGACGGCCGAGCACGTCCAGCACGTCCACGAGACGGACGAACGACTGACCGATCCGATTCCGATCGTCGAGGCCCACGCGGACGAGTACGACGCGGTCGTCTTCCCGGGCGGTCACGGCACGGAGTGGGACGTAAACCAGGACCGACACGCCCGCGAACTGCTACGCGAGACCGTCGAGGGCGACGGGAAGGCGCTGGTCGTCTGCCACGCCGTCGGCCTGCTCGCGTTCACGAGAGACCGCCACGGCGCGTTCCTCGTCAACGGACGCGAGGTCACCGGCTTCCCCAACGAGTGGGAAGAAAACATCGTCGACGACGACGACACGATGCCCGACGGCCGCAAGCTACCGTACTGGGTCGAAGACGAGGTAAAGACGGCGGGCGGCGAGTGGGACGCGGAACTCGACGCCGACACGAGCGTCACCGTCGACGGCGACCTGATCACCGGCCGCGGTCCCGGCTCCTCGAGGGCGGCCGCAGAGACCTTGCTCGAGGAACTCGGCCTCTAGACCTGCCGCCGAGTCGACGGACTCTCCCGACGGTCACGCTCGATCGACTCGAGACACGTGTAGGTTTGCGTATTATGCTGGGAAAATGATATACTGTCGGAGTCAGAAGGTGCCAGCAGAACGGCGATGGAATTCCGACACGTCGGGGGAACGTTCGGGGGATCGAGCGGTGACATCGAAGCGACGGCGGTTCGCCGGGGGGTGTGACGACGATGGACGTCTCACCGCTGGTACAGGGGCCCGTCCTCGTCGGTGCGATCGTGATGGTCGTGTCGATCTACTACACGAAACGGCTACTCGATCGAGTCACCGAAAACGCCTACGAAGAACGGTGGCGCGCGCTGTTCGCGCTGATGGTCGTGTTCCTCGTCGGCTATCTCGGCGCGCTGGCGATCACCGTCGGCGGCTACGAGGTCGCGTTCCAGCTCCTGACCGGGCTCGTCTTCCTGTTCGGTGCCGTCTTCGTCTTCCTCGTGGTCAACACCGGCCTGCTGACAGTCGAGGACCTCCAGGAGAAACGCGCCGAACTCGAGCAGCAGATGGAGGCGGTGGCGACCGCACGCGACGAAGCCGAGACGCTCAGAGCGGAGACCGAGCAGTTCAACCGCCACCTCGAGCGGACGGCCGACGAGTACCGGGAAGTCATGGAAGCCGGTGCTCGAGGCGACCTGTCCGTTCGGATGGAGCCGGACAGCGAGAGCCAGGCGATGGCCGACGTCGCCGAGAGTTTCAACGAGATGATGGCGGAACTCGACGAGACCGTGGTACAGGTGCGGACGTTCGCGACCGACGTCGCGGCCGCGAGCGAGGAGGTGACCGCGAGCGCCGAGGAGATCGAGCGGACGAGCCAGGAGGTAAGCGACGCCATTCAGGCGATTTCCGACGGGACCGAACGGCAAAACGAGCAGTTCCAGCGAGTGTCCCGCCAGGCGGCCGGGCTGTCGACGACGAACGAAGAGATCGCGGCCTCCTCCGACGAGGTCGCCACGCTGGCCGAGCGAACCGCCGCGGCCGGCAGTCGGGGACGGGCCGCCGCTCGCGAGGCCATCGCGAACGTCCAGGAGATCGAACGCGAGTCCGAACGCGCCGTCGACGCGATCACCGAACTCGAGGACGAGGTGGCACAGATCGACGAACTCGTGGAGTTCATCTCCGAGGTCGCAGAGCGGACCAACGTGTTGGCGCTCAACGCCAACATCGAGGCGGCACACTCGGCGGAGACCGACGACGGCTTCGCCGTGGTCGCAGACGAGATCAAAGACCTCGCCGCCGAGACCAGAGACGCCGCCGAAGACGTCGAGACGCGACTCGAGCGCATCAAGGAGCGAACGGAGACGACGGCCGGCGAGGTCCAGCAGACTGGCGACAGGATCGCCGACCACACCGACGCGATCGAAGACGCGATCGACGCCCTCGACGAGATCGCGACGTACGCGGCCGAAACGAACGACGGCGTCCAGGAGATCGCCGACGCGACGGCGGCGCAGGCCGACGCGACCGAGACGGTCGTCGTCCTCGTCGAGCGGGCGGAGACGATCGCCGACGCGACGGCGACGGAGGCCGAACGCGTCGCCGCTGCCGCCGAAGAACAGACGGGGGCGGTCTCGGACGTCACGCACAGTCTGGACCGGCTCTCGCATCGGGCCGGCGAACTCACCGAGGTACTCGCCCGTTTCGAAACGCTCGACGACCGGACCGAAAGCGACGGGGTCGAGTACGCCTACGACGAAACGGGTTCGGCCGACGACGCGACGACGCCGACCGACACCGGAGAGGAGAACTGATCCGCGACGACCACGAGTGTGGGCCGTACGAACCGGCGGCTGGGAACCTGAATCAGTCCCTTTTTACCCCACGCCGGGGAACTGCGAGTATGAGCTTCGAGGAAGACGACCGCGTCGTCCTGAACGACAAGCACAGCGAATTCGACGGCGAAGTCGGCACCGTCACCCAGACGATGGAGTCGATGTTCGGCGACGTCACCTACACTGTCAGCTTCGAAGACGGTCAGGAGACCGGCATCCCCGAGGACGCACTCGAGGCGGCCGACGAAGACGAGGACGAAGAGTAACGCGACCGAGCGGCCCCGACGCCGCTCTCCCAGTATCCAACGCATCGATGCCCAAAATCCCGCTTCACTACGTCGACCTGCGGACGTTCTGTTACGCGACCGAGGACGAGAAACGCGTCGAAGAGGCGCTGCGAACTTTCCTGCCCGAGGAGTTCGAGATCGACCGCGCCGAGACCGAGGGCCACTACGGCGACCGCATCCTCGTCCTCTCGGCTCGCGTCGAGAACGCCGACGACGTCCGCCACGTCCTCTCGCGGCTCGCCGACCTCGAGGACCTGGATCGATTGCTCGACGAACTCGACGACCGGGTCACCGAGAACACGGAGCTATTCTTGCGACTCGACAAACAGGCCGCCTTCGGCGACGATGTTCGCCTCGGCGACGGCATCACGTTCCGCGCGAAAGTCGAGGCCTACCCCGCGAAGAAGGAGACGGCCGTCGAGAACGCCCGCGAGGTTCTCGAGCGACTGCGAGACGAGGATTGATAATGATGGCTGTGACTGGTTGCCGACGCAACCGCAAGACGGTTCGCGGTTGCGGCGGGAACGACTCACAGCTATCGTTACGATCACGTCGGTTGGTACCGTTCCGTCGCAGCCGTCGGACGGGCCGCGGGTGCGCCAGCGCCGACGTGCAACCGACGTGATCCGCTGACGCTCGAGCGCGTTGTTTTTTGTCCCTCGCTCTCGAGTCCCGGGTATGGAAGTCCACGTCGTCGCCGACGATCCGGTTCGCGAGGCCGTCGTCGCCGCCCTCGCAGACGTCGACCTCGAAGTACGTGACGCCGAGCCGACCGACCTCGCCGAGGCCCGTTTCGCCGTCGTGAGCGGCGTCACCGGCGACGAGGCGTTCCGTTCGGCCAACGAGGCCGCGCGAGCGGGATCGACGCCGTGGGTCGCCGTCGAGATCGGCGGCGTCGGCGGCCACCCCCTCCCGGACGTCGACGCCGCAGTCTCCGGGTTCACCGCGGAGACGGGCTGTTTCGAGTGTCTCCGGACGCGCGTCGCCTCGGCCGTCGACGACCCCGCGGAGACGCCGCGAGCAGACCGGAGCGCCGCCCGTCTCGCGGGAGCGATCGCCGGCCGGGAGTGCGTGCGCGTCTTCGCCGGTGAGGAGCCGTCGATCCTCGGGAGCGTCCGGGAGGTCCCCCACGCCCGAAGACGGTTCCTTCCCGTCCCCGGCTGTTCGTGTGACGACGACCGTGACCGCACGCTCGAGCGCGACGACGACTCGCTGGACCTCGAGCGTGCGGTCGACCACGTCGAACTCGCCATCGACGACCGCGTCGGCCTCGTCGCCGACATCGCCGAAGTCGAGTCGTTTCCCGCACCGTACTACCTCGCGACGACGGTCGAGACGGCGGGCTACAGCGACGCGAGCGCCCCGAAGCAGTCGGCCGGCGTCGACCCCGACTGGAACGCTGCGCTGATGAAAGCCGTCGGCGAGGCCCTCGAGCGCTACTGTGCGGGCGTCTACTGCGACGAGGACTTCGTCCACGAAAGCTACGACGACCTCGAGAACGCCGTCTCGCCGACGGACCTCGTCCGTCCTGAAAACGCACCTGAGTTCGACCCGACGGCCGAATACCGGTGGGTCGAAGGCGAGAACGTAGAGACGGGCGAGTCGGCGTACCTGCCCGCGGCCGCGGTGCAGTTCCCCCAGCCAGGCGAGCGACTCGTCCCCGCGATCACCACCGGACTCGGCCTCGGCTCGTCGACGGTCGACGCGCTGCTGGCGGGGCTACTGGAGGTCCTCGAGCGCGACGCGACGATGCTCGGCTGGTACTCGACGTACGACCCGCTCGGACTGGCCGTCGACGACGAGGAGTTCGCGACGCTCGAGCGCCGTGCCGGAAGCGAGGGGCTGTCGGTGACGCCGCTTCTGGTCACGCAGGACGTCGACGTGCCGGTCGTGGCGGTCGCCGTCCACCGCGAGGGAGGCGAGTGGCCACGGTTCGCGATCGGCTCCGCGGCCGACCTCGACGCCACGGCCGCAGCGCGGTCGGCACTCGCGGAGGCGATCCAGAACTGGATGGAACTGCGGTCGCTGGGTCCCGACGACGCCGCGGACGCTGGCGGCGAGATCGGCACGTACGCGTCGTTCCCGGACGCGGTCACGTCGTACGTCGACGTCGACCGGACGATCGACGCGGCCGCCGTCGGCCCCGACGACGTTCCGACGGGTGCTGACGCACTCGAGGCGGTCGTCGACCGGACGACCGACGCCGGTCTCACGCCGTACGCCGCTCGACTCACGACGCGAGACGTCGAGGCGCTCGGGTTCGAAGCCGTCCGCGTCGTCGTCCCCGGCGCACAGCCGCTTTTCACCGGCGACGCCTTCTTCGGCGCGCGGGCACGGACGGTCCCCGACGACCTCGGCTTCGAACCGCGACTCGAGCGTGCGTTCCACCCGTATCCCTGATAACGTGGAGTCTGCAGCTACGACGCGTCCGCACCGCCTCGCTGGATCTCGACGCCGTCGTCGGACAGCACCACCGTGACGTACTGCGTGTCCGCGGTGACGGCGACCTCCTCGACTGCCACCTCCTCGTAGTCGTCGTCGAGTTGGACGACGCGAAGGAGCTGGTCGATACCGTCGAGACGCTGGAGACTGGCCGTCTGTCCCGGCGTCATCGCGACGCTCTTCTCGTAGGTCTTGCGATCGCTCCCGCGCTCGTACGCCTCGATGTGGACGTTGTAGTATCGGTCAGCCTCGCTGGTGATCTCGATCGGGATGGGGTTGCGAACGCTCCCCTCGAAGGGATTTTGCAGGTTCCCGAGACAGCCGGCGAGACCGACGGCTGTGAGCGTGCCAGCGGAACGAAGTACCGTACGACGGTTCACACCCCAATCTCGTCACCGAACGACCGTAGGTGTTACCCTTTGCCGTGGTCTGTGTCGTCACGTCTCGACGAACTCGAGGAGAGACGGTCGGCGGACTCAGAATGATGGCTGTGACTGATCGCCGACGCAACCGCAAGACGGGTCGCGGTTGCGGCGGCAAAGACTCACGACCATCGGTATCACTCGCCGATACGGTGAACGATCGCGCCGTCCTTGAGGTAGACGGCGGCCGGCGTGACCGCGAGCGACGTCGCCCGGTTGCCGAAGGCGAGGTGCCAGCGTTCGGTGCCGTCCGCCCGGTCGAGCGCGTACAGCGTTCCGTCGGCCGTACAGTAGACGACGTCGCCGACGACCGCTGGCGTGGTCGCGGCCACCTCGAGGTCGGCGGTCCACTCGGTCGACCCCGAGCGATCGATCGCCGCAAGCCCCGCTCCCGTGCCGACGTACGCCGTCCCGTCCGCGACCGCCGGGCTGTTCGCGTACTGCACGTCGAGGTCGACGTGCCAGCGTTCGTCCCCCGTCGCCCGCTCTACCGCGTAGAGTTTCCCCGGACTCGAGGACGTCGCGTAGACGGCGTCGTCGCCGACGATCGGTTCGCCCTCCGCCTCGAACCGATCGGTTCGCCAGCGGATCGCTCCGTCTTCCCGCTCGAGTGCGTACAGCCTGTCGCTGCTGCCGACGTAGATCGTCTCGTCGCCCACTGCAGGTGACGAGAAGTAGTACGTTCCCTCGCGTTCGACCGCAGTCTGCCACCGCTGGTCCCCCGTCGACGCCTCGAGCGCGTAGATCGAACCGTCGGTGGCGGTGACGTAGACGGTCCCGTCGTCGACCACGGGCGAGGCGGATACCTCGAACTCCGTCGCGGTCGACCAGCGTTCGTCGCCGGTCTCGCGGTCGAACGCGTAACAGGTGGCGTCGTCGCTGCCGACGAAGACCGTCGACCCGGAGACGGCGGCCGTCGAGTTGATCCACCTGTTCGTCGACGCCGTCCAGCGCGTCTCGCCGTCGGCCGCGTCGAGCGCGTAGAACGTTCCGTCACCGACGCCGACGTACACCGTGCCGTCGGCGACGACCGGCGACGCACTGCCGTTTCCGAGTGCCGGACCGAGTTCGACGGACCAGATCAGCGAGGACTCCTCGCCGGGGCCGGTTC
This sequence comes from Natribaculum breve, assembly GCF_023008585.1. Lineage (GTDB taxonomy): Archaea > Halobacteriota > Halobacteria > Halobacteriales > Natrialbaceae > Natribaculum > Natribaculum breve. Next base: position 1,138,530 of record NZ_CP095390.1, on the reverse strand, counting down.
CGTCGGGATCGTAGCCGCTGTTTCGCCGGTCGAACTGGTAGGACGGCCAGACGCCCTCGAGCGAAGCGACCGTCCCGCCGTTCTCCTCGCCGTCTCGACCGTTCTCGCCGGGCGATCGCCCGCGTCTCAGCGAGGAACAGCCGGCGACGGTCGCGACGCCCCCGACTCCCAGCGAACGAAGGACGATCCGTCGACTCGACACCATTTCGTTTCCACGAATAAAATGAAGATACTTAACAATTCTGAACGCCGATCGGTCGGCGGAAAATCGCCCGACGAGCGGGGGACTCGGTCGAATTCGAACGGCGAGTTTCCGACGCCGGTTCCGCCGGTCACCCGGCGTCGATCACTCGCCGTTGGGCGAGTAGTTCGGTGCTTCGTCGGTGATGACGACGTCGTGGGCGTGGCCCTCCGCCTGCCCCGCCGAGGAGACGCGGACGAACTCGGCACGCTCTTTGAACTCGGGGATCGTCGCCGCGCCGACGTAGCCCATGCCCGACTGCATTCCGCCCGCGAGCTGGTGTAGTTCCGACTGGAGAGTTCCCTTGTACGGCGTCGCCGCCTCGACGCCCTCGGGGACGTACTCCTCGTCGTCTTCGGGCTCGTCCTTGAGGTAACGGTCGCTGTCGCCTGACTTCATCGCGCCGACCGACCCCATGCCGCGGTACTGCTTGTACTTCTTGCCGTTCATCGTGACGACGCGGCCGGGTGCCTCGTCGGTCCCCGCGAAGTACGAGCCGAGCATGACGGCGTCTGCTCCCGCCGCGATGGCCTTGATCGCGTCGCCGGAGTACCGGATGCCGCCGTCGGCGATCACGGGGACGTCGTGCTCGCTCGCGACGTCAGCGACCTGTGCGACCGCCGTGATCTGGGGCATTCCAGCGCCGGAGACGACGCGCGTCGTACAGATCGAGCCCGGACCGATCCCGACTTTGATCCCGTCGGCGAAGTCGACCAGGTCTTCGGCCGCCTCGCGGGTACCGACGTTGCCGACGACGACGTCCGCGTCGACGGCCTCTTTGATCTCGCGAGCGCCGTCGATGACGTTCAGATTGTGCGCGTGTGCGGTGTCGATAAAGAGGACGTCGGCCCCGGCTTCGTCCGCAGCGACCGCGCGCTCGGGTTCGAAGGGGCTGACGGCGACACCACAGCGGAGCCGTCCGTCGTCGTCGCGGACCGCTTGTTTGTACTCCCGTCGCTGGAGGATCCCCTGCATCGTCACCAGCCCGACGAGGAGGTTCTCGTCGTCGACCACCGGGACGCGCTCGATCTTGTGCTCGTACATCAGGTCGAACGCCTCGCGGGCGTCGACGTCTTCGGGCGCGGTGATGACCTCGTCGGTCATCGCCTCGGTGACCGGATCGTCCTCGTTGACCTCGAGGTGCGGGCGGATGTCCGTACTCGAGATGATGCCGAGTACCTCACCGCGGGTGTTGACGACGGGCGCGCCGCCGACGCCCTCGCGGATCATCATCTCGTCGACCTCCTTGACGGTCATCTCGGGGTCGGCCGTGACGACCGAGTCGAACGGAATGATGAGCTCGTCGGCGCTTTTGACGCGGTCGACCTCCTCGACCATCTGGTCGACGTTCATGTTCCGGTGGAGAACGCCGAGACCGCCGTGGCGGGCCATCGCGATCGCCATCCCGCTCTCGGTGACGGTGTCCATCGCTGCCGAGATGATGGGAAGCGACACGTCGACGTTTTTCGAGACCCGCGAGGAGAGATCGGCGTCGTCGGGTTCGACACGGCTCTCTTTCGGCCGCAACAGGACGTCGTCGAACGTCAGTGCCTCCGGTACCTGCAGTTTCGAAGAATAGGGCTCGTGCTCGGGAACGTCGTTCGCCATGTAAACTGTCCGGCACCGCGTGGGAAAAACGTTGCGAGACGTGCCGACTCGTGGCAGAGACTCCCTCGCGCTTCCGTGGTCGCCCGGCCTCGCTCTCCGATCCGCGTCCGTCCAAACGGTCGTCTCTCGTTTCACTCGAGTAGGTCGTCGTCGACTCGAGTTCGAGTCCGAACGGCGCAGTTGACGAACGATCACCTGCCACGCTTCTTCCACAATATCGTTTCACCGAGCCCGGAATTTGTTCACTACTGTCCAGAGTTGAGCCGCGTTTTTGGGCGTCGTGCGTCCAGTTCCCACGCAATATTTATTGTCAAACGCATACTCGGAAACAGTATGAGCACTGTGAGTGCCGGTGAGACCCGCACCGTTGGTCAGACGAGTTCCGACTCCGTCGCCACGTTTAATTTCGGGAATCTCACATTCACAGTGCAGGGCAATAAACGGTCGATGGATTGGCTCGCACCCCGTCAATCCGTACCGGACCGTCTCTCCTATCGCCCACCGGCCCCGGGTTACGGCCATCGTCCGTAACCGATGAGTACGTCACAGCACCCGGTCGCTCTCCGTCTCGAGCGGTTAGTCGGCGGTGACGCCAGACTGCTCGCGCTCGTGATGGGACTGCCCCTGGTCGACGGCATCTTCCCCGCGTTGATCCTCGCGGGCGCACTCGACGACCCACTCGGCGCGTTACAGGTCGGCCTGCTCATCTTCGGCGGCAGCGCCACCGTCGCGGTGATCCTCGCCGACATGAACGGGACGCCCCGCGAACAGGCGGGCGTCGTCCTCGCCGTCGGCATCCCGCTGATCGCTGTCGCCGCCGTTCAGGCTGCGCTCGCTCCCGCCATCGCGAGCGTCCTCGACATCGTCGTCTTCGAACGGTTCGCCGCCATCGTGATCGCCACCGTCGCCGCCAAAACCGCCAGCGCGACGATCGGCGAGTACCTGCCCAGTCCCGCCGTCATCATCACGCTCGGTCTCGTGGCCAGCCTGGACCCCTCGAGTGCGACCCTGGTCGTCCTCGACGACCCCGCCCTCGTGGCACGCGCCACGCTGGCCGCGGTCGTCGGCGTCGGGTTCGCGCTCTCGATCGCCCTCGCCGGCCCCTACCTGCGCGAGTACATGGACATCGACCGCTTCCGCTTCGGAAGCGCCGTCGCGCTGGGTCTGCTCCCGCTGTCGCTGCTCGGGATGCCCTTCGGCAACGCGCCGCTGGCCGTCCTCGCCGTCACCACCCTGTTCGCGTTCGACCCCGACATCGAGGGGCCGCTCCCGGACAGATTGCACGCCGACGGCGGGTCGGAGGACGCGGACTCGAGCGACCGAATCGTCGAACCGGCACTCGAGGTCCACGAAGACGAGGCGGCCGACGAGCCCTACCCAGCCGACGACACCACGGACACCTCGGGCAGGGCCCCGTGGCTCTGATCGAATCGAAACCACTTTAGGGCGGATCCCCCAACGAAGTGGTGAGGGGTCGTGGCCAAGCCAGGCATGGCGACTGACTCCAGAGGCAACGCGCCCGGGACGACACTCCAGACTGATATACTGATCGGGCACCTGATCAGTGTCCGTGTGATGACCCTCTGGAGTTCCGAGGCGCACCGGAGATATCAGTCGATCGGGGGTTCAAATCCCTCCGACCCCATTCTGATCTTAATTATTTCTTAACAGTTCCGAGAATAAGCTGCTGCACTAAACCGACCTTCTGGAGGTGGCTCTAATGCAGCGCTGGTCTCCCCATCAGAATCCCCAGCGCTGCCTCTGCTGTAACTCTCACGTCACACCAGAGTTCCGTCGTGGCTACGGCGACGAGCAAGACCGGGCACACCGCTGCCTCGAGTGCGATACTATTAGTCGAATCGACAAAGGGAGTGTTGCTGGCAGAGACGTCGATCTCGTCGATCCACTCGAGCAACCAGCACGGTTCGGAAACGGGGACGACGATCGCCCGCCGTCGGTGAAAGCCCTCTGAGACGGCGACCGACGGAGGTGATCGGTCGTGACCCTCGAGGCATCGGCGTCACGAGCGTCGAATCCGTGGTGCGAGCCGGCGAGAAAGCCAGGTCTCCGGTGAACCGTACGTCACACCCAGGACGTGACCCTGTAAACGATCATGAGAACTATTTGTCTGGACGACATATACTCTGGCTGGAATCATGGATTTACAGGAGTTCACGCGTTCCAATGCGCCCGCCGACGGTGGCGATGGGTTTCAGAAGGAGAACAATCGTCTTCTGGACATCCCGCTCGATGGGACGGTGATGGTCAAAGCTGGGTCGATGGTCGCGTACACCGGCGACATTACCTTCACTGGAAAATCGTCGGCCGAAGGTGGTCTCACCGGATTCGTCAAGGAGGCGGTGAGTGGCGAGGGAACGCCCGTGATGGAAGCCGAAGGAAGCGGCCATCTGTACATCGCCGAGCAAAGCAAGAAAGTCCAGGTGCTCGATCTCGACGAGGGCGAGGCGATATCTGTCAACGGAAACGACGTCCTTGCGTTCGAGTCGAGCGTCGAGTACGAGATCAACACCGTCAGCAGCATTTCGGGGATGGCTGCTGGGGGCCTGACGAACGTCTTCCTCTCTGGTCCCGGCGAAATCGCGATTTCGACGCACGGCGATCCGCTCGTGATCACGCCGCCAGTCTACACAGATCCCGACGCGACGGTCGCATGGAGCGCCAACCTCTCGCCGTCGTTCGAGGTGAACAAGATGTTCGAGATCGGACAGACCTCCGGCGAGTCGATTCAGATGGAGTTCACCGGCTCGGACGGATTCGTCGTCGTCCAGCCCAACGAAGAGGGATCCGTAACCCAGGCTTAGTAACCGAGACCCACCAGGAGTACTCGGCGCTGAGCGACTCACTCGCCGGCAAAGACGGGTGTCTCGGCACCTCAGTTGCGATCTGCCGACCGCGCAGTGACTGCCAGTGTCGTGTCGGGCGTTACCAAGTACCTGCACTATTCGTTCGTTTTTCGCTAATGGGTGCAAAATCGGCAACAACAAAGTGCTGGGGAAGGCGTAATACGAAGTGAAACGTAAGTTATCGTAGACCATGGTACAATCAATCACAGCCGAGGAGCTTCGAGACAAGATCGACGCGGACGATGACTTCGTCCTCTTCGACAACCGCAACGCCGAGGACTACGAGAACTGGCACATCGGCGGCGCGAAGAACGTCGAGTACTCCGCCAGCGACGACGAACTGATCGGCGACTTCGACCAGTATCGCGAGGACGTAGACGAGGACGACGAGATCGTCTCGGTCTGTGCCCGCGGCAAGGCATCGAAGGCGTTCGCCGAGTGGCTCGAGGGGCAAGGCTACGAGAACGTCACGTCGGTCGCCGACGGCATGGAAGGCTGGGGGCAGGTCTACGACGTCGTCCCGATCGCCACGCGAGACGACGACGTCGAGATCCTGCAGGTCCAGCGCCGTAGCAAGGGCTGTCTGGGATACATCATCGGCTGTAAGCGGACCGGCGAGGCCGCGGCGATCGACGTCACCCGGCACCGTCAGGAGTTCGTCGACGCCGCTCGCGATCACGGCTTTTCGATCACGGCGATCCTGGAGACCCACATCCACGCCGACCACCTCATGATGGGCGGGCGCAAACTGCGCGACGAACTCGAGGTGCCCTACTACCTGGGCAGCGAGATCGAGACGCGCGACCCGCAGTTCGAGTACGACCCCGTCGAACCCAACGGCACCGTCGAGGTCGGCGAGATCACGATCAAGGGAATCCACACGCCTGGCCACACCACGGGGTCGACGAGCTGGCTGGTCGAGGACGAGGCGGTCATGACCGGCGACACCCTGTTCGTCGAATCCGTCGGACGGACCGAACTCCAGTTCGAGGGCGAAGACGCAGAAGACGCGTCGGCGGTCCTCTACGACACCCTCCAGACGCTCGTGACGCTGCCGGAGACGGTGAACGTGCTGCCGGGGCACTTCAACGTCACCGACGACGGCCGGTACGTCGGCGTCACGCCCGGCACGCCGATGACGGCGACGATCGGGCGCATCCGACGACACAACGAGATGCTCCAGATGGACAGAGACGAGTACGTCGAGGCGGCGTTCGAGAACATCCCCGAGAAGCCGCCGAACTACGAGGAGGTCATCGCGACCAACGAGGGCAAACGCGAACTCGAGAGCGACGAGGAGGCCGAGGAACTCGAACTCGGTCCGAACCGGTGTGCGGCGACCGAAGACAGCGTCGTCGCCGACGATTGAACGCCGACGCCCGCACTATCCGAAGAACGACCGGAGACGCGCCAGCAGTCCCCGATTCGGATCGACGCCGTCGGGGTAGTCGTAGGTCTCCTCGAGGTACGCCACGATGTCCGAACTCTCGGCCAGGCCGTCGAGGCCGGTGTTCGGGTCGACGAGGACCGGCACCTCCGTCTGACCGCTGAGTTCGGCGACCGTCGTTCGGTTCGCGTGACGACGCGGCACGTCGTGGGTGACGTACTCGAGGTCGAGCAACTCGAGGCGTCGCTCGACCCGCCGGCAGTACGGACAGCCACGGAGTACGTATAGCTCGAGTGGCTGGAGATCGTCGGCGCTGGGCGTCTGCTCACCCATGGGTCGTCGAGATGACGTCGACTTTCTCTGCGGCGTACCCGAAGACGTCCTGGTAGCCGTTCGGCGACATGAGGACGGGGTAGAACGGTTCCTCTGCGATCCGTGTGTTCCCGTCGGCGGCCGCGTACGGATCGCCGGGATCGACGCGCTGGAAGTTCTCGACGAACACCTCGTAGGAGTCGGCGTGGTCTTTCGCGATGCGGTCGACGAGCCGGTAGACCGGGAGTTCTCTGCTGACGGTGTCGCCGGGCAGCGCGTCGACGGCGGTCAGGAACGCTCGAGCCAGTCGATCCGCGTTCTCGGCGGCGGTCTCCGTTCCCTGGAGACCGCACTCGACTTCGATCGTCTCGATCCGGGTGAACGGCCGTCCCTCGACGAAGTCGTCGGTCTCGACGAGCGACGTGACCGGCAACTGCGAACAGAGGTCGCGAGCGAGGTCCGTGACGGTCTCGACGACGGCGAACGGGTCGGCGTGACTCTGCGTCGAGTGCATCGAGAAGGTGAGACAGTCCTCGAGTTCGGCCGCGAGTTCGTGTGCGAGCCGTCGCTCGTGCGTCTCGGCGTCGGGATCGCCCGGAAACGCACGGTTCAGGTCCTCGTCGACGTACCGCTCCTGACGACGCAGGGCGCGTTCGTTCGCGACGACGAGTTTGACTGGACGGGTGACCGACGGCCGTTCGTCGAGCAGTCGCTGCACGGCCCGGACGCCACAGGGTTCGTCGCCGTGGACGCCGGCGAGGATCGCGACCTCGGGCGTCCCCGTACCCAGCTGTGCCACTCTCATCGTCCGTTCTATCGGCGGCGTGAACAAAGGCGATTCGATCTCCCGTCGCCCGCGTGCGGGTTCGTGCGACCTACGGACCGTGCTCGAGCAACTCGGCGTACTCGTAGTCGACCGCTCGAGCGGTCGGCCGCCTGCCGTCGAGAGGGATCTGCCAGCCGTCGAGGGTGGCGGGATCCTCGAGTGCGTTCGTGAGCGTGGTCCGTAGCTCGAGGAGGTCGACGCCGTAGTAGTCGCGGGGAACGCCGTGGAAGTACTGCAACGCGGTGCGAAACAGCGAGCGCATCCCGTCGTCGTTCTCGAAGTCGACGCGTTTGTACGCGCCGGCGGCGACCTGGACCATCCCGTGGAGGAACGCGCTCTCGGTCGTTCCGCGGCCGTAGTTGTACCACTCGTCTTCGAAGCAGTCGTGCGATTCGTGGAACGCACCCGAGTTGTAGAGACGAACGCCGTGGACCGTCGCCCGGCGGAGCGTGCCGTGTTCCCAGCGGTCGTCCGACTCGAGCCACCCCGTCGGATCGCCGTCGGGTGGGTCGACGGTCGGATCGTGGGTGTGTTCGTCCATATCCCGAATACGGGCGTCGCGCGGGTAATTCCGTCGGTCGCGTCGATAGCCGGCGACACGCGAGGAGCGCGACGGACGAGCAGCCGTGAATTCTCCGGGCGAAGCGTTTACCCGTTGGTGCTCGTCACTAGCGACAGTGAGAGACGAATGCGACATCCAATCGGCCGGTGTGAGCGCTGTGGCGAGCGCCTCTACGGGCACGTCGACGGCGGCAGCCTGTGTCTGAACTGCGGGAAGCGTCGTCTCGACGACGAAGACGAAAACGACGGCAAGGCCGTCCTCCTGCCGACGGCTTGATACGGGCCGCTGTCGGTCGGTTCCGGCGCAACTGCGGCCCGCCTGCGGTTGTGTGGGTGAACCGTCACGGCAGACCGAGACGGCCGGGCCCGACGTCTCAAGTGGCATCGCAGCCGCCGTGTCGACGCACGAGGGAGTCGCGTCTCGAGCGCACGAGGAAAATCGGGCCATTTAACCGTCGTTGCCGACTACAGTCGCTCGCGTGCGAGGGTAGCCAAGCGGCCAACGGCGGCGGACTCAAGATCCGCTCTCGTAGGAGTTCGTGGGTTCGATTCCCTCCCCTCGCATCACAGTGCGCCACACTGCTGCGGCGTGCGAGATGCCGGAGGAATCGAATCAGGGAGCAGGTTCCCTGCGACCGTGGTTCGATTCCCTCCCCTCGCATCGCAGTGCGCCACACTGCTGCGGCGCGCCAGATGCGGAAGATCCGACGGAGCGATCTTCCCTCGCAAAGATTCTCGAGGTACTGTCCGGATAGCCTCGCGGCCGTCTCGCGGCGGTCCAGAACCACAGCGCCTTTGCTCGCCCGGCGAGCCACGGCTAGCAATGAGTTCTGCCGATCGGTACGACCGCCGGGCCGACCTCGCGGTTCGTGCTGCCGACGCCGGTGCGACGGTCGCACTCGAGGCGTTTCGAACGGACCTCGCGGTCGAGCGCAAGGGAGAGAAGACGGACGTCGTCACGCAGGCGGACCGAAACGCCCAGCGGGCCGTGATCGACGCCATCCTCGAGGAGTTTCCCGACGAGCCGATCGTCGGCGAGGAAGACGACGAGCGAAAGACGGTCCCGCGGGAGGGGCCGGCCTGGATCGTCGATCCGATCGACGGCACGAACAACTACGTTCGCGGGATCCACCTCTTCGGGACCGCCGTCGCCGCCGTCGTCGACGGCGAACCCGTCGGGGCGGCCATCGTCTTGCCGGCGCTCGGCGACACCTACCGATCCGGCCCGGCCGGCGTCTTCCTGAACGACGCGCCGCTCTCGGTCAGCGATCGTACCGACCCCGAGACCTGCGTCGTCTGTCCGACCATCTGGTGGGACTTCGACCACCGCGAGCAGTTCGCCGCGGCGAACCGCGCCATCGTCGAGCGGTTCGGCGACATGCGCCGGCTGGGCTGTGCGCAGGCCTCGCTGGCGATGGTCGCCGCCGGCTCGCTCGACGGCGTCGTCACGAACGTCGAGCCCCACCCCTGGGACACCGTCGCCGGCGTCCACGCGATTCGCGAGGCCGGCGGCACCGTCACCGACCTCGAGGGCGAGCGCTGGCGTCACGACAGCCGCGGGCTGGTCGCCTCGAACGGCGAGGTCCACGACGAGGTCCTCGCGGCGGCTCGCGAGATCGACGGTAGCGCACGCGACCTGTAGTGCCTTCTCTCGAGAAACCGGAAACGGTAAGCGGTCGCCTTGCAGGATAACGGTTATGGAAGAGTACATCGACCGGGTCGGTGCCGAACGGCTCTGGGCCGCGGTCGTCGGAGCGCTCGCAGCAGTCGTCGTCCTGGGTGCGCTTCTGTTTCCGCAACGGGTGTACGTCGAGATCATCTGGCAGTACTTCTGGGGGCCGGTCGTCGCCGACGCCCACAGCTGGGGCTGTGTCGCGTGGAACGGCGGGTCGCCGGTCGAGTGTGCGCCGGGGACGACCGGTCCGACGGCCTCACCGGGGTACACCTTCGTCTCGTACGCCGGCTACATCCCGACGCTCGTCCTGTTGCTGGTCGGCGTCATCTTCCTCGTTCGTCGGATCGGCATCGAACGCTACCGGGCGGGCTTTTACGCGCTGTTCCCGTTCATGCTGTTCGGCGGCGCACTGCGCGTCGTCGAGGACGCGAACGCGGCGGCGTTTCGCGAGACTGGCCAGATGGCGATCGACCTCCCGTGGTCGGGCTTTATCATCAGCCCCCTGATCTACTTCACCGTCTTCTTCGTCGCGCTCGGCGCGGTCGTCCTCTCGGTCTGGCTCGACAGAAACGACTACGTCAGCGGCTACGAGTACCCGCTGGCCGCGATCGGGACCACCCTCCTCTTGCTTACGGTCGGCTACCTGGGTTACGTCACCGCGACCGAACCGTACGCGACGTTCTACCCGGTGGTCGCGGTCGTCGTCCTCGTCGGTGCGACGGTGGTGACGGCGACCACGTGGGTCGCGATAGAGGAGTTCGCACCCGAACTGAATCGCGGGACGCGGTACATGGGGCTCGTCGTCATCTGGGCTCACAGCGTCGACGGCGTCGCGAACGTCGTCGGACTCGACTGGGCGACGAGCCTCGGACTCCCGTACAACCTCACGCCGAAACACCCGATCAACGCGGCGATCGTCGACGTCACCGGATCGGTACTCCCCGAGTCGATCGTCGACGTGACCGGCGCGGCGTGGCCCTTCTTGCTCGTGAAAGTCGCCGCGGCGGTGTTCGTCATCTGGATCTTCGACGAGACCGTCTTCGAGGAGAGTCCACGGTACGCCGTCCTCTTGCTCATCACCGTCGTGGCCGTCGGCCTCGGCCCCGGGACGCGCGACATGCTCCGGGCGACGTTCGGCGTCTAGGGGGTCGTCGACAGACGCCGTCTCGAGTCGCTTCGCTCGCACGCTCGAGTCACCCCCGTAGAACGCGGGCTTTAATCGCGCCGGGCGGGAACGGGCGGGTATGACCGACACCGAGGCCAAGGGATGGTTCGCGGCCGCCGACCGCGACGACGAGGCCGAACTCGTCGCCGCCGTCCGCGACGGCGACGCGAGCGAGCCCCGAGACTGGCCCCGTCTCGCGATCGAGGCAGGCTTCGTCGACGACGAGGCGGAGTACTACGACGCTCTCCACGAGGTGACGACGGCGGCGACGAGCGCGGTCGTGACCGAACGCGAGCGGGCCGACGACCGCCAGCTCGTCCACGCGGTGCGGGCGATGGACGACTGTCGGCGCACCGCCAACGAACTGGCCGAGCGCCTCGCCGAGTGGGCGGGGACGATCGACGAGGACGCGGAAACCGGCGTCGAGTACGCCCGCGACCTCGCCGGGCGGACGCCAGATCCGGGCGAGGAACGGGTCGTCTCGCTGGCCGCTCGCGTCGCCGCGCTGGCCGACGAGGCAGAGGACCTCGAGGCGTTCGTCGAGCGAGAGACGCCGTCGATCGCCCCCAACCTCGCCGCGCTCGCGGGACCGACGCTCGCGGCGCGGTTGATCTCTCTCTCCGGCGGTCTCGAGAAACTGGCGAAACAGCCAAGCGGTACGATCCAGGTGCTCGGGGCCGAAGACGCGCTGTTCGCCCACCTCAGGGGCCAGGCACCCTCGCCCAAGCACGGGATCATCTACACGCACGAGGCGGTACGCGGGACCCGCCCCGAAGACAGGGGTTCTGCCGCGCGCGCGCTCGCCGGCAAACTCGCGATCGCTGCCCGGATCGACCACTACTCGGGCGACTACCGGCCCGAACTCGAGGCCGAACTCGCCGACCGGATCGAGACGATCCAGGCGCGGGCGAGCGACGACGGGGGTGAGGACGGTGAGTGATCTCCCGGCGGGCGTCGAGCGCCGCGAGATCGGCGGCCAAGAACGACTCGCGACCCGGGGAGAGCCGGTCTACGGCGAACCGACCGACGGGGAATGGCGCGCGTGGGATCCGACCCGCTCGAAACTCGGCGCGATGCTCGACCTCGAGATGGACGTCGGCCTCGAGGGCGGCGAGACGGTCCTCTACCTCGGTGCAGCCAGCGGGACGACGGTGAGCCACGTCGCGGACTTCGCGGGACCGACCTACGCCGTCGAGTTCGCGGCCCGTCCCGCGCGGGACCTGCTCTCGGTCGCCGAACCGCGGCCGCGGCTGTTCCCGCTGTTGAAAGACGCCCGCAAGCCAGCGACGTACGCCCACGTCGTCGAGTCCGGCATCGACGCGATCGTCCAGGACGTCGCGACTCGCGGACAGGCACGCGTCGCACTCGAGAACAGGCAGTTCCTCGCCGACGACGGCCGCCTGCTGCTCGCCGTCAAGGCCAGAAGCGAGGACGTGACCCGCGATCCCGGGGACGTCTTCGCCGACGTCCGTGCGGAACTCGAGGACGGCTACGAGGTCCTCGAGACGCGACGACTCGACGAGTACCACGTCGACCACCTCGGGATCGTCGCGCGGCCGCGGTGAGCGGTGACCGGTGACCGGCGAGCAGTGACCGCTCGAGTTCGAGCGCGACGAAGCAGATCGACCGACGACCGGGCGGTTACTCCATGACGTCCAGGTCGCGGAAGTAGGTGACAGAACAGGGCGCAGAGAGGATGATCTCCTTGGAGACCGAACTGAGGACGGCCCGCTGTGCCGGCGACCCGCGCTGGCCGGCGATGATCATCCGATCCGCGTCGACGTCTTTCGCGAGGTCGACGACCCCCTCGTCGACCTCGGAACGGATGCCCCGAATCTCGGTGTCGACGCCAGCGTCTTCGAAGGTCGACTGCAACTCCCCGACCGGCGGGCGCTTTTCGGCGACCTCGTCGGGGTCGACGTCCTCGACGCGCTCGTCGAACCCGAGGCGCTCGCGGAACTCCTCGTACTCCTCTGTGGTGAACGCGTGTCCGATCACGACCGTCGCGTCGAGCGGCTCGGCGAGTTCGAGGGCCGTCTCTGCGAGTTCGTCCGCACGAACCGTGTCCATCGGCCCGACGGCGAGCAGGATCGTCTCGATTGCCATACTCTCACGTGCCGAGTCCACTCGCTTAAGCGTTCTCGTCGCCGCCAAATTTCGGTTCCGACGAGGTGTCGTCGACGTCGATCCGATCGGTCCGGGAGACTCCAAACCGTATTTATCGCCGGAGACGAAACGGGGAGACGATGGAACGGGGGTCGCCGGAATCGTTCACCCGAATGGGCACGCTGGGCATCGAAGAGGAGTGTTTCGTCGTCGACGAGCGCGGGCGGCCCACGAGTGGCACCGACGAACTCGTCTACGAACACGACCCGCCCGGGCTCCTCGAGGACCGACTCGACCACGAGCTGTTCAAGTTCGTGATCGAGACCCAGACGCCACTGATCGAGGACCCAAGCGGCGCGCGCGAGGCCCTGCTCGCCGTGCGGGAGGCGCTGGTCGAACACGCCCGCGAACACGGCTTCGAGATCGCCGCCGCCGGCCTCCACCCCCTGGCGAAGTGGCGCGAACTCGAGCACGCGGAGAAACCCCGCTACCGGTCGCAACTCGACCGCATCCAGTATCCCCAGCACCGCAACACCACGGCGGGGGTCCACGTACACGTCGGCGTCGACGACGCGGACAAGGCGGTCTGGATCGCCAACGAACTGCGCTGGTACGTCCCGGTCATGCTCGCGCTGTCGGCGAACTCGCCGTACTGGAACGGCTTCGACACCGGTCTCGAGTCCGCGCGGGCGAAAATCTTCGAGGCACTGCCGAACACGGGCATGCCCACGTGCTTCGAGGACTTCGAGGCGTTCGACACGTTCGAGCGACGGATGCTCGAGACGGAGTCGATCAACGACCGCGGCGAACTCTGGTACGACGTCCGCCCGCACACCGGTCACGGCACCGTCGAGATCCGAACCCCGGACGGGCAGGCCGACCCGGACGTCGTGCTGGCCTTTGTCGAGTACTCCCACGCGCTCGTCGAGGCGCTCGCCGAGGAGTACGAAGATGGCACGCCCGGCCACCAGCATCGTCGCGAACTGCTCGACGAGAACAAGTGGCGCGCTATCCGGCACGGCCACGACGCCTCGTTCATCGCCCGCGACCTCGAGGGGACAGTCGACCTCGGCGAACTCGTCGACCGGGAGTGTGAACGCCTCGGAATCGACGGCATCAAGCGGGTGTACGACCGCGAGAGCGGCGCGAGCAGACAGCGCCGCCTCCGCGAGAACGAGGGCGTCGACGCCCTCTGTGAGTCGCTGTTCCTCCAGACCGAGTGACGGCGTCCGCTCCACAAAGGTTTAACTCCGCGCGAAACTTCGTCCCTCACGAGAGGACAGATATGGATTCAGACGACACCGACGAGCGCCGGGTAGACGATCCCGAGTCGCTCTCGGACGACGAAGACGGGGACGAATCCGCAGACGGGATGAGAGGGACTGCAGTCGACGAGGTAGACCAGCGAATCGTCGACCTGCTCTCGTGGATCCTCGACACGGAGACGCGGGCGAAGATCTACGTCTACCTCCTCGCGAATCCCGGGAGCACGTCCGAAGAGATCGCGAAAGGAACGGGACTGTACCCGAGTACGGTCCGCGAAGCGCTCGCGGAGCTGCACGACGAGGAGAAGGTGAGTCGCGAGAAGCGAGCGAGCGAAGGGGCCGGCAACAACCCTTACGAGTACACGGCGATCCAGCCGAGCGAACTCGTCGGCGGCGTCGTCGACCAGGTCCAGCGGGAACTCAACACGATCTTCACCCTCGATCGCGTCCTCGAGCGCGAGAAGGTCGACGAGGAGTTCGACGACGACGTCGAACCCGTGACGATCACGGTCGACGACGCCGAGTCGACCGGCCAGAGTGACGAAGACGACGAGTCCGAGTCCGGCGTCGACGAGTCCGAGTCCGGCGTCGACGAGGAGTAACTGTCGGAGTCGGGTCGCTCACTCTGCGCCGAGTTCGAGCACCGCCGGCCGCTCGAGTTCGAGGTCGGCGTCGACGGCAGGGGCCGTCCGGGTGGGCCACTCGTCGGTGCTCGTCAGGACCTCGAACCCGTCGTCGGTGACGAGAACGGTATCCTCGCTTTTCGCGCCCGAGACGGTCGGATTCCAGGCGTAGGCCATCGGTAGCTCCACGGTCGCCTCGTGGCCGGGCGTCGCGATCCACTCCCGCCCGGCGTAGCCTGCGGCCCCGCCCTGGTGGTGTCGCTCCCACTCGCCGCCGTGGCCGAGGTCGTCGTAGGCGTTCTGGATCGCGGCGAAGACGTCGCCGGCCGTCCCGCCCTCGGTGGCCACCCGCCGGGTCGCCGCGAGTGCCGTCGTCTCGACGCGCGCTGCGACCTCGTGGCGCTGCTCGAGCCACGACGGCGGATCGAACGCGACCGTCCGCGTGCAACTGGCGTGGAGACCGCCGCGCTCGGCCGTCACCGAGACGAGCGCGTAGTCGCCGAGTTCGGCGTTCGTCGGCGTGTAGTGGCGGTACTGCGCCGCGCGTTCGGAGCCGCCGACGAGGACCACGGGTGCTTCGATCTCTCGCGCGGACAGCGCAACGCGCAGTGCGGCGGCGACCTCGTGTTCCGAGTCTTCCGGCTGTAACTCGCGACAGACAGACTCGACGGCGGCGGCGGTCTCGAGACCGAGTCGCCGGTAGCGGTCGACGTCGGCGTCGGTCAACGGCTGTCGGAGCGGCGTCGGGTCCACCCGTTCGAACCCCGGCACGTCGAAGTCGGCTGCAGCGGGGCCATCGACGGCGTCGGCGAGCGCCTCGGCCAGCGACGACTCGTACCACGGATACGTCTCGACGGTCGCGTCCTCGAGGCCGGGCAGTTCCTCGGCGTCGATACGGTCGGCCTCGATCGTGTTCGTCAGTACGCGACAGTCGGTGCCGTCGTAGCCGACGGCGGCGACGCCGACGTCACCCTCGCGGTCGACGACGTTCGACCCGCCGGTCAGCCACGCGAACGCGTTCGGCCGGGCGAACCAGACCGACGCAAGCTCCTCGCGCTCGAGGTACGCCTCGAGTCGCTCGAGTTTGTCCATGGGAGGGGGGTAGTGCGGGGCGTTCTTGAATGCGACGAAGGGACAGACGGTCGATTCCAGGATCGTGGGAGAACACGGACAATCTAAGTACGGCCGTTCCTAACTCACCGCTAGATCCGTGTCGTACGACAGTCACACGCCCGATTCGTCCGCTCGTCCGCTGATCGACCGGTTCGGGTTCTCACATCTGCTCGCCACGACGGTCGTCATGGTAGCGGCGACGATCCTGCTCGGCGTCGCCGCGAAGGCGACCGGGTCGGGACTCGCCTGCAACGCGAACTGGCCGCTGTGTGACGGCGGGTTGCTCAACCTGTTTCCCGCGACGTTCCCGAGTTTCTTCGAGTGGATCCACCGCGTCGTCGCGGGGACCGCCGGCTTCTTCATCGTCGGAACGGCGGTCGCCGCGTGGCGCGGCGGCGCTGCGAGCGCCTGGATCAAGTACGCGCTGACGCTCGGGCTGCTCCTGACGCCCGTACAGGTACTGCTCGGTCGCGAGACCGTCCTCAGCTACGAGTTGACGATCCTCTCGCTGCACTTCTGGACCGCGATGACCATCTTCGTGCTGTTCGTCGCCTCGGCGGTGGCCGTCTGGTCGTCCCGACTCACGGCGACGCACGTCACGGCCGCCCTCGGACTCGGTGCGGCGACGGTTCCGGTACACGTCGTGTTGAGTCCGCTGTTCATCGGCACCTACACGCCGGTCATCCAGACGGCACAGTACGCCGCCACGCTCGTGCTCCTGTCGGCCGTCGCCGTCGCGGCGATCGTCGGCCCCCGGCGGTTCGACGGACGACGCGTGACCGGGCTGCTGACCGTGACGCCGGTGATCGCCTTCCTCGTGCTCCTGTTCGGTCGCCGCGCCGTCATGGCGTTCCAGGCCGAACTCGACCTCGTCTACGTTCTCGCCGCCGTCGTGCTCTTCGGGACGATGCTCGTCGGCGCGTACCTCACTCGAAAAGCACCGGGACGATCCCCGGACGCAGTGGCGTCGTGAACTCGAGGGCGACGCCGACCGCACGACGGTTCGTTTTCAGCCGACGACGGCGACGATTCCCACGCCGGCCAGACTCGTGACGACGCCGAGTGCGAGCAACAGGTAGTTGGCGATCGGATTCGCCGCCCGCGTCAACTGCAGCGTGTAGTGTCGGTCGGACACCGGCCAGAACGGCCGGATGCCCATCGGCGTGATCGCGTCCGCGAGGAGGTGCGAGACGATCGCCAGCGTGCCGACGACGAACGCGAACGCGACGACTCCCACGTCTGCGACCGGCGACGAGGTGCCGACGAGGACGGCCGTCGCGCCGGCGAGACCGGTGCCGACGACCAGAGCGAACAGCAGCGTGTGCGTCGGCCCCCGGTGGTCGATCAGCGGCAACTGGTGGTCGGAGTCGGGAACCGTCGAGAGCGACACGGCGACGAAAGCCCCGACGATCGCGACGGTTTCGTAGCCGGCGAGCGCCACGACCACGCCGAGTGGCGTGTACGCGAGCAGTGCTGCGCCGACGTGACCAGCTCGATACATCTGCACCAGGAGAAGAGCCAGCAGAGCATAAATCCACCGTCGTCGCCGTGAACGAATTTCGAACACTGGGTCAGTTTCACGGCCCAGGACGCCGATTTTCGACCGTCCTCGAGGGAGGACGAGTCGTCGACAGAACGACATCAACGAACGTTATAGTCCCGTCGCGTGATAGTCCCCGTATGGGTAACACAGACCCGATGACCAGATTCCCCGTCCCGGACGTCGACGACCTCCCCGAAGACGTGCGAGAGCGCATCGAAGAGGAGACCGAACGCGCCGGGTTCACGCCGAACGTGTTCCTGGCCTACGCGTATCGCCCCTCGCACTTCCGGGCGTTCTTCCAGTACTACGACGCGCTCGTCGAGGACACCGACCTCACGAGGGAGGAAGTCGAGATGATCGTCGTCGCCGTCTCCGGCGCGAACGACTGTTACTACTGCAACGTCGCCCACGGCGCGTTGCTGCGGCTCTACGGCGACGATCCGCACCTCGCCGACCAGCTCGTCTCGAACTACCGGAACGCCGATATTAGCGACCGACACCGGGCGATGCTCGACCTCGCCGTGAAGCTCACGGAGGCCCAGGCGACCGTCGAGGAAGACGACCTCGAGCGCCTCGAGGCCCACGGCTTCAGCCGCGAGGAGATCTGGGACGTCGGGGCGGTCGCGGCGTTTTTCAACCTCTCGAATCGCATGGCACACCTCGCGGACATGCGACCGAACGAGGAGTTCCACACGCTCGGCCGCTGATACCGATAGCTGCGAGTCGTTCCCGCCGCAACCGCGAACCGTCGTGCGGTTGCGTCGGCACCCAGTCACAGCTTATCACGCCGGCGTGCCGACGGCGACTGCGAAAGCCGTAAACGGGCGACAGCCCTGCGTTCACACATGACGACCCTAGACGAGACGGACCTCGAGATTCTCCGGCTGCTCGTCGAGGACGCACGCCGTCCGTACAGCGACATCGCCGACCACGTCGGTCGATCCGCGCCGACGGTGTCCGACCGCATCGATCGGCTCCGGGAACTCGGCGTCGTCCAGCGGTTCACGGTCGATCTCGACAGATCGACGTTCTCCGACGGGATCGAAGTCCTCGTCGACCTCGACGTACGCCCCGACGAGAACGCCGGACTCGACTCCCGGCTCGCCGCCGCAGACTGGGTCGAACACGTCATCGCGACGGCCGACGGCCGCCTGCTCGCCGTCGCGACCGCCCGCCCCGACCGGATCCGGACGCTGCTCGCCGAGACGATCGACCTCGAGCGCGTCGACTCCTATCGCGTCCAGTTGATCGAACAGCGACGCTGGTCGCCCTCGATCGGCGACGCGACGCTCGCACTCGAGTGCGTCGAGTGTGGCAACCCCGTCACCGGCGACGGCGTCTCGTCCGAACTCGACGGGCAACGGTATCACTTCTGCTGTCCGACCTGTCAGTCACGCTTCGAGGAGCGCTACGAGACGCTCTCGGAGTCGGCGTAGCGTTCGTTTACGGACGCTCGTCTATCAGCGATCCGTTCAGTGATCCAGACGAGACGTTCAGGCCGAATGGTATATAAACGACTTCGATATCCAAGCGAGCCTTTCTTCCGGGTGTCAAACGATGTGCAACTGAATGGAGTCGAATTTCGCACCACTATGCGGATGACGAAGATGGCCGGACGTGCGAGCGGATACGACGAGTATCTCGAGCGGAGGCGTATCGCCTCGACGGAGTCGATACGACGAGCATGAGCGTCATCGCGAGCGTCGAGATTCCCGCCGAGGAGTTTCTGCTAGACGCGCCGCTCGATCCGGAGCGAGACGTCGAGTTGACCGTCGAGACGATGGTCCCGACCGGCGAGGACGTCGTTCCGTACCTCTGGGTGCCGTCTCACCTCGAGCGCGCTCTGCTCGAGGTGTTGCGCGATCGGCGAAACGTCACCACGGTGTCGGTCGTCGACGAGGTCGACGGCTACGCGCTCGTCCGCATCGAGTGGGACGGCCACGCAAACGGCGTGCTCACGTCGATCCAGCAGACGGACGCGATCGTGACCGCCGCCGTCGGGACGGGAGAGCGGTGGACGTTCCGACTCCGGTTTCCGTCCTACGAGGACCTCTCGACGTTTTACACGACGTGTCTCGATCACGACGTCCCGGTCGAACTCGTCCAGCTTCACGAAGCGGTCGGACCGGACGCCGACCACCGGTTCGGACTGACGAGGCCACAGCGCGAGATCGTCGTCGCTGCCTACGAGGCCGGGTACTTCGACGTCCCACGGAAGACGACGCTCGTCGAGCTCGGGGAGCGACTCGAGATCTCCGACTCTGCGGTCTCACAGCGGCTCCGCAGGGGGCTGGCGTCGCTAATCGACGCGACGCTGCTCGTCGATTCACCGCAATCGGGGGCCGACGCCACGGATTAGGACGCTGGTCGCCGCAATCGTGGCCGTTATCCGTTCAGCTGGCCTATCTCGCGCCGTGAAGAACGTCACGGACAGGACGAGCAACCCGTTCGGAATGCGCCCTCCGTGCGACGGTCGCGACGCCGATGGTCCGGCCGCAGTCTTCGGTTACGGCGACGCGAACGCCGACTTCCACCTGATCGGCGACCACCCCGGCGTCCACGGTGGCGAGACGACCGGCGTGCCGTTCACCGAGACGCCGGCCGGCGAGGCCGTCCAGGAACTCGCGTTCGACCTCGAGTTCGCGAGCGGACCGCGAGATCGGCCGACTCTCGAGAACCTCTTCGAGAGCTACCTCTACATGTGCGTCGGCCCGGAGCCGAGCGACGAGGCCTACGCCGACCTCGAGCGCTTTTTCGACGCCGAACTCCGGGCGATCAACGCGCACATCCTGCTGTCGGTCGGCGAGCGCGCGACCGACCACGTCCTCACGGAGTATACGACCCAGCGACGCCGGTTCGACCTCGACATGGCCGACCTCCACGCCCGCGAGATCCGCGGCCGTGGGTTCATGGTCGTTCCCATCCGCGATCCGACCGAGTGGGAGGGAGCGGACCGGGAGACGATCGTCTCGACGCTCGAGTCGATCCTCGAGTCGGATTACCGACAGACGAAAGGCGTGGCGACGCTCGTCGGCTAGCGACCGAACCGTTTTCGAACGGTCGCACGAAGCGGCAGGCCGAACGCGCCCGCGAGCCCGAGCAGGCCGAACGCGAGCAGATCGACCACGAGCGACGTGACGCCCGCGACGCCGGCGGCGAGTGCGACCCCCGGTGCGAGGACGGCGAGAACGTAGAGATACGACGGCGACCAGCCGGGTAACTGGTGGGTCCGGTAGACGATCACGCCGAACAGAAGCGGCATGAGGACCGTCCCCGCGAGCAACGGGCCACCGATCAGGACCGTCGAGACGCCGAGCGCGAGCGCGACGACGATCGTCTCGTCGATCGAGACCGGGCCCCACGTATCCCGTCGCCAGCCGACGCGCACGCCGACGACCAGCAGGAACGCGAGCGCGACGATACCGGCGAGTGCGCCGTACCACTGCGTGGGTTCGAGTGGCGGCGCGACGGGTTCGACGGCGGCGACGAAGCCGACCGTCGTGTCGATTCCGTGGCGGCCGCTCGTGAGGACGGCCCGGAGTTCCGCCGGATCGGCTCCGACGGCGGCGAGTTCGTCACCGAACGAGCGGAGCGCGACCGCGTTCTCGAGTCCGAAGTGAGCGAGACCGATCGCGTAGATCGTCGCCGCCGCCCAGATCAGCGGCCACGCGAAGTTCTGGTCGTGCCACCACCGGACGAACGCGTTGTCGGCGGCGCTGCTCTCGCTCGAGCGGGTGGACTGGCTGCTCGAGGCACTCGTCGCGGAACCGGTCTTCGCGTCGCGGCGGTTCGTCGTGCTACTGCTGGAACTGGCCGTCGCGCCGGTCGAACTCGCCGTTCCGGTCGCGTTCGCCGTCGTCGCGCCGCCACTGGTCGTCGATCCGGTCGTCGATCCGGTCGTCGATCCGGCCGTCGATCCGGCCGTCGCGCCGCCACTGGTCGTCGATCCGGTCGTCGATCCGGCCGTCGATCCGGCCGTCGCGCCGCCACTGGTCGTCGATCCGGTCGTCGATCCGGCCGTCGATCCGGTTCTCGTACGCGAGGTTCGAGACGTGCTCGACCCGCCAGTACGACTCGAGGTGCCCGTCGACCCTCCGGCAGTGGCCGTTCGCGTCGACTGGCCCGTCTCACTGCCCGTCGAGTCGCCGGTCGAGTCGTCAGACGTGCGCTGCCAGACGTCGGGAGACGGGATGCCGCTGGTCCGTTTCGCTACGTAGTCTTTGTGGCCGAGGCGGTCGTACGCCTTCCGCTCGACCGGATCTCCGAGGATGTCGTAGGCCTTCTTGAGCGCCGTAAACTGGGCCTGTGCACGGTCGTCGTCGTTCAGATCGGGGTGGTAGATCCTGACCTGCTCGCGAAACGCCTCTTTGATCTCGTCCTGTGAGGCGTCCCGGGGCACGTCGAGAAGGTCGTAGAAGTCCTCTGTCATAGGAGATCGTGTGGAACGTGTTCTACTCCAGAGTATGAACAGCAGTATTATAATTACAGTGTTCCATTCTCTTTTCGTCTCCGACTGATCGATTCTCGAGATAGTTGACTATTTTGGCCAGTGCGGACACCTCGAGTCGAATCGACGTCACCCGAAGTCGCCGAGCGACGTCTGGCCGCAGGATCGCTCCGGTGGACTGGAACTCGTCGGCCGGTCGCCGGCCGACTGCTCGTCGCGAGCGCGGTCGCGATCGGCCGACGACCAGCCGTCGAGGCTGGTCTGGTCGCCGGCGGCGAACTCGAGGTTCGCGACCCGGACGCCGAGTTTCCGCACGCGCCGCTCGAGGAACTCCTCGAACAGTTCGAGGGCGATCTGCTCGACGAGGTCGGGGTCGTCGACGGGACCCGGGAGCGACTGCTCGCGCGTGTGGACGTCGTACGGCGGCGTGACGGCTTTCACTCCGACGGTTCGGTACAGCGCACCCTCGCGACGTGCCCGATCGGCGACGGCGGCGGCGAGCGTCTCGATCCCCTCGCGTTTCGGTCCGGGGGCTTCGACGGGCGACCCGAACGCCGACTCCCGCGAGAAGCTCTTGGGCTCGCCTTTCGGCTCGACGCGGCGGTCGTCCTCGCCGCGGGCGCGGTCGTACAGTTCCCGGCCCCGCTCGCCGAATCGCTCGACCAGCGGCTCCGGATCGGCCTCGGCGACGTCGCCAGCGGTCTCGAGGCCCATCTCCCGGAGTTCGCGGGCGGTGACGGGGCCGACGCCGTGGAGCAGGTCGACCTCGAGCGGCGCGAGAAACTCCCGCACCTCGCCTGGCTGGACGACGGTGAGGCCGTCGGGCTTGTCGAAGTCGCTGGCGATCTTCGCCGCGCTCATCGTCGGGGCGACGCCGACGCTGACGGTGACGCCGACCTCGCGGCGGATACGATTTTTGACGTGACGGGCGAAGCCGTCGGCGACCTCCCAGGCCGTCCGGTCGGTGACGTCGAGGTAGGCCTCGTCGATGCTCACCTCGCGGACGACGTCGGCACACTCGTGGAGGATCGCCCGGACGTCCTCGCTGATCGACTCGTAGTAGTCCATGTCGACCGACCGGTAGTGGCCCGTCTCCGCGGCCGTGAGGTCGGGGTCGTCGTCGACGTCTGCTCGTCGGGGGAGTCGCTCGAGTGCCGTGCTGATCGCCTGTGCGCTCTCGACGCCGAACTCGCGGGCCTCGTAGCTCGCGGTCGCGACGGCACCGACGGTCTCGCCCGGTTCGTAGCCCATCCCGACGACGACGGGTTCGCCCTCGAGGGCGGGTTCGCGCAGCCGCTCGCAGGAGGCGTAGAAGCAGTCGGCGTCGACGTGGAGGACGATGCGGTCCTCGTCGTCCTCGCTCGTGACGCCGGGAAGCTGCGGCCCGTCGCGCATAGTCGTGACTTCTCGCGAGCGGACGTGAACGTTGTGCCCTCGCCTCGAGTCGTCGCTCTCGGTCGACGCTCACCGTCTCGGCCGGTGGTCGATCTCGACGATCCGGGCTCGCCAGTACGGCAGGTCGCCGTCGGGCAGGTTCCACTCGACCTCGGCCTCGGTCGGGACGAGCACGCCGTTTCTGACGCGATAGTCGCCGAAGTAGCCAGTCCACGGCGCGTACGCGTCGTCTTCCTGGCGATAGCGGCGGTCGGCGACGACGCGATCGACCTCGTTCTCGTCGGAGAAGTGAAAGACGAGCGAGGCGGTCGTCCCCTCGTGGGTCAGCGTCGCCCTGGCCGAGCGGTCGTCGATCGGTTCCCACTCGACGCCCTCGCCCGGCAGCAACGCCGTCGGGAACCAGACGGCCTCGGCGAGATACCGGAGCAACTCCCCGGCGTTCATCTCCGGACTCGGCTCCGCGTCGGCGACGGTGACGGTCGAGAGGAGTTTCGCACGCAGGTACCCCTCGCCGCCCTCGTAGGCGTCCACGACGCGGGCAGAGACAAGCGGCGCGAACGCGATCTCGGCGTCCCAGACGAACCCCGGCGGCGAGACCGTGAAGTGCTGGGTCGCCTCGAGGGGCTTCCACGGCGTCGTCGCGTCACCCGGGCGGAACGCGCCGCGTTGTTCCGTCCGAACCGTTCGAACGCAGGGCTGGCCCTCCTCGAGCGCGCCGTCGAGGTACCGCCGGACGGGCGCGGGGAGGTCCTCGAGGTCGGCTCGCCGGAAGACGCGATCGGTCTCGGCGTCGGCGTTCGCGAGGAGGTCGGCGACGAGGTCGGCGGTGGCCCGCTCGAGGCGACGCCGGTTGACCAGGACGACGCCGACGCCGGCGGCGACGACGCCGACGGTTCCAGCCGCGATCTCGCGCCACATACGGGGTCTCTCGCCGCCCTCGTATTTGAGGTGTCGGCCGGAGAGGGTCGACGTCGGTCCGCGAGGAAGACGAATCAGCACGGAGACACGACCCGTACAGACTGCCGGGACGACCGCGCTTTAGGCGCTCCGGTCGAGAGAGGACGGCATGGACATCGATCTGGACCGATTCAACTCGAGGCGGTCGACCGTCTACGCGAACCGGGGGATGGTCGCGACGAGCCAGCCACTCGCCGCCGAGGCGGGGCTGTCGATCCTCCGGGACGGCGGCAACGCCTTCGACGCCGCCGTCGCCACCGCCGCCGCGCTCAACGTCGTCGAGCCGACGTCGACGGGGCTGGGCGGCGACGTCTTCGCGCTCTACCGCACCGCCGACGGCGAGGTCGGCGCGATGCGATCCTGTGGCGGCGCGCCAGCCGATGCGACGATCGAGAACGTCCGGCAGGCGCTCGAAGAGACCGACGACGTCTCGGCGTACTACCCCGAGTCTCGAGGGTACGCCGTCGACGACACCGCGGGCGGCGACGACCTCGAGATGCCCTTCCTCGGTCCGCACGCGGTGACGGTCCCCGGGACGGCCCGCGGCTGGGAGGCGACGGTCGAAGAACTCGGTCGGCTGTCGCTCGGTGACGTCCTCGAGCCGGCGATCCACTACGCGACCGAGGGCTACCCCGTCTCCGAGGTCATCGCCCACTACTGGCAGAGCGCGCCGGAACTGTTCACCGACGAGCACGCCCGCGAGGCGTACCTCGTCGACGACGCGGCACCCGAACCCGGCCAGACCGTGGCGCTGCCCCGCCTCGGCGAGACGATGCAGACGATCGCCGAGGAGGGTGCCGACGTCGTCTACGAGGGCGAGGTCGCCGAGGCCATCGCCACGGAGGTCCAGGAGGCAGGCGGGTTCATGACCGTCGACGACCTCGCCGCGTTCGAACCCGAGTTCCTCGATCCCGTGTCGACGACCTACAACGGTGCGGAGATCTACGAACTGCCACCGAACAACCAGGGGCTGATCGCACTCGAGGCGCTGAACCTCGCCGAGGAGATCGGCGCGGGCGAGCACCCCTACGAGTCGGCCGAGCGCGTCCACGCCTTCGCGGAGGCGACGAAACTCGCGTTCGTCGACGGCCACCGCTACATCACCGACCCCGACTACGAGGAGATCCCGCCGCTGGCGTCGAAGGCCTACGCTCGAGAGCGGGCGACGGCGATCGGCGAGACGGCGATCGACGACCCCGACGTGGGCGTGCCGAACGCGAACGCCGAGGACGCCGACACAGTCTTGCTCACCGTCGGCGACGCGGAGGGGAACCTCGTCTCGTACATCAACTCTCGCTTCGCGGGGTTCGGCAGCGGCCTGGTCGCGGGCGACACCGGCATCGCCCTGCAAAACCGCGGCGCGTCGTTCTCGCTCGACCCCGAGCACCCGAACAGCCTCGAGCCCGGCAAACGGCCGTTCCACACGCTCGTCCCGGCTGTCGCACGCCTCGGCGAGGACGACTGGGCGGCGTTCGGCGTCATGGGCGGGTACATGCAGCCACAGGGCCACGTCCAGGTGATCTCGAACCTCGTCGACTACGGGATGACGCCACAGCAGGCGCTCGACGCGCCCCGGTGGCGGTACCGCGAGGAGGGAACGCTCGGCGTCGAAGAACGGCTCTCGAACCAGACGGCGCTCGTCCGCAAGGGCCACGACGTCCGCGTCCTGCCGCCGTCGCTGTTCGGCGGCGCACAGCTCGTTCGCCGTCAGGGCGAGACACTCGCCGGCGCGACCGAGCCGCGAAAGGACGGAAACGCCGTCGGCTACTGATCGTCAGAGACGACCCCGGAGCCAGGCGAGACCGCTCCTGAGACGCGAGGCGTTCGTGATCTCCGCCATCTCCTCGCGCGTGAGTTCGAAGTCGAAGACGTCGAGGTTCTCCGCCAGGTGCTCGCGACTCGCCGCCTTCGGGATGGCGACGACGCCCGCGTGCTGGATCGCCCACCGGATCGCCACCTGCGCGGGACTGACGCCGTATCGCCAGCCGATCTCGGTCAGCGTGTCGTCGTGGACGACCCCGCCGTGGGCCAGCGGGCTGTAGGCGGTGAGGACGATCTCCTCGTCCTGGCAGTACGCGAGCAGTTCCCGCTGCGGTTCGTAGGGGTGAAACTGGACCTGGTTCGTCAAAAGCGGCAGGTCGGAGGCCTGCTGTGCGTTCTGCAGCTGGTCGACCGAGAAGTTGCTCACGCCGATCGCGCGCACCAGCCCCTCCTCGTGGAGGTCGTTCATCGCCGCCATCGTCTCCGCGACGTCGACGAGCGGGTTCGGCCAGTGTACCAGGAGGAGGTCGACGTAGTCGACGCCGAGTCGATCGAGACTCGCTCTCGTCGACTCGCGGACGTCGTCGTACCGGGCGTTTCGCCCCCACACCTTCGTCGTCAGGAAGACCTCCTCTCGGGGGACGTCAGACGCGCTGATCGCGATCCCGACCTCGCGTTCGTTGCCGTACTTCTGTGCCGTGTCGACGTGTCTGTAGCCCAGTTCGAGTGCAGTCCCGACCGCGCGACGGCAAGTGGGGCCGGTCATCCGCCACGTTCCCAGCCCGACCGTCGGAACCTCGAGTCCCGCCCGCGAGACGACCGTCGAAACCATGCCGTGAGGTTCGTCCTCGAGTGACAAATATGCTGTCGGCCGACGCCGACCGCGGCGTCGCGTCGAAACCGGCGGGGTCTTTTTATTCGTCGACGGCCCAGTCAGGGTATGAATCGCGGTCTCGAGACGTCGACCGTCGCCCGGTCGATCCGGGTGCTCGCGGTCGGATCGTCGTGGCTCGAGTCGACGGTCGACGCGGTGGCGACCGACGACGTCTCGATCGACGTGACGACGGCGCTCTCGGCCGACGCGACGACCGAGTTCGACTGCGTTCTCACCGACGATCCGGACGCGGCGGCCTCGGTCGAGACGACGACGCCGGTCGTCCTCGTGACCGACCTCGACGGCGCGAGCGACGCCGACCGGTTGCTCTCGGACGGCGTCGACGACGTGCTGCCGCGTCGCGACGCCGCCGACGACGCGCTGGTTCGCCACCGGTTACGGCAGGTGGTCCAGCTGTCGAACGCGCGCCGGAAACTCGACGAGCGGGAGTCGTGGTACCGGACCCTGATCGAACGATCGTCGACGATCCTGATGGTCCTCGACGAACAGCGCCGCCGGGAGTACGTCAGCCCGGCCGTCGAACGGATCACCGGCTACAGCCAGGGCGAACTGGTCGGTGGCCGCGTCGACGACGTCGTCCACACAGACGACCTCGACGCGTACGTCTCGGCGTTCGAGACGGTCCTCGAGAACGGTCCGGGCGCGACGGCGTCCTGTGAGTACACGGTCACGTACGCCGACGGAACCCCGCACGTCCACGAAGCGATCCTCACGAACCGGCTCGGGGACCCGGTCGTCGACGGCGTCGTCGTTTCGATCCGGGACGTCACGGAACATCGACGCGTCGAACGCGAACTCAGCGAGTCGTTCGAACGGGTCACGGACGCCTTCTTCGCCCTCGACGCCGAGAAACGATTTACGTACGTCAACGAGCGCGCGGAGTCGATCCTCGAGTACGAGGAGTCGGAACTGCTCGGTCGCGGCTTCCTCGAGATGTTCCCCGAAGCCGAAGGAACGAAACTCGAGCAGGCGGCGATCGACGCCGTCGAGACCCAGGTCCCCCAGACGGTCGAAGCCTGCTACGAGCCGTACGAGACCTGGATCGAGGCGCGAATGTATCCTTCCCCGTCGGGGCTCTCTGTCTATTTCAGGGACATCTCCGAACGGATCGAACGCGAACGGGAAGTCGTCGAACGAACGGAACGGCTCGAGATACTCGTCGAGAACGTGCCCGTCATCCTGTACGCGCTCGATTCGACCGGCGAGTTCACGCTCTCGGAGGGGCGCGGTCTCGAGCACCTCGACCTCAGACCGGGCGAAGTCGTCGGCGAGTCGCTGTTCGACGTCTACGCGGACTACCCGTCGGTCTGTGAGGACGCCCGACGGGCGCTCGACGGGGAACCGGTCCACTCCCGTCGCACCATCGAGGGCCGGATCTTCGAGACCTGGTATCGTCCCATCGTCCGCGACGGGAACCTCGAGCGCGTCATCGGCGTCGGCGTCGACGTGACCGAACGCGTCCAGTACGAGCAGGCACTCGGCGCGTTACAGGAGGCGACGAAGAACCTGCTGACCGTCGAGTCGAAGCAGGCCGCCTACGAGTACGTCGTCGACACCGCAGCCGACGCGCTCGGACTCGAGCCCGTCGTCGTCTACCGGTTCGACGAGCGAGAGAACGAACTCGTCCCGGCAGCCTACTCGACGGAGTTCGTCAAGTCGATCCGATCGCCACCTCGCCTCGAACCAGGTGACTGCATCGCGTGGGAGACGTTCGTCGGCGGTACGCCGCAGGTCTTCGACGACGTCAGGGAGTCGCCGATCGTCTACGACGACGTCACGACCGCTCGTAGCGGTCTCTTCGTTCCGCTCGGTGAGCACGGCGTCCTCGTCACGCTCTCGCCCGAACCCGGCACGTACGACGAGGACACGCTCGACCTCGCCCAGCTACTCGGTGCGACAGCCGAAGCCGCACTCGACCGCATCGGACGCACCAGACGTCTCCACGATCGCGAACGCGAACTCGAGCACCAGAACGCCCGCCTCGAGCAACTGAACCGGGCGGGACGGATCAGAGAGGACGTCGAGGAGCTGTTGCTCCGTGCCGACACCAGAGCGGAGGTAGAACGGGGGGTGTGCGAGCGACTCGTCGAGACCGACGAGTGGACGTTCGCCTGGATCGGCGAGCCGGATCCCGGTGGCAACCACCTGGTTCCGCGGGCCGCGGCCGGACCGGGACGCGAGTACCTCGAGGCCGTCACCGTGACGGCCGTCGACGACGACGCCGCCGAACCGGCTGGGCGAGCCGCGAAGACGCGCTCGTTGACCAGCGTCGACAACGTCGCCGAGTCGATGCGCAGCGGTACCTGGCAGGCCGAAGCGCTGTCGCGGAATCTCCAGTCCGTCGTCTCGATCCCGCTCGTCTACGACGACTTCCTCTACGGCGTCCTCTCGGTGTACGCCGACAGCCGCGAGGGGTTCGACGACGCGATCGAGTCGACGTTCGCCGAACTCGGCGAGACCATCGCCTACACGATCGACGCCGTCCAGCGAAAGAACGCGCTGATGAGCGACGAGGTGACCGAGATCGAACTCGAGATCACGGGCGAGTCGCCGCTCGGAGCGCTGTCGGAGCGACTCGGTGCCGCCGTCTCCCTCGAGGGCGTCGTCCCGCAGGCCGAGGACTCGGCGATCGTCTTCATGGCGGTCGGAACGACCGTCGAGGCAGACGAGATCGAAGACGTCGAGGGCTTCGACGACGCGACGGTCATCGACCGGGGGGACGAGGCGACGTTGCTCCGCGTCCGGTTTACGGAACCGTTCCTGGGATCGATCGTCGAGAACCACGGCGGGACCTTGCGGCAACTCACGGCCGACGACGACGGCGTCTGTGCGACGATCGACGTCCCCCGTTCGATCGACGTCCGCGAGGTTCTCACCGGGATCAACCGCCGTGGCTGTTCCGTCTCCCTGCTCGCCCGACGCGAGCGAACCGGCGGCGAGAACGACACGCTGCGTCGCCCCGGCCGAAACACGCTGCTGGACGAACTGACCGACCGCCAGCGCGAGGTCGTCCAGGCCGCCTACCACGGCGGCTTCTTCGAGTGGCCCCGGCGAAGTACGGGCGAGGAACTCGCAGACTCACTCGAGATCTCCCCGCCGGCGTTTCACAACCACGTCCGGACCGTCCAGCGAAAGATCTTCTCGGCGCTGTTCGACCAGGACCGGGCCACTGGTGGAAGTTAACTGTTTAACCACCCCTCTCGAACGACGTTATAGAATTAGTGATTAGCCTCTTTACCCCGAATCGTGAACGGGGCAGTAACGTCCCTTGGGAGGTCTTGGGGAACGTACAACCATGACTGAGATGACGACAGGATCATCGCGGCCGTCGACGGACGAACGATACACTGTACAGTACGATCGGCTCGACGACGAACCGTTGAGCGTCGCTATCGCCGATGCGGTCGCCGCTTTCTCCGGTACAGACGTGACCGAACTCGAGCCGCTCCACTACGCGATCAACGCCGACGCACTCGAGCGGCTTTTCGAACCGCGAGCGAACGGCCTTCGAACCGGGGGATCGGTGACGTTCGAGTACAACGACTGCCTCGTGACGGTCACTGCCGACGGTGAGATCACCGTCGAATCGTCTCCCTAGAAGCGAGTCGTCTCTCTGCGTCGTTTTCACGGACCTGCGTGCTACAGCGACGGGTGACCGCGACTCGAGCGTGGCGACACTGCGAGCGCGACGACGCCGGCGGCGAGCGATCGGGAAGCCACGGTGGACGGCCAGTAGTGCGATTGCCGAATGGATTCGACGAGTGGACCAGATGTATTTTGCTGGCTGCGGGTGTACTCTCCCACATGTCAGATAGGAAAAGATATCTGGTCGATAGACGGCGCGTGCTCGGTGCGATCGGTGCCGGTGCAGCTGTCGGCGTCGCCGGCTGTCTCGGCGGCGGAGGAGACGACGAGGACGGTGAGAACGGAGCCGACGGCGACGACGCAGACGACGGAGACGATGGCGACGGCGGCGACGCCGAACAGACCTTCGAGCCGACGGAGTTTCCCGACGACGAGGAGTGTGCCGTCTGTAACATGACCGCCGCGGAGTATCCAGACTGGAACGCACAGCTCGTCCACGAGAACGAAGACCGGGCGTACTTCTGTACGTCCGGCTGTATGTCCACGTACTACGCCGTTCCCGACGAGTTCGACGCCCCGGACTCGGAAATCGCCGGCGTCTGGGCGACAGACTTCGAGACGAGAGAACTCGTCGACGGCACCGAGGCGTACTACGTCCTCGAGACCGATCCGGACCGGATCGACGACCCGATGATGCGAAACCCCGCACCGTTCGCCGACCGCGACGACGCGGTCGCGTACGTCGACGAGTACGACGACCTCACCGAAGACGACATCGTGCGGATCGAGGATTTCGACCGCGACACCGCCGAGATGTACAGAGAGCGGTTCCTCGGGGACGACGGGAACGGCGACGGCGAGGCCTAGACGCGTCGAACTCGAGTCGACGCGTCTCGACGAGGCGACCAGCGACTGATAACGATGGCTGTGAGTCTGTACCGCCGCAACCGCGAACCATCTTGCGGTTGCGTCGGCAACCAGTCACAGCCACCATTATGAGACTCGGGCCCAGATTTATTCTCCCGGATCGTGTATGCAACGACATGGCACACGTAGTCATCGTGGGCGGTGGTCCCGCCGGACTCAGTGCCGGACTGTTCACCGCGAAAAACGGCCTCGAGACGACCGTCTTCGACACCGACGAGACGTGGATGCACAAGGCACACCTGTTCAACTACCTCGGCATCGAGAGCGAGGACGGGTCGCAGTTTATGGAAGACGCCCGCGAGCAGGTCGACGAGTACGGCGTCGACCGTCGCCAGGACGAGCAGGTGACGGGCGTCGAGGGTGACGGCGACGGGTTCCGGGTGACGACGGACGAGGACGAGTACGACGCGGAGTACGTCGTCTTCGCGACGGGGACGAACCGCGACCTCGCCGAAGACCTGGGCTGTGAGACGACCGACGAGGGCCCGATCGACGTCGACGTCGACATGGAGACGAGCGTCGACGACGCCTACGCGGTCGGCGCGACGGCACGGGCCGAGAAGTGGCAGGCGATCATCTCCGCGGGCGACGGCGGCGCGGCGGCGCTCGACATCCTGAGCAAGGAGAAAGGCGAGCGGTTCCACGACTTCGACGTGCCCGCCGACGCCGAGTGACGGCGGCCGGTCACGACCCGTCGCGCTGGACGAGGACGACGCCGGTGACGACGAGTGCCCCGCCGACGACCGTCACCGTCGTGATCGGTTCCCCCAGCACGATCGCACCGAGCGCGACCGTGACCGCCGGTTCGACGGTGCTGACGATGCTCGCCCGACTCGCGCCGATCCTCGAGATACCGGCGAAAAAGGCGAGGACGGGCCCGACCGTCGCGACGAGGGCGAGCGCGACGACGACGCCCCACGCCGTCGGTCCGGCCGGCACCGTGAGCGTGTCCGTCCCGAGACCGAACCCGAAAAAGCTCACGGCCGCCGCTGGCAGGACGAACGCGGTCAACGTCCGCGCGTCGACCGTCGTGAGCGCGCGCTGACTCGTGACGATGTAGGTTGCGTACGCGATCGCCGCACCGAGGACCACGGCGACGCCCCGCGGGTCGACGCCGGCCGGGTCCGCGCCAGTGATGAGTGCGACCCCGCCGATCGAGAGCGCCAGCGCGACCAGGACGGTCTTCGTCACCCGGGTCGGGTTCGCGACCGCGACGAAACAGACGACGATGGCCGGATACGTGTAGAGGACGATCGCGACCAGCCCGGCCGTCATGTACTCGAGTCCGAGAAAGTACAGCCCGCTCATCGTCGCGTAGCCGAGTCCGCCGAGTCCGGCGGCGACGGCGAGCGTCCGACCAGTGAGCAGCTGGAATCGGCCCCGAACCCACAGCAGCGGCCAGAGGATCACCGTCGCCAGCGCGAAGCGAAACGCGAGCACCGTCGGGATCGAGAGCCCCGCGTCGGCGGCGAGTTTGCCGAGCACGCCGAGCGTTCCGAAGCCGACCGCCGACGCCAGCACGAGGGCGACGCCGACCGAGTCGTCGTCCATATGCCATCGCTGACGCGACGCGATCAAAACGGTGACGCCTCGTCGCCGATTTCGTCACTGCTTTAGGTCGACTCGGCGACCTCAGCGACGTGAACGTGCGCACGGACCTCGAGGTGACGCCGGCTGTCGCACTCGCGTTCGCGGTGTTCGCAGCGAGCACGAGCGCGATTCTCGTCCGCTGGAGCGACGCACCGAGTTCGGTCGCGGCCTTCTACCGGGTGCTGTTTACGACGCTGCTCGTCGCGCCGATCGCGATCGTTCGCCACGGCGAGGAGTTCGGTCGCCTCTCGAGTCGAGACCTCGGGTTCGCGGTCGTCGCAGGCGTGGCACTCGCCGTCCACTTCGCGGCCTGGTTCGAGAGCCTGAATCACACGAGCGTCGCAGCGAGCGTGACGCTCGTCCAGACCCAGCCGATCTTCGTCGCGATGGGAGCCGGGTTCCTCCTCGGCGAGCGGGTGAGCCGCGAGACGATCGTCGGAATCGCCGTCGCGATCGTCGGGGCCGCGGCGATGTCGTTCGGCGACGCGGGCGAAGCGCCCATCTCGGACGCGACGCTGTACGGCAACGGCCTGGCGCTGCTCGGTGCCGTCACCGTCGCCGGCTACGTCCTGGCCGGTCGGTCGATCCGCCAGCGCGTCTCGCTGTTTCCGTACGTCACCGTCGTCTACACCGCCTGCGCGCTCACCCTCCTCGCGCTCGTCGGCGCGCAGGGTCACGACTACGTCGCCTACCCTGCCCGCGAGTGGCTGCTCTTTCTCGGGATGGCCGTCGGCCCCGGCGTCTTCGGCCACACCGTCGTCAACTGGGTGCTCGAGTACCTCGAGTCGGTCGTGGTGAGCGTCGCCTGGCTGGGCGAACCCGTCGGCTCGACGCTGCTCGCGTTCCTGTTTCTCGCCGAGGTGCCCGACGCGATCACGGTCGTCGGCGGGTCGATCGTCCTCGCGGGGATCTACGTGACGACGATCGAGCGCGAGCGACACAGCGACGTATAGACTCGAGTGGACGTGGTAACCGCCAGATCGGGTTCGAATCCGTCGACGCTGCAACCATTTCGCTGCGGAAACCGTTCTCCGTCCTGCGTTTCCGAGTCGGGACGGTACTACCGGGCGGATAAGTAACCCAGACCGGTGGCTGCCTTCGGGTAGACCATGAGCGAGCAGACGAGACGAGACGTGTTGCGCTACGCCGGACTCTCGGTAGCGAGCGGGATGGGTGCGACGACGGTAACGGCCGACGACGAGCCGACGACCGCCGGTGACTCCGGCGGCTGGTCGTCGATCCGCGGTGACGCCGGGAACACGGGCTTCGCTCCGAACGCGACCGGGCCGGCGTCGCCGGTCGCCGTCGCCTGGGAGTACGACCACGGCGGATCGTTCGCCGTCGTCGACGGGACCGTCTACCTCGCCGCCGACGACGGACGGGTGCACGCGATCGACGCGACCGGCGGGTCGCTCGAGTGGGAAACAGCGATCACGACGGCAGA
Source organism: Natribaculum breve (assembly GCF_023008585.1). Classification (GTDB taxonomy): domain Archaea; phylum Halobacteriota; class Halobacteria; order Halobacteriales; family Natrialbaceae; genus Natribaculum; species Natribaculum breve. Next base: position 1,104,240 of record NZ_CP095390.1, on the reverse strand, counting down.
CCGTGCGAAACGAGTCGAAGTCATGGGACCACCGGCGGTCGCACACGACACCGTGTACGTCACCACCAGGGGCAGGGACCCGGACCTCACTGCGCTCGACGCCGCGACCGGGGACCGTCGCTGGCAGGCGAGCGACCTCGGGTACGAGACGAACCGGGCACCCGTCGTCGCGAACGACCTGGTGTTCGTCGTCGCGGACAAGGTTCTGTACGCACTCGACGCGCACGATGGCGAGCGACGGTGGCACTTCGAACCGGAACCGATGCCGGTCGGCGACGGTCGGACGCGGGGCGATGCCTTCCAGCGAGAATCCGTCGCCGTCGCCGACGGAACGGTGTTCGCCGCGAGTAACAACCGGCTGTTCGCTCTGGACGCCGAAACCGGAGCCGAGCGGTGGCGAGACGGGGTCGACGACTGGCGGTCGAACACGTTCTCCAGCCACCCGGTCGCCGCCGGCGGCGTCGTGGCCGTCGTCAAGTCCGACGCCGTGACGATCTACGACGCCGAAACCGGTACGGAACGATCGACGGTGCCCAGCCACTCGCTCGCCGTCCTCGGCGACGACCGCGTGTACGCCGTCACCGATCAAGAGGGGGATCGGACGATCGTCGCCGGCTACGATCCGGAGGCTGGAAATCGCGTCTGGCAGCCGTCGGACCGAGCGGGCTCGCCCGCTTCGACCGCCGTCGGGGGCCGATCCGTCTACGTCGGACTCGAGAGCTCCGGCGTGGCGGCCTTCGGCCGAACGGACGGGAACCGCGAGTGGCACGTCGACGTCGACGCGACGCCGCGCCAGCTCGCTGTCGTCGGCGACACCGTCTACGCCGGCGGTGACGCGCTGTTCGCGATTCGGACCGAAGGCGAACGAGAGGGCGGCGGCGGTCACGGCGACGACGAGGAAGCGTCCGCGGGAGACGAGAACGAGACGACCAGCGACGTCGAGAGCCGATCGACCGACGGGACCGACGACACTCCGGGATTCACCGCCGGGGCGAGCGTCGCCGGCGGAGCACTCGTCCTCGAGTGGCTCCGTCGACGGGCCGCCGACGAGTGATACTACTGGCCAACGCGATTCACACGTCGATCGCACGCGAACGGCCGTCGACGGCCGCTGCGCGAGCGGCTACGCGTCCTCGACGTACGACGGGCGCTCGGCGTACTCGATCGGATCGCGGACGCCGACGTTCTGGAACGCCTGCAGGCGAAACGCGCAGGCGTCGCAGGTGCCACAGGCCGGTTCGTTCTCGCGGTAGCAGCTCCAGGTGTGTTCGAACGGCACCTCGAGTTCGACCCCGCGTGCGGCGATGTCGGTCTTCGACCACTCGACGAACGGCGCTTCGATCGCGATCTCGGTCTCGGGTTTCGTCCCGACGTCGACCACGGTCTCGAAGGCCTCGAAGAACGCGGGACGACAGTCCGGATAGCCCGAGAAGTCCTCGCTGTGGGCACCCATGAAGACCGCGTCGCAGTCGTTCGCTTCGGCGTAGGAGACGGCCATCGCGAGCAGGTTCGCGTTCCGGAAGGGGACGTACGACGACGGAATCTCGTCGCTCTCCAGGTCGGCGTCGGCGACGGTCAGGTCGTCGTCGGTGAGACTCGAGGCCCCGATCGCGGCGAGGTGACTCGTCTCGATTCGCAGGAACTCGGCCGCGTCGAGGTCGTCGGCGAGCCGGCGGGCACACTCGAGTTCGCGATCCTCGGTACGCTGGCCGTAGGAGGTGTGCAACGCGTAGATCTCGTACCCGCGTTCGCGAGCCTCGTAGGCGGCGGTGGCGCTGTCCATGCCGCCGGAGAGGAGGACGACGGCGCGTTTCGTCGACGATTCGTCGGTCGCTGTCTGGGAAGTGGCAGTCATCGGTTGCGTGCGTTACGTTTCTGGGGCGTCGTTCCAGAGGTCGACGTGCAGGCGGGGCGTGTACCGGAAGCCGTACTCGAGCGCGAGGTCTGCGACCCGCGAGCGGGTCTCCGCGAGTCGCTCGCGGGTGGCCCCCTCGGGCATCAACAGGACGTCCTCGTCGCGGATCGGTTCCGACGCGACCGCACGGAGACGCTCGAGGAGGTCTACGATCTCGGGTACGTCGTCGGCGTCGGTCACGACGAACTTGAGCTGGAAGTCGAACGACTCGACCAGTCGGGCGAGCGTCTCGAGGTCGATCCGGTCGCGTTCGTGGCGGTCGGCCCACTCACCCCGGTTTACGGCACCCTCCGGTCGCCGTCGACCGTTCGGAGACTCCTCCGAAATCTCGCTTCTCGGATCGCGCTCCGGCGTCGGCGTGCTGCTCTCGAGTTTCGGGCTGATCGACGCGAGGTCGATCGGGGCGTCCCGGTAGATCGTGCCGTTCGTCTCGACGGTGACGTGGTAGCCCCGGTCGTCGAGCGCGGAGAGCAAGTCGACGACCGTCTCGTGGAGCAGGGGCTCGCCGCCGGTGACGACGACGTGGGTCGCGTCGGACGACTCGACCTCGGCGAGGATCGACTCGAGGTCCATCCAGGCGTGGGTCGGCTCCCAGGAGGTGTGGTAGGAGTCACAGAACCAACACCGGAGGTTACAGCCGCTCGTGCGGACGAAGACGGACGGAACGCCGGCGAGTTTTCCCTCGCCCTGAAGCGACGTGAACAGTTCGTTGATCGGGAGGGCGTCCTCGCGATCGGTGGCGTCCTCCCGGTCGACGGCGTCGGAGACCGGCATCTCAGAAGCGACCTCCACCGCAGAGTTCGCTCGTCTCGCGAACCTCGACGGCGACCTCGGAGACGGTCTCGGGCAGCGCCGCCTCGAGTTTCTCCTCCAGGACGGCGCTCATCACCTCCGCCGTCGGCGGGTGCTCGAGGACGACGACCGCGTCGTCGTCGCCCGCGGCCTCGAAGGCGTCGATCAGGGGGTCGCCCGACTCGAGGAGGAACATGTGGTCCCACTCGGAGATCACGTCGGTAATATCGCCTTTGTCGACGACCCAGCCCTCGTCGGTCAGTTTTCCGGCCACGGAAACAGAGATTTCGTAGTTGTGACCGTGCGGACGGGCGCACTTCCCGTCGTGGTGGCGAAGTCGGTGTCCCGTACTGATTCGGATGGGGCTGTCGCGCCCGACGTGAATGACGCGATGGCTCCCGATCGGCCCGTCGTCGATCGTTCGCGCGTGTGCGTCGTGATCCGGCTGGCCGGGTCTGCTCGTCATACTCGAGTATTCTCTCGAGATTACTTAACGGTTGCAGATCGTCGGAGACACTGACGGCCAGCCGATAGCTCTCGCGAGAAATCAGTCGAAGGTGTCACTCGTCACGGCTGGGCCGATGCGCGTCGGTTTTCGAACGACGTGTGGCGTCGACACGGGACGACCCGTCGCGACGAGCGAGACTAGCCGGAAGTCGGGGAGGTGCTACCGCTGTCGCTGCTCTTCCAGCCGATTTTTGGCTTCGGTACGCCGTTTGCGCGAGAACTGGGGTTGGTCGCCGGTGAAGTCGATCTCGATCTCGTCTAGCGTCCGTCGGTAGATGTTGGTCCGTCGCCCCTCGTCGGAGAGCCGTCGCCCCTCACACTCGAGAAGCCCCACGTCGACGAGTTCCTCGATCCGTCGGTAGCAGGTCGCGATCGGGATCTCGATGTCCTCGCTCAGCGTCTGTGCCGACTTCGGCGTCCCCGCAGCACAGAGGATCTCCGCGCTGTACTTGTTCCCGAGCGCCGAGAGCAGCGTGCTCGATTCCGGTTCCTGCTGTTTCGTCCAACCACCATGTGCCATCACTATAGACAACGCCAATTATCAAAATTGAACCTTACGATCGAACTGAGTTTTTTCTTAGAATGACTGTCACTAAATCATACGTGACGGGGCGCAGTGACGAGACGCATTTGGTCCATCGGAACGAACGGCGGGTATGGACGTAGCGGTCGTGACCGTGGGAGACGAACTGCTCGCCGGCCGAACGACGAACACCAACGCGACGTGGCTCTGTGAACGACTCACCGACCGCGGCGTGGCGGTCGAACGCGTCACGACGGTTCCAGACCGCGTTCGAGACATCGCCCGCGTCGTCAACGAGTACCGCGCCGAGTACGACGCCGTCGTCGTCACCGGCGGTCTCGGCCCAACCCACGACGACGTCACGATGGAGGGCGTCGCCGCCGCGCTCGGTCGCGAACTCGAGGAACACGACGACGCGCTCGAGTGGCTCACCGGGGTCGGCGGCTACGAGCGCGACGACCTGACGGACGGAACGGAGGAGCTACCGGCCGGCGCGCGGGCGCTACACAACGAGGTCGGCGTCGCACCGGGGGCAGTACTCGAGAGCGTCTACGTCCTCCCCGGCGTGCCAGAAGAGATGCGGGCGATGTTCGAGACGGTCGAGGCCGAGTTCACCGGGGAGCCACGCCACCGCGAGGTCGTCGTCGCCGACGAACCGGAGAGCGCACTCCTCGAGCGGGTTCAGACGCTTCGCGAAGCGTTCGACGTGACCGTCGGGAGCTACCCCGGCGACTCCGTCCGGATTTCGATCGAGGGAACGGACGAGACGACCGTCGAGTCGGCCGCCGCGTGGCTCCGCGAACGGGTCGAGACGTCGGACGCCTAGCGGTAGAGGTACAGCAGCCAGACGACGGTGAGAAGCAGGCTCACGATCAGCACGGCCCAGCCGGTGACCTCGGGCAGCGCGGTCTCGGTCGAAAGGATCGCGTCGGTCAGTTCGTTCATGTTCGCCGGTGTGTGCCGGGACCTCTTAACGTTTCAGAAACGTTGCCGATACTCGAAAGCGGGCGGCCGGCGCGTCGTCTTCCCGTCTCGTGACGACCGTCGTGAGTCGGTGCCGATGCGCCCGCGAACCCTCGTGCGGGTACATCGGGACCCGGTCCTCCAGCCAGTATCAGGGCGACCGGTCACCGCGCTGCTCGAGGATCCGATCGACGATCAGCCGCGTCGAGAGCAGTTCCTCCTCGTAGCGTGGCTCTCTGCCCTCGGCGCGACGGACCTCGCAGTCGATCCCCCGACGCTCGAGTTCGTCCTCGATCGCCGCCTCGTCGTGGTGCTGGTCGTGACCGAGGACGATCACGTCCGGGTCGATCTCCTCGATCGGGACGAAGATGTCCGCCTCGTGGCCCAGGATCGCCTCGTCGACGGCCTCGAGCGCGGCGACGACGTCGCGGCGCTGTCTCGCGGCGCAGATCGGCGTCTCCTTGTGGTCGACGTTGCTCTTGCGGGCGACGATGACGTAGAGTTCGTCGCCCATCGACGCGGCCTGCTCGAGGTAGTGAACGTGGCCTGGGTGGAGGATGTCGAACGTCCCCTGTGCGATTACTGTCCGTGTCATGTCGTCACCGTCGTCGGATGTGTCTCGGTCATGATCGTCGATGTCGGTCCGTCACCGTAGCTCCTCGTCGATGTCCGCCTGCGTGAAGTCGAAGAAGTCCTCGGCGTCCGGTAACTCGACGTCGATGACGTCGAGCGTCGTCCGCTGTCCCTGGGAGTCGAACGCCTGCCAGTCGGTGCGACGGTACGGCGCGCCGATGATGATGTGCACCGAGCCCCGACCGAACGTCTGCAAGTCCGCGTCGCTCGGCCGCAACACGCCGTTCGGGTGCGAGTGGACGCTCCCGAGCGACCGCACGTCGTTCGGGATCTGATTCGTCTTGACCGTCGCGCTCACGCTGTTCGTCTCGGTGCCGGGAATGACGAGGACGTCCGTGATGACGAGTCCGTCCCGGTCGAGTCCCAGCCGCGAGGCCTCGGTGCCGCGAAGCATCCCCATGTACTCGTTCGGGTGGGACGCCTCGGCGGACTCGAGGGCGAACTCGAGGGTCTCCCCGGCGATGCCGAGGATCTCGCTCGAGCGAAACAGCGCGTCGAACAGCCCCATATTCGACATTGCGGGCTTGCCGTTGCTAAACGTTCCGAAAGGCGCGCCGACCGAACGTGCGGGCGGTCTCGTCACGCGGTCGTCGTTTCTTGGCAAGCGTTATACGCGACCGTCTCAAATTACGCCCAACGATGACACGTGATTCTGCCGGCGAGGCCGGCGAAGACGGACATTCCGTCGTCTACGATCTCGCTTCCGACTGTACCGCGGAGGACGTCGAAGAGGGAACCGCCTATCTCGCAGAGATAAACGGTATCGTCGAGTACGGCGTCTTCGTCGACCTCTCTGACTCCGTCTCCGGACTCGTCCACGAGTCCGTCCTCGAGGGCACCTACCGCGTCGGCGACGAACTCGTCGTCGAACTCGAGAACGTCCGCGAGAACGGCGACCTGGCGTTCGAACCCGTCGACGTCGAGGAGTACGACGTCGAAGCCGTCTCCCACGACTACGCGCTGACCGGGACCGGTCGCCTCGAGGCGAACGTCGGCGAACAGATCCACCTCGAAGGCGAGGTCGTCCAGGTCAAACAGACCGGCGGCCCGACGCTCTTTCACGTCGCCGACGAGGACGGCGTCGTCCCCTGTGCCGCCTTCGAGGAAGCCGGCGTCCGCGCGTACCCCTCGATCGAGGTCGGCGACCTCGTGCGCGTCACCGGCACGCCCGAACGACACGAGGGAACCGTCCAGATCGAAGTCGACGGCCTCTCGACGCTCGGCGGTGACGTCGAACGCGAGGCGCGAGACCGTCTCGAGGAGGCACTCGAGGCCCGCGCACAGCCACACGAGGTCGAACCCCTGATCGACTGGCCGGCCTTCGAGAAGCTCCGCCCCGATTTAGAGGAGGTCGCCCGCCTGCTCCGCCGGACCGTCCTCGAGGGACGCCCGATCCGGGTGCGCCACCACGCCGACGGCGACGGTATGTGTGCCGCCGTCCCGGTCCAGATCGCACTCGAGCGGTTCATCGCCGACGTCCACGAGGACGACGACGCCCCGCGTCACCTCGTCAAGCGCCTGCCGGCGAAAGCGCCGTTCTACGAGATGGAAGACGCGACCCGCGACCTCAACTTCGCACTCGAGGACCGGGCCAAACACGGCCAGCAGCTCCCGCTGTTGCTGATGCTCGACAACGGCTCGACCGCCGAAGACGTCCCGGCCTACGAGACGCTCGCCCACTACGACATCCCGATCGTCGCCATTGACCACCACCACCCCGACCCCGAGGCCGTCGAAGACCTGCTCGACGCCCACGTCAATCCGTACCTCCACGACGAGGACTACCGGATCACGACCGGGATGCTCTGTGTCGAACTCGCCCGGATGATCTACCCCGAACTCACCGACGAACTCCGGCACATCCCCGCCGTCGCCGGCCTCGCCGACCGCTCGAAGGCCGACGCCATGGACCAGTACCTCGAGCTGGCAGCCGAAGAGGGGTACGACGAGACGCGCCTCAAAGACGTCAGCGAGGCGCTCGACTACGCCGCCTTCTGGCTGCGGTACAACTCGGGCGACCAGCTCATCAGCGACCTCCTCGAGGTCGACGCCGACGACGAACAGCGCCACCGGGACCTCGTCTCGTTTTTCGCCGACCGCGCCCGCGAGGAGGTCGACGAGCAACTCGACGCCGCGATGGCCCACGTCGAACACGAGGTGCTCGACAACGACGTCCACCTCTACCGGATCGACGTCGAGAACTACGCCCACCGCTTTACCTACCCCGCACCCGGGAAGACGACCGGCGAGATCCACGACCGCAAGATCGAGGAGACCGGCGACCCGGTCATCACGGTCGGCTACGGTCCCGACTTCGCCGTCCTCCGCAGTGACGGCGTCCGACTCGACATCCCGAACATGGTCTCGGAACTCGAGGCGGAAGTCCCCGGCGCGGGCGTCTCCGGCGGCGGTCACCTCGTCGTCGGCTCGATCAAGTTCGTCAGCGGCAAGCGCGAGGAGGTCATCGACGCGCTCGTCGAGAAGATGGCGGCCGCCGACATCGACGAAGAGCTCTCGAGTGCGGTCCCGATCGACGACTGACACCGAGACCGACACCGACGCCGTCGTCAGTCAGTCGCCCGCAGATTCGGTTGCCTCCGTCGTTCCGGTGACCTCGACGTCGCTGTCCGTCTCGACGTCGTACCCGTGGGCGTGGAACGACCCGAGGCAGTTGAACAGCCCTCGTTCGTAGATGTCCGGCTCCTTGCTGATCCCGACGTGTGAGCCGATCTTCGCGTCCGCCCAGTAGGCGTTGTGCGGGCCGTCGAGCAGGCGTTTCAACAGCCGCGGGTCGACCTCGAGTTTGACGTACCCGTCGTAGTCGTCGACGTCGACGTCCGTCACGTACCGGAACCCCTCGCCGTTCGCCGAGAGCTCGAGGCAGACGTCCTCGAGCAGCGGGACGAGAACCGTCGTGTCGGTGCTGTACCCGATGCGTTCGCGTTTGTCCTCGAAGTTTTCGTAGGCGTAGGGGACGTACGCTTTGAGTTCCGACAGCGTCGGCATCGGATCGGTCTCGTACTCGAAGGTTCGGGGCGCGAGTTCCTCCTCGATGTACCGGCGCTTTTCCTCCTGGTCGATCGGTTCGAACGGCGCGGACCGCTCGCCGGTCTCGAGGTCGATGTACTCGCCGGAGTTCAAGAAGACGCACTCGTGTTCGTCCGGATCGACGTTTTGCCGGAAGAACTCGTAGGCCCGTTCTCGCGGCGGGTTCGCCGTGTACTGATTCAGGTGCGCGAGGTTCCCCGCCAGCACGTACTCGCCAGCGAACGGCATGTAGTAATCCGGTTCGAAGATGTCGATGAACTCGAGTGCGAGTTCGTGTTTCTCGCGGATCACCCGGTCGCGCTCGCGAAGTTTCGTCTCGTGGTCGTAGTTCGTCACCGCCTGCGGGTAGAACTGGGCCGCACTGTACTGGTGACAGAGCAGGTCGATGTGCCCGTACTCGCGTTTTATTCGTTGGAACACGGACTCGGCGATCGGGTACGGGCAGTCGTTGGTGTCCACGACCGTGTACTCCCCGTTGTCGACGACCGCCATCGAGTCGACCTGCGTCGACCCGGTCTTCTCGGCTTCGGTGTCGTACCACGTACAGCCGAAGAAGTTACCACACAGCTCCGGGTCACAGCCGTCGGCTGCGAGGATGTTGATGTGCGTGTCCCCGTTCAACTGCGTCCGTTCCCCGTGTGACAGTTCGATGACTTCGAATCCCAGGTCTTCGATCGCCTCTCGCAGGTAGTCCCAGCGGTAGTCGTGAATTAACACCGGAATGTCGGTGTCCAGACGCTCGAGCGTCGCGGGATCGAAGTGGTCGGGGTGGATGTGTGAGATGTAGATGTAGTCGGCGTCGTCGAAGTCCTCGGGTTCGAAATCCGGTTCGGGGTAGTGTGCCCACGAGCCGTAGTACGCGCCGTCGACCAGCCAGGGATCACAGAGGATCGTCGTGTCCTCGTCTTCGACCACGATTGCCGCCGACTCGAGGTACGTTACTCGCATACCGTCTCTCCTCGCCGGTGTCGACCTTTATTATGAGTAACCTATAGGGTACAGTATACGTCTCTTGAGAAGGGCGTGAGATCTGAATAGTTAGTGCATCGTTCACCTACGTGTTCCGTTCCGGGAGCGCAATTCTCGCGCGTTTTCGGCCGATAACGGTGTCCAAGCGCGGACCGACGAGAGATAGCACTCCAATTACAGAGTTAGGGGATGCAAACCGGATGGATACCGAGTCACTTCCATCGCACGGGTAGTGTCGACTCGAGTGCCGCTAGCGAAACGTATCGTCCGACCCCCCTCGAGCGTCGAACGCGACGTATCGCCGACCCGCGAAACCTGCGGCGACGAGTGCGATCGCGAGCACTCCGACGAGAGCGACCGGCAGCGGCCACGACCCGCCGTCCCAGTCGGCGTCGAAGACGTCGGCGTAAAACGCCCCGACCTCCGAACCGTGGAGGACGAGCAGGACCTCGCGGTTGTCGCGAAACGAGTTGTCGTTCCAGTTTGCGCTCCCGACGATCACCGTCTCGCCGTCGACGACGACGCCCTTTGCGTGGAGTTTCTCGAACCGGCCCCGGGGCTCGACGAGTCGCACCTCGAGTGGCAGGTCCTCGGCGTCGGCAGTTCGCTCGAGCCAGGCCGCGAGTTCGCGGTTCTCGTCCTCGACGTACCACGTGGCGTCGAGCAAGATGCGGACGTCGACGCCGCGGCGTGCCGCCTCGAGACTCGCCTCGAGCAGCGGGAACGTGCGGTCGCCGATCTGGACCTGTTCGATGCGAATCGACTCCTCGGCACCGGCCAGCAACTCGAGCGTGCGCGCTTCGGCGTTGTCTGGCGCGAGGAGTACCTCGACCGAGTCGACGGCGACGGTCTCGGACGTCGTTCGCGCGGCGAACTCGCCCGTCGAGGACTCGGCGTCGACGAACTGCGCCGTCTCGCGGTAGTCCGCCCAGGGCGTCGTATCCCGGCCGTCGGCGTCCGCCCTGAAGACGGTCGCCAGGGTCGTCGCCACGTCCGCGTCGTCGACGCGGACGCCCCAGCCGCGACTCGAGGCACCGCCGACGCCCGACGGCTTCCAGTTTTCGGTGAGGACGAGCGCACGGTCGTCGACGACTGCGTACTTCGGGTGGTGGTAGACGTACCGGGCGTCTTCACCGCCGAGCACGCGCACCGTCACGCCCGCCGCCGCGAGTTCGTCGAGGACGGCTCGAGTCCCGTCGGGCATTCCGCCGACCGGGGCGGCCTCGAGGAGAACCGTGACGTCGACGCCACGATCTGCAGCGGCGACGAGTTCGTCGGCGACGGCCCGCGACGTGAACGTGTACCCCGCGAGCAGGATCCGCTCGTCGGCAGCGGCGAGCGTCTCGAGCGGGACGTCGGGCGAGTCGGGCAGGACGAACGCCGTCGCCTCGTCTACGTCGGCGGTCGAAACGGGACGGCAGGTCGCACCGCCCGGCCACCAGACGCCACCCGAGCCGTCGGCTCGGTACCAGACGTCGGCGGTCGACGCGCGGTCGTACGAGACGGCATCGACGACGCGACCGTCGCGGCGCAACTCGAGATCGTCGCCGTCTGCGGCCAGCCGGAGGTGTCCCTCGAGTTCGACGACGGGGTCGTCTGTCAGTCGGCGCGTCTCGTCGGGATCCAGACTGAACGCGACTCGGCCGTCGACGGAGTCGTTCGGGAATCCGGCGGTAGTGTGACCGTCCGTCACCGTCCAGTTTGCGAGATTCGTCTCGTCGGGGAACGCGACGACGAAGTACTCGCCGACGTTGCCGTCCGTCGTCGGATTGGGATACAGTTCGACGACCCGCGGTCGGTCGCCACGATCGATCGCCGCCGCCCGCTTTCGGGTCGACGCGGTCGGACCGTCGGGACAGCGATCGGCGACCGACTGCGAGCGAGCGGCCAGCGGCGGGGTCGGCGACTCGAGCGACGGTAGCACCGTCGGAGACGGTGCGTCCGCAGTCGGATCGCCCCCGAGTGAGGAATGTGAAGCGGAAAGTGTGGTGGGATCGACGGGACCGTCCGTCCCGGTGGCTATCGGCGAAACGGCGAGGAGCGAACAGACGAGGACGACGGCGACCAGCCCGGTACGCATCGGCTGGTCTGGCCGCGTTATCGCACTTAAATGGTGGGGTGAGCGTCAGACCGCCTTCTCGGCTTCGGCCTGGACGATGTACGAGCGATCGTCCGCGTACCCGGAAACGGCCTCGAGTGCGTCTTCGGTGCCGATCTGGTTGAGCGCCCACGCTGCACTGGCGCGGACGGCGTCTTCCTCGTCGGAGTCGAGGACGTCCGCGAGCGGGTCGATCGCACGCGTGTCGCCGATCAGTCCGAGTGCGCGCGCGGCCGCACTGCGAACGTCGGCGTTGTCGGTGACGAGCTGGTCTGCGATCGGCTGGACGGCCTCCTCGGCACCCATCTCGCCGAGCGCCTTGAAGGTCGTCTTCTGGAGCAGCGGGTCGGACTCCGCGTCGACGTAGTCGAGCAGCGTCTCGAGGACGTCCTCGTCGGCGACGCCGATCTTTCCGAGGACGGTAATCGCGTCCCTGTCGCGCTTGCCGGCGCGCTCGAGCATCGGCTCGATCGCTTCCTCGGGGCCCATCCGGATCAGGGCCTCGATGCAGTGTTCCTGCATGAAGTCGGAGTCGAACGTCTCGAGTGCGAGCAGGACCATCTCGACGTTGCCGCGCTTCTCGTGGACTTTCAGCGCGTGCCACTCGGGCGGGTAGTCTTTGACGTGGTCGAGGACGTCGTAGTAGCCCTGGAACTCGAGTTGTTCGCGCACCGAGAGGTCGCTCCAGGACTGGGCGTCGTCGACGCCGGCGGCGAGGTCGTCGGTGGCCTCGAGCAACGCGGCGATGGTCTCTGCGTCGTCGTCGGGGTCGAGGGTCGCGTCTTCGACCGCCACGCCGGCGTTCTCGAGCGTCGCCGTCAGACGGGAGGGGACGTCGTCCCCGTCGGCAAGCGAGAGCGACGTGCCGAGTTCGGCCTCGAGGTCGGCGAGGAACGACTCGACGACCTCGACCAGTTCGCTCTCGCCCTGTTCGGTCCAGCGCGTCTCCGCGACGTCGGCTTTGGCGTCGTCGATCTCCGCGACGACGTCGTCGGCGTAGGGGCCGCGTTCGTCTTCGACGGCGGACTCGAGGTCGTCGAGGTCGGACTCGAGTTCCGCGGCGGGATCTTCCGCGTCCTCCTCGTCCTCGTCGGGTTCGGGGAGGTCGGCGGCCTTGAGGTCCTCGCGGACGGCCTCGATCTCGGCGTCGACCTCGTCGAGGTCGGCCTCGGTTTCGGCGGCCTCGAGGTCGTCCTGGATCGACTCGATGCGGTCGCGAAGCGAATCGACGGCGCTCTCCGACGCTTCCTCGTCGCTCATGGTTCCACCCGGCGAGCCGTCGCCGGCGTGGCACTCGTGACCGTGTTCATACGGGGAGGTGTGACCAGGACACTCCTAAGCGTTTCCATACACTCCGGACGGCGACGGCTCTCGAGCCCAGTACAGCCGCGGACTGAGGAACATGTACGCCAGCCCGAGCGTGAGCAGCGCGTAGGGGAACGTCCGACCGGCGACGTTCGGAACGAGGATCGCGAGCGCGTGGACGACGCCCATGATGAGTGCGTCGCGGGCGAGCAAGTCGGGATAGCGAATCCGTGAGACCATCAGGTAGCAAAACGCCGCGGTGACGCCGAGGACGAGCCACGGGTCGGCGACGCCGGCGAGGATCGCAGCGCCGAGGATCGTCGCGGCGAGCGTCGTCTGGATCCCCTCCGTGTAGTCGTCGGCCGTGTCGTAGGCGGTGTACATCCCGAGGCGGGCGACGGCCATCGCGACGAACAGCGCACAGACGCCGCCGATCAGCAGCAACTCGAGCGAGAGCGTCTCGAGGTCGACGCCCAGTCCGTCGGTGACGACGACGAACGCGAGGACGGCAGGTGCGACGCCGAACGAGGAGACGTCAGCCAGCGAATCGAGGTACGGGCCGACGGGGGTACCGCCGTACCGCCGTGCGAGGATGCCGTCGAGTCCGTCGGCGATCGCTGCCAGCAAGACGAGTCGGGCGGCGAGTCGGACGTCGGCGAACGCGACGACGACCGCGAGGAAGCCGACCGAGGCGTTGGCGATCGTCACCGCGTCGGCGACGCCGAGACGGCCGACGAACCGGGGCAGCATACTCGCGGATTCTGCGTGCAGCGACCTTACGTGTTTTCGTTTCGTGGCCGGGCGCGTTCGAGAATCGAACCGGGGTCGTTATACCGCGTCTCTCCCAACGTTCGATCATGCATCGGCGCGCCTACCTCGCCGCACTCGGAAGCGGCGCGCTCGTCGGACTCGCCGGCTGTACGGCGCTCGGAAACGTCGGGAGCAGTCTCTTCGGCGGGGAGGAGTACGACGTCGGGATGACCCGCAACGCGTTCGTCCCCGAGACGTACGAGGCGACGGTCGGCGAGACCGTCGTCTGGAAGAACACGAGTTCCGCACTCCACACCGTCACCGCCTACGACGACGGCATTCCCGAGGACGCCGAGTACTTCGCCTCCGGCGGCTACGACAGCGAGACGGAAGCCCGCGAGGCCTGGAGCGAGGGGCGAGGTGGGTTCGACACGCGCGAGACGTTCGAACACACCTTCGAGGTTCCGGGACGGTACGGCTACGTCTGTCTCCCCCACGAACGGACGGGGATGGCTGGCATCGTCGTCGTCACCGAGTGACCCGCCGTCTCGCAGGCGACACCCGTTTTTCCGGACGCGTTCGTGACACCAGCAGCGCCGTCGCTCGAGCGTGCGCGAGACCTACCGCTCGCCCGTTGCGCTTCGAAAACGCGATCGAAAATCGCTCGCCGACTTCGTCGTAACGTCGGCTGTATCTGTGTACCGGTGCAACCGAACGGCGTTCGGGGTTGCTCCGGGAGTGACGGCCAACCGACGGGATCAGTCGTCGGTAGCGACGTCTTCTTCGTCGACGTCGACCGACGTCGCCTCTTCCTCTGCGACTTCCTCGGGGTGGGCCTCGAGGGTCGCCTTCTGGATCTCGACGCGGCGCAGCGGGTAGATCGTCTTCGCCTCGCCGTAGATCGCCGAGGAGAGTCGCCCCTCGACGATGCCGTCGATGAGTTCCTCGAAGGTGCGCTCTTCGGCGGCCGACTCGACCATCTCGACCATCGTCTCGCGGATGGCCTTCTCCTGGCTCGCGTCGGCTTTCTTCGTCGTGAACGCGACGGGCTGGACCTGCACGCGGTAGTCGTCCGTCGTGAGGACCGTCACGTACGCCTCGATCTTCGAGGCCCCGCGTCGGACCAGCGAGCGCAGGTAGTCACGGGTGAGCGAGTGCTCTTTGAACTCCGTGTACGCGCTGTCGCTGCCGACGTCGGTGATCTTGAAGGTAAGTTTCGTGTTGTTCTCGCTGGCGTTGTTCGTCAGGTCGCCAAGCGTCGTCTCGATCGTGCGGTCGAGTACCTGTTCCGGTTCGTCTGCGGGGGTCTCGCCGAGCTCTTCCCGGTCGAACTGCTCCGGGGCGAGGACGGTGTACCACCGCTTTTCCTGTTTCGTGCGTGAGACTGATCGTTCGCTCATTGGTCTGGTTCGTGTGTATCGCTGGACGCCTCGTCGGCGTCGATCTGCGTTCGTGCGTGCTGTGCTACCGTCGTCGCGACGTCGAGGTTGACCACGTAGTCGTCGACCGTCGAGTGGAGCCCGCCCGTCGTCTCGCGTTCGATCCGCGTGACGACGACGTCGCCGTCGACGTCGGTCGCCATCTCCGCGGTGTTGTCGGGCGCGATCGCACTCGCGACCAGTTCCGGGTCGTCGTGTTCCGTCCGAATCGTCGCTCGTCTCATAGTCGATCCCTCACCGTCGCGATGATCGTCGAATCGTCCATCTCCGGGTCGTACCGCAGGTAGCCGCGTCGTCTCCCGACGTCGTAGTCGGACTCGAGTTCTCGACTAGCTGCCTCGAGCGGCCCGCCGAGCGAGCGCGCCTCGAGCGTGGCGATCCCGGCCTCGCCGTCGCCGATCGCGAGGACGTTCGGCTCCGGCGACCGGTATCGCGCCGCCACGCTGGCGACCGTCTCGACCGGGCCGTCGTCGACGCCGACGACGAACAGGCCGTCGTACCGGCCCGTCGACGCCCCGTCGAGCGCGTCGTGTGCCCGTCGGCCGTGCTCGCGCCAGGCCTCGAGCGCCGACTCGCTGGCGTCGTGGCCGATCGCGAGCGCGATCCCCGTGCCGGGTGCAACGCGGGCGGTCGCCTCGAGGACGTCGGCGTAACCGCCGACCGTGGTGAACGGCCCCTCGGGGGTCGCGTGCGGGTTCAGGACGCGGCCGACCGCGTGGGCCGCCCGCTCCGTCGCCGACTCGTCGCCGATCGCCTCGAGTGCGACCAGCGAGCCGACGCGTCGCCACGTCTCGTCGTCGAGGTCCTCGGAGTCGAGGTCGAGGTCGAGGTCGGCGAGTGACTCGGTCGTCGCCTCGCCGTCACCGGACCACGGCGCTCGACACAGCGTCGAGTACGCGAGGTCGGCGACGTCGTCGGTCGGGATCGCGACGCCGGGACGGCGCTCGAGCAGGCCCCGATCGCGGGCGGTCTCGAGCAGGTGCTCGGTCTCGCCAGCGCCGGGTTCGACGCCGGCCGCGAACGCACCCGCGAGCGCGAGTACGGGATCCGGCTCGACGCCGAGTTCCCGCGCGAGATCGCAGGCCGCGAGCGTCGTCGGGCGATCGCTCGGCGCGAGTCGGCGTGCGTCGCCGTCGATCGCGCCGATGGCGAGCGTCTCCGTCGCGTCGTCGTCGGCGACCCGGTCGGTTCGCGACCCGACCGTCGGTCGAACCGCCGCCTGAAACGGCGTCTCTCGCTCGGCGAGCGCGCGAGCGACGATTCCGACGGCCGCCAGCGCGTCACCGTCGGCCCGCGAGACGATCCGGACGAAGCCGGCGCTCTCGAGGGCTGCGGTCGGCAACGCTGCTGGACGACCCGTGGTGGACATTTACGCTTCGAGGATCTGTTTCGCGACGTCGTAGGTGTACGTGAAGTCGGGCTCGAGTTCCTTCCCGCGGTAGTAGTCGACCAGCCGGCGCACCTTCGACTCGGTGTTCTGCAGTGCGCGTTTGTTCTGGTAGTCCTGCGGGTTCTCGTTGACGTGCTCGCGCAGGCGCACGGCACGCTCCATCAGGTTCCGCAGGTCCTCGGGAACGTCCGACTTCGCGTCGTTCTCCTCGAGAATCTCGGAGACCTTCTTGCCGGTCGCCAGCTTGACGTCCGGTACGGGCGTGCCCGTGACGCCCTCGTCGCGCAGCTTGATCCCGATCTGGCTGGGATCGTAGCCCTGCTCTGCCAGTTCGACGACCCGCTCTTCGATCTTCTCTGGGTCGACGTCGCTCCACTCCGGTGGTTCGTCTGCCGTCGGCTTGTCCGAACCGGACGAGCCGCGACGGCGGGTGTGCATTCGTGCCATTGGTCGAGGATAGGAATCGCACTGACCGCTTCGCGTGAATCCGGCTCTCACCGGGTGCACTTCCGCAATCCCAAGCCGTCCAATCGGACGACGAGTCAGATTTGCGGCCGTGCGCTTCCCACCGGGGGTTGGCCACTCGCCGACTAAAGGGTTTCTACCTCTCCTGCTCCCTCGAGTCTTCGCCTGCCGTGACGGTCGCTACAGCTCCCGGGCCTCCACAGCGCCGAGCCGACACCCACACGGCGACGCGCGATGATCGTCCGGCCCCCTCGAGTGGACCCACACGACTGGGTCACCACAGCGCGGACACGCCGGAGCCAGCCACTCGCCGACCAGCTGTTCGGCGTCCACGAGCGGCTCGTAGTACGGCGTCGCGTCGTCGCTCGAGTCGCTCATCGAGCACCTCCGGCGGTCACTCGAGTCGTGGTGCGATACGTCCGTCTTGCGAGACGTTTATGTCTCGCTAGAATGAACTCGGTCATGGCTTTCGAAGCCTTGCGGCTTGGAAGCCACGTCTCGGGTGTTCTGGCACCCGGGGCATTTCGGCGCATGCCCCCGCGACTGGTCGGGACGTCGCTTCCGTACGAATGGTGTCTGGCGTGTTACTTATAGTTACTGAACTGTGTGGTGTGGCGTCATCTTCGTGCAGGGAGCGTCGGATCGATCGACAGCAGAGTGTGGGACAGTGACGTGGACTCGAGGAATTCGAGGGGTTTATCTATTCCCGTCGGAAAGAATTGAGTGCGAACGAGGGCTCGTAGATCAGCGGTAGATCACTCCCTTGGCATGGGAGAGGCCCCGGGTTCAAATCCCGGCGAGTCCACTACCGTTCTTCCGCCTATGTCATAGAAGGCTTCAGTAGTACGTCTCCGCCGGGTGGCGATTTCTCCGGCTGGTCTTCGATTCGCCAACAATTGAAACCCGGTAGATAGGAGGCACAGAGAGTGCACAGAACGGCCCTCACGAGCGGTATTCAGCCGTGTTGCAGATCGGACCGTTATTCGAGGGTGACGTGTTGGCAGTTGCCTGTTAGACGAACAGTCGGAGACTCATCCGGCCCGCCTTCAATCCACACTTCGATACCTTCCCAGTTGCCTTCGGAACACCGGGTATCCGGATCGTCGAATGCCGGCCACGGACGTTCAAACTGTTTCCCATCGACAGTCACGACGACGTTACGTGGATCGGTTGACTCGGGAAATGTTGCGTCCTCGTGGGCTTCGTTGTCATCAGAAAGGGAGTAACTACGTTCAAACACACCCGTTCCATCGCCCTCCTCGACCGTTACGGTGACGTTACGGACAGCGTCACGGTCGCCCAGGTACACACTCACAGTGTGTGCAGGTTTCCCAGAGGCATTTGCATCGCCACATCCGGCAAGTCCACCGAGTCCACTCACCGCCAGCAGGCGAAGAACAGTGCGGCGGGAAGGAATATTGAACATAGTCAGCACCCAACACGCCACTGAGGAAAATTTTCAGGGTGAGTTCCAGAGGGACGTATCTCACGAGCAGCATCCGTGAGAAGCACACGTGCCTATTGCCTAGAACGTGGCCAGAAGCACGACCCATCCGAGGACGACCGCCCCGGTCAGGACGAACAACAGCCGGGTCGGAAGTGGGAGCCGGGCGTACGTTCCCTCAGAGACGTCCTTCGCGTAGGTTGTAGCCGAGAAGCGGAAAAGTTCACTCGCTGGACGCGCCGCGTCCATCCGCCGTCCCCATCCTGCGAAGACAAACCACGCAACGGCAGTCAGTCCGGTGAGGACGAACACCACGTTACCGAACTCGAGGTCAGCCGCCCGACTACCGGCGTAGAGGACAGTGAGGACGACGAGCGGGATGCCGACCCCGAAGACTGCCACAGCGCGAACGAGCCGACTCGAGTGGGGTCGATCAACCATACGTGAGAGGAACATTCAAAGAAAATAATAGCTTGCGCTCGACAGAACGGGAGACGGTCTATACTGGTCGATTCGCACTGTGGTTGCGCTTCGCGCTCATCGTAGCGACCGCCAGATGGAGGCACGCCGTTGAGGACGTCCGCCGGGGGCGAGTATCCCGGGACCGTGATGAGCGGTGCCCGCTCGCGGTCGCGGTTCGAATGTGACACCGATCGGTAGTTGTGTGGGGTCGGTTTCCGAACATCGCTCTACCGCCGTTCTCGAACGCGATCGTCGAAATGTAAGCACTGGATTCGGACGAGCGAAGACGACGCGTGGATCGCGTCTATCAGAAATAATGGGGGTGGCCACCGTCGAAACACCGGCGCTCGCGTGTGGCGGCGACCGAGCGAACGAGAGTGATTTCGAGTCTCGAGTCGATCACTCGGCGCTGAACCCGAGTTCGTTGACGATGCCGACCAGTTTCTCGCGATCGACGTGATCGCTACCCTCGATCTCGACTGTTCCCTCGATGAAGTTCGCACTGACGCGATTGACGCCGTTGGCGCGGCGTAACTCGTCCTGTATCGTGTCTTCGCAACCGTTGCACATCATGTCAGATACTTCTATCTGGTAGGTTGAGACTACTGCCATGGTCCAAGGGGACCAACCATCACACAGGATATAAAGCTATCATGCTACAGCACGCCTGATACGACGGGCGAAGAAGCACGTGGCTCAGTCTAACAACCTGTTCGAGATCTTTCGAAACAGGTTCTCGTACTCCTCGAAGAGCTCCTCGTTGGCGATTTCGGCGTGATGCTCGAAGGGACGGGCTTCGCTCCAGTCGGTCCCGAAGAACTGAATGGGCCGGACGTCGTCGGGAGAGCGCATCGTGACGTCGGTACCCCAGCGTTCGAAGTTCACGTCCGTCAGGACCTGATCCGAGACGGACCGGTAGATGTCGACGTTGTCGGAGACGTGCTCGAGGGTGTATCGAGACGGTGTAAAGCACAGTTCGAAGCGGAGGTCTTTCACGTACTCCCGTTCGTTCGATTCGTCTTTGAAGAAGTGTCGCCGCATCTTGTTGAACTGGCGAACGATCTCGTTCGCGCCGGTGGCCCCTCTCACGGCCGATTCCGATTTGAGTTCATAGATCGTGATCCAGGACTCGCCCGAATACGTCTCGTCGATGAACAGGTCTGCCACCCCTCGAGTCCCGTAGTAGTTGTAGTGGGCTTCCGGACAGACGGTCAGTTCCCACGATCCGGACTCGTCCGCGGTCAGGGTTTCGTGGTACTCCCTGTTGCTCTTGATGATCGCATTGGTGAGATCGTCCTCCGTGACTGTCATTGATTCAGACTATTGGAAAACGTGTAATGAATGGTTTGCTATCGGCGGGTGGAGACGTTCCGCCTGATCGAGTCCGCACACCGTGAAATCCGGTGGGTTTACCGACACGTGGCCGAGTCCGGTCGTGTATATGGACGACCAACGGAAGGTTGCCGCATTCGTTCGGGACCACGACCTGGAGGTACCACCGGCGTATCGACTCCTCGACCTCGTCTCGGAGGTCGGTGAAGTCGCGAAGGACGCGACCGAATCGACCGACTACGGCGAGTCGCCCGCAGACCTCGAGATTCGCCCGGACGAGATCGGCGACGTGCTGTTTGCACTCCTCGCGCTCGCGGACGCAGTCGAAATCGACGCGAGCGACGCGCTCGAGGACGCACTCGAGAAGTACGACGAGCGAATCGCCGAATCCGATACCGCCTCTTCCGGTAGCTAGACGGGCGAGGCTACCAGACGTACCGATCCCATCGATCTCACCGAAATCGGTGCTGAAGGGTCCTCATACTACTGGACAGCCCTCAGGACACACTCGATCGCGACTCGAGTGACAGGGTCTCGCTGTGCAACTCGGAATCACTCGAGTGCCGGCTTCGATCGGCTCTCGGGCTCGTTATGAGCGATCAGCGGAGAGCCGACGACGCGGTCGAACCAGAAGCGACGGTCCGTCTCAGACGGTCTCGACGTCGACGGTAGCGGGCGTCGCGTTCTGGACGTTGTCGCCGACGGGACAGCGCTCCTCGACCTCCGCGGCCCACTCCTCGAGCGTGGCCTCGTCGGCGTCGGTGTCGACCGAGATCGTCACCTCGATCTCCTGGTAGCCCGCTCGAGGGTCGTCGGACAGTCCGAGAAACCTGGCCGGGTTCAGCTCGCCTTCGAGGTCGACCTGGACGTCCTCGAGTTCGAACGCGTACTCTTCCGCGACGGTGTGGGCGACGACGTTGAGACAGCCGGCCCAGGCCCCGAGCAAGTATTCGACGGGGTTCGGGCCGTCGTCTGTGCCGCCCAGCGGGGCGGGTTCGTCGACGACGAACTCGAAGCCCCGCGTCTCGACGGTCGTCTTCGTGTCGCTCTCTGCGTTCGCCGATACCTGGAAGCGCTCGGTCTGTTCCGATTCGGACATACAGTAACGTACCGCCAGCGCGACGTAGTCGATCCGGTGGCGGTCAGCCCGGTCGGTATCGGTGACGTCGCGAGCAGCGACGACGGGCCGCGCCAGCCTCTCAGACTGGCGAGTGGGCCAGATCTGTCACTCGAGACCGCTCGCCATTCCCGGCACTATTTTCCTGATTCGCCGGTCGACGACGGCACACTCGAGCAGCGAGCGCGAGTTCGACGTCCCGTCGAGAGCGACGGCTCGCGTGCGGTCGGCTCGTCGGGCAGTCTCGAGCGAGACGTACGTGGGCGTTCGTCACTCGCCCAGGTGGGAGCGGTACCCCTTGGGCTCGAAGCCGCGACGACAGATGACGCGTTTGCGACCGACGGTGATCGCGCTGATCTGGTCGTCGGCTTCCATCTCGTCGACGACGCGCTGGAGGTGCTCTTTCGACCAGCCCGTCTCGTCGACGATCGTCGCTTCGTCGACGCGGCCGCCGCGTTTGACGAGGAGGCGGAGGACCTTGTCTTCGTCCGAGAGTTCTCGTTCGTCCGAACCGTACTCGACCTGTTCGGCGTAGCTCAACGTCTCGTCGCCGTCTGCCCGCTCCGGTTCGTCTCTCTCTGTCGCGTCGGACTCGGTTTCTGTCGACTCCTCGCCTGTCGAGTCCGCTCGCCAGAGAGACGAGAGACGGGCCCATAACGTGTTAAATACCATCTTATCGGTCACCATCCACTGAGATTTATCGCCGATTGGACGCGCTCTTACCTTGATTTTATGCTCGGCTCGTTACATTTCTGCGTCGTCGGCGACTGTTGTGTCTCCAGTAGTGAGAGAACAGCGTCGCTGAATAACGACAGCCTTGCGCTGTGCAAGCCGATCATACTACCTTCGCTGACGGTCCGTCGCCCGATCACAGTCGTTCGCGGACGGATCGAACGATCTCGTCGACGTCGAACTCGTCGTCGGCTTTATCGAACACCTTCTCGTCGTCGACGTGGACGGTGAAGACGCCGTGGTCGCCGGTGCGGAGGGTGACGGCCTCGAGTTCCTGACCGAAGTTGGTCAACAGCGCGTGCTGGACGTCTTCGGCCCGGTTCAGGAAGCCACACGGGACGCAGTACTCTATCTGGACGGTCGTCATAGCCGAGCGTTCACGCCGCGAGTACAAATCTGTCGGGGTTCACCGCCACAGTTCGGGGACGGCGTCGGCATACGAGTCGGCGAGCGCAGCGAGTTCGTCGTGGTGAGCACTCGCCTGCGGGACGCCGAGCGGGGAGACGCTGATCCGGCCCTCGACGACGGCCCGACGGTCGGTGCCGTCCGGATCGGGGAGCGACTCGACGTCCATTCGCTCCCAGATGCGATCCTGGAGGACGACGGAGTCGCCGTCGAGCGAGGCGTCCATCTCGTATCGCGTCGAGGGGCGCGTGATCTCGAGCGGGGCCGGCTCGCCGTCGGGGAGAGGCGCGTTGACGTTGAGGACGGAGGCGCGTTCGAAGACGCCGGCGTCGGGCGCGCGTTCGACGAGGTATCTGGTCGCGCGTGCGGCCTCGGCGAAGTCCTCGCGCGTGATCTCGACGTCGCGGTGTGAGCCGTCGCCCGCGGGGACGTACAGCGACGCCGCGATCGCGGGGACGTCGAAGAACGCCGCTTCGACGGCCGCACTGACCGTCCCCGACCGGCCGATGACGTACTCTCCGAGGTTGGCTCCCCGGTTACAGCCGGAGACGACGAGGTCCGGACTCGGGTTCGGCCCGAGTTCGCCCACGCCGGCGACGACGCAGTCGGCGGGCGTCCCCTCGAGCGCGTAGCCCAGGTCGTGTTCGAAGACGTCGACCTCACTCGAAATCGACCGGCCGACGGCGCTCTGGTCGTCTGCCGGTGCGACGACGGTCACGTCGGCGACCTCGGTAAGCGCGTCGTACAGCGCGTGGATGCCGGGGCTGTCGATCCCGTCGTCGTTCGTGAGCACGATCTCGAGGGAGTCGCTCATGTGTTCGTATCTCTCGAATGCGAGGGAGTGACGAAAAGCGCTCCGTTTTCGGACCTATCCGAGGCGGTCGACGACCGTCTCCTCGTCGACGACGAGGTTGTACGCGCCCTCGTCGTCGTTCCAGAGCGCGAGCGCGGACTCGAACGAGCACACCTCTCCGTAGTCGGCCTCGAGCAACGGCCGGTTGAGCGCCGTCTCGTTCGTGACCACGGCGTAGTGGTCGACCTGCTCGCTCCCGTCGCTGATCTTGAAAAGCGGGTTCGCGTCGCTCGAGCGGCCCGACCGTTCGTCGCCGCTCAGCGAATGGCTGAGTTTCGCCGCGACGAGGTCGATGCGGTTCGTGACGTGCCGTTCCATGTCGGCCATCTTCGCCCACCTGCTCGCGTCGAGTTCGAGGTCGATCCGCCGGCGACCGTCGAGCCGGAGGATCGAGTAGGAAAACTGGACGTCGACGTTCACGAACTCGCCGGGGCTGTGCTCGTCGTCGGTCGCGGCCTCGTCGAGTCGCCGCTGGAAGTCGGGCGTGGCGAGGTCGGGTCGGACGTCGAACGACCAGCCGCGATCCGACGGCGTCTCGCCGGGCCAGAGCCGAACCGCAGGACTGTAGACCGTCACCTCGCCGGCACCGTCGGCGTCGGCCGCGTCCGTCGCGGCGTCGACCGACTCGCCTTCGACCGCGCGCTCGAGGTCGCGCAACTGGATGCTCGTGTGTTTGTCCGCGGGGGCCATCGCCAGCAGCGAGCCGTCGGCGGCGAGCACCTCGAGAGACGACCGGAGGACGCTCTCGGGGTCGTCGAGTTCGCTGAGGACGTTACACGCGAGGACGAGGTCGTACTCGCCGTCGGGGTCGAACGCCTCGGCGGTGGTCCGGTGGACGGTCGCGTGGACGTTCGGCCCCGTCTCCGCGAGCACCTCCTCGAGGACGTCCGCGGCGGCGCTCGGTTCGACGGCGTGGTACTCCACCAGCGAGTCCTCGGGGAGGTAGTCACAGAGGCCGAGCGCGGGGCCGCCGACGCCGGCACCGACGTCGAGCACGCGCAGGTCGCGACCGAGCAGGCCGCGTTCGGCGAGGTCGTCGAGCGCGTACTGGACGGCGGCGTAGTAGCCCGGCAAGTGGTAGATCGCGTAGCCGGCGGCGACGTCGTCGTCGTACTCGACGGATCGTCCCTCGAGGTAGCGCGCCTTGAACCGCCGGATCGTCGAGCGAAGCAGGTCGCCCGACGCGCCGTCGTACCAGGTCGGCCCGTAGCGCTCGGCGAGCAGGTCCTCGAGTGCGGTCGCGTACGACTCGGGAAACCGCCGGACTGGCTCGCGACGTGGCGAGACGGGTTCGTCGTCGACGGGGACGAACGTGCCGTCGTCGCGTTCGATCAGTCCCAGGTCGGGCGCTTCCTCGCGGAGGAGCTGTCGGACGACCGCGGGGTGTGGCTGGCCCTCGACGTACTCGGCTACCTCCGTCGGGTCGATCGGCCTGACGTTTCGCAGGTACTTCGCGTTCGACCGGACGGCCTCGCGTCGGTCCGTCACTCTCCGTCACCTCCGGGGTCGGGATCGGCGGTCGGTCCGTCGTCCGGACGCCAGCGACTCGCCGCCTCGCGGTACAGCGACTCGAACTTCTCGTCGTCGGCGTCGGCGATCCTGGCGGCTGCCTCGGCGACCGCATCGGCACCGTCGAACGTCGACTGGATGTCGGCGTAGACGCGCGGGGTACCCTCGGTCACCTGCTCGGTGAGTTCCCGGAGCCCCTCGTAGATCGGCGTCTCGAACGCCGACGGAACGGCGTCGGCGGCGAGGGCGAACGAGAGGACGGCTGTGTGGGCGGCCGCCTGCACGGATTCCATCGCCGCGTCGTGTTCCGCCGCAGTCGTCTCGACCAGGTCGTTGCCGCGCGCCTCGAGGTCCGCGAGGAGCGCCTCCGAGACCGGTCCTCCCTCGTCGCGGACCACGGCGATCGATCCGGGGGCGCGCTCGGGAGCGAAAAGCGGGTGGAGACTGACGCGCTCGAGGTCCGGCGCGTGCGTCGCCATCGCCTCGAGTGCGGGCTCCATCACGCCCGAGACGTCGAGCAGCGCTTCTCTCGCCCGCGGCGCGTGGCTCTCGATCGCCGCCTCGACGTGGCCCATCGGGACGGCGAGACAGACCGCGTCGAAGCGGTCGCCCCCCTCGAGAGGGACGACGTCGCCGTCGACCGCCGCCGCGGCGGTCGCCGCAGCCTCGTCGTCGACGTCGGTGAACGCGATCGTCGCGTCCACCGCGCTCGCGAACCACCGCCCCATCGCACCCGCGCCGACGATCAGTACCTCCATCGGAAAACCGTACCCCGTGGCGTTCCAAAAGGAGTTCGATTGGCGGGAGTCGCTGGCCGGTCGTCGCGCACGTCTTGGCCACGGCACCACCCGGGACGCCGCGGCCGACACGCGTTTCCGACGACGCCACGTAGAATTCGATACGATGGAAGCGCGTCGACAGGGTACGCATCCGCTCATGGTCCTCGTCGGAGCGTCGCTGCTCGTCTTCTACGCGAGCCTGGCGTATCTCAGCTACCGTGCGCTCGTCGCGCTCTGGAGTGCCACGCCGGGGCTGGAGACGACCCTCCTCGTCGTGGCGGTCGGCACGCTCGTCGTCGGCTACCTCAGCTTCCGGTTCGGGACGGCGCAGTTGCTCTCGGGACTCGAGGCGGTCGAACTCCCCCGGTCGCGCGTCCCTGGATTCTACCGGCGGTTCGATCGCCTCGTCGACCGAATGGACGCCGGCGATCCCCAGATACTCGTCGCGCGACTCCCGACGCCGAACGCGTTCGCGCTGGGGAGTCCGCGCTCGGGCGTCGTCGTACTCGACCGCTCGCTTTTCAGACTGCTGAGCGTCGACGAACTCGAGGCGATCGTCGCCCACGAACTCGCCCACCTCGAGGGGTACGACGCGTTCGTCCAGACGCTCGCCTACACCGCGTTCCGGACGCTCGTCGGGTTCGCGCTCCTGGCGTCGTTCCCGGTCGTACTGGTGATCGGCGGGTTCGCTCGCGCGATCGCGTGGATGCGCGGGCGGCCGTCGTCGTGGACGAACACGCTCCTCGGACGGCTGCTCCGGCGGGCAGAACAGGCGGTGTTGCTGGTCTCGCTCGCGTTCACCGTCGTCGTCCTCGCGCGGTCGCGACGCCGCGAGTACGCCGCCGACGATCGCGCTGTGACCGTCACCGGACGGCCGCTCGCGCTGGCACGCGCGCTCCGGAAGATCCAGCGCGCTGCCGAACCCGACTGGGGGCTGCTCTCGCCGCTGTACGTCCACACCGACGAGACCGAGACCGAAGACGAACGGCTGTGGCGACGGCTCCTCTCGACGCATCCCTCCACCGACGAGCGGATCGACCGCCTCGTGGAACGGGCGCGCACGCAGCAGAACGGACGACGAAGACGAGAGGGCGAACGAATCCCGGTTCGCTAGCGGCCCGCCGTCGGCTCCGGCTCGATCGACACCGGATACTCGGTGAGGTTCTCGTGGCCGTCCTCGGTCACGACGACGAGGTCCTCGATCCGGACGCCGCCGACTTCCGGATCGTACAGTCCCGGCTCGACCGTGACGACGTGGCCCGCCTCGAGTTCGCCACCCGACGGCGAGAGGCTCGGCTGCTCGTGGATCGCCAGTCCGACGCCGTGGCCCGTGCTGTGGATGAAGCCCGTCTCCGCCGACGGGTCGCTCCTGAGGGTGTCGTATCCCGCCGCCTCGATCACGTCACACGCCGCGTCGTGGACGTCGGCACCCGTCACGCCCGGCTCGATCGCCTCGAGTGCGGCCTCGTAGGCCTCGCGGGTCACGTCGTACCGGCGGCGCATCTCCTCGCTGGGCTCGCCCCGGACGAACGTCCGAGTCATGTCCGCGAAGTACTTCGTCTCCCTGTCCCGCGGGAAGATGTCGATCACGACGAGTTCGCCCGCCTCGAGCGGGCCGCTGCCCCGATCGTGGGGATCCGCGCCGTCCGCCCCGCAGGCGACGATGGTGTCGTCGAGCGAACAGCCGTGGCGCAAGAGCGTGATCTCGATCTCCCGCTTGACGCGCTCGCTCGTGAGCGGATCGCCCTCGTGGTACAGGACGCCGTCGTCGACCTCGGCGCTCGCGAGCAGCTCCTCGGCGGTCGCCATCGCAGCCTCGTTCGCCCGCTGGGTCGCGCGAACGCGTTCGATCTCCCACTCCGTCTTCGTCGCGCGAACGTCCTCGACGATCCCCTCGGGTTCGACGGTCACCGAAACCCCCTGGTTTCGCAGCCCGTCGGCCGTTCCCGTCGGGAATCCCGTCGGCACCGCGACCGACTCGACGCCCTCGTCCTCGAGGAACGCCGCGATGGTTCGAATCCGGCCCTCGTACGGCCCGTACTCCTCGAGTAGCGACCTGTGATCGTACTCCGAGAGCCGAGTGACGGTGTCCGCACCGGCCTCTTTGGCGGCGCGACCGTACTCGAGTCCCGACACGAGGAGGGTGACGCCGTCGCTCGTCACCAGCGTCTGGTAGGCGTCGGGCGCGTCGAACCCGGAGACGTACCGCTGGTCCGGATCGGACGCGTCGTCGTCGATCAGGTAGCCGTCTACGTCTTCGGACTCGAGATACTCGTGTAGGGGAGAGAGGTCTCCGTCCACGTTCATGCACGGAACTGTGACCGGCGGCTACATAACCCCGCGGGAGTCGGCCATATGGTCTGCCGTACCGGTTCGGACACCCTCGACGCGAACCCTACACTGTTATCACTCGACGTGACATTCAGTCCTCGTATGCATCGGCGACGGCTTCTGGCGGCGGGTGCGGCAGCCGCGCTCGCCGGCTGTGTCAGCTATTCCGCGAGTGACGCCGACGAGCCCACAGGCGAGGGACTCGTCCGTGACGCGATCGAGACGCGCCGTCGGATGACCGACCTCACGGCCCGCCGGATCGTGGCGATCGAGACGCCGACGGAGGCCGTCGACCGAACGGAGCGCGTCTTCCGACGGCCCCCGGCCAGCCAGCGCATCGAGGTGCTCGAGTCGACCGACCCAGACGAGCCGGTGGGGTCGGTTACGGTCACCAACCGAACCGTGACGTGGGAGTACGATCCGGAGACGAACGTCGTCGACAAACAGTATCACCCGAACAAGGTCGACACCGACCGGACGCGGCTCGTCCTCGAGAACCTCCTCGCGGAGTACCGACTCGAGTACGGCGGTACGGCGACCGTCGACGGCCGCGAGGCACACGTCATCGAGACGCGACCGCCGGCCGACCAGACCGGGCCGGCGATCGACCTCCTCGTCGGGGATACGGTGTACGTGATCCCGCTCGATCCGACGGACGACCTCGATGCGCTTTCGGTCTCCCGGACCGTCTGGATCGACGACGAGTACCGGTATCCGATCAGGGAACGCCACGTCGTCCGCGACGGCGACGAGGTGCTTCACCGGCTGTCGGTCACGTACGAGGACCTGTCGATCGACGAGTGGCTCGGTCCAGCGACGTTCACGTACGAACCGCCGGCCGACGCCGAGGTCGACACGGAGGGGATCCGGCCCGACGGCGTCTTCGAGACGCGAAAGGCTGCGGCGACCGTCGTTCCCTACGACCTGCCGGATCCGGACGTCCCCGACGCGTACGAACTCGACCGGGTAACGGTCGTAGAGCGGTCCTCGGAGTCAGGTACGACCACGACGCTGTGGTACACCGACCCGGACGTAAACGCACGCGAGCTCTACGTCGCCGTCCGGGAGACACAGCGGTTCAAGCCGAGCGTCCTCGAGGAGATCGAGTTCGACGGCCACGCGGCCTACCATCGGGACGGCAAACTCGAGAGTATCTTCTGGGCGTGTGACGACCTGAACTACGAGGTCACGAGTCCTACTATCGACAGCCCCGAGCCCCTCCTCGAGATCGCGTCGTCGATCGGCTGCCCCTGACGATGCGCCGCGATCGATCGGAGCCTCCCTCACACTGGCAGGATCGGTACCGGTAAGGAGCGGCCGATCCACAGGACGACCATGGACGTCACTATCACACCCTCGAGCGTTCGCGGCGAGGCCCGTGCGCCACCGTCGAAGAGCTACACCCACCGGGCGATTCTCGCGGCCGGTTACGCCGACGGCGCGCTCGTCTACGACCCGCTCTGGAGTGCCGACACGCGCGCGACCGCTCGCGCCGTCGACCTCTTCGGCGGCGACGTCACCCGCGACAGAGAGACCGGTCACCTCGAGGTCGACGGGTTCGGCGGCCGCCCCGCGGTCCCGCCGGACGTGATCGACTGCGACAACAGCGGGACGACGATGCGACTCGTGACGGCGTCGGCGGCGCTCGCCGGCGGGACGACCGTCCTCACCGGCGACGCCTCGCTCCGGTCTCGACCACAGGGTCCGCTCCTCGAGGCGATCGCCGACCTCGGCGGCGAGGCCGACAGCACGCGAGAGAACGGACAGGCACCGCTCGTCGTCACCGGACCGATCGAAGGCGGCGAGGTCTCGATCCCCGGGGACGTCTCCTCGCAGTACATCTCCGCGCTGCTGATGGCCGGCGCGACCACCGACGAGGGGATCGAGATCGACCTCGAGACGGAACTCAAGTCGGCCCCCTACGTCGACGTGACGATCGAGGTCCTCGAGGCGTTCGGAATCGACGCCCGTC
Source organism: Natribaculum breve (assembly GCF_023008585.1). Classification (GTDB taxonomy): domain Archaea; phylum Halobacteriota; class Halobacteria; order Halobacteriales; family Natrialbaceae; genus Natribaculum; species Natribaculum breve. Next base: position 1,074,507 of record NZ_CP095390.1, on the reverse strand, counting down.
ACACCGACGACGGATTCGCCGTCGACGGCGGCCAGTTCTACGAGGCGACCGACGGCGAGTACCACGTCCCCGGAGACTTCTCGTCGATCTCGTACCTGGCAGCGGCCGGGGCCGTCGCCGGCGACGACGCCGTCCGCGTACGCGGTGCCTACCCGAGCGCACAGGGCGACACCGCGATCGTCGACATCTTAGAGCGGATGGGTGCCGAGATCGACTGGCACCGCGAGGACGGCATCCTCGAGGTCGCTTCGTCGGACCTCGAGGGGATCGAGGTGTCGGTCGAGGACACGCCCGACCTGCTGCCGACGATCGCCGTCCTCGGGGCGGTCGCCGACGGCGACACGCGGATTACGAACGCCGAACACGTCCGCTACAAGGAGACCGACCGCGTGAGCGCGATGGCCGAGGAACTCGGGACGATGGGCGTCTCGACGACCGAGGCGGACGACGCGCTGACGATCCACGGCGACGAGTCGACGCTCGAGGGAGCCACCGTCGACGGCCGCGACGACCACCGGGTCATCATGTCGCTCGCCATCGCCGCCCTCGTCGCAGACGGCGAGACGACGATCACCGGCGCCGAGCACGTCGACGTCTCGTTCCCCGACTTCTTCGAGTTGCTGTACGAACTCGGGGCGAAACTCGAGCGCCACGAGTGAACGACTCGTCGCTCGAGTTCGACCACCGCTCGTTTAGTGCCGGGGCCGCGTAGACGAGGGCGTGTCACGGCAGGGCGTCGAACGTCGACTGCGCGAGCAGCGACTCGAGGGCGAGTACCTGTTTCCGGCGTACGACGACTACTGCTTCGCGAACGTCCCCGAGACGACGCTCTCGGTGCTGGACGGGTCGTTCGATCGCCTGCTTCCCGGCAGCGTCCTCGACGGGGTCGCGACCGACGTCGACTACGTCGTACTCGTCCTTCTCGACGGGTTCGGATACGAGAGCTGGACCCGCGAGTTCCCGCATCACGAATTACTGGCACAGCTCGAGGATCGCGGAACAGTGACCCCGCTGACCTCGATCTATCCCTCCGAGACGGCGGCCGCGATCACGACGCTCCACACCGGACTCGAGCCGGTCGAACACGGGCTACTCGGCTGGTACCAGTACCTCGAGTCGGTCCGACGAGACGTCGTGACGCTGCCGTTTCTCGCGCTCTCCGGCGAGCCGCTCGGAGAAGTCGCCTCGAACGCCGACGCGCGCGACCTGTTCGCGGGCGAGTCGCTGTACGAACGGGCGACAGCGGCGGGGATCGACGTACAGGTGATCCAGCCCGCCGCGTACGCCGACTCGGGCTACACGCAGGCCGTGACCGCGGGTGCCGAGCGGACGGGCTACGAGACCGCGGCGGATCTCGCGCTGGCGATCCGACGGACGCTCGAGGACGCGTCGGGGCCGACGTACGTCAACGCGTACGTCCCCACGCTCGACGAGATCGCACACGCGGAGGGGACGACGACCGAACGGTATCGGGCGAACCTCGCGTCGATCACGGCGTGTCTCCGGCGAGAACTGCTCGAGCGGCTCGATCCGGCGGTGGCCGAACGGACCCTGTTCGTCCTGACGGCCGACCACGGAATCGTCGACACCGTTCCCGCCGAGAACGTCGACGTGACCGCGTGGGACGACTGGCCGACGCTCCGGGCGACCTTCCGGCGCGACGACGACGGCGAGCCGCGACGTCCGACCGGGAGTCCGCGGAACGTCCACCTCCACGTGCGACCCGATCGACTCGAGGAGGCACGGACGATCGTCGAGTCGGCCGCCGGTCAAGACGTGCGGGTCTTCACTCGCGGCGAGGCGCTCGAACGGGGACTGTTCGGTGCCGGCGATCCGTCGGAGCTGTTCGAGCGCCGCTGTGGCGACCTGATCGTCGTCCACCGAAACCGGGGTCTCTGCTGGCGATCGGGAGACAGCGAACTGGTCGGGATGCACGGGGGACTGACGCCCGAGGAGATGCTGGTTCCTCTGGCTGTGGTCCGACTCGACGACCTCGCAGTCTGAGGACTGAGTTACAGGCGGCGGTCGCTCTCGGCTCGTGGGCGAACTGGCGACGCACGTGCTCCGTGACGAGTTGCGTCGCTCCGCTCGACTCGCCACGGCGACGGTCAGCGCACACCGACGCTGGGCGCGCCCTCGTATATAAACGCGGGCACGACTCGTTCTTGCACCAATCCTTCACCGCTAAGTGTCCCCGCCTCCGAGGACTCCGTAATGAACGGCAACCGCTTCGGTCGCCTCTTCCAGGTGACCACGTTCGGCGAGAGCCACGGGGAGGCGATGGGCTGTACGGTGTCGGGCTGTCCCGCCGGCCTCGAACTTACAGAAGAGGACATCCAGGAGGACCTCGACCGGCGCAAACCCGGTCAGTCGATGATCACCACGAGTCGCGGCGAGCCCGACGCGGTCTCGATCAAGTCCGGCATCCAGGACGGCTACACGACCGGGACGCCGATCGGCCTGGTGATCCAGAACAAAGACGCTCGCTCGGGCAAGTACGAACCCTTCATCACCGCACCGCGGCCGAGCCACGGTGACTACACTTACTCCGCGAAGTTCGGGACGCGAAACTGGGGCGGCGGCGGTCGCTCGTCGGCCCGCGAGACGGTCAACTGGGTCGCCGCGGGCGCGATCGCGAAGAAACTGCTCGCACTCGAGGGGATCGAACTCAAGGCGCACGTCGACCAGATCGGCGAGGTCGAAGCACCCGACGTGAGCTTCGAGGAGATCGTCGAACACAGCGAGGAGAACGACGTCCGGTGTGCACACCCCGAGACGGCCGAGAAGATGCAGGACCTGATCGAGGAGTACCAGCAGGAGGGAAACTCGATCGGCGGCAGCATCTACTTCGAGGCGCGGGGCGTCCCGGTCGGACTCGGCGCGCCGCGGTTCGACTCGCTGTCGGCGCGGCTTGGCCAGGCGATGATGGCGATTCCGGCCGCGACGGCCTTCGAGTTCGGCCTGGGGCGGGAGGCCCGCGAGTACACGGGCAAGGAGCGCAACGACGACTGGGAGTTCGGCCCCGGCGGCGACCCGAAACCCGTCGAGAACGACCACGGCGGCATCCAGGGTGGGATCTCGAGTGGCGAACCGATCTACGGCGAGGTCACGCTCCACGCGCCAACGTCGATCCCGAAGAGCCAGCAGACGGTCGACTGGGAGACCGGCGAGGTCAAAGAAGAGAAAGTGATCGGCCGCCACGATCCAGTGTTGCCGCCCCGCGGCGTACCGGTCGTCGAGGCGATGCTCGCGCTGACGCTCGTCGACTTCATGCTGCTCTCGGGGCGCATCAACCCCGATCGAGTCGACGGAACGCCGGGGAGCTACGACACGGACTACCACCCGAGTAATCCGCGCAACGAGTAGCGTCGCCGATCGAAACCAGATATTCTCCCGTTCGAAGCGGGCCGCCCGACTCTCGTCTAGCCGGTAGTGTCTTATTTTGAACGAAATCCGTGTATATTCACATTATCAAAAACGGTCAATAGCACAAGGACGTCCATTCTTCACGAAAGATCCTTGGTAATGTATAGCAAAGGCTTTAGGTCGGGTAGAGCAAAATCCCGCATACCGCTGGCCCACAGGGCCAGGACCTTACCTATGAGCGACGATGAACTCATCTGGCGAATCGCAGGCGGTTCCGGAGACGGAATCGACTCGACGAGCCAGAACTTCGCGAAAGCGCTGATGCGCTCGGGTCTGGACGTCTTTACCCACCGACACTATCCGTCACGGATTCGCGGTGGCCACACGTACGTCGAGATCCGCGCAGCAGACCACGAGGTACAGTCACGGGGAGACGGCTACAACTTCCTCCTCGCGCTGGGCGACTCCTTCGCGCGCAACCCACAGGAGGACGCCTTCTACGGCAACGAGGAGATCAAGCCCCTCTCGGAGAACTTAGACGAACTGCGCGAGGGCGGCGTCATCGTCTACGACGAGGGGCTGTTGAGCGAAGAGGACGTCGCAGACCTCGACCTCGAGGAGCGTGCCGAGGAGAACGGCTGGCACGTCTACCCGATGGACCTCCGTTCGCTCGCGCGAGAGCACGGCCGCGAGGTCATGCGCAACACCGCCGGCGTCGGGGCGACGGCGGCGTTGCTCGAGATGGACCTAGAGCACATCGAGGACCTGATGGAAGACGCCATGGGCGGCGAGATCCTCGAGGCCAACCTCGAGATCCTCCACGAGGCCTACGAGACGGTCCGCGACGAGTACGACTTCACGCACGACCTGCGCGCACCCGAGGGCGAACACGAAGAAGAGCAGGCGCTGTTGTCGGGGTCGAACGCGATCGCCTACGGCGCGATCGACGCGGGCTGCCGGTTCATCGCCGGCTATCCGATGACGCCGTGGACGGACGTCTTCACCATCCTCTCGCAGAACTTCCCCGACATGGGCGGGATCGCCGAGCAGGTCGAAGACGAGATCGCCGCCGCAGCGCTCGCACTCGGTGCGAGCCACGCCGGCGCGAAGGCCATGTCCGGGTCGTCCGGCGGTGGCTTCGCGCTGATGAGCGAACCCCTCGGTCTCGCGGAGATGACCGAGACGCCGCTCGTCCTGGTCGAGGCGATGCGAGCGGGCCCCTCGACGGGGATGCCGACGAAGCCGGAGCAGGGCGACCTGGAGCACGTCCTCTATACGAGCCAGGGCGACTCCTCGCGAGTCGTCTTCGCACCCGGCAACGTCGCGGAGGCCTACGACCAGACGCGGATGGCCTTCCACGTCGCCTACGAGTACCAGATCCCGGTGATCGTCATCTACGATCAGAAGCTCAGCGGCGAGAACACGAACGTCGACGTGAGCTTCTTCGACCGCGAACCCGAGCCGACACTCGGCTCGACGCTCACCGAGGAGGAGCTCCGCGAGGCGGCACACGACGCCTCCGGCAAGTTCCAGCGGTTCCAGCACGACGTCGAGGACGGCGTCAGTCCACGCTCGCTGCCCGGTCAGAAAGACGGACGCTACCTCGCGACGGGTAACGAACACAGTCCCGTCGGACACATCAGCGAGGACCCGGACAACCGCGTCTACCAGATGGAACGTCGCCTCGAGAAACTCGAGGCGATCCGCGAGGAACTCGACGAGGAACACGACTCCCAGCAGACGTACTTCGGCGACGAGACGGCCGACTTCGGCATCGTCACGTGGGGCTCCTCGCAGGGTGCCGTCGAGGAAGCCGTCGCCCGTCTGAACGAGCAAGGACACTCGGTAAAGGGCGTCGGCGTCTCCGACATGATGCCGTTCCCCGAAGCGGAGATGACGGAGTTCGTAGAGAGCGTCGACGAGGTGATGGTCGTCGAGATGAACGCGACGGCCCAGTTCCGTGGGCTGATGCAGAAAGAACTCGGCCGGTACGGCGAGAAGCTGAGCAGCCTGCTGAAGTACAACGGCGAGCCGTTCGAACCCGCCGAGATCGTCGAGGGCTACGAACTCAACGTCGATGGGGCGGACGAGGAACCGACCGCACAGGTACGAATCGAACCTGCCGCAGGTGACTAACCCATGAGTGCATTCAACGCAATCGGAGAAGACCGCGAGATCGACCGCGACGAGTTCACGCCCGGGGTCGAGCCGCAGCCGACCTGGTGTCCGGGCTGCGGTGACTTCGGCGTCCTCAAGGCGCTGAAACAGGCGCTTCCCGAACTCGGCCTGACGCCCGACGAAGTGCTGACGGTGACCGGAATCGGCTGTTCGGGCAAGCTGAACAGCTACCTCGACACGTACGGCTTCCACACCATCCACGGCCGGTCACTGCCCGTCGCTCGCGCCGCCAAACTCGCCAACGACGGCCTCGAAGTGATCGCCGCGGGTGGCGACGGCGACGGCTACGGCATCGGGGGGAACCACTTCATCCACACGGCGCGGGAGAACCACGACATGACCTACATCGTGTTCAACAACGAGGTCTTCGGCCTGACGAAAGGCCAGACCTCGCCCACCTCGCCGAAAGGTCACAAGTCCAAGACCCAGCCACACGGGAGCGCCAAGTCGCCGCTTCGGCCCCTGTCGACGTCGCTGAACGCCGGCGCGACGTACGTTGCACGCACCGCTGCCGTCAACCCGAACCAGGCCAAAGAGATCATCAAGGAGGCCATCGAACACGACGGCTTCGCCCACGTGGACTTCCTCACACAGTGTCCGACCTGGAACAAGGACGCACGCCAGTACGTCCCGTACGTCGACGTCCAGGAGTCCGAGGACTACGACTTCGACGTCCACGACCGTCGCGAGGCCGCCGAGATGATGTTCGAGACCGAGAGCGCCCTCTACGAGGGGACCGTCCTCACCGGACGCTACTACGTCAACGAGGACCGCCCGTCCTACCAGGAGGAGAAACGGGCGCTGGGCGACGTGCCCGACGAGCCACTGGCCGAGCGATACTTCGACGACGACTACGAGTGGGAACGCAGCTACGACCTGCTCGAGCGTCACAAGTAACGCTGGCGGACGACCCCCGGTCGACCTCGTTTTCGTTTCGACGACTCCTCGTCTTCGTTGATCGCGGCGACCGTCGAACCAGCGAGATCGCACCGTCGACGCGCCGACCGACGACTCGTTCAGAATCGCTGAAACGACGACGACAAATCGCACGACGGGCGGTGGTTTTCGGTCGAGGTGTCGGTGTTTTCGAATACAAAAGATATTTTTCCTCCCCGGCAAAATATAACGACATGAGTAGCCAATCTACGGAGGACCGCATCCTCGACGTTCTCGAGGAGGATGCCCAGGCCTCCTACGCCGAGATCGCAGATCGGGCGGACGTCTCGAAGCCGACGGTTCGAAAGTACATCAAACAACTCGAGGACGACGGCGTCATCGTCGGATACTCGGCGGACGTCGACCCGAAGAAACTCTCGAGTCAGACCATCGCCATGGTCGGGATCGACGTCGCCAGCGAACGGTACGTCGAGGCGACGACAGCCCTCAAGCACCTCGACGAAGTCGAGGCGCTCTACAGTTCGAGCGGGGACCACATGCTGATGGCCGAAGTGCGCGCCGCCGACGGCGACGAACTCGGTGCGATCATCTCCGAGGAAATTCTCGAGATCGACGGCGTCACCGCTGCCCACCCCTCGTTCCTGCAGGAACGGCTCAAGTGACGTAGCGACGACGAATCGGACCGGATCGGCACCGTCGAACTCGGCGAGCGCGTCGCCGGAAGCCCCGGAGTTTTGGCCCGTGACACCGTCTGTTCGTGTATGCCGAGTTACGAGCGCGAGACGCGCGTCCGTGCCCCGCTCGAGGACGTCTGGGAGTTTCACTCACGCATCGAGGGACTCGAGGCGCTGACCCCGGAGTGGCTGGCGCTTCGCGTCGAGTCGGTGATCGGTCCCGACGGCGAGTCGAACCCGGAGATTCTCGAGGCGGGCGCGGAGGTCGCACTGTCGATGCAGCCGTTCGGCGTGGGGCCACGCCAGCACTGGACGTCGCTGATCACGGAGCGCGAACGAACCGACGGGTCGGCGTACTTTCGCGACGAGATGGTCGATGGTCCGTTCGATCGGTGGATCCACACCCACGCGTTCTACGCCGACGGCGAGCAGACGATCGTCCGCGACCTGGTCGAGTACGAACTCCCGATGGGCGAACTCGGCGGCGCGCTCGCACCGTTCTCGCGGGTCGGATTCGAGCCGATGTTTCGCTACCGCCACCGGAAAACGCGGGAGGAACTCGAGGGACGTGTCCGCGCGTGACCGTGGCTGGACGCCGTGGTCGGCCACTCGGTCGCCTCGATCGGTCGTGCGGGCGACGGCGATCGACGCCCGGCATATTAACACATAATATTGTAACCAGCTACTATACGCAAGCGTTATGTAGTGCCGTTCAGTACCGTGGTACAACATGGCAAAGCAGACGATGAGAGACGTGAGTCACACACCACCGAACGGCGAGTCCGTGACGAACGTCTGGGATCGAGGTCGACGCACCGAGAACGAATAACGGACGACACACTCCTCGAGTCGGACGGGCGAGTCCCGCCGTAACCTCACAGCCGGTAGTCGACTCCGCTCGGCGACGCGAGCAGTAGCTACGGCCTCGAGTCCGACGGCTACCGTCGCTCGAAGCGGTGCAAGACGACGTCGGAGTCGTCGTCCCACTCGAAGTTGTCGTGTGCTCGCTCGAGGACCTGCCGGTACTCCTCGAGTCCCGACATTCCCTCGGCTCGGGCGTCGTCGTCGGTCAGGTCGCCGAGCGTGCGGTCTGTCACCTCGACCACCTCGAACGTGACGTCGTCGATGGTGAACGTGTCTCCTTCCTCGGCGTACTGCTGGCCGCGGTGGATCTGCGTCACCTCGCCCTCGAGCGCCTGCGTTCGCATCCGATCGCTGGGCAACAGAGTGTCGGGTTCGAGTTCGCTCATGGTCGTCCGTTCGGTCCGTCCGGGCAAAACCGTTGGGTTCGGGGAGGGCGCTTCCGGGAGTTTCGACCCGCCGTCACGTCTCGAGGACCTCGACGAGGTTGCCCTCGGGGTCGCGGAGAAACAGGATGGTCGTCCCGCTCTCGGTAGTCCGGGGCTCGCTCAGCGTCTCGACGTCCGCGGGGAGGCCGTCGTAGAAGGCCGCGACGTCGTCGACGACGAATCCGACGTGTTTCGCGCCGGGCTGGTTGATCGCGTCCGCCGTGCAGTTCGGCCCTTCGGGATCGTACTCGACGAGTTCGACGCGGACGCTTCCGCCGTCGAGGTGGGCGAACCTGCCCGTCGCGCCCGCGACGCCGACGCCGTCGGCGAACGCCTCGCCGGAGACGGTGAAACGGTCGAGGACGTCGAAGCCGAGCACGTCGCGGTAGAACGCGAGGACCTCCTCGAGGTCGGTCACGGTCACGCCGACGTGGTGTCCGGTGAGTTCAGTCACGGGTGGCGTGGCGGGGGCGACCGGCAAAAACGCTTCGTCTCGGACCGTGAGGCGGCTGTGACAGGCGTCGAGACGCGATCGATACCGTCGTAGTGTGAGTTTCTCGACAGTCCGTCGATCAGAATCCCCATACGTACCGCTACTCAATACGTTACGGTATGCGCCACACCTTCCTCGTCGTCATCGTCGCTGCGGGACTCGTCTTCGCGGGCTGTGCCGGGGCGCCGACCGACGCCGACGTCGATCCGACGCCCGACAGCGACGGAGAGGCGGGTACGCAGTCCGATCCGGTAGACGGCGAACTCGAGATCCACCACCTCGACGTCGGGCAGGCGGACGCGACGCTGTTGCTGACGCCTGCCGGCGAGACGGTGCTCGTCGATACGGGCGACTGGCGAGACGACGGCGAGGACGTCGTCGCCTCCCTCGAGCGACTGGGAATCGACAGGGTCGACCACCTCGTCACGACCCATCCCGACGCGGACCACGTCGGCGGCCACGCGGCCGTCGTCGATCACGTCGAGGAGAACGGCGACGGCGTCGGCGCGGTCTACGATCCCGGAATCGTCCGCACGACCGCGACCTACGACCAGTACCTGGACGCGGTCGAACGCCACGACGTGCCCCTCTACGAGGTCCGGGAGGGAGACGAACTGCCCATCGAGGGAATCCAGGCGACGGTACTGAGTCCGCCCGAGGGCGGGGCCGATCCCCGCGGCGACGGGATCGTGCTCGCGATCGAGTTCGGCTCGTTCAGGTACCTGACGACCGGCGACGCCGAGTCCGACGTCGAACGACGGCTCGTCGACGACTGGAGCCACGAACTCGCGGCCGACGTCTACCAGGCCGGCCACCACGGGTCGTCGACGAGTTCGACCCCGCCGTTTCTGGACACCGTCTCGCCCGAGGTCGTCGTGATCTCGAGCGCCCTCGACAGCCAGTACGGCCACCCCCACGACGAGGTGCTCGCGGCCTTCGCCGAGCGCGGGATCGAGACCTACTGGACCGCCGTCCACGGCGACGTCGTCGTGACGACCGACGGCGAGACCGTCGACGTCGAGACGGAGCGGCCGGGCCCGACGGACGCCGCGGCCTTGCTCGAGCGCAAGCGCGAGGCTGCGTCGGCGTCGCTGGGTCGACCGCCGATTGATGTGACTGGAATCCCTACGGGTGGCCGATGACCGAATCCGCGACCGCGGTCCTCGATCGGATCGTCGACGGACAGAAGGCGGTCTTGCTGCTCGAGGCGGCCGATCGCGTCGTCGACGAACTGGTGGTCGACGTCGAGACGCTGCCGGAAGCCGGGCGACGCGAGGGCGCGGTGTTCGACGTCTCGATCGACGACGGATCGTTCGTCGAGGCGACCTACCGACCGGAGGAGACGCGAGAACGGCGCGAAACGGCCAGAGAGCGGTTCGACCGGCTCTCGGAGCGGCTGGACGAGTGATCACGGCGGGTTCGGGTTGTCAGGTCGACGACGCGTTGCTGTCACTCACTGGTGACGCATCGACCGATCGGTCGAACGAGATAATCCTTGTGCTCACATATTCTGGATCTTTACTACCAACCTTGATGCGTCCTGACGTGGTCGTGGTAGCAGTATGGCGTCGTTCGAGGAGACGGAGAAGACGGCCGCAGTCTGTGAGCAGTGTGGCTCGATCTTCGCGGCGCGGCTGTGGCCGGACGGAACGGTTCGTCCGATCGGAACCGGAGAGAGGTGCCCCTGTGGCAGCGAGCGGTTTCGACTCGTCGAATGAGTGCGTCACGGCCACATGGCCCGCTCGGGCACCGTAGCCTGTGTGGGGCGTGGCCACTCGAGGCGAGAGCGTCGCCGAACCGGCAGGTCGTGGTCGCCGACCGACCCGGTAACAGCGTTCAAGAAGTCATAAATCCTTCCTCCGGTACCCACAAGATATGGACGCCTACGAGTTGATCACGCGAAACGCCGAGGAGGTCGTCACCGACGAGGAGGTCCGCGAACTCGCGGCCGAACCCGAGGGAAAGCGGGTCTACGTCGGCTACGAACCCTCCGGCGTGCTCCACCTCGGCCACCTGCTCACCGCGAACAAGCTCATCGACTTGCAGGAGGCCGGCATGGACGTCGTCGTCCTGCTGGCGGACGTCCACGCCTACCTCAACGGCAAGGGTACGTTCGAGGAGATCCGCGAGACGGCAGAGCAGATGCGCGCCCAGTTTCTCGCCTACGGGCTCGACGAGGAGCGCACGGAGTTCGTCTACGGCTCCGAGTACCAGCTCGACGAGGAGTACGCACTCGACTTGCACACCCTCGAGCTCGCGACGACGCTCAACCGCGCCCAGCGGGCGATGGCCGAACTCCAGAGCGGCGAGGCTGCGAAAGTCAGCCACGTCGTCTACCCGCTGATGCAGGCGCTCGACATCGAGTACCTCGACCTGGACCTCGCCGTCGGCGGACTGGACCAGCGGAAGGTCCACATGCTCGCCCGCGAGGAACTGCCCGAACTCGGCTACGAGGTCCGCCCCTGCCTGCACACGCCCATCCTCGCGGACCTGACGACGGGCGTGGGCAAGATGTCCTCGAGCGAGGGCGTCACGATCTCGATGGAGGACTCGACCGAGGAGATCGAACAGAAAGTCAACTCGGCGTTCTGTCCGCCGACGCGCGATCCGGAGCCGGACGAAGACGGCAACGAGCGCGAGAATCCCGTCCTCGAGCTGTTCGAGTACCACGTCTTCCCGCGGTTCGAGACCGTCACCGTCGAGCGCCCCGAGAAGTACGGCGGCGACCTCACCTACGACGGCTACGAGGAACTCGCGGCCGACCTCGAGTCCGGCGAACTCCACCCTGCCGACGCCAAGAGCACGCTCGCGACGTACCTCGACGAACTGATCGCGCCCGGACGCGAGAAGCTCCGCGAGTTTCGCGACTGATACTGCCGGACAACGGTCACTGCACACTCGATCGCGTCTCACGTCACGTCGCGCCGACCCGTTCGATTCAAGGGCGTTCGCTCCCCTCTCGAGGGCATGAACGAGACGCGCCGACGGATCCTCGAGGCGCTCGCGGACGGCCCCGTCGCGGGACCCACGCTGGCCGACTCGCTCGACGTCTCCAGGGCGGCCGTCTGGAAGCACGTCGAAGAACTGCGCGAGGCGGGCTTCGAGATCGAGAGCGGTCCCGGCGGGTACGAACTCGTCGACGTGACGGAGTACAACGGACCGGCGATCGAGTACGGCCTCGAGGCCCCGTTCTCGATCGAGTACCACGAGACGATCGGCAGCACGAACGACCGGGCGCGCGAACTGGCGACCGAGGGCGTCGCGGACGTGGTCGTCGTCGCGAACGAACAGACCGGCAGTCGCGGCCGACTCGAGCGGCAGTGGACCGCGCCGCCGGGCGGCGTCTGGGCGAGTTTCGTCTGCCGGCCGACCGTCCCGCCCGCTCGAGCGCCGCTGTTTACGTTCGCCGCGGCCGTCGCGACGGCGCGCGCGGCGCGAGAGGCCGGCGTCGACGCCCACATTAAGTGGCCGAACGACGTGGTCGTCCCGGTCGGCGACGAGGGCGACTACCGGAAGCTGGCGGGGATCCTGACGGAGATGGAAGCCGAGACCGACCGGATCGCGTGGCTGGTCGTCGGCATCGGCGTCAACGCGGACGTCGACGGCGACGCGCTCCCCGAGGGGGCGACCAGCATCCGCGAGGAAGTCGGCGAGTTCGATCGCCGGGTGTTCGTCCAGCGCCTGCTCGAGGAGTTCGACGCCTTTCGCGACCTCGAGGGAGTGATCCCGGCGTGGCGCGAGCTGGCGCTGACGATCGGCCAGCGCGTCCGGGTGGATCTGCCGGACGGAGAACTCGTCGGCGACGCGGTCGACGTCACGGAGTCCGGCGCACTCGTCGTCGAGGCAGGGGACGAACGTCGGCAGGTGTCGGCGGGCGACTGCGAACACCTCCGACCGACGTGACTACTCTGCACTTGCGCGCGCGTTAACGGGCCGTTCGTCCTGCTCTCGCCCGCTCTCGTCGACCCGAACCGTGAGCACCGGCACCGGCGAGGAGCGCACGACGCGTTCGGTGACGCTGCCGAGTAACAGTCGGTCGATGCCGCCGCGGCCGTGTGTCCCCATCACGACGAGGTCACACCGGTCGGACGAAGCCGCCTGGACGATGACGCGACTCGGCGATCCCTCGAGCACGTCCGTCTCGACGGGGACGTCGCCTGCGAGTTCCTCGACCCGACCGACGGCCGCCTCGCCTTCCTCGCGCAAGGTGTCGCTGATACCGTCCCAGGCGGTCTCCATCGGTAGTCCACCGTAGCTCGCCACGTCGACGACGTACACCGCCTTGATCGTCGCGTCGTGGGCCCTCGCGAGGTCGACCGCGTACTCGACGGCGCGTTCGACCTCCGTCGATCCGTCGGTCGGGACGAGGATCGTGTCGTACATCGTGCTATCGTATAGCATACTATCCCGAGCGATAATAAGTATTGCCGCGCGAAACGCTCACCCGGGGCGGTAACGCGGGATTACGGCGGCTGGCCACCGAGCACCGGGAATCAGGCGACGACCTCTCGAACGTCGTCGACGCTCGCCCGTCTGACGACCGCCCGCACGGGGTCGCGCACACCGGTGAGGTTGTCCGAGTCGCCGTCCAGGATCGTCAGCCGCGCTCGCTCGCCCGGTTCGACGACGCCGTACTCGAGACCCGCGATCTCGGCCCCGTTGACCGTCGCCATCCGGAGGACGTCGCGGGCCGACAGCTCCGACAGCTTCGAGAGGAACTCCATCTCGCGGAACATCGACGGGGAGTTGAGCATGACGTTGTCGGTCCCGAGCGCGACGGTCGTCCGCGCTACGAGGTCCTCGACGGGCGGCAGGCCGACGTCCGTGACGAGGTTCGACCGCGGGCAGACGACGACCGGGACGCGGTCGTCCTCGATTCGATCGAGGTGGGCCGGTTCGGGGTGGACGACGTGGACGAGGAAGTCGGGCTCGAGGTCGAGCGCAGGATCGAGATCGCTCGGGTCCGCCTCGCCGGCGTGGATGCCGAAGGGTTTCCCCGCCTCCCGCGTGGCCGCCCGCTCGGCGTCGAAGACGTCGTCGTTCGCCCCGCTCGCGCCGAAGCCGTCACCTGCTCGCATCGCCTCGGTCGACCCGCGGGCGAACGCGAACGCGTCGATCTCGAGGTCGCTGGCAGCCTCGCGCAGCAGCTGGACGCCGTCGACGTCGCCCTCGCGGAAGTCCAGACAGGCCGCCGTCCCGCCCCGGGACATGAAGCGAAGCGACCGACGCATCGCCTCGATCAGTTCCGCTTGCGTGGCGTCCCGGAGCAGCCGGTGTTTGAGCCCGTCCGGCGGGGCGACGAGTTCCTCGAGCGAGAGACCGCCCCCGGCTTCTTTCGCGATCGAGTCGCCGACGTGCGTGTGGGCGTTGACGAACGCCGGCAGAATGACGTCGTCGCTGTCGACGGGTTCCTCCTCGATCCGGTCGATGCGCCCCTCCTCGTCGACGATCACCCGCCCCTCGACTGGCTCGAACTCTCGGCCCCTGAGGATCGTCCCGGTGCGTTCCATACGCTCGCTTGCGAGGGGAGCGTCTTGAACCGTTCGCGTTGGCACCGGCGTCCTCACGATCACTCGAGGAACTGGTCGAGCGTCGCGTAGAGGCCGTCGCGCGTCTCGCTCACCAGCGAGCCGTCGATGTCCAGCCCGAGGACGTCAACCGCGGCGCGGCCGACCCGTTCGCGGACGTCTGCCGGCGAGTAGACGCCGAGTCGCCACTGAGAGTACTGGGCCGCCCGCAGCGCGTCGACCAGCGGCGACTGGTGTCCGAGCCGGCGGATCTCGCCGTTTACGACTACCCGACTCGTCGACTCGGTCATCGACGGACGGTCCGGCACGTCGAGGACGACGTGTGCCTCGTCGAGTCCCGCAGCGTCCGCGATCTCGCGTTCGAACTCACGGATCGCGCCGTGGCCGGCCTCGATGATGCCGCCGGGTACGTCGTCGATCTCCGCCCAGACCGCCCGCTTGTACAGGTCTCGCTCGTCGAGTCGCCGCGAGAACTCGCTCGTCGCCTCGTGAGAGCGCAGGGTGACGATCAGGTCGTGGTCGTCCATCCGCTGGAGCGTCGCCGCGTCGACCGCGCCGGACTCGAGGAGTCGCTCGCTCGCCCGCCGGAGGATCGCCTTGCTGATCCGGGCGACGCTGTGGTTGTAGACCGTCGGGTTCATCAGCGCCCGCGCGACGAGCAGACTCTCGGCGGTCTGGACGTTCCCCTCGCCCAGTACGAGTTCGTCGTCGACGAAGGTCAGTTCGCGGACGAGCCGACCGTGGTCGATCGTGCCGTAGGGAACGCCCGTGTGGTGGGCGTCTCGCACGAGGTAGTCCATCCGGTCGACGTCGAGTTCGCCCGAGACGACCTGGCCGAACCGCCCCTCACCCGCGACCAGATCGGCCACCGCGTTCGGATCGAGGTCGTGGTCGCACAACACGTCCCCGACCTGCCCGGACGCCAGCAGGGCGTGGACGTCGTCGTGGTACCGGCCCGTCCGCCGGTACGTGAGATCCTCCAGGTTGTGGCTGAACGGCCCGTGCCCGACGTCGTGGAGGAGCGCCGCCGCCCGGACGCGCTCGGCCTGTCGCCCCTCGACGCCGAATCCCTCGAGTGCCTCACACGCGAGGTGATAGACGCCGAGGCTGTGTTCGAACCGCGTGTGGTTCGCGGACGGGTAGACCAGCGACACGGTTCCGAGCTGTGAGATCCCCCGGAGTCGCTGGACAGCCGGCGTATCGAGGAGGTCTCGAGCGACCCCGTCGATCTCGATGTGGTCGTGGACGCTGTCCTTGATGATCTTCATTGCCGGGGTTTCGGCCGAATCCTACAAAAACGGTCGCACGTACTCGAGCGCTTCACTTCCGTCCGTCGGCGTCGGTCTCGAGTTCGACCAGTTCCAGCGACCGGTCGAGGTGGCAGACGTCGTGGGGCGGGTCGCCGACGATCTCGGCGATGCGATACTCCTCGTCGAAGGAGACGCCGTCGGGTTCGCAGTACTCGTGGCTCGGACACTCGACGTAGGGACAGGGGCCCTGCAGGCTCGCTTTGCTCCCGGCGAAGGCTCCTTTCGAGGGAACGTTCGCTCTGACCGAGACGGGTTCGACCTCGACGGCGCGGACGCCGCCGTCGTGCATCGCACACTCGAGGGTCTGTGCGTTCTCGCGGACGTCGGTGATGCGGTACCGGGTGCCGACGGAGAGGTTGAGACACTGGCTCCGGTAGGGACAGCCAGCGCAGGCGTCGGCCTCGCCGTGGTAGACGAACTCGGTGCCGGGATCGGCGAGGCGAGTGCCGATGAGGGTGACGGTCGACATACGAGTGGATTCTCGTCGAGTGCGGTTAAGGCTCACGTCGTCCGGTGAGCTCGTCGAGGCGCTCGAAGTAGCGCTCGCGAGGGACCTGGTAGAGGTCGCGGTAGTCGATCTCGCCGTCGTCGAACTGTCGGGCGAGCGAGACGGCACGCTCGAGGGCCTTCTCCCGACTCGAGAATCGGTCCGCCTCGAGGGAGACGTCCGGCTCGAGGTAGAGCGTGACGTACCAGTTTTCGTCGAGGACGCGGTCGCCGGGGTTGACGCCCGGACGACGGGAGCGCTTCCCCTGGGTGAGATACAGCGTCGGGAGGCAGGGCGCGGGGAAGTCGTCGGCGTCGAAGACGTCGGGACGGTAGGCCAGGACGCTCCGGCCGTCGTCCTCGTCGCTCCAGACGACCCACCCGTCGGGGAGGTCTGCGAAGTCGGTCATGCTCGGTGGTAGGGACGGCGTGGTTATATCCCCTGTCGTCTCGCGCATCGGAGCGCGCGCGAGCGCGACCGGATCATTCCAGCCGATCATTTATACGTACCTGGACCCCACGCACGGTGTGATACGCATTCACAATCTACGATTCTGTCAGATCGGTATCGAAATTTGCTCCTGGTAAATACCTTTTGGGGCCAGATTTAAGTATGTGGATTACTCACTCATTAAATACTATCGATATCCGTTCGCCGGATCGAACCACACCGCACCACTCCGCGCTCGTCCCCAGCGCGACGTCGTCTGCCGTCGATCAGGTCGGTACCAGGCAGAGTGGCGATAGTTCACACATGACCCGCAACCCGACGCCGCCCGAGCGGACCGACACCCTTCGACGCGTGTCCTCACGAAGAGTCGCCGGTCCGGGGTTCGAACGGTCGTGGGACGGATTTCGACAGCCGGTCGGCCAGTCGCCGTCGCGACGAGGCCGACCGGACAGCGTTCCGAAGAGGGAACTCCGTTGGCTTCGGAAGCGGCGCGCGGAACGGACGGAGACGGGAGAACGACAACTGGCAATGATACCATGAACGGTGACATCGAGACGCTCGAGAACATAAGCAACGCATACAAGGAGTCGATGCCCGCGGACCTGCGGGAGACGAAGAGCTTCGACTGGTACCTCGAGGAGCTCTACGAGGACCCGAAGGTCGCCCGCAACGCCCACCAGCGCGTCGCGGACATGTTCGACTACTACGGAACCAGCTACGACGAGACCGAAGGCGTCGTCGAGTACCGCCTCGCGAGCGAGGACCCGCTCAACGACGGCGAGAACACGTTCTACGGGAAGGTAATTCACCAGTCGATCCACGAGTTCGTCAACAAGGTCAAATCCGGCGCTCGCCGGCTCGGACCGGAACGACGGATCAAGCTCCTGCTCGGACCCGTCGGCTCCGGGAAGTCCCACTTCGACAAGCAGGTCCGGCGGTACTTCGAGGACTACACGCTCCGCGAAGAGGGCCGGATGTACACCTTCCGCTGGACGAACCTGTGTGAGGTCATCGACGACCAGGACCCGGCAGACGACACCGTCCGCTCGCCGATGAACCAGGACCCGCTCGTCCTCTTGCCCCTCGAGCAGCGCCAGTCGGTCATCGACGACTTGAACGAGCGACTCGACGCCCCCTACACGATTCAAAACGAGCAGAGTCTCGATCCCGAAAGCGAGTTCTACATGGATCGGCTGCTCGCCCACTACGAGGACGACCTCGAGACGGTCCTGCGCGACCACGTCGAGATCGTCCGCCTCGTCGCAGACGAGAACAAACGGCAGTGTCTCGAGACGTTCGAACCCAAGGACAAGAAAAACCAGGACGAGACCGAACTGACCGGCGACGTCAACTACTCGAAGATCGCGATCTACGGCGAGTCCGACCCGCGAGCGTTCGACTACTCCGGGGCGTTCTGTAACGCGAATCGCGGGGTGTTCTCCGGCGAGGAGTTGCTCAAACTCCAGCGGGAGTTCCTCTACGACTTCCTGCACGCCACCCAGGAGATGACGATCAAGCCCAAGAACAACCCGCGGATCGACATCGACCAGGTGATCGTCGGGCGGACGAACATGCCCGAGTACAAGGACAAGAAAGGCGACGAGAAGATGGAGGCGTTCAACGACCGCACCAAGCGGATCGACTTCCCGTACGTCTTGAGCTACGAAGACGAGGCGTTGATCTACGACAAGATGCTCAACAACGCCGACGTCCCCGACATCAACGTCGAGCCCCACACCCTCGAGATGGCGGGCCTGTTCGGCGTGCTCACCCGGATCGAAGAGCCCGACACCGAGACGATCGACCTGCTCTCGAAGGCGAAAGCCTACAACGGCGAGATCGACGAGGGCGACGACATCGACGTGAAGAAACTGCGCGAGGAAGCCGAACAGAAAGCGGAGATCGGCGAGGGCATGGTCGGCGTCTCGCCTCGCTTTATCGGCGACGAGATCGCCGAGGCGATCATGGACTCGAAACACCGCGGTCGTGGCTTCCTCTCGCCGCTTACGGTGTTCAACTTCTTCGAGGAGAACTTAGAGCACCACGGCTCGATCCCCGAGGAGAACTTCGAGCAGTACTACCGCTACCTCGAGACGGTCCGCGAGGAGTACCGCGAGCGGGCCATCGAGGACGTCCGCCACGCGCTGGCCTACGACATCGACGAGATCCAGCGCCAGGGCGAGAAGTACATGGATCACGTGATGGCCTACATCGACGACGATACCATCGAGGACGAACTCACGGGCCGCGAGCAGGAGCCCGACGAGACGTTCCTCCGAAGCGTCGAGGAGAAACTCAACGTGCCCGAAGACCGCAAGGACGACTTCCGCCAGGAAGTGTCGAACTGGGTCTCCCGGCGCGCCCGCGAGGGAGACACCTTCAACCCGCAGGACAACGAGCGCCTGCGCCGCGCACTCGAGCGCAAGCTCTGGGAGGACAAGAAACACAACATCAACTTCTCCGCGCTCGTGAGCGCAAACGAGTTCGACGACGACGAACGCTCCTCGTGGATCGACGCGCTGATGGAGCAGGGCTACTCCGAGGAGGGCGCAAAGGAGGTCCTCGAGTTCGCCGGTGCGGAGGTCGCGAAAGCGGAGATCGAAGACTAGCATGACCGGTGAGGAGTACGTTCGCGACGCCGACCGCACCTTAGAGGAGACCTACGAGGAGCCGATGAGCCTCGCGGCGTACGTCGACCGGATCTTCGAGAACCCGACGATCGCCTCCCACGCCTCGAAGTACTTGCTCGAGGCGATCGAAGCCGCCGGAACCCGGACGGTCGTCGAGGAAGGCGAGGAGAAACAGCGGTACCGCTTCTTCGACGACCCGTACAACGACGGCGAGCACGCGATCCTCGGCAACACCGAGGTCCTGAACGGGTTCGTCGACGACCTGCGATCGATCGCCGCGGGTCGCGGGAAAGACGAGAAGATCATCTGGTTCGAGGGGCCGACGGCCACGGGCAAGTCGGAGCTGAAACGCTGTCTCGTCAACGGCCTCCGCGAGTACTCGAAGACGCCCGAGGGGCGACGGTACACCGTCGAGTGGAACGTCCAGAGCGCGGACGCCGACTCTCGAGGACTGAGCTACGGCGGCGACCCAACCGCGACCGACGACGAGAACTGGTACGAGAGCCCCGTCCAGGCTCACCCGCTTTCGGTGTTCCCCGGGGAGATCCGCGCGGAGTTACTCGAGGAACTGAACGACCGACTCGACGACCACGTCCCGATCGAAGTCGACGCCCGCCTCGATCCGTTCTCGCGGGAGGCCTACGACTTCCTCGAGGAACGGTACCGCCGGCAGGGCGAGGAGGGGCTGTTCTCGGCGATCACGGACGAGAACCACCTGCGGGTGAAAAACTACGTCGTCGACGTCGGCCAGGGCGTCGGCGTCCTCCACAGCGAGGACGACGGCCCGCCCAAAGAGCGCCTCGTGGGCTCGTGGATGCACGGCATGCTCCAGGAACTCGACTCGCGCGGGCGGAAGAACCCGCAGGCCTTTTCCTACGACGGCGTGCTCTCGCAGGGCAACGGCGCGCTGACGATCGTCGAGGACGCCGCCCAGCACGCCGACCTTCTGCAGAAGCTGCTGAACGTCCCCGACGAGTCGTCGGTCAAACTCGACAAGGGGATCGGGATGGACGTCGACACCCAACTCCTGATCATCTCGAACCCCGACCTCGAGGCCCAGCTCAACCAGCACGCCGATCGCAACGGCATGGATCCGCTGAAGGCGCTGAAACGCCGGCTCGACAAACACGAGTTTAGCTACCTGACGAACCTCAGCCTCGAGACGGAGCTCATTCGGCGGGAGCTCACCGGCGAGACGGCCGTCTGGGAGGGCGACGAGTACGACGAACTCGAGGCGAAGATCCGCGAACCGGTGACGGTGACGGTCAAAGACGCCGCGGGCGACCTCAGAGAGCGGGAGTTCGCCCCGCACGCGCTCGAGGCGGCCGCGCTGTACGCCGTCGTCACGCGGCTCACCGACGAGGACCTGTCGTCGGGACTCGACCTCGTCGACAAGGCGTTGATCTTCGATCAGGGCTACCTCCAGGAGGGCGACACCCGCCGCGAGAAAGACGAGTTCGACTTCGACGACGGCGCACAGAACGGTGAACACGGCATTCCGGTCACGTACACGCGGGACACGCTCGCGGACCTGCTGCAGACGGACCGCGACCGCCACCACCCGGAACTGCCGGTCGAGGACGTCATCATGCCGCGTGACGTCCTGAACGAGATGGCGGACGGACTGGGCGACGCGCCCGTCTTCTCGGCGGGCGAACGGTCCGAGTTCGAGAACCGCGTGGTGCCAGTGAAAAACCGCATCTTCGATCGACAGGAGGAGGACGTCGTCGAGGCGATCATGCACGACAAACGCGTCGACGAGGAGACCGTCGCCGAGTACGTCGAGCACGTCTACGCCTGGGAGACCGACGAACCGCTGTACAACGACCGCGGCGAACGCGTCGAACCCGACCCGCTGAAGATGAAAGTCTTCGAGGTCGAGCACCTCGGGCGGTTCGACGAGGAAGCCTATCAGGGGAACTTGCCTCGCGAGAGCGTCCGACAGTTCCGCCGGGAGAAGGTCATCACCGCGTTGAATCGCCACGCGTGGGAACAGCGAAACGAGGACTTCAGCACCGAGGACGTCGACCTGACCGCGATTCCGGTGATCAAGTCCGTCCTCGAGACCCACGACTGGGACGACGTCCGGCGAACCTTCGAGGACTTCGATCCCCGCCAGTGGGACGACCCGCCGAGCGGGACGGAGACCGAGGCGGTCAAAGAAGACACCATCGAGACGATGATCGACCTCTTCGACTACACCGAGGCGTCCGCAGAACTGACCAGCCGGCACGTCATGGGACAGGTGAGCTACCGATGGGACTGAGAGACGACCTCGAGCGGTTCCGTGAAGTGGGCGAAAAGCGCCGCGAGGACCTCGCCGACTTCATCCAGTACGGCGACCTCGGGGGGAGCCGTCCCGACGAGATCAACATCCCGGTCAAGATCGTCTCGCTGCCGGAGTTCGAGTACGACCAGCGCGACATGGGCGGCGTCGGGCAGGGCGACGGCGGGACGCCCGACGTGGGCCAGCCCGTCGGCCAGCCCCAGCCCCAGCCCGGCGACGACGACGGCGACGGCGACGAACCCGGCGAGGACGGCGGCGAGCACGAGTACTACGAGATGGATCCCGAGGAGTTCGCCCAGGAACTCGACGAGGAACTCGGACTCGACCTGGAGCCGAAAGGAAAGCGGGTGGTAGAGGAGAAAGAGGGGCCGTTTACCGACCTCACGCGGTCGGGGCCGGACAGCACGCTCGACTTCGAGCGGATGTTCAAAGAGGGACTCAAGCGCAAACTCGCGATGGACTTCGACGAGGAGTTCTTACGCGAGGTGTGCAAGGTCGAGGGGATCACCCCCCGCGAGGTCTTCGAGTGGGCACGCGGCGAGAACCTCCCCGTCTCGATGGCCTGGATCGAGGAGGCGTTCCGCGAGATTCCCGACGACGAACGGGGGACGTGGGCGTCGATCGAGGAGGTCGAGGAGAACGTCGACCGCGAGACCGTCCAGCAGAAGATCCGCCGCGAGGGGATCAAGCACGTCCCGTTCCGCCGGGAGGACGAACGCTACCGCCACCCCGAGATCGTCGAGGAGAAAGAGAAGAACGTCGTCGTGGTCAACATCCGCGACGTCTCCGGGTCGATGCGCGAGAAGAAGCGCGAACTCGTCGAGCGGACGTTCACTCCGCTGGACTGGTATCTCACCGGCAAGTACGACAACGCCGAGTTCGTCTACATCGCCCACGACGCCGAGGCCTGGGAAGTCGAACGCGAGGACTTCTTCGGCATCCGGTCGGGCGGCGGGACGAAGATCTCGAGCGCGTACGAACTCGCCGCCGAACTGCTAGAGGAGTATCCCTGGAGCGACTGGAACCGCTACGTCTTCGCCGCCGGGGACAGCGAGAACTCGAGCAACGACACCGAAGAGCGGGTCATCCCGCTGATGGAGCAGATCCCGGCGAACCTCCACGCCTACGTCGAGACCCAGCCCAGCGGCAACGCGATCAACGCCACCCACGCCGAGGAACTCGAGCGTTACTTCGGCGACGACGACGACGTCGCGGTGGCGTACGTCAACGGCGAAGCGGACGTGACCGACGCGATCTACGAGATCCTCAGCACGGAGGGTGAGACCGATGAGTGAAACCGACAGATTCCGCAAACAGGCGATCGCGACCGAACTCGAGGAGCCAGTCTGCGAGGCGCGAAACCTCGCGGAGAAACTCGGCCTGGAGCCGTACCCGGTCAACTACTGGATCGTCGACTACGACGAGATGAACGAACTGATCGCCTACGGTGGGTTCCAGTCTCGCTACCCCCACTGGCGGTGGGGCATGCAGTACGACCGCCAGCAGAAACAGGACCGCTACAGCGGCGGGAAGGCCTTCGAGATCGTCAACAACGACAACCCCGCCCACGCCTTCCTCCAGGAGTCGAACACGGTCGCAGACCAGAAGGCGGTGATCACCCACGTCGAGGCCCACTCCGATTTCTTCGCGAACAACGAGTGGTTCGGCATGTTCACCGCCGGGCGCGCAGACGAGGGGTCCGTCGACGCCGCGGCGATGCTCGAGCGCCACGCCAGGGCGATCGGCGACTACATGGCCGACTCCGAGATCGACCGCGCCGAAGTCGAGAAGTGGATCGACCACGCGCTCACGCTCGAGGACAACATCGATCAACACCGGGTGTTCGTCCGCCGACTCGACCTCGGGAGCGGACCGGAAGACGAACTCGACGAGGACCTCGCGGAGAAACTCGACGAACTCGACCTCTCCGACGAGGTCAAAGCCGAGGTCTTCGACGAGGAGTGGCTCGACGCACTCGAGAACGGCGACGGCGTGACGAGCGTTCCGGAAGAGCCGGAGAAAGACGTCCTGGCGTTCGTCCGCGAACACGGCAAGCAGTACGACCCCGAGGCGGGCAAGGCCGTCGAGATGGCGGAGTGGCAACGAGACGTCCTCGACATGATGCGCGCCGAGGCGTACTACTTCGCCGCCCAGAAGATGACGAAGGTGATGAACGAGGGGTGGGCCTGTGTCGACCCGGAAACGCCGATATTCACCGCCGACGGGCTCGTTCCGATGCGAGACGTTGTCGACGACCACACGACCGTCTCCGACGGCGAAACCACTCGAGAAGTCTACGACTCCAATATTATCCCGGATCACGACACCGTGACGATCGAGACCCGTCGTGGTTTCGAACTGACCGGGTCGAACAACCACCGGATCAGGCTTCCGGACGGTTCGTGGGCTCGGCTCGACGAACTGTCGATCGGCGACGAGATAGAAATCACGGGCGGAAACGATACCTGGCCGTCGACGTACGTCGATCTCGAGTGGGAACCACCCGAAAACGTCACGTTGGACGACGTCGCCGAGGAAGCCGGGGTTTCGGTCTCGACTGTCATGCGGTACCGCCGGGTCGGACGGGCACGGAAGGCCGAGGCCATAGAGAACGCCCTGGCCAAGTACGAAGGGGAAGACCAGAGACTGGCCCAGCGTGACCCGGTCGCCGTTCCCGACACGGTAGACGAACAGGTCGGCCGATTCCTCGGGTTACTCGTGGGTGACGGCCACGTGTCTTCGGCTGCCGGACAGGTCGGGTTCACGAACGGCGAAAAGCGCCACGCCGAGGAGTTCGCGGGACTGGTCGACGAACTCTTCGGGATCGATCCGACGATCGAGAAGCAGGACGAACGGTGGCGTGTGTACGCGTACTCCAGGAACCTGGTCGATCTGCTACAGGAGGTGCTCGGAATGCCGGATGGAAAGGCTGCGGGTAGCAAGACGATTCCGGAGCCGGTTCTCCGATCGCCCCGGAGCGTCGTTGCCGAGTTCCTTCGTGGCCTCTTCGACGCGGACGGGTACGCCGGGAAACAAGGTGCCATTCTCACGACGAAAAGCGAGGAGATGAGCGAGCAAGTCCTGTTGCTCCTGACGAACTTCGGAATCCTCGGCCGACGGCGAGAACAAACGGACGGCTGTTATCACGTCCACCTCACGGGGGAGTCGGCCCGGACGTTCGCCGAGGAGATCGGGTTCGGATACCACGAGAAGGCCGACGCTCTACGGGCGTATCTCGACGATCTCTCGTGGTACGAGCAAGAGGCGTGGACCGACGAAGTCGTGTCGATCGAAGAGTCTACCGGAACCGTCTACGACGTTTCCGTCGAGGAGACACATCGATACGCTGGCGCAGGTTTCGTCAACCACAATTCGTACTGGGAGTCGAAGATGATGAGCGGCGAGGCCTTCGCCGGCGACGACGAGTTCCTCAACTACGCCGACCACATGGCGAAAGTGCTGGGCTCGGGCGGGCTCAACCCTTACAGCCTCGGATTCGCGCTGTGGAGATACGTCGAGAACAAGACCAACCGCCGCGAGGTGATCGAACGCCTGCTCCGGATCGAGGGCGTCTCCTGGCGCAACCTCACCGACGTCGTCGACTTCGAGGAGGTCCTCGACGCCCTCGAGCCACCGGAGGCGATCGCCTCGATCACGTCGGATTCGCTCGACGCCCTAGAGGACGTCGACGACCGGTACGTCGACCACGAGGCGCTCGAGGCCGCCCGCGAGGGCGAAATCGACGTCGATCGCTATCCGTGGAAGGTGTTGACCTACGAGGGCCTGGCCCGTCGCCACTACTCGCTCGTCAAACGCCAGCACCGCGGGTTCCTCGCGAGCGTGAACCAGAACGAACTCGAGCGGATCGGCAGGTACCTCTTCGACGACGCCCGCTACTCGTCTGTCGAGGAGGCGCTCGCGGACGTCGACGTCACCGCCGGCTGGGACCGGATGTACGACGTCAGGGAGAGTCACAACGACGTGACGTTCTTGGACGAGTTTCTCACCCAGGAGTTCATCACCGAGAACGACTACTTCACCTACGAGTACTCCCAGGCGACCGGCGGCTTCCACGTCTCGAGCACCGACGCCGAGGACGTCAAAAAGAAGCTGTTGCTCCAGTTTACCAACTTCGGGAAGCCGACGATCGCGGTCTACGACGGCAACTACAACAACGCGAGCGAACTGTTGCTGGGCCACCAGTACAACGGCGTCATGCTCGACGTCGGCCAGGCGAAAGAGACGCTGAAACGGGTGTTCGAGCTCTGGGGACGGCCGGTGAACCTGCTGACGATCGTCAAGGAGGTCGACGAACACGACATCGAGGTCGCAAAGCGGCGCAACCGCGAGCCCGAACCGAAAGAGCGCGGGAAGCTGATCCGCTACGACGGCGAGGAGGTGACGGTCGAGGACGTCCCGTGGGAAGCGGTCGAACACCTCGCGGCCGACGACGTCGACTACGACACCAAACCCGAGGAGTGGCTGGCCTAGGCGTTCTCACTTCCGTTCGTCGGCTCCTCGAGCGTGCGACGCGGTCTGCAGTCGTCGGGGGAGACCCCTGGAAATTCTGCAACTGAAGCCAGAACGTCTTTATTGGTTACACTGTACGTATCGGGTACAATGGCGGGGGAAGGGACCCATTCGACCGGGCGAGACGCAGCGACGGCCGTCGAGGACGTCCACTTGCCGTCGATCCTCGCACGACTCGAGGCCGACGACACGAGCGTCCAGTTCGAGACCGTCCAGACCGTTCGTGCGGCCGTCGAGGACGATGACGATCCCGGGACGTATCTTCCGACGGTTCCGAAGCTGCGACGACTCCTCGAGTGCGAATCGCTCGAGTTCCACGAGGACGTCGCCTACTGTCTCGCCGAGCTGGCTGCCGAATCGCCGGACGACGTCGCGCCGTCGGTCGACGCGATCGTCGAGTTCGCCCGGGGACAGACGCCAGAACCGGGGCCGGAGACGACACACGCGCTTCGCTGTCTCTCCCACGTCGCCGAAGACCGGCCCGACGCCGTCGTCGACCACGTCGACGCGCTCGTCGAGGTACTCGAGACCGCCGACCCGTCGGCCAGAGAACACGCGATGTGCACGCTCGCTTACGTCGCAGCGAGTTCGGCAGTGGCCGTCCATCCGGCTCGCACCCGTCTAGAAGAGCGTCTCGCCGACGATCACGCCCCGGTTCGCCGCAACGCCTGTCTCGCACTCGGACACGGCCAGATCGTCGAAGCACGCGATCGGCTGGCAGCGCTCGCAGCCGAGGATCCGGACCCAGACGTTCGCCAGCAGGCCGCCTGGGCGCTCGCCGAACTTTCCGAGTGACCGCCACTCGAGGGACAGCTTTTTGCACGCGGTCGTCGCCACGACGCCCATGACGTTTACCGTCGACACCGACGCCAGATTGACGACCGTCGACGTGACCGACCGCGTCGCGAACGCCGTCCCCGAGGACGTCGACAGGGGCGTCTGCACCGCGTTCGTCCAGCACACCACGGCCGCGCTGGTCGTCCAGGAAAACGAGCCGCGATTGCGCGGCGACGTCGAGACGTTCCTGTCGGATCTCGTCCCGAACGAGGGACACGCTCACGACGAACTCGACGGGAACGCCGACTCGCACCTGCGGGCGACGCTGCTCGGCCCCTCGGTGACGGTGCCGGTCGAGGACGGCAGGCTCGCGGTCGGGACGTGGCAGTCGATCCTGCTGGTCGAGTGTGACGGCCCGCGGACGCGTCGCGTGTCGGTGACGACGACGGCCGCGAGCGACGACTGACCGGCGACTCGACTGCGGCCGCCGTGTCGCTCGCCGATCGTCGTGGCCCGACCACCGGATTGATCCACCTCGACGGAATACGTGTGGTATGGCATCGACAGCCACGTTCGACTTCGACGGAACCGTCACGGTGATCACCGGCGCGAGCGGCGCACTCGGCAGCGCCGCCGTCGAGCGGTTTCGCGAGGCTGGTGCGACGGTCTGTGCCGTCGACGTCGTCGAGCCGAGCGACGACGACGCCATGCTCGAGGTCGACGAGGGGACGCAGTTTTACGAGGCCGACCTGACCGACGAGGACGCAGTCGAGACGGTGATCGATCGGGTCGTCGACGACCACGGGCGGATCGATCACCTGCTGAACATCGCGGGGACCTGGCGTGGCGGTGATCCGATCGAGGAGACAGACACGTCGGAGTTCGACTTCCTGGTCGACGTCAACCTGAAGACGGCGTTTCTGGCCTCGAAGCACGCACTTTCCCACCTGCGGGCCCGGGACGGGTCGATCGTCAGCGTGAGTTCGCGGTCGTCACTCGAGGGTGGGGAGGGCGACGGTCCCTACCGGATCACGAAGGCCGGGATTCGGCTACTGACCGAGACGCTCGCCGAGGAGAATCGGGGCACGGTCCGGGCGAACTGCGTGATGCCGAGCGTGATCGACACGCCGATGAACCGGGAGATGATGCCCGACGCGGATCACGACTCGTGGGTCGATCCGGCCGACATCGCCGACGTCATGGCGTTTCTCTGCAGCGACGGTGCGTCCGTCACGAGCGGGGCGGCGGTGCCGGTGTACGGTGAGGCATGATGATGGCTGTGACCGGGTGCTGACACAACCGCACGAATCCAACAATCGGCGATTTTGGTCGATCTAGCTACTGACAGAAGAAGATCGTCAGGAATCGAGATAGTTCGTCGACAAAATTTGCGGGTGTTACGTGTTTGCGTGAAGTATATCAACTAGGGACGTAACACTCGAACAAGCATGAGTACAGTTGACGTGAGAGGGAGGGTATCAGACGTGACGGGGCAGGAGCTCGTGGGGGCGTTTCTCCTGCTCGGAATCGTCGTTCTCGTTTTCGATCTGATTCGGCAAGTCGTCGTCGGAGAGCTCTCGGCCGGTCTGTTGCGATCGTACCTCTGGAGTGGCATCGTCGACTCGCTGTACATCGGTCTGGCGGCGATCGGCCTCTCGATGACCTACAGCATCCTCCGGTTTGCCAACTTCTCGCACGGCGATCTGATCACGACGGGGGCCTTTTCCGGCTGGACCGTCGCCTACGTGATCGGGGGGGCCGGCGTCGCGGAGTTCAGCAGTCGAATCCTGTTACGTGCGGACGGCGGTGCGCCACCCGGTGCGCTCGAGATGGACGTACTCGCGAATCCGCTCGCGATCGTCCTCGGACTGATCGCGTCTGCGGTCGTCACGATCGCCGTGGCGCTTGCCATCGACCGACTCATCTACCGTCGACTGCGCGACGAGGGTGGCATCCCGCTGCTCATCGCGAGCGTCGGCGTCGCGCTCGCGCTCCGGTATCTCATCGCTCTGTTCTACACGACGGACTCGCGTGGCGTCGTCGGGTCGGCACCCGAGTGGGAAGACCCGCCGTTGCTCCCGGTCGAAGCGATCGACCTCCACGAAGCGACGCTCGTCTTCTCTGCCGTCGCGTTGATGCTCGGGGTCCACCTGCTGTTGCAGTACACGAAACTCGGGAAGTCGATGCGGGCGATGTCCGACAACAAGGACCTCGCGCTCATCACCGGCATTCCGACCGAGCGCGTGATCTTCGCGACCTGGGTGATCGGTGCCGGCCTCGCGGGCGTCGCCGGTTACCTGATCGTCCTCGACCGCGGCACGATCATGATCAACCTCGGCTGGTTCCTCCTGCTTTTGATCTTCGCTGCCGTCATCCTCGGCGGGATCGGGTCGATCTACGGGGCACTCGCCGGCTCGCTGGTCATCGGCATCACGATCAACCTCTCGCTCGTCTGGATCCCGGCGGACATGAACGAGATCGCCGCGTTCGCGCTGATGATCCTCGTGTTGATCTTCCGGCCCGACGGGCTGTTCAGCGGGGTGGAGACGGCATGACGGCGAGAGACGACGTCTCCGAGGCGCTCTCGAGGCAGCCACAGTGGATACGCGACGTCTTGCTCGTCGGCGGGATCGTCCTGGCGACGTACGCCCTCTTCGCCGTCGTCGGGCTGGCGTTCGGCGTCGGCGTCAACTCGATCGTCGGCACCTTCCAGCAGATCACGTTCTTCGCGGCCGTCTACGCGCTCACCGCGCTCGCGCTCAACCTCCACTGGGGGTACACCGGGCTGTTCAACATCGGCGTCGCCGGGTTCATGGCCGTCGGCGCGTACACGATGGCGATGCTGACCGCCGCACCGGACGGCTCGCCGCCCGGACTCGGACTGCCGCTGATCGTCGGCGTCGTCGGGGGCATGATCGCCGCCGCAGCCGTCGGGTTCGTCGCCGCCTTGCCAGCGCTTCGCGTGCGCGCGGACTACTTTGCGATCGTTACACTCGGCCTCTCCGAGATCATCCGCCGGGCCATGCTCTCGAGATCGCTGCGCTCGTTCGAACTCGGCGGGTACAGCATTGGATCGATCACCGTACCGACGGTCGAACTCGGGACCGGCGGCGGCAGCGGCATCCGGGCTCCGTCGACCGACGTAATCGCCAACTACCTGCTGTTCGCCGGTGGCGAGCGCGGCGGCGATCCGACGATCCTCGGCGACGTGCTGTTCGGACTGGGAGGTGCATTGGGGGTCACGAGATCGATCATGATACAGGGCACGTACACGCTCGTGTTGATCGGCTTCGTCGTCGCCTTCTACGTGCTGTTGACCCGGATCGCCTACTCCCCGTTCGGGCGGGTGTTGAAGGCGATCCGTGAGGACGAACTCGCAGCCCGATCGCTCGGAAAGAACACGAACCGCACGAAGATCAAGGTCTTCATGCTCGGTTGCGCGCTGATGGGCCTCGCGGGCATCCTCTGGCAGGGCAGTCGCACGCTCGTCAGCCCGAACAACTTCATGCCGATCGTCACGTTCTACATCTTCGTCGCGCTCATCGTCGGCGGGTCGGGGTCGAACACCGGGAGCATCGTCGGCGGCTTCGTCTTCGCCGCGTTCCTCTGGGAGGGTCCCCGCTTCATCCGGTCGATCGCCCGGGCGAACTTCGACGTCCGCGCGCCACCGACGATCTACGACGCGTTCGCCTCGCTTGGGTCGTTCGACCCGATGCCGCTCGTCGGCTACCTGATCGGCAGTCTCGACGAGATCCGCTTCATCTTCATCGGCGTCGTCCTGATCGTGCTGATGATCTGGCGACCCGACGGCCTGCTCGGCCACCGCAAAGAGATCGCGGCGGCGACCGACCTCTCGCGTCGTCCCGCCGTGACGGACGGAGGTGAGACCGATGAGTGACGTCGAAACCGAAGCGCCAGCAGACGAGCAGACGACGACCGAGACCGAACGCCGATCGACCGACGCGCCGATCCTCGAGATCCGCGACCTCGAGAAGCGCTTCGGCGGCATCGTCGCCGTCGACGGCGCGAGTTTCGGCGTCGAACGGGGGTCGATCACCGGCCTGATCGGCCCCAACGGTGCGGGCAAGTCGACGACGTTCAACTGCATCACGGGCGTCCACACGCCGAACGCGGGCTCGGTCGTCTTCGACGGCGAAGAGATCACGGGACTCGAGCCACACGAGGTCGCAAATCGCGGCCTCGTCCGGACGTTCCAGATCGCCCGCGAGTTCCCCGAGATGACCGTCCTCGAGAACATGATGCTCGCGCCGAAAGGCCAGCTCGGGGAGTCGCTGTGGCGGTCGGTCGCGCCGGTCGCCAGAGGGGAGGTCGTCGAACAGGAAGAGCGGATGCGAGAACGCGCCTGGGAGACCCTCGAGTTCTTCGAGATCGACCACCTGGCCGAGGAGTACGCCGGGAACCTCTCGGGCGGGCAGCGAAAGCTGCTCGAGATGGCCCGGGCGCTGTTGACCGACCCGGAGATGCTGTTGCTCGACGAGCCGATGGCGGGCGTCAACCCCTCCCTCGAGAAGAAGCTCCTGGGGCACATCCACGAACTCCAGGCGGAGGGCTACACGTTCCTGCTCGTCGAGCACGACATGGACGTCATTATGAACCACTGTGAACACATCATCGTCATGCACCAGGGTGCTGTCCTGGCGGAGGGTACCGCCGACGACATCACGTCGAACGAGGAGGTCATCGAGGCGTACCTCGGGGGTGACGTCTGATGGCGCTGCTCGAAGTCTCGAGTCTCGACGCGGGCTATGGCGACCTGCAGATCCTGGAGGACGTCGACCTCGCCGTCGATGCGGGCGAGTACGTCACCATCGTCGGCCCGAACGGGGCGGGGAAGTCGACGGTGATGAAGTCGATCTTCGGGCTGACGACGTACATGGGCGGCTCGGTCGACTTCGACGACCAGGAGATCAGCGGCTACCGGCCCGAGGACATCATCACGACCGGCATCGGCTACGTCCCGCAGAACGACAACGTCTTCCCGTCGCTGTCGGTCATGGAGAACCTCGAGATGGGTGCGTACATCTTGGACGAGGTTCCGGAAGACCGTCTCGAGCGCATCTTCGATCGGTTCCCGATCCTCGAGGAGCGCAAGTCCCAGAAGGCGGGGACGATGAGCGGGGGGCAACAGCAGATGCTCGCGATGGGGCGGGCGCTGATGCTCGACCCGGACCTGCTGATGCTCGACGAGCCAAGCGCCGGGCTCGCTCCCGACCTCGTCGACGACATGTTCGACCGGATCGACGAGATCAACGACGACGGGACGGCGGTCCTGCTCGTCGAGCAGAACGCGAAGGAGGCGCTGCGACGCTGTGACCGGGGCTACGTCCTCGTGCAGGGCCAGAACAGATACGTGGACAGCGGCGACGCGTTGCTCGCCGACGAACAGGTGCGCCAGGACTTCCTCGGCGGCTAACGTCGCCGCCTCGAGACTGGACCGTCGCGGTCGAACGGGTTCCGAAAAACGCGAGTGCTCTCGAGTCGACTACGCTTCGAAGTCGATCTCGTTGACCGTCTCGATGCCGTCGTCGCCGAACTCGAAGATCTCGTAGGTGACCGCCTGCATGTCGCCGTTGTCGTCGAAGTCGACGCTGCTCGAGGCACCCACGTACTGGACTTCTTCGCCGTCGGCGACCATCTGGAGGCCGTCGGCCAGGTTGCTCGGACCGACCTCTTCCCCACCAGGGTTCGCGACCTCGCGGATGTTGTCGCGGACTGCGGGGCCGCTCGTCTCGCCGGCGGCGATGCTCGCGAGGGTGATCACGGCCGTCGCGTCGTAGGCCTGGGCGGTGAACACGCCGGGGTCGCTGTCGTACTCGTCCTGGAAGAGTTCGACGAACGCCTCCTCTTCCGGCCCGGCGGCGAGCGGGGCCGTTCCCACGACGTTGTCCATCGGATTGTCGGCGTTGCCGGGTAGTTCGCTGTCGCGGAGGCCGTCGGTCACCATGATCGTCTCGCCGGTGTCGAAGTCGGCGTAGTAGTCCCGGAAGATCTGCTCGCCGCTGGCCGGGTAGCCGATGACGATCATCGCGTCCGGTTCGCCCTGCAGGGCGGTCTCGAGTGCGGCGGTGTACGACGGCTGCTCTTTCTCGAACGGGACGGCGTCCGTGACCTCGCCACCCAGGTCCTCGAACGCGCCGACGAACGAGTCCGACAGTTGCTGGCCGTAGTCGTTGTTCAGGTAGAACGAGGCGGCCGACTCGAGGTCACGTTCCTCGTAGGCGACCTGTGCCATGACCTCCCCCTGGAGCGCGTCGCTCGGACAGGTTCGGAAGATGAAGTCGTCGTCCTCGAGGTTGGTGATGGCGGGTGCGGTACTCGCGGGGGAGATGCCGACGACCTCGTTCGGAATCAGGACGTCCTCGGCGACCGTGATCGTCGTCTGGGACGACGCAGCGCCCGTGATCGCCGGATAGCCCGCGTCGACGAGCGACTGGGCACCGCTGACGCCGGCCTCGGCGCTGGTTTCGGTGTCTTCCTCGCGGATGTCGACGGTGAAGTCGACGCCCTCGTTCTCGAGTTGCGTTCCGGGCAGGATCGCCGCGTCCCGGATCGGGCCGCCGAGGTTCCCCAGGTCGCCGGTGACGGGCTGGAGGACGCCGACCATCGCGTCGGCGTCACCGCCGCCGTTTCCACCCAGACAGCCAGCGACGCCGACCGCACCTGCTGCACCGAGCCCCTCGAGCACTTTTCGTCTGCCGATCTTTCGTGCCATGTCCCTACAAGACAAGAGGAGGTATAAAGATTTTATGTGAGACGTTGCCTACCACGTCGACAGGTCACGCGAGGCGCTGTACCGGGCCATTTGCCGACACAATTTGCCACGAGGGTGACGTGACCGATTCGTCCGGATCGGCGGCGCTACACGGGAAATCCGGGCGGCTCGATCGCTCACCGTCGTCGAATCCGCGGCCAACATTGTGTCGTTGCAGAACGCTTTTTG
The DNA here is from genome assembly GCF_023008585.1 of Natribaculum breve. Taxonomy (GTDB): domain Archaea; phylum Halobacteriota; class Halobacteria; order Halobacteriales; family Natrialbaceae; genus Natribaculum; species Natribaculum breve. Next base: position 1,040,650 of record NZ_CP095390.1, on the reverse strand, counting down.
TGCCCCTTAACCTTGCACCGCACAATGACTCGTCACGGGAGGGCTCAGCTATGACGATGGAAGAGCGTATCGACGAACTCGAGGAAATGCGCGAAGAGGCCCTCAAGGGCGGTGGAGAGGACCGAATCGAGCGCCAGCACGAGAAGGGGAAGATGACCGCCCGCGAGCGGATCGAATACTTCCTCGACGACGGCACCTTCACCGAGTTCGACCAGCTCCGAACCCACCAGACGAGCCAGTTCGGGATGGAAGAACAGAAGATCCTCGGCGACGGCGTCGTCACCGGCTACGGCGAGGTCAACGGCCGGACCGTCTTCGTCTTCGCCCACGACTTCACCGTCTTCGGCGGCTCGCTCGGCGAGGTGTTCGCCGAGAAGATCACCAAGGTGATGGACATGGCGATGGAGGTCGGCGCTCCCATCGTCGGCCTGAACGACTCCGCCGGCGCACGTATCCAGGAGGGCGTCAAGAGCCTCGCCGGCTTCACGGAGATCTTCCGGCGCAACCAGGAGGCGAGCGGCGTCGTCCCCCAGATTTCGGCGATCATGGGCCCGTGTGCCGGCGGGGCGGTCTACTCCCCGTCGATCACCGACTTCATCTTCATGGTGAAAGACACGAGCCACATGTACATCACCGGGCCCGGCGTCACCAAGACCGTCACCGGCGAGGAGGTCACCCACGAGGAACTCGGCGGGGCGATGACCCACGCCGACAAGACCGGCGTCGCCCAGTTCGCCTGCGAGAGCGAGGAACAGGCGCTCGACGACATCAAGCGCCTGCTCTCGTATCTCCCACAGAACAACGTCGAGGACCCGCCGCGCGTCGAGCCGTGGGACGATCCCGACCGCCGGGACGAGGCGCTCGAGTCGATCGTCCCCGAGAGTCCCCAGAAGCCATACGACATGGTCGACGTCATCGACAGCGTCGTCGACGAGGGGTCGTTCTTCGAGGTCGCGGAGAACTTCGCCCAGAACATCGTCGTCGGCTTCGGCCGACTCGACGGCCGTTCGGTCGGGATCGTCGCGAACCAGCCGCGGGTCAACGCGGGGACGCTCACCGTCGACGCCTCGATGAAGGGGTCGCGGTTCGTCCGCTTCTGTGACTCCTTTAACATCCCGATCGTCACCTTCGTCGACGTCCCCGGCTACATGCCCGGCACCGACCAGGAACACCGCGGCATCATCCGCCACGGCGCGAAACTGCTGTACGCCTACTCCGAGGCAACGGTGCCGCTTTTGACCGTCATCACGCGCAAGGCCTACGGCGGAGCCTACTGCGTCATGGCCTCGAAGAACCTCGGCGCGGACGTCAACTACGCCTGGCCGACCGCCGAGATCGCCGTCATGGGTCCACAGGGTGCCGTCAACATCCTCTACCGCGAGGAACTCGCCGAGGCCGACGACCCAGACGCCCTGCGGGACGAACTCATCGAGGAGTACCGCGAGGAGTTCGCCAACCCCTACACCGCGACTGACAAGGGCTTCCTCGACGACGTCATCCTCCCCACCGAGACCCGACCGCGACTGATCGACGACCTGGAGATGCTCGAGACGAAACGCGAAGAGAACCCCGACAAGAAACACGGCAACATCCCACTGTAATGGCTTCGCAATCGACACCTGCCAACGGCGACCCGGTCGACGACCCCGACCCACTCGAGGACGTCCTCCCCGCGGACGCCGAACTCGTGCTCCCCGACGACGCGACCGAGGAGGAGGCGGCGGCCATCGTCGCGGCGATCGGCGCACACGTCCGCGACGTAGAGCTCGCCGCCGCCGCGGCGGCAGCGGCGAGCGAGGAGACCTGGGACGGCAAGCGCTGGTCGTTCGCCGGCCGCGTCCGCGGACAGCAGGGCCGGTCCGTCAGAGTCCCGACGACCGCACCGACGAACGCGTGGGCCGCAGCCGGCCGGACGGACCGTTTCTGACCGCCCTCTGCGATCTCGTCTCCGTTTTCGAACCGTCGACTCGATCTCACGGTTTAAGTGTGATCCCGTCGTAACCGTCGCCTCCAGCGTGAAGTTCCTCGAGGTCCGGTTTCGCCAGCCCGACTGGATGCTCCATCCGATGCAGGAGTTCATCCGCCACGGAGACGTCGTCGTCTACGAGGAGTTGCGGGCCTGGAACCTCCTGCCCGACGAGGAGATCGAGTACGAACTGTTCTACGTCGAGGTGACCGACCGCGACCGGTACCGGGCCGCAGTCGACGACGTCGCGTCGATCCTCGAGTACGACCTCACGGCGATCGACGACGACTCGCTGTACGTCTACGCCTGCCAGCGGACGCGCGAAGAGGATCTACTGTTCAGGGAGGCGTTCGCGACGCTCGAACTCGTCGTCGTCCCGCCGATCGTCTACGACGACGAGGCCGCGATGACGATGACGATCGTCGGCGACGGCGAGAACTTGCAGACGCTCCTCGACGGCGTTCCCGACGAGATCGAGTGTGACGTCCTCGAGATCGGCGAGTACGACAGCCGGTACGGGACGGTCGCGACGGCGCTGACCGATCGACAGCGTGAGGCGGTCGCCGTCGCGACCGACGTGGGCTACTACGACGTCCCCCGGACCGGCTCGGTCGCGGACGTCGCCGACGTTCTCGGCTGTGCGCCGTCGACGGCCTCGAACCACCTCCAGAAGGCCGAAGCGGCAGTTATGCGCCGACTCGCAGGTCGGCGGCAAGATTCGCGGTGACGTTGTCGGTTGCGAAAAAGTAAGGTAGCGCCCTTGCGACGTTTCGAACAGGAATGTTCCGGAAGGTTCTCGTCGCGAACCGCGGCGAAATCGCAGTCAGGGTGATGCGAGCGTGCGAGGAGTTGAACGTCGGAACCGTCGCGATCTACTCGGAGGCCGACAAGGACTCGGGTCACGTCCGGTACGCCGACGAAGCATACAACGTCGGCCCGGCCAGGGCGGCCGACTCCTACCTCGACCACGACGCGGTGATCGAGGCCGCGAAGAAGGCCGACGCCGACGCCATCCACCCCGGCTACGGCTTCCTCGCTGAGAACGCCGAGTTCGCCCGCAAGGTCGAACAGACGGAGGGGATCACCTGGGTCGGTCCATCCGGCGACGCGATGGAGGCCCTGGGCGAGAAGACCAAGGCCCGCTCGATCATGCAGGAGGCCGACGTCCCGATCGTTCCCGGGACGACCGACCCCGTCACCGAGCCCGAAGAAGTCAAAGCGTTCGGCGAGGAACACGGCTACCCGATCGCCATCAAGGCCGAAGGCGGCGGCGGTGGTCGCGGCATGAAGGTCGTCTGGGACGAAAGCGAAGTCGAAGACCAACTCGAGAGCGCAAAGCGCGAGGGTGAGGCGTACTTCGACAACGCCTCGGTCTATCTCGAGCGCTATCTCGAGAAGCCACGCCACATCGAGGTCCAGATCGTCGCCGACGAGCACGGCAACGTCCGCCACCTCGGCGAGCGCGACTGCTCGCTCCAGCGCCGCCACCAGAAGGTCATCGAGGAAGGGCCCTCGGCCGCGCTCTCGGACGAACTGCGCGAGAAGATCGGTGAAGCCGCCCGTCGCGGGGTCGCGGCCGCCGACTACACCAACGCCGGCACCGTCGAGTTCCTCGTCGAGGAGGAACCCGGCCGCGACGGCCCGCTCGGCCCCGACGCGAACTTCTACTTCCTCGAGGTCAACACGCGGATTCAGGTCGAGCACACGGTCACCGAGGAGATCACCGGCATCGACATCGTCAAACGACAGCTCAAGATCGCCGCGGGCGAAGAGATCGACTTCGACCAGGAGGACGTCGAGATCGACGGCCACGCGATGGAGTTCCGGATCAACGCCGAGAACGCGGCCGACGACTTCGCGCCCGCAACCGGCGGCACCCTCGAGACCTACGACCCGCCGGGCGGCGTCGGCGTTCGGCTCGACGACGCCTTGCGTCAGGGCGACGACCTCGTCACCGACTACGACTCGATGATCGCCAAACTCGTCGTCTGGGGCGAGGACCGCGACGAGTGTATCGAGCGCTCGCTGCGTGCCCTCCGCGAGTACGACATCGAGGGCATCCCGACGATCATCCCGTTCCACCGGCTGATGCTCACCGACGAGGAGTTCGTCGCGAGTACCCACACCACGAAGTACCTAGACGAGGAGTTAGACGAGAGCCGCATCGAGGAAGCCCAGGAGCAATGGGGCGGCGACACCGGCGACGGTGCAAGCGACGAAGACGAGGAGTCCGTCGAACGCGAGTTCACCGTCGAAGTCAACGGCAAGCGCTTCGAGGTCGAACTCGAGGAACACGGCGCACCGGCGATCCCGGTCGGCGACGTCGACGCAGGCGGCACACAGGCCAGCCGTCCGGAGCCGGCAGGTGGCTCGGGCAGCGACGAGACCGAAATCGCAGGCGACGGTGAGGTCGTCGACGCCGAGATGCAGGGGACGATCCTCGACGTCGAAGTCGATGTCGGTGACGAGGTCGCCGCCGGCGACGTGCTGGTCGTCCTCGAGGCGATGAAGATGGAAAACGACATCGTCGCCTCCCAGGGCGGCGAGGTCACGCAGATCGCCGTCGAGGAAGGCGAGAGCGTCGATATGGGCGATACGCTGGTCGTCCTCGAGTGAGCGCGAGCGACGACCGGTCGATCGTGACCGGCGCGTGACGTGACCCGCGTCGTCCGACAGTCTATTTATATCGCCGACCCAAGAATCGCGCGTGTACAATCACATTCTCGTTCCGACGGACGGCAGCGCCGGCGCTCGACCGGCGGTCGTCCACGGGACGGCGATCGCCCGTCGGTTCGACGCGACGCTGCACGCGCTGTCGGTGCTCAGTGAGGGACCGTACGGCTCGCTCGAGAGCGACGAGAGCCGGACGGAGAGCGAACGTGCCGCAGAGCGGGCGGTCGAACGGGTCGCGGTCGAGGCAAAACGGGAGGGCGTCGACGTCGTCACCGAACTCCGACGCGGCGTCCCCCACGAGGAGATCCTCTCGTACGTCGCGGACAACGACGTCGACATGATCGTCATGGGGACGCACGCTCGCACGGGCCTCGATCGCGTCCTCGTCGGGAGCGTCACCGAACAGGTCGTCCGAACCGCCGACGTTCCCGTCGTCACCGTCCGGACGAGCGACGAGGTCGAGATCGCGACGGACGAGGAGGCCGTCGACCTCGCCCGCGAGGCGCTCGCAGAACGGGGTCACGAGGACGCGTCGGTCTCCGCGGACCCCCATCGGACGAGCGGCTCGTGGATCGTTCCGGCAGAAACCGGCGACGGAACGGTTCACGTCCACGTCGACGCGGCGACCGGCGACGCCCGCCTCGCGCGGATCGACGACTAACGACGCCTCGACGGCCGTCGTCAGCGGCGACGGGTCTGAGACTCGATGGAGTGTTCGTCGACTGTCGTCCGGCAGCGTCACTCGAGGTGGTCGGCGAACCACGCCGCCGCGAGGTCCGCAACCGACTCGAGCGCACCTGGCTCCTCGAAGAGGTGTCCCGCGCCCTCGACGACCTCGAGTTCCTTCTCGCCCGGCAACTCGTCGTAGGCCTCCCGGTTCAACTCGAGCACCTGGTGGTCGTTGCCGCCGACGACGAACAGCGTCGGCGCGGTAACCTGGTCGATCACTTCCGAGGCGAGGTCGACCCGCCCGCCGCGCGAGACGACGGCGTCGGCGTCCGTCTCGTCGCGTGCCGCGGCGCGCAACGCGGCGGCCGAACCGGTACTCGACCCGAAGTAGCCAAGCGACACGTCGCTCGTCTCGTCCCGGCTTCGGACCCACCGGGTCGCGCCGACGAGTCTGTCGGTCAAAAGCGGGATGTCGAATCGCGTCTCGTAGGTCTGGTCTTCGGCCTCGGTGAGCAGATCGAACAGGAGCGTTCCGACGCCGCGCTCGCGGAGTCGTTCGGCCACGAAGTTGTTTCGGGGGCTGTGTCTGCTGCTCCCGCTGCCGTGTGCGAACAGGACCAGTCCGCTCGCCCCGTCCGGAACGAGCAACTCTCCCTCGAGTTCGACGCCGTCTATGGGAATCGTGACGATCATGGTCCGATCGGTCGTCGTTCCACGGCGATGCTATTAGATGACAGGGGCGCTGCGAGCGACCCCGTCCAGCGCGCCGTCGACTACCCGAGTCGACGCTCGACCGTCTCGACGCGGTCGGACCCGTGTTGCTCGCGGTCGCGCTGATCGTCGACCTCGAGTGACGTGATGACGCGCTCGCCGTCGACCGCGTCGTGGGCCGCCTTCGTCGCGTCGAAGAGTTCGCCGATCGAGTCCGCCTCGACGACCGTGTCCATCGGCGTCAGTTCGTACGTGACGTCGAACTCGTCGAGCGCCTCGAGGGCCGCGGCGATCTCGTCTGACATGTGCTGTTCACGAACCGGAATGATCTCGAGTCTGGCGATTGCGGTCACGTTCGTCCCCTCCGGTGAGAACGCTGGCGATCAGCGTTCCGCGTGGCGTACCACGCCGGGCATCAAGTTCTTTTGCGGGGCAGTCTCCGGGCTGCGACGATCTCGCGGGAGCGGAACTGTTTACTCGCTGGCATTCCGATACTCGGGTCTGAGAATGGAGATCGACGTCTCGACGCGAGCTGAGACGGTCGCGTGTGTCGGACTCGAGCGACCGGACGACGTGCTCTCGTCCGAACGCACCACAGACCGGACGTGGCACGTCGAACGAGTCGCTCCGGACGCGATCGGGCCACGAGTCGACGACGGCGTCGGGTGCGTCGTCGTCGGCGACTCGAGCGGCGAGACGGACCCGGTCGAGATCCTCGAGGCGGCTCGATCCCGGCGTTCGCGCGTCCGGACGATCCTCTGGACGGGAGCCGACGACGAGACCGCGATCGAGCGGGCGATCGACGCAGGCGTCGACGACGTCGTCCACCGCGACACGCCGGGGTCACGGCGCGTACTGGCGAACGCGATCGACGGTGCGCTGGAGGCGAGCGCGACCCGACGCGAGTCGGCGCGGTATCGATCGATCGTCGAACGGTCACCGGACGCGATCGTCGTCCACGACGTCGACGGCGACGTCGTCGCCGTCAACGAGCAGGCCTGTCGTAGCCTCGGCTATTCGCGAGCGGAGCTACTGGAGCGGTCCATCGACGACGTCGAAGTCGGCCTCGACGAGACGGAACTCGAGGACGCCTGGAGCGGCGAATTCGACGACCCGACGTGCCTGACCGGCCGCCACCGGCGAGCCGACGGTACCGAGTTCCCTGTCGAGATCCACCTCGATCGAATCAGCTTCGACGGCGAGGAGCGGATCGTCGCGATCGCACGCGACGTCACGCGTCGAAAAGACCGGATCCGCCGGATCAGGGCGCTCGAGCGCAAGTACCGGACGCTGATCGACGCCGCACCCGACCCCATCGTCGTCGCGGACGCCGACAGCGGCGAGATCGTCGAGGTCAACGAGGCCGCAGAGACCCTGTTCGGTCGCACCCGCGAGGAACTCGTCGGCACGCCGCAGACGGTCGTTCACCCGGCCGACGAGCGCGAGCAGTACGTCGAGGGGTTCTCGGCCGCCGACGACGGCATCCACCGCTTTCGCGCGACCGACGGCCGTCCGCTCAACGTCGTCGACGCCGACGGCCAGACGATCCCGGTCGAGATCAGTCGGGCGTCGGTCCGACTCGAGGGGACGACGGTCGTCCACGGAATCTTCCGTGACATCAGCGAGCGACTCGAGCGGGAACGCCAACTCGAGTCGCTCAACGCGGCGGTCAGAAAGCTCCTCGAGGCGACGACCGTCGACGAGATCGAGACGATCGTCCGACAGACGGCGATCGCGGTCTGTGATGGGCGTCCGGACGTCGACGTCGACGTCGTCGAGACCCCACGACGCGTGCCGTCGCCGGCCGACGACGTGGCGGTGCGGTCGGGACTGGCGCGCGACGACCGGTCGGTCCCCGAGAACGAGACGGTGACGGTCGAGACTGCCACGAGCGACGGGAGCGTCGTCGTCGTCGCGTTCGACTCCCAGGAACGACTGGACGCTGCCGGCCGAGAGCTCGCCGAACTCCTCGCCGGTGCAGCCGCGAGCGCCGTCGACCGCGTGGGTCGCGAGAAGCGCCTCGAGGAGCGAACCGAGGCGCTGTCCGTGCTCAACCAGGTGCTGCGCCACGACGTTCGAAACGACGTGAACCTGGTGTGCGGCTGGGCCGATCTCCTCCTCGAGGACGCCACGGGCGACGCCCGGTCGCGACTCGAGACGATTCGATCGGCTGCCCGGCACACGGTCGACCTGACGAACGACGCTCGTCACCTGGCGAACGCGATCGTCGAAGACGAACCGCGAGAGCTTCGTCCCGTCGATCCCGGTCGCTTTCTCGAGTCGGAGCTCGAGAAACTCCGGACGCACCACGAGGACGCGGTCGTCTGCGTCGCCGGCTCGATCCCGGACGTCCGGGTCGAAGCCGACGGCATGCTCTCGTCGGTGTTCGGTAACGTTCTGAACAACGCCGTCCGGCACAACGATACGGATCGGCCCGAAGTCACCGTCAGCGCGACCGCCGACGAAACGACGCTCGTCGTTCGCATCGCCGACGACGGCCCGGGGATCCCCGACGACCTGAAGGCGGTCGTCTTCGAGCGCGGCGTCAAGGGCCTCGAGAGTCCCGGTACCGGACTCGGGCTGTTTCTGGTGAACACACTGGTCGACGGGTACGGCGGCGAGGTCTGGATCGAGGATCGCGAGCCACGCGGGACGGTCGTCGCGATCGAACTCCCGCTGGTCTGATAGTGAGGGCTGTGACTGGGTACCGCCGCAACCGCAAGACGGTTCGGGGTTATCCCGGTACCGACTTCGGACGGTCCGTACGAATCAGTACTCCGTCCCCTTCCGCGCCCGCTGGCCGGCGTCGATCGGGTGGCGCTCCTTGCGAACGTTCGTGACAAGGTCGACTTCGTCGACGACGTACGTGGGCCGTTCGTGCCCTCCCGTGAGCACGAGCTCGAGGTCGTCGGGTTTCTCTTCGACGAGCGAGACGACGTCGGCGGGGTCGATCAACTCGCGATTCGCCGCGTAGAGAATCTCGTCGAGGATCAGCATGTGCATCCCCTCCTCGGGCGTGCCGTCGAGTGCGAGCGGTTCGGCGAGGTCGGCGTCGGCGGCAGCGGCCAGGAGTTCGCGCGCTCGCTCGAGGCCGCCCCGTGCTTTCGCCCGGTGTTCGCCGTCTTCGGAGCCGTCGAGAAATCCGTGCCAGCCGTAGTGGCCGGTGTTCTCGTAGCTCAGTCCGGGCATCGCCGCGATGGCGTTGTACTCGCCGCGGACGTCCTCGACGCTCGAGGCACCGCCTTTCATGAACTGCAGGAGGTGGACGCGGTAGCCGTGGCCGGCAGCTCGGAAGGCCATGCCGAGCGCGGCGGTGGTCTTGCCCTTGCCGTCGCCCCACCAGACCTGCGTGAGGCCGAACTCCTCGGGTGCGTGCGGTTCGATCGTCCGGGCGTCGGGCGTTCGGCCCTTGCCGGGCGTTCGTTCGAGCTGGTTCTCCGGATCGTCGGTGTCGGTGTCGTCGGTCATGGTCAGCGTATGGTGTCGGTCGGTTTCGTATCGTCGATTACAACTGCTCGAGGAACCGATCGAACGCCCCGCTCTCGGCGTGGACGTGCGTGTAGGTTCCAAGCGAGTCGTACTCGGTCAGGCCGTCGTGGTCGCCGTCGATACCGTCTCCGCGGACGGTCTCGAAGGCGAACCGGGCGTCGACGTCGACGTCGGCACTCGAGTAGTGAAACTCGTGGCCACGAATTCGCTCGCCTGCGTCGGCCGTCAGCGTTCCGTCGATGGCCTCGAGTTCGACGTGGTCGAGTGCGCGATAGCGGTCGTGCATGGTCACGTCGGCGGGCAAGATGGCGGCCATCTCGTGGCTGTCACCGTCGGCCGTCGTCAGCGACCGGGACATCGCCATCAGCCCGCCACACTCCCCGAGGACCGGCAGACCCTCGCTCGCCAGTCGGCCCAGTTCCTCGAGCGTTCCCGACGACTCGAGGTCGGCCGCGTGCAGTTCAGGGTAGCCGCCGGGCAGGTAGACGCCGTCACAGTCGGGGACGGGGTCGCCCGCGACCGGGGAGAACGTCACCAGCTCGGCCCGGTCGCGGAACCGTTCGAGCGTCGCCGGATACCGGAAGCAGAAGGCGGCGTCGCTGGCGACGGCGACTCGAGCGGCGACGTCGACACCGTCCTCGAGCGGCGCGTCGGGAACCGTCGCCTCGCTGGCGACGGCGGCCAGCCGATCGACCTCGAGCGTTTCGGCGGCCTCCGAGAGCGCCTCCTCGGGAAGCGGGGCCTCCTCGCCCATGTGGAGCCCGAGGTGGCGGTCCGGTATCTCGAGGTCCGGGTTCGGCGGAATCCGGCCGAAGTACTCGAGATCCTCCGGGAGGGCGTCGCGAATCCCCGCCTCGTGGCGGCCGCCGTGGGCTCGCTGGGCGACGACCCCGGCGACCTCGACGTCGCGGCCGATTTCGTCTGCGTACTCGCGGAATCCGAGGGCGGTCGCCGCGACGCTCTCCATGCCGGCTTTCGCGTCGACGACGAGGACGACCGGCAGGTCGAGCGCTTCGGCGACCATCGCCGTGCTCGAGCCGTCGCCGTCGTACAGGCCCATCACGCCCTCGACGACGCAAACGTCGCCCTCGCCCCGAGAGTAGTTACGCCGGAGACCGTCTTCGCCTTCGAGCCAGAGGTCGAGCGTCCGGGAAGGGCGGCCGGCGACCGCCTCGTGGTGACTCGGATCGATGAAGTCGGGCCCGGCTTTCGCGGGCTGGACCGCGTAGCCAGCACCCTCGAGCGCCTGGACGATCGCGAGCGTCGCGACGGTCTTGCCGACGCCCGAACTGGTACCGCCGAGGACGAATCCCGGTGGGCCGCCGCTCATTCGATCTCGACCTCCCGACGAACCGCGAGCACCACCAGGTCGGAGAAGGGCGTCTCCGCTTTCCCGTCGCCGCCGGCGTGTTCGGCGAGTTCCCCGAGCGTGAATCGGTGGACCCGTTCGTCGTCGTGGGTCAGCTTCTCGAGTACCAGCGCCTCGAGGTTCGGATCCGCGTCGTGCTCGAGCAGGAACTCGGCGACGTCGCCGGGCATCCGGTCGTAGGGCCGGGGCAGGACGAGCAGGTGGCGGTCGCCGACGGCGTCCGCGAGGCGGTCCATGTCTTCCTCGAGGTCGCCGCTTTTGTGGAGCGTGACGAACTCGGTGTCCTCCATCGGCGTCCGGGCGCGGCTCGCGGCCACTTGCAGCGAGGAGATTCCGGGGATCATCCGGACGGAACGGGGTTCCTCGCCCCAGTCGTCGGCCTCGTGCCGGACCGCGTCCTGGACCTTCCCGACGAACTGGTAGCCCGAGTGGTTGGGATCGCCCATCGCCACGGCGGTCCCCGACTCGCCGCCGGCGACGCGTTCGGCGAATTCGGCGAGGGCCTCTGCCTCGTCCTCGTACCCGCAGGTCAGCAGGTCCGCGTCGGTACACTCCTCGACGAACTCGACGACGGTCGTAAAGCCGACCACGACGTCCGCCTCGCGGATGGCGCGCTCGCCACGCGGGGTGAGATACTCGAGGTTGCCCGGGCCGACGCCGACGGCGTAGACGGGGTCGTCCGCTCCGGCGGTTTCACCGCCTCCGTCTCGCTGCCCCTTCGGCACAGCGCCCTCGTCGATGTCGGGTTCCGGCGCGGCAGCCGCGAACGTCGCCGGATCGGGCCCGCTCTCGAGGTCGTAGTCGTCGCTCATCGGTTCGAGACCTCCGCGTCGGTACTCGCGCGCTTCTCGGCCGTCTGCTCGAGCTCGAGTTCGCCCGTCCGGACGTCCGTCGCGACGTGGATCAGTTCGTTCGTCAGCGCCGCGGCCAGCCCGCTGCCGCCGCGTCGGCCGACGTTCGTGATCGCCGGGACGCCGTAGGCCTCGCCGATCTCGCGGATCCGCTGGCGGCTCTCCTCGGCCTTGACGAAGCCGACGGGAGTCGCGACGACGACCGCCGGCCGGGTGCCGTTCTCGATGCAGTCAGCGAGTGCGAAGGCTGCCGTCGGAGCGTTGCCGATCGTCGCGATCGCACCGTCGTAGACGCCCCGTTTGTCGAGCTCGAGCACGCCCGCAGCGGTCCGGGTCATCCCCGTCTCGTTCGCGAGTTCGGCCCCGTGGCCGATCGCCTTGTGCTTCTCGCAGTCGTGCCCGCGGCCGGTGATCCCCGCCTGGGACATCGTGATGTCCGTGACGACGTTCGCCTCCTCGAGGACGGCTCTCGCTCCCGCCCGAACGGGTGCGTCCTCGTCGTCCCCGAGGTCGTCCTCGCCGGTGAAGCGGAGCAGGTGCTGGAACTCGACGTCTCCCATCGAGTGGACGGACTTCTGGCGGATCCGATCTGCGAGCGTCTCGTCGGGGACGAACTGCCGGACGATGTCCATGCTCGTCTCGGCGATGTCCATCGCCTCCTGGGTCGTCGCGCCCAGATCCGCGTACTCCGTCTCGTATTCACTGTCGGTGTCAGTCATCGGTAGTCACCTCCGCAACCTCGTTGGTCGTTCGCGCTTCCAGGTCGCCCTCCACGGAGAGGTTGATATCTCTCAATCGGTCCTCGATCTCCTCGCTGGCATCCCAGAGGCCCCGGTCGATGGCCTCGAGCAGCGTCGCAGTGATCGACTCGAGGGCCCACGGGTTCACCTCCGTCATCCACTCCTGGCGATCCTCGTCGAAGGCGTAGGCTTCGGCAACCGCCTCCCAGAGGCGGTCGCTGATCACGTCCGTCGTGGCGTCCCAGCCGAGGGTGACGTCGACCGTCGTCGAGAGGTCGCCCGCGCCCTTGTAGCCGTGTTCTTCCATCGACTCGAGCCAGTCGGGGTTGAGCACGCGGGCGCGCATCGCCTTGCGGACTTTCTCCTCGTTGGTGTAGACGGCCACGTCGTCCGGGTCGCTCGAGTCGCCGACGTAGGAGGCGGGTTCTTCCCCGGAGACCTCCGCCACCGCCGAAATAAAGCCGCCGTGGAAGGCGTACCAGTCCGAGGAGTCGAACTCGTCCTGTTCCATCGTGTCCTCGATCTTCACCGTGGCGTCGACGCTCGAGAGACGACGCTCGAAGGAGTCGTGGGCGTCCGAGACGCGCCCTCTCGAGCCCATCGCGTAGCCGCCCCACTGGACGTAGACGCTCGCGAGGTCCGAGCGATCGTCCCAGTTGCCCTCGTCGACGGCCTTGTTCGTCCCGGCTCCGTAGCCGCCGGGTTTGGTGGTGAACACGCGGTGTTTCGCGGCCTTCAGGGCGTCTTTCTCCTCGAGGCCGTCGTCTGCGAGTTCGGCGGCTTCCTCCTCGACGTGCTTTTTCACGTAGTTCAACTCCGTCGGCTCGTCGAGGTCGACCACCGCGTCGACGGCGTCGTGGATCACGCCCGCAGCGGCGGGGAAGGCGTCGCGGAACAGTCCCGAAACCCGGGTGGTCACGTCGATGCGCGGTCGGCCCAGTTCCTCGAGCGGAATGGGCTCGACGTCGTCGATCCGGCCCGCGTCGGTCCAGACCGGCTGGACGCCCATCGTCGCGAGCACCTGGGCGATTGTCTCCCCGCGGGTGCGGATCGTGGGGGTCCCCCACGCCACGACGCCGATCTCCTCGGGGTACTCGCCGTTCTCGGCGTGGTGGCGCTCGAGGACGCCCTCCGCCACCTCCCGGCCAACCTGCCAGGCGGCTTTCGCCGGCACCTTGCGGGGGTCGAGCGTGTAGAAGTTCCGCGCGGTCGGCAGCAGGTCGACGCCGCCGCGGGTGGGTGCGCCCGATCCTCCTGGCGGGACGTACTCGCCCTCGAGGGCGTCCGCGGTGCGCGGGATCTCGTCTTCGGCTCCGTGGACCCTGGGTGCGGCTTCCTCACAGATGAACGCGAGAACTTCGCGCAGGTCGTCGTGTGCGCCCGGCTTGGCCTTCGCGTCGCCGATGGTCTCGAGGTCGACGATGAGCAGGTTGACGTTGACCTCGTCGTCGGGCCCGCCCTCGAGTTCGGAGACGGGGACGTCGAAGTCGTGTTCCGCGAGCGTCTCGATCAACTCGACGCTCGTCTCGTAGACGACGTCGGCGGCCTCGGCGTAGGTCATGCCGAGGTCCTCGTCGTAGGTTCCCGGCGAGGAGAGCATGGTCTCGTAGTCGACGCCGAGTGCGCCCGCCACGCTCTCGCGCAGGCTCGGCGCGCCGGGATTCTCGAGACGGGTGAGCGCGACGAGGTACTCGACCAGCCGCTCGCCCGCCGGGGGCTCGCTCATCGTGTGTAAGCCCATCCGGATCTGGGTGGTCTTGACGTCGGTGAGGTACTCGTGGATACGTTCGACGAGGTCGTCGACGTCGACCTCGTCACCCTCGACCTCTCCCTCCGCGAGGGTCGAGCCGGCTTCGTCCGGCCCTCGGACGTCTGCCTTCTCGTCGATCGTGCCCGCAATGCCGAGTTCGACGGCCAGGTCGAGTTCCTCGACCGTCTCGCGGATGAGGGCCTCGAGGTGTTCGCCCTCGTCGCTTCGCGCGTCTTCCATTCCCGCCTCGCGGTACTCACTCGCCAGTTCCTCGAGTTCGGCCAGGTCGTCGTAGGTCCCGGCGGCACGCATCACGGGCGTGAGGTAGTCGACGATGGCCGCGTACGACCGCCGTTTCGCCTGGGTCCCCTCGCCGGGGTTGTTGACGATGTAGGGGTAGACGTTCGGCAGGTCCGAGACGAGCGCGTCGGGGGCGCTCTCGCCGTCCAGACCGACGGTCTTGCCGGGGAGCCACTCGAGGCTGCCGTGGGTGCCCAGGTGGACGACCGCGTCGACCTCGAACTCCTCGCGCAGCCAGGCGTAGAAGGCGTAGTAGTCGTGTGGGGGCTGCAGATCGGAGTCGTGGTAGACCTTCGAGGGGTCCATGCCGAAGCCACGCGGGGGCTGGACCGTCACGAGCACGTTCCCACACTCCACGCCGGGAATGGCGAACGGTCGCTCGGGCGGTTCGCCCCACTCCTCGACGACGTTCTCGCGAAAGCCCTCGTCGGCCGTCTCGAACCACTCGAGGTACTGATCGGGCGAGACCACGTCGACGCTCAACTCGCGGACGTCCTCGGGGGCCACCCAGCGGTCATCGAGGGTGAGTTGGGAGGTCAGCACGTCGATCAACTCCGCGCCGTCCCCGGGGCGGTCCTCGAGTCTGTATCCACGCTCTTCGAGTTCCTCGAGCAGGTTGACCGTGCTCTCGGGGCTGTCCAGCCCGAAGGCGGTGCCGATGCCGTCGTCGCTCGGCGGGTAGTTGTGGAGGACGACGGCGACCTTTTTGTCCTCGTTTGGCGTGTGTCGAAGCTGTGCCCAGTTGACCGCGAGGCTCGCGACGTGGTCGACCCGATCCTCGATCGGGAAGTGCTGTTTCGGCGCGCTGCCGACGCCCGCCTCGTCGTCCATCCGTTCTTTCCCGCTTACGGGATGGGTGATGACGTTGCCGTCGAACTCCGGCAGCGCCACCGAGAGCGCGAGTTCGAAGCCCATCACGCCCGTGTCGTTGGCCTCGTAGCGCGACCGGGAACGCATCGTCGTGATCGCCTGCAGGACCGGAACTCCGAGTTCCTCGAGGAAGATCTCGTCCGTACTGCCCTCGTCGCTGGCCGACCGGCCGCGCTCGCTCATCCCCAGCGAGAACATGAAGGAACTCACGACGGCGTCCACGATCGGCCCGTCCTCGTCGCTGAACCAGTTTCGCGCCACCCACTCGGCGTTCTCCTGGCCCTCCTCGTCGGTCGCGGGGTTACAGAACGCGGGGAGGACGTTCACGCCCTTCTCCTCGAGCGCCCGGACGAGCGCGTCGACGTAGCGCGTGTTGGCGTGGGTCCAGTGGGACTCGTAGAACCAGACGCCGATCGTCGGTTCGTCGGGATCGTGGGTCTCGAGCAGTTCCTCGTACTCCACCGCGGGATAGTCGGGGTGGTAGACGCCCTCCGTCGGAAGTTCGACCGGGTCGTCGTATTCGCCGTCGTAGTCGCCGTACTCGCTGGCGAGGTAGCGACAGCAGTGCTCGAGGTTGACGACGCCGCCCCGCTCTAAGTACTCGTAGACCCGCTCGCGATCCTCCTCGGAAACCGTGGTGTCCTCGAGCGCGTAGGCGTCGCCCGTCGCCTTCACGACCAGCGGAACGCCGGCCTCCTCGAGTCGCGCGGTCGCCAGATCGTAGCCGGGCATGCTCTCTTCGGCCCCGTGGAGCCAGAAAACCGCCGCGTCGACCGACTCGAGTTCGTCGACGAACGTCTCGATTCTCGTCTCCGATTCGAGGTCGCTCTCCGACCGGACGACGAGGTCGATCGACTCGAGCCGTCCTGCGGCCTGCTGTATCGCACCTAACTCGTTTTCGGTCGCCGTATACAACCCGATTGTCGGCATTATTTAGTAAAGCATTATTTCCCTACTACAAATAAGGTTTCATATCGGCATGGCGAGTCACCGAACACCGTTTCCGGCGATCGTCGGGCAAGCAGAGTTGAAACGAGCGTTGATGGCCGTCGCAGTCGACGACGGGCTGGACGGAGTACTCGTCCAGGGGGAGAAGGGAACGGCCAAGTCGACGGCCGTCCGCGGACTGGTCGACCTGTTGCCCGAGCAACGAGCGATCGCCGACTGTCCGTACGGCTGTCCGCCCGACGACCCCGGCCGGCAGTGTGACCGGTGTCGCTCTCGGGACGATCCGCCAGTCGAGCGTCGACCGGTCCCGCTGGTGACGATCCCGCTCGGGGCCACCCGCGAACGCGTCGTCGGGACGCTCTCGGTCGCCGACGCCCTCGAGGGCGACGCCGAGTTCGATCCCGGCCTCCTCGCGCGTGCGAACCGTGGTATCCTCTACGTCGACGAGGTGAACCTGCTGGAGGACCACCTCGTGGACGTGATCCTCGACGCGGCCGCAAGCGGCGTCAACCGCGTCGAACGCGACGGCGTGAGCGTCACCCATCCCGCCGAGTTCACGCTCGTCGGCACGATGAATCCCGAGGAGGGAGACCTGCGCCCGCAACTCCGGGATCGCTTCGCACTCCAGGCGACGGTGGTCGGCTGTCGCGACCTCGAGGACCGCGTGGAGATCATCGACCGCGCCCTCGAGCGCAACGCGGACCCCGAGACGTTCGCCGGCGAGTACGAAGCCGAAACGGCTGCCCTCGCCGAACGACTGCTCGAGGCCCGCCGGGTACTCGAGGACGTGTCCCTTCCCACGGACTTCAAACGCGACATCGCCGAACTCTGCCTCGAGGCGGGCGTCGACGGCCACCGGGCGGACGTCGCCATCGCCCGCACCGCCCGGACGCTCGCCGCCCTGGACGGCCGCCGGAAGGTGATCGAACCCGACGTGGAGGAGGCCGCTCGCCTGGCGCTCCCCCACCGGATGCAGAGCCGCCCGTTCGAGGACGCCCCCGATCCGGAGGACGTCCTCGAGGACCACTTCGACGACGACGAGGACGAGATGGGAAACGGCGACGGCGAGGACGGTGCCGATGACTCGGCGGACGGAGACGGTGACGACGAATCGAGTGAAGACGACGGAGACGAGGGGCCAGGGGACGACACTCGAGGTGACGAGGACGACGTCTCCGGAGACCGAGACGACGACTCGAGTGATCCCGCTGGTGACGGCGGGAGCGACACGAGCGGATCGACCCAGCCCTCGAGTGACGCACCGTCCGAGGGTGACGGAGAGCGAGCGGACGAACGCGACGGCGACGACTCCCCGGGAGAAAGCGAGGACGAAGAGGAGGCGACGCCGCTCGTCCCGGGCCAGCGACGGGCCGAGATCGGCGACGCGGGAAGCCCGCCCGCCGAGGACGTCGAGGCCGAGACGTCGACGCCCGGAAGTGGATCTCGAGCGCGGGCCCAGGCGTCGGACCGGGGCCGCGGCGCGCACGTACGGACCGAACGCGCGACGGCCGAGGAGGCTGTCGACGCGGCCGCCTCGATCCGGGCCGCCGCGGCCGAGGGCCGAACGCGCGTCGAGGAGGGAGACCTCCGCAAGTCCGTCAGGCGCTCGAAGGCGGGTACCCTGATCGTCTTCGTCGTCGACGCCAGCGCCTCGATGCGTCCGGCGATGGCCGAGGCCAAGGGGACGGTCATGGCCCTCCTGCAGGACGCCTACGAACAACGCGACGAGGTGGCGTTCGTGGCCGTCGCCGGCGAGGAGGCCGAGGTCGTCCTGCCGCCGACCGACGGCGTGACCCTCGCCGCCCGCCACCTGAAGGAACTCCCCACTGGCGACCGGACGCCGCTTCCCTCGGGACTCGAGGAAGCGACCCGGCTCGTGACTCGAGGCGACGCCGACGCGAGCCTCGTGGTCGTGGTGACCGACGGCCGGGCGAACGTCGCCGAGGGGAGCCCGACGGCGAAGACGCGAGAGGCGGCCCGTCGACTTGCTCGAGCCGACTGCGAGACCGTGGTCGTCGACGCGAGCGACGACGGCGACCGGACGGGGTTGATCGGCGTCCTCGAGGTCGAAACCGGCGGCCGGCGGATTCCGCTCTCGGAACTCTCGGCCGAGCGGGTGGCTGAGACCGCCGCAGCAGTCGACGAGGGCCAGAATCGCTAACTCGGGCTGGTTGCGAGGTGGCCGAACCCCGGAAATCCGAGCGATCTCGAGAACTCTGGCGAGGAATGCGTCGACGATAACGGGGAACGTTCGTTAGGGGGTTCGATCAGCGGCCCGTTTCTCCGAGTCGCCACGTGTGAAGCCGATACTCTCCGCGAGTAACGCCCTCGTCGTGGTACTCGACGGGTTCTTCGATCACGGCGAGTCGGCCATCGGCGAGGTCACCGGCACTCGAGATCCCCTCGATCAGGTGAGTTTCGAGCGGTCCCGCCTCGGCCTCGAGCACGTGAACCGCGTGGGTCTCCGCGTCCCGCTCGCGGAAGTTCTGGGCGGAGGGGATCGCCACGAGGTCGCCGGCGGCTGAGACGCAGCGGGCGAACCCGCGGACGTCGTGGCTCCAGGTGACTTCGCCCTCGAGGTCGACGCCGAAAGCCGTGTGCTCGTTCGGGTGGCGGCCGTCGGGGTCGCGGGTCCCCTCGGCGAAGGTGTTTCCGGTCACGAAGACCGCCGTCCCGTCGACGGCCGCGACGTGGTTCGGGTAGGCGTAGAGCGTCTCGCCTTCGAGGTCGCGTTCGCTCGCGAGGTCGACGCGCCAGCGTTCCCCGCAGTTGTCGTCGAGGAGGTAGCCGTGTTTGTCCCCGTGGCTTGCGACTGCGATCCCCTCGTCGGTGAAGGCCACGTCGCCGACGCGACGCTCGCCCGGCGTGCCGGGGTCCCAGCTTCCGACCTCCGCGCCGGTCTCGAGGTCGAGCACCACGAGGCCGTGGTCGTGATCGTGGTTGTCGGGACAGCGGTTGTACGCCACGGCGACCCGCTCGTCGTCGACGTCGACGGCGATGGGTGAGGCCCGGGCGTCGTAGGCCCACCGGAGGCCGCCCTCGAGGTCGAAGCCGTAGACGACGCTCGACCAGTGCTGGACGTCACCGTCGCGTTCGTACCGGCGTGCGGCGGCGACGATCGTCTCGCCGGCGACCTGCACGTCGACGACGAACGGCTGGGCGAAGAAGGTCTCCCGTGCTGGCGGGCCGACGTCCTCGGCGGTGACGTACTCCCACAGGCACTCGCCGGTTTCACTCGAGAGGACGCGGATCCGCCCCTCGGGACCGCGTTCGCCGACCACGAGGTGGTCGCCGGTGACGTCCATCGAGACGACGTAGCGCTCCTCGTCGCCGTCGACGGACCAGCGTTCTTCGGCCGCGTTCTCGAGGTCGTAGGCGATCACGCGCCCGTCAGCGAGGCCGGCGAAGACGGTCTCATCGCGGACGGCGACGGCCGACCGACGCCAGTTGTGTCTGCTCGCGGCCGGGCCGAGGTCGCCCAGCGACAGCCGCGTCTCGGCCTCGAGTATCCCGTCGCTGTCCTCGACGCTCAGCGTATCGTTCATCCTCACTCCTCTACCGGAAACGCCTCGTGGAGCGTGTGGTGGGTCTCACCCAGGTCCTCGAGGAGACCGTCGGTTCGCTCGCGGAGGCGGCGAATCCGCTGTTCGGCGTCCCGGACGGCGACGAGCCGACCGCGGAGGTACGCCCCGTGGGGATCCGTCGAATCGGCGTCGGACGCCTTTTCCTCCAGGTCGACCAGCGCCGCGTCGAGGTGCCGGCCGATCTCCTCGAGGGTCTCGGCGTTCGCCAGCGCGGCGATGGGTCCGTTTTCCTCGAGTGCGTCGCCGATCTCTGCCTCGGCGTGTCGTTTGACGCTCTCGTCGACGGTTCCGTTCACGTTCATCAGTGCGAGTCTCAGTGCTTCGAGTTCTGCGCAAGCCATTGTTGTGTTGGTGTGTCAGTGGTCCTACAGCGTCTGCTGGACCAGGTCGGAGACGATGCGATCCCGCTCTAAGTGGGACGAAACGATGCGTTCGGTGTCCTCGGGGGTGACGCCGCCGTACCAGATCCCGTCGGGGTAGACGGCGACCATCGGGCCGTCGCCACACTGCCCGAGACAGGAACTGCGGGTGATGTGGACGTCACACTCCTCCGCGTCGCGGGCCTCCTGGCGAAGGCGCTCTAAGACGGTCGTCGCGCCGCTCGCCGCACAGGTCTGGTTGGTGCAGACGGCGACGTGGTTCTCCGGAGCGTCGTGGACGTGCGGGTCGTCGCCGACGTCTTCACGGTCTTCGTGTTCGGCCTGGTGGACGAGCGAGCGAAGCATCGCGCGCGCGCCGCCCTGGTCGTCCTCGTAGCCGTCGAGTTCGACCTTGTACTTGCAGGTGTCACAGGACATCTCGACGCCGTCGGCGCGGGCCTCCCGGAACCGATCGGCGAGCACCTTGACGATCCGGTCGTCCGTACCCAGGGGATCACCCGCGCCCGCGGCCACGTAGGGGTACTCCGCGTCGAAGTCGGCGGCCCGGTCCCGGATCCGCTGTGTCAACACGCCGTCGCCGAGCATGTACGGGAGCACGACGACCGCGTCCGGTCGGTTCTTGGCGACGGTGTGGAGCGCGTCCTCGAGTCGGGGCTCCGTCACCCCGATGAACGCCGTCTCGACCCGCGTAAACGCCCGCCCCTCGTAGAGCAGTCGGGCGAGTTTGTGGGCGTCCGCGTTGGCGTCCGGATCGCTCGAGCCTCTGGCACAGACCACGACCGCGACGTCGTCGTCCTCGCGGTCGACGCCGATCCCCTCCTCGACGGCGCGGGCCCGTTCGTCGAGCAACTCGACGAGCGCCGGGTGGACCCCGAGGTGGGCCCCGCAGTGCAGCGTCAGGTCGTCGTAGCGCGCTCGAGCGGTCTGCACGGCGAGCGGCACGTCGTTTTTCACGTGGCTCGCGCCGAACAGCGACAGCGGGACGACCGAGAGGTGCTCGCAGGTCGGCGCGAGCCCCTCGATCGCCTCGGGAATAGCGGGGGCGGCGAGTTCGAGGTAGGCGACGTCGACCGGCACGCCGACGCGCTCTTCGAGCAGCACGGCGAGTTCGCGGACCTGCTCGTTCGACTTCTCACGACGCGAGCCGTGACCGACCACGAGGACGGCGTCGTCCTCGAGTGCGTCCCCGACTCCTCGCTCCCCGTCCTGGGCGCTCATACGTTCTCGGCCTGTTCGAGACTCCGCTGGAGCTTCCGTCGTCGACTCGGTGCGTACAGCCCGGTTTCCTCGCTCTCGCCGTACACCCACCCGCCGAAATCGGGGACGGCCTCGTCCTCGAGGCCGAACCAGTAGCCACCCGAGGAGGTCTCGGAAATCTCGCCAGTGGGGGCGTCGACGGGACAGGACTCGAGGAGGTCGTCGATCACCTCGAGCAACTCGCGGTCGTCGGCGACGAACGAGATGCCGACCGTGCCGCTCGAGGACTTGAAGCAAACCGTGCCACAGCCCTCGAGCAGCCCCCGAAGGAGTTCCCGCCCGTGGTTCGAGAACGCCGAAAAGCGGTAGTTCCCGCGGCCGTCGACAGGGAGTCCGAGCGGGCCGCTCGCCCCGTAGAGGTCCGAGCCGTCGATCGAGACCGTGTACTCCGCTTCGGTCCGGGTGATCGACGCGTCGTGGGCGTACTCGCGGGTGGTCGTCTCGCGTGCGAGGTCGGCGAACTCGCCTCCGGCGATCGCCGCCAGGGCCTCGGCAGACGCCTCGTCGTTCGTGACGACCTCGAGGCCCTCCGCCGTGACCTCTCCGCTGCCGGCGACGTGGCCCCAGAAGTACGCCGTCGCGGGGTGACCGGCGAGCAGGTCGGCCGGGGGCTCGAGTTCGAGGGCTCCGTCTGCGGTCATTCGCCCACCTCCCGGACCTCGATCGCGTCGAGAGGGCAGGCCCGGGCGGCCTTCTTCGCGTCCTCGAGCCGGTCGTCGTCGAAGGTGGCGACCACCCGACCGTCTTCGACCGTGACGGTCTCCTCGCCCGTCGCGTCGTAGATCGGATCGGCGTCGGGGTCGATCGTCGCCAGGCCGTCCTCGCCCTCGACGAAGCGGGGGTCG
This sequence comes from Natribaculum breve, assembly GCF_023008585.1. Classification (GTDB taxonomy): domain Archaea; phylum Halobacteriota; class Halobacteria; order Halobacteriales; family Natrialbaceae; genus Natribaculum; species Natribaculum breve. Next base: position 1,018,248 of record NZ_CP095390.1, on the reverse strand, counting down.
CGGGTCAGGCAGGCGAAGATGCCGTCGCATGCCGCTTTCTCGAGGGTGACTTCGTATGTGGGCATGTGTGTTGGGGTTCGTAGTTGGGGCCTCAGTAGTCGTACTTCGTCTCGTACCCGCGCGGGGTGACCATCCGGTCGTCCCAGACGTACGTCTCCTCGTTGCCGACGACGATCGTCGTCGTCATGTCGACGATCTCGCTTTCACCGAGCTCTTCGAGTTCGCCGAGTTCGGTGATCATCACCTGCTCGTCCTCGCGGCCGGCGGCGTGGACGATCCCGACGGGTGTGTCGGGGTCCCGATGCGTGAGGAGGATCTCACAGCACTTCTCGAAGTTCTCCCGGCGCTTGCGGCTCCAGGGGTTGTAGATCGTGATCGTGAAACTCTCTTTCGCGGCGGCGTGGAGCCGGGACTCGATCTCCGGCATCGGCACGAGGTGGTCCGACAGCGAGATCGAGACGGTGTCGTTCACGAGGGGGGCACCCAGTCGAGCCGCACACGACTGGGCCGCCGGCACGCCGGGGACGACCTCGAAGTCGACCATCGAAGCCGTCGCGCCCTTCGACTCGAGGATCTCCAGTGCGAGCCCCGCGAGCGCGTAGACGTTCGGATCGCCGCTGCCGACGATCGCCACGTCGTTTCCCGCGAGCGTGCGGTCGATCGACTCCTCGGTCCGGGAGACCTCGCCGCACATCGGCGTGTCGTAGATGTCCTCTGCCTGATCGGTGATCTCGTCGGGGATGAGCTCGATGTAGGTCGTGTAGCCGACGATGTGCTCGGCCTCGAGCAACGCCTCGCGGGCGCGCTGGGTCATCCCCTCCGGGTGGCCGGGGCCGAGGCCGACGGCTGTCAGTTTGCCGGGTTCGCCGTCGAAGTCCTCGACGGTCGCGCCGACTTTCTCCTCGGTCTTTTCTTTCTTGCTCGAGGCACCGCACTTCGAGCCCGAAGCGGAACTCGAACTCGAACTCGAGCCGCCACATTTCGAGGACGAGGAACTCGAGTCGTCGCTCTTCGCGCCGCCACATTTCGAGGTCGATTCGTCGGAGTCGGTGTTGGTGTCAGTCATGGTTGTCAGAAGTCGTCGACGTCACGCCCGCCACGCGGGGTGACGAGGTACGTTCGATCGTCGTTACACCAGGTTCTGGTCTCGTGGTTACCGATGATGAGCGAGGTGCCCATCCCCGAGACCTTGTCGTCGTGGTCGGCGGCCTCGCCCAGCGTCGTGACGAAGTGGCCCTCGCCGTTTCGGCCGGCGTCGGCCCGGCCGGCGTCGTTGACGATCGCCACGTAGGCGTCGTCGGTGCGCTCCTCGCGGACGATCTCGACCGCCCGCTCGTAGTTGCGCCAGCAGTTGTACAGCACGATCACGAAGTCGCTGATCGCGGCTGCACGCAGTTTCTCCTCGATCTCGTCCCAGCCGCGCCACTTGTCCGAGAGGGAGACGGTACAGAAGTCGTTACACAGCGGTGCACCGACCATCGCCGCTCCGCCGAGCGCGGCGGTCACGCCGGGGACGATCTCGATGGGGACGTCGGTCGCCGCTTCCTCCTCTGCCATCAGGAACAGCAGGTCGGACTTGCCGTAGACCGAGGGATCGCCGCCCGAGACGTGGGCGACGTCCTCGCCCGCGCGGACGCGCTCGAAGGCCTCTCTCGCCAGCTCGATCTGGCGGCCCATCGACGAGCGGACGATCTGCTGTTCGTGGCCGCCGTCTCGAGTCACGAACCCGTCGTCGTCCACCGCGTCTTCGGGGGGCAGGGTGCCGTCCTCGCGGAGGAACTTCTGGTAGAGATTGGAAGCGATCACGCAGTCGGCCGTCTCGACGACCTCCTTCGCCCGCTGGGTCATGTGGTCGGGCAGGCCGGGGCCGATGCCGACCACGTAGAGGGTGCCGTACTCCTCGGGCGTACCGGCAGGGTCAGCGTCCGAACTCATCGGCCGATCGCCACCGTTACCTCGTCTTCGTAGCTGATCTTCTCGAGTACGAGTTCGTTCTCGCGTCCGCCGGCGATCGCCGACGCCTCCGAGACGCCCGGCCAGCCGATCAACTCCTTGGACTTCGAGGGCGTCGGCCCCTCGTGAGCGAGCAGCGTCTCCTTGTCGAAGGCGACGACGCCGAGGCCGAGTTCGTCGGCGGCCTCGAGCAACCCGTCTTCGTCTTCCTTCCGGGTCGCCGTCGCGACGAACTCGACGTCCTCGAGATCGTAGTCGGTTTGCTCGAGGGCGGTCTCCCAGGCCTCGAGGAACGTCTCCTTCTTCGCGCCGGAGACGCTGCCGGTGCCGACGACGACGCCGTCCTCGGTGTTGCGCTTGAGGACCGTCACGTCGTCGCCGACGAGCACGGCCTTCGGACCGTCGAGGCGGGCGACGGGACCGAGTTCGTCGTCGAGCACCGCGAGGTTCGTCGCCACGGTCGAGTCGCCGTTGACCACGTGGAGGTCCATCGCCTTCGCGCGGGCCTCGACGCCCTGCTTGCCCGCCGCCTCCGAGGCGGTGGTCATCGCCGGGATCGCGCCCAGTTTGGCGAGGTCCTTCGCGACCTGGTTCGCGCCGTGGTGGCCGCCCGTGATCGGGATGGCCCAGGTCAACTCCTCGTCGACGACGACGATCGCCGGGTCGTCCCACTTGTCCTCGAGCAGGTGGGCCGTCTTGCGCATCGCGATGCCCGAGGCCATCAGCCCGACGAAACAGTCGTACTCGCCCCAGTACTCCTCGAAGACCTCGGAGTGGTACTCGAGGACGTCGATGGACTCGTAGCGGTCGCCGATGCCCTCGACGATTTCCTCCGCGGTGTCCATCTTCCGCTCGAAGGCGACGATTGCGATTTCCTCTGCGACTTCGCCATCCGAATCGGGCGTCTTGCAGTGTCCGCTTCCACCGTCCGAATCGTTGCTGTCAGTACTCATCGTTCACCTCCGAATAGCCGATCGTTCCACGTTCCAATCGCGCGCTCGGCCAGCCACTCGAGTCGGCACCCCGACCAACCATCCCGGGTGGGAATGAAAGGGGCCGGGCCGCTCGACGAACTCCGGCGACGCAAGCACTGCACCGAACGAAGTGAGGGAAGCGCGCAGCGAGCCGCGGGAGTCGAGCGGCCCGGGGGCTTTCACCCTGTTCATCGCTGTCGAGACCGTTCGAACGTTTCCGAGCAGTCATACTAATCCGAACACCCCTCTTCGCTCTCGTCGGCCTCTCCGGAACCACGGTTGGCCCAGTCACCGTAGAGGTACGACCGCTCGTAGCCCGCGCCGGTGACGACCTCGCCGATCAGCACCAGGGCCGAAGCCCGATACCCGGCCTCCTCGACCGTGTCGGCGATCGTCTCGATCGTCCCGGTCATGACGTCCTCGTCGGGCCAGGAGGCGTGGTAGACCACCGCGACGGGCGTTTCGGGGTCGTGACCGTCCTCGAGTAACCGCTCCATCGTCTCCCGCACCGCGTGAGTCCCGAGGTAGATGCAGGTCGTCACGTCGCCCATCCCGACGAAGTCGCTGACGTGATCTTCCTCCTCGGTCAGGGTCTTGCCCTGCGGTCGGGTGAACGCCACGTGGTTCGCGACCTCGTTCAGCGTGAGCTGGGTGCCGAGGGTCGCACTCGCCGCGAACGAGGAGGTCACGCCGGGGACGAAATAGGTCGGCACGTCCTCGGCCTCGAGGGCGTCCATCTGCTCGAGTGCGGCCCCGTAGATCGCGGGGTCGCCGCTGTGCAGCCGGACGACTTCCCGTCCCTCGTGGTAGGCGTCGGCCATCAGGGGAACGAGTTCCTCGAGGTCCTTGCCGACGGAGTTCACCAGTTCGGCGTCGGCGCAGTACTCCTCCAGCAGTTCGCTGTTGACCAGCGAACCGGCGTGGACCACGAGGTCGGCTTCCTCGAGCAGTTCTTTCCCGGTCACGGTCAGCAAGCCCGGATCGCCAGGGCCGGCCCCGACGAAGGGGACGCCCTCGCGGACGTCGCCGGCGGTGTACTGGCTGCCGTCGTCACCGCTCATGCCGATCCCTCCGCTTTCGCGTCGGCGTCGTCGGCGTTCGCGTCGTCGTCAGCGTCCTCGAGGTCGAACTCCGCGGTCGCCAGGTCGCGCTCGAGGTCGCGCTTCTCGGCGTACGCGAGCGTGTAGTAGTCGCGCTCTGCGATCTCCTCGGGGTCGTCCGTGACGACCGTCTCTCCCTGTTCCATGAACAGTCGCCGACCGAAACGGACGTCGTAGCCCGCCTCGGTCAGTCTCTCGTGCGTGGTCGGCGCGTCGGTGACCTTGAACAGGATCAGCCGATCGGGACCCGTGGGTGCTGCCCCGCTGGCGGCCTCCCGCAGCGCCAGTCCCGTCCCGGATTCGACCTCGACGCCGAGTGCCGTCGCGAAGGCGGTCATCGCACTCACGCCGGGGACGACCTCGAGGTCCACCTCGGGGTGGAACGTCTCGAGCGTCCGGCGAAGGTGGCCGAACGTCGAGTAGACGTTGGGGTCGCCGAGCGTGACGAAGGCGACGTCGTCCTCGCTGGCCTCGTCGGCCACCTCCGCGGCGGCCTCCTTCCAGGCGCGTCGAAGCTCGTCGGGATCGCGCGTCATCGGGAAGTCGAGATCGCCGATCTTCGAGTCGTCGACGTGCTCCAAGGCGACCGACCGCGAGAGGCGACCGGGGGAGTAGACGGTCTCGACGGACTCGAGCACACGTCTCCCTTTGACGGTCACGAGTTCGGCGTCGCCGGGGCCCAGCCCCACGCCGTAGACCGTCACGCCAACCCCTCCGCGTCCCGGCGGCCGACGATCACGTACACCGGATTCTGTGAGTCGAAACTCGTCGCGCCGACGAGTTCGTAGCCGTGGCTCACCTGCAACTGGACGACCTCGTCCAGGAGTTCGCGCTCGCGGAAGGCCTCGACGGCCCGCCCGGCGACCTCGAGTCGGGCGACGTTCATCACGACTCGCTCTACGTTCGTCTCGACGGCGTGGTCGAGGACGGCCTCGAAGTTGCGGCTGCCGCCGACGAACATGGCGTCTGCGTCCGCGGGCAGTCCCTCGGGCGCTTCGGCCTCTCGCAGCGTAACGTCCGCGTCGTACTCGTTGGCCGCGAGATTCTTCTCCGTGACCTCGAGGCGTTCGGGTTTGCGCTCGACGGCGGTCACGCGCTCGACCCGTCGGGCCGCCTCGATGGTGACCGAGCCGGTACAGGAGCCGACGTCGACGACGTGGTCGGACTGTCGAAGATCGAGTTTCTCGAGCGACACCGCCCGGACCTCCGGTTTCGTCGGTCCTGCCTTCGCATCGTGTGGGAGCGCCACCTGGGGCATTATCCGTACCCTTCGAGCGATCCCTAAAAACAATTTTGTTTGTACTATCCAAAGTCGTATTTCACACCTGCCGTTGCACTACTGCAATCGGAGTTTCATTCACCCCGTCGTTCACTCGAGGCCCTCGACGAGGTTCCACGCACGCGCTCTCGCGTCCTCGTGGCGGCCGTCCTCGAGGTGCCCCCAGACCTCCTCGTCCTCGAGGACGCGCCAGAGTGCCCGGCGGCGTTCGCTCGAGGACAGCCCGTCGGTAGACTGCAACTTCTCGCGCAGGTCCGCCTGGAGTGCAACCATCGGGTCGGCGCGCTCGAGTAACGGCTCGATCTGCTGTCGGAGGTACTTCGACGTGGCGGGACTCGCTCCCCGAGTCGAGATGGCGATCGTGATCCGATCCGATTCGGCCCGACTGGGGGTCACGACGTCGCCGCGTTCGTCGACCCGGTTTACCAGACAGCCGGCCTCGCGGGCGGCTGCAGCCACGGCGTCGTTGAGCCCTCCGTCGTCGGTCGCCGGCACGACGAGGAAGGCGTCGGCGACGACCTCGGGGGCGTCTTCGGCCTCGAGCGTTCGACGGATCAGTTCACACTCGAGGTCGTCGAATCCGTCGGCGAACTCGGGGGCGACGGCCGTCACGTCGGCCTCCTCGGCGAAGGTCCGGGCCTTCCGGAGAGCGACCGGGCCACCGCCGACGACGACTACCGACCGGCCCTCGAAGTCGTGAAAGAGCGGGAGCATCGACTCGACTCAGGCGGGCTCGAAGGGAGTCAGTTCCGCCTCGATCTCGTCCCGGATCGCGGCGACGTCGCCGACGACTGCAGTCGCGGGCGGTTCCACGCCCTCGCTCTCGACCCGGTCGACGATCGTCTCGAGGGTCCCCCGGACCACCTGCTGGTCGTCCCAGGTCGCCTTCTGGACGAGCGCGACGGGTTTCTCGCCGCAAACACCGTGTGTGCGCAGGGCCGTCACGTTCCGCTCGAGGGTCCGCACGCCCATGAGGATGACCAGCGTCCCGCCGCTCTCGACCGCCGCAGAGATCGCGTCCCAGTCGAGTGCGCTCTCGTCTTTCTCGGGCGTCTCGTGGCCGGTGATGACGGTAAAGCGCGAGGCGACGTCGCGGTGGGTGAGCGGAACGCCGGCGACACCCGGTGCGGCGAGCACGCTCGAGACGCCGGGAACGATCTGAAACGGAACGCCGTGGTCGGTCAAGTGCTGGGCTTCCTCCCCGCCGCGGCCGAAGACGAACGGGTCGCCGCCTTTCAGTCGGACGACGGCGTCGCCGGCCGACGCGCGTTCGACGAGGAGGTCGTTGATCTCCGACTGGGGCGTCTTGTACTCGACGCGTTTGCCGACGTCGACGATCTCGGCGGTAGCGGGCAGACTCTCGAGTAACGTCTCGCGGACGAGCGCGTCGTGGAAGATGACGTCCGCGGTCTCGATCAGCCAGCGCGCCCGTACTGTCAGCAGGTCGGGATCGCCCGGGCCGGCCCCGACCAGGTACACCGTACCCGACGAGGCACGCGACCGATCCGGAATCGACGACGGCGACGGGACGCCGACGGACGCCGGATCGCGTTCGCCACCGGACGGTGACTGCGTGCCTCGCGTCGCGAGTCCCTGCGCCGACGTGTGATCGTCGGTATCGTCGTCTCCGGGCGACGTGCGCGGATCGTCCGTGCTCGCCGATCCGCGAGCGGTGTCGTCCTCCATCGACAACCAATCGAGATTGCAGTAACTTCAATCTAGTTGTATTCGTCCCGGGCCGGCAGCCGACCGTCCTCGCCCCCGTCGATCGCAACAGGACAGTTAGGCCACTCCACCGAGTAGCCGTCCGCAGATGGGACTCGAGTATCCACACTTCCTGGTGAACTACAAGGTGTACGACGGCACCGCGGGCGAAGACGGCCTGGCGCTCGCGCGAACGCTCGAGGCGGTCGCCGAAGCGACCAACAGGACGTTCGCCGTCGCACCGCAGACGCCCGACGTCCGGCTCGCCGCCGAAGAAACGTCGCTGCCCGTCGTGGCGCAGTCCGTCGACGCGCTGGAACCGGGCCGCGGTAACGGGCGTATCTCGATCCAGGCGCTCGCGGCCGCCGGTGCCGACGGCGTCCTCGTCAACCACCCCGAGAACCGGGCGACGCTCGAGGAGATCGAACGGACCGTCGCCCGGTGTGGCGAGTTCGGCCTCGAGTCGATCGTCTGCGTCGCCGGCCGCGAGATGGGCGAGGCGGCACTCGCCTTCGACCCCGACTGCCTCCTCCTGGAGAAACCCGAGGACGTCGCGACCGGTCGCGCGATCACCCGGACGCGCCCGGAACTCGTCGAGGAGTTCGTCGCGATGGTCGACGACCGAAACCCGCGGACGAAGGTGCTCGTCGGCGGCGGGATCAGTTCGGCCGACGACGTCGCGCGAGCGTTCGACCTCGGCGCGGACGCGGCCGGTGCGGCCTCCGCCGTCCTCGAGGCGAGCGACAGACGCGCGTGGCTCACCGCCGTCGCCGAGGCCATGCCGCGACGACTCGAGTGACGTCCTCGAGAGCGGGTATCCAGAACGCACGGACGTCCCCGATCCGACGCCGAGGACGGTTCGGGACCGAAGCGATTTTGACGTATCCTCGAGTGGTATCACCCGTGAATCAGCAGAACTGGCGGACGTACCTCGTCACCCAGGAATCGCTCTCGGCGGGTCGATCGACCGTCGACGTCGTCCGTGGGGCGATCGACGGCGGCGTCGACGTCGTGCAACTGCGCGAGAAGGGAACGGACGCGCGGTCGCGGTACGAACTCGGCCTGAAACTCCGGGAACTCACCGCCGCGGCAGACGTCGACTTCGTCGTCAACGACCGGGTGGACGTCGCCCAGGCCGTCGACGCCGACGGCGTCCACCTCGGCCAGTCGGACGCGCCACTCGAGGTCGCACGAAACCTGCTCGGCCCCGACGCGGTGATCGGCTGCTCGACGTCGACCGTCGCCGAGGCCGAACAGGCGGAAGCCGCAGGTGCGGACTACCTCGGCGTCGGAGCGATTTACGGAACCACCTCGAAGGACGTCACAGACGAGAAAAACGGCATCGGCCTCGAGCGCGTGGCCGCGATCGCCGACGCGGTGTCGATCCCGGTGATCGGAATCGGGGGCGTTACGGCCAAAAACGCCGCGCCAGTGGTCGAAGCCGGTGCCACGGGCGTGGCCGTCGTCAGCGAGATCACCGCGGCGGACGATCCGCGAGCCGCGACCGAGGCGCTCCGGGAGGCGGTGACGGATGACTGACCGGATCGACGCGACCGGGGCGGCACTCGCCGACTCGCTGCGGGCGATCCGGGAACGCGAGCCGCTGGTCCAGCAGCTCACGAACAAGGTGACGAAAAACGACCTGGCGAACGTCACGCTCCACTGGGGCGCGCTGCCGGTCATGGCAGACGCCCCCGGCGAGGCCCCGGAGATGGCCGACCTCGCCGGTGCGATCTTGCTCAACACCGGCCGGATGACCGACTCGAACGTCGAGGCGCTGCACAACGCCGGGCGGCGCGCGAACGAACTCGAGATTCCGGTCGTCCTCGACCCCGTCGGCGCGGGCGCGACACCGACCCGCGAGGCGGTCCACGAGCGCCTCCTCGACGCGGTCGAGTTCGCGGCGATCAAGGGCAACTACGGCGAGATCAGCCACCTCGCGGGCGTCGAGGCGGAGGTGAAAGGCGTCGAGTCGATCGGCGACTACGCGGAGATCGACGAGACGGCTCGAGCGCTCGCCGACGCGACCGGCGCGGTCGTCGTCGCCTCCGGCGAGACGGACGTCGTCGCCGACTCGGACGCCGTCTACCGGGTGCGCGCCGGCCACGAGATGCTGAGCGAGGTGGTCGGCACCGGCTGTATGCTCGGTTCGACCCTCGCGACCTTCTGTGGTGCCGGCGACGACGACCTCACAGCGAGCCTCCACGGCACGCTCGCCTACGGCGTCGCCGGCGAACGGGCGGCCGACCTCGAGTACGACGGGCCGGCGAGCTATCGGATCAACTTCCTCGACGCCGTCTACGGACTCACGCCCGCAGTCGCCGAGTCGCTCGACCTCGACGGTCGCGTCGATCGAATCCTGTAAAGTTCTAAGTTTCGACGCCGAGACGACTCGCCATGGTCTGGCACGTCATGCCGACGTACGATCGGTACGAGCAGGCTCGAGCAGACTTCGAGTGGGACCTCCCCGATCGGTACAACCCCGCCGTCGACTTCCTCCGGAAGCACGAGGACACGGACCGGGTCGCGCTGCGGTACGAATCGCCGTCCGACGGCCTCGAGACGTACACGTTTCGCGACCTCGACGAGCGATCGGACCGGCTCGCGGCCGCGCTCGCGGACCTCGGCGTCGGCGAGGGCGACCGGATCGGCGTCGTCGTCCCCCAGAAGCCCGAGAATCCGCTCGCACACCTCGCGAACTGGAAACTCGGCGCGGTGTCGGTGCCGCTGACCGTCCTGTTCGGCCGCGACGCGTTGCAGTATCGCCTCGAGGACAGCGCCGCGACGGCGGTCGTCGTCGATCCGACCGTCCGCGAGACGATCGACGAGGTTCGCGAGGAGTGTCCCGACCTCGAGCACGTGATCGAACTCGGCGACGGCGACGCGGTCGAGGGGGACGCCCACGCCTTCGACGACCTGCTCGCGGCCCACGAGCCGGGAATCGACGTCCACGAGTCGACGCCGGAGACGCCGACGGCGATCATGTACACGAGCGGCTCGACCGGCCCGCCGAAAGGCGTCCGCCACAGCCACGCGCTGTGGCTCGGTCGTGCCGCGGCGGCGTACAACTACTTCGACCAGGGCCTCGAGGACGCGACGCTCTGGACGCCCGCCGACTGGGCGTGGGGCGCGGCCCTCGGCGGGACGCTGTTTGCCGCCTGGCACCACGGCTGTACCGTCGTCGGCTGGCCTCGCGAGGGGTTCGACCCCGAAGAGGCGTACGACTTACTGGCCAGTCACGGCGTCACGCACGCGTTCATGCCGCCGACGGCGCTGCGGATGCTGATGGGCGTCGACGACCCCGAATCGCGGTGGGACCTCGCACTCGAGACGTTCGCCTCCGCGGGCGAACCGATGACCCCGGAGATCGTCGGCTGGGTCGAGGAGACCTTCGAGGACGTCGCGATCAACGAGTTCTACGGCCAGACGGAACTGAACCTCGTCGTCGGGAACTCCTCGAGTTGGTTCGAGACCAGGCCGGGGAGTATGGGAAAGCCGCTGCCGGGCTACGAGGTGGCGGTCCTCGACCCCGAGACGCGCGAGAGGCTGCCGCGGGGCGAGATCGGCGAACTCGCCGTCAAACCGGGCGACAGACGCGTGTTCTTCGACGAGTACTGGGGTCTCCCAGAGAAGACCGAGGCGAAGCGAACCGAGGACGGGTGGTTCCTCACCGACGACCTCGTGAAACGCGACGAGGACGGCTACGTCTGGTTCCAGTCGCGTGCCGACGACGTCATTCTCACGAGCGGCTACCGCGTCGGCCCGATGGAAGTCGAGAAGGCGATCCTCCGACACGGCGACGTCGAACAGGTCGGCGTCGTCGGCGTTCCGGACGAGGTCCGCGGCGAGGCGATCGCGGCGTACGTCCAGCCGACGACCGACGAGTTCGACGCCGACGCGCTCCGCGAGGAGATCCGGGAGTTAGTGCGCGACCGGCTCGCGGAGTACGAGTACCCCAAACACGTCGAGTTCGTCGACGAACTGCCGACGACCTCGAGCGGGAAGATCCGGCGTCTCGACCTTCGCGATCGGGGCCTCGACGGGTGAACGGACACGACCTCGCGTTCGCCGCGGATGGTTTCATATTCTTTCGCCACGAGTGACATACCGTGTCGTCACCGTCTACACCCGCGTACGAACTCGGCTTCCGGTCGGTCGACAGGGAGTTCACGGCACGGCCGCTCCCGGTCGAGGGATCGATTCCGGAGTGGCTGTCTGGAGCGCTGATTCGCAACGGCCCCGGGAAGTTCGAGGTCGGCGACGAGCGGGTCAACCACTGGTTCGACGGACTCGCGATGGTGCGCCGGTACGCGTTCGACGACGGCGAGGTGCGGTACACCAACCGGTTTCTCCGGACCGAGGCGTACGAGAACGCGAGCGACGGGCGAAGCGTCGGCGAGTTCGCGACGGGCGGCGGCGGAACGCGGGCGCTGTTCCGGTGGCTCCGCGCGCTCGGACCGCCGGAGTCGACGGACAACGCCTGCGTCCACGTCGCTCGGCTGGGCGACGAGTACGTCGCGCTCACCGAAGCGCCCCGCTGGGTCGCGTTCGACCCGGTCACGCTCGAGACGCGCGGCGAGTTCGGCTTCGGGGACGACCTCGAGACGCACCTGGCGAGCGCACACCTCGTCGTCGACGAGCACCGGGCGGAGACGATCGGGTACGGAACCGAGTTCGGTCGGCCACACCGGTTCCACCTGTACCGCGTCCCCCACGGCGAACCGCAGCGAGAACGCATCGGCTCCGTGACCGCCGAGGGCCCGGGGTACGTCCACAGCGTCGCGGTGACCGCCAGCTACGTCGTCCTGGTGGAAGTCCCGCTTCACGTATCCATCCGACGGGCGCTCTCCCCCTGGACCGAGGGCCTGCTCGATATGCTCGAGTACCGACCCGAGCGTGGAACGCGGATCGTCGCCGTCGACCGGGTGACGGGCGCGGTGGCCGTCGACCTCGTGACGGAGCCGTTCTTCACGTTCCACCACGTCAACGCCTTCGAGACCGACGGGACGATCGCGATGGACCTCGTCGAGTACGAAGACGACGCCATCGTCCACGCGCTCTCGTTCGACACGCTGCGCGAGGACGCCTTCACCGCCGCGCCCGACGGCCGGTTCGTGCGATACCGCGTCGACCTCGACGACGGGACCATCGCCCGAAGGCGGCTCTACGACGGCGGCCTCGAGTTGCCGACCGTGCCACCGGCCGTCCGAACCCGACCGTACCGCTACGCGTACGGGCAGGCGACGGACCGGCGGGGTGCCAACGGTCTCGCGAAGATCGACACCGAGCGCGAGACGGCGACGGAGTGGTGGGAGCGATCCGTCTACGTCGAGGAGCCCCGCGTCGTCCGGCGACCGGACGCCAGCGCGGAGGACGACGGCGTCGTCCTGGCACCGGCGCTCGACACGAAACGCGAGCGGTCGATGTTGCTCGTCTTCGACGCGGCGACGCTCGAGGAACGCGCGCGGGCCTACCTGCCCCACGCCGTCCCGTTCGGCTTCCACGGCCGGTTCTTCCGGGACGCCCTCGAGTGAGCGCTCGTAACGATAGCTGTGAGTCGTTGCAGCCGCAACCGCGAACCGTCGTGCGGTTCCGTCGGCACCCAGTCACAGCCACCGTTATAACGATGGCTGTGAGTCTTTCCCGCCGCAACCGCAAACCGTCGTGTGGTTCCGTCGGCACCCAGTCACAGCCACCGTTATCACCCGACACCGACTCGCACGTCCCAAGCCGCGACGGTACGGACCAGGGCGACCAGCGCGGCGAAGACGCCCTCGCGCGCATCGCGTTCGGCGACGGCCGCGTGGAACGCGTCGAGCCAGCCGAGGTCCACAAGCGTCTCCCGCTGGAGGTCACACAGCGCGGCGGCCGTCTCCGCGTCGCCGCGCGCTCTGTGACGCGCTTCCGCGTCGGCGAGCACCGCGAGGAACTCGAGGATCGCGGCGACGTGGTCCGGGATGCCGTCGCCGTGTGCGGGAGTGAATCCGACCCGCTCGTAACGGCGCGCCATCGCCGCTGCGGGGTCTCCGAGGAGTTCCCCGGCCTCGCCGGCGTCGTGGTACCGCGAGTCCGACTCGAACTCCTCGCTCGGGTCGGTCGCGTGTGCGGAGGCGAACGGCGGCACGTAGTGGGGACCGGGCACGACGAACAGGTTGTCGTACCCGATCGACAGCGCGTCCGCGTCGTACGTCTCCTCGAGGAGCGGTTCGAGGTCGACGTCGGCCTCGTCCGGGACGAGCGCTGAGAGGCGATCGAAGGTCCCGTCGGCGATCGCTTCCTCGAGAGTGTCGACGTCGCCGTCGAGCGCGGCGGCAAGGAGCGCGTACACCCGCGAGCGCGCCCGGAGGAACGCGGGGTCGCGTGGCGAGACGTCCGCGGGTCGCCCGCTCGATTCGGGCGTCGGTTCCCGAAAGTCGCCGACCGACTCCGGGTCGCTCACTCGTCGTCACCTCGCTTGCAGACCTCGACGGAGGCGTCGAACTGGGCGTTGCTGCCGCCGACGAGGTCGCTCATCCCGGCGTCGCCCAGTTCGGCGTCGAGCGGCTGGAGGTGGTTGACGGCGAAGCCGGCGTCGCGGCCCTTCGCGTAGCCGGCCTCCTCGCGCGTCGGGGTGTCGAACTCGTAGGGGGTGTGGCCGTACCGATCGACCGGCTCTCGAGTCGAGCCGTCGACGGTCTGTGCGGTCGCGCCGTCGCCGGTGCGACCCCAGCCCCACATGGTTCCGACGACGCCGGGCCGGATGCCGTTCGTGACCATCGCGGTCGCCTCGACGGTTCGGCGGCCGGCGTCGATCTCGATCGCGTCGCCGTTCTCGATGCCGCGTTCCTCGGCGTCTCGAGGGTTGATCCACAGGGGATTCTCCGGGCGCGTCTCCCGCAGCCACGGGCTGTTGTGCGTCCGGGTCATCCCCTGGGTGCGCGGCTTCCAGTTGATCAACTGCAGCGGCCGGTCGGGCGCGTCCTCGGAGACGACTGGGACCTGCACCGACTCGTCGTAGTGGCGGACGTCGTCGACGCGGGGGAGCGGGTCGAACCGCTCGCCCGTGTAGGAGTGTTTGCCCGTCGCCACGACTTCGCTGTAGAAGTTCACCCGCGAACCGAGTTTGTACCGCATATGCTCGCCGTCGTAGGCGTTCGACCGGTCGCCGTACCGGTCGGCGTAATCGTAGTCGTAGCCGTGTTCGGCGAACGCCTCCTCGTAGTCCTCGACCGGTTCCTCGAAGCGACCGCCGCGGTTGAGGACGGTGACGACCTTCCGCCACTCCTCGTCTCTCACGGCCGCCCGCCAGCGCTCGAGGTCGAAGTGCTCGCCCAGGCCCTTCTCGTGGGCGTTCCGGAACACCGCGAGTTCCTCGTCGCTGGCGTCGGCGACCGGATCGCCGTCGTAGGCGACGTTCGCCACGAGCTTGAGGTAGAAATCCTCGGCCCGGTGGAGCGGCCAGCTCTCACCGTCGGCGTCGAGGATGGCGTCTTCACCGACGCCCGGCAGGTCCATGCGCTTCCAGACGTCGATCAGGACCTCCTCGAACGGCCGGGCGTCGGGCACGACTTTCACCGTCGGCTGGCTGATCTTCTCGTCTGCGAGCCGTTTGTTCGGGTAGGTGCCGAAGTTCTCCCAGCGCTCGAGGTAGGTCGGCTCCGGCAGCACGTAGTCGGCGTACTGGCTCGTGTCGCCGATGACGGTGTCGGCGGCGACCACAAGCGGGATGGCGTCCTCGTCGGTCAACACGTCGGGAATCTCGTCGCCGCCGGCGACAGCCATCACGTGGTTGTTGGAGTACGGGCGGATGAACAGCGCCCCGATCGAGTAGGGGTACTCGTCGCTGGCGCTGGCGTAGAGCTCCTGGACCTCGTGTGGTGGCGCGACGGGGAACCACGGCCGCTTGGCCGGATAGCCGTCGTCGCGGTCGAAAAGCGTCGTCTCCTCGTAGGAGACGCCGCCGCGAACGATCGGGATCCCCCACGGCTCGTACCCGTCGGGGACGGTCCCGAGGTCGTACCGGCCGGTCGTCGTGGCGAAGCCGGCGTAAGGTGTGATCTGGCCGCCCTTCCAGTCGTAGTTGCCGATCAGGTGCTGGAGGGTGGCGATCGCACGCTGGGTGTAGAACCCGTTCGAGTGCTTCGCCGGGCCGCGATAGGCCATGATCGCCGAGCGCTTGCCGTGGCTCGTGAACTCGTCGGCCAGTTCCGCGACGTCTGCGACCGAGACGCCGGCCATCTCGGCGTACTCCTCGAGGGTGTACTCGAAGACGCGCTCTCTGTACAGCGCCCACGCGCTCTTGACGCGCCGTCCGTCGATCGTCAACTCGACGTCCAGGACGCCCTCGTCGGCCTCGCTCGCGGGAACCGGCTCACCCGTCGTGGCGTCGACGACCACGAACTCGTCCCCGTCGCCGCCTCCGGCCGTCTCGAGATCGAGGTCCGCGGCTCGAGCCTTCGGCGCGGCCTCCTCGTCGACGAGGACGAGGTGGGTGGCGTCGCTCCAGGTCGGCTCGCCGTCGTCTGCGGCGGCCGGTTCGGCGGGATTGCGGAGGTACTCGACGTCGTGGCGGTCGTGCTCTACGATCCACCGGGCCATCCCCATCGCCAGCGCGGCGTCGCTGCCGGGATCGACCGGGACCCACTTTTCGGCCTTCTCGGCGGTCTTCGACAGCCGCGGGTCGACAACGTCCATCCGCATGCCGTCCTGGATCGCGTTCGTCAGCTTCGGGGCGAGCCACGTCGGCCCCTTGTTGGCGACCATCGGATTCGTCCCCCAGACGAGGAGGTACTCGCAGTTCTCGACGTCGGGGTACTGGCGTTTCTTCTGCCCGGCGTAAGAACGGACGTTGCCCATCACGCTCGAGGACCCGCAGGTTCCGGCGTGGTGGTGGCTGTTGATCGACCCCAGCCCCTGGTGCCACAGGCGCGTCCGGACGAAGTTCCGCCGGAAGCCGCCCACGTCGACGATCCGGTTCGCCTTCGGGCCGAGGTCGGGGTGGTCGGTGTCGATGAGGACGTCCTCGTAGCGCTCGTCGAACTCGCTTCGCTCGAGGTCGCCGTTCTGGACGGCCTCCCAGTCGGACATGACCTCGTCTTCGGGGGCGTACGCCCACACGTCCCTGATGCCGGGGTGGCCGAGTTCGTCGTCGCCCTCGACGATCTCCTCGATCGCCTGCTCCCAGGAGATCGTCCGCCACTCGCCGCTGCCTCGCGGCCCGACGCGTTTCATCGGCTTGCGCACGCGGTAGCTGTCGAATGCGGTCTGGATGCCTGCCTGTCCTTTCAGGCACATCCGGCCGCCCGACAGCGACCAGCGCGCGGTGTCGACGTCGCCGGTGCCCTCGAGGTCGCCGGTCGCGACGTCCTCGGGGTCGCTCCCGTAGGGAACCTGGGCGAACGGCTGCGTGTTCAGGAACGAGTAGGGGTTGCCAGCCAGTTTGCGCACGAGCGAGCTGTACGGGCCATCCCCGGACTCGTCGGCGAGTCGCACCTCGATCGGGCAGAACGTGTTACACTGCCCGCAGGTGGTGTACAGCACGTCGTCGGCGTCGTACTCGCCGTAGGCCGTGCCGACGCCGTGGTCGTCGTCGTCCGTCCAGAGCGAGGACGGATCGAGGTCGAACGTCGCGTTGCTGGCGGCGGCGACCGCGCCGATGCCGGCGGCCGCCTTGACGAAGTCTCGTCGGCCGAGCGACGGCTGTTCGTCTGAACTGTCGGGTGTCGCGTCTGCGTCTGAATCGTGAGAACTCACGTGTCGTCACCTCCGTGGGGAGTCGACTCGAGCGGTTTCAGGGGCAGTATCTCCGCGCCGAGCGAGTACAGCAGGAGACCGACGGCGACGATCCCCAGGCTCGTGAGCCACTCGACGGTCGAGGGGACGTACGAGCCGTGTGGCAGGCCTTCCATCACCGGGAGGATCTGGGGCGGGACGACGATGTTGAACCGGACGGCCACGATGCCGACCACGACGAACAGGCCGGCGCTCGCCGCCGGGAACGGCGACCGTCGCCACGAGCGCTTGCTCAGAACGACCAGCGGGAACACCCAGCCGAAGCCGACCATGAACCACCAGAACGACCACGACATCTCGCCGAAGAGGACGACGAGCCACGTCTCGAGTTCGTGTGGGTGGAGGCTGTTGATCGCGATGAGCGCCTCGATGGCGGTGAGGGCCGCGTCGGTGACGACGAACGCCGCGAGCAGCTGTCCGAGTCGGTCGAGCAGGTCGCGGTCGACGGCGTCGCCGGCGATCAGTTTCGTCCGGACGACGTAGAGGACCGTCACGAGCGCGGTCCCCGAGACCACCGCCGAGACGACGAAGATGATCGGGAACAGCCCGCTGTTCCAGTACGGCCGGGCCTTCGCGACGGCGAACAGCACGCCAGTCCCGCCGTGGACCATGAAGATCGCCAGCGGGATGCCGACCAGACCGGTACGTTTGAGCCACCGACGGTCGGTCCGTCCCGACGCCGCGCTCGTCGACGTGCGTCCCAGGGTCAACAGCCGACAGAGCGTCGCCCGCCAGCCACGAGCGCGCGCCGCGACGCGTGCGAGGTCGAGGCGCATCGAGAAGTACAGCTCCGTGACGAGGACGGCGACGTACGCGACGTACGCGTGGACCTCCCAGGACAGCGCCGAGGTCGGCTGTCGCCAGACGAACGGGTAGTACATGCGGTCCATCCGGCCGAGGTCGACCCAGACGAACAGCAGCGCCACGACCATGCTGACGACCGCGGCGAACAGCGCGTCCCGGTCGATCTGCTCGAAGCCCTCCACCTCGAAGACGTTGGCGAGCGTGCTCACGAGGAACGCGCCGGCCGAGAGGCCGACGAAGTAGATGTAGAACGCGACCCACGCACCCCACGGGGTCACGCTCGAGAGGTTCGTACTCGCCATGCCGACCGTGAGCCGTCGCCACGTCGCCCACCCGCCGACCAGCAGGAGGACGGCGAGGAGGCCGTACCACGCGTACCGGACCGTCTCGCTCCGGAACCCGGGGTCGTATCGCTCCGTGATGTCCGTTATCGTCGACATGGGTCTATTTCAGGTAGTAGACGTTCGGATCGGTCCCTTCGGCCTCCTTCAGCTGGAAGGCCCGCGAGGAGTCGGCCAGCTTCGACACCTCGCTGTCGGGGTCGTTCAAGTCGCCCGCGTTGCGAGCGTCGCCGATGCACGTCTCGACGCAGGCCGGCTCTTCGCCGCGGTTCAGCCGGTGCGTACAGAAGCTACACTTGCGCACGTTGCCGACCGGCGACTCGCCGTCGGTGCGCGGTCCGCGGTCGACGCCGTACTCCGGGCTCTGAATCTCGCCCGCACCGTCGACCTCGTCGTCGTAGTTCTCGCCGAAGTCGAAGTAGCGCGCGCCGTACGGACACGCGATCATGCAGTACCGACAGCCGATACAGCGGTCGTAGTCGACGTTCACGACGCCGTTTTCCATCTTGTACGTCGCCGACACCGGACACACCTGCACGCACGGCGGGTTGTCACACTGCATACAGGGTCGGGGGACGTTCGTCCGCGTGACGTCCGGGTACTCCCCGTGTTCTTCCTCCATGACGACGTTGTACGTCACGCCGGGCGGCGTCCGGTTCTCGGCCTTGCACGCGACCGTACACGAGTCACAGCCGACGCACTTCTGGAGGTCGATCACCATACCCCACTTCTCGTCGCCTTCGCCCTCGCTTTCCTCGGCCGCGACCCCCTCGAGCGACTCGGCGACGCCGTCCATCGAGCCGACCGAACACGACAGCGACTCGGCGATCTCGTCGTCGATCGTCTGCTCGGCGCGGTCGACGGCGGGGTTCGGCGTCTCGCGGTAGTCGTCGCCGAACTCCGCGGCGGCCGCGCGGTCGTACTTCTGCCAGTACGCCTCGCTCGACAGTTCGCCGCGACCGACGCGGCGCGCGTCCTCGGCCATCGCGATCCCGAGGTCGGTCCGATACGTCGTCTTCTCGAGTTCGTCGCGCGGGTCCAGCGCCTCCCGGTCCACCATGGCGTCGAGCGCCTCCCGGCGGGGGTCGTCCGGGACGCTCGGCAGCGGCTCGTCGGTGCCGCTCATCGCGACTCACCGGCCGTCGGCCGAACCCGTACCCACTGTTTCGAAATCATACAGGTACAGAGAGGGTCCCCAGGAGGCTGAGCGTACTACCGATACTGTTGGGCACGCTCGCGGGCGCAGCGTACCCACGACGGTCGGATACCGATACTGTTTGGGACGGTGCGTCGACCTCGAGGTCGCACTCACCGAAACGGTCGAAATCGACGCCGAGATAGTTCGAGCCGCCTTTCTCCCGGAAACCGGGACTGCGTGACGGGCTATTTGTGTCGACGAGCCGTCCGGTCGCGTATGGTCGTCTTCTGGTCGCGACGGACGGACCGTCGGGGGTGGTGGCAGTGAACCCGCTGCTCGCGCTATCGATCGCGTTGCGACTCGCGGGGACGGGGTACTCGATCGCGTTGCTGTACCGCAGCGGCGACCGACGGTTCGCCTTCCTGACCGTGATGGTGGGACTCATGACGTCGCGTCAGCTCTGGACGGCACAGACGGCCGGCGGGACGGGACTCGAGGAACTGCCGGGGCTGGTCGTCAGCGTCCTCGCGGTCGCGACGGTCCACTACCTCTCGCGGTACGTCGCTGAAGAGCGCCGCATCACGGCGGAACTCGAGGAGACCAACGACCGCCTGCGGAGTTTCCGGAAGGCCGTCGAACACGCCGGCCACGCCATCTTCCTGACCGATCCCGAGGGGACCATCGAGTACGCGAACCCCGCCGTCGCGGACGTGACGGGATACGAACCGGACGAGGTCGTCGGGACCAATCCCCGCCTGTGGAAGTCCGGCGAGCACGAGGAGGCGTTCTACGAGGACCTCTGGTCGACGATCACCGCCGGCGAGGTGTGGGACGGCGAGATCGTCAACCGTCGAAAGAACGGCGACCGCTGCTGGGTCGACATGACCATCGCCCCGATCACCGACGCGGACGGCGACGTCGAGCAGTTCGTCGCCGTCGACACCGACGTCACCGACCGCAAGGAGCGCGAACTGCGCATCCGCGAGCAGAAGACGCGCCTCGAGTTGCTGAACACGACCAACGAGGTCATCAGGGACGTCAACCGCGAACTGGTGCAGGCCGACTCGAAAGCGGAGGTCGAGGCGGCGGCCTGCGAGCAGTTCGCCGCGGCCGACCCCTACGAGTCGGCGTGGATCGCGACCCGGAACGTGGTCAACGACGCCGTCCGGGCACAGACGAGTACCGGCGTCGACGACGACACCCTCGAGGCGGTGATCGCGGCGATCAACGACGCCGATCGCGAGACGGCCGTCAACCGGGCGCTCGAGACCGACGCGACCCGGGTCGTGGCAGCGACGGACGAGGGCGGCGACCGGTACGCGGCGGTCGACGCGGCCGCCACGGTCGCCGTTCCGCTGTCGTACCGCGGTGCACGCTACGGGGCGCTCGTCGTCCACGCGAGCGATCCCGGCGCTGCCGACGCGGTCGACGTCGACGTCCTCGACGAACTGGGCGAGACCGTCGCGTACGCGATCAACGCCGCCGAGAGCAAGCGGTCGCTCGTGACCGATCGCGTGACCGCGCTCACGTTCCGGCTCACCGCCGGAGACGACCCGCTGGTGGCGCTCGCCGACGACCTCGAGTGCGAACTCGCCCTCGAGCGCCTCTCCGCGAGCGGCGACGGCGACATCGTCGCGTACGTCACCGTCTGCGAGACCGCCGCAGACGACGTCCTCGAGTACGCGGCCGAGAGCGACGGCGTCGACGACGCACAGGCCGTCTGCGATCGAGACGACGAGTGCCTGTTCCGGTTCGTCGTCACCGGATCGCCGATCGTCGCCACGCTCGCGGAACACGGGGCCGTCGTCCGGTCGCTCTCCGCCGACGGCGGCGAGGGTCAGGTCACGGCCGAACTCTCCGAAACGGCCGACGTTCGCGGCGTCGTCGAAGCCGTCTCCGGGTCACACCCGGGTGCCAGCCTCGTCGGACAGCGCGAGCGCGAACGGACGGCGGAGACTCGCGGGGAGTTCCGGGCGACACTCGAGGAGCGATTCACCGATCGACAGCGCGAAGCCATCCAGCGTGCCCACTTCGGCGGCTTCTTCGCGTGGCCACGGGAGTCGAGCGGCGAGGACCTCGCCGAACAGATGGACGTCAGCCAGTCGACGTTCCTCCAGCACCTCCGCGCCGGCCAGCGGAAGGTCTTCGAGGAGCTCTTCGACGCCGACGAGGCGACCGACGTCGACCGTCGACGCGGCGTCGCCGCCAGCGCCGACTAACGGTAGGTGTCGCGCATCGTCTCCTCGAGCAACCCGTCGGGATCGAGGACGATGTAGACGAGCACGAACGGCTCCTGCGGGTCGAGCACCCACACCGAGAACGGCGGCGCGGTGGACTCGGCGGCCCGGGCGACCAGCGGCTCGAGGGGTTTGACGCCGTCGCGAAACTCCGCGAAGAGGTCGCGCTGGCCTGGCTGGTCGGCGAAGGTGTAGACGACGCCGTTCGGTTCGTTGTCCGTGCTGTAGGTGACCCGTGAGTTCATCGCCTCGCCCGCCGATCGCGCCTCCTCGAAGCAGGCCTGGGCGGCCTGGAAGATCGGCTCGTCGGTGCGGACGAACCGAAATCGCGTCTCCTCGAGTACCTCGCAGTCGGCGACCGTGGGCGTCTCGTCGTCCCACTCGAGGGTCGCCGCCACGCGGTTGCCGGGGGTGACGTCCGGCGCGGCGTCCGCCGGAACGTACGACGGGTCCGCCGACTCGACCTCGAGGAACAGCCACTCGTCGTCGCGTCGTCCCGGGTACACGCGGAACGTACCCGCGGTCGTGGGATGCATCACTCGCGGGTTGGTCGGGGGGAAGTAAATATGTTCCAGGACGCCAGACGGAGGTCTCGACCCGTCGAGATCGAGACCAGACGATTCATGTCACTCGAGGCGGAACAACCACGCATGATCACGTCTGGACTCCGAAAGCTCTGGTACGGCTGGATGATCGTGCAGGGTCTCGCCGCCGCCGCGAGCCCCCGGCGAAGCCTCGCTCTCAACGTCCGAATCTGGGGCTGTGGCTTCGAGAACGTCGCCGACCTCGAGCCCAGGCCGTGGTACGTCCGGCTGGTTCGCGCCGCTGGCGTCGGACTGGTCGCGGCCGGAATCGCTGGCGTCCTGCTGGAAGACAGAGCCCAGGCCGAACAGACGGCGGAGTCGGAACTCGAGGCGGGCGCGGAGACCGCAGCCTGACCGGCGCAGCCTGACAGGTCCGATCCGTCGGACGACTATTTTCGATCTCGGTGACGTCGTCAGCGATCGCGTTCTGCGTCGACCCACTCGCGGAGTTCCTCTGCACCGACGAATCCGTCCGCCCGACGTGCGACCGGGTCGCCGTCGGCGAACAGGACCAGCAGGGGGACGCTGCGAACGTCGAAACGGTCGACGAGCGGCGGATCGTCGCGCGGGTTGACCGTCCCGACGACGGCGTCCGTCGACCGCGCGACGCCGCTGAGTACCGGTTCCATGCTCTGGCAGATACCACAGCCTTCGGTGTAGAACTCCACCAGCACGAGCGGGTGACTCGAGACCAGGTCGTCGAGGTCGTCCTCGTCGGCGAGCGACACCGGTCGGTCGGGCGTGTCCGTCGTGGCGTTCGTATCGTCAGTCACGCGTCGAGGTAGGTGTCGGAGCTATCTCTGTGTTTCGCTGACAGACGGTACCACGGAACGATTCGTCCCGTCGACCGTTCTCGAACCCGGTCTCCTTGCACGACGGTCGTGTTGCACCGAAAGTGACGACCTCCCGGTAGTATCGGGGACGAGCGACGGCGGAGACTGGGACGGCAGGAAGCGCGAAAACGAGACGGGTCAGTACGTGACTTCTTTGGGCATCACTTCGACGAACGTTTCGCTTCCACAGACGGCACACGCCTCCGGTTGGCCGTGGCGTGCGTAGATGACCCCACAGCTGTCACACGCGTAGAACGGCCGTCGTTCTCGTTCGCCAGGTCTGGTCATACCGGCCGTACACCGCGTCTCGTCAAATGGGTTTCCCCGGACCCCGACTCGAGTCGGAGCAGTGAGACGAGGGCGACGTCCTCGAGTGCTCATACTGCCGGACAAAAGTCACTGAACACTCGATCGCGTCTCACGTGCCGTCGCCGCTGGCGACGGCCGTTCGAGTGCGATCGATGTGAGAATCGTTTTGTCCAGTAGTATCAGGGGACGACGACGAGTTTTCCGAGGAAGCTCTCCGCGAGGACGTCCCGCTGTGCGTCGGCGACGTCCGCCAGGTCGTACGTTCGGTCGACGACCGGCTCGACGTCGCCGCGTTCGTACAGCCTGGCGAGACGCTCGAGGACGGCCGCGACGTCTGGCGTGTTGAACATACTGACGTGGTGGACGGTGAGCGCCTTCCCTCGCGCGGCGGGGACGTTCGGGAACGTCGCCTCGAGGTCCGTGTTACCGATCGCGGCGACGTCCGCGTCGAAGGCCGCGACGCGACAGTCCAGCCCGAGGTAGTCGTCGAGCCGGTGGTCGAGGATCGCGTCGGGTGCGCCCGCGGCCGCGATCCGTTCCTCGAGGTCGTCGGCCGCGTAGTCGATCACGGTCTCGGCACCGAGGTCGGCGAGACGGTCGTGGTACTCGGGGGCGGCGGTCGTCGTCACGTCCGCGCCCGTCGCGGCGGCGAGCTGGACGGCGACGTGTCCGACGCCGCCGTTGCCGCCGTGGACGAGCGCCCGCTCGCCGGGCTCGGGGCCGCAGGCGGCGACGAGCGACTGCCAGGCGGTGACGCCGACAAGCGCGCCGGCGGCACCCGTCTCGAAGTCGACCGACTCGGGTAGCGTGGCGGCGAGGTCGGCGGGGACGGCGACGTACTCGGCGCAGGTCCCCGGATCGTCGTTGCCCAGCCCGGTCGCGAACACGCGGTCGCCGGCCTCGAAGTCGGCGTCCGCACCCGCCTCCTCGACGACGCCCGCGACGTCGGAGCCGGTGATCCAGGGCAGGTCGCCGGGCGGGTACGACCCCTCGCGGAAGTAGGTGTCGACGGGGTTGACCGCCGCGGCTTCGACGCGGACGAGGAGTTCGTCGGCAGCCGGTTCGGGTCGGTCGATCTCGTCGACGGTCAGTACCTCGGGTCCGCCGTGGTCGTGGTATCGAACGGCGCGCATACGGGTACGAAGACCGGCCGTCGTAAAAACGTCCGCGAGGCGCGCTCGAGACGACTCATAATGATGGCTGTGACTGGTTACCGACGCAACCGCACGACGGGTCGCGGTTGCGGCGGTACAGACTCACAGCTATCGTTATCAGAACAGCCCGGTGATCGTCCCGTCCGCCTCGAGGTCGACGTCCGTCGCGGCGGGGTCAGACGGCAAGCCGGGCATCGTCAATACGTCGCCGGTGAGCGCGACGAGAAAGCCCGCGCCGGCCGCCGGCCGAATCTCGCGGACGGTGAGCGTCCAGTCGGTCGGAACGCCCGTTCGTTCGGGGTCGTCCGACAGCGAGTACGGCGTCTTCGAGAGACAGACCGGCAGCTCCTCGAGTCCGAGCCGTTCGATCCGCTCGAGATCGTCGGGTGCCGAGTCGACGTACTCGACGTCTCGAGCGCCGTAGACCTCGGTCGCGACGGTCTCGATCGCCTCGCGGACCGTCGCCGACGAGTCGTACAGCGGCCGTCCCCGTCCCGGTTCGTCGACGGCGTCGGTCACCAGCCGGGCGAGTTCCGTGCCGCCCTCGCCGCCGTCCCGGTGAACCGTCGATTCGGCGGCCGGAATCCCCCGCTCGGCGAACGCCTCGAGGACGGCGTCGACCTCCTCGTCTGTATCCTGGGGAAAGCGGTTGAGCGCGACGACGACCGGCATCCCGAGGCGCTCGAGGATCTCGACGTGGGCGAGCGCGTTCTCGAGGCCGTCCAGGGCGGCGTCGACGTCGGGTTCGGCCAGCCGTTCGGCGTCGCTCGGCCACATCGACAGCCCCTGGCGTTTCAGCGCGCGGACGGTGACGACCAGCACCGCGGCCTCGGGTGCGAGCCCCGTCTGGCGGGTGACGACGTCGACGAACTTCTCCGCACCGAGTTCCGAGCCGAACCCGCCCTCGGTGACGAGGTACTCGGCACCCGCGAGTCCGACGCGGTCGGCGATCGCGGTGTTCGTCCCGTGGGCGATGTTGGCGAACGGGCCGCCGTGGACGAACGCGGGGACGCCCTCGATCGTCTGGACGAGGTTCGGACGCAACGCGTCGCGAAGCAGGGCGGCGACGGCACCGGCGACCTCGAGGTCGGCGACCGTGACGGGGTCGCCGTCGGGGCCTGAGGCGACGACGATGCGCTCGAGGCGCGCCTTCAGGTCCGCGTAGTCCTCGGCGAGGCCGAGCGTCGCCATCAGCTCCGAGGCGGCGGTGATCTGGAAGCCGCCTTCCCGCGGGACGCCGTTTGCCTGCCCGCCGAGACCCAGGACGATCTCCCGGAGTGCGCGGTCGTCGACGTCGAGCGCTCGAGGCCAGGTGACCGACCGCGAGTCGATCGGCGGATCGGCTCCGTGGTGGAGGTGTGCGTCGACCGCGGCGGCGACGAGGTTGTGAGCCGACGTGAGCGCGTGGATGTCACCGGTGAAGTGGAGGTTGACGTCCTCCATCGGGAGGACCTGCGAGTAGCCGCCGCCGGCAGCGCCACCCTTGATGCCGAAGACGGGGCCGAGAGAGGGCTCGCGAATCGCGACCGCCGCCGACTCGCCGCGTCTGGCGAGCGCCTGGCCGAGGCCGACCGTCGTGACGGTCTTTCCCTCGCCCTGGGGCGTCGGCGTCATGGCCGTGACGAGGACGAGGCTCCCCGTCGCTTCGCGCTCGAGCGTCCGCTGGAGCGCGTCGACCGACGGCTTCGCGACGTGATCGCCGTAGCGCTCGAGGTCGTCCGGCTCGAACCCGAGTTTCGCTGCGACGTCGGAGATCGGGCTGGGCGCTGCCGCACGTGCGATCTCGAGGTCGTCCGGTACGCTCTCGTCTTCGTCTTCCGGGTGGGGATCTGGTGGCGACATACCCGATCGTACGAGGGCCGGGGACAAACGTTCTGGCTGCCGTTCTCGTTCGACGGGAACGACGACCGAATCGGCCACGCGGACAGTCGCTTTCGTCGACTCGTGTGAACCCTTTTGGCCGTTCGAGGCGAAGATCGGCTGTACAGCGAGTGTAAGTATGGAAAAGAACGTGGGCGGGATCGATCGAACCACACGCATCGTCGTCGGAGCGTTCCTCACCGTCGCCGGAATCGCCGGACTGACCGGCTACTGGGCCGTCGGCATCGCGATCGGTGTCGCAGCGCTTCTTGTCGGAGCGATCCTCGTCGTGACCGGGACGACCCAGAAGTGCCCGATCAACGAAGCCGCGGGCGTCGACACGACCAAGTGACGGACCGACGGCGAGTCGACGCTCGAGAGCACTCGAGACGCACCGAATAGACGTGGTCGGCAGACGGCCAATCGAATCGCCGGGGACCACAGATTCTTGCCCGATCGTTGCGAGTGTCCGTGCATGGCCGACGAGTTCGACGTCCTCGTGCTCCGCAAGGGGACGCACGGAACGCCAGTCGAGGAGTACGCAGCGGCGATCAGAGAGCGACTGCCCGAGACGGACGTTCGCCTCGCACGGACGCCCGCCGAGGAGCGCGAGGCGATCCGGGACGCGCGGTTCGTCACCGGCATGACTCTCGAGGAGGAGCTGCTCGAGACCGCCGCCGACCTCGAGGTCTTCGCGTGTGCCTACGCGGGGACGGGTCACCTCCCGCTCGAGCGCCTCCGGGAACGGGGCGTCACGGTGACGAACGCCTCGGGCGTCCACGGGCCGAACATGGGCGAGCACGTCCTCGGGGCGATCCTCTCGTTCACCCGTCGGTTCCACGTGGGCGCGCGCCGACAGCGACGCCGGGAGTGGCGCCACTACCAGGCTCACGAACTCCAGGGATCGACCGTCACGGTGGTCGGACTCGGCGCGATCGGGCGGGCGGTCGTCGAGCGCCTCGAGCCCTTCGGCGTGGAGACGATCGGCGTCCGGTACACCCCCGAGAAGGGTGGACCGACCGACGAGGTGATCGGCTTCGACGACGACGCCGTCCACGACGCGCTCGCGCGAACGGATTACCTCGTGCTCGCGTGCCCGCTGACGGACGCGACGCGCGGATTGATCGACCGCGAGGCGTTCGTCACGCTGCCGCCGGAGTCGGTGCTCGTGAACGTCGCTCGCGGACCCGTCGTCGACACCGACGCGCTCGTTGAGGCGCTGCGGTCGAACTGGATACGCGGGGCCTCTCTCGACGTCACCGATCCCGAACCGCTGCCCGAAGATCACCCGCTGTGGACGTTCGAGAACGTCCAGATCACGCCGCACAACGCCGGACACACGCCGAAGTACTACGAACGGCTGGCCGACATCGTCGCCGAGAACGTCCGCCGGATTCGCGAGACCGACGAGACGGACGGCCTCGAGAACCAGGTGCTGCCCTGATAAACCGTTTTCCGGAGCAACCGCAGACAGCTCGCGGGTCTTCGGTGACGACTTACAGCAGGCGTTATCTCGCCCCGGTCTCCCTTCCGGCGCGCTCGAGTCGACGCGGGTTTATCACACTCGAGGCCGAACCCTCGCCCAGCATGAATTCGTTACGTGTTCGTCGCGTCTCGAGGCGGCGCGAGAGGACTGCACACGAGGACGACGGCGTCCCCCGGGCGGTGACCTCGCGATGACGCTCTCGTTCGACGGGCGGGTGATCGTCCCCGTCGCCGATCCGGACGACGCCGAGCGGACCGCGGCCACGCTCGCACCGAAGATCGAACCGACGGGTACCGCCGTCGTCGTCTACGTCGTCGAGAAAGCCGGCGGCGGCATCGACAAGGCGTCGGTCGAACAGCGCGAGGGGTACGCCGAGCGGATCTTCGAGCGCGCCCGCGGGCCGCTCGAGGCGGCGGACGTGACCGTCGAGACCGAGATTTTGTACGGGACCGACGTCGTGGAGACGATCTTCGACGGGGCGATCGACCGGGACGCGGACGCGGTGGCGTTCGTACCGCGACAGAGCAATCGCCTCGTGGAGCTTTTGACGGGCGACGTCGCCCGAAAACTGGTCAGGAACGCAGAGATACCCGTCGTCGCCCTCCCGCAGGACGGCGAGTGAGCTAGAGGTAGCCCTTCTCGAGCAAGAGTTCGCCGTTCAGGACGCTCGCGCCGGCGGCCCCGCGGAGCGTGTTGTGGGCGAGACAGTTGTACTGGAGGCCGAACGTCGACTCGCGGATGCCGCCGGCGGCGATGGACATGCCGTCGCCGAGCGTGCGGTCGAGTCGCGGCTGCGGGCGGTCGGGCTCGTCGAAGACCTCGATGAGCTGGTCGGGCGAGGACGGCAGGTCGATCGAGGGGTACTCCCGCATCGCCTCGGCGGCCTCTTCGGGAGCGAGGTCGTCTTCGGTCTCGACGAAGACGTTCTCTAAGTGGCCGTCGATCGTCGGGATGCGGTTACACGAGGCACCGACCTCGACGTCGTTCAGGTCGAGTTCGGCCCCGTCGAACGTGCCGAGCAGTTTGCGCGATTCCGTCTCGAGTTTGTCCTCCTCGCCGCCGATGTGGGGGATGGCGTTGTCGATGATCTCCATCGACGTGACGCCGTCGTAGCCCGCACCGGAGACGGCCTGCAGGGTCGCGACGTGGACGGTCTCGAGGCCGTACTCGGCGAGGGCGGCGAGCGTGGGGACGAAGGTGATCGTCGAGCAGTTCGGGTTCTTCACCATCGCGCCGTCCCAGCCGCGCCGATCACGCTGGACCTCGAGCAGGTCGATGTGGTCGGCGTTGACCTCGGGGATGACCAGCGGCACGTCTTCTGCCATCCGCGCGTTCGAGGAGTTCGAGGAGAGCACGTAGCCGGCCTCACAGAAGCCGGGTTCGACCTCGGCACCGACGCTCGAGGGGAGCGACGAGAAGAGCAGATCGACGTCGTCGGGAACCTCGTCGGGGTCGGTCGCCGTGACGGTCATCTCGGCGACGTCCTCGGGGATGGGGCTGTCGACGCGCCACTTGGCCACGTCGCGGTACTGTTCGCCCGCGCTCGAGTCGCTCGCGGTGAGCGCGGCGATCTCGAAGTCGGGGTGTGGGTCGAGGAGTCCGATCAATCGCTGTCCGACGGCGCCGGTCGCACCGAGTACGCCAACTCGTACTGCCATTGACGGCCCTCGGTGACGGTGGTCTAAAACCGTTTGGGTCGTGTCACGGTTTGCATCGGCCGGAACGCCGCGGTCGGTCCTCGTCAGGTGCGAGACGGCGGCCGACGTTCGCGATCGGCGTCGACGGCAGACGGCGTCGCCACTCGAGGACGGTGAATCGAGGCGAGAATCCAGTTTACGCCGGAACCTGTGCGCCCTTCTTGCGGGTGACGTAGCCCGCGATCCGGTTGCGAACGCCCTTCGAGTCGATGTTGGTCAGCTTCTCGACGCTGTCTTTGTTCTGTTCGAAGTCGGTCGTGAACGCGTCCGGGTATCGCTCGAGCAGGATGTTCCCGGTCTTCTTGACGTAGGCCGGTTTGATTGCCATACAGAGTGGTTCCGTCTAGAGGCCCTTATAACGCACCATTTCTGCTGATCGACGACCCGAGTTCATACGGACCGCTGTAAGTCCTTACCGCAGCGACCGCCCGACGGGACGCGGTCGCTGCGGAAAATAGTTACAGCAGACCGCATCAGTCGTTCGACTGGATCACGCCGAGCGCTGTCGCGATCTGTCTCGCGAAGCCCGCCTCGACGACGACCGTCACGAGGATGACCAGAAAGACCGTGCCGAGCAGGACCTCCGCACCCGCGGGATCGGAGGGAGGCGTCTCCGTCTCGAGGCGGATGGCAAAGAGGGTCGCGACCGACGCGGGGACGATCCCCCGTGGCCCGACGAAGCTGATGAACAGCCGTTCGCGGGTCGAGAACCCTCCACCGGCCGTCGAGACGAAGACGAGCAACGGGCGAAGCAACAGCATCAACACGGCGACGACCGCGAGGCCGGCGACGCCGAGCGCGAGGAGTTCAGAGAACTCGAGCAACGCCGCGAGCGTGATGAAGACGAACGAGAGGACGAGCAGCGTCACGTCCTGGTTGAACTGCAGGATGCTCTCCCGGTGGGGGAGTTCGAGGTTCCCGAGGGTAAAGCCCGCGGTGGCTGCGGCCGCGACGCCGGCCTCCGAGAACACCGAGTCCGCGATCGCAAAGGCGACGACGGCCCCGGCCAGCGCGAGTAACCGGGCCGTCTGTGGAGCCGCCTGCTCCGGGAGGTCGACCCGCGTGAGGAGATACCAGACGACGCCCGCGATCGCGAGGCCGGTGAGGATTCCCATCCCGAGGCGCTGGGCGAACAGGAAGACGTACCCCCTCGGCGCGAGTTCCTGGGCGGTCATCGCCTTGAAGAGGACGATCGCGAGGATCGCCGCGGTGACGTCGTTGACGATCCCCTCGGTCTCGAGCGTCGTCGCGACCTCCTCGCGGACGGGAACGACCGCGAGGATCGGCGTGATGACCGTCGGCCCGGTCGCGACCAGCAGCGCGCCGACGAGAAGCGAGACGTCCAGGCTCGCCTCGAGCAGGAGCCGAACGGTCAGGGTGGTCCCGGCGAACGCCATCGCCGCACCGACCGTGATCAACCACCAGACCGCCCGCGGTGCGTTTCGGACGGTCTCGCGCTCGAGTCGGAACGATCCCTCGAAGACGATGATGGCGACGCTCACCCCGACGATCGTCGAGAGCGCCTCGCCGAAGGTGTCGGTCGTGATGACGCCGAGTCCCTCGGGGCCGATGGCGACGCCCGCGACGATGAGAAACAGCACGCTGGGAACGCGGTACTTCGCGGCGAGGAACTGGGCCGTGACGCCGAATGCGACGATGGCCGCGACGAGCGCGACGAGGTCGAGGTCGACGTGGACGGACACCGGTTCACCGACCCCCTCGACTGCGACGTTCGACGTGGTACTCGTCGGACGAACTGCCGATCCGCCATCGCGAACCGTGCGTCACGGCCGCCCGGCGCTGGCCGGATGTCGCGACCGACATGGCCCGTGCTACGACACCCACCGACAAAATCCTCGTCCTCATACTGCCGGACGTAAGTCGTGAAAGATTCTCGCCGTCCCGGGATGGCGAGAATCTTCACACAGTTACGTCCGATAGTATCAGCCGCACGTGGGGGTCCACCTGCAGTCGATCCACCGCGGTCGCGGGAACTATGTACGCGCCGCCCCGACCACACGACGTGGCTCCGATCGAACTCGGGTACGAAGACGGGACGATCCGCGTCGACGGCGGCGACGGACTCGAGGCGATCCCGTGGCTCGAGGCCGACCAGCGAACGGGAGGACGTCGTGCGCCCGCGTACCGCTACGCCGACCTCCGCGCGACGCTGGACGACCGCGGCCTCGAGTACGTCGATCGCGTCCTCGAACTCGACTCGCTCCCGGTGCTCCACTCGGCGTACGAACTGCGGTCCTACCAGCGCGAGGCGCTCGACGACTGGCTCGCGACCGATCGCTGGGACGGCCGCGAGACCTCGACGCGAGCGCCAGCGGGCGTGCTCGAGTTGCCGACGGGCAGCGGGAAGACGGTCGTCGCGCTGAAGGCGATCGAACGGCTCGCCGTGCCGACGCTCGTGGTCGTTCCCACGATCGACCTGCTAGAGCAGTGGGCGCGCGAACTCGAGCGGGAGTTTTCGATCCCGGTGGGACGGTTCGGCGGCGGCGAACAGCGACGCGAGGCGATCACGGTCTCGACGTACGATTCGGCGTACCTGAAAGCCGACGCCGTCGGCGACCGGTTCGGCTGCGTCGTCTTCGACGAGGCCCACCACCTCGGCGGCGAGGGCTACCGGGAGATCGCCCGCCTGCTCGCCGCTCCCGCACGGCTGGGTCTCACCGCGACGTTCGAA
This sequence comes from Natribaculum breve, assembly GCF_023008585.1. Lineage (GTDB taxonomy): Archaea > Halobacteriota > Halobacteria > Halobacteriales > Natrialbaceae > Natribaculum > Natribaculum breve. The sequence goes on along the minus strand of NZ_CP095390.1, from coordinate 986,332 downwards.
CGCCCCGACGGCGCACACGAGGTGATCGAGGACGTCGTCGGGCCGCGCTGTCACCGCGTCGCCGTCGACGAACTCGCCGGCGACCACCTCGCCGACTACGACGTCAAGCGACTCGAGGTGTCGCTGACGCCCGAGGAACGCGAGGAGTACGACCGGAACCAGGAGGTGTTCACGGACTACCTCGCACGGTCGAACCTCCAGCTTCGAAGCGGATCGGACTACCGGGAACTGGTCAAACGCTCCGGCTCCGATCCCAGGGCGCGCGAGGCCCTGCTCGCCAAACAGCGCGCCCGCGAGATCGTCTTCGGCAGCGAGTCGAAAGTCGACGCGCTCGAGGAGATCCTCGACGACCACCGCGACGATCGGACCATCGTCTTCACCGCGTACAACGACCTCGCGTACGACGTCGCCGAGCGGTTCCTGATCCCGGCGATCACCCACCAGACGGGGGCGAGCGAGCGCCGGGAGATCTTAGAGCGGTTCCGCGAGGGGACCTACTCGCGCGTGGTGACCTCGAACGTGCTCGACGAGGGCGTCGACGTGCCGGACGCCAACGTCGCGGTCGTGCTCTCGGGCAGCGGCAGCGAGCGCGAGTTCACCCAGCGCCTCGGTCGCATCCTCCGACCGAAAGCCGACGGCGGTCGCGCCCTGCTGTACGAGGTCGTCAGCGGCGATACCGCCGAGGAACGGGTCGCCGACCGCCGTCGCTGACCCGACCGCCGGACCGTCACACCGTGTACGTGTCGTCCGGTTCGGACATGGCCTCGAGGTTCGTCGCCGTCTCGAAGACGACGCCGTTTAGATGCTCGGCGGTGTCGAAGTACCAGTACGGAACCTCGCCGTAGACGCCGCTCTGGAGCACCGGCATTCCGGCGTCTTCGAACGCCTCGACGACAGCCTCGGTGTCCTCGAACGCGAAGCAGGCGACGTGGTGGAGCCCCTCGCCGTGCTCCTCGAGGTGCTCGGTGTAGATGCTCTCGCCCTCGAGCGGTTCGATCAACTCGAGCATGGTGTCGCCGACGGTCGCCAGTGCGAGGATCATCGAGTACTCGTGGTCCTCGCCGCGGTAGGTCGTGTCGGTGAGCGTCGGCGGTTCGAACCGGTAGAGGTCCCAGGAGGTGACCCCCAGGATCGCACCGAATCGATCCATGCCGTCCTCGATATCTTCGACGACGAACGCCACCTGACTGATCTCGGGAATCTCGACGTCGACGGTTGGAACGTCGGCATTCATAACGATAGACTATGACGATAAGCGCGATAAGCGTTTGCGTCGGCGGTTCCGTTCTGGTCTCGGTCGGCGTCTCGGCTGCGACACCTGCCACACGGCAACCGTGCTCGTCGAACGACCGCGTCCGGGTGACTTTTGGCGACGTCGCTCCCACCAGTGAGTAGATGCTGACGAAGGACCTGCTGCGCGTCTCTCGCGCCGGCGGTGGCTTCCACCCGCAGTTCGCCGGACGCGAACACCGGCCGCTCGCCGCCCGGGTCATCGGGACTTTCCAGGGCCACGTCGGCGAATCGCGCGAGCGCCTCGAGTCCGCGCTCGCCGACCTGGAGCGCGAGGCGGACGACTACAAACTCGTCCGCGGCTTCGCGGCGCTGCTCGAGCGCGAGTCGACCTTCGAGACGCGGGCCCCGGTCGACCCCGTCCGGGCGCGCCGAGCGACGTTCCGGGCGGCCGAGGCCGTCGGCGTCGTGACGGCCGACGAGCGGGAGACGGCACTCGAGCAGGTGAGCGAGTCACTCGGCGTCTCGGCAGACGACCTCGAGGCGTCGCTGTACGCCGACCTCGACGAGCGACAGGTCCTCGCGGTGGTCGACTCCCGGTGGGACCCCGACGGGCTGGTCGCCCAGTACAACCTCTCGCTGGCCCAGACGGCGCTGTTCGACGCGACGGAAGTTCGGATACGCTCGAGCGATCCGAAGGCGCTCGTCTCGGCGATCAAGCGCCTCCGGCTGATGTACGAGATTCGAAAGACGGCAGCCGGACGCGAGGTCGTCGTCACGGGGCCGACGCACCTCTTTCGGGCCACGCGCCGGTACGGGACGCGCTTTGCTCGCCTGCTCCGGACGGTGGCGAGCGCCGAGGAGTGGCACCTCGAGGCGACGATCGACGACCGGGGCACCGACCGTCCGCTCGACCTCTCCCACGATGATCCGATTCGCGTCCCCGACGCCGACCCCGTCGCGACGGTGTCGTTCGACAGCGGCGTCGAGGCCGACTTCGCCGCTCGATTTTCGAACCTCGACCTCCCGTGGGACCTCGTACGCGAACCCGAACCGCTCGCGACGGGAACCCGGGTGATGATCCCCGACTTCGCGTTCGACTACCGCTACGGGCGTCCCGACTCGAGCGAAGCGAACGAATCACGCGACGGCGACGTCCGCGTCTACTTCGAGATCATGGGCTTCTGGACGCCCGAGTACGTCGAAAAGAAGCTCTCGCAACTCGAGTCGGTCGAGGACGTTGACCTGCTCGTGGCCGTCGACGAGTCGCTGGGCGTCGGCGAGGAGATCGCGGCTCGCGACCACCGGGCGATCCCCTACACCGACACCGTCCGCGTCAAGGACGTCGTGGACGTGCTCCGGGAGTACGAACGGGACCTGGTCGCCGAAAGCGCCGCCGCCTTGCCCGACGAACTCGTACCCGACGAGGACGTGATCTCCCTCGCCGACCTCGCGGCCCGACGCGGCGTCAGCGAGGAGGCGCTCGCGGACGCGTCGTTTCCCGATCACGAACTCGTCGGCCGGACGCTGGTCCGCCCTCGCGTCCTCGAGGACCTGGCCGACGACCTCGAGGCGGGGATGGCACTCGGGGACGCCGAGGCGATCCTCGACGACGCCGGCCTGACGGACTCGAGCGCGGCGCTGTCGCAACTGGGCTACCGCGTCGAGTGGGAGGGGCTGTCGGGCGGGACCGTCCGCGAGCGCTGATCGGTCGCCGGCGGTCGACGGGCGTCGAATCCGACTCGAGCGACCACGGCTGGGTCTTTTTGATCGTCGCCGGTGTACGACGGCCGACGAGGGAGATATCGAATGGACACTTCGCGACCGGAACGGGGCCAGTTGCTGGACGAGTTTCCGTACGTTCGAGTCGGCGACGGCCCACGCACGCTCCTCCTGATTCCCGGCATCGGCGACGCGCTGTTCGACGGCGAGTACGGCCCGCTCGCCTCCTGGGGCCTCCGGGCGTTTCTCCGAGCGTACGTCGACGACCACACGGTGTACCTGGTGAGCCGGCCGCGTGGACTCGCCGAGGGAACGTCGATCCGGGACATGGCACGCGACTACGGGCGCGTCCTCGACGAGGAACTCGGCCCCGCGTCGGTGATCGGGGTCTCGATGGGCGGACTAATCGCACAGGACCTCGCGATCGACCGACCGGACCTGGTCGATCGACTCGTCCTCGCCGTCTCCGGCTGTCGGGTCGCAGCCGAGAGCGTGCCGACGATCCGCCGGAACCGCCGACGGGCGCTCGAGCGCGACTGGACGGCGATTCGCAGCGACCTGGTCCGGGAACTGTACACCGGCTGGCGGCGCGCGGTCTATCCGCGACTCTCGCGGACGATCGGCCGCGTTCGACCGCCGGCCCCCGCCGATCCGCTCGACGCCGTCGTGTCGATCGACGCCGTCCTCGAGTTCGACAGCCGGGAGCGACTCGAGAGGATCCACGCGCCGACGCTGGTAATCGGAGGGACCGACGATCTCTACTTTCCGGAGTCGGTCCTCCGGGAAACCCACGAGGAGATCCCCGACGCACAGCTAGCGATGTTTCGCGAGGCCCGCCACGGCGCGTTCCTCGAGCGAAAGGCGGGGTTCGACAACTGGGTCACTCGATTCCTCACGAGCGAGCCGACGCAGGTCTCCTACGGGTGAGGTCCCCACTCAGGCTTCGTCGATCGAGAGCACGCGACCCGCGGCGACCGTCTGGCCCATGTCGCGAATGGCGAAACTCCCGAGTTCGGGAATCTCGCTCGATGGCTCGACGCTGAGCGGTTTCTGCGGGCGGACGGTCACGACGGCGGCGTCGCCCGACTGGATGAAGTCGGGGTTCTCCTCTTCGACCTCGCCGCTCGAGGGGTCGATCTTCTGGTCGATCGCCTCGAGCGTGCAGGCGACCTGTGCCGTGTGGGCGTGGAAGACCGGCGTGTACCCCGCGGTGATGACCGAGGGGTGTTGCATGACGACGATCTGGGCCTGGAAGGTCCGTGCCACGGTCGGCGGATCGTCGGCCGGGCCGCAGACGTCGCCACGGCGGATGTCGTCTTTGCCGATGCCGCGGACGTTGAACCCGACGTTGTCGCCGGGCTCGGCGCGGGGAATCTCCTCGTGGTGCATCTCGATCGTCTTGACCTCGCCGCCGACGTCGCTGGGCTGGAAGGAGACGGTGTCGCCGGTCTCCATGACGCCAGTCTCGACCCGTCCGACGGGGACGGTGCCGATACCGGAGATCGTGTAGACGTCCTGGATCGGCAGGCGAAGCGGCGCGTCGGTCGGGGGTTCCGTCTCCGGCAGGTCGTTCAGGGAGTCGAGGATCGTCGGCCCGTCGTACCACGGCGTGTTGTCCGAGGGGGCGGCGACGTTGTCGCCCTCGAACGCCGAGATCGGGATGAAACTCGCGTCCTCGGTGTCGAACCGGACCTGATCGAGCAGGGCCTTGACCTCCTCGACGACCTCGCGATAGCGGTCCTCGTCGTAGTCGACGACGTCCATCTTGTTGACGCCGACGATCAGTTCGTTGATGCCGAGCGTTCGCGCCAGGAAGACGTGCTCCTGGGTCTGGGGTGCGACGCCGTCGTCCGCGGCGACGACGAGGACGGCGTTGTCCGCCTGCGACGCCCCCGTGATCATGTTCTTCACGAAGTCGCGGTGGCCGGGCGTGTCGACGACCGTGAAGTAGTAGACGTCGGTTTCGAACTCCTGGTGGGCGATGTCGATCGTCAGGCCGCGCTCGCGTTCTTCGGCGAGGTTGTCCATCACGTAGGCGAACTCGAAGCCGCCCTTGCCCTTCTCTTCTGCTTCCTCGCGGTGCTGTTCGATGACGTGTTCGGGGATGCTCCCCGTCTCGAACAGCAGCCGGCCGACCAGCGTCGACTTTCCGTGGTCGACGTGGCCGATGATCGCCAGGTTCTGGTGTGGTTTGTCTGTCATTTCGATCCCTCGAGTGCTATGGTACGTGCTACCGGGGCAAAACACTTGATGGACGTCCAACGTATCTGATGGGATTGTCGCGGCCGATTAGGGCTCTCCGTCGGCCATCGGCACGCAGAATACGGGCACGGTGGCGCTGCGGACGACGTTCTCGGTGACGCTCCCGAGGAGGTGTTGCTTGACGCCCGACCGGCCGTGAGTGCCCATCACGACGAGGTCGACGTCTTCGTCCTCGACGTACGTCAGGATCACCCGCGACGGGGGCCCGCTGGCCACCGTTCCCGTGACGCTGACGTCCGCCTCGAGCGCGCGCTCTCGCACCGTCGCGAGCGCACCCTTCCCCCGTAACTCGAGCGCCTCGAAGATCTCGTCTGCTCCCTCGCCGCTCACCAGCCGACTCGTGTCGGCCGAGTACAGCGCGTGGACCATCGCGTCGAACGCGTCCGCCAGCGTGACGCCCCACTCGACTGCGACCGCTGCCGTCTCGCTCCCGTCGGTCGGCAACAGAACGTCGTCGTAGTCGTAGCCGCCTGCCGGCGCGTCGCCCGCCGCCGGCGGGACCGCGAGCACCGGCGAACTCGTCGTCCGGAGGACGTTCTCGGTGACGCTGCCGAGCAGGACCCGCTCGAGGCCCGTCCGGCCTTTCGTCCCCATCGCGACGACGTCGACGTCGTGCTCGTCGGCGTACGCGCCGATGATCTCGAACGGAACGCCGCGCTCGAGTGCCGTGGTGGCGTCGACGCCCGCGTCCCGGGCGAGCGCCGCGACCGCGTCGACCGCTCGCTCGGCCTCGCGCTCGAGCGGCGACTGCCCGTCACCGTCGAACTCGAGGGCTTCGGCGGCGTGAGTCACGTCGACGACCGAGAGGACGTGGACGTCGGCGTCGACCGTACTCGCGAGGTCGATCCCCCGCCTCGCACCGGCGAGTGCGCCCTCGCTCCCGTCGGTGGGGATCAGGACCGACTCGATGGATCGGTTCATGTCACGACGGTACGACGTCGACGTACAAGATACCCTGTGGCGACGTTCCGTCGGACCGATCCGCTACGTCCGACCGTCGAGGTCGCGCCGTCTCCCTTTCGGCACCAGCGAGCGCAACTCGCCGTGGAGGTAGAGTCCGACACCGAGCGGTTCGCACTCGCCTGCGACCCTGTGGGCGGCGATCAGGTACCCCCAGTCGCCGTCCCACTCGAGGTCCTGGTCCTCGCCGGCGACGAACCGCCGCGCCTGCTCGTGGGTCAGGTCGATCACGCAGTCGGTCGCGTGCCGGCCGAAGCGCTGGACGAAGTCGGTCGTCGGCTTCCAGTGTTCCTGGCGCGTCCGGAGACAGGTCATCCCGAGCGCCTCGAGTTCGACCGGCGACGGCGACTCGCCCGCGTAGATCCAGATCTTTCCGGCTCCTTTCTCCCAGAACGTGTGGTCGTCGAAGGTCGCGGGCGGAATGCCGAACCGATCCTCGAAGTACTCGAGGACCTCCGCGCGACTCACCCGCCCCTCGACGGTCCGCTCGGCGGTCGTCGCCGGCAGCCGATCGAAGCGCTGGCCGACGTTCTCCTCGAGGTCCTCCGCGTCGTCCGCCATCAGGCGGTCACCTCCAGTTTCGCGACGAAGAAGCCGCCCGTGTCGTTGTGGTGTGGGTAGATTCTCATCGCCCGCTCGAGGCTCGGGTCGTACGCCTCGTCGTCCCACTCGGTGAGTCCGGGCGCGTACTCGAGGTCGGCGTCGGCGTCGACGACGCGACAGTCCTCCTCCTCGAGGACGTAGTCGACGACGGCCTCGTTCTCCTCGGGAGCGAACGTGCAAGTCGAGTAGACGACGGTACCGCCCTCGCGGGTGGCCTGGACCGCCCGCCGAAGGATCCCCTTCTGGATACCCGAGACGGACTGGACGTGATCGACCGACCAGTCACAGAGCGCGTCGGGGTTCTTCCGGATCGTTCCCTCGCAGGAACACGGCGCGTCAACGAGCGACCGGTCGAACTCGTCGAACGCGAGGGGCTTCATCGAGAAGTTGCGCGCGTCCTGGTTGGTCACCGCGATCGAGGTCGCACCGAGGCGTTCGGCGTTGAACCGCAGCGCCGAGAGTCGCCCGAGGTTGCTGTCGTTGCCCACGACGGTTCCCCGGTCGTCCATCAGCGCCGCGAGCTGGGTCGTCTTCCCGCCCGGAGCGGCACAGGCGTCCCAGACCCGGTCGCCTGGCTCGGGGTCGAGGACGACCGGCGGCACCGCCGACACCTCCTCCTGTCCGTGCGTGAACCCGTGGTACGACGCCCAGGTCGACCCCGGCGAGTCGGTCTCGAGACGCAGGACCCGCGGGTTCCACGCCGCCTGCTCGTACTCGACGCCCTCCTCGTCCAGCGTGGCCGTCGCCCGCTCGACGCTCGCCTTGATCGTGTTCACGCGGACGGCGTTGCCGAGCGGTCGCCGACACGCCTCGAGGAAGGCCTCGAAGTCGTCGACGATCGGTCGGTACCGCTCGAGTGGCTCCATTGCCCGCGGGTTCGGTTCCCCATCGCTTGTGGGTTTCGAAGCGGGCCGGATCGGGACGGTGACAGGAGGCGAAGCCGCGACGACGCCGTCGCGGGCGGTGTGCCATCCACTTGGATTTTCAGCCACCGTCACAGCTTTCCCGGTGAGGCGAGAGATTTCGGACGGCGAGCATCCGCCGTTTCCCGCTTCGACTCCCTGATCGCGACGGCTCAAGTCGGGGCTGTCGTACGATTCACCAGCGCCAGTATCCGTTACTTCCTCGAAGACAATCCCCGGATCGCTCCTCGAGGATACTCGAGCGCTGACCGGTCTTGACATCCTCCACACGGCTGAAGCCGTGGGATTCCTCCGTGGGCAATCCGGCCAGCAGACTACCCCGGCTGTGAACTTGCGGGTTTGCCGACGCTGGTTTGGTCACCTGGACATGACTGTTCCCCAAAACTCGCGGGTATCCAGTCATGCCCATTCCACTCCCAGTACGCCCCTGATTCGGGTGCGTCCCTATCGCGTTCAGCGGAGAGGGCGGCAGGCCGTGCCATCGGCCCAACTTCCGACCGCAATACGTTCCACGCCCCTACTACGTCACTATGTGCATCTAATTCGCAGTCATGGCACCGGAACGAGTCACCATCCCGACCCACATCACGACTTCCACACTCAGGACACTGACTGCTTGAATCAGCCTCACTTATACTCACGGACATAAGTACGTAAAGACATCTGGCACGTTGATCTCGTCCAGTGCACAGAGAGCAGCATCACGAAGTTCGTCAAGCGTTTCGAATAGGCGGTTGCCGAGTGATTGATCGAGTTGTCGCCAGCACTCTTCCGCGGGGTTCAGCTCTGGTGAACCCCGCGGAAGGTAACACAGTTCGATCGGAGTACCTTCAACGAACTCTTGGACTCTGTTCGCCGTGAAATACGAGGCGTTGTCGAGGACAACGCAGATTTTCTCGCCGAACTCGGTCTGGAGAGCGTCCAGAAAACGAATCGTCGTGTCGCTGTTGAAGTTCTCTTCGCAGGGGAGAAAGAACGTCTCATCAGTATCGCTGACTGCACCGAGAAGTTTGATGCTGTCCCACGCGCCCGTCACCGGGAGTGACGGGCGCTCACCCTTGGGAAACCATGCGTGAATCAGTGTCGAGAGAACCTGTCGCGTCTGATCAATGGCTAAGATCGTGTATTCGTCGTCCAGGTTGTCGCGCTTTTTTTGAACCCGTCTTGCCATGCTTCCTGTGCTCTCTCATCGGATTTGTGAAACTCCGGCCGGGCTGTCTTCCAGGACAGCCCGGCCTCGGTCATCAATCGTCGAACGTGACGCTCACTGTACTCAACGTCGAATTCCTCGGCGAGATAGTGACGAGCTAGTGGAACGGACCACGCAGGCGCGTCAAGTCCAACTTCCTCTGGAGACTTGTGAAGCGCTTCAACGAACTGTTCATGCTCTTTGTCGGAGAGTTTTGAGGGCCTTCCTGAACGGTGCTCGTCGTAGACGACCTCCTCGAACGGCTCGTCGGCGAGCCGTTCGAGTCGATCAAGCCACCGCGAGAGCCAGCCAGCAGTGTATCCATAGCGTTCAGCGACCTCTTGTAGCGTTGCACCGTCTTCTTCAAGGTAATTGATCGCCGCCATGAGCCGTTGTGATGGCTTTTTTCCCTCGACCTCCGCCAAGGCCTGGCGGAGGTCTTCGGTAGAGACGTTGTCGAGAGAGGTCATATCGGAGTAACGTGCTTTTCTTTGAAATATTTTTGGCTGACAGTATCAGCCGTCGGTAGTGGCCTTCAGCTTGCCCGCGCGTGTAGTCCACGCTGTTGCGGACTGGATTGAACTTGATCGGACGGCGCATCACCTTGCCGGGAACGCCGCCGAAGCCACCGAAGAGATCGAAGATGACACACCCGTCGTCTTCCTTCGGATCGTCGGTACACGCGCCCTTCTCGTGGTAGCCAACCTCGAGATCGCGACCGTAGACGCCATCCTTGCGAAAGTTCGCGTTCGCCTCACCGGGATGGCAGGCGGTGCCGCCGTACTCCTGGACGATCTCTTCCATCCCATGGCGTAGCCAGCCAGAGAGCGGGAACGCCGGAATGATCCCGCCGATCTGGTTCTGTGGGTCGTCGTCCTCGTAATTACCGTTGCTGGCGTGATGTCGATCGGTCATGATGCTGTCGCCGACCACAAGTAGATCGGTCTGAATCCGGACGAACACGTCGCGGTCGATGTCCTCAATCATGATGACCGATCACCTCGGTCATCCCTTCGCGGTCAACTCGCTGGGCGATACTCACAGCGGCACTTCGGTCGCGGCACACGGTGCCGACGGGGCAATCCTCAGTTGTACACTCCAGCGTGTCGTTCTCGAGGCGACCGAGACAGCCACAGACGTGGCACTGCTGGGTCGTGTACTTCGGATTGACATACGTCACGGGAATTCCGACCTCCTGTGCTTTCAGTGCAATCGCGTGCTGGAGGGCCGGGAGCAACCACGTCCCGACATCGTCGGCCGTCCGACGTTCCCACAGTGTCGCCTCGCAGAACGATAGGTCCTCGAGCACGAGCGTTGGCGCGGAGAATCCCTGAGCGTAGCGAACGACGCGGACAGCGGCATCGTAGACCTGCGGTCGGATCTGGTGCCAGAGTGCCGCGAACAGCTGAGTCTGCCCGTCTGCGGTGTCGAATTTCGCGCCTTGGAGTGCTTGCATCGCCTCGACGAGGGTTTCGTGACGCTTCCGAACGTGGTCGCCCTCGATCACCAGCGCCGCCTCCAAGTCGCCGTTTGTTGGGGCCGCAGCGACGAGATTCTTCACCCCGACATCCACACCGACCGGCGTGGGTTCCAGTGTTCGGTCTCGGGAAGTCGTCGCGGGGAGCGGTGTGCTGCTCATCGGCTGTTCACCCACTCCTCACGGTCAGCTGGATCGTAGGCCACGCTCTCGTCGAGCGTCTCCTCGAGTTCGGTGGCCGTCCGGAAGGCGTCGAGATTCAGTGACTCGATCATCGACCCGTCCTCCGAGTGGACGTACCAGACGTTCGTCATTTGGGCGTCGTCGACCTGGCTGATCAGCACCAAATCGTGGTACTCGAGAGCGATACCGTGGGGATACGCGCCCTCCATCATTTGCGTGAGGAAGTCGAACGTCGAGTACGGGACGTCCTCACGAGGCGCGATCACGTCCGTCGGCTCGGGGAGACTCATTGTGGTGCCTCGCCGCAGTTACATCCATTGTCGCGGGGACCAAGGCGGCGCATCGCTTCGACGCCACAACTGGTGCAGCGGAAGTAGTCGTGGCCCGTCGTATTCCCGTGCTTGCCGAACTTGGGAGTGAGACCTTTGGCCCAGGATCTGTCGGTCGATTCGTCCGTCGTGGCGGAACGCTGAAGTCCGCCGGATGTCTTCATTGGCATGCTTCCTTGTCTGGAAGCGCGGTCGGGCGTGCTCCAGCACGCTCCGGCCAACTTCTGACCGGTATCCCACGCCCCACATTAGCTACTATGCTCACCACATCACATAAAAGTTAGCTTTATAGCTAACATTAGCTACATAGCCAATCTCATGGCCATAGGTGCTAATGTCCAAGTGTGTGGTTCCCGTAAACCCAGATATGGGACAATACAGAGCCGTCATGACGGCGACAGATCGTGAACGAATTACTGGCGAAGCCGACGTGCCGGACAGCAAGCGGTACGAGGCTGCGAGTCGGATCCGAAAGAGAATTGAGGAACTGGAGGAAGATGCCGAAATTCTAGAGGAATACCACCCTGATTTGTACAAAGAGCTTCGGGGGGCAATTTGTGACGAATAGGTGATCTATAATGTTGAATCTATACAATAACCGTCGAAGATGTCGGACGTCGAAATTTTCGAGGGTTTTCTTTCATCATAAGGTGTTGAAAAACGGACTAGGATTACCGAGAACTGATACACGTCTAGCCTAACGTAGCGGGCACGGTGAGGGACCCTCCGACGGGAACGTTTTTACTTGCCCGCACTGACCCGAGACCGTGCGACTCGTCTGCGATCCGGACGGCGACCGCGAGGTGCTGGCGACGGACGTCGAGACGGCCGACTCGCTCGCGAGCCAGGTCCGTGGCCTGACGTTCCGGCGGTCGATCCCCGACGACTACGCGCTGGCCTTTCGCTTCGCGACGGCCAGAACGCGCGACGTCCACATGCTGTTCGTTTTCTTTCCTATCGACGTCGTCTGGGTCGTCGACGGCGTCGTCCGCCGGGTCGAACGGCTCCGACCCTGGCGCGGCTACGCCCGCGAGGAGGCCGACCTGATCGTCGAACTCCCTGCGGGTGCGACGGCGAACGTCGCCGTCGGCGATCGACTCGTCCTCGAGGAGTGACGATCGGTCTCCGACCGGCGGTACGGATCAGTCGGAGACGACGACAGATCCGTCTTCGACTTTCACGTCGAGCAGAGACGTCACGTCGACCGGCAGGTCGCCGGGGTCGGTGTCGATTCGGCGCAAGACGACCACGACGTCGACCAGTTCCGCGCCGGCTTCCTCGAGCGCCGCACAGACCGCCCTGATCGTGCCGCCCGAGGAGAGCACGTCGTCGACGAGCAAGACCCTGTCACCGGCCTCGACGCCGTTTAAGTGCAGGTCGCTCTCGCCGTAACTCGTCTCCTGGTGGACGGCGACCTCGTCGGGGAAGCCGTACGACCGCTTGCGGACGACGACGAACGGGATCTCCGTCTCGAGCGAGAGCGCCGTCGCGTGGTGAATCGCCATCGCCTCGGGGGCGACGATCTTCTCGACGTCGTCGAGGTCGACGCGGGCTCGAATGCCGTCGACGACGGCGTGCATGACGGCCGGCTCGACCGGCGGGATGCCGTCGGTCACGCCGTGGACGAAGTACTCGTATCCGTCTCGACCGACGACGGGTGCGTCGCGAAGCGAGCGTGCGAGCGGCCGAAGCTTCCTGTCCATGATCGTGACGACGATACGACGGGATCGGGGATGGGTGTTCCGCTCCCGTGGTCGGCAAATATCTGTCTAGCCAACGCCGTTTTATAGGAGACGGTACAACGTCGCCCTACACATGGCACGAGATACGCCCACTGTGGAGGATAGAGGAAGTCGCCGCAAGGCGGCTGGCCGAGAAATTCGCCCCCGAAACTGATTCTCACTCCTTCATGGTAGGCCGTGACGGACTCGACGGAGACGACGATCGGACTGTTAAACTGCTCGATACGACGCTTCGCGACGGTGAGCAAGCGCCAGGCGTCTCGCTGTCACCCGATGAGAAAGTCGAGATCGCCCGCGCGCTAGAGCGTGCCGGCGTCGACGTGATCGAAGCCGGCAGCGCCTGCACCGGTCCCGGCGAACGCCAGGGCATCTCCCGCGTGACCGACCTCGAGTTGGACGCTCGAGTGACGAGCTTCTGTCGCGGACTGAAAAACGACGTCGACCTCGCACTCGACTGTGACGTCGACGGCATCCACCTCGTCGTGCCGGCGAGCGACCGCCACGTCGAGGACAAGGTCGGCGCGACCCGCGAGAGCAACCTCGAGACGACCGCGGAACTCGTCGCGTACGCGAAGGACAACGACCTCTGGGTCGAGGTCATCGGCGAGGACGGCTCGCGAGCCGACCTCGACTACCTCGAGGAGCTGATGGAGACGGCACTCGAGGCCGGCGCGGATCGGATCTGTTTCGCCGACACGGTCGGCCACACGGGTCCCGACCGGACCTACGAGGCCGTCTCGCGACTGGCGGAACTCGGGCCCGTAAGCGCCCACACCCACGACGACCTCGGACTCGGTGTGACAAACGCACTCGCCGCGATCGCCGCCGGCGCGGACATGGTCCACTGTACCGTCAACGGGCTTGGCGAGCGCGCCGGCAACGTCGCCCTGGAGGAAGTTGCGATCGCCCTCTCGCACGTCTACGGCGTCGAGACGCTCGAACTCGAGGAGGTGTACGACCTCGCACAGATCGTCTCTCGAACCACGGGCGTCGCGCTCCCCCCGAACAAGGCGGTCATCGGCGAGAACGCCTTCACCCACGAGAGCGGCATCCACACCGACGGCACGCTCAAAGACGAGAAGATGTACGAGCCCTACGCACCCGAGACCGTCGGCCGGGAACGACGGCTCGCCCTCGGCAAACACACCGGCCGTGCCGGCGTCGAGGCCACGCTCGAGGAACACGGCGTCGAGGCGACCGACGACGAGATCGCCGAAATCGCCACTCGAGTCACCGAACTCGGCGACCGCGGTCGGCGGGTCACCGACGCCGACCTGCTCGCGATCGCAGAGGACGTCACCGGCGACGACCGCGAGCGAACCGTCGAACTGCGCGACCTCACCGCGACCAGTGGCGGCGCGGTCCCGACCGCCAGCGTCAGACTCGACGTCGCCGGCGAGGAACGCGTCGCCGCCGGAACCGGCTCCGGCCCGGTCGACGCGGCCGTCTCCGCCGTCCGCGAGGCGCTCGGGTCGGCCGCCGACGCCGAACTCGACTCCTACCACGTCGACGCCGTCACCGGCGGCACCGACGCCGTCGTCACCGTCGAGGTGACGATGTCCCGCGACGACCGCAGCGTCACCGTCGCCAGAAGCGAGGGCGACATCACCCGCGCGAGCGTCCAGGCGATGGTCGACGCGCTCGACCGCTTACTCGAGAACGAACGGGACCTGACGGTGCCGGCAGACGACTAGTGGCGTCTCGAGCCTGCACTGCAGGGTCGAATCCGGCGGTGCGGGTCGATTCGACCGTGCAGTCGACGCTCGGGAGGGTACCAGCGCTCGCTACTCGTCGCCGGAGAACGGCCCCCGACTGATCACGTTTTTCGGATCCAGCAGGTAGACGCCCGCCAGAAACAGCGCCACGATCACGACGAACAGCCGTGCGGCTGCGTCGGCCGAGGACGGAACCGCCGACTCGAGCGTACTCGCCATCACGGCCGCGACTGCGATCCAGAGTGCACCGACGACCAGTCGCTGTCGAAACTCCATACTCGGGGTTGGCGACGCAGCGTACGAAAAGATCCGGGTCGGGAGGTGGTGAGGGGGTGGGAATCGCCCGCGATCGTCGTCGAGCGGGCGAGAGGTGAGTGGCGACGCGGCGTCTTTGTAATCCGGCTCTTACCGGATCGTTTCGTCCGTGTGTTCTTTCGCAACGGAACCGTCGTGGACGTATGACGGCCGTACCGACCGGCTATCGGTAGCAACCCGTATATAACAAATCGTGTGACAGTCATCCAGCTCGACTGCCAATGGCCGACAAGCATCGGAGCCGACAGCAGACGAGCGACAGTAGCGACGGCGACAGTGGCGGCGTCCCGCGACGATCGTACCTGCGAGTGCTCGGAGCACTCGGTGGTGCCGGACTCGTCAGCGCGTACGCGACCGGTGACCGATCGGGCGTCGTCGCCGCACAGCAAGACGAGCGAGCCGACCCGCGACGACTGACGGTCGCCGATTCGGGGACGACCGTCGCTGACGGCGTGTCCCACCTCGACTTCGCCGACGGGCTCTCGGCCGTCGAGAGCGACGCCGGCGTGCGAATCGACGCCGACGGCGATTCCACGACGAATCCGCACGTCGTCGACGTGCGTGCCGACCTGGGCGTCGAGTCCGAACGGGACGACGTCTGGGGGGCGATCTACGACCACTACTCGTCGTTCGACGACCCGACCGACCGCTGTCACGAGTACGTGATTCCGTCGGGGACGTGGTACGTCGAGACCGACGACATCGAACTGTTCGCACACGAGTACTTCGGCGTCGTCGGCGAGCCGTTCGCCGTGCTCGAGGTCACAGATCAGGACGTCGACCGCATGATGACCGTCGGGACGATCGACGAGTCGCTCCCGCACGCCCAGCGGACGGTGATGAAGAACCTCCGCGTCGACATTCGCGGCGAGTACGACACCGGTATCGGACGGTGGCACACCTACGGGTACGGCCACGTCGAGAACGTCGAACTCCGCGGGCGACGCGACAGGCTCAACCCCGAGTACGGTGGTGACCGACACACGCTGAAAGTCGACGGCATTCGTCCCGAGGCGACGAACGCGATCAGGAACGTTCGATTCACCCACGGCGATACGAACTACGAGTCGCGAGACACGGGCGTCGGTCACGCGATCCCCTTCGGTGCCGAGATCTACCACACGGGAACGAACATCTGGGAACAATGCCAGGTTTCGGGGTTTCTCGACAACGGGATCTACGTCTCGAACAACTCCGGGCGGAACCTCGTCGTCGGTTGTCGTGCACACAACAATGCCGGCGCGAACGTTCGGATCGGGCCGAACGACGCGATTCTCAACACCAAGGTCGTAATGGACGAGCATCCGGGCCAGCCGTGGGCGGGGCTCTGGCTCGACGGCGAAATTTCCGGTGCCGGACAGGTCGTCGACGGCCTCTACTGCATCAATCACGTCCGGAAGAACACCGAGATCGTCCGCTGTACGCAGGCCGGTCCGGCCCATCTGTCGAACGTCCACGTCACCGACGACGGAGGTGACGGACGGGCGATCCGCGTCAGCGACGACGCCGCGACGCGAACGACGTTCGAGAACTGTACGATCACCGACCGCTCGAGTCCGACGGTCTCCGACTACGCGGTGTACGTCCGCTCGTCGAACGTCGTCTTCCGGGACTGTTCGTTCGACCACGCCTCGCAGTCCGAGGCGAGTCGCAACGGAATCTTCGTCGACGCTCGAGGCGACGCCGTCGATCGACTCGTCCTCGACAACTGCGAGGTCGACGCCGACGTCGCGAGCCTCCGGTTTTCCGACGACGGCGCGGATCACACCGTCGACCGGTCGATCTTCCGGGCGCTCGTGACGAGCGACGACGACACGACTCTCTCGAACGTCCTGTGGACCGGCAACCGCCACTACGGCGAGACGAACTTCGCCGGCGCGCGGTCAGACTGGAAGGGCGACTTCAACTGGGGATTCGAGGTCTGACCGCTCGAGAAGGCGGGATCTCGAACGGCTGACAACCGCGGCTCGCGTTAGCGCCGCTCGAGCACCCGCGACCGAACGTACTTTTATTCTCCAGTCTTCATTCGGAATATGACGCTCCTCTTTCAGCAGCTTGGTGGTAGCCTCGAGGGACTACTGCTCTCGATGATGCTCCAGATCGTCGTCATCGCCGTCGGGACGTACCTCGGCGTAACGATGGCGCTGAACGCGTTCTTCGATGCGTCTTCGGGGGAAGGCGATACGGTGACCGGCGAACTCGAGGACTGAAACCAGGGACGTATTTCAGCGCCACGGACCGCTCGCCTGTCGGGAAAATCCCCCGTGTCCCATCACCGATCTTCGCGTACTCGCAGTCGGCACGCTGCTCGTGGAACGTGAGAGTGGAAAAACGCCGAGAGGGAGATTTGAACAACGCCGAGACGGTCCGGGTCGCTCACGTCGTTCGCTTCCCGGGCTGCGGCTCGTCTCGTTCAAATTCCCGTCGTCTTTTACGGCGACGGGGCCGTTCGCACGGCTCACGGCCGTTGTCGCCGTAAAACGCCGAGAGGGAGATTTGAACCACGGTCGCAGCGAAGCTGCTCCCTGATTCAAATCACCTGTATCCCTCCCCCGATCTTCGCGTACTCACAGTCGGCACGCTGCTCGTGGAACGAGAGAGTGGAAAAACGCCGAGAGGGAGATTTGAACAACGCCGAGACGGTCCGGGTCGCTCACGTCGTTCGCTTCCCGGGCTGCGGCTCGTCTCGTTCAAATTCCCGTCGTCTTTTACGGCGACGGGGCCGTTCGCACGGCTCACGGCCGTTGTCGCCGTAAAACGCCGAGAGGGAGATTTGAACTCCCGAGTCCGTGAGGACAGCAGATTTCGAATCTGCCGCCTTGGCCGGGCTAGGCTATCTCGGCTCACTCACACCTACCCGGCAGACGATTTTATTGGTTTCGATTCGTCTCTCCGCGTGCGAACGATCCACGCCCGCGTCTGTCGGATCGACGGAAGACATATAGACGAGGCGACGAGTAGCACGCCCATGAACGTACCCCAGGCGAGCGAGGAGTGTGCGGCCGTCCTCGAGGCGGTCGGCGACGCCGTCGTTTGCGACCGCGAGTTCCTCGAGACGGTCCTCGTGGGCGTCGTCGGCCGCGGCCACGTCCTCGTCGAGGACGTTCCGGGGACCGGCAAGACGCTCACCGCTCGCAGCGTCGCCAGCGCGCTCGGCCTCTCCTTTTCGCGGATCCAGTTTACGCCGGATCTGTTGCCGACCGACGTGACCGGGACCCACGTCTTCGACGAGCGGGATCGGACGTTCGAGTTCAGGGAGGGGCCGATCTTCGGCAACGTCGTCCTCGCCGACGAGATCAATCGCGCGCCGCCGAAGACCCAGGCCGCACTGCTCGAGGCGATGGAGGAAGGACAGGTCACCGTCGATGGGGAGACCAGGACGCTGCCGCAGCCGTTTTTCGTCATCGCGACGCAGAACCCGGTCGAACAGGAGGGGACGTTTCCGCTGCCCGAAGCCCAGGTCGACCGTTTCCTCGTCAAGACCGCGATGGGCTATCCCGACGAGGAAGGCGAGGTCGAACTCCTCGAGCGCCGTGCCAGCCGTGACGCGATGAGCCCGACGGTCGACACCGTCCTGGAACCCGACCGCGTCGCTCACCTCCGGCAGGTCCCGGAGACGGTCCGCGTCGACGAGGACGTCCTCGAGTACGTCGCGGCGCTCGCTCGCCGGACGCGAACCGACGGCCGCGTCGAGGTCGGCGTCTCGCCCCGCGGCACGCAGCGGCTGTTCGAGGCCGCTCGCGCGTACGCGACGATCGCTGGACGCGAGTACGTCACGCCGGACGACGTCAAACGCGTCGCCCAGCCGGTCGTGGCCCACCGGCTCGTCCTGACACCCGACGCGACGGTCAACGAGGTCGAGAAGGCCCAGATCGTCGAGAGCGTCCTCGAGTCGGTGCCGGTGCCGACGGTCGAGTGACGACGCTCACCCGGTGTTTTTCATACCCGCCGCGATCCCCTTGACGGTCAGCCGCAGCGTCCGTTCTTCGACGTCGGTGCGCTGGTGCCGTGCGAGCAGGTGCGTCTGCAACAGGTTCAGCGGGTCGACGTAGGGGTTTCGCCGCTCGAGGTTCTCGCCCAGCCAGTCGCGCGTGTGGAGGGTGTCTCGCTGTCCGATCGTCGTGATCAGTTCGACGGCCCGGTCGTACTCGTCGCTCACGCGAGGGAAAAAGCGCTCGCGGAGGTCCGGATCGGCGAGGTCTGCGTACTCGGCGGCGATCTCGAGTTCGGTCCGGGACAGCGAGAGGGCGGCGTTGTCGAGCGTGGTCCGGAAGAACGGCCACTCGGCGTACATCTTCTGGAGGGTATCGATCGAGCCGCCGTCGTCTCGCGGCTCATCACCGCTCGAAGTTGACGAGGAGCGTGGCTCCTCGCTCTCCAGGTAGGCGTCGATCCCCGCCGCGAGCGCGTACCAGCCGGGCAGGATACACCGCGACTGGGTCCAGGAGAACACCCACGGGATCGCCCGCAGGTCCTCGACGGTCCGCTCGCCCGACCGGGAGGCGGGACGGGAGCCGAGGTCGAGGTCTTCGATGACCGTGATCGGCGTCGCCTGCTCGAAGTACCGGACGAACCCCTCGCTCTCCAGGAGGTCGCGGTACTCCTCGCGGGCGGCGTCGGCCATCGTCTCCATGGCGTCGAGCCACTCGTCGGGGACGTTCTCGCGGGGCTGCTCGAGCGCCTGCTTGCGCGACCGGAGCTGTGCGTTGAGCATCTGCTCGATGTTGCGCTCGGCGATCCGCGGGTTGGCGTACTTCTCGGCGATCGCCTCACCCTGTTCGGTGAACTTGATCTGTCCCGTCACGCTGCTGTTTGGCAGCGCGAGCATCGCCTCGTTCATCGGGCCGCCGCCGCGAGAGATCGAGCCGCCACGCCCGTGGAACAGCCGCATCGTCACGTCGTGGTCGTCGCAGATCGACGCCAGCCGGCGCTGGTTTCGGTACAGCGACCAGTTCGCCGCCAGGAAGCCGTTCTCCTTGTTCGAATCCGAGTAGCCGAGCATGATCTCCTGGGTGCGTCCGCGGGCGTCGAGTGCCTGCGCGTAGGCCTCGTTCTCGAACAGCGTCCCCATGATCCGGCGAGCCCCGGAGAGGGCGGACTCGGTCTCGAGCAGCGGGACGACGTCGAGTCCCGAGTGCTCCGGGAGGGTGACGACCCCGGCCTGGTCGGCGAGAAAGAGGACCTCGAGGACGTGGCTCGGCTCCTCGGTCATCGAGATGCAGTAGGTGTCGATCGCCTCGATGCCGTACTCGGCCTGCCAGTCGGCGAGGCGGTCGAACAGCGTCAGGACGCGCGCGGCGTCCTCGGAGAGGCCGTCGGTGTCGGCGAGGTCGATCACCGGTTCGTCCTGCAAGATCGCGTCGGTGAGCCACTCGACGCGCTCGTCTTCGTCGAACGCGGCGTAGTCGATCCCCTCGCGCTCGAGCGTCTGCGCGATGGCGTCGGTGTGTTTCTGCCGGTGATCGCGCAGGTCGAGGCTGGCAAGCGAGAAGCCGAACGTCGCGACCTGGCGACGGAGCGGGTCGACGTGGGCCTCCGCGACCGTCTCCGCCCCGTTGTCGCGGAGGCTGTCGGCGATCACCTCGAGGTCGGCGACCAGTTCGTCGACGTCGTCGTAGCCGCCGGGCCGGACGCCGCCGACGCGCTCGAGTCGGTCCCGCATGAGCTTGAGTTTCTGGCGGTAGGGCTCGCCCGGGTAGCGCTCCTCGGCGGTACGGGCACTGCCCGGCAGCCGCTCGCGGTCGGCCTCGAGTGCGGCCTCGAACGCTGGGCCGACGTCGATCCGGCTCCCGTCCTGGCTGAGGACGCCCGAAAGTCGCTTGAGTTCCTCGCGGTAGCGCTCGAGGATGACCTCGCGCTGGCGCTCCAGCGTGATCGCGGTCACGTCGGGCGTCACGTACGGGTTGCCGTCGCGGTCGCTGCCGGCCCACGAGCGGAACTCGAACAGTTTGGGCAGATCGAGCGGGGCGTCGATCTCCTCCTCGAGGGCGTCGGCGAGTTCGTCGTAGACCTCGCCGACCACGTCGAACAGCGTATTTTCGAGGTACCACTGGACGTTTCGCGCCTCGTCTTCGGGTTCGGGCTGGCGCTTGCGGACCTGCGGCGTCTGCCAGAGGCTCGTCACCTCGGCGTCGACGTCGCGCCAGACCTGTCCCGCCTCCTTGTCGGTCAACAGCCGCTCGTCGAGCGTCTCGAGGTGGGTCGCCACCTCACGAAGCTTCGCCTTGACCGTCTTCCGGCGAGCCTCCGTCGGGTGTGCGGTGAACGTCGGCTCGATCAGCACGTCGTCGAGAATCTGCTGGACGGTCGCGTGATCGGCCGCCGCGAGCTCCTCGGCGGCTGCCTCGAGGCTGTCCTCGAGCGTTCCCTCCTGGGAACCCTGGCGGATCGCCCGGACCCGCTCGCGTTCTTCGGCGAGGTTGATGAGTTCGAAGTAGGTCGTAAACGCTCGCGCGACGATCCGCTGGCGGTGGGGAGACAGGTTCTCGAGTTCCGAGATCAGCGGCTCGCGCGACTCGAGGTCGCCCGCCCGGTAGTCGATCGCCGCGGTCCGACAGGACTCGACCGTCTCGAACGCCTGGCTGGACGTCTGTGCCTCGAGGACGTCACCCAGCAACGCCCCGAGTTCGCGGACGTCCTGGCGTACTTCCCTGTTGTGCAGTTCCATAGCACACACCTTCGCCCCGGACGTCAAAAATCCCCGCACACCCCGAATGTTTGCCACACTCATGATCGTCCGTGAGAGACTCGAGCGCGAAGCGAGCAAATCCATCGGACAGAAGCGCTCATACTGCCGGACGTAAGTCGTGAAAGATTCTCGCCGTCCCGGGGTGGCGAGAATCTTCACACAGTTACGTCCGATAGTATCAGGACGACCTCGTCGGCGCTGCGTCGACGGTCGAAACCGGCGTCGGTCGGCGAGAGTTAACCGAACGTCAGTTGTACTCCCGCCAGCGGTGGCCACACTCGGTACACTTGAAGAACCGCGTCGGCGGCTCGTCTGCCGAGGCCGTCTGCTTGAGCGTGTACCACGCCTCTTCGTTTCCACACTCCTCACAGCGGACGTCCGTCGCCTTCGGCTTCCCCTCGAAGTTCGCGTTCTCGTCCGACTCGATCACGTCGTCCTCGCTCTGTTCTTCCGTGGTGACGAAGTCGGCCTCGCGATCGCGATCGCGCTCGATCGAGGCACCGCAGTCTGCGTTCGTACAGACCATGCGGTCCCCCTCGGCTTTCATCATCGAACCGCATTCGTCGCAAAACTGCATATCTCGAGGTAGGGCGTCGGCGGTCAAAAGCGCCCGGCTTCGGCTCCCGGAACCGTCGCGTCCCGCCGATTCGATCCTATCTGCCGTCGTGACCTGCCAGGCGGCCGACGCGAACGCCATCAGTGGCCGGCGGCGAGAGGACGATCTCGCCCTCGAGTCCGCACGACTCGAGTGCCGATCGGGCCATCGCACGCGCTTCCTCGGCGTGGGCCACGTCGGTCACGCCGTAGACCGCCGGCCCCCACGAGGACTGGCCGACGCCACAGAGGACGGGGCAGTGCTCGAGGTACTCGACGAGTTCGCCCGCGGGCGGGCGGAACACGCCGCCCTGGGCGTCGGTGTACCAGACGCCGTTCTTTCGTCCGATCTCGCCGATCGCGTCGCCGAACGCCTCGAGTCGGCCCTCGGCGGCCGCCGGCAGGAGGTTGCGCGTGAGCACGCCCGCGATCTCGTCGGCGACGGTGGGGTCGGCGCGTTCGATCACCGACCGGATGCTCGCGTCCTCGTCGTCGCCGCTCCGGCCGGGTTCGGCGTCCGGGATCACGACGAGAAATCGCCACTCGTCGGGCAGGTCGTGGCGGGCGACGACCGCCGGCACCGTCCAGTCACCGTCGGCCGGCCGGTCGGTCGTGAACCGTCCCGTCGGGTGGCCTGCGTCGACGACGAACCCGCCCGCTTCGAACGTCGCGACGCCGACGCCGCTTCGACCGCCGCGTCCGAGGGCGGGCGCACGTTCGCGCACCCGGGGCTCGAGTCCGTGTGCGTGGGCGGTCGCGGCGAGAACCGCGAGCGCGAGTTGCGTCCCGCTGCCGAGACCGACGTGACGCGGAAGGCGCCGCTCGAGCGAGAGGTCGACGCCCGACACCTCGAGGAGGTCGACCGCCCGCTGGGCGTACTCGCGGGCGAGCGGGTCGGCGGCGGCGACGCCGTCTGCGGGTTCGGCGACGACGGTCACCCGGGGCTCCTCGAGGCCGACGCCGATGCCGCCGTAGAGTCGTTCGCGGGCCAGCGAGAGGTTCTGGAAGCCGAAGTGGAGTCGCGCGCCCGCGCTGACGATCGCCATACGCGGCGTTGGGGATCGGACGGCAAGGGGATTTCGACGGTGGCAACGAACGACGGCGTCGATCCCGTCAGCGTTCCATCGCAACGCTTGACCCGGTGGAGCAACTTATGCCGACTCGAGCGAACAACTGACTATGAGCGAAGACGAGCAGTTCGATTACGGAAAAGAGGACCGCTTGCGGAGCCGCGAGGTCACGGAAGGGGCCGAGAAGGCACCACACCGGGCGATGTTCCGGGCGATGGACTTCGACGACGAGGACTTCGGCTCGCCGATGATCGGCGTTTCGAACCCGGCGGCCGACATCACACCGTGTAACGTCCACCTGGACGCCGTCGCCGAGCCCGCGGTCGATGGGATCGACGAGGCTGGCGGGATGCCGATCGAGTTCGGGACGATCACTATCTCCGATGCCATTTCGATGGGAACCGAGGGCATGAAGGCCTCGCTGATCTCCCGGGAGTTGATCGCCGACTCCGTCGAACTGGTCTCCTTTGGCGAACGTATGGACGGGCTGGTCACTATCGGCGGCTGTGACAAGAACATGCCCGGGATGATGATGGCTTCGATCCGGACGGACCTCCCCAGCGTCTTCCTCTACGGCGGCTCGATCATGCCCGGCCAGTACGAGGGAGAGGACGTCACGATCGTCGACGTCTTCGAGGGCGTCGGCTCCTACGGCACTGGCGAGATGGCCGCCGAGGAACTCGACGAACTCGAGCGCAACGCCTGTCCCGGCCCGGGCTCGTGTGGCGGGATGTTCACTGCGAACACGATGTCTTCGATCGCCGAGGCGCTGGGGCTTGCCCCGCTGGGGAGCGCCTCGCCCCCTGCCGTAGACGAGGAGCGTTACGAGGTCGCCCGCCGGGCCGGCGAACTCGCCGTCGAGGTCGTCGAAGAGGATCGGCGCCCCTCGGACATCCTCACCCGGGAATCCTTCGAGAACGCGATCGCGCTCCAGACTGCCATCGGCGGTTCGACCAACGCGGTGCTCCACCTGCTCGCACTCGCTCGCGAGGCAGACGTCGACCTCGAGATCGAGGACTTCGACGAGGTCTCCCGCCGGACGCCCAAGATCGCCCACCTCTCGCCCGGCGGCAGCCACGTGATGAACGACCTCCACGAGGTCGGCGGCGTGCCCGTCGTGATCCGGCGACTGCTCGAGGCCGACCTCTTCCACGGCGACGCGATGACCGTGACGGGCCGGACGATCGAGGAGGAACTCGAGACGCTCGACCTCCCCGACGACGAGGAGATCGAGGCCGAGTTCCTCTATCCCGTCGACGACCCGAAAGAGGAGGAGGGTGCGATCAAGATCCTCTCGGGCAACCTCGCACCCGACGGCGCGGTCCTCAAGGTCACTGGGGACGACAAGTTCTACCACGAAGGCCCGGCGCGAATCTTCGAGAACGAGGAAGACGCGATGCGCTACGTCCAGGAGGGACAGATCGAGAGCGGCGACGTCATCGTCATCCGCAACGAGGGCCCGCGGGGCGGCCCCGGCATGCGCGAGATGCTCGGCGTCACCGCCGCCGTGGTCGGTGCCGGCCACGAGGACGACGTCGCGTTGATCACCGACGGCCGCTTCTCCGGCGGGACTCGCGGCCCGATGATCGGCCACGTCGCACCCGAGGCGTTCGTCGGCGGTCCGATCGGACTGCTCGAGGACGGCGACACGATCACGGTCGACGTTCCCGAGCGGACGCTCGAGGTCGACCTCACAGACGACGAACTCGAGGCGCGCCGCGAAGAGTGGGACGAACCCGAACCGGCATACGAGAGTGGCGTCCTCGCGAAGTATGGCCGTGACTTCGATTCGGCAGCGAACGGGGCCGTGACGAATCCCGGCGTGAAGCGGGACTGATACTATCGGACGTAACTGTGTGAAGATTCTCGCCACCCCGGGACGGCGAGAATCTTTCACGACTTACGTCCGGCAGTATGAGTGGCGTCGCCGCGTTTTCGAATCGCCGTGGCCGTCGCTTCCGACCGATAGACGGGACGCCGATCGAACCGTCGATAGATCGGCGATAGAACTTCGCGAGCGGGGTGCCCGCGAAGGGACACAGGGGAATGGCTATTGAGTCGACCGATAGGGCCGTCTCCCTGGCGATCGGCGGCGGGGAGGTGGTGGTGGTAGATCGGCGCTGGCCGATACAGTGACAGACCGTCGTCGACCCCCCGCCGTCTGCCGATAGCGATGGAGGCGAAAAAAGCTTACTGGCCGGCAGTCGCCGGTTTGCGGTCGAATTTGCCGGCCAGCGAGCTGCCGTTTCACGTCCGCACGCGCCAGTCAGTCGCCACTCGAGTTCGCCGAACCGTCACGCTCGCCAGGGACGCCGACGCAGTCGACGAACGCCGGACCCGACATCGCACACCGATAGGCCGGTTTGAACATCATGTTCGCACCGCCCTCCCGAACCGACCAGGCCGACGCCACGTCGTCCCGGAGGTAGTACTGTGCCCGCTCGTTCCCCTCTCTGACGTAGTACTCGCTGAGTCGAACCGGATCGCGCTCGAACAGCCCTCCCGGTTCCGTCCCGTCGACGATGACGACCGTCTTGTCCTCGAGGTACAGCCGTCCGTCTCGAGCGCGCTTCGCGTGGGCGTTCTCCGCGTGGCGCTCGAGGATCCGTTCGCGCTCGGCCTGCGGCGTCTCCGGCGTGATCGTCGCCACCTCGGCGACGGTGAAGTAACCGATCAGGTACCGATGTGCCCGGTCGCCACCCGGGCGACGCAGTCCCGCGTAGAAGCCGACGACGTCGTCGCGCTCGAGTTCGCGCAGCCGGGAGACGTAGCCGCTCGTTCGATGCTCGCCGTAGGTCAGCGCCTCGAAGTTCGGATCGTGGTGGAGCGGCCAGGACTCGAGGGCCTGCCCCGTGAGCGTCGTCTCGCCGTCGTGGATCGGCTGTGGACTGATCCGGGTCGTCAGGTCGGCAGCGACGCCGTCGTCGTACCGAAGCGACCACGATCCCAGCGTCTCGGTCTCTCGAGTCTCGCGGGTCTTCTCCGGAATCGGGACGTACTCGAAGGTGCCGTCGTCGTACAGCGGTGCGAGCGCACCGACGTTGGTGCTGTCGGCACCGATTCCGGCGAGGACGACCGTCATGCGTGTACTCGTCGGTGGACCCGATTTAAAGTACCTGATCGGCGGCCA
Source organism: Natribaculum breve (assembly GCF_023008585.1). Taxonomy (GTDB): domain Archaea; phylum Halobacteriota; class Halobacteria; order Halobacteriales; family Natrialbaceae; genus Natribaculum; species Natribaculum breve. Next base: position 960,200 of record NZ_CP095390.1, on the reverse strand, counting down.
CAGATCGCGTCTCGCGACTGCTCGAGTGCGATCGGCGTGTGAATCCGTCGTCCGGCGGTATCGTTCGCTGTGTCCACCACGAGTTGGGCCGACTGGCGTGTTGATACTGCCGGACGTAAGTCGTGAAAGATTCTCGCCGTCCCGGGGTGGCGAGAATCTTCACACAGTTACGTCCGATAGTATGAAAATACCGGCACCGGACTCAACTGGCTCCGGGACGACGTAACCGTATGACGTATCGAACGACCGTCGGGTGGTCGCTCATCACCTCGGGTATCGTCACGCTCCTTCTCGCGTATCTTCCGGGCGATTCGATGTGGTGGGGTGTCGGGCTCTTGCTGGTGGGAATCGCGGTGTTCGTGGGTCGGCGATAGCCGCTCGAGCAGCGACTACCCCTTTCTTCCCGGGTAATCTTTATGACACTCAGTGATGAGCAAGTCGCTGTAATGTCCGAAAATCGTGACACGACGAGCAGCGACACCGAATCGCGATCCGGTTTCGACCTGTCGACCGACCGAGACCGTTCCGCCCCGCTCTCGATCACCGTCCTCGGGTCGGGGGCGTCGTCGTTCGGGAACGGCCGGGCGAACGCCGGCCACGTCGTCCACGTCGACGGCGAGCCGCGGTTCCTGCTCGACGCCGGCGGTGGAACCGGTGCTCGACTCGCCGAGGCCGGCGTCGATCTGACGGCTCTCGAGGCCGTGTTTATCGGCCACCTGCACGTCGACCACACCGCAGACCTCCCGGCGGTCGTCAAGGCCACCTACCAGCAGGGACGCGACCGCCCGCTGGCGGTCTACGGTCCGACGGGAACCGACGACTTCCCCGGCGTCGACACGTTCGTCTCGCGGCTGTTCGATCCCGAATCGGGCGCGTACAACTACCTCGAGAGCTTTCTCGATCGCTACAAGGGAAGCCAGCTGGCGGTCGAACCGAACGAGGTCGACGCGACGATCGGCGAGCACGACGAGGCGTCGCAGATATACGACGGGGACGTCACCGTCGAGGCGATTCCCGAAACCCACGGTGAGATACCGACGCTCGCCTACCGGTTCGACTACGGCGGAACGTCGATCACCTTCAGCGGCGACACGTCACTCGAGACGGGGAATCTCCGGCGGCTCGCGTCGGGAACGGACCTCCTCGTGCACAACCGGATCATCGACGCCCACGCCGATCCCGACGAGCCGAAAACGGCCCTCCACTCCTACGCCGAGGACATCGGCGCGAGTGCGAGCGCGGCCGACGTCGGTGCGCTCGTCCTCTCACACGTCAGCCAGGACGACGACGCCACGATCGAAGCCGAGATGGACCGCGTCAGTCGGGAGTACGACGGCCCGATCGCCACCGTGTGTGACCTGGTGAGGGTGACGCCGGACGGCCAGATCGCCGGCGTCGATCCAGTGGACAACGACGTCCTCGTCCAGGAGTGAGGGCGGGTGCGTCGGTCCCGTCATTCTCGTTCAACGCTGTGAACTGGTCCGGCCACGACAGCGACGACCTGCCACGGCCCGCGAACTCGAGGACGTCGACGGGATCGGCGGGCGTCTCGACCGACGAGTTCCGCGATCGATACTCACGGTTTCCGACCGAGAGTCGAATCGTATCCGTTATCTGTTGTTGTCCCCGAAGACGGGTGTGACTACCTCCGAATCTCTCTCCGAGGACGGTGAAGCGCTGATAAGCCGTGGATACCGGATTACCGTCGACGAGGGCCGCGACTCGTTCTTTGCGATCTGTCTCGAAGAGCCGGGCAGTGAGACGGCGTGGATCATGTCGGACACCGTTCGAACGCTAGAAGACATGCGGTGATACTACTGGACGACGCGCGTACTGGACGACACGCGTTACAATTCAGTTGCAATTCGTACTCTCTCGAGACGGATCTTCAGGGAGCTGTGATCGTATACTTATTTATCACTGTGAGTAAAACAGGAACGTATGGCAGTCAGTCGGTGGCGTCCACGGGCGACGCTCGGACTCGAGCTGGTCTTCAGCGTCGCCCCCGGACTGCTCGTCGGCACGCTCGTCTTCGGCGCGATGCTCTACGCGACTGACAGAATCGAGGCGGTGGCACAGGTGTACTCCCTCGAGGGCGTCGTCGCCGGCTGGCTGGTCGTCGTCACATACAGCCTCGCCCTCGGCGTGTTGTACGCCGCAATGCTGCTTTTCGTGGGCCGTGCCGACGATGGACTCCTCGCCGCGCTCAACGTCGACTTTCACGATCCGATCGCCGGTGCGATCTGGGGCGGACTGTTCTCGCTCGTCGTCTGGCTCGGCGTCGTCGAACTCGCGCCTCCGGTCGCGACGGCTGTGATCGATGGGGGCTCGTGGTCGTTTCCGTCCGTCGACTGGGTCGTACTGCTGGGTGCCGTCCTGTTCGGCCTCCTGCTCGGCGGTGGCTACCCCCTCGTGCGGGACGTCGTCTCGTAACGAACCCGCAACTCTTTCGTCTCGACGACCTCGAGAGGCTACCCGTCGATTCGTGCGTTCGAGAGACACACTCGAGAGGCAAATCGCTAACGCGATCGCCGACTGGAGATGAACTGTCCACCTGCGGCAGAAAGAGAAACCTCTTGGAAAATAAAAGAAAGTGTGAAAGTGGTCGAAACTAATACGATCGAGTATGCAACTCGAGGTGATCGGCGTCGGGGGTGCGGGCTGTCGCATTGCCGATGCGATCTACAGCAACACGTCAGATGGGTCGGACGTCGAGGCCTTCGCGTTCGACGTCGACTCGGAAAGCCTGCAGGAATCCACTGCCGTTCCAGCAGATCACCGACACCAGTACGCAGACCGTAACGGCGGTCTCTACGGTGATCTCGGTCGGGGAATCGAACTCGGCAAGCAGTACGCCGAGGAATTGAGCAGCAAACTCGTCCGTGGACAGCCGTCGCTCGCGGACGCGTTTCTCGTCGTCGTCGGCCTCGGCGGCGCGACCGGCGGCGGGGCAGCCCCCGCCCTCGTCAGGGAACTGCAGATCCTCTACGACGCGCCGGTCTACGTCCTCGCGACGCTGCCTGCGACCGGCACGGACGGCGATCCCAGCGCACCACCGGCGACCGACGAGTCGCGTGAACGCAACGCCCGGAAGTCTCCGTCCCCCGTGGTGGCGAACGCAACCCGGACGCTGGAACTGCTCGACGGACTCGCGAACGCCGTCATCTGTTTCGACAACGCAGCGTGGCTTCGCACCGGCGAGTCACTAGCCGAGGGGCGCACGCGGCTGAACCAGACTCTCGCCACGCACGTCGCGACCCTGTTCGCCGTCGTCGGCGACGGCGGCGAGGCGACGGCCGAGACCGCGATCGACACGAACGACCTCGAGCGCATCCTGGGGGCAGAGACCGACGTCGTCACGCTCGGCTACACGGAGCAGCACGTCGAAACCGACGGCGAGGAGGCCGACGTCGGCTCGCGACTCAAAGCCCGACTCTTCTCGTCGAAGCCGAGCGACGAACCGAGCGTCGACCGGACGACGGCGATTCGCGCCGTCGAGACCGCGATCCGGAAGGCCGCCCACGGCAAACACACGCTCGAGCGCGAACCCGAGAAAGCCGACCGGGCGTTGCTGGTCGTCGGCGGACCGCCGGCGTGGCTCAACCGGCAGGCGATCGCCGACGGCCGGCGCGACCTCGCGTCGACGATCGGCTCGAATCGGGTCCTCGGCGGCGACGCACCGCGGCCAGACGCCGACGCCGTGTTCGCACTGGTCGTACTCGCCGGCGTCGATCCCGTCGAACGCCTCGAGGAACTGGTCGCCGGGGGCGACACCTGACGGCAGTCCGCTCGGGTGACGAGCGACTGAGATACTCTCTGGATCCCGTTCCGCAGGTGAACGCCGTGCGTGCGGTCGCGACGAGCGTCGGTGGTCACGGTGATCGTCGGTGAGGGCGCACTCGAGGCCAACGAGTCCAGGTTGGTTGCGCCGAGACTCGAGAACCTCTCGGAAGGAGACGGCCGTCACCGGGGGAATGCAGTGTCGGTGTCGGGCCGTGGTAGTCGAGGAAAAGAAGGTTCATAACCCGATAGAGACACGTCTGTATATGGCCTCGTGGAAGCGAGATTTAGCGAGAGGGATCGTCGTCCTCGGTCCCATTCTCGTCTCACTCTACGTGATCTACAGGCTCTATGCCCTCGCCGCTGGTCTCGCTCCGGGGCTCATCATGAACCCCGACGCGCTCGAACCGTTGATTCCGGGTGAGAGCGAACGCGCCGTACGGACCCGCGAGCAGGTCACGCAGTTTCTCCGCGTCGTCGTGACGCTGATCGTCTTCACCAGTCTCACGCTCTCGATGGGGTATCTCATGCGGACGACGATCGGCGACCTCCTCGAGCGCGTCTTCGACGACGTCGCGAACAGCATCCCCGGCTTGCGCATGGTCTACAACGCCTCGAAGATGGCTACCAAGACGGCTTTGGGCGACCAGGAGTCGCTACAAGAGCCAGTCAAAATCGAAACGTGGGAGGGACTTCGCATGACGGCGTTCAAAACCGGCAGGCAGACCGAGGACGGTCAGGAATTGCTGTTCTTGCCGACCGCACCGAACGTCTCGTCTGGATTCGTCGTCGCTGTCGACCCCGACGAGATGACCGAAGTCGACGAGACCGTCGAAGAGGCGCTGACTCGCGTCCTGAGCGGCGGTTTCGGCGACGTCGACCGGCATCGACGGATCGATGCTGGCGTTCCGATCGACGTGGTGGACGAACGGAACGCGAAAACAGACGACGAATAATACTACCGGGCAACAGCCAGTGACTACTCGATCGCGTCTCGACGGCTGTCGTCGGCGACGACAGCGTCTCGAGTGCGATCGACGTACGAACCGTGTCGTCCGGCAGTATAACTGTCCTCACCGAGACACGCTCTCGTGGCCCCCACGGCGAGCCGGGCCGAACGTACACAGGTTGAGATCCCGACATATTGATGACGCTGCACGATGTACGCCCGAGAGATGTCAGGTATCGCGGGGTCGATCTCGAAGACGGAGGCGGTCAACTTCCTCGCCAGACAGGGCCACGGCGTCCTTTCGCTGGCCAGAGAGAACGACGGCTACGGCTTCCCGATCTCGGTCGCCTACGACGCCGAGCAGTCGCGCTGTATCGTTCACCTCGCGATGGCCGACGGCTCTCGAAAGGAAGCGTTCGTCGAGGCGAGCCGGACCGTCACCATCACGAGCTACGACTTCGACGAGGACGACCAGTGGCAAAGCGTCGTCGTCACCGGCTCGCTACGGCCCCTCTCGGACGAGGCGGTCGCGAAACGAGCTGCCGCGGTGTTTTTCAGCCAGGCCGCCGACGCGGACGCGAGCGTGCGCCGATCGTCGACCGGGCCGGAGACGAGATGGTACGCACTCGAGATCGACGACGTCGGCGGGCGAAAGCGAACGAGTGGCGGCGACGAGGACGTCGTACTCGACCGGCTCCCGGAGGGTGGGTTCGAAGACGAGGAGTTCTCGCCGACCCATAACGTCTAGCGCATCGAATACCGGCAGCGAGGAAGAGAAGACCGATCGGCAGGCACCGAGACGTGCCGCCGGGGAACCCGCACCGACGATGCCGACGAATTCGAGCGAAAGAGGAGATGCGTAGCACAAGCAGGTGGCACACTGTCCGCACGGAAACGTTCGGCCGTGCCGGATCGAACGTCGCGTCGTGATACTGCCGGACAAAAGTCACTGAACACTCGATCGCGTCTCACGTGCCGTCGTCGCCGGCGACGGCTGTTCGAGTGCGATCGATGTGAGAATCGTTTTGTCCAGTAGTATGAGTGATACGGACCGCTGTCCGGCCGTCCCGCAGCGACTGCGTCCCGCCGGGCGGTCGCTGCGGACGATCGGGACAGCAGACCGTACGAGACGTTCCACGTCCTGCCAGGAACACCTTTGGTGGTGGGCCCGGACGTCTGAGTGAATGACCGACGCCGACGACTCGGTCTACTACGTGATCAGCGACCTCCACATCGGTGGCGACGAGCAACTCGAGCGCGTCGACTTCATAGAGGAGTTACTCGAGTTCCTCGAGCGACTGGAATCGACCGACGAAGACGCGGAACTGATAATCAACGGCGACGCGTTCGGCCTCTGGGAGTTCACCGAACTCGAGGGGATAGAGAAGTTCGACGTCCTGGTCGAGAAGTACGGGAGGCTGTTCGACCAGCTCCGTGCGACCGGCGAGTCGATCCCGATCACGCTGTTGCCGGGCAACCACGATCACGAACTCGCCGCCTACGACGAGTACGTCGACCGGTTCGACGAGTACAACGTCGACCTCGTCCAGGCCGAGTCGATCACCCGGCCGGTGGGCGACCGCACGATCTGGTTCGAACACGGCCACCAGCGAGACCCCAACAACCGGATCGAGGACTTCGGCAACCCACACGCGACGCCGCTTGGGTACTTCTACAACACGGAAGTGACGAGCCGGGCGGGTCGGCTATCCGACCGCGGACGGTACAACTGGCTGAAAGACGTGCAGGCGGTGACGCCCACCGAGCGAATGCCCAACTGGCTCGTCTCGAAGTACTTTTACCGCGAGATGAACCCCTTCCTGCGGTACGCAACGGTCCCGTTCCTGTTTCTGTTCAACGTCAGCGTCGTCCTCGCGGTTCTCGCGGGGCTCGATCTGGCCGGGATCTGGTCGATACCGGTCGAGACGGCCGACGCGTTCCTCGCCCGGTTCGGTCTGGCCGGGGCGGCCGTCCACCTGCTGCTCACGATCAACGTGGCGATCGTCGGGCTGTTGGTGCTCGTCGCGATCCCGCTGTCGTTTTTCCTCCGCGACATCAGGGAGACGATCGATCGGTTCGGGATCGGCGAGACGAACCTCACGGTCGATCCCGACGATCCGTACAGGGAAGCCGCCCGCGAGGTCTTTGCCGATCGTCCGGAGACGGCGATCTTTTGCTACGGACACACGCACCGTCTGAAGGAACTGGAAGTCGACGACAGACTGCTCGTCAACACGGGCACCTGGCTGAAGCGTCTCCACCGTCGAAACGTCGTCGCCGGACGACTCCCACCGGTCTACTACCCGTCGTATCAGCTGTGTGTCGTCCGCATCGCGTCGAGCGACGAGGGCGTCGTGGTCGAGTACGAAGAGATCGAGAAATCGAGTCCGGTCGCGGACGAACTCACCCTCACCGAACGACTGCTCACCCTCGGTCGAGAACCGACGCCCGAACTTCCCGACCGAGCGGTCGTCGCAGACGAGGTGAACCGACCCACGGTCGACGCACTCGAGTGACCTCGCTCGTGCCGGGTAGCGATTCGCCAGCCGCAATTCTATCAAAATAATTTGTAATATAATTATATATTTCATGGAAAAATATATTGCCGTTCGGTATCACCATCGGACATGGGCGTCATCGACGATCTGCTCGACCGAATTTTCGACACGACAGACGACGAAGAGCGCGGATACGAGATCGAAGTCGTCGAAGAGTAGCGACGACACTCACACGCGAGAACTCGAGTCCCCGATCACCGCCGATATCGCTCGAGGACGTCGCCCGTGCGCTCGGCGACGGTGCCGCCCAGTCGGTCCCGGACGGTCCCGAGCAGGCCGTTGGGGACGAACAGCACGAACAGCACGAAGACGATTCCGAGGTACAGCGGGGCGCGGCCGTCGACGACCGAGTTGATCACGTCGGCGAACGTGACGCCGCCGACGTCGGTCGTCAGCAGGCCTTCGGGAACCGTCTCCCGGAGATAGGTCGCGATCCCGTCGTCTTCCGTCGAGAGGACGTCGCCGAGCCACTCGTGGAAGACGGTGCCGTACAGCGGTCCGGCGAGGGTACCGATGCCGCCGACGATCGTGACGATCAGGGCGTCCGCCGTCACGAGGAAGAAGTACGTGCTCTCGGGGGAGACCGAGCGCGAGTAGCCGGCGAACAGCGCCCCCGCGATGCCGGCGAAGAAGGCGCTCGCGGCGAACGCACCCATCTTGATCCGGAAGACGTCGTAGCCGACGGCTTCGGCGCGTTCTTCGTTCTCGCGGACGGCGATCATCGCCTTGCCGAACGGCGAGTGGATGATCCGCTGCATCGAGAAGTAACAGACGACGACCACGAGCGCGAGCGCGTAGTAGGAGGTCATCGTCGCGGAGACGTCGAACCCGGTCCCGAGAACGTTCTCGAAGCTGTCACCGGTGAGACGACCGACCGCGAGGCCGAGCGAGTCGACGTAGGGGACGCCGACCTCGAGGGCCCCGCCGTCGACGGTCGCGCCCTCGCTCGGGTTCGGGCTGACGTACCCCCAGTTGCGCACGAGTTCGTACAGCACCTGCGCGAACCCGAGCGTGATCATCGCGAAGTAGACGCCGGTCAGCCGGAACGAGACGGCACCCATGGCGAGTGCGAGGACGCCTGCGAGGACCGCACCGAGCAGCATCGTGAGGACGAACGGCGTGTCGGCGGGGACGCCCGGAATCTTGCCGTTCGTCGCGAGCACGACGGCGTACGCGCCCGTCCCGTAGAAGGCGGCGTGGCCGAACGAGAGGTAGCCGGTGTAGCCGCTGACGAAGTCGAAGCTCATCGCGAACAGACCGAGGTACAGGACCGCGATCATGAACGTCAGCCCGGGCAGGAACGCCGCGGCCTCCGAGGCGAGCGGCGACCGACCCAGGAGGTCGTAGACGACGGGATAGACGAGGAAGGCGACGATCACGAGGCCGTGGACGACGTGATCGCGGGCGTACTCGGAGAGCCAGCCCTCGTCGGTTCGCGTCCCTCGGTTGGTCTCCTCGACCTCGAGCGGCCGCTCGCTCGAGTCGGTCACCGCGTCGGTGCCGCCGTCGGTCTCCCCGGGCGTTCCCGCCCCGTCGCGACTCGAGCTAATGGCCGCCCACCTCCTCGACGCCGTACAGTCCCTGCGGGCGGACGATCAGCACGACCACGAGCAGGAGGAAGACCGTCACTTCGGACAGGCCGGAGAAGGTGACGATCCCCGTGCTAAACAGCCACGTGGTAAACGAGTCGGCGACGCCGACGACGACGGCGGCCACGAGCGTTCCCTTGAACGAGCCGAGGCCGCCGATGATGACGACGACGAACGCGTAGAGCAACACCTCGATGTTGAGGAGGACGCTCGCCCCCCACAGCGGGTCCCACATGAGCAAGACGCCGCCGACGGCCGCGAGCCCGGTGCCGAGTCCGAAGACGACGGTGAACGCCTTCCGAACGTCGACGCCGAGCGCCTCGACCATCTCCGGGTCCTCGCTGCCCGCGCGGATGTACAGCCCGTAGAGCGTCCGCGTGAGAAAGAGCCAGACGGCGGCCGCGACCAGAACGCCGAGGACGATCTCGAAGACGTAGAATCCCCGGACGTTCGCGCCGAGGACATCGTACCGCGTCTCCAGGAATCCCGGGAGCGTTCCTCGCGCTTTCAACCACGGCGGCTCGGGCTGGACGCCCCGCAAGGTGGCGGCGATCCGGGTCGTCTCCTCCAGGATCAGCCCGATGCCGAACGTCATCAGGATCTGGTAGGTCGGCGTCCGGTCGTAGATTGGGCGCACGAGCGTCACCTCGAGTGCGCCGCCGACGACGGTCATGACGGCGAAGACGACCGCAGCGGCGACGACGAAGAAGGCGATCGACGCGATCGGGCCGGCACCGCCGGCCAGCGCGACGACCACGAGGACGCCGCCGAGGTAGGAACCGAGCATCGCGAACGCGCCGTGGGCGAAGTTGAGCACGCCCATCAGCCCGAACACGAGCGTCAGGCCGACGGCGATGATGAAGTACACGGCTGCCTTGCCGAGTCCCTCGACGACGAGCCGTGCGAACGTACTCGGCTGGAAGAACCGCCCGAAGGCGTCCGCGAGCAGCGCCACGTCGGGGACGGCGGCTGTCAGCGCGACGACGTCACCCGTCATGCCGACAGATACCTCCGGATGCGTTCGTCGTCGGCGCTTACGTCCGCTGTCGGCCCCGACTCGACGACCGTCCCGTGATCGAGCAGGTAGAAGCGATCCGCGAGGTCCATCGCCAGCGGGAAGTTCTGCTCGACGAGGATCATCGTGGTCTCGGCCGACGCCTCGCGCAGCGCCTCGACGACCTGGTCGACGATCATCGGTGCCAGCCCCTCGCTCGGTTCGTCGACGAGCAGGAGGTCGTTGTCGCCGACCATGCCGCGGGCGATCGCGAGCATCTGCTGTTGGCCGCCGCTCAAGTTCCGCGCCTCTTTCTCGCGAAAGCGCTCGAGGGCGGGAAAGAGGTCGAAGACGTACTCCCGGAGCGCGTCGAAGTCCTGGTCGGACCGGACGGCGACGCGGACGTTCTCCTCGACGGAGAGGTATCCGAACGTCCGCCGCTCTTCTGGTACCCAGCCGACGCCGCGGTCGGCGACCTCGTGGGTGTGCTCGCTGGTGACGTCCTCGCCGCGAAAGCGAACGACGCCCTCCCGCGGCGGCGTCAACTGCAGGATCGACCGCAGCGTCGTCGTCTTGCCGACGCCGTTGCGACCGACGAGTGCGACGATCTCGCCCTCCTCGACCGCGAGGTCGACCCCCTGCAGGACGTGACTCTCGTCGTAGTAGGTGTGGACGCCCTCGAGTTCGAGCAGCGTCACGGGCCGTCCACCTCCGCTCGCACTCGCGTTCGCACGCTCGTCCTCGCGTCGTCGACCGTCGTCTTCATCCGGCGGTCACCCCCGCTCCCGCGTCGGCAGCCCCGTCGTCCTCGTAGCCGCCGAGGTACGCACGCTGGACGGCCTCGCTCTCGCGGACCGTCTCGGGATCGCCGTCGGCGATCAGTTCGCCCCGGTCGAGGACGACGACGCGGTCGCTGATCCCCATGACGACGTCCATGTTGTGTTCGATCAGCATGATCGCGTGATCGGCGGCGACGTCCTCGATGAGGGCCGTCACCTGGGCCACGTCCTCGCTCGAGACGCCCGCCGTGGGCTCGTCGAGCAACAGCAGGTCGGGATCGCCAGCGAGCGCGATGCCGATCTCGAGGCTGCGTTTCTCCCCGTGGCTCAGGGTCTCGGCGGGCCGATCGGCCGATTCGGCGAGGCCGATCCGCTCGAGGATACGTTCGGCCTCGACGAAGTGATCGTCGAACGCGTGGACGTTCCGCCAGAACCGCCACGTGTCGTTGCCGCGGTGAGCCTGGACGGCGATGCGGACGTTCTCGAGGACCGAGACGGTCGGGAAGACGTTCGTGATCTGGTACGATCGGTGGAGACCCAGCAGCGCCGTCTCGTGAGGCGAGGCGTCGGTGACGTCGACTGCGCCGTCGCGATCGGACGGCGAGAACTCGACGGTGCCACGCGTCGGCTCGAGGACGCCGGTCAGCAGGTTGAAAAACGTCGTCTTCCCGGCCCCGTTCGGGCCGATGACCGAGCAGAGTTCGCCGTCCGCGAGCGTGAAGTCGACGCCGTCGACGGCGGTGATCCCGCCGAACTCCCGGGTGAGCCCGGACGTCGCGAGCAGCGGCTCAGCTGAGGTCACAGCTCGCCTCCTCGGCCGGAATCATCACCGCGTCCGACTCGAGCGTCTCGATCGGTTCGCCGGGCATGATCGACGCATCCCAGGTGTCCTGGTACTCCTCGCTGGTAGGAACCGGCCACGCGACGGTCATCGCCGAGGCGGCCTGATTGTTGTGCTCCTGGAACGTGTAGCCGTCTTCGCCTTTCGGCGTGTCGGTGACGGTCATCCCGCGCATGGCGTCGGCGATCTCCTCGCCGTCGGTCGAGCCGGCCTCGTCGATCGCCTGCGAGAGCGCCGACGCGGCGACGAACGTCCCCGCACTGAACAGGTCGGGGACCACGTCGTAGGCCTCGACGTGGAGGTCGACGAACTCGTCGTTGATCTCGTTGTCGTACTGGTTCCAGTGGTATCGCGTCGTGAACGGCCCGAGGCCGACCTCCTGGATGTCCTCGGCGGTGAACTCCTCTCCGTCGAAGACGTTCTCGACCGCGCCGCTTACCTCCTGAGTCGTGACGAGTTCGGCAAACCCCCCGAAGATCTGGACGTCGTAGTCCATCCCCGTCTCGAGGAAGTTCGGCAGCGTCAGGAACGTGAATCCGCCGACGACGCCGTCTGCTCCGTCGGCGACCGCCTCGTCGAACAGCCCGCCGAACTCGCTGTATCCCTGTTCGACGTACCGCGGCTCGAGGACCTCGATCCCCTCGTTCTCGAGGACCTCCCGATAGTTGTTCGCGACGCCGCGGCCGAACGCGCCGTCGACGGCGAAGATCGCGACCGTCGAGACGTCGCCCTGCTGTGCGACGTACCGGCCGCCGGCGCGGGCGTCCATCCCGGTGTGTTCGCTCGCCCGGAAGGCGAGGTCGTGACAGTGCTCGCTCGAGGCCGTGATGTCGCCGTCGGCCGCCGGCCCGATGAGGTAGGGGACGTTCGCCTCGTCGACGACGTTCGGGATGATCCGTCGCGCCGCGTCCGACGACGACGCCCCGAACAGCAGGTCCACGTCCTCGTCGGCGACGAGGTTCGTCGCGACGTTCTCGGCCGTTGCGACGTCGAACCCCGTATCTTCCAGGTAGAGTTCGTACGTCGGCCCGTCGTCGGGTTCGATCGTGTACGTCCCGGAAGTGAACGCCTCGAGCGGGTCGACGTCGTGTTTGTACGCAAGCCCCGAGTAAAACCCCATCAGGCTGATCCGACCGTAGTACTCGAGTGCACCCGACAGCGGCTGGATCGCCCCGATCCGGAGCGTCCCGTCTCCGCCACCGCCGCCGCCGTCGTCGCCCAGGCAGCCGGCGACGCCGACCGATCCCGCGAGCGCGAGCGCACCCGTTCGCCGCAACACCGACCTGCGAGAGGTATTATCTCCCATGATAACTGTAACGTTGTCACTAGTTCTCCAAAGCAGAACGGGTTGATATCCGAACCTCCGCGAACGGCCGCGGCGAGCCGGCCCGCTCGAGCTACGAGAACAGCGGTGCCGGGTCGCCGTCGTCGGTCTCGACGACGCCGGCGAGTTCGACCGCATCGCCGATCGCTGCGTCGCCCTCGAGGCGAGCCAGCACGCGAGCCTCGCCGAGGTCGACGACCGCGACGCGATAGGGACCGTCGAACCCCGCCGGAGCGACGCCGATCGTTGTCTCGGTGTAGACCGTTCCCGTCGTCGGCAGCGAGACCGTCTCGAGGGCTCGAGCGCCACACTCGACGCAGGCAGCCTTCGGCGAGCCGATCACGGCCCCGCACTCGTCACACTGCTGGCCGAGGAGGTCGCCGTCGCGTACGGCCTTCGCCCACTCGTCGTGGGTCAGACGGTCGTCGCTCATGCGACCACCTCCGGAGTGCACTCCGGCGTACTCGCATTCGCACGGCTCATGCGACCACCTCCAGAGCAAGCACTGGCGTACTCGCATTCGCACGGCTCATGCGACCACCTCCAGAGCAAGCACTGGCGTACTCGCATTCGCACGGCTCATGCGACCACCTCCAGCACCGAGACGACCGTCGTCGCGGCGTCGCCACCCAGGTTGTGCGCGAGCGCGTGCGTCGCGTCGTCTACCTGCCGGTCGCCTGCCTCGCCGCGCAGCTGTTCGGTGAGTTCGACCAGCTGGGCGACGCCCGTCGCCCCGATGGGGTGGCCCTTCGCCTTCAGGCCGCCGCTCGGGTTGACCGGAATCTCGCCGCCGAGTGCCGTCCGGCCCTCCGCCGCGGCGGTGCCGCCCTCGCCGTCGTCGACCAGCCCCAGGGCCTCGACGGCGAGCACCTCCGCGCCCGTAAAGCAGTCGTGGAGTTCGACGACGTCGACGTCGTCGGCCGTGATTCCGGCCTCCGCGTACGCCTGGGCGGCGGCGTCGCGCGCCGACTGCGTCGCGGTGAGTTCCGCCTTGTCCGCGATGGGGACGACGTCGGTGGCGTGGCCGACGCCCGCGACCCCGACCGGCGTCCCCGACAGCGCGGCGGCGACCTCCTCGCTGGCGACGACGGCCGCCGCCGCGCCGTCGGAGAACGGACAGCAGTCCATCAGATGGAACGGGTCGGCGACGATCGGCCCCTCGAGGACCTCCTCGACCGTCGTCTCCTTGCCGAACTGGGCTCGGGGGTTCATCGTCCCGTGGCGGTGGTTCTTCACGGCGACGGCCGCGAGGTCCTCCTCGGTCGTCCCGTGGTCGTGCATGTGGCGTTTCGTCAGCAGCGCGAAGACGCCGGGGAAGGTCAGCCCGGTCGGCTGTTCGTACTGGCGGTGGGCCGCGGTCGCGAAGACGCTCGTCATCGCCGGCGTCTCGAGACCAGTCGCGGGCGTACACCGCTCGACGCCGCCGACGAGGACGACGTCGTGCTGGCCGGCCTCGACTGCTCGAACCGCGTGCTTGAACGCGTTCGAGGAGGTCGCACAGGCGTCCTCGTAGCGCTGACACGGGACGCCCGCCATGCCGACGTGGCTCGCGAGCGTCGGCGCGAGGTGGGTGTCGTCTTCGGTCTGTCCGCCCATCGCGTTCCCGAAGTAGAACGCGTCGACGTCGGGGCCGTCGACGCCCGCGTCGTCGAACGCCTCGAACGCAGCGTCCGCGAAGAGTTCGGGCAACGGCCGCTCGTGAACGCCGAAGTCGGTCATGCCGACGCCGACGATCTGTGCGTCTGTCATGCATACAGAGAAACGATGCGAGATGAAAAATGGTGTGGAACAGTAACAAACTGGGACGGCGATGAAACGGCGGGCGTACCGACTATCGCCCACGTTCACACCACCCACCCAGAGACGTCTTCGGATCCGGGCGAAACTGGAACCCTGAGCGCTCAGGGGACCCGTATGTAGCCGTACCCCTCCGCCTGGCGCTTGGCGAGGTCGCCGACCGCGGAGGGGACCGTACCGACGCCGGGAAGGAGGTCGGACCCCGAGACGCCGAGTCCCGCCATGGAGTTTTCACACGCCACGAACTCGACGCCCGACTCCGAGAGGGATCGAACGAGGTCGGCGTGCTGGGATTCCCCGTCGACGTAGACGAAGATCCCCCTCGAGTTGGCGACGAATCGAACCACCTCGTTGTCGACCGTCGAGTCCGCCAGGAGGTTCTGCGCGTTCCGCAGCGCCGTCCCCTGGTCCGACGCGTCGCCACTCGAGAGGTGCAAGAGCGTCCGGACGGGTGGTACCTGCCCGTCGTCCATCTGGTCGTTATCCGTCTGGTCCGTCTGCTCGTCGGGCTGTTCGACGTCGTCCCGGTGTGTGCGACCGGTCAGGTAGCCGCCGGCGGTACCAGCTGCGACCAGCGACCCCGTTCCCGCGAGGTAGTGTCTCCGATTCATACCCGAACGGACGGCCAGGTCGTCAATTCTTATTATCTCCATAAACCCGACGACGATCGGACGTCACCCGTGGTCGTGACAGAACTGACCAGCACCGCGAGTGCGAACGCGCATCCGTCGCTCGAGTCTGCCACCCTCTCTCGTCGCGTAACTCGAGGACTACTCCACGCCGTCGAGCGACTCGAGGGCGTCGACGACGCGTCGGAGAATCTTCCGTTCGGCGCGCCGAACGTTCTTCGAGACTGCCGTATCCGAAACGTCGAACTCGTTTGCGAGCATCTGCAGCGTTGCGCCACGGGGCTGGTCGAAGTACCCCTTCCGGGCGGCGACGACGAGCGTCTCGCGTTCGACCGACGAGAGCGCCCGACAGCCCTCGATGAGTTCGTTCGCGGCGTCGGCGTTCTCGAGCAGGTCGTACAGTTCGTCGACCTCGAGGACGTCCTGGGACTCGACGTCGAACTCGTTGTTTCGCTCGAGGTCGGCCAGCGCGTCGTCGGCGACGTCGGCGTCGTCGAAGCCGACCTCCCAGCGTTCGCTCCCGTCTGCGATCCGGAACGGGCCGGTGATGTAGCCGTCGTTGGCGCGAATCACCCGCATCGCGTCGGTCTCGTCGATGACGGTTCGGACGAGTGCCGTCCCCTCGTGTTTCTTGAATAGACGACACTCGCGCATGTTGGGGTGAGACTGGAGCGCCGACAGCCCCGACTCCAGGACGCTCCGGTCGGGTCCGTCGACCATCATCCTCGTCTCGAGTTCGCGCCGCTCGCCGTCGAACTCCCACTGGACGGCCGTGAAGGACACGTCGTGGTCGTCCGTCGTGTCGATGAACGGACAGTCGTACTGTTCCATGTCAATGGTAACATCTAGCATAACAACGAATTGTGATTACTCCCTGATAGTTCTTTCTCGGACATTCGTGAACGTCGGTGGTGGGCTCATGGCGGATCGCCCCCGAACCGGTCGGCGACCGCGGCACGATCGACCTTCGACGGACCGCTCGTCGGCAGATCGTCGACGAACGTCAGGTACTTCGGGATCTTGAACCGGGCGAGGCGGCCGTCGAGAAACGCCTCGAGTTCCTCGAGTGTGAACGGCCGACCGTCGTTTTCGGTCGTGGAATCGAACCCTCGCTTGCCGTTCCCTGTCTGCGATTCCGTACGTTCGACCACCGCCTTGCCGACCGTCCCCCACTGCTCGTCGGGCACGCCGACCACGACGACCTCCGAGACGGCCGGGTGATCGGCGATCACGTCCTCGACCTCCGGGGGATAGACGTTCTCGCCACCGCTGACGAACATGTTCTTCTTCCGGCCTTCGATGTGGACGAACCCGTCCTCGTCGACGCGGGCGAGGTCGCCCGTCGAGACCCACCCGTCGACGGGCGCTTTCTCGTTCGCGCTCGCGTCGTCGCCGCAGCGAGCCCCGAACGTCTCCGCGGACGCCTCCGGATTCCGCCAGTACTCGGGAGCCGCGTGAGGACCGGCCAGTTCGAGTTCGCCGACCTCGTCGTCCTCGAGTGGCGTGCCGTCGTCGTCGACGACGCGAACGTCCGTGTGGAGGACTGGCTTCCCGACGCTCGCGACTTTCTCCGGTGCCCAGTCGTCGGGCATCGCGAAGTTGTTCGGCCCACACTCCGTGAGGCCGTACCCCTGGGAGACGTCGACGCCGCGCTCGCGCCAGGCGCGAACGATCGCCTCCCGGCAGGGGCCGCCGCCGCTTTTCACGAATCGTAGCGTCGAGAGGTCGGTCGTTTCCCACGAATCGTGTCTGGCCATCGACCGCAGGACCGCCGGCACCGCCACGAGGACGGTCGCCTCGCGGTGCTCGATCTGCTCGAGGATCCTGCCGGGGTCGACCTCGCGGTCGACGAGCACCGTCCCGCCCATGTGGAAGATCGGGATCGACAGCACGTTCCAGCCGCCGGTGTGAAACGCCGGGAACACCATCGGGACGACGTCGTCCGGCCGGAGGCCCCAGGCGGTGATCGTGTTGAACGAGTTCCAGTAGATCGCACCGTGAGTCACCGTCGTCTCCTTCGGCGTTCCCGTCGAGCCCCCGGTGTGCAACAGGAGGTGAGGATCCTCGAGCGATCGCCGCCGCGACGGGACCGGCGAGTCATCGTCGGGGACGGCGTCGCCGAATTTCCCCCAGCCGCCGGCGGGTTCGGCCGTCGCGAGTTCGAGCACCGCCGGGTCGACGTCGGCACGGGCCAGCGCGTGTTCGACCCGTTCGACGAACGGCGACTCGATGACCAGCAGTCGGGGTTCGACGAACTCGAGCAGCGTCGCGAGTTCCGGCGGTGCGAGCCGGTAGGAGAGTGGCGCGAGGACGCTGCCCGTCTTCCCCGTCGCGAAAAAGAGGTCGAAGACCTCGATTCTGTTCCGCGAGACGACCGCGACCCGCTCGCCGGCGTCGACGCCGTAGGCCCCGAGCAGCCGACCCGTCCGGTTCGCCCGCCGGTCGAGGTCGTCGTACGTGTACGCCTGCCCGCTCGTCTCGTCGACGATGGCGGTTCGGCCGGGCGAAAGCGACGCCCGCCGACCGCTCCAGTCGCCGACCCACTCGTAGGGGCGATCGCCCCAGTTCATGCCTCCCCCGCGAGCCGGCGGCCCGGGCGAGTCGCAACGAGACGATCGGACGCGACGCCCGCTCGAGTCGCTCTTCGATCGACCAGCTCGTCGGCTACTGTTGCCATATCACACACGTGGTCGCGTGCGCCGAAGTACCCCGTCGTTCGTATATCAACCCGCGCGCGGATCCAACGACTGACCGAAAAGGCGACGTCGACGCACTAGACCAGCACGCGCTCGAGGTCGACGACGGTCCCCTCTTTGGAATCCGGATCGTCGACCAGCCGACCCAGACAGACCGCCGCGCCGTCGGGCGTGTAACAGGCCACGAGGTCGTCCCGATCGGCGTCGTCCGCCTCGAGGACGCCCGGCGCGTACACCGGCGCGCCCTCGGCGACCTGTTCGGCAGCGCTCTCGGCGATCGTCACGCCCGGCAGATCCGCGAGGATGCGCTCGCCAGGATCGACCACCTCGTAGAGGCGGTCGGGATCGTCGTCCTCGAGCCAGAACGCGAGCGCGTCGAGAAAGTCGTGAGCCGAGTACAGCGTGCGGTCGTCGAACGGCTCGGTCGCCGTCCGCCGCAGATCACCCATGTGCGCGCCCGTGCCGAGCGCCAGTCCGAGGTCGTGACAGAGCTTTCGGACGTAGGTGCCACTCTCACAGCGAATCCGCAAGAGCACCCGTCGGTCGTCGGTCTCGAGCACCTCGAGGTCGTACACCTCCCGGACGCGAAGCCGCCGGGCGACGGCGCTCTTTCGCGGCGGTTTCTGGTAAATCGGCCCCTCGAACTCCGCGACGACCGACTCGACGTCGGCCGGGACGGGCGCGTGACACTCGAGGACGGCCACGTACTCCTTCTGGCCCTCGAGGAAGGCAGGTGCGAGACGGGTCGCCGTCCCGAGCATGACCGGCAGACAGCCGGTCACCTTCGGATCGAGCGTCCCCGCGTGGGCCGCCTTCTCGACGGTCACGTCTGCGTCCGCCGCCTCGAGCGTCTCTGCGACCGCGTCGCGGAGCCAGCCGCTGACCTGGTGCGAGGACGGTCCCGGCGGTTTGTCGAGGTTGACGACGCCGAACTCGAGGAGGGCCTCGGGCGATCGTTCCTCGGGTGGACCACGCAGCGCCATCAGAAGTCGTACTCGACGTCGGTAACGGGGGTCTTTCCTTCGTCGCCAGCCGGATCGTACTCCTCGACGGCCGTGACGAGCATGTCGAGGACGGCGTCGGGCTCCCAGCGAGCCGTGTTCACCGAGAGATCGTAGATCGTCAGGTCCCGGATGTCGATCCCGTAGTACTCCTCGTAGCGTTTCGCCTCGCTCGCCTCTCGAGCCCGCGTCTCTTCAGTCGCACGGTCGGGATCTTTCCCCTCGCGTTCGGCGATGCGCTCGCCGCGGACGGCCGCCGGTGCGTCGAGCCAGAACCGGAAGTCGGCGTGCTCGCCGGCCAGCCAGCCCGCGAGTCGCGATTCGAGAACCAGATCGTCTCGCTCGATCGCGATCTCGCGCAATCGGCGGTCCAGATCGCGGTCGATATCCTCGTTTTCCTCTGCCAGTTTGTTGAACTCGAGTGGGGTGTAGCCGCGCTCGTCGGCGAGCTGGCGGAAGATGTCGCCGCCGCTTACGTGCTCGAGATCGAACGCCTCGGCGAGCAACTCCGCAGTCGTGCTCTTCCCGCTCCCTGGCGGGCCCGAAACGGTGAGTAACATATCCGACCTCCGACGTGGCCGGTAAAATGGGTTTTGAATCGCTCGAGCTCGTCAGCTCGTCGACGGCGTCATGTCGATGTTCAGCGACTTGCGAAGCAACTGGGTAAAGCCCATCGAGCAGAGGAAGTACCAGACGATCCAGGCCTGCATCGGACCGAGCACGCGGCTGGTCCACTCCTTGGTACCGACCATCGGGAGGACGACCTCCATCTCGCTGCTGGTGATGTGGCCGTCGAGGATCTTCCAGTACATCCACAGGAAGATCGGAATGGTGAGCAACATGATCCAGACCATCGGCCGGAACTGCTCTTTGAACATCCCGAGGTTGTCGGCCATCGCCTCCATCTGCTCTTCCTGGACGCGTTGCATCTCGTTTTCCAGCCGCTCGAGTTCGGCCTCGCTCGCACCGCGTTCTTCGGCCTCTTTCTTGCGTTCCTGGACGTCCTTGCGTTTCTCCTGCATCGCCTGCATCCGTTCCTGGTACTTGGCGATGCGGTCGCTGTTCATCAGGTTCGCCTGGAGCAACGTCGAGTAGAGACCAGTGAGCAGTGCGGCCGAGAGGATCACCGCGTAAAACGGCAACGCTGCGTCGAGCGGACCGAGCACGAGGTCGAGCGTGCTTCCGATCGTATCCCGGATCGAGTTCGACCAGTAGCCGACCATCAGCAGGACGGCACCGGCACCCGCCATCTTGTCCCACTGGGTCCACTGTGCGGCCTCCTCGTCGATGTCGACGTCGGCCGACGCACTCGTGCCGTCGCCGTCGAGTGCCTCGTCGAACGCCTCGCGATCGGCGATGACGAAGCCGTCCTCGCCGTCGACCAGCACACCCTTCTCGATCAGCCGACCCCACTGTCCACTCGAGAGCTCGTCGCTGACGTCCGCCCACTGGATCTCACCGCCGTTTTCGTCGGCCTCCTCGCGAACGGCCTCCAGGGCGTCCGCCATCGAGGAATCCTCGCGGACGAGGGCGTCGATCTTCTCCGCTGTGCGCGTCATCTAGTCGTGCTAGGTCACGTCCGGTATACAAGTGTTTATCTTCGGTGGGCGTGCCGTCCCCACCCAGCCGAATCGGATTCGACGTCTTCAGTGAACACTGATAAATCAAACGAACGTTCTCCCTGCCGTCACGCTTTCTTCCTGGTGACAGCGGATAATATAACTATATTGAATTAGTTAGATTGCATGTTCTATACTACGATATATTTTTATGATGCGAATTACAAAATGACCAACAGTACATGGCCCAAAAATCCGGGCACTCTCGAGGTCGCCAGCCGGAAGATCGTGGGGCCTCCCCGATACTGGGGATCGTCCTTCTCGGAATGTCGTGACTGTTCCCGATGTATCCCCAGGGTGGATCGCGGGTGTATCGGTGGATTCACAGCAGTCGTTAGAAGAACACGTTCGCTGGTTTTCGTCGATCGACGACATCGAGGTGGCGGTCGAAAATCGAACTCGCCCTCGTTCGCTCTTAGGTCATCGATACGCCAGCCACAGGATATGGTATGATAGATTACACTTCGGATTTTGGCGTTTCGTGGCCCACATGAACGGTCTTGAACGATCTGGATGACCGAATTGTTTATATGCACTGTTATTCACGAATCTAGAAACATGAGAGCGAGGAGTGGCGGTGGTGACTGGTAATGGACCAGTCATCTCGAGGGCAGACTGCCGTTCTCGGAGTCGTCTTACTCGTCGGGATCGTGGCGATCGGCTCCGTCGGGTTGATGGTCTATGCAGGACAGGCGACGTCTGACGTCCAGCAGCAGACCGAAAACGAACGCGTCGAGCAGGCGTTCGTCGAGTTGAGTCAGCGGATGGCGACGACGTCGACGAGTAGCGACGCGTCGCAGTCGATCGATCTCTCGGTGGACCAGAGGGGGGCGATCGTCAAGAAAGATACCGGGAACATCCGTATCGAAGGCGGTGACGTGAACGAGACTCTCTCGATCGGATCCATCGAGTACGAAGCCGACGACGGAACCAGACTCGCCTACCAGGCTGGTGCCGTCTTCCGCGAAACCGGCAACCAGACTCGAATCGTGTCAGCACCGCCGATACACTACGACGAAGACGCGGAGAGTCTCTCGTTTCCGGTCGTCACGGTGAGCGGTGAAACCGAACTCAACGCCGGTGACGTCACGATCAGTCACGAGTTCACCGATCCCGTCAGGAACGCCAGCATCGTCGAAAACGATTCGGTCCGCATTACGGTCACGAGCAAGTACTACCGTGGCTGGGAGGCGTACTTCGAACGACAGGCGGGCGAGCCGGTTATTCGAGACGTCGATCACGAAAATCAGACGGTGACGGCCGAACTTGGCTACCGAAAACTCGAAGAGACGTTTGGTTCTGGCGTAACGTTTTCTGACGCTCTTAACGACAAGCACGATAACATCGACGAAGCGGAACGGGGATCGTTCCAGCCTCTCGACCCAGTGATCTACGACATTGTCAATAGTACAGAAAACGGCGATCTCGACGTCGACAGAGACCTCGGGACAGTCGATGGGTACGAAAACCTCTCAAATGGGACTCACATTGCCGACAAAATCGATGGGGGTCATCTCGAGTTTGACCTCTCGGAAGGAAATGCGACGCTCATCGTCGATGGGGATATAATAGCAGATGGATCGACAATAACAGTTACAGATTACGAAGATAACAATACGCTCAAAATCTATGCGACGGGAGACTACGACGCTAGTAACACTGGCGACGTCTGTATCGAGCCGTGCGGGAAGGACGTGAGCGGAAAAGTGATACAACTCTACGGGACCTCAGAGATGCAGGTCGATTTCGGTCCCGGTGGCAAGTCCCGGTATGAGGGGCTGCTCTACGCCGCAAGTGATAAAGACAACTGGGAGAAGCGGAATAGTTGCAGCTATCAGGTCTGTCTCCACTCGAATCCAAATTTCTACGGCTCGATCATCGCCTCGTCGGTACAGGCCCATGCAGCCGCTATCGACTTCGAATACGACGAGAATCTTCGGGACAGTGACATCGATCTCTATCCGGAGGGGTATGCACTCCCGCCTCAGTTGACCTACCTCAACGTCGCCAAACACGAAGTCGACGTGAAAAACAGCTGATTACGCCGCGTCTTCGATCGTCGCCTTGACGTCCTCCCAGACTTCGTCCGGTGTCTGCTCGCCGTCGACGCGCTCGAGGGTGCCCTCTTCTTCGTAGTACTCGACGACGGGTTCGGTGTTCTCGTGGTAGACGCGCAGTCGTTCGCGGACGGTCTCCTCGTCGTCGTCATCGCGCTGGACGAGGCGTTCTTCGACTTCCTCGTCTTCCGGCGGGTTGTACTCGACGTGGTAGATCTCGCCAGTTTCGGGGTCGAGTCGGCGGCCCGTCAGCCGGTGGACGAGTTCTTCTTCGCCGACGTCGAGCATGAGGACGACGTCGAGGTCGGTCATCTCCTCGAGTTCTTCGGCCTGTTCCAGGTTACGCGGGTAGCCGTCGAGGACGAAGCCGTCGGCCTGGGTGAGCGCCTCGTCGACGATGGCGTTGACGACCTCGTCGGGGACGAGTTCGCCCTGATCCATGTACTCGCGTGGGGTATCGTACTCCGTGTCCATGTCGGAGATGTCCATGTCCTTGTTCGCCCGGAGCGCGTCGCCGGTCGTGACGTGCTCGACGTCGAACTCCTCGACGATGTTCGCGCTCTGTGTCCCCTTGCCAGCACCCGGTGCACCCAGGATCAGGATTCGTGGCTGTGCCATAGGTGCCCGTTCAGTAGCAGTACATAAATGCTTAAAGAATCGCGCACAATCCACCACCATGACTCGCTTCGACGCTGCCGATCCCGCCGACCGACGAAAGCTGTTCGTCGACGCCATCACGGCCCACCGCAAGCGCGCGAGTCCCTTCCTGACGATCGAAGTCGACGAGACGGGACTCGAGGACGACGACGCCCCCGATCCCGACCTCGGCGTTCCCTGGGTGCAGTTTGCCGACGGCATCGTCAACCTCGATTGTACGGACGAGGAACTCGAGGCGCTGAAGGCACTGCTCTCGGAGTTCCCCGCGTTCAAGATCGACGACATCACCCGGCCCGAGGACGCAGACGGTGTCAACGTGCGCGTGAGCGCGAAGGCCGATCCGAACCGCATCGCCCAGTTTCTGGACGCGACGTTTCGAGAGGTCTACGGACTCCCGGAGGCGTTTCGGGCGTGGGTCGTCGCCGTGTGATTCGGTCGCGATCCGTGTGCCTGTCAGCGTATCACTCACTCGAGAGTGTATCGTGGTGATATAATAACCTCGGGCAGTAACGCCGAGATATGCAACTACTGAAACGATCCGACTACTTGCGTGTCTGTGCTGTGAATCCGTCGTCCCCGCCTGGGGTAAAGCGACGTCGATCGGGTGGTGGCGGATGAACGCCGGCAGGACGGTCGCCGGACGTGGGGAGGTCGAACGAAGGGAACTGGTAGGTGGCCGACGATGAGCGACGAAGAACTGGCGAAAGACCTCGGGCCGCTGGCTGCGCTGACGATCGGCATCGGAACGATGATCGGTGCCGGTATCTTCGTCCTGCCGGGCGAAGCCGTCGCCGAGGCGGGCCCGCTGACGGCGGTCGCGTTCGTCCTCGGGGGCGGAATCGCCCTCCTGACGGCGCTTTCGGCGAGCGAACTCGGGACGGCGATGCCCAAGTCGGGTGGTGCGTACTTTTACGTCAATCGCGCGCTCGGGCCGCTGTTCGGTTCGATCGCGGGCCTGGGAAACTGGATCGGACTGGCCTTCGCTTCGGCGTTCTACGTGTTCGGCTTCGGCGAGTACATCTCCCGCATGGCCAACATAACGTTCGGCCCGCTCGATCTCTACGTGGTCTCGCTGTCTGCAGCGCAGCTGATCGGCCTCGTCGCGGCGATCCTGTTTATCACCGTCAACTACGTCGGTGCCAAGGAGACGGGCCGTCTCCAGAACATCATCGTGATCGTTCTCGTCGGCATCCTCACGGTGTTCACCGCGTTCGGCATCCTGAACGCCGACATCTCGACGCTGCGACCCATCGTCCCCCCCGACAAGGGGTACTCGCCGCTGTTACCGGTGACTGGCCTGATCTTCGTCTCCTATCTCGGATTCGTCCAGATTACGTCGGTCGCCGAGGAGATCAAAGAACCGGGCAAGAACCTCCCACGGGCGGTCATCGGCAGCGTCGTGATCGTCACCGCGATCTACGCGCTCGTGTTACTCGCCGTCCTCGCTGCGGTCCCCAACGAACTCGTCGCCGGAAACGACACGGCCGTCGTCGACGTCGCCAGGCTACTCATCGGACCAATCGGTGCCGGTGCCCTCTTGCTCGGTGGCCTCCTCGCGACGGCCTCGAGCGCGAACGCTTCGATCCTGGCGTCCTCGCGGATCAACTTCGCGATGGGACGTGACAAGATCGTCAGCCCGAAACTCAACGAGATCCACCCACGCTTCGGGACGCCGTACCGCTCGATCGCGCTGACGGGCACGTTCATCGTGCTCTTTCTGCTGTTCGGCGACATCCAGACGCTCGCGAAAGCCGGAAGCGTGTTACACCTGATCATCTACGGACTGTTGAACGTCGCGTTGATCGTCATGCGCGAGGCCGACCCCGACGAGTACACGCCATCCTATCGCGTCCCGTTCTATCCGGCGACGCCGATTCTCGGGGCGATCCTCTCGTTTGCCCTCATCGTGTTCTTCAGACCAGCCGTCATCGCCATCGGTGTCGGACTCCTCGTCGTCGGGGCGCTCTGGTACCTGCTGTACGCCCGCGGAGAGACGGAAAAACAGGGCGTCCTCTCGGAATACATTCTGCGACGTGCCGACCGGATGCCCGAACCTGCGGTGACTGCCGCCACGAGCGTCAAGCCCGACGGCGGCGCGTACCGGGTGATGGTGCCACTCGCGAACCCCGCCCACGAGAAAGACCTGATCACGCTCGCCAGCGCCATCGCGAAACAGCGAGGCGGGTCCGTCCTCGCGACGCACATCGTCCAGGTGCCAGACCAGACGCCCCTCGAGAAGGGAGCCGAGTACGTCGAGCAACTCGACGCGGAGTCGGCCGAACTGCTCGAGTCCGCCCGCGAGGACGCCGAGACGCTCGACGTCGACGTCGAAACGCGGACGATCCTCTCGCATCGATCGTTCGAGGAAGTGTTCGACGCCGCGCGGACGAACGACGCGGACCTCCTCGTGATGGGCTGGGGGCCACACTCTCACGGCCGGGCCGAGAGCCGGATGGACGAACTCACGCAGGAACTGCCGTGTGACGTCCTCGTCCTCAAAGATCGTGGATTCGACGCCTCACGGGTTCTCGTTCCGACCGCCGGCGGGCCGGACTCCGAACTCGGAGCGACCGTCGCGGGGTTGCTCCAGTCTGAGTTCGATTCCGACGTATCCTTGCTGTACGTCCGCGACGAGGACGAATCCCAGGCGGACGCAGAACGGTTCCTCGAGGAGTGGGGTGCGGAAAACGACCTCGAGGACGCGACGTTGCTGATCGAGTCCGGCGACGTCGAACGGGCGATCGAACGAGCAGCCGACGAGCACACGATGCTGGTCGTCGGTGCGACCGAACGCGGACTGCTCACGCGACTGCTCCGCGACTCGCTGATCATGGACGTCATCGAAGAGGTCGAGTGTTCGGTGTTGCTCGCGGAGAAAAAGCGAGAGCGGACGCTCCGGGAACGGCTGTTCGGCTGGCGGGAGTGAACGTTCACTCGATCGTCAGACCACCGCCCCCGCCTTCCCGATTCTCGTCTCCTTCCGTCCACTCGAGTTCGAACTCGACGCTGAGTTCCGGGGAGCCGCCGCTACTCGAGGTTTCGCGTTCGGCTTTGATCTCGAACGTCGGTCGGCCCGGCGGAGAGAGCGCGACGTCTTGGCCGTCCGCCTCGAGGGAGAGGTCGTCACCGGCCTCGAGTCGGTCGGCGACGGTCCGCAGGTACGATGCGATTTCCGAGCGGTCCATCGACTGTTCGAATCTGAAGAGGACTTCTTCCGGCATACTACTACTACTACGTCGTTCGGCTGTACAAACCTTTCGGGAAGCTAACTCCTCGATCACAATTACCGAATCGAAAAAATAAACCATTGAATATGCTCCTACAGTAAATTAAACCGGATATTTTATAACGAACCAGAATGGAGTGGCGGCCATGACTTCGGCTGACGTTCGCGCCGACCCGGTGGTATCCCGTTCGATGCGACTCCGCTATCCGAGGTGTGAAGTCGGATGAGTGGCACCGCCTACGACAGGGTCCTCGTCCCGATCGCAGACCGCGAGGATGCAGTCCGGACGGGTGATGCCGTCGCCGATCGGTTCGCCGACGTAGACGTCGTCGGCCTGTACGTCGTCGAGAAGGCGGGCGGCGCTCCGGACAAGGCGTCGGTCGAACAGCGCGAGGAGTTCGGGGCGGGAGTGTTGTCCACGTTCGAATCCCGGCTCAAGGACGCGGATATCCGGTCGTACAGCCGCGTTACGTACGGAACGGACGTGGCTGCGACGATACTCGAGGTCGCAGACGAGGAAGACGCCGAGGCGATCGTCTTCGTGCCGAGGGGCGATCGCCGCTGGCGACAACTGCTGAGCGGCGACGTCGGCAGAAGGCTGCTCAACGAGACCGATCGACCGATCGTCGCGCTCCCGGGTGATCGCGAATGAGCGACGAAGAACTGGCGAAGGACCTCGGACTGCTCTCGGCGATGACGATCGGGATCGGAACGATGATCGGGGCCGGCATCTTCGTCCTGCCAGGTGTCGCCGCCCGCGAGGCGGGCCCAGCCGTCGTCCTCTCGTTCGTCATCGGCGGACTGATCGCCGTCGTCAACGCGCTGTCGGTGAGCGAACTCGGGACGGCGATGCCGAAAGCCGGCGGCGCGTACTACTACATCAACCGGGCGCTCGGGCCGCTGTTCGGCTCCATCGCGGGGATGGGCGACTGGATCGGGCTCGCCTTCGCCTCCGCGTTCTACTCGATCGGCTTCGGTAGCTACCTCGCGACGCTGCTCGAGGGTATCTCCGTGTCGCTTCCCGTTCTCGGAGCCGTCGAACTGCTGCCGACGATCGTTCTTGGCCCGCTCGTCCTCGGGGAGGTCCAGGTCGGGGCGCTCCTCGCGGGCATCGCGTTCGTCGGCGTGAACTACGTCGGCGCGAAAGAGACTGGCAGCGTCCAGACGATCATCGTCCTGTCGCTGCTCGGTATCCTCACCGTCTTCGCCGTCGTTGGCCTCTTCTCGTTCGACTGGGGGACAGCGACGGCCGACGGGTACACGCCGGAAGGGACGGCGGCGATCCTCCCCGGGACGGCGCTCGTCTTCGTCTCGTATCTCGGCTACGCGAAGATCGCGACAGTCGGCGAGGAACTCAAAAATCCCGGGCGGAACCTCCCGATCGCGATCGTCGGTAGTGTTCTCATCGTCATGGTCCTCTATGCGATTCTCGTCGGGTTGATGGTCGGCATCGTCCCGTACGACTCGATCGACATCGATGCGCCGATGTCGGACGTCGCGACAACCGTCTTCGAGGGGAACCTCGACGTGGTCGGGATCACCATGATTACGCTCGGTGCCCTGCTGGCGACGGCCTCGAGCGCGAACGCCTCGATTCTCGCCTCGGCCCGGATCAACTTCGCGATGGGACGGGACAAGATCGTCTCCGACTGGCTCAACGAGATTCATCCGAACTTCGCGACGCCGTACCGGTCGATCCTCGTTACCGGGCTGATGATCGTCGTCTTCATCGCCGTACTGGGAGCGGAGGTCGAGATACTTGCGAAAGCCGCCAGCGTGTTGCACCTCGTCGTCTACGCGCTGACCAACGTCGCGTTGATCGTCTTCCGCGAAACCGAGGCCCCCGAGTACGATCCCGACTTCACCGTCCCGTTGTATCCGATCACGCCGATCCTCGGCGCGGTGTTGTCGATCGTGCTCATCGGCTTCATGAAGGAGATCGAGATCGCCCTGGGCCTCGCGTTCGTCGTCTTCGCCGTCGGTTGGTACTTCCTCTATGCGCGTACCGAAACCGATCTCGAGGGGCTCCTCGGGAGCTACGTCCTCGAGCGGGCCGACCGGATGCCCGACGCTGCCGTCACGGCCGCGAGCGCGGTTCGTCCAAACGGCTCGGGCGAACCCAGGGTGATGGTTACGCTCGCTAATCCCCGGACGGAGAAGGCGCTCATTACGCTCGGAAGCGCCGCCGCACGCGCGAAAGGCGGCACCGTTCTCGCAGTACACGTCGTTCAGATACCCGACCAGACGCCCCTCGAGAAGGGAGTCGACCACGTCGAGGAACTCGACGCCCACTCCGCCGAGTTGCTCGAGGCCGCCCGCGAGGACGCCGAGACGTTCGGCGTCGACGTCGAAACCCGGACGATCCTCTCGCATCGGTCGTTCGAGGAAGTGTTCGACGCCGCACGAACACACGACGTCGACGCGGTCGTCATGGGCTGGGGCGGCTCGAGTCTCGGCGAAGGACGAATCGAGACGCCACTCGACGAGTTGACGCACGACCTGCCGTGTGACTTTCTCGTCTTCGACGGCGAGACCGTCGACGCCTCGCGTGTGCTCGTTCCGACCGCGGGCGGCGAAGACTCCGACGTCAGCGCCGAGGTGACGAGGGCGTTGCGAGACGAGTACGACGGTGAGATCTCGTTGCTGCACGTCGTCGACGATCCGGACGAACGCGACGCGGGGGAGGAGTTCCTCCGCAAGTGGGCAGCAGATCACGGTCTCGAGGACGCAACGCTCCTCGTCGACGACTCCGGCGACGTCGAGGAGGCGATCGAACGCGCAGCAGCGGATCACTCGATGGTCGTCGTCGGCGCGACTCGGCGCGGGTTGCTGTCGCGTCTCGTCCGTGGCTCGCTCGTCTTCGACGTAATCGAACACCTCGACGTGCCGGTCTTGCTCGCCGAAAAGGCCGCGACGCGGTCGCTTCGGGAGCGCGTGTTCGGTCGCCGAGACCGCGAGTGACACTCTCGAGTGCAAACCGCTGTCGCGTCGCTTTTCCTCGGGTCGTCGAGAGTCTACTGCGGTCGACCGTCTTGGAGATCCTCCACGGTAATACTATCTTGTTCTGATATTTCACCGGTGAAACGCCGACAGAGAAAAAAGCCTGCAACGCAGAGCAAGAACGATAAAATGTTAGATGAACACACACGCATGTGTGGTGATAACATGGTTGGCCGCTGGCGCCGTCATCGCGGAGGCGGAAGACGCCGTGGCCGTCCCAAATGAATAAATACCCACATTGCATCTGATCTAAGACAACAACCCACACAACAGAGGTGATAACAATCGTCAATCCAATTCCGACCCCGATGCAGACGCGTGTCGACGTGTTCGACGAGATCTTCCTCGTCTTTCTCGGACTGGGAACGCTCGTCGGAATCGTCGTGATTTCGTATACGCTGTACAACGCGTACAAGTATCGCGACGTCGACGGACGAGAGAAAGACGAAGACTTGCCCACACTCGGAGAGTTGCCGACCGGTGGTGGCGGCGGAAGGAAACTGTTCGTCTCCTTCGGTCTGAGTGCGATCGTCGTCATCTCGCTGATCGTCTGGACGTACGGGATGCTCCTGTACGTCGAAGACGGACCCAGCGAAGACGGCATCGAAGTAGACGTCGAGGGCTACACGTTCGCCTGGGACTTCGAATACGAGAACGGCGTCACGTCGACCGGTGAGATGGCGGTTCCCGTCGATACGACCGTCTGGATCGACGTGACTAGCAGGGACGTCTGGCACACGTTCGGCAGCCAGGAGTTACGCGTGAAAGCCGACGCGATTCCGGGTGAGACCGACAGGACCTGGTTCATCGCAGACGAAACCGGTGAGTACCGGATCGAGTGTTTCGAACTGTGTGGTCCCGGCCACTCGGGCATGAACGCCGACCTGATCGTGATGGAAGAAGACGAGTTCCAGAACTGGCTCGACGAACAACAACAGGGCGGCGGTGACGGTGGATCCGGAGAGGGAGCAAGCGGTGACGGACAACAGAACGAAACCGACGCCGGCAACGAGAGCACCGATGCACAGAACAGCACTAACGAGACGAACGGTGGAGGTGAGAGCTGATGGCTGAGAACTTCCCGCCGATGACGTCGGTCAAACGCTGGTTCGTCACGACGAATCACAAGGACGTCGGGATCCTGTACCTGATGACGGCGCTTTTCTTCCTCATCTTCGGGGGAGTCATGGCGCTGCTCTTTCGTATCCAGTTGCTAGAACCCGGTGGAATCGGCATCCTCTCGGGCAGCGGCTACAACCAGTCGGTGAGTGCACACGGCCTGCTGATGGTCTTCTGGTTCCTCTCACCGTTCGCGTTCGGGTTCGCGAACTACGTCGTCCCGCTGCAGATCGGGGCGAAAGATCTCGCGTTCCCCCGACTGAACGCACTGAGCTACTGGTTTTACCTGTTCTCGGGGATCCTCTTTGCGATCTCGTTCTTCCAGGGCGGGACGTTCGAGGGCGGCTGGACGATGTACGCCCCGCTGAACGTGCCGATCTACACGCCAGCGATGCAGGCGACCACCGGCGGCACCGCAGCCATCCTCGGCCTGACGCTGTTCGTCCTGTCGACGACCGTCGGGACGGTGAACTTCCTGACGACGATCCACCGCATGCGTGCGGAAGGACTCGGGCTGTGGAACATGCCGCTGTTCACGTGGTCTATGCTCCTGACCGTCTGGATGATGCTCTTTGCCTTCGCAGCACTCCTCGCTGCACTGCTTTTGCTCTCGACCGACCGCATCCTCCTGACGCAGTACTTCGCGACACAGCAAGGCTCGAGTTTACTCTGGGGACACCTGTTCTGGTTCTTCGGCCACCCGGAGGTGTACATCGTCTTCTTCCCCGCGCTGGGGATGATGTTCGAGATGTTCCAGACGTTCACCGGTCGCCGACTCGTCGGCCGCAAGTGGGTCATCATCGCGATGGTTCTCGTCGCCGTCCAGTCGTTCCTCGTCTGGATGCACCACATGTTCCTGACGGCGATCAACCTGGAGATCAAGACGCTGTTCATGGCGACGACGATCGGTATCTCGCTACCGTTCGACCTGATGGTCTTCTCGCTGATCTACACCATGGTCAAAGGACGGGTCCGGTTTACCACGCCGTTCCTGTTCAGCCTCGGCGCGCTCGTGTTGTTCATCCTCGGCGGCATCACTGGGGTCTTCCTCGGCGCCGTCGTCCTCGACTACGAGTTCCGCGGTACCTACTGGGTCGTCGCCCACTTCCACTACGTGATGGTCTCGGGCGTGACGGCACTGATCGGCGGCCTCTACTACTACTGGCCGAAGATCACCGGCAAGATGTACGACGAGTTCCTCGGCAAGGTGAACTTCGCCGTCTACTTCGTCGGGTTCAACCTGCTTTACTTCCCGATGTTCCTCGCCTGGGAGACGCCACGTCGCGTCTTCCACTACGGTGAGGGGCTACAGATCTACCACCAGCTGGCGACCCTGGGCGCGTTCGTCCTCGGATCGTCGTTCCTGATTCTCTTCTACACGCTCGGCAAGAGCCTCGTGTCGGGGCCGGACGCCCCCGACAACCCCTGGGAGTACGCCCGGACCGCCGAGTGGGCGACGACCTCACCGCCGCCGCTCGAGAACTTCGACGGACGACCCACGTACGCCAGCGGCAAACTCGAGTTCGTCGACACCGCAACCGACGGTGGCACGGCCACCCCGGGCGAGGCCGCGCGGGCAGACCTCGAACGGGCGTCACACGACGTCGCCCAGGCACACGGGGAAGGCCACGCCGACCACGCGAGCATCTGGCCGTTCGGCATCGGTCTCGGAACCTTCGTGTTGTTCCTCGGCCTGTCGGGGATGACCTCCTGGGTCGAGGCGTTCCACCCCGAGTTCTCGTCCAACCCGAGTTACCTCTACCCGTCGATCACGATCCTCGGCGTGGGGATTCTCGGCTACGTCCTCTTCCAGTTCGGAGTCGAACAGTTCGAAGCCCCGGAGATGGCCGTCGCCGAGCGCTGGCCGTTCGAAGGCATCGAGACGACGAAACTCGGCGTCTGGTTCTTCCTCGCATCGGACGTCATCGTCTTCGGCGCGGTGATCGGCGCGTACGTGTTCATGCGCATCAACGCCGGCTGGATGTCCTGGGGACCGATCCCGGAACACGCCTGGGCCGGCCTGCTCAACACGTACATCCTGCTCACCTCGAGTTTCACCGTCGTCCTGGCACTCGAGATGGCACGCCGGAAGAGCAAGAAGGGATTGCTCGCGTCGATGAGCGTGACGCTCCTGCTCGGTCTCACCTTCATGGGCATCAAGGCCTGGGAGTGGAGCGAGAAGTTCGCCCACGGAGACTACTGGTTCAGCGGCCTCGAGTACTCGCTGTACTACGTCACGACCGGTCTCCACGGCCTCCACGTCGTCCTGGGGCTGTTGCTCGCCGGGTTCATGATCTACCGGGTCCTCACGGTCGACGCCTACCTCGAGGACTCGCGGCCCGTGGAGTACTTCGGGCTCTACTGGCACTTCGTCGACGTCGTCTGGGTGTTCCTGTTCCCGCTGTTCTACCTGCTGTAGCGGCCTCGAACCGCTGCAGTCCCTCTATTACATTCGAAATCGATGATACATCGTCTCGAAGACGAACTCGCCGTCACCCTCTCGAAAACACGATGTGGCCGGTGGGGGTTCCCGGTTCCGGTCCCCGACGAGCGAGTACGACGAGGCAGTTCACCCGGACCAGACGAGCGCGTACAGGAAGGTAAACAGGAAGTAGACGAAAAAGACCGAGACGGCGGCCTTGAGGTGGAACGTAAAGAGGTCGTACGTCTCGTCGTCTCGCAGTTCCTCGAAGGCGTTCCGTTCGGACTCGGTACACTCCTCGGCGTGGCTGGTTCCGACGTGGAGCGTCGCGTACTCTTCGGTTCGGAACGGCCGATCGCAGTAGGGACATCGCGCTGCGGGCGTCTCGTCGTCGGGAACGTCGTACTCGACGTCGGTGGCTCGCTCGGCCGGCATGGCGTTGTCGTTGCTTTCGGTCGGTGTGTGCAAGTGTCTACCGGTGACCGTGCGCGGTCGTCTCGAGTCGGCGACACCGCTTGCGGGGCGTGGCGATCGGGAGAACGGTGTGCGTAGCAGCTGCGAGTGCGCTGCTACCTCGAGTCTGCCGGCAGCGGGTCCACCATGACGACGGCTTCGCCGTCGACGACGACGCCGTCGTCGTTTTCGACGACCGTCTCGAGTCGGTACCGGTTCCCGCCGAGGTTCTCGACGACTTCGACGGTCGCAGTGAGTCGGTCGTCGATCGACACCGGGCCGACGAACTCGAGGTCCTGTGAGAGGTAGATGGTAAGTCCGGGCATCCGCGCGAGCGCAGCGCTGATGAGTCCGGAGACGAGCGTCCCGTGGACGATTCGACCGCCAAATCGCGTCTCGTTGGCGAACTCCTCGTCTAGGTGTAACCGGTTCGTGTCGCCACTCGCGTGTGCGAAGTCGCGGACGTCGTCGTCGGAGATGGTCTTGGAGAAGGTTACGACGTCGCCGACGTCGATCGCGGCCGGGTCGTCTACGGTCCGTTCGAACTGCCACGGCCGTCGCTCGCGATCGATCGACGGTATCGTTTCGGCGTCCGCTTCGATCGTCTCCTCGTCGACACCGAAGGCGGCGAAAGTCGCCCGGTTCGCTTCGGCCATGCTCGATACGACGTGGTCAGACGCCCGGGACCAGGCCCGGATCGCGTGTGTAAGCGGGGTCATCTGTCTGGCACGTACCGCGCGAACGTCGGGACCGTGATCGACCTCGCACGCTGTGAGATCACACACCATGGGTCTGTCACGACGGGGCGGGAGATCTCGTCCTCGAGCGTCACAGGTCGTCTCCTGCTGGCCGACCGTTCGCCAGTGTGGTACGTCTGTGCCCTCTCCGACGGCCCGGAGCATAAGGATTCTGCACAGATTTGCCAGAGATCGAATTCCACTCGACTGGACGGTCGTCTAAGTCGATACTTAACGGCTGAATTCGAAAGGAACTGGCCTCAATCGTATCGAACGTCCGACCGTGTTTATCCA
This sequence comes from Natribaculum breve, assembly GCF_023008585.1. Lineage (GTDB taxonomy): Archaea > Halobacteriota > Halobacteria > Halobacteriales > Natrialbaceae > Natribaculum > Natribaculum breve. The sequence goes on along the minus strand of NZ_CP095390.1, from coordinate 925,679 downwards.
GGGTGTCGGCGTACTATGGTATGTGTTGTGACATGAAAAGGACTGTAATCGTCGTCGTCGTACTCGCCGTTCTGGTCGCTGGCTGTGGCGGACCGGGTGAAGCACCAGACAACGAGACAGATAACGAGACCGAAGAACCGGCCGCAGACAACGAAACCGAAGAGCCAGCCGCGGATAACGAGACGGATAACGAGACGGACAACGACACCGCGAACGCGACCGCGTTCGGACTGGTCGGGCAGGCGGTACCAGTGATCGGATAGCGCTGTCTCGAGAGTGATAATGTCGGCTGTCCCTGTACCCAGGTACGACTACTGGACCGTGGCCGTGGACGCACTGGAACCAGCGGACGACCGACGTTACGAGCAGCAGGTGATCCCACCGACTCACTCGGTGGTTGTCGGAACGTACTGTGTCACGTGATAGACAGGCCCACTAGTAAGAAATGTCAATTTATAAAAAACATTTTGTGGCGGGACGACATCCGTGAACGATAATAAGACGGTGCCAACGTGAAAGACGAAATACACAAGATAGCGTATGTATAGAGACTGCTTCCGAGCGATCACTCGAGGTTTCCACCCCGGAACCGGTGGCGTACGCACGAGTGGGGACACGCCGTTTCTCGGTTTGACAGAGCCGTTCGAGCAGGCCGTCGGCGACGTGCCGGTGTTGTTGACCGAGTGGGGGCCGCATCTGGCAGCACTGCTGGGTATCGTCGCTCTCGCTCTTCTCGGGGGCGGACTCGTGATCCGAAACCGGTTCGTCGGCGGTACGACGACGGAACGAGACGAGTCGTCGATAGGTAATGACGAGTTCATGACCGACCGGGAGAGAATTCACCATCTCGTCAGTACCAACGGGGGCCGAATGAAACAGTCCGAGATCGTCGACGCAGTCGACTGGTCGAAAGCCAAAGTGAGTCGACTGCTCGCAGATCTCGAAGACGAAGACGAGATCACGAAACTCCGACTCGGTCGGGAGAACCTGATCTGCCTCCGGGGGCAAGAGCCAGCGGCGTCGCAGTCGTCGGACGGATCTGGTAGCGAGTGAAGAGGTTCGTGGACGGATCAGACGACGAATGAGTCGTCTTCCAAGACGTGTTTTCCAGGGCGAACGGTCGATGAAGAATCCATCTTCTGGGTGGCATTATCCCCTTTCCCGACGAAATGGTTGCATCGGTTTATGCGCCGAAACCACGATGAGCCTATGCCTTTACGGCACAACATGAATGCACGCAATCAGCTACTCGTCGTGGTCACTGCGCTGATGCTTGTGTGCTCGAGCGGGGCGGCGATGTCGGTAACAGCGTCGCCACCAGCAGCGGGCGAGCACCAGAAGATCAGTGACGACGTCGACGCAGCGGACGACAACGTCACTGACGGCGCGGACAACGTCAGCGACGGTGCGGACGACAACGTCACTGACGACGACAACGAAACAGGCGCACAGAGCGCGTGGGTAACGTTCGAAGATCAAACGAGCGACGGACAGACTGTGGTCGTCGATGAAGTCACGATGGCCAGCGGTGGCTTCGTGGCAATTCACAACAGCAGTCTGCTCGTCGGTGACGCTCTCGGGAGCGTCATCGGCACCTCCGAGTACCTCGAGCCCGGCACACACGAGGACGTCGAAATAACGCTCGACGAGCCACTCGAGGAGTCGGAGACGCTCATCGCGATGCCCCACCGCGACACGAACAACAACGAGGAGTTCGACTTCGTCGAACTCGAGGGACAGCAGGACACCCCGTACCTCACGCCCGAGGGTGAACCGGTGACCGACCAGGCCGTCGTCACCCTCGAAACCGACGACGGTGAGGACAACGTCACCGCGGTCGACGACGAAGACAACGTCACCGCGGTCGACGACGAAGACAACGTCACTGCTGTCGACGAAGAAGAAGAAGAAGACAACGTCACCGCGATCGACGACGAAGAGGAAGACGAGGAACCGGTCGAGCCCCCGGCAGAAGTTCCCGAGGAGCTCCCGGCAGAGCAGCCGATAGTGGTCTTCGTCGGTAACGTCAGCGTCGAGGACGTTACCATCGAAGAGCTCACAGTAGTCGTCGTCACGGACGAAGAAATCGACGAAGAAGGGCTCGAGGACGCCATCCAAGATGGACTCGAGGACGAAGAAGAGGTAGTGATTGACGACGAAGAAGAGGAAGACGAGTTCGACGAGAACGTCACCGACGACGAAGAAGAGGAAGACGAGTTCGACGAGAACGTCACCGACGACGAAGAAGAGGAAGACGAGTTCGACGAGAACGTCACCGACGACGAAGAAGAGGAAGACGAGTTCGACGAGAACGTCACCGACGACGAAGAAGAGGAAGACGAGTTCGACGAGAACGTCACCGACGACGAAGAAGAGGAAGACGAGTTCGACGAGAACGTCACCGACGACGAAGAAGAGGAAGACGAGTTCGACGAGAACGTCACCGACGAGGATAACGTCACCGAAGACGAGGTCGAGGAAGCGCCGACAGAGTCGTTCACCGTCGAGGACTTCGACGCGCCCGACAGCGCCGAGGTCGGTGACGTCGTCAACGTCAGTGCGACGATCACGAACCCCGGAGACACGGAAGACACGCAGGACGTCGAGTTCCGTCTCGAGGGCGACCTCGTCGCCTCGGAATCGATCACACTCGAGGGTGGTGAGTCGACGACGGTCACCTTCGAAGTCGACACGAGTGGTGTCGAGGCTGGCGAATACATCCACATGATCCTCACCGACGAGTTCGGTGAGGTCGACATCCTGGAGCTAACCGAGGACGACGACGAGGACGACGAGGAAGACGAGGACGACGACAACGACGAACGGTTGGCGACTGCGCCGGCGTAGTCCCAACAGGACCTCTCGACTCACGTCCCGGCAGCCGATCATCATTTTCTGGCGTGCCGACAGCGAGAGTCGCCACTGAACGTCGTTGCACACCTGCTCGCGACTCGGCGGCCAGTACTGACGGGCATCTGACCAGTACCGACTACGCCGCTGCGAGCAGTGTGTACCTCGTTTCAGCGGACGATAGACCGTCGCGTCGGTCCTGAAGCGACCGCGCGTGACCGTCCGATCCGATAGCGTCACGTCGTCGCTCGCATCGCTTTCACAGGTTCCGAAGGCGGATGCCACGGAGCCCTTCGAGAGAGCAAAACGCTCTTTCGTGGTTGCAAGAGCAAACGGAGACCGACAGCCACTCGCCAGCGCTAGCTCAACAGGTTGTAGAGACTGCTCGCAGCGACGGCGAGTAACACGAGGACGCTCCACAGGACCGGATCGATACTCGAGAGGGCTGGCAGCTCCATCCCGGCGACGGCGATCAACAGGAGTCCGAGCACACAGAGGACGAGGTGCAACCGGAGAACAGTCGTCTGATCGTCGTAGCCGCCGCCGACGTAGCGGAGGACGTCGTCGAAGTGGGTGCCGGGCTGGATCGTCTTCGCCTCGGGGTCGTACTCGATCACGTCGTCCTCCTCGAGTTGTGGAAGGTGCGTCTGCTGGAGCGAGACGTAGACGCTCTTGTAGAGGTTGTTCGGCACCGGCGTCGTGTCCGTCTCTTGTTCTGCGATCTCGGAGGCGACGTCGGAGACGTCGACGCGGTCTGACTCCTCCGCCAGCAGTTGTACGATCGCTCGCCGCCTGTCGTTACCGAGAATGTGAAAGATCTCGCTTTCTGCGAGCGAGTCCGTTCGGCTCGTCTGTACGGACATACGTCAGGAAAAACATTCGGCTCGCTCGTTGAATCGGTCGCCACCACCTATCATCATCTATGTGTGTGGTTTTCTGGAACCGAGATGATGAAGCTGATGCATGATTGATAATGGTCGTTTAAATTCATCTTCCGTCCCTTCGATTATATGAACGATACTTTATACGTATGCTCACTCGAGGCAAGGGACGCTGGAACCGACGGTACGACTCTCGAAAGATCGTCTACTCTGTCGGCACAAAACTCGAGGTCGTCGCTGCGATACGCTACTGGACGACGCCGAAGACGCCTCGATCGGACGTGACCGGACGTCGGTTGCGGTCGGTCGATCACCGACTGTCGTCCGATACGCTCGCCGGCGAGCGATCAGTCGCCCGGCAAGTGGCCACCCGATTGCATTTCTCGATACGTGGTGCAGGCGGGACAGCCGTGTACGACGTCACCGTTGTCACCGAAGACGCGTGCGAACTGCTGGGTGACGTGTGTTCCACAGTTTCGACAGCGAGCACCGGCTGTCGACGATTCCATCGGGGTCCAGTTGGTTCCTGTCGATTTCATAGTTGAGGTGGACGATAGTGCAGTGTGTGACGTCTCCCGGTCGGGGTGGTCGAGGGAACCGGGAGGCAGTCTGGTCGACGTTGCCCGGACGAACGCAGACGGACGCGGTTCGGTGCCGTGGACGAAATCCGACACGCCGCTCGTGTGCGGTCACGTCGAGCGGCGACGGCGCGTCGTTCGGGCATCACTACCATTCGGGTCGTCAGATGCGAATAAAGGACGTAGACTGTTCACCTGAGGTGTGGTTCTGGGAAATTGGTAAATCGCGCGTTTCCGTCCGATTTCAGCCTGTAGAGCGGTCAGATCGCGGGTTCGTCTCGAGACGGGCTTCTCGGACGTCAACGTGAATTCAGTCGTATTATCCGATATTCAGTATCGAAACAACCACTTATCGCCGTGCGTCGGCGCTCGAAAGATGCTATTTCTTTACCGAAATTTGAAATTTCGGTGGAGAATGTTCGAACTTCTCTAAATCAAGTAGGGCGTTATAAAATACCTTGTCGGATTACCGATTCACTCGTGAAGCACGCTGGACGCGTCCGTGACGAGGTGACTGGTCGACGATGTACGCGTATCGCCCCCTCCCGCGAGAGCGGGAGTGAATCTCCCCAAGACCCGGTTACGACGGGCAGTACGACAATGTCAAGCCAGGCGAGCAACACGACTGAATCGGCCACGAGTTCCGCACTCGACGCGCTCGGCGACGAGTGTGCGCGAATCATCCTCGTCGCGACGAGCGAGCGACCACGAACGGCAAAGGAGTTGACCGCACGAACCGACAGTTCGTCGGCGACGGTGTATCGGCGGATCAACAACCTCCTCGAGAGTGACCTCCTCGCGGAGTGTATCCGATTCGAGGAGGACGGATCGCACACGACCGCGTACGAGGCGACCGTCGACCACCTCAGCGTCGACATCGGTGCCGAGGGAATCCACGTCGCCCTCACCCAGTCCGACGAGCAGTAACACCTCGACGACTCGCGCTGACAGTTCTCCGGTCGATCGGTCGGACGAAAATCACCACCGCGTCGAGACGGTACTGCGTGTGTTGTCACGAGATCGCGTCAGTCACGGGAACGGACATTTTGATCCAGAGAAACAATCCTGAAACGAGCTTTAGAACACCTGTATGAAGCGGATAACAAATTATCCAGTCAACGGAACGGTCCACGTGATTGAGCAATGCACGATCTGACCGGCTTCCAGCGCGACCTCCTGTACGTGATCGCCGGCGCAGACCGCCCGTCCGGCCAGGCAGTCAAAGAAGAGGTCGAGAAGTACTACAGTTCGGAGATCAACCACGGGCGGCTGTATCCGAATCTCGACACGCTAGTCAACAAAGAGCTGGTCGAGAAGGGGCAACTCGACAGGCGGACGAACTACTACGCGATCACCGACGACGGTCGGCGTCGAATCGAGGAGCGGCGCGAGTGGGAAGAGCAGTACGTCGAATTTTAATCACAGGACTGAAACTTCAGTGCGAAGAGTGCTATCCAGCGGATCCGGAAGCGAAGAGTCCCTGTAGCGCCCATTTCACCTCGAGAACGCAGCCAGTTCCGAGCCGACGTTCCCGTAATTCGACCATAACAAAGCGGCTGACGGGCGATCGATCTACCGATTCGCGGATGCTAGATCTCTCGTGTCTCGATCGGACGGAACGGTATCGGAACGATCGACCAGTGGTGATCCGTCGATGAGTCTGCGAACGGCGACGGAGACGAGACTCGGTTTCGTCCGCTGGTACCCCGCCGACCTCGCTGCGGTGTCTCTCGCGGCGATCGTCGCGTACCTGGTCGTGACGTCGTCGGGGTTCGACGGGACGCTCCGGCTTCTGATCGCGATTCCGCTGATCCTCTTTCTTCCCGGATACGCGCTGGTCTCGGTTCTGTTTCCGGCGGCAGCCAGGCGCGCTCGAGAGAACGCGCTGACCGACACCGACACGAGACCCGGCGGAATCGACGCGATCGAACGACTCGGGCTGGCGTTCGCGCTCTCGATCGCGCTCGTCCCGATGGTGACGATCGGTCTCGCGCTGACCGACTGGGGGCTGGCGACGGAGCCGGTCGCCGCCGCGCTCGCGGTCGGTACCGTCGGCTTCGCACAGCTGGGCGTCGTTCGACGACTACGCGTTCCGGCGGCCGATCGGTTTACCGTCTCGCCGATTCTCGCGGTGCAGCGACTCCGTCAGGGAGACGAAGCGGTCGCGACGGCGTCGACGCTCTTTCTCGCGTTCGCGGTCGTCGTCGCGGGGCTCTCGCTCGTCGCGGCGTTCGCCATGCCCCACTCCGCAAACGAGTTCACCGAACTGGGGCTGTACACGGAAGGCGACGACGGCGACCTCGTCGCCGGCCAGTTGCCGTCGACCGTCGGTCCCGGCGAGTCGATCCCGGTGACGATCTCGGTCGAGAACCACGAGGGCGAGTCGAAAGCGTACACGGCCGTCGTCCAGCAACAGGTTCTCGCAGACGACGAGGTCGCCGATCGGACTCGGCTGACGACGATCTCGGCGAGCAGCGACGATGGCGAGGTCGTCACCGCCGACCGCGAGATCACGCCCACGGTCGGTGAGGGACGCGTTCGAATCGTCGTTCTCCTGTACGAGGACGACGTGCCCGGCGAGCCGACGCGGGAGAACGCCGACGAAGACGCGTTCTTCTGGGTGACCGTCGCCGACGGCGGAGACACTGCGTAGCCGACGATGGCGAGGACGAAGACGGAAACGACGGGGGTGACCTCCCGACCATAGCGATGTGGCCCTGGGAACACCTCGCCGTCGCCTACGTCGGGTACTCGATCCTCACTCGAGTCGTCGCCGGTCGACCGCCGACCGCGTCCGAGGCGTTACTGGTCGCGTTCGGCTCACAGATTCCTGACCTGATCGACAAGCCGCTGGCCTGGCAGTTCGGCGTCCTCCCGAGTGGCGTGTCGCTGGCACACTCGATATTCCTCGCCGGCCCCGTCTCGATCGCCGCCGTGGCCGTCGCTCGGCTGACGCGCCGACCGGTCGCGGGCGTCGCGTTCGCCGTCGGGTGGCTTTCACACCTCGTCGGCGACGTCTACTACCCGCTCGTCTACGCCGACGCGTACAGCTGGGACGTCGTGCTCTGGCCGGTGCGGCCGGCGGCGACTTCGCCGAGCGTCGGGTTCGCACGCCAGTTCTGGACGTACTTCGATCGGTACCTCGAGTTTCTGACCTCTCCGGCGGGGCTGGCGTACCTCGGACTCGAGGTCGCCGTACTCGGCGGGGCAGTCCTCCTCTGGGTGTTCGACGGGATGCCCGGACTGCCACTTCCGAACGCGAGCAGCGACGCACGCCAGACCGACCCCGAATCGTAGTGTGACCACGAGAGCGAGCGTCGATACTCGAGGGCGAGGCGTGAGCGATTCGTCGGGAGATGAACGTATCGAGGACTCGTCGGGACGAGCAGCGTCGTTCGGGCTCGTGCTACCGGCGCGTGACGTCGAACGGGAGTCGAAGATCCGGGCGGCGTGTGGCGTGGTGGACGGCGGCGACGACGAGAACGGCACCGCTGAGTGCGAGGGCGACGAGTGGTGGAGCGACGGCGGACAGCGGCCCGACGGAGAACGCCGTCAACCCGAGTGCGAGTACGCCCGCCCCCGCGAGGGTCGCGTACAGCGCGTGCCAGGGACGTTGGTGCTCGAGGTCGCGATCGAGGTACGGTTCGAACAGCGTCTCGCTGGGGAGTAACTCGATGGTGTGGTCGTCGGGATCCCAGTCGACGATGTCGTGGTCCTCGAGCATCGGCAGGTGAGTCTGGTACAGCGAGATGTAGACCCGGCGGCGCTGTGCGCGCGTCACCTCGTCTGGGTCGACGTCGTTCTCCCAGGCGGCGACCTGCTCGACGAGCGGTGCGAGGTCACACGAGCCGTGGTGCTGTTTCAGGTACCGGACCGTCCGTCGACGGCGGGCGTTGCTAAACACGTCGAACAACTCCGCCTGTGTGAGTTCGTCGTCAGTCATAGATTGCCTCGAATCCCCGGGAAAGCCCGTCCGACGGGAGCTTTCGAATACCTCACACCTGGAATGGGGCGAGTGAACACTTTACTATCGTCCTGCTACCCGCTCGAAAGGGAATTGTACCGGTTAGCAGCCGTGACGGACGTGTAATTCGATATTTTGGGCCGTTTGTCGAACCGATTCGATCGAAATCGCCGGGCCGAGCGCCCACGAGCGAGTTCAGGCGTGGGCGGGGTGTCTGGGGCTGTAGTTTCGGGCTACTGTCCCGTCAAGACGGGGATAACAAAGCGTCGTTACCGGAAGTATCCGGACGACTGCCCACCCTGGGTATCGATTCCCCATGATTCGATTGCGCACACGTTACTGGTATCGCGGCGCTCCATCGTGGCGAGGTGAGAGACGATGAGGAACGTCGTCTGTGGCGATCGCTGTACGATCGACGACGATACGATCGTCGGCTACGGCGAGTTCGACGCGCCGGCACGACTCGGCGACGACGCGACGGTCCGGGCCGGAACGATCGTCTACGCGGACGTGACGATCGGCGACGAGTTCACGACGGGACACGACGTGCTCGTCCGCGAGGAGACGACGATCGGCGACGACGTGCTCGTCGGGACGAAAACCGTCATCGACGGCCGGACGACGATCGGCTCGCACGTGAGCCTCCAGACGAACGTCTACGTGCCGACCGACACGACGATCGGCGACAACGTCTTCGTCGGTCCCGGTGCCGTCCTCACGAACGACGAGTACCCGATCCGGACCGAGGCCGACCTCGTCGGCCCGACGATCGATGACGGCGCGTCGATCGGCGCGAACGCGACCCTCCTCCCCGGCGTCACCGTCGGCGAGAACGCGTTCGTCGCCGCCGGGTCGGTCGTCACCGACGACGTCCCGCCGGACACGCTCGCGGTCGGCTCGCCGGCACGGACGCAGACGCTCCCGGAGCCACTCGAGGGGCCCAACCAGCTCGCATGACCGACGTACCAATCGCCGACCCCGAAGTTGGAAGCGACGCCCACGACCGGGTCGTCTCGGTACTCGAGAGCGGCCACCTCGCCGACGGCCCGGAAGTCAGAGCCTTCGAGGACGAATTCGCCGCCTACTGTGGCACCGACCACGCCGTGGCGACCTCGAACGGGACGACAGCCCTGCAGACCGCCCTCGAAGCGCTCGGCGTCGAGGACGGCGACGCCGTCGTCACGTCTTCGTTCTCGTTCGTCGCGAGTGCGAACGCGATCCGACTGGCCGGCGGGACGCCCGTGTTCGCCGACGTCGACAGCGAGACGTTCACGCTCGACCCGGACGCCGTCGCGTCGCTGGTCGACCGTCGCGACGACGTCGTCGGACTCCTGCCGGTTCACCTCTACGGACTGCCGGCCCCGATGGACGAACTCCGCGAGATCGCGGCCGACCACGACCTGTTCGTCCTCGAGGACGCCTGCCAGGCACACGGCGCGGCGATCGGCGGGGATCGCGTGGGCTCGCTGGGCGACGCCGCCTGCTTCTCGTTTTACCCGACGAAGAACATGACGACCGGGGAAGGCGGCATGATCACCACCGATCGGGACGACGTCGCCCGCCGTGCGGCGAGCTACGTCAACCACGGTCGGACGGCCGACGGCGACGGCGGCTACGAGCACGCCACCCTCGGACACAACCATCGAATGACGAGCCTCGCCGCGGCGGTCGGCCGGACGCAGCTCGCACGATTGACCGAGTTCAACGAGGCCAGGCGGGAGAACGCCGCGTTCTACGACGAGCAGTTCGCCGACCTGCCGATCGAGACCCAGCGAGTTCCCGACGGCTATCGTCACGTCTACCACCAGTATACGATCCGCGCCGAGGACCGCGACGCACTCGAGCAGTCGCTCTCGGAGCGCAACGTCGACACGGGCATCTACTACCCGACGCCGATCCATCGGCAGCCCGCCTACGAGACCGTGAGCGCGGCCGCCGCCGATCTGCCGCGAACGGAACGTGCCGCCGAAGAAGTGCTCTCGTTACCCGTCCATCCGAACCTCACCGCCGACGACCGACGGACGGTCGCCTCGGCGGTGTTCGACCACTATCACCATGACTCTCCCTAACTCGACAGTGACCGAATCGACTCCCCTCCGCGCCGGCGTCGTCGGCGTCGGCTCGATGGGGGAAAACCACGTCCGCGTGTACAGCGAACTCCAGGACGTCGACCTGGTCGGCGTCGCCGACCTCGACGAGTCGCAGGCCAGGCGAGTCGCCGACGCGTACGGGACGACGGCGCGGTCGTTCGACGAGTTGCTTTCGGCGTGTGACGTCGTCTCGGTCGCCGCACCGACGAGCGCCCACCACGAGATCGTCTCCGAGTGCATCGACGCAGGTGTTCACGTCCTCGTCGAGAAGCCGATCGCCGACACCGTCGCGAACGCCCGGGACATGACGAATCGCGCCCGGGACGCAGGAATCGTCCTCCAGGTCGGCCACATCGAACGGTTCAATCCCGCAGTGAAGACGCTCGAGTCGGTGATCGACGACCTCGACGTGATCGCGATCGAGGCCGAGCGGCTCGGTCCGCCGATCGATCGAGCGGGGGTCGACGGCGTCGTCTTCGATCTGATGATCCACGACGTCGACGTCGTTCGATCGTTACTCGACGCCGATCCGGTCAACGTCGCCGCGATGGGGGCAGAAAACGGCGGATACGCGGCGGCCAAGATGGAGTACCCCGACGGCGTGATCGCCTCGCTGACCGCGAGTCGCGTCACCCAGAAGAAGGTTCGCCGACTCACCGTCACCGCTCGCGAGTGTCTCGTCGAGGTCGACTACCTCGAGCAGTCGGTGCTCATCCACCGCAACTCGCTGCCGGAGTACGTCACCGAGGACGGCCGGAACCGGTACCGACACGAGAGCGTCATCGAACGGCCTCGCGTCGAGAACGGCGAGCCGTTGCGCCGGGAACTCGAGTCGTTCGTCCGCGCGGTGCGGACGGGAGCGACGCCCGAGGTCACCGCCGAAGACGGACTCCGCGCGCTCGAGACGATCGAGACGATCGATCGCCTCGTCTCGAGTGCCGACGGAATCGAGGTGCAGGCTCGATGACGACCGCTGGCGGATCGGTGACGACCCTCTACGGGACGGCCGCCACGGAGAAGCGCCAGCGAGCGGCGATCAGGTCGGGCGACGTCCCGGTCGCCGTCTACGGACTCGGGAAGATGGGACTGCCGCTCGCGGCCGTCTACGCCGAGGTTACGGGGAACGTAATCGGCGTCGACGTCGATCCGTCGGTCGTCCAGGAAGTTAACGCCGGGGAGTGTCACATCACCGGCGAACCGGGACTCCCCGAACTGGTCGCACGGCAGGTAAGCGAGGGTCGGCTCCGGGCGACGACGGAGGGCCAGTCGGCCGCCGTCGACGCGAGCGTCCACGTCGTCATCGTCCCGACGCTGCTGTCCGACGGCGAACCGGACCTCTCGACGGTCGAGGCCGTCGCTCGAGACGTCGCGACGGGACTCGCACCCGGCGACCTCGTCGTCGTCGAATCGACGATGCCGCCGGGGACCTGCCGCGAGGTCGTCTTGCCCACCCTCGAGGAGGAAAGCGGCCTCGAGCGCGGCGAGTTCGGGCTCGCGTTCTGCCCCGAACGGACGGCCTCCGGGAGAGCCCTGCAGGACATTCGCGGCGCGTACCCGAAGGTCGTCGGCGGCGTCGACGACGAGAGCACGCGCGCCGCGGCGGTGCTCTACGACGAACTCACGCACAACGACGTACACCTGGTATCGGACGCGACGACCGCGGAGGCCGTCAAAGTGTTCGAGGGGATCTACCGCGACGTCAACATCGCGCTGGCGAACGAACTCGCGCGGATGGCCGACGGCCTCTCGATTTCGATCCGGGAGGCGATCGCCACGGCGAACGAGAGCCCGTTCTGTGACATCCACGACCCGGGACCGGGCGTCGGCGGGCACTGCATCCCGTACTACCCCTACTTCCTGTTCGCGCGGACCGACGAGCAGTTGACGCTCACGCGAACGGCCAGGCGAATCAACGAGGAGATGCCGGCGTACACCGTCGCGATCCTGGCGGACGAACTCGCCGACGCCGGCGTCGACCTCGAGGACGCGTCGGTGCTCGTGCTCGGCCTCACCTACCGGCCTGGCGTCGAGGAGACGCGAGCGTCACCCGCACTCGAGGTCGTCGATCGGTTACGCGAGATCGGGACCGACGTCGCCGCGACCGACCCGCTCGTCGATCCGGCGACGTACGACGCGCGACCGATCGCGGTCGACGACGTCGCAGACGAGACGTTCGACGCCGCCGTCCTCGTCACACCCCACGCGGAGTTCGAGGCGATCGACTGGACCGCCATGGAACCGACGGTCGTTCTCGACGGACGAGACGCGCTCGAACTCGAGGACACGCACCACCGCGTGCGGACTCTCGGCGGTTCGCGAGGGGACCGGCCGGTCGTCCTCGAGGACGAGGGTCGAACCGAACGCCGCGCCTCGCTCGGGAGAACGGACGGTGGCGAGCGGGGCGACTGACCGGCGGGAGACGGCCAGTCGAGGCGTCCGGGGGTTCTGGGATCGATCGATGACGTTCTCGAGTTCGTCGCACGCGTTCGACGTGTACTCGTCGGATACCGTCTCGATATCGATCGTCGACGGTGGGTCTCCGTCGATGGCGTCGAATCCGCTCTCTGCGACCGAAGACGCTCGCGTGAGGCGGCTGTTCTGTCAGCATAACAAAGAGCGATACCGTGCTCTCACCGCCGTGATGTACGCCACGAGTCACCGGCCTCCCGAATGGCGGTCGTTATCGCGCGACAGTAGCCGCCTACCGCGGTCGGAGGTGTGCCGATGAAGACCGTCGTCCTCGGGTTCGACGCGCTCGACTGGCGTTACCTCGAGCGGTTCGCCTCGTCGCTGCCGAGCTTCACTGCGCTTCGCGAACGGGGCGTCGAGGCCCCGCTCGAGTCGACACACCCCCCCTGGACCGGGAGTGCCTGGCCGTCGATGTACACCGGGACCGACCCGAGCCACCACGGCGTCTACGGCTTCTTCGACTACGACGGCTATCCCGACGACGGCCACCTCGTCTCGCGCGCCGACGTCCAGCGACCCGCACTCTGGAACTACCTCTCCGACGACGGCGCGTCGTCGATCGTGCTGAACGTCCCGGTGACCCACCCGGCCGAGCCGATCGAGGGCGTCCTCGTCCCCGGTTACCTGGCCGCCGAGGACGACCCGGGACATCCCGAGGGAATCCGCGACGAGCTCTCCGACGAACTCGGCGAGACGTACACGATCTACTCGCGCGGCGAGATCAGCGACGATCCCGACGAGAAGTTCGCGGGCTACCTCGAGTTGATCGAGCAACGCCGCGGAGCGGCCGTGGCGTTACTCGAGAACCACGAGTGGGAGTTCGCCCTCCTCCAGGTCCAGAAGACCGACGCGGTGTTTCACAACTTCGCCGACGAGCGTCGGTTCCGCGCGATCTACGAGGCCGCCGACCGACTCCTGGGCGACGTTCTCCAGGCGGTCGACGAGGAGACGAACGTCGTCGTCTGTTCCGACCACGGCATCGGTCGACTCGACGGCTACCAGATCCACGTCAACGAGGTGCTGGCGGAACACGGCTTCGTCGAGACGACGTCGGAGGGCGACCGGCTGTCGCTCGGGTCCGAGAAGAAGTCCCTGCTGGGAACGAGCGAGGACGACAGCGACGAGCCTGGAACGCTCGAGCGGACGCTGCTCGCCGGACAGCGCGTCGCGACGGGACTCGGCGTCGAACCGAGCGACGTCTACGCGGCCGCGAAGCGACTCGGCCTCGAGTCCGCGCTCGTTCGACTCGTCCCGGAGTCGATGCAACGCGCCGCCGGGGAGACCGTCGACTGGCGGCGCTCCCGTGCGTACTGTCCCGACGAGACGCGCATGGGCGTCCGCGTCAACCTCGAGGGCCGCGAACCCGACGGCGTCGTGTCCCCGTCGGAGTACGAGACGGTCCGCGACGAACTCGTCGAAATCCTCTCTGCCCTCGAGACGCCCGACGGCGAGCCGGCGTTCGACTACGTCTGTCGCCGCGAGCGGCTGTTCGGCGGACCGTTCCTCGACGACGCGCCAGACGTCCTGTTTCTCCCGACCGACATGGACCACACCGTTTCGACGGCGCTCTACGGACAGCGATTCGTCCCCGTCGACGCGCACGACCACAAACTCGACGGGGTGTTCGTCGGTGCCGGACCTGGGTTCGAAGCGTCGGCCGACGTCGGCCGGCTCTCGCTTCCCGACGTCGCACCGATCGCGATGGCGCTGCTCGACCGGCCAGTTCCGTCCCGGATGACGGGATCGGTCCCCGACGGACTCCTCGCCGGTCCGGCGCGTCGAGTCGACTACGGCGATATCGCGTACGGGACTGGTGTGACAGAGCCCACGGTCGACGACGGAGCGGTGACCGAGCGACTCGAGGATCTCGGCTACCTCTGACAGCGGTACGACCGGGGACCGGGTTCCCGTCGGCGGGCGATCAGGCCTCGAACGCCTCGAGCGTCTCGTCGGTGACGCCGCCGCGCGAGAGGATCGTCAGAAGGTCGTCGGGGCGGATCTCGGTTCCGCCGCGTGGCGTGATGACCGCGTCGTCGCGTTCGATCGCGACGACCAGCAGTTCGTCCTCGAGGACCTCCCGTCTGCTGGCCTCCTCGAGCGTCAGTCCGGCGATGGGTGCGTCCGCGGGGACCGTGACCTCGAGGACTTCGGCACCGCCGGAGAGGCTGATGAACTCCGAGAGCGCCGTCGGTTCGTCGTCGTCCGGCCCGAACGGCCGGTAGGGCTGGAAGTGTTCCGACTGGACGAGGTCTTCGTCTTCGATGTCGATTCCCAGTTTGGCGATCTCTCGAGCGATGTGTCGGAGGTCGCCGGTGTCCTCGCCGACGGCGAGCACGTGGAGGTTGCGCCGGCCGGTCATCAACTCCCGGACGTTGACGACGCCCGGGATGACCCGGACCTGCTGGGCGAGTCGTTCCCGGTCCTCGACGGGCGCGTTGCAGACGTACAGGGTCGTCAGCCTCCCGTCTGCGCGCTCGAAGTCGACGTTCGCGTGGTAGCCTCTGATGACGTTCGCGTCCTCGAGTTGTCGAATCCGATTGCGAATCGTCGCCGGCGAGACGCCGACCTCGTCGGCGATCATCGGGGCAGACGTGTCCCGGGCGTCCTGCATCAGCGCGTGGATGATGCGCCGGTTCACTTCGTCGAGCCGGATGTCCATGACCGGGCGTTCGTCGGGGCAGTAAAAGTTTTCTTTCGTTCGACGCGACGCTCGAAGCTGGACCGCGTCACTCGATCGCGTACTCGACGATGTTCTCAGACTGGCAGGACGGACAGCACGCAGTCTCGGGACCGACCGTCGTTCCGCAGTGGCGACACTCGTAGACGATCACGGCCGACCCGTCGCCAGCCGAGAGACTGGAGACGGGCGCTTGCGAGTCCGTCCCCGCGAGCAGGTCCGAGAGAAAGTCAGTGAGACCCATAGATTCGGTAGAAATCAATTCTCGAGGAGTATCATAAGCATTTCGTGACTAATGAGGAATAGGGTATAAGTATCCGTTGTCGAATCCCAAACGAGGGTGCCGAAAGAACGTCATACTTCCCGTCGACCCGGACGAGGTCGACGGCGACCGCTCGAGGACGCGATCCGACGGCTCGCGCTCGCTGGGAGCCCCGTGATCGGGCGCGTATCCGACCGCCGGAGATGCGTTCGCTTCGTGGCCCTTCCCGTCTGAAAGAGACGGTTAACAAAGCCTCGAGTCGGCCGTACTCTGCTCACCGGATGGACGTCCTCACTCTCACGACGAACGTCGACGCGCCGTTTATGAACCAGCAGATGGTTGCACTCGAGCGACGCGGCGTGTCGTTCTCGACGCTGTCGGTCCCCGGCGACGTCGCTGCCGACACGTCACGGAGTGTCGTCGATTACCTGCGATTCTTCCCGGAGGTCTTCGGCGAAGCACGCAACGGCTACGACCTCGTCCACGCCCACTACGGCCTGACCGCGCCGATGGCGCTGGCACAGGTTCGTCTCCCGGTCGTCCTCTCGCTTTGGGGGTCGGACTTACACGGCACGATCGAACCGATCAGTCGCGCGTGTGCCCCGTTCTGTGACGAGGTGGTCGTCATGTCCGAGGAGATGCGCGACGTGCTCGGACGCGACTGCGAGGTCATCCCCGACGGAGTCGACCTGGATCGGTTCGAACCGCAACCGCAGGCCGACGCACGGGCGGCGGTCGGCTGGTCGCCCGAGGAGTACCACGTCCTGTTTCCGTACTCGCCGGCGCGAGAACTCAAGAACCACCCGCGGGCGCGTCGCGTCGTCGACGTCGTCGACGACTTGCTCGAGCGTCCCGTTCGACTCCAGACGGTCTACGGCGTCGCCCACGACGAGGTCTCCACGTACATGAACGCCGCCGACGCGCTGTTGCTCACCTCCCACAGCGAGGGGTCGCCCAACTCGGTGAAAGAGGCCCTCGCCTGCAACCTCCCCGTCGTCTCCCTGGACGTCGGCGACGTGCGCGAACGACTCGCCGGCGTCTCTCCCTCCGTCGTCGCCTCGAGCGACGAGGAGCTGATCACCGGCCTCCGGGACGTCCTCGAGCGTGCTGAACGGTCGAACGGCCGCGAAGCGGCTCGAGAGGTGAGCATCGATCGAACGACAGAGGAGATGCTCACCGTCTACGAGCGCGTCGTCTGATAATGGTGGCTGTGACTGGTTGCCGACGCGACCGCACGACAGTTCGCGGTTGCGACGGCAACCAGTCACAGCCATCGTTATGCCGATCACGGCGGCGGTGCGAAAAATTGGTCCACGCTCGAGCCGTGACGGACCGCGTTAGTGACCGGTGCCGTATCCGTCGCCCTGTTCGATCGGGCCGGCGAAGACGGAGTAGAGATATCGGAAGTACAGCAGGACGACTACGAGCACGGGGAGTCCGAGCACCGTCGTGACGTTGAGCGCGAGCGGCGAGACGACCGCCTCACGGAGTGTCAGCCCCGTTGCCGGGTACACGACCGGGAACAGGAGGTAGCCGACGAAGGCCACGAGCAGGAACGCGACGGCGGTCGTCGAGAGGAACCACGCCCGGTCCCGTCCCCGGAGCGAGAACGCGACGCCGGCGGCGACGAGCACAATCGACGTGACGACGATCGCCGCGACGGGTCCCGAGAGGATCGTCGACCGAACGCCGTGAGGGTTCGTCGCGAACGCGGTGGCGAGTACCGCGACGACGGCCACGAGGTAGCCACCGGCCGCCAGTCGACCGTACCGGGCCACCTCGTCCCTGAGCGATCCCGTGGTCTTGAGCGCCAGGAAGACCGCGCCGGCGAAAAGCGAGAGCGTGACGACCGTGAGGCCGACGAACAGGCTCGGTAGCGACAGCGCGCCCGCCCCGAAGATCCAGGTCCCGACGAGCACGCCGAGCAGGAACGGCGTGAGTAGACTTCCGGCGAAGAACGCCTGGTCCCACCGACGCTTCCAGGCCCGATCGTCTCGCTGCTCGCGAAGTTCGGGCGCGATACCACGGAGGATCAGCACGAAGAGGATCGCGATCACGAGCGTGTAGTTCTGACTGAGCAGCGCCGAGTACACCGGCGGGAACGCGGCGAGCAGGATCGTCCCGAAGGCGACGAGCCACACCTCGTTGGCGTCCCAGATCGGCCCGAACGCCTCGAGGAGGATCTCCCGTTCGTCTTCGCTCTCTCGAGTCGAGAGCAACATCCCGATACCGAAGTCGAGTCCGTCGAGGGCGACGTACATCGCGAGCGCGAACATGAGGACGCCGAACCACACCTCGGGCAGCGAGTCGACGAGGTAGGTGTCGACGGGGATGAACAGTGGGCTAGTCGTCATCGGAGAACACCCCGGTGATCGGCGGCTGGTCGGAGTCGCGTTCGTCCGGATCGACGCCGATGCGATCGAGTTCCATCTGGATGAACCGCCGGAACACGTAGAGGAAGCCGCCGAAGAGGGCGATGTAGCCGACGACGAACGCGGTGAGCGAGAGGGTCGCCTGGGTGCTCGTCAGCGTCTGCGAGACGGCCTCGCTCGTCCGTAGCACGTCCTGGATCACCCACGGCTGACGGCCGATCTCGGTGACGTACCAGCCGGTCAGCATCGCGACGAACCCGAGCGGCGTCGACAGCATCATCGCCTGCAGGAACCGGTCGCTTTCGGTCAGTCGGCCCTTCCACGTGAGGTAGCCACCCCAGAGAGCGAGGCCGATGAACCAAAAGCCCAGGCCGACCATGAACCGGAACGACCAGAAGACGAGCGCCACCGGTGGCGACGACTCGTACTCGTTCAGCCCGAGCACTTCGGCGTCGAAATCACCGCCGCTGGCGAGGAACGAGCCGAGTCCCGGAATGCTGATCGTCCAGAGGTTTTCGGCGCGCGGGTCGTTCAACGCGTCGAGACTGGTCGGAATCGCGATCAGGTGGAGGTCGGCCTGGCCGGTCTCGTAGTGGGCTTCCATCGCGGCGAACTTCTGTGGCTGCGTGTCCTCGACGTGACGCCCGTAAGCGTCGCCGTGAAGCGCCTGCAGCGGGGCCGTCAGCAGCAACATCACGACGGCGACCCGGAGCGCCGTTCCCCACGTCTCGGAGTCACGTTTCGTCCAGACGAAGTACGCGGCGATACCGCCGACGAGCAGGCTAACCGAGATGACAGCCGCGTTCTGCATGTGGACGTACATCCACGGGAGCCGCGGGGTCAGAAACGCGGCGACGGGATCCGTGAGCTGGGCGACCGTCATCCCGTTTCGTTCGACGAGTTCGAACCCCTGTGGCGTCTGCATCCACGCGTTCACGACGAGAATCCAGAACGCCGACAGCCACGCACCGACGCCGACCAGCACCGACGAGAGGATGTACGTGCGGTCGCTGACGCGCTCGCGGCCGAACAGCAAGATGCCGAGGAAGACCGCCTCGAGGAAGAACGCCATCTTGGCCTCGAACGCCAGCGGGCCACCGATCAACTCGCCGGCGACTTCCGAGAAGATCGGAAAGTTCGTGCCGAACTGGAAGCTCATCGGAATGCCCGTTACAGTTCCCATGACGAAACCGATCGCGAATACCTTGACCCAGAAGTCACGGAGGCGAGTGTATCGATTCTCGCCCGTGCGAACGTCTTTCCAGGTCAGGTACACGATAAACGGCGCGAGACCGACCGACAGGGACGCAAAGAGGATGTGTATCGTGATCGTCCACCCGAATTGCAGTCGGCTCGCGAGTTCGGCACCGAGCATGCCATATCCCCCCACCTCAGAGAGAGCCGCGAGGCTCGCGGTGCCGAGGCTCGTGTAATGACTCATACACCTAATATTAGCCGTCTCGCACCACTAACGGTTCTGGTTTGATCCTCAAAGAGATACGGTGAGCTAATCGTCCCGGCGAGAAAACGAGACGAGGTCGCAATTTGCTGGTCGAACGGACAACGTTGGAAGGTATAAATGTTGCTCTTTTCGAGGCGTACGCCACCAGTTCAGCTGCCGAGATGGATAAATATGTCCGGCTTCTTCGATGCCTATCAGGCGCCTTCGATACCTGTCGCTGGTGTAATATTCGCGCAGGTGCCGAAGCGACTCGTAGTGAGAGTCGAAATTCCGTTATATAAACACGAGTGCCTTCGTCGCCGCCGTTGCTTTTCGTCTTCGCCCGCGCGTATTCTGTCGTTCGGTTCTCGAGGTTTGATACGGACTGCTGTCCGTCCGTCCCGCAGCGATCGCGTCCCGTCGGGCAGTCGCTGCGGCAAAGCGGGACAGCAGACCGTACAGTCCACACTCGATCGCGTCTCGAGTGCGATCGATGGCTGAACCGTCTCGTCCAGCAGTATGAGAAATAGCGGTTCGACAACCAGCACTGCCTCGCCTGCACACCGTCGACGGAAATACGTCGGTTAGCGAACCGGCGAGAACGGCTCGTCTAGTCTGCGGCGACCGCGGTCGCGTCGGGTTCCTGGCGGAGGGCGACGACGCTCGAGTAGATGACGGCGCCGCTGACGAGGAACGCCGACAGGAGGATCAGCGCGAAGCTGACCGTGTTCAGGACGTCCATACCCAGGTAGTCACCGAGCTGGCGGAAGGCGACGGCGACCGAGCCACCGAGCAGCATCAGGCCGAAGTAGATCTTGATCTCGCCTTCGTCGACGATGCCGGTCGCGGCCGAGCCGATGCGGGCACCCAGCGCGCTGCCGGCCAGCAGCGGGGCGACGATCGAGAGGTCGACGCCGCCGCCCTGGGCGTAGAGGAACGAGCCGAGCCCGCCCGAGAAGACGATCTCGAACAGGTCGGTCCCGACGGCGATCGGCACCGGCACCCCGATGAGGTAGAACATCGCGGGCATCCGGATGAAGCCACCGCCGACGCCGAGGAAGCCCGACAGCAGCCCGGTCGCGAACGCGACCGCCAGCACCATCCACAGCGAGACCTGGATGCCCCCGCGGATGGTCATCATCGGCGGGACGTGGTACGACTGGATCTTCTTGGCGATGTCGGGGATCGCGTCCGGGTCGATCTCCTGGTCGGCACCGTCGTGGTGGCCGCCGCCGCTGTCGCCGCCGTCACTGTTGAGCGCGTTGTAGGTGACGAAGACGCCGACGCCACCGAGCAACAGCACGTACGTGACGCCGATGACGCCCGACGCCAGCCCGATCGACTCGAGGTGGAGGACGATCTCCTTACCGACCTCGATGCCGGCGGTCGTGCCGGCGATCATCAGGCCGCCGAGTTTGTAGTCGACCTGGCCGAGGTCGTGGTGTTTCAGCGTCGCGATGACGGCCGTCCCGAAGACGAACGCCATCCCGCTACCGACCGCGACGCTGGCGGGATACCCCATGACCAGCAACGCGGGCGTCACGAGGAACGATCCCCCCATCCCGAAGAAGCCAAACAGCACGCCGACCATCAGCCCGAAGCCGACGAACAGCACCAGTGTGGTGAGCGCGATTCCAAGTATCTCCATGGATCAGGCGTTCTGGATCGCGTCGATCAGCGGTTCGGTCAGGGCACTCGAGATCGCGCCGTACCCCACGTAGAGGACGATCGCCTCGAGCAGGACGGCACCCACGAGGACGATCGCCTGGACCGTGGGGGAGAGCGATGCGACGTCGATCATCGGCGAACACCGTCCGACGTGGACGTCGTGGAGAGGGCTCTCGCAGTGGTCGCGTGGCTGTCAGAGTCTAGTAGTGGCGTAATTATCATTTTCGTGTCGTAAACGGCAGGTCGCTTGGAAGTCGGTCGCGTTCGTTAGTCGTCGGC
This sequence comes from Natribaculum breve, assembly GCF_023008585.1. GTDB lineage: Archaea > Halobacteriota > Halobacteria > Halobacteriales > Natrialbaceae > Natribaculum > Natribaculum breve. Next base: position 904,148 of record NZ_CP095390.1, on the reverse strand, counting down.
CACGACGCTGTCTTCGGTCGCCGCACAGCGGTTCGGGCCGAGCTCGAGTTCGCTCTCTTCGTCTTCGTCTTCGGGCTCGTACTCGCCGAGGTTCGTCGCGATGACGGTCTCGTAGTTCGGCGGCTTCGACGGGAGGTTGTCGAACATGTGCTCGACGAACTCCTCCTCGTCGAGGTTGAGGATCTCGTTGCCCGTGCGGATGTCGCCGACAGTTCCGAACATGGGCAGGCCGGGCGTGACGTCGATGTACTCGCCGTCGTCGGTGAGCGAGAAGTGCCCGGGGAGGACCTTCACGTCGTCGGGCATCGTCATGATCTTGTGGTGGAGCGTCTCGTACTGGACGCGTGCACCGGACTTGGCGTCCTCACCGGCGAACTGGAGCTCCGTCCGACCGATCGATTCGACGAAGAGCGTGTCGCCGGTCAGCAGCGCCTCGTCGTCGACGAGGTAGCTGGTCATGCCGGTGGTGTGGCCCGGCGTGTGGACGGCCTTGATGTCGATCGGGCCGACCGAGACCGTCTCGTTGGGCTCGAGGCCCTCGAACTCGACGTCGGGGTCGCGGGTCTCGGCGGGCTGGCCGAGGTGGTACGGGACGCCGAGTTCGTCGGCGAGTTCGCGTCCGCGGGAGATGTGGTCGGCGTGGATGTGCGTGTCGAGAACGCGGACGACGTCGAAGCCGTACTCGGACGCCGCGTCGAGGAAGACGTCGGTCGCACGGGTGACGTCGACGAGGGCGGCCTTGCCGGCGCGTTTCGAGCCAATCAGATATCCGAGACAGCCCTTTGCACGCCGCTGGAGCTGGAGAATGACGACGTCGTCGTTTTTCGTCGCGATCGGGACGACGTCGTAGGCGAGACTCCAGGCTTCCATCCCGCCGTCGACCGTCTCGACGTTCTCGAATCCCTCATCCTCGAGGTACTCGGCGAACATGCCTGCAGAACGGCCGGTCGCACAGATCGTTACGATCTCGTCGTCCTCGTCGAGTTCCTCTCGATACTGGTCGAAGTCGCCGACCAGTTCGTCGTCGGAACCGGAGTACTCGACGTTGACCGCTTCGTTGATTCGCCAGTCGTTGTAGCTCTCTTCGTCGCGAGTGTCGAAGAGCGTGAAATCGTCGTTGCGGTCCAGCTTGTCTCGCAGTTCACCGGTGGTGATCGTCTCGACCATCGTAGTAATCGGTACAAACTACGGGATATTAAGGGTTCGAGCACCCATTAATGTTGCATTATAAAGACACGAGATAAAATCTGTGGCGGCTATTAGCCGGTAATGCGTGCAATTATTGGGTCTTTCTCTGGTGCGTACACGATCGTCTCCCGGGCGGAGCCAGACGGGAGGGAAAGAGATGTATATTGTGGAGGGCAACTACACGTACAAACATGGAGGGGGACGACGTCGAGGAGGCTCTCGAAGACCTACCACCCAGCTCGAAGTTCATTTACAAGACGCTGGATAGTTCCGGCCCGATGACGCTCAAGGGACTGACCGAAGAGACGTTGCTCTCGTCGCGGACGGCACGGTACGGCCTGGACCAACTCGAGGAAGCCGGGTTGCTCGAGTCGTCACCTGCGCTCCACGACGGTCGCCAGACCTGTTACCGACTGGGGACGGACAGCGACGACGAGGCCGACGACCAGCAGACGATCGTGACGGCCGAGTGGGTGCGCGATCGACTCGAGGAGTTCGAACGCGACGACCCCGACTTTCGACTCGTCGAGGCCGACGACGAGTACGACCGGGGCCACGTCCCCGGTGCCGTCCAGGTCGACATCATGGCGGACCTCGTCGACGTAGACGGCTGTGGACTGGCCGACAGGGAGACGTTCGAGCGCTACGTCGGCGAGCGTGGTATCACGGAAGACAGTACGGTCGTCATCTACAGCGTCGAGGAGAACCAGTACGCGGCGTACCTCTACTGGCTGTTCAAGTACTATCGACACACGGACGTCCGCCTGCTCGACGGCGGCAAGCGTAGCTGGGAAGCGTCCGGATATCCGATGACGACGGACGACTCGTCCGTCGCTCCTCGAGAGTACGTCGCCCAGCCGGCCGACGACCGCATTCGCGCCTACCGGACGGACATCGAGGCCGCGCTCGCCCGAGACGTCACCATCGTCGACGTGCGATCGTCAGCCGAGTTTCGCGGAGAGCGGGCGAGTCCGCCAGGCGAACTGCCGGAAGCGCGTACCGCTGGACACATCCCGGGAACCGTCCACGTCCAGTGGTCCGAGGTCATCGACGACGAGGGACGGTTCAAAGAGTCGTCCGAACTCGAGCAGTTGTTCCGGGAACGTGGCGTCACGCCCGACGTGGAGACGATCGTCTACTGTCACGTCGGCGAACGGTCCGCGCTCGTCTGGTTCGTCCTCTCGGAACTGCTCGATCATCGCCAGGTCGCGAACTACGACGGGTCGTGGATCGAGTGGGGGAATCTGGTCGACGCCCCCGTCGAAACCGACCCGGACGGACAGTAGAACGGCCGTCGGCCACTCGTTTTTCGAACAGCCAGTTTCTCCGAGTAGTCGAAACGGGGACACATCGACATCACGGGTCCAATACTGCCGGTTGTAACTAGTAGTTACCAGGGATCGCGAGAAGGTTCACGATCGCGCCGAAAACGCCTTACGACCGGCGTTACGACGCCAGCGGCGAACGCGAGAGCGACGCGATTCGAGAGAAGCACCAGGAAATAATTTCAGCAACTCCACGATCTCCCGAGTGATGTGGACATTATTGACCCGAGGAAGGACTTTAGGTGTTCTATGTACAAGTACCAGGTGTACATGGACAACATAGTAGTACTAGGTGCCGGATCCGGTGGCGCCATGACGGCGAACATCCTGCGTCGAAAACTCGACCGTGACGAGGCCCACGTCACGATCGTCGACAAAAGTACCAAGCACTTCTACCAGCCGTCGTTTTACCTCGTCCCGTTCGGTTACCTCGACCCTGATCAGTCGCGAGACGTCCGCGACATCATGCACTCCGACGTCGAGTTCGTCCACGACGCGGTCGCTGGCGTCGACCCCGACGCACAGACCGTCGAACTCGAGGAGACAGACGACCTCGAGTACGACTACCTCGTCGTCGCGACCGGCCATCGACTCGAACCCGATGCGACGCCCGGGATGGTCGAAGCCTGGGAAGGACCCGACCACGTGTACCCGTTCTACCACTACGAGGCAGCCCTCGAGATGAAAGAGGGACTCGAGGAGTTCGACGGCGGGACGTTCGTCGTCACCCAGCCGAACACGCCGATCAAGTGTCCGGGTGCGCCGCTGAAGATGACGATGCTCGCGGACGACTACTTCCGTCGGCGCGGCATCCGCGACGACGTCGAAGTGATCATGACCAGAAACGCCGAGCACCACTTCGGCGTTCAGCCCTACCGCGAGAAGCTGTACGAACTCTGGGACGAGCGCGACATCCAGTTCGAGGCGAACTTCTCCGTCGAGGAGATCGACCCCGACGCGGGCGTGATCCACGCGGCCGACGGCAGAGAGATCGACTACGACTTCTACGCGCCCGTCTCGCCCCAGTTCGGTCAGGAGGCGATCACCGAGCACTCGCCGCTGACCGCAGGCGACGACGAGAACGACGGCCAGTACGTCACGATCGACCAGTACACCCTCCAGCACACCGAGTACGACGACGTCTTCGCACTCGGCGACTGTGAGAACGCACCACACTCCAAGACGGCAGCTGCGGCCCGCAAGGAGGCACACGTCGTCGCGGACAACCTCGTGAGCGCGATGAACGGTGAGCCGCTTCAAGCCGAGTACAGCGGGTACGCGGCCTGTCCGCTGCTCACCGAGAAAGGCAAGGCGATGATGGCCGAGTTCGACTACGAGGACAGCATCTCCGCGCCGGTCAACAGTAAACTCAACTGGATCCTCGACGTGAACATCCTCCCGTCGGTCTACTGGGACGCCTGGATGCGCGGATACGACCCGCTTCCCTAACTATGGCCCAGAAAGACGAAGCGATCGACGAACCCGGGGGCATGGCACTCGAGGAGACAGACCTCGACGAACTCGCCCGGACGCTCGAGCGAAACGAGGAAGAGCTCGCCGAACTGCTGGAACAGCTGGCCGTCGTCCAGCAGCTGTCGGCCGACCTCGCCCCGGAGCTACAGCAGACTGCCCAGGAGAATCGCGAGCCGATCCGCGAGGTCCGGGTCGCACTCGAGCGCGAGGAGACGCTCGTGCTCCTCCAGCGCGTCGGCGAGAACGCCGAGACGCTCACGGAGTTGCTCGAGACCCTCGAGGTGGTCGACGACCTCGTCGACGACCTGGTTCCGGAGCTCCAGACCGTCGTCTACGAGAACCGCGAGACGGTCGAACGGCTCCGATTCGCACTCGAGCGTGAGGAACTGATCGTCCTGCTCGAGCGACTCGGCGAGAACGCCGACACGTTCGTCGAGCTGGTCGAGCTGCTCGACGTGACACACGACCTCGCGGAGGACATCGTCCCCGAACTGACCGACGTCGCGACCGAGAACCGCGAGCCGATCCGGAACCTCCGGATGGTCATCGCGGGCATTACCGACGGGTACGCGGGCTCCGAGATCGATGGGTACGAACTCGGGCAGAACCTCGGTCACATGCTCGCGCTGGGTCAGCGACTCGGCGATCCCGAACTCATCGACGCCGTCGACTCGGGTCTCGGTGCCTTCACCGAGGAGGAACCGCCGAAGAAAGTCGGCCTGTTCGGACTGCTCGGCGCACTCTTCGACGACGACGTCCGACAGGGCCTCGGCGTCCTCGTAGAGTTCCTCCGGCGGATGGGTGCGTCGAAGTCGGAGTAACTTACCACCCACCTCCGCTCCGAACACGACTTTCTCGCTCGACGGACGTGTCGTCGAACGAGATGGGGGCTCCATGATTTTATATTATAGAATTCGTCGAAAATAGTTCCGATTCAGGGAACGCGTATCAGTGTCTCTGAAAATATTTTCTCTATACGTGAAGTTATACTCGATGCATCCGTACCATCGACTGCGATGTCCGAACAAGCCGCTGACGACCAGGATGGATCGGCCGGAATTCCACTACTCGGGGACCGGTTCCCCGAACTCGAAGCAGAGACGACCCACGGGACGAAGTCGCTGCCCGACGACTACGAGGGCGAGTGGTTCGTCCTGTTCAGCCACCCGGGTGACTTCACGCCGGTCTGTACGACCGAGTTCGTCGCGTTCGAGCAGCGCCGCGAGGAGTTCGAGGAACTCGACGCCAAACTGATCGGCCTGTCGGTCGACCGCGTCCACTCGCACATCAAGTGGACCGAGTGGATCGACGAGGAACTCGACGAGGACATCGGCTTCCCGATCATCGCCGACGAGAGCGGCGACGTCGCCGAAGCCCTCGGCATGATCCACCCCGGCCAGGGCACCTCGACGGTACGCTCCGTGTTCATCGTCGACCCCGAGGGCAAACTTCGACTCATCCTCTACTACCCGATGGAGATCGGCCGCAACATCGACGAAATCCTGCGCTCGCTCGAGGCACTCCAGACCTCCGACGAGGAAGGCGTCGCCCTGCCGGCCAACTGGCCCGAAAACGAGAACTTCGGCGACAAGGCACTGCTCTCGCCGCCCTCCAACGTCGCCGACGCCGACGCCCGACTCGAGGAGGCCGAAGAAGAAGGCTACGAGGCCTACGACTGGTGGTTCACGCTCAAGGACCTCTGAAGTCCACACTGACTGCTGACTGATCGCTAGCCTCGTTCCCGAACGCGTTCTCTGACTCCGGGGAGCGTTCTCCGACCCCGGGGCGACTCGAGTCCTCAGCTCGTTTCTTCGTTCTCCACGCAACTGCCGACACGTAGAGAAAAACTGTAAGCGCCGCCTTCGATTCTATCGACGAGCTTAATCCATCGTCAGGTGTGATCGCGGTCTGGACTCGCCGGTCACACTCGAGGCAGTCCGGACGCGACGGCAGACGTCACCAATCGTCTCGACGGTGAGCGCCGTCTCGCGTCGCCGCCGATCGATGTACTCGAGGATCGCTCGCATCCGCTCGTCGTCGCGTTCGCTCGTGAGGTTGTTCGGGTGGAGCCACACGTGGAAGACGCCGTCGTCCTCGACCGCCTGGTCGACGCCACGGCGCACCATCGCGACCATCGGGTCCGCCCAGACGGACTCGGCGACGGTTCGGACCGGGCCCTCGAATCCGAACAGGAACAGCGAGGCCGGCACGTTCACCAGTCCGTACTCGTCGATCGTCGGCTGGACGAGCAGCGACCGGTCGCGCATCGTCGCCTCGAGTACGCCACGAACGCCGTCCGACGTCGGCGATTTCCCGCGATAGGCGGTAAAGCCCTGTTCGGCCAGGACAGCCCTGTGGCCGACGTCGTTTCGCGGATAGACGAACGACTGGAACGAGAGTCCCCACTCGTCGGCGATCTCGAGACAGCGCTCGAGTTCGGCGCGGGCGAGTTCGCGCGAGGTCGTCGGATCGCCGAACAGGACGTGGGAAAACGAGTGACAGGCGAGTTCGTGATCGACGTCCGAGTCGAGCACCGCGCGGACGAGGTCGGGACCGAACCGGAGGTCCTCCCTGTCTCGCCACGTCGTCCGTTCGCGGTCGAACCAGCCGTCCGGCGCGGGGTGGACCGCGTGTTCGCCGTCGCAGGTCTCGAGCATGAGGTGGCCGACGACGGCCCACGTCGCCGGCACGTCGACGTCCTCGAGGAGGTCGACCATCGTGGTCCAGCCGCGACGGCCGCTCTCGACGCGGTCGGCTGGCGGCGTCTCGAAGTCGTGAAACCCCCAGCCGAGTTCGGCGTCGAGCGAGATGACTACGCTACCCACACCACCCACCACCTGTGGCCACGGTCATGTCGCGACGTTGCCCGACTGGTGGTTTTGTTATTGATCCCTTGTTCGCGCTCGACGTCGACGCCGTCTCTCGATCGGTCGGACCGGGCGTCGCGGGCGATCGACCACGCCACGTGAGTGTTCCCTGTTCGTGACGATTGTCGACGGGCAGACGCCGAATAACAAAGCGAGATTCCCGCCACTCCCTCCACAGCAGGCGTTCGAGACGCCTCTACGTAATCATGAGCGGATCTACTTCCCCTTCCGGACGAGCGTTCGTGCTTGGGTTCGACGGCGTGCCGTGGAGACTCATCGAGCGATGGAGCGACGACGGAAAGCTCCCCAACTTCGCGCGGATGCGGGAGGAGGGGGCTGCCGGCCCACTCGAGAGCACGCGACCGGCGACGACGGCGCTCGCCTGGCCGTCGATCGCGACGGGCGTCTGGCCGGACAAACACGGTATCTACAGCTTCCAGAAACTCTCCAGTGAGTACTCTCATCGAATGTACACCAGCCGCGACTGCAAACAGCCGCAGCTCTGGGACCAGCTGTCGCCCTCCCTCGTCGGCAACGTCCCGATGACCTACCCGCCAAGCGAGATCGACGGGACCATGGTCACGGGCATGATGACGCCCTCGACCGACCAGGAGTTCACGTACCCGCCCGAGGTCGCCGACGAGATCGAACAGCGAATCCCCGACTACCAGATCAGCCTCAACTACCCCGAGTACGCGGATCGACTCGACGAGTTCCAGGTCGCAGTCGACGGAATGCTCGCGAAGCGTCGCGAACTGATGCGACTGTTGATGGACCGGGAGGACGACTGGCAGCTGTTTTTCTTCGTCTTCACCGCGCCGGATCGCTTCCAGCACCTCGTCTGGGACGAACAGCCGCTACTCGAGCACTACCAGGCTTTAGACGACGTTCTCGGCGAAGTGATCGAGTACACGGACGAGCGCGACGCCGACCTCTACGTCGTCTCAGACCACGGCTTCGGACCGATCGAGACGCTCGTGTACACCAATCACTTCCTCGAGCGGGAGGGGTACCTGACACAGCGCGAAAACGAGGGCGCACGCGGCGCGCTCGCGAGTCTCGGCATCTCCAGAGACGCCGTCGTGCGTGCGCTGAACGCCGTGGGGATTTCCGAGGAGATGCTCGTCTCCGTGTTGCCACGACAGCTGGTCGACTCGGTCGCAGCCCAGGTTCCGGGCGACCACGCCCTCTACGACGTCGACTACGACCGGACGGTCGCGTTCGCCCACGGCGCTGGAAGCGTCTACGTCAACGACAGCGCCCGGTTCGAAAACGGCATCGTCTCGCCCGACGACGTCCCGGAGATCAAGTCGGAACTCGTCGACCTGTTCGAGTCCGTGACCGACCCGGACACCGGCGAGCGGATCTTGCACGTCTTCGACGGCGACGAACTGTTCCCGACCGACGAGGAGTCGCCCGACCTCGTCGTCAACGGCCGCGACGAGTACGAGACGCGGATCACGATCACCGACCAACCGTTCGGCGACACCGGAACGTACGTGGCGAGCCACCGCAGCGAGGGGATCGTCCTCTGTCGTGGCCCCTCCATCGACGCCGGGAGCGAACTCAGGGGCGCACGCGTCGTCGACGTCGCACCCACGCTGTTACACGGCATCGGCGAACCCGTCCCCACGAACGCCGACGGACGCGTCCTGTTCGACGCCTTCCACGACGACTCGAGGCCCGCGACCTCGAGAGTCGACCGCATCGACGTCGCGGAATTCGAGGGGAAGACGGCGACAGCAGACGCGAGCGACGACGACTTCTCCGACGTTCAGGACCGGCTGAAAGGGCTCGGATACATGGAGTGATACGTAGGGTGTCGTAGAACGGCTCTCACACCTACTATGTAGGCACTCTGATTCGATAAGTACAGACGAACTCCCCAGCGACGTGGGACAGAACGGAGGATCAAAAAATGTTTTCGAGGCCGAACTAACGGTCAGATATGGATGATGTGGCCCTCCAGCGTCAATTAAGCAGGATAGAGTTTCTCTTGGTTCTCGCAGTAAGTTGCCTGAGCGGGCTTGTTTTCGGGAGAGACTATAGCGGAGAGGTCTTCCTTGCAGTTGGAAGTTTCTTCGCCTTGGGAGTGGTACTCGTCTTCCTTAGAGAACTCCAAACGATATTTTCTGGATAGCGCAACGATCAACTCGCACACCTACTTATCGGCCAATTCACCATCGGAGTGAGTGGAATCAACACCGTGGGAAGAGTGCTATGACACCCTCGGAGCGATACTGCCTGCTGTACCTGTTGCCCGGCGCAATAGCGACTCGTCTAGCGGTTGCGTCGGACTGACGGACAGCGGACGTTATCAACGCCGGATTTGCGGATCCCGCGCTCGTTTCTCGTCGGTGAAAACGACGGTCCGTCGACTGCTGGCTATCGATTCGTCGCGAGCCGACGGTAGCCCGCTTTCGCCGCGTTCCAGGCCGGATACAGGGTCGTGTAGACGCCGTTCGGCGCGTTTCTCGCGCCCGCGCGAAGGAGCCGGTGGTGCAGCGGCGAGTCGGCGTTGTCGACCAGTTCCTCGAGGTCGGCCCGCTCGAGCCAGGTGAAAAAGGCCCGTTCGGCCGCCGATCGCGGTTCGGTCTCGCGGACGCGATCGCAGATGTCTTCCCACATGTACCGTTCGTCCTGGCCGAGGATCCACTCGCCGCGCTCGAGCGACTGGCGGAGGTCGTGGTACTCTTCGTCGTCGAACTGGTAGCCGTGGTCGGTCGGATCGAGCCCCGAGAGCCGGAGACCGACGGCCGTCCGGTAGCACTTCTCACACCGGCTACAGTTGCCGTCCATGCGAACGTTGCAGGTCTGCAACTGCAGGTCGGGCGCGGCCTCGTCGACGTAGTCGGCGATGACGTCGAGTCGTTCCTGGCGGGTGAGTTCGTAGGCGTCGTGGTGACACTGCGTCCCGGCCCAGCGGACGCGTTCGTCGATGTCGGGGCGAGAGCCCCACTCGAGGTCGATCCCCTCCCAGTGGGTCGCGGCGACGTAGAGGTCGTCCATGCCCCGTGCGTACGCCATCGGCGCACAGAGTCCGAGGAGGCCGAGTCCGTGGCCGACGGAGCTGTACCAGCCGCCGTCGACCCGGTGGCCGAAGTGGGCGAGCAACATCGGGTGGTCGAGAAACGAGAGCATGTTCGACTCGAGAAACGCCGTCTCGAGGTCGCGTTCGTCGGCGAACCGGGAGACGCGCGACCGGAGGTCGGCCCACTTTTCGTCGTCCGCCGGGTCGGGCGTGATCGTCCAGCCGCGGACGCTGATCAGCGTCGGTTCTTCCTCACGGTGGCGGACGTACGAACTCGTCGAGTCGACGCCGCCAGTAAACAGGAGCCCGCTCTCGCCGCCGCTTGCAGGCGCGACGTCGCTGGTCCGGCGGGTCTTCAGCTGGCCTCCCTCGAGGAAGTTCGGGTACAGCGAGAGCAGCGTCTCCTTGACGTCCTCGAGGGCGCGGGCGAACGTGGCGTCGACCTCGTCGACGTAGACGTCGCCGCCGTGGGTCCAGGCGACGGGGCAGACGTGGGCGAGGACGGGAATCGCGAGGACGCCCTCGGGGACGTCGTCGATCGAAACGTCGTAGCTCACCCGGAAGGGATCGCCGGTGAAAAACCGCTGCAGGTCGGGCGTACACCGGACCTCACACTCGAGGTCCGTCCCGTCCGCGTCGATTCGGTCGATGAGTATCGATGGCGAGGAAGGTCGCATGCGTGAATGGGTCTGTCGATCGATCGGTCGTCGATCCGGTACGTCGTGTGCCGTGCATCACGAACTGGTACAAAAAGTGTCCGAATCGTTGGATCGAGCGCGTCGGCGGTAACGTGTTCGAACACCACACTGACAGCCGTTCGGACACGTACCGGACGAGCAGCGATCGTGACCTGAAGTCGCACGCGGATCGTCGTCGGTCACGTCAGAGAACGAGAGCGAAAAGCGAGACGGGCCTCGAGGATAAGGAGCCGTATAACAAACTCCGATATCGCCGACCGAGACGACGTATGACGCTCGATAGCCTGCCGGCCAGGGACGCCAGACGGGGGAACACGAGATGAGGCGCTCCGCGCTGAACGTCGTTCTCGCCGTCGGCTTTCTGGCCCTCTCGGTGGCAGTTCTGCTGGCGAGAGCGTCGCCGGCGACCGAATACGAGGCGTCGATCTACGCCGCGACGCCGACGGGAACGTGGGTCGCGCTCGCGGTCGCTTTCGCCGTCGCGATCGGCGTGACGCTCGTTACTCGCGGACGCTACCAGGCACTCGGGATCGTCCTCGGCTCGACCGCGGTGACGACGATCGTCGGCCTCCCCGTGATCAGGGACTACCGGTATATGGGGATGGGTGACGCACTCACTCACCTCGGCTGGACGAAAGACTTCCTCAGCGGGGCGATGTTGCCCCACGAACTGCTCTATCCCGGGATGCACAGCCTCGCCACGCTCTTTCACCTCGTCGGTGGCGTCTCGCCCGAGCGGGGGCTCTTGCTGGCCGTCGTGTTCGTCTTCGTGCCGTTCGTCGTGTTCGTCCCGCTCGTCGTCCGCGACGTGACCGGCGACGCGACCGCGGTCGGATTCGCGGCGATCGTCTCGTGGTTCGTCCTGCCGGTCAACAAAGTCGCGACGCACATGGGCATCCACACGAACTCGAACGCGCTGTTTTTCGTCCCCGTCGTCGTCTTCGCGATCGTCGCGTACACGCGGCGACGGGCCGCCCTCGAGGCGCTACCGTTCGGCCTCTCGCCGTACACCGTGCTCGTGATCGTCGGCGGGGCCGGGTTGCTACTCATCCACCCCCAGCAGATGGTCAACGTCGTCGTCGTCCTCGCGGTGATCTCGCTCGTCCAGTACGTCGCTCGACGTCGACTCGACGACCACCCGATCCTCGAGCACACCACGACGTACGCTCATACGTTCGCTCTCGGGACGCTCTTCGTGGTCTGGGTCGCGAGTAACGAGCGGTTCCGAGACGCGTTCCTCGGGTTGATCTACGGGCTTTTCGTACGAGACGTCGGGGCCGGAGGGGAGGTCGACCAGCGCGGTTCGTCGCTCACGGAGATCGGCGGCAGTCTGACGGAACTGTTCGCGAAGATGTTTCTCGTGAGCGCGGTCGTCGGACTCGTCGTCGGGCTGTTCGTCCTGTTTACCTGGCTCGGCTGGACGAACCTCGACCGCGAGACGAGGGCCTTCGTCACCTACTTCGGCGTCGCCCTGTTCCCCCTGACGGCGATGTTCGTGGTCTACTTCGTCGGAACGCCGACGATGGCGTTCCGACAGGTCGGGTTCGTCTACGTGCTGATCACCATTCTCGCGGGCGTCGCGTTCGCTCACCTCTTTGGCTGGCTCTCGGGGCCGATCACGACGCCGGGAGCGAACGCGCTCGCGGCGGTGTTTCTCGGGGCCTGTCTCGTCCTCGGCCTGCTGACGATCTTCACGTCGCCGTTTATCTACTCGCCGACACAGCACGTCACGGACCAGAAGATGAGCGGGTACGAGTCGGCGTTCGACCACACCGACGGGCGGGCCTACGCCGGGTTCGGCTTCGGCGTCGAGCGGTACGGTGACGGCATCAACGGCGTCGAAGGAGCGGAAAACGTAACGTACGCCGGTGAAGGCGAGGGAGTCGTCGACGTCGACGAGTTCGAAAACGAGAGTTACGGCAGTGCCTACGACGGCGAATACTACTTCGTCGCTACCGAGTACGACGTCGAGCGAGAGATCGAGGTGTACCGGGAACTCCACCACAGCGAAGCCGCCCTCAGAGGGATCGACACGTACCCCGGGGCGAACAAGGTCATCTCGAACGAGGAGTTCCGCATGTACTCCGTCGAGAGCACCGCCTGATCGTTCGTCGCCGGATCGACTGCAGGGCAGCGCGCATTCGTACGTCACTGCAGGCTGGCGTCCGCTCCCGGTTGGCGACTGCACTGGGCGATCACGCTTCCGTCCCCTTCGACGCGAGCGGTGCGAATCTCGACCGGCCGACGCCGTGGCCCGTCCGGACCACCGTCGGTGCGGTCCCTCCAACGCCACACCAGCCATCCAACGCCACACCAGCCATCCAACGCCACACCAGCCCTCGAGCGACTTCACGCGCTCGTGACGCGCTCGTGGCGTGTCTGTGACGCTGGCCGACCGGTACCACTCCGGCGACGCAGTCGAGTCGAATATCGACGTCCTGCTCGAGCGCCGCCGCCGTCGAGTCACGACGCCGACGAACCAGCACCGACTCGAGCGCGAACGACGGTGGCCCGGGTAGCCGTCGTGGACCGTGCGACCGCCGATCCGACGAACGGGAGCGAGAGGGCCAGCGATCGGGACCGTAGTGTGCACCCGCGTTCGCCGCCGCTCTCGGGGCAGTAACGATACTCGCGGCGTGATCACGACGATCTACTCACGACGTCCGAACGACGACCGACGTCCGTTTCTCGAGCGGTAACAGACCGTTTCCTGGCACGCCATCGCCGTCAACGTGTGCGTGTCGACCGAAACCGTCACGCTTCGACCGAGCGTGCGCTCGCTCGAGCGGGTCATACTACCGGACAACCGTCAGTGACTACTCGATCGCGTCTCGACGGGTGTCGGCAGCGACGACAGCGTCTCGGGTGCGATCGACGGCTGATACTATCGGACGTAACTGTGTGAAGATTCTCGCCACCCCGGGACGGCGAAAATCTTTCACGACTTACGTCCGGCAGTATGAACCGTGTCGTCCGGCAGTATAAACCAGCCGTTGTCGCGTCGCTTCTCGCAGCGTTCGGTGGGTAACACGTACTTTTCGTTACGGCCGGCGCGTGAGTCTGCCCTGTATAATAGTCTTGTATTCGTGACGGATTTTCAAAAATATCCTATATGTATTCTGGTGTTATATGGAAACTCAGTAAATTTAATCTGCCCTGATAAGGAAAAGTTTATACTGACAACTCCGGGTTAACCGAATGCAATGGCGCAGAACCCCCGCACCACCGAGAACGATACCGCCCCCGAAACGCGACGTAATTCCCGGTTAACGCGCCGGAACTACGTCAGGTCGCTCGCTGCGGTCGCCACGGCGGCGACCTCCGCGGCGGCGATCGGTACGGCGACGGCCGACGAGTCCTACGAGACGATCGAGATCTCGTCCGGCGAGGACCGTACGATCGAGGTCGGGAGCGGTGAGACGTTCGAGAACAAGCTCATCGACTGCACCGCGTCCGGTGCCCGCGCGACCGTTACCGCGTACGGGTCCGACTGGACCATCCGGAACGTGGCAGTCAAAGGCCGACTCGACGTCGGCAAGCCGGGGGCCGTCTTCGGCCTCGGCGACACCGGCAACGGCTCGAGCACGTTCGAGAACGTCTACCTCGGTGACGGCAGTACGAACGCCGGTCACGCGACCGCCGAGACTGCCGTCTGGGTCACGCCCGAACACAACGGCCACATCGACTTCAAGCACGTGAACGTCCAGGAGTTCTCCGACAACGCGATCTACGCGTCGGCCCCCGCCGGAAAGGGCGGCGGTACGATCCACATCGACGAGTGTTTCGCGGCGAACTGCCGCGTCTCTCACTACCGGATCGGCTCGGCCGGCAGCAAGGTCACGAACTCGAGTGTCCTCCTCGACGACGACGGCTACGACGGCCGCGCGGTCTGGGTCTGGTCGCCCGGTCCGTGTAAAATCGAGAACTGCCAGCTCGAGACGAACGGTCGCCACTACGCGCTCAACGCGGGCGCGAACGGCAGCGGCTCGACGGCGAACGTCTCGAAAACCGACTACGACACCGGTTTCCACGGCGGAGTCAAGAAGCTTCCCGGTGCCAGGGTCAACGAGAACGACGTCGGCAACGACCCCGAGGCGTTCGTCCCCGACGGCGTCCCGAAGAGCGCCGAAGACGCCGTCTCGAACTGATACTGCCGGACAAAAGTCACTGAACACTCGATCGCGTCTCACGTGCCGTCGCCGCTGGCGACGGCCGTTCGAGTGCGATCGATGTGAGAATCGTTTTGTCCAGTAGTATGACGACCCGGTCCGTATCCGCTGACGCTGACCCTCCCCGCCGCTGGCGCGTCGTCGCCGGCGGCGGTGCCCTCCACCACGATTTTTCACCGACTTCGGTTTGAGGACCTCCGAATCGCCGAACAGTGATCGCGAGTCGCGACGAACGCACGTCGACGTGACACTCGCTCGAGTGTCGTGGCACGAACGGGGCAAAACGGTCGCGACCCGCGAACTGTCGTGAGATATTGTCAATTTATTCGACGCTCGAATTCGGTAATAGTCTATTAACTCGAAGACTGCGAGCAGGTCGAATATATAAATTCGTGTACGAACGTGGAAGATTGACTGATAGAGAATACAGTAACAATTTAATCTCCGTAAATTTAACCGATGGGAGAGAAGAAAGGTTTATGCAGGTATCGTCAGATTACCCGAACGCATGGCACGCGACTCTTCGGTACTGGACGACGACGAAACGGTTTGCTCTGCGGACGAGACGACAGGAGACGATCGTAATGATGGATTACTTCACCGACGATCGTATCTGAAGATGGCGAGCGCGGCAGCGGCCGCCGCCACGGGTACCGCGGCGGCGACCGGCACCGCGCTGGCGGACGACTACGACGTGATCGAGCTCGAGGCAAACGAGCGGCGCGTGATCACGGTCGGCAGCGGTGAGACGTTCGAGAACAAGCTCATCGACTGTACGGCACCCGGCGCGCGAGCGGTCATCGACGCCAAAGGGACGAACTGGACCGTTCGCAACGTCGGTTTCAAGGGCGCACTCGGCGACGACGCCTACTTCGGCGTGGCCGACACGGGTGGAAACACGAGTACGATCGAGAACGTCTACCTCGGCGATGGAGCCGAGCGCGGGTATCGATCCGGACTGGGCATCTGGGTCGCGCCCAAACACAACGGCCACCTCGACATCAAGCGGGTCAACATCCAGGAGATGGGCGACAACTCCTTTTATTGCTCTGCACCCGGCACCGGCGGTGGCGGCACGGTCCACATCGACAGGTGCTACTCGAAGAACTCCTGGGTCACGCACTTCCGGCTCGCAGAGGGGAAGGTGACGAACTCCGTCGCGGTCAACGACGCCGAGTTCCAGAAGGACGGCCGCGGTCTCTGGGCGTGGTCGCCCGGCCCGGTCGAGGTCGACAACTGCCATTTCGACATGAACGGACGGCACTACTCGATCGCCGCCGGCGCGAACGGCCGCGGCTCGAGAGTTACCGTCACCAACACGCAGTACAACACCGGCTACAACGGCGGCGTCAGGAGAGCCAACGGGAGCACCGTCAATTTCCGCAGCGGAAACGGAACGAACCCGAAAGACTTCGTCCCCGACGGCTGTCCGACGTCGGCCGAAGAGGCCGCCGCAGGGAAGAGCCAGTCGTCGAGCAGCGACGCGAACGACGGTGGAAACGAAAACGAGGGCGACGACGAACTCGAGAACGTCATCCTGTTCGACGGCGACGGTGCCGAGCAGGCGACGCGCTACGAGTTCTCCGTCGACGGTGCCGTCGAGCAGGCGACCTACGAGGGTGCCTCGATCGACGGCGAAGAGGAGATCGACGGCGGTAACGTCCACGGCGTCGTCGCGAGCTGGCGCGACGCCTTCCGGTTCAGCGGCGACTTAGAGCAGTTGACCGTCGACGGGCCGGCGACGGTCTCGGTCAACGGGGAGGAGGTCGACCCCGCCGACTACGGCGAACAGCTGCCACACGTCCTCGAGGTCGTCGGCCAGGGGACGCCCTCGAGTTTCGAGATCACGGTCGACGGCGAGATCGAGTTCGCCGACGAGGAAGCGCCGACGGACGACGCGACGATCGTCTCGGGGACGACCGTCGAGAGTTCGGTCACGGACGGCACACAGCAGTTCCGCTTTGCCGGGACGATCGCCGACGTGACGTTCACCGACGGGAACGCCCGCGTCACTGTCGACGGCGAGGAGATCGACCCCGCCGAGTACGGCGACGCCGACCTCCTCCCGCACGCGCTCGTGATCGACGGGACGGAGTCGTCAGACCCCAGTTCCTACTCGTTTACCGTCGACGGCAAGGTCGTCAAGTCCGACTACAGCGATGCCTCGATCGACGAGGGCGACGTCGTCGAGGGATCGGCCGTTCGCGGGACGGTCGCAGGCTGGCTCGACGCCTACTGGTTCGACGGCGACATCACCGACTTCAAACTGCTCGGCGACGCGAGCGTCGACGTCGAGTACAACGCACGGGACCAGTAACGACGGCTGCCGACACGTTCTGCGCCTTTCGTTCGAACCCGATAGCGGCGGCTCACGCTGCTGGTCGTAACGAGTCACGCTGATCGCACGTGAGACGCCGTCGCCAGTGGAGACAGACGCCGAGTCGCGACCGGGAGTGCAGCGACTGTTGTCCGGCAGTATCAGGACATCATCTCGAGGTAGTCGCCCGCGAGTTCGACGTCCCGTTCTGCGAGTCCGAACTGGTAGAGGCAGGCGAGAAACGCGAGGGAACCGGCAGCGCTACCGACGACGAGCAGCACGTATCCGTCGAGGTACAGCTCCACGCCGACCATCGTGGTGGCGGCGACCGTGGCGGCGGCCAGCGGCTTCCAGAGAGCCCTCGAGTAGGCGAACAGACCCTCGAGGTACCAGACCTCGACGACGCGGACGACGTTCAGCGACGCCAGCACGCCGGCGGTCGCGAGCGCCGCGCCGACCAGCCCGAACTCGAGGATAAAGAGGTAGTTCAAGACGACGTTCACGACGCCGAAACAGAAGTGATTCGCCATGACGAGGTACTGGTGGTCGGTCATCGTCAGGAGGTCGTTCGCCGGGCCGGCGGCGGCGTTGAACAGCTGGCCGACGACGAACAGCGCGACGACGCCCGTTCCGACGACGAACTCCGGACCGAACAGCGAGAGCACCTCCGCCCGGTAGACGAAAAGCGGCAGCGCGAGGATCAGCGAGGCCGTGATCGACCACCGCGTCACCGTCGCGTAGACGCCCTCGAGTTCGTCGCGGTCGCCGTTGGCGTGGAGCCGTGAGGCGACCGGGGGGAACAGCTGGTTGATCCCGCCGAGTGGCATCGCGATGACCGTCGCGAGCAAGACGGCGACGTTGTAGACGCCGACGCTCGCGGAGGCGAGGAAGATCCCGACCATCAGCACGTCGACGCGTTTGAACAGGAACGAGGCGGCCTTCGACAGCGTCAGCGGGGCCGAGTAGTCGTAAAACGCCGTCACCTCCTCGCGGCGGAGGTCCCACTCGGGACGGAGGTCGGTCCGGGCCAGCGCGTACGAGAGCGCGGACAGAAACGCCAGCAGACAGGCGACGGCGTAGGCGGCCGCGACGCCGAGCAGCGAGTAGCCCACGAGTACCGCGGCGACGACGACGAGCAGCCGGAGGACGGGGCCGAGCACCAGGACGACGGTCTTTCCGACCGCCCGCTCGAGTCCACGGAACGTACTCGAGACGACGCGAGTGAGCGCCTGGAACGGGAGCGCGATCGCGAAAATTCGCAACGCGGGCGTAAACAGCGGCTCCTCGAGCGTGGAGGCGTTGATCGTCGGCGCGGCGAGGTAGAGGACGACCGCGGCGAGCAGGCTGACGACGGTCGTCGTGAGATACGAGAGGCCGAGAATACGGTTCTGGTAGGCCGGATCGTCACGGTTCGCCGACAGGTACCGCGTCGTCGAGACGTCGGAACCGAGGTTCGCGAACGTCAGCGTCGAGGAGATCACCAGCGTCCCGTAGGCGTAGACGCCGTAGACGCTGGGCCCGAGCGTTCGCGTCAGCGCGAGGTTCAACAGGAAGCCGACGGCGTTGACGACGACGGTGCCGACGTAGTGGAACGTCGCCCCGTCGGCGACGGATCGGAGAGAGGAGAGCTTCGACGAACTATCCGTTGCCATCCACGGCGACGTTCCAGAAGCCGCCATTTAGTAGTCCGTCGATTACGCGAGTCGACCGACCGGGTCGCGTCGGCCTGCCGCAACCGGATCGAGCGCCGACGACTGTGCGTCTCGAGTAGGACGGAGATATCACCCGTTTTCGCGCGTATAACAACGTCACCGCCTCGAGAGCGTCCCCCCACATGAATCCGCTGGCTCTCCTGCCGGACAGGTACTCCGCCGAGAACGTCCGCCGGGTGCTCCGGAATCCGCGACTGCTCCGGCGAGAACTGTTCACCGTCGCGCTGACCGTCAACTCGAGGACCCGGGACGTCCTGAACGCACTCGAGGGAACGGACGACGGGATCGACGTGATCGCGGCCGACTGGGACAACCTCCTGATCCTCGACGCCTGTCGCTACGACCTCTTCGCGGCGCGGTCGACGCTCGAGGGCGACCTCCGCGAGGTCCGGTCGAAAGGCAGCGACAGCGGCGAGTTCGTACAGCGAAACTTCGCGGGGCGGACGCTCCACGACACCGTCTACGTCACAGCCAACCCCCACGTCCACCACCTCGAGGACGGCGTGTTCCACGCGGTCGTGGATCTCCTCGACGATCGATGGGACGAGGAGGCCGAGACGGTGCGACCGGAGGCCGTCGTCGAGGAAGCCATCGCCGCACACGAACGGTTCCCGGAGAAACGCCTGATCGTCCACTTCATGCAGCCGCACTTCCCGTTTCTGGGACCGACGGGCCGGACGTTCGCCCACCAGGGGCTCGACGCCGACCTCGAGAATCGAGATGCCGGGGAGGCGAACCCGTGGTTTCGCCTGATCTACGACGACGACGTCGACGTCGCGACCGTCTGCAGGGCCTACCGGGAGAACCTCGACCTCGTCTTACCGCACGTCGAGGACCTCCTCGAGGCGCTGTCGGGCAAGAGCGTGGTGACGGCCGACCACGGCAACCTGATCGGCGAACGGGGGTTCCCGATTCCCGTCCCGATGTACGGCCACCCGCGTGGCCTGCACCGGGAGGACCTCCTCGCCGTCCCCTGGCTCGAGGTGGCGTCTACGGACCGCCGTCGGATCCTCCCGGAACCGCCGGTCGACGGTCGGGGCGACCCGGACGAGGACGTCCTCGAGCGACGACTGACCGCTCTGGGGTACGCGTAGTCGCGTTCGACCGGCGAGTGAGTCGGTACCACGTCCGTACGATTCTGTTCGCACGCGCTATCTCTCGTGCACAGTCGAACGTCGTCCGGTAGGGAGCGTACCGAACGGCGGGTGAGAGCTGTTACCAGAAATTAAATTCGCCGAGGCAAGTTGGATGAATAATCGTCGGCGAGATCACGTCAGTTTCTCGAGGGTGAGAATCGCTAAGAGAAAAATAACGAAACCGATAGGTAGGCGAACCTCGCCGTATGCGAATCGGGTTCTACCACGAGTCAGCGGGGACGCGGCACGCGGGTGGGATCGCCGTCTACACCCAGCACGTGGCCGCCGAACTCGCGAAGCGCCACGACGTGTACGTGTACACGCAGGCGGGCGACACGGCGGAACTGCTGGGACGATCGGACGCGGAGGTGGTCGAAACGCCGTCGTTCGGCGAGCGGATCCCGAACGGCGTCACGAGGTTTCTTCCGGTGAACACGCAAGACCTGGAGAAAATCGCGATGACCGTCTGGTCGCGTCACAGCGGCCTCGTCGACCACATCGAAGAACACACCGACGTCGTGTTCACGTTTCAGTTCCTCGACGACCTGCTGCTGTCGAACCTCGTCGACGTGCCGACGGTGTACGGGTTTCACAGCCTGGCGAGCGTCGGACTCGGCGCACGGTTGCGCGAACGCTTCTCGCAGACCGATCTGATCGTCGCCAACTCCCACGACACCGCCCGCCAGGTGAGCGACGAGTTCGGCTACGAGGTCGACGACGTCGTGTACCCGGGAGTCGACGTGGACCGGTTCCGACCGGACGCTCCCCCCGCGTTCTCGAGTGAGGTTCCCGTGATCCTGTACGTCGGCCGGTTCGTCGAACGGAAGGGGATCGACGACCTGCTCGAGGCGTTCGGCAGACTCGACGAGCCAGCCGAGTTACGGCTCGTCGGGCGGGGAGACACCGACGCGATTCGGAACCGGTGTCGAGAACTCGACGTCGGCGGGTCGGTGACGGTCGACGGCGAGGTCCCCCACCTCGAGTTGCCGGGGTACTACGCCGCCGCCGACGTCTTCTGTCTCCCGTCGTACACGGAAAGCTTCGGGATGGTCAACCTCGAGGCGATGGCCTGTGGCACCCCCGTCGTGACGAGCGATCTCGAGGCGATCGAGGCGTACGTGACGGACGGAGACGAGGGGCTTTTGCTCTCTCCCGGCGGTTGCGACGCGCTCACCGACGCGCTCTCGAGGCTCGTCGACGCGCCCGCTCGTCGCGAGGCGATGGGCGAGCGGGCACGCGAGCGGGCGCGATCGTTCTCCTGGGAGAGGCAGGGAAAGCGCCTGGAGGCGTTCTGTGCGGACGTCCTCGACGAGTCACTGGAGCAGACGCGTCGCGAGCGGTCGACGCAACTTCAGTACCCCTGAGCGGCGACTGCGAGCGCCACGGCTGACGGATCGTGGTAAAAACGGCTCCCGCGCCGGGAGCAGGTTGCTGGCACGCGAACTACTCCGGTACTGGAGACGGTCGTCGGGAGCCACGTGATTCTAGGGAATCGATCGACAAAAACCCTTCTCTACGCTATTCAATGCGCGAAAGTTTCCCGTTGACGGTCTGTTGAAGCCGGTGATTCACGAAAACGTGTGCGATCGACAGGCCGAGAAACGAGACCACGACGACGGCGGCCACGGCGATCGTGGGAACGAGCGATACCGGCGGCACCTCGAGGTACGCCGCGGTGACGGCCGCCGCGCCGACGACGCTCAAGAGCGCGTACCAGCGATCCCACCGGTCCGTCTGGTGCGTGTCCGTATCGAGGTACATCATCAACAGGTCCGCGTTGTCCGAGAGGCTGATCAGCCCGCGGTCCTGGTCGTACTCGATGATGCCCGCGTCGTCCATCTTGGGCAGGTGCGTCTGGTAAAGGGCGACGTACACTCGCTTTCGTTGATCGGAACTCAACGCGTTGACGTCCGTGTCGTTCTCCCAGGCGGCGATCTGTTCGGCGAGCTCTCCCAGCGTCACCGTGTCCTCCGCCTCGAGCAAGTACGTGAGGACTTCTCGTCGCCGCCGGTTTTTCAGAAGTTCGAAGATGACGTCTTTCGAGAGTCGATCGTCCTCGTCCTCGGTGACGGACGTGATCTCTTCCGGGAGCGACGTATCGATCGACGACATCAGTGATAGACCCCGTCGTAAACGGTCGTTATCATTCGATTGCCGGCACCATCCGATAGCTCTCCCCAAGGTAGCATCGGCAGCGCCCGCTGTTTCGGCGAAAGGTAGCTCGCGGTCACGATTGACACACCAGTTTGTAGGGCAACGTAGAAACTATTAAACACGGTCACGTTTCGCATAGGCTGCGAACCCGGTACGAGTCGGCTTCCATCGCCAGCCCCGTGGTTATCGGACAGTTCGCCTGACTGTCGGTCGGCGTCGATTACGGCCGAGTCGCCGTGACGCGTATCGGGACCGATACCGACCGGTTTCGTCTGCGTATCTGGGACGTACGGCGCGGCGGGGGAATACATACTGGCTGGGGTGCTGTTTTGAGGGGTGCCAGACGCTACGTCCGTCGGCTGGACGTCGTCCACGCTGAGTGATACGTCACGTTCGACGGACTCAATATAAAGACAAACGACAGTTTGTGCGGCTAAGCTCTGTTTACGCACCGAATGTCGGTGTTTACTCCGACGGGTTGCTGTAACGGTACGCCAGTTTCATGTCCTACGTTCACATATAATATCCCGGGTCGGGGTGGTCCGACGTGGCCGCTTCGCCCACCGAAGGCGATGGGACGCGGTGCCGACACGGTCGTCGTCCGCCACGGGACAGCGGCCGAAAACGCCAGTGTCGGCCTCTCTCTACTCTCCTTTAAGCGGTCGAACACGTATCCGGTAAGATCCTCTTTCCCTCGAAACCATGTGAACACCTTACAGTGACGGCGGCGGTCCCTGCAGTCACCGATGACGCAGTCGATCACCAATCACGTCGAACAGGAATCACAGGCGGCCGAGACAGGTCGGTGTCCCGACTGCGAGACCGACACGATCGTCCACGACCCGGACCGCGGTGAACGGGTCTGTCGGGAGTGTGGGCTCGTCCTCAGCGAAGACCCGATCGACTACGGACCGGAGTGGCGGGCGTTCAACGCCCAGGAACACAAAGAGCTCTCGCGCGTCGGCGCACCACTCACGCAGTCGATGCACGACCGGGGACTGACGACGACGATCGACTGGCGAAACCGCGACGCCAACGGACACTCGATGTCCGCCGACAAACACGGCCAGCTTCACCGTCTTCGGGTCTGGCAGGAGCGAATTCGAACCAAAAACGCCGGCGAACGAAACCTGAAGTACGCGCTCTCGGAGATCGATCGAATGGCCAGCGCCCTCGGCGTTCCCACGCCAGTCAAAGAGACCGCGAGTGTCATCTACCGACAGGCTCTCGAGCAGGATCTCATTCGCGGCCGATCGATCGAAGGCGTCGCGACGAGCGCACTCTACACCGCCTGCAGGAAAGAGGGAATCCCACGCAGCCTGGAAGAAGTCACCGCCGTCGCTCGCGTCGACCAGCGCGAGATCGGCCGCACCTATCGCTACGTCGCCGACGAACTCGACATCAACCTCGAGCCGACCAACCCGCGCCAGTTCGTCCCGCGGTTCTGTTCGGAACTGGACGTGAGCAAAGACGTCGAGACGACCGCCGTCGAGATCATCGACGAGACGACTCGCCAGGGCCTCCACTCCGGAAAGTCACCGACTGGATACGCCGCCGCTGCTATCTACGCTGCAGGACTCCTCTGTGAGGAGACGGTCCCCCAGCGCGCGGTCGCCGAGACCGCACAGACGACCGTCGTCACCGTCAGAAACCGCTACCGCGAGCAGCTCGAGGCGATCGACCGCTCGCCCGCTACATGATCGAGCGTTCGTCTTCGGCGTAGACGTCCTCGTTGAGCAGCGCGTGGAGGTTGTTGTACGGGACGAAGGCGATGAACTCGTCGTCAGCGTTGTAGAGTTCGAGTCCCTCGTCGGTATTCTCGTACCGATCACAGAGGATCTGACCTTCCGGCAGGATCGCACGGAACATACGGAATCGTACGTCGGCCACCTGCATATATTATACTGACAGACGGCCCGGGACCGGCGTCCGTGACTCGAGTCGCCGCCAGCGAATCCGACGTCGGTCACGGATACTCGTGAGATCTCTCGCGTCGCTGACGGAACCGACGCCGATCGGACCGCGAGAGACGTGACCACCATCCAAATTGTTATATTAACCGACATCATAGCCGAGGGTGGCGCATACGTGCCACCACCTACCGACGTTGCGCCCGGTCGCCGCTGCGCGACCGCACCACCATTCGATCTCGCCGACGCCTCGAACGATCGGGAGACCGAACGTAACCGGTTTATCCGCGACGGCGATACCTGTATCCAGTGACGGACGAGCGCTACTCTGACTCGAGTGACGATTCCGACGAGCCACGCGACCCCGCCGAGTCGATAGACGAGGACGGGCCGCTCTCGCTGTCGTCGTTCCACGACGTCTGCCAGCGGGAGGGCCGTCCCGTCGTCACCGCCGGTGCGGTCGCCCGCGCTCTCGACGTGACCCACGACGAGGCGAGCGACCACCTCGAGGAACTGTACGAGCGTGGCGAAGTCGAGCGGATGAGCGTCTCGACCGACCCCGTCGTCTGGTATCCGAGCGAACTCGAGGACCTCACCGAGCGCGAGCGCGTCGTCGTCTTCCCCAAGCGACGCGAGATCGTCGTCGATCGGCCGAGTCAGTTCACCCGGGCCCAGCTCACCCAGTTCGCCCACCTCGCGGACACGAACGGGGAGAGCGGCTACCGGTACGTCGTCAGACCGGAGGACGTCTGGCAGGCCCCCCACGACACGTTCGAGGCGCTCGCGCGAACGATGCGACAGGCCCTCGGCCAGCGGTCGGCCGCCCTGGAAGAGTGGGTCGAGAGTCAGTTCGACCGTGCCCGTCAGTTCCGCCTCGTGACGCACCCGGACGGCTACACCGTCCTCGAGGCCCGCAGCCCGGAAGTGATGGGCAACGTCGCTCGCCAGAAACTCGACGAGGAACACGTCCACGCCCCGATCTCGGAGACCGAAGACTGGGTCCGCGAGGGCTCGGAGGCGGCGATCAAGCGAATCCTCTACGAGGCGGGCTACCCCGTCCGGGACGAGCGCGACCTCGAGTCCGGCGACGACCTCCCGATCGACCTTCGCGTGCGCCTGCGCGACTACCAGCAGACGTGGGTCGACCGATTCGACGATGCCGGCGAGGGCGTCTTCGTCGGCCCGCCGGGAAGCGGCAAGACGGTCGCCGCGATGGGCGCGATGGCCCGCGTCGAAGGCGAGACGCTCGTACTGGTACCCAGCCGCGACCTCGCCCGCCAGTGGCAGGAGAGTCTCCTCGAGTTCACGTCGCTCGAGGCGGACCAGGTCGGCCAGTACCACGGCGGCATCAAGCAGGTCCGACCCGTGACGATCGCGACCTACCAGATCGCCGGGATGGACCGCCACCGGTCGCTGTTCGACGACCGCGAGTGGGGACTGCTCGTCTTCGACGAGGTCCACCACGTCCCGAGTGACGTCTACTCGCGGAGCACCCGCCTGCAGTCGCGCCACCGCCTCGGGCTCTCGGCGTCGCCGATCAGGGAAGACGACCGCCAGGCCGAGATCTTCACGCTCGTCGGCCCGCCGATCGGCACCGACTGGGAGGCGCTGTTCGAGGCCGGCTTCGTCGCCGAACCCGAACTCGAGATCCGCTACGTCCCCTGGGGCGACGACGAGCAGCGAAACGCCCACGCCTCGGCAGAGGGCCGCGAGAAGTACCGGATCGCCGCCTCGAACAGGGGGAAAGTCGACGAGGTCCGCTACCTTCTCTCTGCACACCCGCAGTCGAAGGCGCTGATCTTCGTCGACTACCTCGAGCAGGGACGCGAACTCAGCGACGCGCTCGGCGTGCCGTTTCTGAGCGGCGAGACGCCCCACCACGAACGACGGCGATTGCTCGAGGCGTTCCGCCGCGACGAGCGGGACCTGCTCGTCGTCTCTCGCGTCGGCGACGAGGGGATCGATCTTCCGACGGCCGATCTGGCGATCGTCGCCTCGGGACTCGGCGGGTCGCGCCGGCAGGGGACCCAGCGGGCGGGACGGACGATGCGCCCGACCGGCGGCGCGCTGGTCTACGTGCTGGCGACGCGTGGCACGCGAGAGGAGGACTTCGCGCGGCGACAGCTCCAGCACCTCGGCCGGAAGGGGATGACCGTTCGAGAACGAACCGTCGAGCGGTAGCGGCGTCGGTCTCGATACCGCGCGACGGCAGCAGCCGGCTACTCCTCGAGCGTCCGGACCGTCAACACGGGCGTCGTGGCGTTCGGAACGACGCGCTGGGAGACGCTGCCGATCACCAGCCGCTCTATGGTGGACTTGCTCTCGGTGCCCAAGACGAGCAGGTCGACGTCCTCCTCGTCGGCGTAGGCGAGGATCGTCTCGTGGGGTTCGCCCCGTTCGACCGTCCGCGTGGCCTCGATCCCGCGCTCTCTGGCGCGATCGACCACGTCCATCGTCGTCTGCTTGCCGTGTTCTTCGAACGACTCGAGGACGTCGTCCAGCTCGGGGCTCACGTCGACCGCGTAGAGGGCGTGCAGTCGGGCGTCGAACGCGTCGGCGAGCGCGAGCGCCTGTTCGGTCGCCGCGACCGACCCCGACCAGCCGTCGGTCGCGACGAGCACGTCGTCGACCTCACGGGGCACGTCGCTCGCGTCCGCACTGACCGTGAGCACCGGCAGACGCGCCTGGCGGATCACCTCGAGTGCGACGCTACCGAGCAGGGTCTGTCTGATGCCCGTTCGACCGTGCGTTCCCATCACGAGTAGATCGACGGCTTCCTCGTCGGCGTGGGCGAGGATCTCCCGCGACGGTCGACCCTCCCGGACGGCCGTTTCGACGGAACAGCCGGCGTCGGCGGCGTCGTTCGCGACCGACTCGACGAACGCCTCGTGGCGACTCCTGTCCGTGTCGCTTCGAGCGGCGACGACCGAGACGACGTGTACGGTCGCGCCGACGGCGTCCGCGATTGCGATGCCCTGGGCTGCTGCAGTCGTTGCGACGTCGCTGCCGTCGGTGGCGACCAGAACGTCTTCGTACATGGTCGGCCGGTACGGCTGCCACCGTCTTGAAACGAGACGGTCACGCGGTCGCGCGTTCTCTCGCGGGTGGGGAGTCGGGCTCGACCGCCTCCACGTCCGCGACGTCCCGGACGCCGACGCCGGCGGC
Source organism: Natribaculum breve (assembly GCF_023008585.1). GTDB lineage: Archaea > Halobacteriota > Halobacteria > Halobacteriales > Natrialbaceae > Natribaculum > Natribaculum breve. Next base: position 877,003 of record NZ_CP095390.1, on the reverse strand, counting down.
GAGCGCTCGATCTGCGGCCGTCGCCGTCTCTCGCTCGCGAGCCAGCGTGAGGCGAACCTCGAGGTCGACGACCGTATCGTTCAGACCCGGCGTCAGACCGCAGACGGTCAGCTCCTCGACCCGGTCGACCGCGTCTACTCGTTCGACGATGCGCGTCGCGCCGTCTGTGAGGCTGCCTGCAGCGTTCACGGGAACGCGCACGGCGAGCGTCGCCTCGACGGTTCGTACGTGCTGTGCCATGAATCCCCCGCCGAGAGTCGAACTCGAGGGCGGGACGTACCCGCGCGTCGGTGGCCAGTCACACCACGGGGGAACCCCCCGCGCCGGACGATCGCTTCCCCGCCGAGACGAACGACAGAGCCGTCCACGGGCTACGGAACGTGAAACGGCGAGAGAGTCCGTCCGGCCGAGAGAAGGGACCTATGCGGCGCGGACGGACGTGCCGACGTGAGTCGGCGACGGATACCGACTCGAGACCCGTCCACGCTCGATCGAACTCCCGGACCGATTGTCCGGTTTGGAGACTCCCGTCCCGGCGCGTGCGAACGACGGAGACGGGGTCGGATCGAGCGTGGTCGTGGTCATGTGTCGGATGCGGTCGCGTCGTGTCGCGACCGGTCGTTCACGTCATTCGGTCGAAATAACATAATCGTTTCCCACGTGTGTGGTAGAGTGCCACGGCCGGAACCGGCTTCGCTAGCACCCACACCCGCAGTCGGTTTCGTCCGCCGAGTCGGGCGACGCCCCCGCGAAGAACCGCTCGAGGTTCTCCGGGAGTCGATCGTCCGTCTCCGACCTCGACGGCGCGGTCGGCCCGGAGTCGACGGCAGCACGGAGGAGACCCTCGAGTAGCAGTTCGACCGGCGGCGTCGTGTGCTCTCGGCCGTCGTACGTCCACATCCGACAGTCGACGCCGCCCTCGCAGTCACAGAGGTCGCCACACGACTCGCAGGTGCTCTCGCGATATTCCGGTTGCAGGTCGCGCCCGTCGACGCGGATCGTCGGCGACACCTCGAGTCCGACCCGCCGGGCGTCCGCCGCGCTCTGGACGTGGACCGTTCGGACGGCGACGTCGACGCCGATGTCGGCCAGAAGGGGCGCGACGCGCTCGAGTGCGTCCTCGAGTGCCGCCTCGGTCCCCCGACAGCGCGAGCAGACCTCGCGGTCGAGATAGAGGAAGTCGACCGTGAGGGTACGCCTCGCGTGCTCGTCGGCCGATCGTTCTTCGACGGTGACGTTCGGATTCGAGACCGATAGTGCTGACATCGCAGCTGTCGCTACGCCACGGGCCCACTTGTACGTAGCAGTATTCTGATACGAAGGTGGTTTCGGCGCTGAAAGTACCGTCGTCGACCGACAGCGTTTCACAGGCACCGGACGTAGGCGGCAACGAGATGAGCGACACCGACTGGCAGGCGACGTGGCACTCGCTCCGGGAACTTCTGGGTTCGAAGTGGTCGTTTCACGTCCTCAGACTGCTACGCGGCGGCAGCTACGGGTTCAACGAGATGCAACGGGAACTCGACGGCCTGACTGCCGCGGTGCTCTCCCGCCGGTTGAAAGAACTCGAGTGTCACGGACTCGTCGACCGGTCCGTCGAGGCGACGACGCCGCCGACGACGACCTACCGGCTGACCGACAGCGGGCAGGAGGTCACGCGACTGCTCTCGGAACTGGAAGACCTCGTCGACGTGCGAGACTGCGAGCGCGACGAGGCGAGTCCGTGCCGGGGAGTGCGCGAGGACGCCTGCGTCACGGTCGCCGACTGCTGTGACTGACCCATTCCTCGAGCGGCAATCGACGACCGCCGATCGCCGACGCCAATATTCAAGTTCTCCTGCCGAAAGTACCAGATAGGATGATCGTATCGCGAGCGGACGAGTCGAACCGGGTGAACGATCCGTGAGCGAGCAACGCGAGATCGTCGTCGGCGAGACGGAAGACGGCCACGACGTGACGCTGCCAGTCATCGAGATTCTCACCGGCCGCGGCTTCGCGACCGGCAAGAGTGGGAGCGGGAAGTCGAACACTGCGTCCGTCGTCGCCGAGGAACTCCTCGAGGCCGGCTACCCCCTGCTCGTCGTCGACACCGACGGCGAGTACTACGGGTTAAAAGAGGAGTACGAGATGCTCCACGCGGGGGCCGACGAGGAGTGTGACATCCAGATCGGGCCCGAACACGCAGAGCAGATGGCCTCGATCGCCTTGGAGGAGAACGTCCCCGTGATCCTCGACGTCTCCGGCTACCTCGACGAGGACGTCGCGGACGAACTGCTACGCGAGACGGCGCGACAGCTGTTCGTCAAGGAAAAGAAGCTCAAAAAGCCCTTCCTGCTCGTCGTCGAGGAGGTCCACGAGTACATTCCCGAGGGCGGCGGCGTCGGCGAGACGGGGAAGATGCTGATCAAGATCGGCAAGCGCGGGCGCAAACACGGCCTCGGCATCCTCGGGATCAGCCAGCGGCCCGCCGACGTCAAGAAAGACTTCATCACGCAGGCGAACTGGCTCGTCTGGCACCGGCTGACCTGGGACAACGACACGAAGGTCGTCGGCCGGATCATCGACTCCGAGTACGCAGAACGGGTCTCCGAACTCGACGACGGACAGGCGTACGTCCAGACCGACTGGACCGACGTCGGCGTCCGCAAGGTCCAGTTCCGTCGCAAGCGCACCTTCGACGCCGGCGCGACGCCCGGCCTCGACGACTTCGAGCGGCCCGAACTCAAGTCCGTCTCGGACGCCCTCGTCGGCGACCTCCAGGAGATCAGCGAACGAAAACAGAAAGAGGAGAGTCGCGTCGAGCGACTCGAGGCCGAACTCGAGAAACGCGACTCGCGTATCGAGGACCTGAAAGACGAACTCGCCTCGGCCCGGGACGTCTCCGACGCGGCCCGACAGATGGCCGAAGCGCTCAGCGAGCCGGAGACGGTCCAGTCGCAACTGCCGGGCTCGAACGAGGAACTGCGACGGCTCCACGACGAGGTCGTCTCTCTCGAGGACGAACGGGACGAACTCCGGGCGAAACTGGCCGAGCGCGACGACGAGATCGCCGACCTCGAGTCCCAACTCGCCGATCGCGAGGAGCGAATCGAGACGCTCGAGGGCGAACTCGAGTGGCTCCGACAGTCGTTCCGTGAACCCGAACCCGAACCCGAGACGGACGAGAGCGGAGCGAACGCGGAGTCGACCGAGATCCTGCAGGCCGGCGGCGACGAACTCGAGTTCGGCTACACGCCCGTCGACGACGGCTCGGCAGCGGACGGCCGGGAGGGCGAGCTGGTCGTCGCCGACGAGCAGCAGTCGCTCGAGGAGTTACTCGAGACGCCGGGGGTCCGCGAGTCCGTCGAACGGGCGGCGGCGGATTCGCGCTGTTCGGAGGCGACCGCACGGGAGGTGATCGCCGTGCTGGTACGCGAGGGGCCGTTGCGGACGGACGCGGTCGCCGCTCGCGTCGATCGGTCCGCAGTCGCCGTCCAGAGTCTGCTCTCGGAACTCCGGACCGAGGCGATTCTGGATCGCCCCGACGAGCGGACGTACGCGGTCGGCGACGACGTGCTGTCGGCGCTGGCGATCGACGACGAGCGAGCCTGATGGCGGGCGAGCAGCCGCCACGAGCGGGCTGGTTCGGCCAGCCGTTCGAACGCTGCGCCACCTTCTTGCTAACGGAACCCATACCGTCGGTACGAGAATGTTGAACCGGCTCAGAGAGGACGTCAGGACCGCGATGGAGAACGATCCCGCCGCACGGCATCCACTCGAGGTCGTCCTGTGTTACCCGGGACTGCACGCGATCTGGTTCCACCGGATCGCCCACGCCGTCTGGCACAGCGGTCACTACATCGTCGCCCGCGCGCTCTCGCACCTCTCGCGGTTTCTCACGGGGATCGAGATCCACCCTGGCGCGGAGATCGGCCGCCGGTTCTTCGTCGACCACGGCAACGGCGTCGTCATCGGCGAGACCGCCGAGATCGGCGACGACGTGATGATGTACCACGGCGTGACCCTCGGTGGCGACACGATGAAACGCGAGAAACGCCACCCGACGATCGAGGACGGTGCGACGATCGGAGCCGGCGCGACGGTCCTCGGCCCGATCACGATCGGGAAGGAGGCGAAAGTCGGCGCGGGTTCCGTCGTCCTCGAGTCGGTTCCGCCCCACTGCACCGCGATCGGCAACCCGGCTGAACTCGTCGGCGAGTGCGAACAGACCGCCGGCGAGTGGGAAGAACAGCTCGGGGAAGACGACTGATACTGCTGGAGAGACGGTCCACCGCCGAGTGCACGCGAGACGCCCTCGCTGGCTGTGATACCGATGACTGTGACTGGTTGCCGACGCGACCGTACGACAGTTCGCGGTTGCGGCGGTAACGACTCACAGCCATCGTTACGACAGGTGTCGCTTACAGCCAGTGGCGACGATCGCTGGCCGCCGTCGCCGTGTCGGACGGTCGGTCCCGCCGCGATGAAACTGTTGGCTACAGGCAGACAGACCTCGCATAACAAAGCCTGGAACGACCGATTCCACGTCCATGAACTGTTCGGACGACGACTTACAGCTCCTCGTCGTCGGCCTCGACGCTGGTTGTCTTCCGATTCTCGAGCCGCTGTTCGAGTCCGGCGAGACGCCGACGTTGCGCCGGCTGTTCGATATCGGCGCGAGCGGGCCACTGGAGTCACAGATCCCGCCGTGGACGGCGAGCGCCTGGCCGTCGCTGTACACCGGGAAGAACCCCGGCAAACACGGCGTCTTCGACTTCCTCTCGTTCGACGGGTACGACTGGGACGTGGTGAACTCGACGCACGTCCGGGAACGGGCCATCTGGGAACTGTTGAGCGATCACGGACTCTCGAGCGTCGTCGTGAACGTGCCGGTCACGCACCCGCCGCGAGCGTTCGACGGTGCGTTGATCCCGGGGCTGACCGCGCCGGAGGACCCGGACTGTCACCCCGAGGGCATCCTCGAGGAGGTCGAGGCGAACTGCGGCGGCTATCGGGTCTACCCCCAGGCCGGGCCGGAGCCGTACCGGTCGATCGAGGGTTACGAGCGGACGATCGAACTCCGGGGGAAGGCGTTTCGGTACCTGCTCGAGCGGTTCGCACCCGAGTTCGGGTTCGTCCAGTTCCAGCTGACCGATTCGGTCTTCCACGAGCGGCCGGGCGACAAGAAGGCCATCGAGGCGGTCTACCGCGCGGTCGACCGCGAGGTCGCGGCGACGATCGAGGCGTTCGATCCCGAGAACGTCCTGGTCGTGAGCGATCACGGGATGGGCAAGGTCCGGGGACGTGAGTTTCGGGTCAACGAGTTCCTCCGGGATCGGGGCTACCTCGCCTCACAGAGCGGCGGCGAGGGAATGCCGACCTGGTCGCGCGCCTACCAGAACGACCTGCTCGAGGGCGACGACGCGGGCGACCACGAACCCGGTGCGCTCGAGCGCGCGATCGAGGTCGCGGCGGCGTTCGGCGTCACGACCCAGCGCGTCGCGAGCGCGCTCGACCTCGTCGGACTGAAAGAGCCGATCGGGCGACGCGTCCCGAACGACGTGATCCGGGCGGGCAGCGAGCAGGTCGACTTCCCGAACTCGACGGCGTACGTCCGGTCGAAGAGCGAACTCGGCGTCCGCATCAACCTCGAGGGACGAGAGCCGAACGGGCAGGTGCCCGAAGACGAGTACGAGGCGTTCCGGTCGGAACTCATCGAGGAACTCTCGGCCGTTCGGACACCGGAAGGCGATCCAGTGTTCGACGCGGTCGAGCCCCGGGAACGATACTTCGAGGGGCAGGAGGTAGAGCGCGCGCCCGACGTGGTGACGGTTCCGGCGGCGTTCGACAACGCGATCGTCGCGGAACTGACCGGGGAGCGGTTCGGCGATCCGGTCGAACCGTGGAATCACAAACGCATGGGCGTCGTCGCCGCCGCCGGCGCGGACGTCGACGAGAGCGCGTCGCTCTCGGGTGCGACGATCTTCGACGTCGCGCCGACGATCTGTGCCCTGTTCGACGTTCCGGTCGACGAGGCGATGGACGGCGAGGAACTCCCGATCGTCGCACCGAGCGAGAGACGCCAGTATCCCGCGTACGATCCCGAACCGATCACGGCGACCGACGACGCCGGCGTCGAAGATCGGCTCTCGGATCTGGGTTATCTCTAACATGGGGATCGACGTCACCGAACTCGACCTCGACGCAGACGGGGACGAGTGGGATCGCTACGTCGAACGAGGCCGATACACGAACCCGTTCTATCGAGCGGCCGCACTCGAGTTGCAGGCCGAAGACACCAACACGACGCCACACCTGCTCGCCGGGTTCAAAGGACAGGAGGTCGCCGGTCTCTTCCCGATCTTCGAGTACCGGAAGGGACCGATCGTCGGGGCGTTCTCGCCTGCCCCGTACTCGTGGTCTGTCTACCTCGGTCCCACGATGGTGAACGTCGAGAAACTCAAGCAACGAAAGGCCGACCGTCGCACTCGCCAGTTCGTCGAGGGCTGTCTCGAGTGGGTCGAGACGGAGCTGTCACCACACTACACCAAGTTCGTCGCCGCCGAGTTCGACGACGTGCGGCCGTTCACCTGGAACGACTACGAGGTCACGCCCGGATACACCTACGTCGTCGACCTCGAGGGGTCCGAGGAGGAGCTGCTAAACCGGTTCAGCAGCGACGCCCGGAGCAACGTTCGCAACGCGAGCGAAGCGGACTACGTCGTCGCCGAGGGCGACGGCGACGACGTCGAACGGATCGTCGACCAGGTGCGAGCGCGCTACGAGAACCAGGATCGGCCGTTCCAGCTGTCGACGGCGTTCGCCCGCCGGATGTACGAGACGCTTCCAGAGGGGGCGATCCGACCGTACACCTGCCGCGTCGACGGCGAGTTCGTCGGGGGCATTCTGGTCGTCGAGTCGGACACGACCCGGTACCGGTGGCAGGGTGGCGTCAAGCCCGACGCCGACGTCGACCTCTCGATCAACGATTTGCTCGACTGGCACGTCATGCGCGACGGCCTCCGCGACGGCCTCGAGCGTTACGACCTCGTCGGCGCGGGCGTCCCGAGCATCAACCGCTACAAGGCGAAGTTCAACCCTCGCCTCGAGATCCACTACACGATCACGTCCGGTACGTTCGGACTCGACGTACTCATCGATCGGTATCGGAAAGTCCGGTGAACGGCGACGTCGACCACCGGTCGGCAGACGGACCGCTGTACGTCAGTTCGAGAGCAACCGCGAGCCGTCCGGCGGTCGCTCTGGAGAGCAGCCACAGCGGTCCGTATCAGTCGACGAGTCGGTGAATCGCCTCGGGGTCAAGCCCCGAGGCTTCCTGTTTCTACGACGCGCTTTGCAGACACACGCTGAAATTCAGGTGTGTCCGTAGGGAGCGCAGTCTCCACAGGCGTTGATTCGGGCCATCCAGCCCTAGTTCAGAAAAGCCGCGCTTGAGGACGTTCATCGCCGCGTTCGCGTCCCTGTCTGTCTCGAATCCGCACGACGGACAGGAGTGTTCCCGCACCCAGATAGGCTTCGCCGTCTCCACACCGCACGACGCACACTCTTTGGTGGTGCCTCGCGCTTCGACCTGCACGACGTGACAACCGTACAGGTCGGCCTTGTAATCAAGGAGGGTGATGAACTGTCGCCACGCCGCGTCTTGCTTGTTGCGAGCGTTGTGCGACTGTTCCAACATTCCCTTCACGTCCAAATCCTCGACAAACACCGCGTCGTACTCACGGACGAGCCACGTCGTAATCTTGTGCTGATAGTCCAGCACCTTCCGCTTGATGTGACGCTTGACCTTCGCCACCTCACGACGCTGTTTCTCGTGGTTGTTCGACCCTTTCTGCTTCCGTGAGAGCTTGCGTTGCTCGCGGCGGAGTCGCTCGTACTCGTCTCCGAGGTCGAGCCAATCCACCGTCTTACCGTCGCTGGTGTGGACGTAGTTGAGGATTCCGAGGTCGATACCCACGCTGTTGCTTGAATCTAACTCGTCCAGCGTGGGTTTCTCGGGTAAGTCAGCGTCGTCGGTTTCGAGACCGAACGAGACGAACCAGTCACCGGTCGTCTCTTTTTTGACCGTGATTTCTTTGATGTCCGCTTCGTCAGGGATGTCGCGGTGGTAGCGGATTTTGATGTCTCCGATTTTGGAGAGCCAGAGTGTAGCGTGTCGGCCACTCGTGTTTTTGAGTTCGAAGCCGGACTGCGAGTACGTCATACTCTGGAACTCCCTCGGTGACTTCCACTTGAGCTTCCCCACCTTGTTCCCGTTCTGTTTCTGCTCGGAGAGGCCGTCGAGGTTCTGGTAGAACCGTGTGACGGTTCGTTGCAGAGCCTTCGAGTTGACCTCCGAGAAGACAGGGAACTCGTCTTTCCAGTCAGGAAGTCGGTAGTGGTGTTTGTATGCAGAGCCGATGTTGTCGGCGTCCACGTTCTCGTACTCGTACAGGGTGTAGTTGTACGCTTGGCGATGAACGTCGATGTGACGTTCCAGTTCAGCCGCTACCTCTTGTGTCGGGTATGCATGGTAGCGGTGACTGTAATCCATCGCTGTCTCTTGATTAGCGATATGTTCACTTAATGGTTTGTATCCCTGCCTATCGGATTCAACCCCGGGGTCAAGCCCCGGGGCATTCTCCTAGACCGCTTGTAAATCGACTGCCGCGCGTCCTCGAGGTTGACGCGACTCGTCACCGTTCCGTGGTGCTCGAGTTTGCCGAGTGCGTACCTGACGGTCCGGGGACAGAGCCGCGACTCGGTGGCGATCTCCTCCTGGGTCATCGGTCCTTCGTACTCGAGGACCTTGTAGACGAGTTTCGCACTCGGCGAGAGGTCGTCGACGCTGGCGTCCGTCCCGGGTGCCGTGGTCGCGTCGGACTGCTGGTCTGTCGCGTGCATGGCGGCTACAGCTTCGCGGGATGTGTGTTCGGCCTCACGTACTCCGTCTGCCAGTCGTACCTGGTGGCGATCGCCTCTTTTCCCCGTTCGGTGACCGTATACTGGTTCGTGCGGCCGTCTTCCTCTCCTTTCTCGACGTAACCGTCTTCGACGAGCGTATCGAGGTTCGCGTACAGGCGGCCGTGGAGGATCTCCCGCTCCTGTGAGTCTTCGAGTTCCGACTTGATCTCCTGGCCGTTCGGCGACTCGAGTCCGGCGATGACGAACAGCAGATCGCGCTGGAAGCCGGTCAGATCGTGTACTGGCATCTCTTCACCTCCGCTGTCGAGGGGGCCATATAAGTACGTCACAGACCGTTTAGAAATATAGGGAGTTATTAACTCGTTACATTGGCGGAAACGACAGTCTCGAGAACCGCCGCCTCTCCCGTGATCGGGGTCGAAACCGCCGGTTCGACGAAACCGGTTCGATCGACCTGCCGATCGACGGGGTCGTCTCGCACCGCTCGCTCGAACGGCGTGAATCGGCAGCGATCGACGTTTAATACAGACATAATAACCGGCTCTCCCGTAACACGCTAGTGCATGTTTGGAACGAGTGGCATCCGCGGTGCGGTAGGGACGGACGTGACTGCCGACCTCGCGCTGTCGGTCGGGCGCGCCGTCGCCTCGGACGGGTACGACCGGGTCGTCGTCGGCCGCGACGTCCGCGAGAGCGGCGTCGTGTTACTCGACGCACTGACCGCGGGGTTGCGAGAGTGTGGGGCGGACGTCCTCGAGGTCGGCGTCGCGTCGACGCCGACGATCGCCCGCGCCGTCGAGCGACTCGAGGCCGACGCCGGCGTCGTGGTGACGGCGTCGCACAACCCCGCGACGGACAACGGGATCAAACTCTGGACGCCGTCCGGAAAGGCGTTCGGCCCCGACCAGCGGGCGGCGATCACGGAGCGCGTACAGAGCGACGACTACGACCTGCAACCGTGGGACGGCCTCGGCTCGCGCCACCGCCGCGAGGGTGCGATCGACCACCACGCGACGGCGTTGCGGGAGGCGGTGTCGATCGACGACCCGCCGAGCGTCGTCGTCGACGTCGGCAACGGTGCGGGTGGAATCACCGCGCGCGTGCTGCACGACCTCGGCTGTGAGGTCAAGACGTTAAACGGCCAGCAGGACGGGAGTTTCCCCGGTCGGCCGAGCGAACCGAACGAGGAGACGCTCGAGACGCTCGCGACCGTCCTCGAGAGCACCGACGCGACGGTGGGGATCGCCCACGACGGCGACGCGGACCGGACGATGGCCGTCGACGAGACCGGCACGTTCGTCCCGAAAGACGTCCTGCTGGCGCTGTTCGCGCGAAACGCCGCGGGCGACGGCGATCGAGTCGCTGCGCCCGTCGACACGAGTCTCGCCGTCGACGACGCGCTGGCTGACGTGGGCGCGTCGCTGACCAGAACTCGAGTCGGCGACGTCTACGTCGCCGAACGCGCCACCGACGACGACGTCGTCTTCGGCGGCGAACCCAGCGGCGCGTGGATCTGGCCGGACGAGACGCTCTGTCCCGACGGGCCACTCGCGGCGTGTAAACTCGTCGAACTGGTCGCCGACCGCGGTCCGCTCTCGGAACTCGCCGCGAGCGTCGAGACGTACCCGATCCGACGTAATTCGGTCGAGGTCGCGGACAAGGACGCCGTCATGGATCGGGTTCGCGAGACCGTGGCGGATCGATACGACGACGTCGACACCTTAGACGGCGTCCGCGTCGACGCCGGCGACGGCTGGTTCCTCGTTCGAAAGAGCGGGACCCAGCCGCTCGTACGGATCACGGCGGAGGCCCGCGACGAAGGGCGGACCGAACAACTGTACGCCGACGCGACGGAGATCGTCACCGACGCGACGTGAGACGACTGGGGAGTACACCGATCGCGACTCGACGCCTGTCGCCTGGCGAATCGCCGGCAGAAAAGAGAGAAAGCGGTCGACGAGCGTCCGCGTCTAGCGGACTTCTTCGGGGATGTAGTCGGACGTCTTCATCTCGCGGTAGGTCGAACACTCGGGACAGGCGTGGACGACGTCGCGATTGTCTCCGAAGACGCGGGCGAACTGTCGGGTTACCTGGTGGCCGCAGTTGACACAGCGAGGGGCGGTCGTCTGGGAACGGGACGTCATCGGCGTCCACTTCGTGTCGGATGATTCCGTCGACATCGTCAACTGGTTGCGATAGAACACTATTTACTATAGACCGCATAACGCCGAACGCGAGAGCCAAAAACGCGGTTCGTCGATCGTACTCGAGCGTGCGTCTCCGCTCACAAGGCAACGGCTACCACAGTCACGTCCGGCAGAAATTCACGATTTCCGTAGCGTAATATCTCGTTTAGACGGGGTGTCGTGCTCGACGCGGCGACAGGTCGTCCGTACGCGGTTCCAGACGTGGACGAACGGAGCACCCGCCGAGTGCTGACGGCGACTGATCGAGACGGCCGTCGAACGCCGGACGGGATCGGCGCGGGTCGACCTCGAGTGATCCTGCCGACACCAGTCACTGGACATTCGCACTCGAACGGCCGCCGCGAGCGGCGACGGGCCGTGAGACGCGATCGGTGTGAACCGGTTCGTCCAGTTGGACGACGCGAGCCGAGCGAGCGGCGGTCGACCACGAACTCGACTCGGGTACGGCACGCGAACGCGGAGGTCGGACGGTATTATCATCCGTATATTTATCCACGGGGTTTCGCTACTGTGAAGTATCGATGAAAGCCGTGGTTCTCGCAGCAGGCGAAGGGACGCGTATCCGACCGCTGTCTGCGTCTCTTCCGAAGCCGATGCTTCCCGTCGCCGATCGACCGCTCGTCGCACACACCGTCGACGCGGCGATCGACGCCGGTGCAGACGAGGTCGTCCTCGTGATCGGGTACGAGGCAGCGACCGTCCGGGAGTACTTCGGTGAGACGTACCGGGACGTCCCGATCAGCTACGCCGTCCAGGAGGAACAGGCGGGGACGGCACACGCGGTCAACGCCGCGAGCGACCGTCTCGACGGCCCCTTCGCGGTGCTCAACGGAGACAACCTCTACGATCCCGACGCGATCGCCCGGCTCTTCGAGGAAGCGCCGGCCGTCTGCGCGATCGAGGTCGACGATCCGAGCAACTACGGCGTCCTCAGCACCACCGACGGCACCGTCACGGACATCGTCGAGAAACCCGCCGATCCGCCGACGAACCTCGCCAACGCCGGCGCGTACGCCTTCCCCGAACGCGCTCGAGAGTGGCTCGAGGTCCCCCGGAGCGAACGCGGCGAACACGAGATCACCGACGTCCTCGCGAAAGTGATCGACCAGTACGCCGTCACGCCGATCACGCTCGAGCGCTGGCTCGACGTCGGCCGACCGTGGGAGCTGCTCGAGGCCAACGAGTGGAAACTCGGCGACCTCGAGCGCCGCATCGACGGCGACGTCAGCGACGGGGCGACCCTCGAGGGCGACGTCGTCGTCGAGGAGGGCGCGACGGTGCGATCGGGCGTCGTGATCGAGGGGCCGGCGCTGATCCGCTCGGGTGCGACCGTCGGGCCGAACGCCTACGTTCGGGGTGCGACCCTGATCGACGAGGGGGCGAAGGTCGGCCACGCGGTCGAGGTGAAAAACAGCGTCCTCTCGCCGGGTGCGACCGTCGGCCACCTCTCGTACGTGGGCGACAGCGTCCTCGGTCGAGACGTCAACTTCGGCGCGGGGACGACCGTCGCGAACCTCCGTCACGACGACGCGAGCGTGAAGTTCACCGTCAAAGGCGAGCGAATCTCGACCGGCCGGCGCAAGTTCGGCGTCGTCGCCGGCGACGGCGTCAAGACGGGGATCAACACGAGCCTGACGCCGGGGCTGAAACTCGAGGCCGACGCCCGGACGCGACCCGGCGAGACGGTCGACCGGGACCGCTGACGGGTCCGGGCTGGACGGTGAGCAGAACGCAAAAGCCGACGGAGCCGGCTACTCGACGGTGACGCTTTTCGCCAGGTTCCGCGGCTTGTCGATCGGCCGTCCGAGCAGGTCGGCCGCGTGATACGAGACGAGCTGGAGCTGGACGTTCGCGAGCAGTCCGGCGAGTTCCGGATCAGTCGCGGGTATCTCGAGGTGTGCGTCGGCGACCTCGGTCGCCCTGTGGTCGTCCGGACAGACGGCGACGACGGGCGCACCGCGGGTCTGGGCTTCCTCTGCGTTTTTCAGCGTCTTCTCGTCCTCCTGTCCGGTGAACACCGCGAACACCGGCGTCTCCGGCGTCACGAGCGCGAGCGGACCGTGTTTGAGTTCGCCAGAGGCGAAGCCTTCGGCGTGCTCGTAGGTGATCTCCTTGAACTTCAGCGCGCCCTCGAGTGCGACCGGGTAGCCGAGCCCCCGACCGATGAAGAAGTACGACCGACTCCCCTGGTATCGCCGGGCGATCGCTTTCGCGTCGGTGGACTCGAGGAGTCCCTCGAGTCGGCCGGGGAGCCGATCGAGTTCCGGCAGGAACGACTCGAGGTCGAACGGCGAGGTGCCGAGCACGTCGCGCGTGAGGCGGTGTGCGAGCAGTTCGAGGACGACCGCCTGCGAGGAGAACGTCTTCGTCGCGGCGACGCCGATCTCCGGCCCGGCCCGGATGAGCAGCGAGTCGTCGGCCTCGCGGGCCGCCGTCGAGCCCACGACGTTCGTGACCGTCAGGGTCCGTGCACCCTCGGCCGTCGCCTCCCGGAGCGCAGAGAGCGTGTCGGCCGTCTCGCCGCTCTGGCTGACCGCGACGACCAGCGTCTCCTCGTCGACCGGCGGGGCACAGACGCTGTACTCGTTCGCCAGCAGCGCTCGGGAGGGGATGCCGGCCTGGTTCAACACGAGCGAGCCGTAGAGGGCAGCGTGGTACGAGGTGCCACAGGCGATCAACTGGACGGTCTCGACGCCGTCGAACGTCCCGGGACCGAACCCCTCGAGGTGGACCGCCTCCGTCTCCGGGTCGGTTCGTCCCTCGATGGCCTGGGCGAGCGAGGTCGGCTGTTCGAAGATTTCCTTGAGCATGAAGTGGTCGTACTCGCCCTTGCCGGTCTGTTCGGGGTCCCAGTTGACCGTCTCCAGGCTCCGACTCACCGGGTCGCCGTCGAGGTCCGTGAACTCGACGCCGTCGGGACGGACGATCGCGACGTCGCCGTCCTCGAGGTAGACCACCTCGTCGGTGTACTCGAGAAACGCGGGGACGTCGCTCGCCAGGAAGAACTCGTCGTCTTCCACGCCCACGACCAGCGGCGACCCCCGCCGCGCGGCGTAAAGGGCGTGTTCGCCGGACAGCATCACCGCGACGGCGTAGCTCCCCTCGAGTTCGTCGATCGCCCGCCGGAAGGCGGCCTCGTTCTCGACGCCCTCGTCGAGGTACTGCTGGATGAGATGCGGGATCACCTCGGTGTCGGTGTCGCTGGTGAACTCGTGGCCCTCGCGTTCGAGACGCGCCTTGAGGTCGGCGTAGTTCTCGATGATCCCGTTGTGGACGACGGCGACGTCCGCAGTCGAGTTCGTGTGCGGGTGGGCGTTCTCGTCGGTCGGCGGGCCGTGCGTGCTCCAGCGGGTGTGGCCGATCCCGACCCGTCCCTTGAGCGGCCTGTCCTCGATCGACTCTTTCAGTTCCGAGACCCGCCCGGAGCGTTTCTGTATCGCGATGCCGGAGCCGTTCTGGACGGCGACGCCGGCGGAGTCGTAGCCGCGGTACTCGAGGTTCTCGAGTCCGGTGATGAGCGTGTCTATCGCGTCACCGTCGCCAACGTGTCCGATGATGCCACACATCAGGGACTCACCCCCGTCACCGGTTCGCGCTCGTTTCGATCGGTTCGAGAGACGGAAACGTCGATAGAGGGCGAAGCGACGGGTACACCGACAGCGGCTGGATCCCACGTCGTAGTCGGCCGACCGTCGGTGAACGTCGGTCGAGACGGCAAGCGGTGCACTGACATGATAGCATCCAGCGGTGCTCGACCCATTACTATAGACGGGCTAACACGGACGGTAGCGTCGAAGTAATCTGGTTACATCATTCGTCGGACGTGTCCTCGAGAACGTCGCGGATACGGTCGTTTGTCGGTCCGTAACGAAACGCGCGTTCACTTTCACGGCGCGAGGCCGACCGAGAGCGGACGGCTACCGTGAGACGACGGCGTACGTCGAGCGAACAGCCAGCCGCTCGCAGCGTAAGCGGAGCCAACTGGCCGGAAACCAGTGCGAACGAGCCGTTGGGCAGCGCCTACGTCGTCTCGAGCGGTCCCAGCGAAGCCGGCGCAGACGACCTCACCTGCGATCGTGCGGGGAACGAGCGGACGGCCGATCCCGGTCGTCGCGGAACTCGTCGGCGAGGTAGACGCCGACGTAGCCGCCGAGAGCACTCAGCCCGATCGAGTACAGCAACACGAACGGCAGCGCGATCGCCGCGAAGAAGACGAAGAATCCGGGTGCGCCGGTCGCGAGGAATCCGAAGAACCCGACGAACAGAAACACCAGTATCACCATGGGAATCGCGGCGATTGCGCCCGAGATCGCACCCACCCGGAGACCGTCTCGCCGCTCGAGGTAGCCCGCCACGGCACCGCCGACGATCGGCGAGACCCCCAGAAACGACAGGACGACGGTCACGACCGCGCCGACGACCGCGTTGACGAGCGTGTTCGAGGTATCGTCTGACATGCGTGTTTGTTTCAAATTATCAGTGATATGTTTTTGCATCGTCACGGACGCTCGTGTGAGGTCGGTCGTCCGTCAGCAATCGAAGCTTCTTTCTTCGCGTTCCCACTAACTCGAGTATGGGTTTTGGTAGCTACGACGAATCCGAGCAGCAACAGCAGACCGCCACCGACGACGAGGACGTCGAAGCCGTCAACGTACACGAGAACGCACACGAGGGAGAGATGACCTTCGAGTCCGACGCGTCGACCGACGAACTGGTCTCACAGCTCGGCGCGATGAAAGATCGCGACGACGACTAACCCTCGACGCACGCCCACGTCACCGACGACTTCTCGCGGATCGATACTCGAGTGCGAGCCCGCCGTCCGACCGCGGTTCCACCCAGACGACGCCGTCGACGACTGCCGAGAGCGAATCCATCGTCTCCGCGTCGTGGCGGGTGTACTCGAGGCCGACCGTCGCGACGCCATCGCCGCGGTCGATCGCCGTCAGAAACGACTCGAGGACGGCCGCAGCCGACCTGTCTACGTCTTCGACGATCGGCGAGAGCGAGGTGATCGACAGGTGCAACCGGTCGGAACAGGGAAACGACTGCTGGAGTTCCGAGAGGGCGACCGTCGTCCGCTCGATGTCGCCCGGAACGGGCGTGTAAACCGTCGGCACCGGCCGGTAGAGGGCGGTCAACCGTTCACCCGCCGTCGTGTCGACGACGCCCACGCCAGCGACGTGCTCGCGTGTGAGGTGCTCGATCGTCGGCTCGAGCGCGGCCGTCTCCCCCTGTCGGCTCGTCACACAGATCGCACAGTCCTCGGGTGCGGCGTACCGGGCGAGTAACTCGAGCGGGAGCGAGGGAAGCTCGATCGAGTCGGGGACGGCGACGAGTATCGTCGCCCCTGGCGGGAGATCGGCCGGAAGCGACCGGTCGTCGACTGTCGATTCACCCAGCGTCGGTCGATGGTTCGTGGAGGTCATGGTGGAGCGGTTCCAGCTGGCGCGAGAGGCCGTTCTCGTCGGCACGACGGCGAAAGGATCGGTCGATCGTCGATAGCCTCGAACGGAGACGAACGGGAGGAGCCGGAAAGTCAGGTCAGTAGTTCGACCGCGCGGGTGAAGTACGTTTCGTTCGCGCCTACGTGAGCGTCTCGCGACAGAGTTCGGCGAGCGCTCGGCGCAGGCGCTGGGAGATCGCGGACTTCGAGACGTCCAGTCGTTCCGCAAGTTCGCTCTGGGAGATGCCTCGCGGGACTTCGAAGTAGCCCTCCTCGTAGGCGACGGTGAGCAGCTCCTGTTGTTTCGCGGTGAGACCGACGACGCCGTCTTCCCCGTCGTCGGCTTGCTGCAGGTGGTTGACCTGGAAGGTGACGTCCCGGTCCCGGCAGTACTCGTTGAACGCCACGAGCGCCTCCCTGTCCGGGAGCCGGAGCTGGACGATCCACCCGTCGCGACAGCTCGTACACTCGAGGACTCGGCCGCCGACCTCGGCCGTCTTCGACGTGTACGTGATCGCGCGATCGGTGAGTTCGACGCGGTAGACCCGCCGGTCGGGGTAGCGATCGAGCAAGACCGGATCGGTGACGGTCGGGTCGACGTCGACGGCCGCCTCGAAGTCGTCGAACGCGTTCCCGTAGGCGGTGACGTACAGCAGCGTCCGGTCCGACTCGACGACCGTCCGGTACTCGGGTTCGATCGTCACGTCCGGTGCCCGGCGAATGGTCGGGCGGAGAAACAGATCGGGGTGATCGAGACGAACTTCGGCGACGATCCCTCCCTCCGCACGCGACCGGAGGACTACTCGCTCGGAGCCGACGGCGTCAGTACTCACGATACCACCACCGCCCAGCCCGGGCGGCCGCGGTAATGACTACTTACAGGGGACACACGCATTCGTTTCTTCCCTTGTCGTCCCCGGTATCTGGAACGTCACGCTACACACGTAAACCGTCGTCCGAATCGACGCTATATGTATTCACGAATCATCGATCGAGAACGTCGAAACGGGAGAGAAATACGTCGTTTACGCCGACGGCGACGACGCGACTTCTCGAGCGACGTCACGAAACGTCGTATTATCCCCGATCGGTCCCGACGGCCCCCTCGTCGAACAACAACGTGTACAGCTTCCGTTCGGCCGTCCGGAAGTGCCGATTGAACGTCGGCTGCGAGACGCCCAGCGAGCGAGCGATCTCCTCGCCGGTGCTCTCGCGGGGCCACTCGAAGAAGCCGCCGTAGTACGCGGCCTCGAGTGCCCGCAGTTGCTGGTCGGTGAGCCGATCACGGAGTTCGTCGCGAAACGCGCGTCTCGTCCGGGTCGATCGGTCGCGCTCGTGGCGGACGAGCAGTTCCGTCGGGTGGCCGCGTCGAAGCCGCTGGACGAACGCTCGAACGTCCGACCCGCGCGGTAACTCGACGACGAGGCGCGTTCGCTCGCCGGCGGCCGATACCGACCGAACGACGCCGCCGTGGTCGGCGACCGTCGTCGCGATCGTCTCCGCCTCGAGTGTCAGTTCGAACAGCGACTCGTCGTCCCGTCGGGCGATCGACCGCACCGACGCAACCGATTCGAGGTCGGCCGCTGCGTCGAGAACAGCGTCGGCCGGTGCGTCCGAAACGGTGGCGAAAACTGTCGCTCGGTCCGACGACAGGGGGACGACCGTCTCTAGCTCGAGCGTGCAATCTGCACGCCCGGCGAGGGCGGCGAGCGGGTCGTCCTCGTCGTCGATCGCGAGTTCGAGTTCGGTGACGCCGTCGACCAGCAACGCCCGCCTGGTCTCGACGGCGTTGATCGCGTAGGCGATCGTCTCGCCCAGTTCGACGAACGCGTCTCGAGCGTCGTCGAACGCGGCCGGCCGATCGGCGTACGCGGTGAGCGTGCCGTAGATCGACTCGTCGTACGCCAGCGGGACGCCGAGGACCGAGCCGAACTCGCGATCGAGCGCCGCACGTCGCCACTCGCGGTCCCGATCCTCGCCGACGACGTTCTCGATCTCGATCACGTCCCGGGTGGCCGCCACGCGGCCCGCGGGCTCCGCGTCACGCCGGTCGAGGTCGACGGTGATCGCCTCGAGGTAGTCGTCGGCCTCACCGGCCCACGCACGCGGCGAGACCGCCTCGGTGGCGACGTCGACCTCGCCGATCCAGACCAGCGCGAGCCAGTCGATCGCGGCCAGTTCCTCGCAGACGAGCCGTTCGATCTCCTCGCGCGTGTCGGCCCGGACGAGCCGGCGCGTGATGGCGCGCTTTCGCTCGTCGATCGCGGCGAGGCGCTCGAGGCGCGCCGACTGCCGGGAGAGGTCGCGCTCGCGCTCGAGTCGCGTTCCCGCGACGGCGGCCAGGACGGCGACCGTTTCGACGAACTCGACCTCGCGGTCGTCGAAGGCCGTCGGATCGGTCGTCGTCGCGATCACGACGCCGTCGTCGCCGACGGGGACGACGAGGGCGCGTTCGGCGCGGACCCCGACGCCGTCGAAGAGCGACTCGAGTTCCGATCGGTCGCGCACCGACGCGTCGCCGGTCTCGAGCGCCTCGGCGAGGACCGGATCCTCGACCTCGAGTGTCGGACGTTCGAGCGCCGACGACTCGTCGAGACCGGGAGTCGCGAACGCGGTCGGTCTGAGGCCGTCGTCGTCGCGCAGGTATCCGCCGACGACGTCCACTGCGAGCACCTCGGCGACGGCGTCGACGACCGCCTGGTAGATCTCCGGTCGGGATTCGGCGTCGACGAGCACGCTCCGGAACTCGCGAATCGTCGAGAGCGCCCTCCGGACGGCGGCTCGGTCCGTCGCGTCGCGGATCACGCAGACGGCCCGGTCGGCCTCCGGAAGCGGCGTCACCGAGATGGCGACCGGGCGCTCCTCGGCGAGCGTCGTCTCGAGCGGCGCTCCCAGTCGAACGGGCGACAGCGCGCGCTCGTGGATCGACTCGGCGAGGTCGTCGTCGAACAGGTCGGCCAGGTCGCGCCCAACGACGGTGTCGACGCCGACCAGGTCGAAGACCGCCGCGTTCGCCAGCGAAACCGTCGTCCCCTCGACGACGAACACGCCGTCCTCGAGCGCGTCGACGACCGACTCGAACAGGTCGAGGCGATCCCGTCTCTCGCCTGCGGCCACCTCGCGCGCGGAGACGGTGACGCCCGACTCCGAGGGGGAGACCGTCACCTCGAGTCGCGTCTCGAGGGGCGGATACGCCGTCTCGAACTCGACGACGTCGTCGGTCGCACCCGCTTCGTGGAACCGCTCGTAGAACGTCCCGGCGACAGACTCCGGCAGGAGTTCCCAGACGACGGTCCCGACGAGTTCGCCGACGGGCTGGTCGAACAGCCGCCGCGCCGCCTCGTTGACCTCCGTCAGTTCCCAGTTCGAACCGAGCGCGAAGAAAGGACGGTCCAGCCGATCGATCGCCGCCTGCAGCTGCTCGTCGGCCGCCTCCGCGGGTTCGGTCGGCGTGATCGTGACGACGACGCCCTCGACGGCCGGATCGTCGAGACGGTTCGTGACGGTCACGTCCGAAACGTACCAGGTGCCGTCGACGCGGGCGATCCGGGCGGTCGAGCGAGCGGTCGCGCCGAGCGACCCCGACGTCACCTCGGCGACCATCTCGCTGACGTCCTCGCGGTCGTCCGGGTGGACGAACCGCGAGAGGTCTCCGCGCTCGATGTCGTCGGGCGTGTAGCCCGTCTCCGACTCGATCGCCGGACTCGCGTACGCGACGTCGCCGTCCTCGTCGACGACGACGACGAGCGCGTTCGACGCGTCGAGCACCGCCCGGTACCGCCCTCCTTCGGTCGCTCTCGAAGACAGACGGAATCGTTCGACGGCGTGTCTGACTCGAGCGGCGACGACCGCCGGAGGATCGTCCGGGGACAGCACGTCGGTCGAACCCGCCTCGAGCGCGTCGACAGCGCCGTCGTCGACCAGCGCGAGGACGGGGAGGTCGGGAACCCGTTCCCGGATCGTCTCGACTGTCGCCGTCCCCGCCGCCTCCGACTCGAGGTCGCAGACGACGCAGTGGACGTCCTCGTCCGCGAGCCGATCCAGCGCGCTCGCCGTCGTTCGCGCGGTCAGCACCGACGGCCCCGAGAAGACCGCCTCGAGTGTCGCCGTCGCGTCGTCGGTCCGCGTCGAGTCGCCGACCACGAGCACGCGGACGACGTCGCCGACGGCGACGGGGCGACTCCCGTTCACGGAGCGATCACCTCGGTCGCGAAGACGAGTCCGCGCCGGGCCGACCGGACTCGAGGCTGTGGCCGGACTCGAGAGGTCGCTCGCGTCGGCACCGCGACGGCGTGAGAAGTCACGTCGAGACGTGACTCACGTCGGCGAGCGGTTAAGTATCGACAGCGTATCGACGAGTAGCGACCGATTGGAACTCGCCAGCGTCTCGAGCGGCGGACGAAAACCGGTCTGCTCTAGGCGGCCGCGGAGACGAAGAACGAGACGTAGAGTTGGCCGACGCCGGCGATCGCCATCACGACGCCGGCGATCCGCTTGATCGTTCCCGCGTACGCCGCGAGACTCCCCGCACTGGCGATCAGACCCATCCCGGTCGCGACAGTCACCGAGACCATCAACAGCGCCATCGCACCGGCGTACGTCGCCAGCACGAGCACCGCCTCCGCCGTCGACAGCGAGATCGCCCGCCCGACAACCGCCAGGAACACCGGCGCGACGCAGGCCGCCGCCGCGAGTGCGTAGCCGGCCCCGAAGACGCCGAAGCCGACCACGCTCGAGCGACGTTTCGGGAGCGTCACGGAGAGCGAGGGGGCCCGGTCGAGGGCGACGAGGACGCCGAAGACGACGAGCAAGCCGCCGACGATCGGCTCGAAGACGGCGACGTTCGAGAGCGTCGCGTGGCCGACCCAGAACGTCACGCCCGCAAGCACCGTGAACGTCGCGAGCACGCCCGTTCCTGCGATCAGCCCACGTGAGGCCGCACCGCCCAGCGACGCCTCCTCGCCGTCGGTCTGGCTCACGTAAAAGCCAACGTACCCCGGCAACAGCGGGTACGCACACGGCGAGAAGAACGTCGCGAGGCCGGCGGTGAACGCGAACGCCAGCGTCGGTGTGATCGACGCGTCGACCATCAGGCATCCGCCTCCGTTCCCGTTTCCGCGCGTGCGGTCTCGACGGCCTCGAGGAGTTCGTCGACGCTCTTTCGACCCGAGTTGTGCCAGCGAACCGCGCCGTCGGCGTCGATGATGATCGTCGTCGGGTACTGGAGGGCGTCGTAGCGTTCGGCGAGTTCGACCGTCGGATCGAGGCCGACCGGCCAGTTGCCGTCGTGTTCGATCCACCAGTCGGCGACGTCCTCGCGCGAGAGCGACCGACCGACCGGTTCGTTCGTCACCGACAGGAACGCGACGTCGTCGGCGATCTCCGCTCTCGCGTCGGCGAGGTGGGGCATCTGTGACTCACAGATCGTACACCAGGTCGCGAAGAAGTCGATCAGCATCAGCCCGTCACCGGGGACGCGCATCGTCCCCGCCTCGCTCCCCGGCGCGTCGATCGTCTCGATCTCGAGTGGATCGGCCGAGGCCGGATCGGCAGACTCGTCGTCCGATCCCCCGGTGCCCTGGTCGTCGACCTCGAGGGCGGACGGGCCGCGCGTGGCGAGGACGCCAGCGGCACCGATCACGCCCAGGCTGCCGACGCCAGCGAGGACGTCTCGGCGGCGCATACTACCCGTTCACCACCGTTTCGAGGTCGGAGACGAGTTCCGACGGCTGGACGCCCGAGGGGGCCGTCACGTTCTGGTAGGCGCGCTCGACGATTCCGCGCTCGTTGACCAGCAAGATCAGACTGACGTGTGCGAACAGATACTCGAGGCTGCCGTGGTTCTCGTGGCCCTCGACGTCCTCGGGGTCGACTCTCTCGACGACCACCCCGAACTTCTCCTCGAGCAGATCCCGTGCGGCCTCGTAGCTCTCCGGGCGCAGGAAGTGCCAGTTGTCCGCCTCGGGGTCGGCACCCCGTTCGTCGGCGTACGACCGAAGGACGTCTGCCGTGTCGCGTTCCGGATCGACTGTCATCGTGAGGAACGCGACGTCGTCGCCGTAGCCGCCCGCCGCGGCCGCTTCCTGTGCCCGGCGCAGGCGTAACAGCAGCGCCGAACACACGCCGTCGGGACACGACGTGTAGAGAAACGTCACCAGCAGCGATCGCTCGCCCTCGAACTGCTCCGAGGCGATCTCCTCGCCGGCGATCGGATCGGGCAGACTGAACGACGGCAACTCCTCGCCGTGGATCGGATAGACGGGATCGCCGCGAGTCTTCTCCGGTGGACCGAGGACCGTCTGACTCCCGCCCGTCCCCGGGAGCGACCCGAGACAACCCGCCGCGGCGACAGCACCCGTCGCGCCCAGCGAACGAAGGTACGTACGCCTGTCCATGCCCGAATCGACGAAGTGAGCGGCCAAGTGTTCGTTGGTTCTATCGTCGAACGGACACCGGTGAAGCGAGCGACGCGGCGGACCGCCGGTCGCGACCGCCGGTCGTCTCTCCGCCAGCGAAGCCACGGGATAGATAGACCACACTGGACGTCGTCGCTCGCAGTGAATGCGTCGCGACGGAATTCGCGTCTCGGTCGCGGTCGGTACGCTGGGAGCCGCCGCACTCGGCGCAGCCGCGCTCGCGGACACCGCGACCGCGTCGAACGTCGCGGCCGGTCTCGGCGACCAGCGCGACCTCGAGGTGCCGACGTGGCTCTACCTCCTCACCGGCGGCGCTGCGATCGGCGCGTCCGGACTCCTCGCCGCCCTCGTGACCGATCGGACGTTCGTCGACGCGATCCACGAGTGGTCGGTTCCTCTGTTCGGCCCTCGCGAGACGCGCTCGACTCGCCGATTCAGCGCGCTTCTCGGCAGGACGGTCGGCGTCGCCCTCTTCGTGGCAGTCGTCGTCGTCGGGCTGGTCGGCCCGCCGGTTCCGACCGCGAACCTCGCCGTTCTCGTGACGTTCGTCGGCGTCCGGTCGCTGCTCCCGATCGTCGCCGTCCTCGTCGTCGATCCCTGGCCGACGGTCGATCCGTTCCGGACGATCGCGACCGCAGCGGATGCCGTCGTTCCAGATCGACTCTCCGACGCGCTCGAGTACCCCGATCGGCTCCGCACCTGGCCCGCCGTGGCCGGACTGTTCGCGCTCGTCTGGCTCGAACTCGTCCTCCCGATCACGACAGACCCCGAGGCGCTCGCGCTGTTCGCGCTCTGTTACGCCGGCTACGCGGTCGCCGGGGCGCTCGCGTTCTCGCCCGAGACGTGGTTTCGCCACGGCGACCCGCTGGCCGTCCTCTTTCGACTCTACGGGTCGGTCGCACCGATCCAGCGCGACGACGACGGATACCGACTCGTCCTGCCCGGATCGTGGCTTCGCCGACCGGACGTCGTCGCCGACTCGAGCGAGGTCGCGTTCGTCCTGCTGATCGTCTGGGAGCTGACGTTCAGCGGGTTCGTCGTCACGCCGCCGGGTGCGCGGACGATCGAGGCAGTCGTGTTCGCGGGCGTGCCACCGCGCGGCGCGTACCTCCTCGCGCTGTGCGCCGGCTACGCACTCTTTCTCGGAGGGTACCTGTTCGCGGCCGCGGTCGCCAGGCGGACGGCACCGACCTACCTCACCGGGCGCGTCCTCGCGGTTCGGTTCGCGCCCCCGCTGCTCGCGATCGCCGCTGGATACCACCTCGCTCACTACGTCGCGTTCTCGCTCAACCTCGCTCCCGCGCTCGTCGACACTGTGGCGAACCCGCTCGCGCCGCCGGTCAACCCGACCACGCTCGCCCTCCCCGCGTGGGTCGGCGCGCTCGAGGTAGCCACCGTCGTCTGCGGGCACCTGCTCGCGATCTGGACGGCCCACGCGACCGCCTTCGACCGGTTTCCCGGCCGCCTCCAGGCGATCCGGAGCCAGTACCCGTTCGTCGTCGTCATGATCTGGTACACGGTCTGTAGCCTGTGGATCCTCTCGCTACCCGCGTCGTCGCCGCCGTTCGTCGCCTGACGATGGCTGTCGTGACTGGTTCCGACCCACCAGACGGTTCGCGGTTGCATCGCTACCGACTCACGACAGCCGTCACGAGAGGCTCGACCGCACGAGCGGGCAAACGACCGGAAAGCGTTTTTGCGATACGTTCGTACTGCCGTCAATGGATCGCCGTGCGTTTCTCCGGTCGACTGGGGCCGTCGCCGCCCTCGGTCTCGCCGGCTGTCTCGAGCGACTCGGCTTCGAAGAGCAGTCGGCCTGGCGCGATCCGCCGCTCGTCGAGGACCGACCGGACGCGGTCTACGTGCCGGCCTCGAGCGAGGAGATGGGCGTCTACGGCCGGGCGACCGACTGGGAATATGCGGTCGAACTCTCCTACACGTTCCCCCACCGGTTCTGGACCGTCTCGGGCACCGACCGCAGCCGCGTCGTCGTCGGTGCCGACGACACGATGCACCTCATGGTCACGCCCTGGGACGCCGAGACGGACACCGTCCTCCCCCTCGAGATGCGCGTCGACCTCCTCCGGGACGGCGAGCGCGTCGCAAGCGAATTCAGCCCGCCCTGGCCGATGATCTCTCAGCGGATGGGGTTTCACTACGGCAACAACGTCGTCCTCCCCGAGGAAGGCGAGTACACCGCGCGAATCTCGGTCGGTCCGGTCTCCGTCCGTCGAACCGGCGAACTCGAGGATCGGTTCGACTCGTCGGCGACGCTCGAGATCGAGTTCGTCTACGACCGTTCGGACGTCCACGACCTCGAGTTCGTGCGGATCGATCCGGATCGTCACGGCGAGCGGGACGCGCTGTCGCCGATGGACCACGACGCCCACGATCACGGCGGCCAGACCGACACCGACTCTCACGTCGCGATGGAACTCGGTCCCACGCCGACGTCCCAGGGACCGCCGGTCGAGGACCTCCCCGGGACCGTACTCGGAACGGACCGCAGCGGCGACGCGAAGATTTCGGCGATCGAGGCCGACCGCGACCGCTTCACGGACGGCGACGGCACCTACCTCGCCGTCACGCTACGGACGCCGTACAACGGCGTCGTCCTCCCGTTTACCGCCCTGACGGCGACGGTCGAACGCGACGGGGACGCGATCCTCGACGTGGAACCGCTCGTCGAGACCGTCGACCACGCGTTCGGCCACCACTACGGCGTCGGCGTCGACGCGCTCGAGGGCGGCGACGAGGTGACGGTCTCCGTCGACGTCCCACCCGGCGTCGCGCGACACGACGGCTACGAGACGGCGTTTTTCGAGTTCGGCGACGTCGAATTCACCGTCTGAACAGTTTTCTCGCGGCTCTACACCTCCCCCGGAGAGGTCCGCGTCCGTCGCTCGCGCAGTCACTGTAGCTACGAATGACAGAATCCGTGCACGGAATCTCAACATCGATTAACTGACCGGTGGGGGACGATTCGTCCCCCACTGTGACAAACAACTGGTCAGATCGTGTTGCGGCTGCTGATGACAGCCGCACTCAACGATCAGTTGACGAGCGCCTACAAGATATCGGTCCACTCTCAGGCGGGTGGCTGCCCCTAACCAAGCAAGCCGCCGAGGTCGTCGACAAGACGACCTCTGCGGCCGAGTTGGTCACTCACCTCGACGTCAGCCAATACTGCCATGCTGATCCCATTCCCCATTGGCACGACTCTAAACCGTTCGAACCGATGCTCCGGGCGATTCTCCTGAAGGAACTCGAAGACGCGTCCGATGGCTGGCTCCATCGGACGCTCGACAGTGACCCTCAACTTGCGGATGCTCTTGGCTTTAATCCCGACGACACACCTTCACGAAGCACGATCTCCCGGGCACAGACTAATCGGTTTGCGGACCTCCAACCCACGATCGAGACCGCTACTCGTCAGATCCAAGCGTTGGCCGCCGAACGCGGTAGTCCGATCGGGACACCGTACGAAGACAGCGCTTCGGAGGAGCCAACAGGCTCCTCGAAGCGCACAGTCAACCGTCTCATTCGGAGGAAAACACGTGATCTCCTCGACGAACTCCAAACTGTCGTGTTGCCTGCCTTTGAGTTTGACCGACCTGATGACCCGGTTTACGACGACGAGGAACTCCTGATGCTGGAGGCCTGTCTCGGGCTGACAGGCACCGCCGCTAACGGCGGTGCCGAAACCTACGGCGATTTCGTCAATCCTGACCCAGATCTCGACGATCCCTTCTACGAGGACGGACCGAGTGGAGAGACGCTTCTGGAGGCGATCAAGGACCTTTCACCGACACAAATCGCGGAGATGGTCAACCAAAGCGCGGCCCGCGTCTTGACGCGGGCCAAGCCTCGCTTGGAGTTCGAGACACCAGTCATGCTGTCGATCGACATGACCTACGTCGCTTTCTACGGGGAGCGTGAGGAACTCGTACGTGTCCAGGGTGCGCCAAAGGACAAGTCCTACAACTGGTGCTACAAGTTTGCAACCGCGAACGTTGTTGGAGACAACGTTCACTTCGCAGCTGCGATGCTTCCAGTCGGGCACGCTGATTACCACGACCCAGAGAGCTATCCTGGCAAAAACAGGAGTTACCGAGTCGGCGATATCGTTCGCCGACTCGTCGACCACGTCAACGACGTCTGTCGCGTTCATACGCGGCGACTCTACGCTGATCGGGAGTTCTACGCCACGGACGTATTTTCGGTACTCGAACAGCGAGACCTTTTCTACGTGATTCCGGCACCGCGCGATGACCGCGTCAAGCGGTTCATCGCGCGCATGGACACGGATGTAGAGGGACAAAAGCAAGTGACAGTCAAATCCGAGCACGCGGTGTACGGGCCGGTAAAACATGGTGTCTCCAACACCAGAGCTGAGACGACGCTGGTTGGACTCCCGCCAGACGAGGACTGCGACGAGATGCAGGTATTTGCGACCAATCTCGACGTAAACGACGAGATTGGTCTTGACCGTCGCTTGACGAAAAAGCAAATCACTCGCTACAGACGCCGAGGCGGGATCGAAACGGCCTATAGTAAGATCAAGGAGTTCGCACCGTGGACGACGTCGACAAACTTCTCTATCCGGTTATTCCACTTCGGCTTCGCAGTTCTACTGTACGATCTATGGTTGCTTGTGGACTTTCTCGTCCAGACGTTGATCGACATCATCGAGTTTCGCACGAAACCGCGGGTGACTGCCCCGCGGTTTCGTGCGTTCCTCCGGAGGGAGGTGAGCGCATTGCTGTAGATCCCGCCCCGTGCTTGCCCTTTCTGAGAGGTATCACTGTCTAAATCGACTGATTATACCGTTTTCGCCCACCCGACCGCCACTCACGGGTGGTGAGTGGCGGTCGTGATTCCTTGATCGGCCCTGTATTCGGGATCGATTCCTACCGACAGACGCGAATCTCGTGCACGGATTTTGGGGTATTCGCAGCACCACCAGTCACATTTAGTATATCGTTATACGATTTATGTGCTCGGTATGCGACGCGTACGTCGACGACCACGTGACGGCTAACTGACGAGATCCGGCCCGGTTTCGGGAAATCGCAGACGAACGTCGACGCGACTCGAGCACAGCGAGTTCCTGCCGGTCGCAGCACCGTAGAGCGTGCGTATTGCCGACGGAGATGCGGTCAACCCGTGACGAACGCGCGAAACCGGCGTTCAACGCCGTACTGTTCGCGGGACGTACCGCGGCTCCGGACGCTTATGACTGTGATAACTATCCAGTATGCTGGACTACGGAGAGCGCATGTCACAATCGAGAAACCCAGACGTCAGTATCGGCTGCCCGCAGTGTGACGCGACGGTGAGCGCGTCCGTTCCGCCGGGACCCGGCATCGCCGACACCGACCTGGGCGAGACGAACCGCCTCCAGGGGAAGGAAACGCGATGTCGAAACTGCGGGCACGAACTCGAGTTGTACTACTACTGATACTGCCGGACAACACGGTGCAGCCGTCGATCGCACTCGAGACGCTGTCGTCGCCGACGACAGTCGTCGAGACGCGCTCGAGCAGTCACTGACTGTTGTCCGGTAGTATGACCCGCTCGAGTCCGTCTCGACAGCGTCGCGTTGTTTCTCTGTGTCGGGAGAATCGGGTCGGAGTCACGAGAGCGAACGCCGGAACGACGCCGAATTACGTTCCGCTTTGCCAGCCGCGCGGCGAGTCGTTGAGCCGCTCTGCCCCGTCGTCGGTGACGACGACGAGGTCCTCGATCCGGACGCCGAACTGCCCCTCGAGGTAGATCCCCGGTTCGACGGAGAAGACCATGCCGGGCTCGAGTTCGCGGTCGTTGCCGTCGACGATGTACGGCGGTTCGTGGACCTCGAGGCCGACGCCGTGGCCGGTTCGGTGGACGAACGCGTCGCCGTAGCCCGCGTCCTCGATCACCGACCGGGCCGCACGATCGATCTCGCCGGCGGCGACGCCCGGTTCGACGGCCTCGACGGCCGTCTCCTGTGCCTCTCGGACGACCTCGTGGACCTCGCGGTACTCGGCGGAGGGCTCGCCGCCGAAGACGATCGTTCGCGTCTGATCGCCCGGGTAGCGCGCCGTCCCCGACTCGAGGTCGGCGTCGACGAACGCGCCGAAGTCGAGTACGACCGGATCGCCGGCTTCGATCTCGCGGTCGCCGCTGTGGTGGTGTGGACGTGCGCCGTTCGGCCCCGAGGCGACGATGGTCTCGAAGGCGGGATCGCCGCCGCCGGACGCGGCGAGCAGCCGCTCGATCTCGGCGGCGAGGTCCGCCTCGGTCGTCCCGAGGACGTCCTCGCCCCGTGCCCGGATCTCGGCCGAGACCCGGTCTGCGAGGTCGCCAGCGCGGCGAAGCGCCTCGAGTTCGGTCTCGTCCTTTCGCAGCCGGAGGTCCTCGAAGACGACACTCGCGAGGCCGAACTCGGCGTCGGGGAGGACCGACCGGAGGTCCTGGGTGAACAGCGCCCACATCCTGTCGTCGACGAGCACGCGGCCGCCGTCGACGTCCAGATCGGAGAGCGTCTCCGCGACGAGCGAGACCGGGTCGTCGCCGTCGTCCCAGAGACGGACGTCGTCGATCGGCGTCGCCGCGAGCTGGTCGGCGTACATCGCGGGGGCGACGAACGCCGGCTCACCCGCTCGCGGCACGAACAGCAACAGGTGGCGTTCGGACGGCGACTCCTCGAACCCGGTCAGGTAGGTGAGATTCGGACTCGGGAACAGGACGGCGGCCTCGGCCGCTGCGCCCTCGAGTCGCCGTCGACAGTCGTCGACGCGCTGGTCGAACGGGCCGGTCATATCGAGTGCGTTCTCGCCAGGGGCGCATAGTCGTGCCGACCATCGTCGAGGTACTGTCCGGCTGGTATCGGTCGGAGTTCGGGTATCGTACCAGAGCGAATATATTAGCCAGCGATCACGTTCACGTATGGAGCGAAACGACGTACCGGAGAGGTTGCACCGAGACCCACGGTGGCCGACGAGGCGCTCGTTTCTCGCAACTGCGGGCGTCGCCAGCGCCGGCGTGCTCGCTGGTTGCGTCGGCAGCGGCGACGGCGACGACGTCCCGGAACCGGCCGCCATCGAAGACGGCCACAGCTGCTGGGTCTGTAACATGATCGTCGTCAACCACCCTGGACCGTCGGGACACGCGATCTACCCCGACGGCTCGGACGTTCCAGGCGAGCAAGACGGTATCGTCCCCTACTGTAGCAGTTCCTGTGCTTACGAGTACTACTTCGAGCAGAAGGAAGCCGGCGTCGAACCGCTCGTGATCTACCTGACCGATTACTCGACGGTCGACTGGGAGGTGTACGAAGAACATGGTGCCCAGTTCATCACTGCACACTTCGGCGCGGACGCACACACCGACTCGAGGGACCTCGACCTCGTCGTCGATAGCGACGTTCTCGGTGCGATGGGCGAATCGCTGATCGGGTTCTCCGACTCCAGCGAGGCCGAGGAGTTCGCCGACCAGTACGGTGGCGACATCTACGATCACGATTCGGTCACGCGAGAACTCGTCGAGTCGCTCGGGTTCGTCTGACCGGCCGGTTCGTCGCGAACGTCGCCAGCAAATATTTTCAAAACGCACTACCGTCGATTTGATGAATGAACCAGACGAAATATTTCTCGGTGCAGTCAATCAGGAGACATGAGTGACAGGCGGAGAGTCGTCTGGATTTCGTTGCTCATTGGAGCGATACTGATCGCGGGTCTCGGTCCGTTCGTCGTCGAGACGGGGTCGACCGCGCCGGACCCGGTTCCGTTCGACGACACCGTCGCGATGGGTATCACGCCCGAAGAACAGTTGGAAGAACCGGACCGAGTCGACCTGCCGAAAGCCCAGGTCTTTTACTCCCAGTATCGCTACGTCGTCGGCTATCACGGCATCGACCGATTCGTCGACACTCGACGGCAAGCGGGACACGAACGGCGTTTTGGCTACCCGCTCGCGGTGTACGTCACCGACTACAGTGACACGAGCGTCGACCTGTCCGACGAGGGCTACCCGAGTGCGGACGGCCCCGTCGGCTGGACCGACGCCGAGACGGCCACCTACGTCGTCGAGAGCGACGCACGGACGCTCCACGGCGACGCCGTTCTCCCGTTCTCGAGCCGCAGCGACGCCGAGGCGTACGCGTCGAGCCACGGCGGGACCCTCCTGACGTGGCAGGAGTTACTCGAGTACCCCTTCGAGATCGACGACGCCACCACCGTCCGCGAACGCGTCGACGAGAAACTGGCGGCTGCAGACGACCTCGTCGCCGACTCACGGACGGTCCTCGAGCGGCCGACGTCCGTCGTCGTCGGCGAGGACGTGGCCACTATCCAGGAGGCAGTCGACACCGCCCCGGCAGAGACGACGGTCGTCGTGCCGGACGGGACCTACGAGGAACTCGTCGAGATCGATCGGCCGATCACGCTGGCCGGCGAGGGGAACGTGACGATCCGGGGCGACGACGAGAGCACGGTCGTCCAGGTCACGGCCGAACGGGCTGCGGTGACGAACGTCCGGATAACTGGCGTCGGCAACACGACGCGTGCCGAGGACGACGAATCGATCGAAGGTCAGGATACGGTCCTCGAGATGGCCTACGGACGGGGAGACGCTGGCATCGAGATCGACGACGGGCCGCGAGTGCTGGTCGAGGACGTGGCGATCGAGACGCCAGCGAACGGGATCCTGATCCGCGACAGCCCGGAGACCGTCGTTCGGAACGTGACCGTCGACGGCGGCGACGAGTGGACCGACGCGTACATGGGCGTCATGACAATGCGGTCGGAAGACGGGGTCGTCGAAAACTCCCGGTTCCGCGACGGTCGGGACGGCATCTACACCCACCGGTCGCACGGCCTCGTCTACCGGAACAACACCCTCGAGCGAAACCGAATCGGCGTGCACCTGATGTACACCTCGCGAACCGTCATCGCCGACAACGAGATCAGGGACGCGAGAGCGACGGGGATCCACGTCATGACGAATCCGGAGCAAAACGCGGTCGTCGGCAACGACGTTCGGAACGGGCCCCAGGGGATTCGAACCGGCGGGTGGAACTCCTACTTCGCCCGGAACGTCGTCGCGAACAACGACCTCGGGATGACGACCGAGGCCGGAAACTCGATCTACGAAGACAACGTCATCGCGAACAACGAGGAGGGTCTTCGGGCGAGTCACATCCTGCCGACAAACCGGGTCGTGGGCAACGACTTCGTCGGCAACGACAGACACGCGACCGCGCGCGAAGGACCGCTCCGGATCTGGACGCGAGACGGCGCGGGGAACTTCTGGCACGGTGCGTTCGGCGAGAGCGACGGCGAGGTCCTCGATCGCTCTTACGCGCCGACCGGTCCGACCGATCGGCGACTCCACCGCGTCGACGGCACGCCGACGCTGGCGCGCGCACCACTACTCGACGCCCTCTCCGGACTCGAGGGAACCGCCCCCGGGATGCGAACGGGGAGTATCGTCGACCTGGCACCGCTCTGTGAGCCGTCGAATCCCGACTTGCTCGAGTCGGTCGAGTGGTCCGGACTCGAGCGAGACTGCGACGCGGCCCAGTCGATCGACCGATGAGCCTACATGTCGAGGCTATCGATCAGCTGCCGTGAGACGTCGCCGTGCTGGTATCGCTCGCCGCCGTGGTCGGCGACGAACGCGTCGACGTCGTCGGCGTCGGTAAACCCGATCAGCGACTTCCCCATCGCCCCTTCGACGTCGCTGGCGACGACGTACTCGAGCGACTCGACGAGTTCGAACGCGTCGGCCTGGAGGTGGGCGCTGATGACGGTCGTTCCGTCGTCCGTCCTGAGTTCCCAGTCGACCGTCGAGTAGTCGGTCGCGTACGCACCGGCCGGATCGTAGCCGGCGTTTGACTGCTCGAGGACGTAGGTGTACAGACACTGTCCGCTGCAGAACCACGCCGGGCCGTCGCGACCCGGCGGGAGTGCCTCCTCGTCGGCGTAGTATGCCTGTCCCACGGGTCCGGGATGCATCGCGATCTCCATGTCACAGACGTCACAGAACAGCCCTTCCTCGAGTGCGATCGGATCCGGGGCCGCTTCGTCGGTACCGAGACAGCCTGCGAGCGTCCCGAGCGTGGCGAGACCGACGCCGGCGAGGACGGTTCGGCGAGACGGGACAGTCGATCGATCGACGTGTTCGTCACGGCACATATCTGCGTTGCCGTCCCGAGAATGTATATCAGATCTGGTTCGATACTCGAAGGGTCGTCTCCGTCTCGGACGCACACAGCGTCTTACGCTCACACTGAGTCGTCGACGCCACCGTCGACGAACAGACGGCGTTCGACGCCAGCACGGACGGCCGGTCCATCGACGACGGCGACGATCGCGTCGGCGACGACCCCGTCCGTCGGGGTACGCGTGCGCACGTCGACCGTCACTGGCTCTGTGAGCTCGAGTGGCCCGTCGGTCGCCGGATCCGGATCGAACGCGAACGTTCCCTCGCGAGACTCGAGTCGCGTGACCGCTGTCGCCGCGACTCGAGATACGATGGTGATCGTCGCCCGGGATTCGTCGACCGGCGTTTCGAACGCCTCGCTCTCGAGGCGGACGGCGGGGTCGTCCGCTGTGACGTCGACCGTTGGTGCGTGGCCGACGCCAGCGCGAGTAAACCCGGCGGTGTCCGCGACGAAAGCGAGTGACGAACCGGCCGCGAGAAGCGCCAGAACGTCACGCCGAGTCGTCATCGTCCTCGATGTCGCGTCGTCCAGATTCCCGCCGCTCGCTCGAGTGCCGTCGACACCGTCCGTCGATCACCACGCTCATTACGGACCGGAAACGTTCGCCGAGCCAATCTGTATTCTGGTTTGATACTAGAATTAATGTGTAAAGTGGTGTATGGTGTTCAGTGTACAATATTATTATTTGACGAATGCACCAGAACCAATTAATTGAGCTAAATTCTTGTTGAGAATGTATGACGTCGAGCACGGATGCGGCGGCAGTGCAGTGGTATCGACCGTCGAGTACGGCCACCGCTCACGCGGCCATACGCGGGGTGAAGCGGTAGTATGGAGCGTCGGAATTTCCTCATCGGCTCGGCTGCCACCGGCGTCGGGTTGTTTTTCGGGACGGGTGCGTTCAGTGCGGCCGGTGCCGGTCACGGGGTCTCGATCGGGACCGGCGACGGCTACATTCACGTCGAACCGAACGACGATTACGCCGGCGACGTCGACGAGTACGTCGACGATCCGGCAAACGGACCGCTCGAGGTGATCATCGACGATATCGACGAGAACGGGTGGGTGCGGTTCGACGACCTGCTTCTGGTGACGAACACGGGGACGCAGTCGGTCGACCTCTACGTCGAAGAGCAAGACTGGCTCGGGGACGACGACGCTGCCATCCTGGATTATCGGATCGGCGACGAATCGATCGTCGGCGAGACGAACGCCGTCTCGCTCGGTTCGGTCGAGGACGGCGACAACAGCGAGACGATCACGCTCCGGGCCGACCTGACCGACCACGACGACGTCGAGGCTGCGCTGCCGAGCGGCGACGAGTCGACGGTCATGTTCGTCGCCGACAGTTCGGCGACCGACGGCGGCGACGACACCGGAGATGAGGACGACGAGGGGAGCGGCGACGAGCAAAGCAGCGGGGAGTTCCTCGAGGTCGCCGCGCCGAGCAGCGTCGACGTCCGCGAGGTGGCCGAAATCACCGCGACGGTGACGAACGAGACCGGCGGCCAGCAGGAGGCGACGGTGACCCTCGACGTGGAGGGCGTCGATCCCGGCACCCACTACGGCACGTTCGAAGAGACGGTGACGGTCGCCGACGGCAGTAGCGAGGACGTGGTCTTCGAGATTCCGACGGAGTACGAAGACGTCGAAAAGGGTGGACTGACACTCCAGGACAACGAGTGGGCGGTCTCAGCCGAGATCGACGCCGACACCGACGAACTGACCGGATCGCTTTCGGTCAACGATGCGGCAGTCCAGTGGTACCAGCCCGACGGCGACAAGATCTGTCCGGTCTGTAACATGCTGACCGAGACGTACGAGGCCTGGCACGCCCAGGCGACACACGTCGACGGCAGCCGGATCGAGTTCTGTTCGCTCGGCTGTGCCGTCGAGTACTGGGTCAATCCCACCGGCCACGACGGATCGGGCTACGACGGCAAACACGACGGAACGATCGAGGACGAACTCGTGACCATCTGGGCGCCGGATTTCACCGACGTCGAGACCGGCGAGTACACCGACTCACACCCCGGCTGGGAGGCGTTCATCGACATGCGCGAGGGCTACTTCGTCCTCGACGAGAACACCGCGAGCAAGTTCAACACGCCGATGAGTGGGAGCCCGGTCTGTTTCGCCAGCCACGACGACGCCCTCGCGTACGTCGACGAGTGGGACGACGTCACCGAAGACGACATCGTCGAACTCGAGGACCTCGTCGACGAGCACGGCCTGATGTACAGGGCGAACTACCGGTAACGGCGTCTCCCTTCCCCCCTTCGCGTTCCGTCGCGTGGCGGCAAGGTCGCACAGCTGACAAACGAATCCAGACGAGTTCGACATGCACAGGAGAACGTTCGTCCGCGGGAGTAGTATCGCACTGACAGGGGTCGTCGCCGGCTGTCTCGGCGCCGGCGGCGGCGACGGCGACGGTAACGGCGACGATAGCGACGGTGACGATAGCGACGGTGACGGCGACGGCAGCCTGCCCACCGTCGCCGGCTCGCTCTCGGTCGTCGACAGTCCGACGGCGGTGACAGTCCGCGACACCGTCGAGTTCGACCTCGAGTTGACCAACGATGGTGACGACGATCACGACGTGGCCGTCAGCGTCGACGTCGGCGACGAGCGCCGGGAGGAGGTCGTCACCGTCGCCGCTGGCGACGGCGAGACGGTGACCGTCGGCGTCGATACCGACTACGAGAGCGTCGAGCGAGGCGGCATTTCCCTCGGGGAGAACGAGTGGACGGTGACGGCGAACCTCGAGGACGGCACGGAGAGCGGGACGCTGGCGGTCCAGGACGCGCCGGTGGAGTGGTACCAGCCCGACGAGGAGAAGATCTGTCCGGTCTGTAACATGCTGACCGAGATGTACGAGGGCTGGCACGCCCAGGCGACCCACGCGGACGGGAGTCGGATCGAGTTCTGTTCGCTCGGCTGTGCCGTCGAGTACTGGATCCACCCCGAGGACCACGACGCGACTGATTACGACGGTAAACACGACGGAACGATCGAGGACGAACTCGTGACCATCTGGGCGCCGGAATTCACCGACGTCGACACCGATCCCGGCGACGGATCTTCCGCCGCACACCCTGGCTGGGAGGCGTTCATCGACATGCGCGAGGGCTACTTCGTCCTCGACAGCCGGACGTTCCAGAAGTACACGACTCCGATGCCGGGCGGCAGTCCCGTCTGTTTCGCCGAGTACGACGACGCCCTCGCGTACGTCGACGAGTGGGACGAACTCACCGAGGACGATATCGTCGAACTCGAGGACCTCGCCGACGTCGAGGCCGGGAAACGCTACCGGGCGAACTACCAGGCCTGATCGACGGATGGGGGGACCATGAGCGTTCGCTACGTCGCCCGGTTCGTCCGGATCGTACTGCTGGTGACGGTACTCGCAGCGGTAGCCGGGCAGGCACTCGGCCAGCCGCTTTTGCTGGGGTACGTCTCGAGTGACAGCATGGAGCCGGCGATGGACGCTGGTGACGGCTTCGTCGCAGTGCCGGCCGCTCTGGCGGGCGACGTCGAACCGGGTGACGTGATCGTCTACGAGGCGGGCGGCGTCGACGACGAACTGGTGACCCATCGCGTCGTCCGCGCGACCGACGACGGCTACGTCACCCGTGGCGACGCGAATCCGGTAACCGATCAGCAGGATGGCGAACCACACGTACCGGAGGACCGAATCGTCGCGACGGCACTGCAGATCGACGGCACGGTCGTCACGATTCCCGGTCTGGGAGTCGCGGTCACGACGACTGGAACCGCCTTCGGCGTCGTGCAGGCTGGAATCGCCGACGTCACCGGAACTGGTGGGGGCCAGAGCGGAAGGGCAGTGGCGTCGTTGCTCCTGGTACTGTCGCTCGCCGGCTACGCGATCGAGACGGTTCGCGAACGGCGTCGGTGGCGTCTCGACCGCCGGATCGACGACGGGACGACGGAACCCCGTCGCGTCGCCGTCGCGGTCGCACTCGTCGTCGCGGTCGCTGCGACGGCGGCGATGGTCGTCCCCGCGGGGGCCGAGTCGATCGCGTTCGTCAGCACCGACCCGGCACCGGACGGCGAGTTACTGGCCGAGCCCGGCGGAATCGTCGAGACGTCCTACCGGGTCTCGAACGCCGGCTTCGCTCCGATCGTCGCGTATCTCGAGACGAACGACCGCGACGTCGTCCTCGAGCGACGCTCGGTTTCAGTTTCGGGACGCGACAGCAGGGACGTCCCGGTCTCGATCACGACCCCCGAATCGGAGGGCCACTACGAACGCACCGTGGTCGAGCACCGCTACCTGTACCTGCTTCCCCGGCCAGTCATCGATGCCCTCTACGACCGTCACCCGTGGCTCCCGCTGGGCACGATCGTCGCGCTGCTGGGCGCGATCGCGTACGTGCTCTGTCGACGTCTAATCGACTCGAGTGGGAGTCGACCGGCACGAAAAGGAGGGTACTCCACCCGCAACCAGCGGTTCCGAATCGAGCGATGACCGGGGCACGACTCGAGGAACCGGGCGGCGAGCCGACGAACGAGACCGTCTTGCGCTGGCGCGTCCGTCTCGTCGACCACCGGCAGCTCGCGGTCATCGTCGTGGTCGCCCTCCTGTGTGTCGGTGGCTGGCTGTCCTACACCGCCTACGTCGATCCTGGCGAGCGACGCGAAACGCGACAGACCGAGTCGTGGACGATGACGGGAACGTTCTCACACGGTGCGACCGTCGTCGAACCGAATCCGATCTACGACACCGGGAGCGAACTGCGCGACGAACCGGTGTACTACACGCGACTCTCGCCGACTGCGGTCGGGACGGTCACCGCCGGCTACGAGGCGAGCAGCGGCGAGAACGTCACGACGAGACTCGAGGTCGACCTCGTCGCCCGGTCGGTCGACGGCGACGTGGTCTACTGGGAACAGCGAGAGCAACTTGCGACCAGAGAGCGCACGGCGGTCGACCCCGGCGAGGAGGTCGTCGCCGACTTCGAGGTGAACGTCTCCCGTCTCGAGTCGCGACTCGAGGAGATCGAACGACGGCTGGGTGCACGCCCGGGTGACGTCGAGACGGTCGTCGACGTCGCTGTGACGGTCGACGGGACGATAAACGGCGAACACCGAACTGCGACGCGACGACGACAGATCGCTCTCACGCACGACGAGGCCACGTACGCGTTCGACGCCGAACCGTTCGAAGAGCCAATCACCGGGACGGAGACCGTCACCGTCGCTCGGTCGTACGGTCCGGTCTGGACGGTCGGCGGCCCGCTGCTCGTGGCCGCCGCCTTCGTCGGCGGCGGACTGTTGGTCGTCGGCAGCTATCGCGAGCCGTCCGCTCTCGAGCGAGCGTGGCTCGCCTATCGAGACGACAAAAGAGAGTTCGCGGAGTTGCTCGTCAGGGCTGAACTTCCAGCCGCGATGGCGGATCGGCCGCGCGTCGACGTCCAGACGCTCGGGGAACTCGCCCGGGTGGCGATCCAGACCGATGCGGTGATACTCGCGCGGACGGCACACGGGAACAGTCACTACGTCGTGTGCGAGGGAGACGTCCTGTACGTCTACGAACCGCCCGTGCCGCCTTCGGCTGAGGCGGCGGAACCAGTCGGGGACGCACCTGAAGCGCAGAAATCGCTGCCGAGAGGGCCGGTCGACGAGTAAGCGGCGAGGTTCGCTCCGATACGCCACTAAACGACCATGAGACTGCAGGCCGGCAACGAACCAGTGGGGGCGGTGTTCTATCGGGGCGAATGTGTCACAACGAGGAGCGACAGTCGTCGGCGGACGGCAGTACCGAAGGCCATCGACGGGCGGCGGTGCGCGATGGCACGTCGGCGGCGGTTCCAGGCTCGTTGATCGTCGTCTCGAACCGACAGCCGTACCGACACGAGTACGCGGACGACGACTCGAGCGAATCCGGCGATTGTGGCGGGCGAACGACCGTCGACGGTGGAACGACCGGCGGCCCCTCGCTCGTCGCCGACGCGAACGGAGACGACGGGCGAACGATCACGGTCGACCGGCCGACGGGCGGGCTGACCGCGGGGCTCGACCCGGTGCTCCGTCGGTCCGGCGGCACGTGGATCGCCTGGGGCGACGGCGACGCCGACCGCGACGTCACGGGCGACGACGGCTGCGTTCAGGTCCCGCCGGAAGACGAGGAGGGGACGTACACGCTCCAGCGCGTGTGGCTCTCTGACGAGGCGGTCGACGCCTACTACCGCGGGTTCAGCAACCGCGTCCTCTGGCCGCTGTGCCACGAGTTCCCCGACATAGCCGAGTTCCGGCCGAACGACCTCGAGTGGTACAGAGCGGTCAACCGGGAGTTCGCCGACAGGGTCGCCGACCACGCGACCGACGGCGCCGTCGTCTGGCTGCAAGACTACCACCTCGGTCTCGCCCCGGCGATGATCCGCGAGGACGTCCCACGGTCCGTGACGATCGCCCAGTTCTGGCACATCCCGTGGCCGTCTTCCGCGGTCTTCCGTCGCTGCCCCGCGAGACGTGAACTGCTCGAGGGACTGGTCGGCAACGACCTCCTCGGATTTCACGTCGATCGGTACTGCGAGCACTTCCTCGAGTGCGTCGACGCGTTCGTTCCGGGGGCGATCGTCGACCCGGACAGGCGAGTCGTCCACTATCGCGGTCGCGAGATCGAGGTCGTCGCCACGCCGATGGGCGTCGACGCGGCGGCCTACGACCAGCAGAGCCGGTCGCTCGACGTCGCCAGGTGGGACGACGTTCGCGAGACCCACGGCATTCCGAAGGGGAACGCGATCGGACTCGGCGTCGATCGACTCGATTACACGAAGGGGATACCCGAGCGTCTCTCTGCGGTCGAGCGGTTCTTCGAGCGCAACCCCTCGTGGCGAGGCGAGTTCACGTTCGTCCAGAAGTCGACGCCGAGTCGGACCGAAATCCCGACCTACCAGCGACACGGTGAGTACGTCCGCAGCGAGGTCGATCGGATCAACGCCCGCTTCGCGCGAGACGGGTGGCGACCGATCGTCTACGTCGAAGAGCACCTGCCGCGTGCGGACCTCTGTGCGCTCTACCGTCGAGCGGACGTCATGGTCGTCAGCCCGCTCGTCGACGGGATGAACCTCGTCGCCCAGGAGTACGTCGCGGCGAGCGTCGACGGCGACGGCTCGCTGATCCTGAGCAGCACTGCCGGAACACACGAGACGCTCGGCGAGTTCGCGTACACAATCGAGCCGCGACGTCGGGAGGAGTTCGCGACGACGATCGAGGCTGCCCTCACGGCACCGCCGTCGGAACGGCGTCGCCGGATGGACGGCCTTCGCCGGCGCGTCTTCGAACGCGACCTCGAGTCGTGGATGGACGCCCAGTTCGACGAGCTGCGACGGCTCCAGGAGGTAGGACGCCCCGCGAACCACGACCGGAGTAGGCGACCGCGATCGACGTGAGACCGACCTCAGAGACGCGCCCGCGGCCGATCGACGAGCATCTGCCACGGCTGCGCCGGGAACTCGGTCTGGCGTCGGAACTGCTCGTCTGTCTCGACTTCGACGGGACGCTCGCGCCGATCGTCGACGACCCCGACGAGGCGTCGCTGACGCCGGCCACCGAGGCTGCCGTCGAGTCGCTCGCGTCCGCGACGAACGTGTCGACGGCGATCGTCAGCGGCCGCAGACTGGCCGACGTGCGCTCGCGCGTCGACACGGTGTCGAACTGTGCGGGTAACCACGGTCTCGAACTCGTCCGCGATGGCTCGAGGCTCGTCCACCCGGTCGCTCGCGAGCGTGCGGAACTCGTCGAGCGGACCTGTCGGACACTCGAGACGGCCGTCGATCCGATCCCCGGCTGCCGCGTCGAGAACAAGCGTCTGACGGGGACCGTCCACGTCAGGTCGGTGTCGGCTGCGGTCCGTCCCGTCGTGCGACGGCTCGCTCACGACGTGGCCGACCGGATCGGCGACGGTGCCCTCGAGTCGTCGACGGGAAAACGCGTGATCGAGTTCGCACCCGCGATCTCGTGGGGGAAAGGCGACGCCGTCTCCCTCCTCGAGTCGGTCCACTCCGAGGGGACGTTCGTGGTCTACGTCGGCGACGACGTCACCGACGAGTCGGCGTTTCGCGCCGTCGAACCCGACGGGCTCGGCGTCCGCGTCGGCGACGATCGACCGTCGGCCGCGTCCTGTCGCGTTCGATCGCCGGCCGCGGTCGCGTCGCTTTTGTGCTGGCTCGCGACCGTCGGCGACGGCCTGGTAGGTGAATCAGGGGATCGTTCGACGCGAGCGACGGCGTCGAAAACGGAGTGAAATGGGAAAACTGATCGGCAGCCCCGCCTGGTGCGGCGGGGTGGGGGATGGGGGGATGGGGGTGGTGGAGAGTGCAACCAGTGGGTGGGGGAAACCCGTCTGGCAACGACAGTTGGGGGGATTCGGTCGTGTCAGCCTGGTTTGCAAGGACCTCCGTCCACGCCCACCTGCCAGTTGTTCCCGAACCATATTAAAAATTTCCGTGAGCTATGTCTCATGGCAACATCGAAGCCGGAGCCGAAAGTATTAGTTACCATCGGAAATATACCTTCACAACGAGAGGGAACACCTGTGAAACTTAGACAACCCACTGACTTTCTGATCCTCGAGGCACTCGAAGACAAGGGGCGAAACGTCGCGACGAACCTCGCCGCCCACACCGGCAAGAGCCGGAAGAACATCAACACGCGACTGCCAGTGCTCGAAGACTACGGTCTCGTCCGGAAGATCGGCCCGGCAGAACGATCCGGGCTCTACGAGATCACCGCGCTGGGCAAAGCGGCGCTCGTCTACCAGGACCAGTACGACGAGGTCGACGACTTCGAGGCGCTGATCGAAGGGCCAAACACCGGCGCGACCGGCGACGCGGCCGAAGCGTTCGCACGCGGCAGCGAGGAACCGTCCGACGAAGACGAGTAATTCTGTCCAGCGATCGACGCGTTACGCGCCGGTCGCACGCGACCGGCCGCCACGGAGTCGGCTGCCCACCGACCCACGATCGGTCGTTCTGTTCGTTCGCCGGGAGCGACCAGTTCGGTGCTCGTCGACCGTCAGAGGGACAGTCCACCGTCGTACGTCTCGAGTTCGCGCCGTGCACATTCGGAGAACGCACACGCGAGTCGCCGGTCGTCGCCTGCCCGTTCGGAAGCGAGCGAGTGACATCGCGACCGGCCGTCGTAGTCGGGATCCCAGGCGTAGGTACTGAGCATCGGCGTCGCGACGACCGTATCCCCGCGTCGGTAGGCGACGCCGTGGTCGTGGTCGAGGCCGAGCGCGTGGCCGACCTCGTGGACGAGCACCTGTGCGACCCGATTCGGCGTCGTGTACGGGAGCGGGGTGGACCGTCGATCGGGCGCAGACGCCTCGGCGAGGTGGCGCGCACCGCCGACGGACGCGACGTGGGGCAAGCCGTAACCCGTCGGTGCGGTCTGCATCTCCCCGTCGGTGACGAGGAGGTTGACGTCGGCGACCGGATCGACGTCGCCGTGACCGACCGATCCCGCGATCACGCGCGAGGGCCACTCGCCGCTCGTCGTCACCGCAGCACCGTGCTCGGTAGAGACGGAAACCACGCCGCCGAACGAAACCTCGAGTGACCACCACTCGAGGTCGAGCGCAGTCGCGAGATACGCGTCGACCGTCTCGGCGACGCCGTCGTAGGTGGCGGCCCGCTCGGAGAGCCAGAAGCGGACGTCGACGTGGTCTACGGGATCGCGACTCGCGTACGCGAGCGCGCCGACCGACAGCAGCGAACCGACCGAACCGAGCACCGTCCGTCGTTTCACGTCGACGCCTCGTGTGTCGTGACTCGAGAACGCTCGTCTGAACCTGGACAGTCATTATAGGCCACCGGTCGTCGGGTTCTCCGACCGCACGGCTT
This sequence comes from Natribaculum breve, assembly GCF_023008585.1. GTDB lineage: Archaea > Halobacteriota > Halobacteria > Halobacteriales > Natrialbaceae > Natribaculum > Natribaculum breve. Next base: position 833,954 of record NZ_CP095390.1, on the reverse strand, counting down.
CGACGGCGGTCAGGGAACCGTTCGTCGGGCGTCGACGACGCGCGGTCCGGCGCGATCGAGGTGGATTCGGATCCAGTCGGGACAGTCGTTCACCGCTCTCGGCACGAGCATCACGAGGTCGCCGTCCGCCTCGATCAGCCGGCGGCCGGTCTCGAGGTCGTGCAGGCAGGGTCGCCACTCCCCGGTTTCCAGTCGGTGGTCGACCTGCCAGGCGGTGTAGTACCGACCGTTCGATCCCTCGTAGATCGGTTCCACGTCTGCACCCTCGATCACCGGCGGTTCACCCCTCGGCGTCGAACGACGACACACGTCGCGTGAACGGACCTCCGTCTCATCGTCTCTGGACCAGCGTACCCGGTCCGGCGGCATCGGCGATTGGGTTTACATATGGTTGTTTTATCACGATACCGTGACTGTCACGTGAAACGATCTGTCCGGATCGATCCTCGAGGCCACAGCGATGCCACGGCCGTGGTACGGCGAACCGGGACGCGACCGCTTCCGTGCGGCCATCCCAGCAGCACGTCCCTGAGAGGTCGACGACGGTCGAAAGCAGGGTCGGTGGTGGTGGTGAACGGACGATCGACCCGTCAAGGACAGGTACGACATCGAAACTCCATTTGAAAAACATGTGTGATCGTGCAACATCGTCCGAGAGCGTCGCCTGCCCTCGCCACCGGGGAGAGGGTAGTTCCATTACCGCCCGTCACGAATGGTAACGACATGCACGTGCCGCGGCGAGACGGCGGTCACGACGTGGGCGAACCGAGTGCACAGTGGCGAGAGTACCAGGGGTCGCCGACCGGAACCGACCTCGAGTGTCGAGGGTGGCGACAGGAGGCCGCCCTGCGACTGCTGAACAACAACCTCGATCCGGAGGTGGCCGAGAAGCCCGAAGAGCTGGTCGTCTACGGCGGGACGGGTCGTGCCGCCCGGTCGTGGGACGCCTACGACGCGATCTGTGAGGCGCTGCGAACGCTCGCCGACGACGAGACGCTACTCGTCCAGAGCGGCAAGCCGGTCGGACGCTTCCGTACGCACGAGCGCGCGCCACGCGTCCTGATCGCCAACTCGAACCTGGTCGGCAAGTGGGACGACTGGGAACACTTCCACGAGCTCGAGGCGAAGGGCCTGATCACGTACGGCCAGATGACAGCTGGATCGTGGGCGTACATCGGCACGCAGGGGATCGTCCAGGGAACGTACGAGACGCTGGCCGAGTGTGCGAGCCAGCACTTTCCCGAGACGGAGGGGCTCCGGGGGAAGATCGTCGTCACCGGCGGCCTCGGCGGGATGGGCGGCGCACAGCCGCTCGCGGTGACGATGAACCACGGCGTCTGCATCGCCGCCGAGGTCGACGAGGAGCGGATCGACCGCCGCCTCGAGACCGGCTACTGCCAGGAGAAAGCCGACGACCTCGAGGAGGCACTCGACCGCGCAAAGGAAGCCGCCGCCGCCGGCGAGCCCTACAGCGTCGGCGTCCACGCGAACGCCGCCGACGCGCTCGAGGCGCTGCTCGAGCGGGGGTTCGTCCCCGACGTCGTCACCGACCAGACGGCCGCCCACGACGAACTCGAGGGGTACTACCCCTCGGGCTACACGGTCGCCGAGGCCGACGAGTTTCGCGAAGACGACCCCGAGGCGTACGTCGAGGCGAGTCTCGACACGATGAAACGACACGTCGACGCGATCCTCGACCTCCAGGCGGCGGGCGCGGTCGCCTTCGAGTACGGGAACAACATCCGCGGGCAGGTGCGAGAACACCGCGATCACGACGGGGCGTTCGAGTTCCCGGGGTTCGTCCCGGCGTACATCCGACCGCTGTTCTGTCGCGGGAAGGGGCCGTTCCGCTGGGTGGCGCTCTCGGGCGATCCCGAGGACATCTATCGCACCGACGAGGCGGTCACGGACCTGTTCCCCGAGAAAGACCACCTGCGTCGCTGGATCGACCTCGCTCAGGAGGAGGTCGCGTTCCAGGGCCTGCCCGCACGCGTCTGCTGGCTGGGCTACCAGGCTGGCGACGACCCCGACGGCCTCACCGAACGCGCTCGCTTCGCCCTCGAGATCAACGATCTCGTCGCCGCAGGCGAACTCGCCGCGCCGATCGTCGTCACCCGCGACCACCTGGACGCCGGTTCCGTCGCGAGCCCGAACCGCGAGACGGAGGCCATGCGAGACGGCTCGGACGCGGTCGCCGACTGGCCGATCCTCAACGCGTTGCTCAACTGCGCGGCAGGTGCGGACGTCGTCGCGGTCCACGACGGCGGCGGCGTCGGGATCGGGAACGCCATCCACGCGAACAATCACGTCGTCCTCGACGGCTCGGACCTCGCCGCCGAAAAGGCCAAACGCGTGTTCACGACCGACCCGGGGATGGGCGTGGTTCGCCACGCCGACGCCGGCTACGAGGAGGCGCTGGCGGAAGCCCGCGAGTCGAACGTCGACGTCCCGATGCGAGGTGACGAATGAGCGACTTCGGAACGCACCCCGACTGGCGAGACACCGGCGGGTGGCTCGAGGCCGCACGCACCGACGACCCCACCGACGAACTGTTCGGACACGTGATCGAGGAGACGACGACGGCAACTGCCGACGCGTACGACGCCGTGCTCGTCGGCGAACCGTTCGACCGGGGCGTCGTCGGTCGCCCCGGTGCGGCGGCGGGACCGACCGAGATCCGTCGCTCGCTCGCGCGCACGAAAACACATCACTTCGACTGCGGTCCCGTCGGATCGATCGGCGACCTGGGCGACGTCGCCACGTTGCTCGACGACCTCGAGCGCGACGCCGGGCACGTGAGTCCGGTCGAGGCCGTCCAGCATCGGCTCCGGGAGACGACTGCCGCGGTTCACGACCTCGAGGCCCTCCCCGTGTTCCTCGGCGGCGACAACTCGCTTACGTACCCGAACGTCGCCCCGCTGTGTCGCGAGGGAACGGTCGGCTGTGTCAACCTCGACGCACACCTCGACGTCCGGGAGGTCCGCGACGACGCCACGAGCGGGACGCCCTACCGACAGCTCTACGAGGAGGGACTCGACGCCTACGCCTGCGTCGGCGCGCGCCACTTCGAGACGTCGACGGCCTACCACGAGTTCGTTCGCGAACGCGGCGGGGAGGTCGTCACGGCCGAGGAGGTCGGCGACGATCCGATCGACGCGGCGCGAGTCGCCCTCGGGGCGACGGCCGACGTCGACCGGCTGTACGTCAGCGTCGATCTGGACGTGCTCGACGCGAGCGCGGCCCCGGGCGTGAGCGCACCCACGCCGGGCGGACTCACGCCCCGTGAGCTCTTTCGCGTCCTGCGATTTCTCGCGGCCGACGAACGCGTCGCGGGGGTCGAGGTCGTCGAGTGTGCCCCGCCGCTCGAGCGTGACGGACAGACCAGTGCCGCGGCCGCACGTGCCGTCGCACACTTCCTCGCGGGCTACGCGGAGGCGCGACGATGAGCGGCGCGTCGTCCACGGTCGTCGTCGCCGACGCCGCCGAACTCGTCGTCGGCCCCGCCACGGGCGCGAGCGGCGACACCGAGCCCGGCGAGGGGCCGCTCGAGGTCCTCGAGGACGCAGCGTTCGCCGCGGTCGACGGCGAGGTCGCGGCCGTCGGGCCGACGAACGAAGTCGTCCGCGAGTACCCGCCGGAGAACGCAGCGGAGGCGATCGACGCGATCGGGAAGGCGGTCGTGCCGGGGTTCGTCGATCCACACACCCACGCCATCTTCGCGGGCGACCGCTCCGACGAGTTCGAGGCCAGACTGCGCGGGAAGACCTACCAGGAGATCCTCGCCGACGGCGGCGGTATCCTTCGAACCGTCCGGGCCACCCGCGAGGCGAGCGACGAGGAACTGCTCGAGACCCTGCTCGCTCACCTCGACGTGATGCTCGCACGCGGCTCGACGACGGTCGAGGTGAAATCGGGGTACGGCCTCGAGACCGAGACCGAACTGCGACTGCTCGAGGTGATCGACCGCGCCGACGACGAACACCCGGTCGATCTGGTGGCGACGTACCTCGGCGCACACGCGGTTCCCGAGGGCAGAGACGCCGAGGAGTACGTCGACGAGGTCGTCGAGGAACACCTCCCTGCCGTCGCCGATCAGGGGATCGCCGAGTTCTGCGACGTCTTCTGCGAGGAAGGCGTCTTCGACGTCGAGGCGTCAGGACGCGTCCTCGAGGCCGGGACGGCCGCCGGCCTGACGCCCAAAGTCCACGCCGAGGAGTTCACCCGGATCGGCGGGGCGCAACTGGCGGCCGAGGTCGAAGCGACGAGCGCGGACCACCTGCTGTACGCGACGGCCGAGGACGTCGCGGCACTCGTCGACGCCGGAACCGTCCCCGTCCTCCTCCCCGGAACCGCGTTCGGCCTCGGCGAACGGTACGCCGACGCGCGGGCGTTCCTCGAGGCGGGCGCGCCGGTCGCGCTCGCGACCGACTTCAATCCCAACTGTCACGCACGGAGCATGGCGTTCGTCCAGACGCTCTCGTGTCTCGAGATGGGGACGACGCCCGCCGAGGCCCTGCTCGGGGCGACGCGAAACGCCGCGCTGGCAGTCGACCGCGACGACGGGACGGGGACGCTTCGCGAGGGAGCGCCGGCGGACGCGCTCGTGCTCGAGGCCCCGTCGTACGTTCACGTCGCCTACCGGTTCGACACGCCGGCGATCGAGACGGTGATCAAGAATGGACGGCGGGTGCGGTGACGTGCTGGTGACTCGAGCGCCCACGGGAGGCCCGGCGAGTCGCCGTCGGTCGCCCGCTGACTCCACTGGCCGACGACCCGTGGACAGAAACGAGGCCGAGCGGCGAACCGAATCTGGTGGTGATCGCCCGTGACCGTCGAACTGGACGGCGAGACGCTGACGCCCGACGACGTCGTCGCGGTCGCGCGAGACGACGAGAGGGTCTCGGTCGCCCCGGCGGCACGCGAGCGAGTTCGCGACGCTCGCGACCGCGTCAGAGACGTCCTCGAGAGCGGCGAGCCCGTCTACGGGCTGAACACGGGCTTTGGCGAACTCGTCGACCAGCGGATCCCGCCGGATCGACTCGAGCAACTCCAGACGAACCTGATCCGGAGTCACGCCGCCGGCGCGGGTCGAGAGCTCACCCGGGAGGAGGTCCGTGCGATGATGGTCACGCGCGTCAACGCGCTCGTGAAAGGCTACTCCGGGGTTCGGGAGGTCGTGATCGACCACCTCGTGGCGATGCTCAACGAGGGCGTCCACCCCGTCGTGAAGTCCCGGGGGAGTCTCGGCGCGAGCGGCGACCTGGCGCCACTCGCGCACATGTCGCTCGTCCTCCTCGGTGAGGGCGAGGCGATCGTCGACGATCCGGCGGGTGACGGTCCACGGTCGACACGTCGGGTCGGCGGCGACGACGCGCTCGCGGCGATCGACCTCGAACCGCTGTCTCTCGCCCCGAAGGAGGGACTCGCGCTGGTCAACGGGACCCAGTTGACCGTCGGACTGGCCGCGCTGGCCGTCGTCGACGCCGACGTGCTGCTCGAGGCGGCCGACGTCGCGGGCGCGCTCACGACCGAGGTGACACTCGGGACGACGGCGAGTTCGGACCCCGCGATCCACGACGTGCGACCTCACGCCGGCCAGCGGACGAGCGCCGAGAACGTGCGCCGACTCACCGCGGGGAGCGACGTCGTCGAGGCCCACCGCAACTGCGACCGCGTCCAGGACGCCTACTCGCTGCGGTGTCTCCCGCAGGTCCACGGGGCCGTCCGCGACGCGGTCGCCCACCTGCGCGAGGCCGTCGAGGTCGAACTCAACAGCGCGACGGACAACCCGCTCGTCTTCGACGCGACGGGCGTCGACGACCGTGCGTCGGGGACCGACCGAACTGCGGTGCTCTCGGGCGGAAACTTCCACGGCGAACCGCTCGCGCTCAGACTCGAGTACGCCCGCATCGCGCTGACGGAACTCGCGACGATCTCCGAGCGCCGAATCGACCGGCTGGTGAACCCGAACGTCCAGGAGCCACACCTGCCGCCGTTTCTCGCGTCCGACGGCGGGGTAGAGTCGGGGTACATGATCACCCAGTACACGGCCGCCGCCATGGTAAACGAGATGCGCTCGCTCGGGGCGGCAGCGACCGACAACACGCCCGTCAGCGGCGGACAGGAAGACCACGTGAGCATGAGCGCCCAGTCGGCGACGAACTTCCGGCGCGTGCTCGAGAACGCGTTCGCCGTCGTCGCCGCGGAACTCGTCTGTGGGGCACAGGCAGCCGAGTTCGTCGACGACGCGTTCGACGGCGAGACCGACCTCGACCTCGGCGACGGAACGGGCGCGGCCTACGACCTCGTCCGCGAGGTCGTCCCGCCGCTCGAGGAAGACCGCCCGGTCCACGCTGACGTCGAACGGGTGGTAACGCTGCTCGAAGCGGGGCTCCTCGAGGAGGCGGTATCGAACCGGTGTGCGGGATTCGGCACGGCAGTCGATGACGACTAGTAGTGTATATCTTTGCCCGTAGTAGTCCCACAATGTATTCGTTTGTACACTTCGTTGCCGAGAATACGAACAAGTAGCGGGTAACGTTATGCCACTCGAGTACGTAGCGGCAACCTGCCTTCTCTTGGAGGCAGTCTGTCTGGCGACGAGGGGAAACCATTCACGCATCCACCACCTACCGTATCCCCTCGCGCCTGCGGACCATCTTCGGGACGATATCCGCTAGGCTGCGATAAAGAGTCTATCCTGGGTACATACAACAGTATAGCCTAAGTGATTAGGTTCGCCGCTGGAACGTAGATCGCGTCACCCGTCGCGGCGCAGATGTCAGGTCGCTTTTCCGCTTCGCTCGTCGAAGAACTCGGTCAGGAGTTCGCGCTGGGCCTTCCGGAGGTGCTGGTGCATCGTCGGCGGCGAGACGCCCATCGCCTCGGCGATATCCTCGCCGGTACTGCCACGCGGCCAGTCGAAGTACCCACCGTAGTAGGCGAGTCGGAGCGCGGTTAGCTGGCGGTCGGTGAGCCGATCGGCGATCCGCTCTCGACGCTCGTCGGCCGTGTGGACCGATCGGTCGACCTCCCGCCGGGCGACGAGTTGCGCGTCGTCGTACACCGTCTGTAACGCGTCGACGACCGCTCGGACGTCGGCGTCGGGTGGCACCTCCACGACCGTCCGTCCGACGCCGTCCGAGACCGTGACGTCCCGGATCGTCACGCCGTGATCGACGAGCGTACGGACACCGGACTCGTGCAGGCGAACCTCGATCGTACACCGATCGCCGCCGTCGTGAATGAGCCGACACTCCTCGACGGAGTCGTGGTCGGTTGCCTCCTCCATCACCGTCTCGCCGTCTACACCGTCGACGGTCACGTACTGGTAGATCCTTCCGCCCGCGGCGTCGCCCGCCCACTCGAGATAGCAGGTACAGTCGTACGACTCCGAGAGGTCGAACGAGAGCGAGTCGCCACCGTCGATCTCGATCTCGAGTTCGACGACGGAGTCGGCAAAGAGCAGGCGACGGTTCTTCACGGCGTTGATGCTGAAGCCGATCGTCTCGCCGAGCAGCTGAAACGCCGACTGTTCGCGCTGGCTGAACGCGTCGTCACGGCTCGCGAGAACGGCGAGGACGCCGTAGATGGTCTCGCCGTGACGAATCGGAACGGCGATGGCAGAGCGGACGTCGTCTTCGCTGGCGGCGCGACGAAACGGCTCGGCGATTCGCGGCTCCTCTTGCATGCGGTTGCTCGTCCGGATCTCTCCCGTCTCGAGCGTCTCGAGGATCGGCTGCTGTGGTTCGATCTCCGGGTCGCGGACCGCCTCGAGGAACGTCGTCGCTCCGCCAGCACTGGTTCGAACGGTGATCCCGCCGTTCCCGTCGGGTTCGCCGATCCACGAGCAACAGTAGAGGTCGGACTCGACGAACTGTTCACAGACCTCCCGCTCGATGTCCTCTCTCGTGGGCGCTTCCACGAGCGTCCGGATCACCTGCCGGACGACGCTGTTGATCCCGTTTAGCGTCTCGAGTTGGTCGCGCCGCTGGCGGAGTTCTCGCTCGCGTTCGGCACGTTCCGTGATGTCTCGTGCCAGCCAGACGACCGCCCGTCGGCCGTCGATCGGCTCGTCGATCGGGACGACGCGCGCCTCGTACTGTCGCGTTCCCTTCGTCGTCTCGGTTTCGTACTCGATCGAGCGCACCTCGTCGGTCTCGAGCGTTCGGTCGATACACGACAGCAGTTTGTCCGTGACGTCGTCCGGAAACGCGTCCTCGAGGTGTCTCCCGATCAGTTCGTCGGCAGGAACGGTGTGGAGATCGCCGGCCTCGGAGCGGACCTTCGCCTCGAGGTAGTAGCCGTCCTCGTCGATGACGAACGCCTCGTCCGGAAGCGCGTTCGCGAGGACTCGATGGAGACGTTCGGCTCCGGTAGGACCGCTGCGGCCGCTAGCGTCGTCGATCGCCGTCGCGACGCGGGCGACGAGTTCCTCGTCGTTCGAACGGGAGACGTAGTCGGCGACGCCCTTTCGGAGCGCCACCGTCGCGAGTCGTTCGCTCCCCTCCCGCGGCGCGACGACGATCGGGGCAGAGAACTCGAGGGCACGGAGACGCTCGAACAGGTCCTTCGCACGGTCCGGTGCGTCGATGCCGACGACGAGACAACTCGTCGTCTCCCGATCGATCGTCTGTGCGATCGCGTCGGGATCGGCGACGTGAACGTCGAATCGATCCTCGCCGTGCAGTCTGTCGGCCAGACGAGTCGGCTGGTCGTCGGTGAGAACGGCGACGACGTCGCGTCGATCGGTCCCCGCTCGTTTTGCCGGGTACGTTTCGTCTCCGCCGTCCCACGTGGGTCGAGTACCAGACGGACCGTGCATTCTCTCTGTTCGTTCCGCCCGTAACGAGAAAAGGTTAGTGACCGACCGATATATTGGCTGGTATCCACGATCGGCGTCGCGTCACCGACTGACGCTTGCTCTGACGAACGTCGTGTGCGTGGATGCCAGTGTCCTCGCCACACGGCACACCCGCGATGGCGGGACGTTCCTGACAAGACGTGAACCGACCTCCCGTCGAGAACGGGCGCTGTAGCTACGAATGACAGAATCCGTGCACGGAATCTCAACATCGATTAACTGACCGGTGGGGGACGATTCGTCCCCCACTGTGACAAACAACTGGTCAGATCGTGTTGCGGCTGCTGATGACAGCCGCACTCAACGATCAGTTGACGAGCGCCTACAAGATATCGGTCCACTCTCAGGCGGGTGGCTGCCCCTAACCAAGCAAGCCGCCGAGGTCGTCGACAAGACGACCTCTGCGGCCGAGTTGGTCACTCACCTCGACGTCAGCCAATACTGCCATGCTGATCCCATTCCCCATTGGCACGACTCTAAACCGTTCGAACCGATGCTCCGGGCGATTCTCCTGAAGGAACTCGAAGACGCGTCCGATGGCTGGCTCCATCGGACGCTCGACAGTGACCCTCAACTTGCGGATGCTCTTGGCTTTAATCCCGACGACACACCTTCACGAAGCACGATCTCCCGGGCACAGACTAATCGGTTTGCGGACCTCCAACCCACGATCGAGACCGCTACTCGTCAGATCCAAGCGTTGGCCGCCGAACGCGGTAGTCCGATCGGGACACCGTACGAAGACAGCGCTTCGGAGGAGCCAACAGGCTCCTCGAAGCGCACAGTCAACCGTCTCATTCGGAGGAAAACACGTGATCTCCTCGACGAACTCCAAACTGTCGTGTTGCCTGCCTTTGAGTTTGACCGACCTGATGACCCGGTTTACGACGACGAGGAACTCCTGATGCTGGAGGCCTGTCTCGGGCTGACAGGCACCGCCGCTAACGGCGGTGCCGAAACCTACGGCGATTTCGTCAATCCTGACCCAGATCTCGACGATCCCTTCTACGAGGACGGACCGAGTGGAGAGACGCTTCTGGAGGCGATCAAGGACCTTTCACCGACACAAATCGCGGAGATGGTCAACCAAAGCGCGGCCCGCGTCTTGACGCGGGCCAAGCCTCGCTTGGAGTTCGAGACACCAGTCATGCTGTCGATCGACATGACCTACGTCGCTTTCTACGGGGAGCGTGAGGAACTCGTACGTGTCCAGGGTGCGCCAAAGGACAAGTCCTACAACTGGTGCTACAAGTTTGCAACCGCGAACGTTGTTGGAGACAACGTTCACTTCGCAGCTGCGATGCTTCCAGTCGGGCACGCTGATTACCACGACCCAGAGAGCTATCCTGGCAAAAACAGGAGTTACCGAGTCGGCGATATCGTTCGCCGACTCGTCGACCACGTCAACGACGTCTGTCGCGTTCATACGCGGCGACTCTACGCTGATCGGGAGTTCTACGCCACGGACGTATTTTCGGTACTCGAACAGCGAGACCTTTTCTACGTGATTCCGGCACCGCGCGATGACCGCGTCAAGCGGTTCATCGCGCGCATGGACACGGATGTAGAGGGACAAAAGCAAGTGACAGTCAAATCCGAGCACGCGGTGTACGGGCCGGTAAAACATGGTGTCTCCAACACCAGAGCTGAGACGACGCTGGTTGGACTCCCGCCAGACGAGGACTGCGACGAGATGCAGGTATTTGCGACCAATCTCGACGTAAACGACGAGATTGGTCTTGACCGTCGCTTGACGAAAAAGCAAATCACTCGCTACAGACGCCGAGGCGGGATCGAAACGGCCTATAGTAAGATCAAGGAGTTCGCACCGTGGACGACGTCGACAAACTTCTCTATCCGGTTATTCCACTTCGGCTTCGCAGTTCTACTGTACGATCTATGGTTGCTTGTGGACTTTCTCGTCCAGACGTTGATCGACATCATCGAGTTTCGCACGAAACCGCGGGTGACTGCCCCGCGGTTTCGTGCGTTCCTCCGGAGGGAGGTGAGCGCATTGCTGTAGATCCCGCCCCGTGCTTGCCCTTTCTGAGAGGTATCACTGTCTAAATCGACTGATTATACCGTTTTCGCCCACCCGACCGCCACTCACGGGTGGTGAGTGGCGGTCGTGATTCCTTGATCGGCCCTGTATTCGGGATCGATTCCTACCGACAGACGCGAATCTCGTGCACGGATTTTGGGGTATTCGCAGCACCACCGGGCGGTAGCGTTGCGAACGACAGAATCTGTGCACGGGATACATCGATACACTGACCGATGGGGGACGAACAGTCCCCCGAGTGATCACAAATCGGTCAGATCGGGTCGCGGCTGCTGAAGACAGCCGCGACCCACGATCCGTTGATGAGCGCCTCCAAAATAACGATTCCCTCTCAGGCGGTTGGCATCCGTTGACCAAGCAAGCCGCAGAGGTCGTCGACGAGACGGCCTCTGCGGTCGATCTCGTCTCTCACCTCGATGTCAGTTCCTACACACGAGACGACGCATACCCAGCGTGGCACGACTCCAAGCCGTTCGAACCAATGCTTCGGACGGTTCTCCTCCGTGAACTCGAGGACGCGTCCGATGCTGCCGTGCATCGGACGCTTACTACCGATTCGTCGGTCGCTACTGCACTTGGATTCGATCCGACTGAGGTCCCTGATCGAAGCACGATCACGCGTGCGCGACAAAGCCGTTTCCAAGGGTTACAGACAACGATCGAGGTATGCGTGCGCCAGATTCGGACACTTGCCGCTAGGCGAGGCAGTCCGATCGGCGCGCCATACACAGAGGGCGCTTCCGAGGAGCCTGCGGGCTCCTCGAAGCGTACGGTCAACCGACTCATTCGAGGAAAAACTCGTGAAGTCCTCGAGGAACTTACAACCGTCGTGTTCCCAGCATTCGACTTCGACCGTCCAAGCGGATCTATCTACGACGACGAAGAATTGCTGCGGTTAGAGACGTTACTCGGGGTCACAGGCACCGCCGCCAACGGCGGTGCCGAGACCTACGGCGATCATGTCAATCCTGACCCTGACCTCGGCGATCCGTTCTTCAAGGATGGACCGACCGGAGAAACCCTGTTAACGGCGATTAAATGCCTCGAGCCGTCGGAGATTGCGGAGATGGTCAATCGCGGCTTGACCCGCGTCTTGACGCGGGCCAAGCCATCTGTTGAGTTCGAGCGTCCGATCATGCTCGCGATCGATATGACCTACGTCGCCTACTCGGGTGAGCGCGAGGAACTGGTCCGGGTGCAAGGTGCACCTGAAGACAAAGAGTACGACTGGTGTCACAAGTTTGCGACCGCGAACGTTGTCGGGGACAACGTTCAGTTCGCGGTCGCGATGGTCCCAGTCGGCAACGCCGATAATCACGATCCTGAAGCGTATCCTGGCGAAGACAAGTCTCACCGAGCCGGCGGGATCGTCCGCCGGCTCGTGGACATCGTCGAAAACCGAGCCCGTCTCAGCGTACGGCGAGTCTATGCAGACAGGTGGTTCCACGCGACAGACGTTGTAGCAGCGCTTGAGGAGCGGAATCTCTTCTACGTAATTCCAGCCAAGCGCGATGACCGCGTCAAGCGGTTCATCGCGCAGATGGACGACGACGTCGCAGTAAAAGACGAGCACGCGATGTACGGTCCGGTAAAAAATGGAGTAACCAATAGCAGGGCAGAGACGACGCTGGTCGGACTTCCGCCGGATGAGGATTATGATGGACGCCAGGTGTTTCTGACCAATCTCGCCGTGAACGACGAGATTGGTCTCGATCGACGCCAGACTCGCAAGAAGATCAAACGGTATACCCGGCGGGGCGGAATCGAAAATGCCTACAGCAGCATCAAAAAGTTCGCACCCTGGACGACGTCAAGGAACTTCTCGGTGCGGTTGTTCCACTTCGGGTTCGCCGTCCTCTTGTACGATATGTGGCTGCTGGTTGATTTTCTTGTCCAGACATTACTCGATATCGTTGAGTTCCGCACGAAACCGCGGGTCACAGCCCCGCGGTTTCGTGGCTTTCTCACCCGGAGGTTGATCGAATTGCTGTGAAATCCACTCCGTGTCTGCCCCCTGTGAGAGGCATTGCTGTCCAAACGACCTACTTTCCTCAGAATCCCGCACACAACTGCCACTCATTTGTCGAGTGGCAGTTGTGAGTGTCCAATTTGTGTTCGAAATCGAGATGTAGACCCAGATTAGCAGAGATCTCGTGCACAGATATGGGAGCATTCGCAACGCTACCCGGGCGCACTTTATATAGCGATATCTGATTTATCAGTTCATGCTCGGACGTCACCACCCTCGAGAACGTCGCCGCTGCTGACCGACCGTACGCTCGTCGCCACAGACGGCGTGCTGCTTGAACGGGCGTCGTCCCACCCCCGACGTGGTGATCGTGATACTATCGGACGTAACTGTGTGAAGATTCTCGCCACCCCGGGACGGCGAGAATCTTTCACGACTTACGTCCGGCAGTATGAGCACCGTTGGAACGTGGTGGTCGCCACGGAATCGCCGCGGATACCCGACTGCGAAGACACGTCGGGCGACGCGTCAGAAACGGCGTGGCGTCACGTTCTTTGCCGACGGATATCTCGGCTGCGACACCGCGCGTGACTCCCGGTTGGCTACCACAGGAACCACCAGCCGAACACGGCACTCACCGTGCCGACTTCCGTCGACGCACGCCGATCCAGCGGTTCCTCGAGGGAGCGTCGGTGGCTCGTCGACGGGCCGATTTACTCCGATCGACGCTGACGTCGCCGGCCGTGTGCGCGTTCACGTCTCGAGTGCGTGACGTCGTCCTCGAGGGCGAAACCGCTGTGACCGACCACACGCCTTCGACGGCTTTCCCGTCTCACCTCGCCTTCTTCCTTGCGTCGTCTCGCGTGGAGTGACGTTCTACTGCCAGAACGATCGGCTGGCAGGTGGCGTCCGACTCACCCGTGCGGTGTCGAAAGCGTCCCGATTCGACCTCGACAGTGCGAGGACGGATCATCCTGTCGACGACTGCGATCGACCCTGGAGTTCGTCACGGTGGCCGAACTCGAGAACACTGGGTCGTCTTGGCTTATCGGCGTCTGTTGGTCGTCGAGAGGGCGGGGAAGTGATGGTCTGACGATGATTGTGCGACCGTGTTTCGAGGCCGTTACCCCCAGGGTTTGCGTCTCGAAGACGGGGTTGTACTCAGCGGTCGAGGTAATAGATCAGTGATAGAAATTCTTGTGAAACGTCTGGTGTGACTCGACACCTCCTGTGCCACGATCGCCTGTCGACCATCGACCGCAGCCATAGTTCGTGTATTTGTGATTATCGGACTGTCAAGACTGGAGTTACAGTACTGGATACACAGCTAAATCACTACTCGGCGTGATGTTGAGGGCCCACACTCACGGATAAATACACTTATTTGTGAATGTGGGATAGATTGAAGTGACCGGGATTCCAGAACGAGTGTATGGACGACGACCGAGCCGTGGTAAAAACGTACGTCCCGCAGTACCAGAAAGAGGAGTGGGCGGACCACGCCGACGACCTCGAGATGAGTCAAAGCGAGTTCGTCCGAACGATGGTCCAGGCCGGTAGACGCGACTTCGAGATTCCGTCGACGGCTGGCGTCGAGTCGACCGGCGATCAGCCGACACAGCCCGACGGCGACGGCTTCGAAGAGCGGATCGTCACCGTCCTCGAGCAAGAGGGCGTCCTCGACTGGGACGGTCTCGTCGAGCGGCTGATCGAGGACGTCGAGGCGGACCTCGACGACGCGCTCGGCCGACTCCAGGAGGATAACCGCGTTCAGTACCGTGGACGAGAGGGGGGCTACGTCCTGACCGATCATGAGTGAATCAGTCGAGTACTTCCTCGAAGACATCGAGTACCACGGACGCAACGAGCGGACCGCGTCGGCCTATCGCCGGGTGCTCTCGGAGTTCGAAACGTTCCTCGAAGAACGGTTCGACAAGACGCCGACGGAGGCCGAGTACCGGGACTGTATGGCCTTCACGCACGAACTCCGGTCTGCCCACGCCGAGAGTACGGTCGCGACGTACGCGTCGTATCTCAACCGGTTCTACGGCTACCTCGAGCGGGTCGGACGACACGACGACAACCCGATGGAGCTCGTCTTAGAGGAGATGAGCGAGTCGATCGAATCGAACCCGTCACGCCGAGACGTCTCGCTCGAGGAGATGCGCAACTTCGTCGCGACCGTTCGTCACCCGCTCCACGAGGCGATCGTCCTCACGCTCCTGAAGACCGGCATCAGGGCTGGCGAGCTGTGTAATCTCGACCTGATCGATCTGAACCTCGACCACGAGGTCCAGTCGTGGTACCCGCGGGCACAGATCGGCGAACGACCGAACTCGCTGTACGTCTCGGCCGAACACACGTACGGCCGGGAGTCGGGCGGCGAACTCCGAACGGCTTCGAACAAACGCAAGCGCGAGACGGTGATCCCCGTCGACGACGAACTCGAGCGCGCGCTGCTCCGGTGGCTCGCGATTCGCCCGGACGTCGAGTCAGCGACCGAGCCGCTTTTCACCGGAACCGTCGAGCGGTGGGGCGAACGACTCACGCCGGACGTCGTCCACCACGTCGTCGAGACGTACGCGAGAGGGTACGGCTGGTACCGGACCGGCGGCGGTGCCGACGAGAACGTGACGCCCCACTACTTCCGGCACTTCTTTACGACGCACCTGCGCGACCGGACGGGTGATCGCGGGGTCGTCAAGTACCTCCGCGGCGACGTCGCGAGCGACGTCATCGACACCTACACACACAACTGGGGCGACCGCGTCCGGGACACCTACCTCGAGCACATCTACACGGTCACTACCTGACGGCCACGGGACCGTGGGGCCCCTTCCGGTCGCACGCTCGCCAGTTCGTCGACTCGAGACCCGAGACTCGAGGTTTCGTCGGGCTTCCCGTTCCGAGCACCGACTGGAAGTGAACCGCTACGGTGGTCTCCGTTCAGCGGAGTACCGCAATATCTCGGGAGAGCGTCGATCGTCACACGGGATGGTGAACCGAACCGGCAGTTTCGGTGGCGATTTTCGTGTGGAGCCAGCGAAGGGCGATGGGTTGCCGCGTGTGAGATCGACGTCGGATCCTGGAGTCGCCTGGGATCGTCCGATTTCGACCTTATAAACCATATGTCGCTATATACAATAGAGGGTCACTCGAGGTAGCCGAGGTCGGCGAGTCGCCGCTCGACGTCCTCGTCGGCAGTCTCGACCGACCGGTCGCCGTCGAACCGCGGGTACCGTCGGGTTCCCGCCGACTCGACGCAGGGGAGAACGTCGCCGTCCATCCGCTCGTCGGCGGACACGCCGAGCGACGCCAGCACGGTCGGTGCGACGTCGAAGAGGTGGGCGTTCCCGACGCCGGAGGCGGGATCGACGCCGTCGCCGGCCACGGCGACGACTCCCTCGAGTTTGTGGTTCCACGGCTCGCTCGGCCGGCCGAACTGGTCGCCTCGGAGCGTCGCGGAGAGAAAGTGGTCGAACGCCGCCGGGACGGTGACGACGTCGACCGCCCGGTCGCTTTCGGGGCCGTGAAAGTACTCCTCGCGCGGGGCGACCGTCTCGAACACCGGTTCGCCGTCGGGCGTGGTGACAGACCGCAGCGCGTCGACGAGTTCCGACCGAACGGACTCGTACGCAGCGGGCGGGACGACACCGTCGGGTTCGCGACCTTCGAGGTTGATCCTGACGCCGAGTTCGATCCGGGAGCGCACGTACGCCGTCGACTCGGGGAAGTCCACCTGTTCGGCCCCCGCGCTGACGAGGCCGGCGGGGACGCGTTCGGCCACGAACTCCGCGAGTCCGACCCGCTCGAGGACGCCGCCGAGGCGCTGACTCGTCAGGCCGACGGACGCCGCGGCCGCCATCGCGTGCTCGAGCGGCGTTCGCTCGTCGTCGCGCGTCGCCTCCTGGCCCTCCTTGAGGTTGCGATCGCGAAGCGTCGCCCACGTCGGCATCCCAGGGCCGCCGCTCTGGGCCTCGACGTAGCCCGTCTCGCGAAGAAAGTCGTTGACGCGGAACTCGTAACCGCCGTACGGCCCCATGCCGTGGTCGCTGGCGACGATCACGGTGTCGGGGTCACACGCGTCGAGGGTCCGCTCGACCTGCCGATCCACCTCGTGGTAGATCGTCCGGATCGCCGCGTCGTCGTCCGGCCGTCGGTGGAAGATCGAGTCGGTCGCCTGGAACTGGACGAACCCGAACGACGGATCGAACCGATCCGCGAGGTATCGAAACGCCTCCCCTCGCGTTCGCACGCACGAGCGGTACGCGTCCGCGAGGTCGACGCCGTCTTCGCGAGACGGGTAGACGCGATACTCCCCGATCGCGTCCCGGATCTCCTCGAGGAGGCCGTCGGGGTGACAGTCGGGGTCCTCGGGTGCGGTGTAGCCCGGAATCAGCGCGCCGTCGAATTCGCGCGGCGGATGCGTCACCGGCACGTTGACGACGACGCTCGTCTCCCCGTGGCGGTCGAGCAGTTCCCATATCGCCCGTTCGCGGACGTCCGTCGCGTTGACCACGTCCCAGTCGTAGCCGTCGAACGAGAGAAAGCTGAAGACGCCGTGTTTCCCCGGGTTCGTTCCGGTGTACAGCGACGGCCACGCCGACGCCGTCCACGGCGGGATCTGCGACTCGAGCGGACCGCTCGCCCCCGTCTCGAATATCGATGCCAGCGTCGGCAACTCGTCGGCGTCGAAAAACGGCTCGAGGACGCGCTCGCAGGCCGCGTCGATCCCGATCAACAGCGTCTGCAGGTCGGAGTGAGAGCCCATCGTCGTCCGGTCTCTCGTGAATTACCTTCGTTATGATACGTGTTCCAGGGGCGTTTCGGGAGTACGGACGCGTTACAGGACCCAAAGCGGTCACTTCACGGAGTTGTACAGCTGTGCGAACGTCTGCATCCCCCACTTTCCGTACTCGATGCTGTAGTACGTTCGCAGCGACGGGTTGAACTTCGCCTTGTAGGAGTTGATCCGCGGCGTGTCGGCACCGACCAGGTCGTACGCCGCGAGACCCCGCTCGAGACCGTCGCTCATCACCGCCCAGTCGAGGAGGTCGTTCGTCGGGAGGTCGACGTCGACGTCGGTTCGGACGCCGCCGAGCCACCGGGCGACCGTGTCGTCGTGCTCGTAGGCGAGGATGCCACCGACGAACTCGCCGTCGTGGGAGAGCGTGTACGGCCGAACGTGACCGTTTTCCGACCGTTCGTAGAGGTCGATCGCGAACTCGGCCGGCACGTCGAATCTGATTCCCTGCGATTCGTACCGGTGTCGTACCTGCGTCGTGATGTCGCGGATGGCGTCGATGCCTCCCTCCTCGATTTCGTAACTGTCCTCGGGTGTGTTCGTGATATTGCGCCGGGCGTCGCTGCTGAACGTCGTCAGCAGTTCCTCTCGTGACTCCTCGAGGTCGACGACGTAGGTGTACTCGGGCGTGACGTCGTACTCGTGCCACTTGAACTGCCGCGAGTCCGTGTACGTCGTCCCCGTCCTGACGTGGGCGTACTTCGGACCCAGTTCCGTCTCGATCCAGTCGAAACAGCCGTCCAGGAACTGCCGGCGTCGCCGCTCGCGCTTTCGCTGTTTCAGCTTGTCCATGTTCAGAAACGCCGGGCCGAGGTAGGGGATCCGGAGGTGCGGCGGCGGCGAGAACGCCGTCGTGACGAACTGCTTTCTGATCTCGAAGACGGGGAAGAGCCCGACCGGTTCCTGCCCCTTGTACCCGATCAGCGGGTGCAACGTCGCACCGGCGTGCTCCGCTTGCACCTGCAGCAGATCGTACTCGTGGAACAGCGTCCCGTGTGGCGACCGGTCGACGTACCCGTCCCACCGCTTCACGTCGTCGTCCGTCGCGACGCGAACGTCGACGCTCATGTGCGCGTTTCGACCTCCACGTCCACGTCTACGTCCACGTCTGCCGTACCCTCGTCTGCTGCTCGTCGGCTGATACTATCGGACGTAACTGTGTGAAGATTCTCGCCACCCCGGGACGGCGAGAATCTTTCACGACTTACGTCCGGCAGTATGATACTGGCTCTCACCGTCCCACGGTGGCTGAAACGCGGCCGATCGATCATAGATCACGGATCGACCGACGGACTCTTTGTAATCGCCCTGTTTCCGTCACGGGACGCGATCAGGCGTCGCCACCCCGGCGAAGGGCGACCGGGTAGTCACCAGTTACTGACTGTTTCGTTCAGTTACGTGAACCCGGCTCGAGCGGTCCGTATCGCTCGAGTATCGCGTACGACGCGGCCACCATCGTCCGAAACGGCCGCAGGCCGGGCCTGCCGTCGACGTACCAGAGCAGCATCGTCCCCGCGAGCGCGCCAGCCCGAATCGACAGGGCTTTCGTCGGCTCAAGCGCGAGGACCGTCTCGAGGTACGGTACCAGATTGGTCCTGACGCCGGTGACGAACCCGTCGTATCCGGTTCCCTCGACGACGACGAACGGCCAGTAGAGGTGCCGGATCGTCCACACGCCCGCCGAGAGGTAGATCGGAACGACGTCGCCGACGAGGTGAGAGCCGTACCCGATCGCGAACGCCACGCCGACTCGAGTGCGTCCGTATCGGCGGGCGATCACACCCGCGGCGACCGCGAGCGGGACGGTGAAGAAGATCGAGTGACCGAGCGCGTAGCCGGACTGGAACACCTCGAACTGCCAGGCGAGGGGCTTGTCGATCACGTCGGGGAGGACGGACGCGACGGCGACGACGAGTGCCGCGAGTTCACCCGGCCGCTCGCGGTAGTAGCCGTGACAGAACAGTGAATACGCCAGGTAGCCGACGAGCGCGTGCTCCCAGGGCCACATCGGTCACACGAGGCCGCCGAGCGGGATTGTAACGGTGGGAGTACACCCGTGGAACGCCTAGTTACGCGACTATTAACAAACGTTCGACCAGTCGACCAGGCGATAACTAGAGACGAATGAGAGACGTTCCAATTCGAACGATCGTCGCCCGCCCGTTCACCACCGTTCGGCAGTGGAGCGAGCACGTCCCGACCGACCTGCTCGGCGTCGCCGGATTCACCGTCGTCGCCGCCACGCTACTGGCGGTCGGTGACCTCGAGTCGCCGTTCGTCCGGGTCGCGATCGGGTTCCCGCTGTTGTTCCTCGCACCCGGATACGCGACCGTCTCGGCGCTGTTCCCCCGGTCGTCGCCGCTCGAAGCTGGCGAGACGGCTGTCGTCCAGCAGACCAGAGACGTCAGCGACGTCGAGCGCGCGGCGCTCTCTTTCGGGATGAGCGTCGCACTGATCCCGCTGCTGGGGCTGGCCATCGCCGCGACGCCCTGGGGATTCACACAGCGGACGGTCGTCGGTGCCGTGGGCTGTTTCGTCCTGGTCGGCGTCGCTCTCGCCAGCGTTCGGCGGCTTCGCGTCCCCCCTTCCGATCGGTACCAGATCGACGTCTCCGGGCGCATCGCCGCGGTTCGGGCCGCGATCCTCGAGACGGACTCGTCGGCCCAGACGACCGTCAACGTGATCCTCGCACTCAGCATGGTGCTCGCCCTGACGACCGTCGGGTACGCACTCGCCGCACCCCAGGAGGGCGAACGGTACACGAGCCTGCAACTGCTCACGGAGGACGACTCGGGCGAGTTCGTCGCGTCGGGCTACCCGTCGTCGATCGAACCGGGCGAATCGATCCCGCTCGTCGTCGCCCTCGAGAACGACGAGAATCGGGAGAGATCCTACACCGTCGTGATCCAGGAGCAGCGTCTCGAGGACGGCGAGATAGTCGAACGGACCGAGCTACAGCGACTCGAGTACACGCTCGGCGACGGCGAGACGGTACGTGACGAACGGAACGTCACGCCCACGGCCGAGGACGGGACCGTTCGCATCTCGGTGTTGCTGTACGCCGACGGCGTCCCCGAGACTCCGACCAACGAGAACGCGTATCGACACGCGTATCTCTGGACCGACGTACTCGAGGAGAGTGACGTTGAGAGTGAGGAAGCCGTAGGTAGCGACGATGACGACGGTGCAGAAGAGGAGGATGATGAGGAAAGTGAGGGCGACGAAGACGAAGACGAGGACGAAGACGACGAAGACGAAGACGACGAAGACGACGAGTGACCGATTCGACCCGAGTTTCAGCCAGCCACACTGACGGTCCGTCGAGGTAGCAGAGCGCTAACTCCCGTCACAGAGAACATAACAATTCGGCACGTTCCGGTCTTCGAACTCGAGTAGAATGTCACAGCAATCGGCATCATGGAGACGTCTTCGGCTGAAGCTCGCACTCTCCGTCGGCTTTCTTTCGGTCGCCACTGCTGCGCTCGTAGCACACGCGAATCCGGCCACCGGGTACGAGATTTCGATCTACTCGATGACGCCCGACCGGGTCTGGGCGGGATTGATCTTCGCGTTCGTCGTCGCGCTGTTCGTCGCGCTCGCGTCCACGACTCATCGAGATCACAGACTGCGGTCCGTCGCACTCGTGCTGGGCGGCACGGCGGCGACCGTCTTCGTCGGCTTGCCCATCGTCCGCGGCTATCACTTCTACGGACAACACGACGCGCTGACCCACCTCGGGTGGGCTCGAGCGATCAGCGAGGGGACGATCACGCCGTTCGACCTGCTCTATCCCGGGATCCACACGGTGACGGTCGTGATCAACACCGCGCTCGGGATCCCGCTCTCGCGATCGATGCTGTTCGTCGTGGTGCTCGCGTCGCTCGTGTTCTTCGCGTTCGTGCCCCTCTGTGTCGGGGCGATCGTCCCGAAACGACTGGCGGTCGTCGTCGCCACGTTCTCCGCGTTCCTGCTGTTGCCCATCACGACGATCTCGATGTACATGTCCGCCCACGCGATGTCGCAGGCGGTGTTGTTCTCCGCGCTGTTCGTGTACCTGTTCGCGAAGTACGTCGACGCCGATCGGGACGTGACGACGGTCTCCGCCGTCGGCGTCCTGTTCGCGCTCGTGTCGATCGCGATCGTCACGTACCACCCACAGCTCGCCGCCCATCTGATCGTCGTCCTCCTCGGGATCGTCGCCGTCCAGTACCTCGCTCGACGGATAGCGAGCGGCGGGCAGATCGCCGGCCAGACGCCCGTGTACAGTCAGGCGCTATTTCTGATCGCGGTCTTCTTGCTGTGGGTCTCGAACTACGGATCCGTCTCCGACACGATCGCCTACTTCATCGGCTCCGTCGTCGAAGTCGTCTTCGGAGACGGCGTGGGCGCAGGATCGTCCGTCACCACGCAAGGGGCGTCGCTCCAGGCGATCGGCGGCAGTCTACTCGAGATCTTCCTCAAGCTTTTCTTTCCACAGCTCGTGTTCACGCTACTCGCGGGCCTGCTCGTCCTCGGCGTCCTCGTCCGCTGGAACCGACTCGAGAGCGTTCGCGCCGAGACGACGTACTTCGTCGTCGGGCTGTCGGGTCTGGGCTGTCTGTTCGTCGTCTACTTCCTCACGCCGGGCTCGAAGATGTACTTCCGCGCGTTCGGACTGATGATGCTGTTCGTCACGATCCTGGGTTCTATCTCGCTCTCCGTGATTCTGACGGGGCTTCGTCGGCGAAATTCCGGTACCTGGGGTCGATCCGGCCACGCACTGTTTACCGTGGGCTTGAGCCTCCTGTTGATCCTGTCGCTTGCAGCCGTGTTTCCCTCGCCATATATTTACAAGGCATCACCACACGTCTCCGAGGGATCGATAAGCGGGTATGAAACAGCGTTCGCGAACCAGGATGATGATGTCAACATCGTCGGGTTACGGGGTACTGCCAACCGGTACGACGATGCAGTAAACGGGAACGCAGAGCGGATGCGACTGCACGAGAGTACATCTGCAACGGCATTCGACGATGGACTCACTACGCATTACGAGTCGGACCGGTATCTCGTACTCACGTCTACGGATTACCAGCGAGAACAGCGAGCCTATCAGGGACTTCGATATACAGAAGAAGGGCTGAATTCTGCAACAACCAAACCTGGAATTCACCATATCCAATCGAACGGCGAATTCAACCTTTATTACATAAGTACACATTCAGAATGATGTTTAATATTCATATCACTATTTATTGTATTAAAAATGTTATATCTGGTTTCATATTTATTTTGGATCTATAAGGCCACCGCTAAATAGATCGATTTTGACGAAGCACAGCAGAAACCAATCGATAACAAAGTCAGAAAGTGTCGTCGGCCGAAATGATGAATTGGACAGATCGAGCACTATCTGCACCCCTCAATTCCGGAAAGCTAAGGTCCGAAATTAAATTCCGCTGCTGGAAACGATGACAATGAAAACCATCGTTCTTGGATTTGACGCCCTTGACTTTCGGTATCTTGATATGTTTGAGGAAGCGCTCCCAAACATTAGTGCTCTCCGTGAATGCGGAGTCGAAGCGCCGCTAAAATCCACTCATCCTCCGTGGACAGGAAGTGCTTGGCCATCAATGTACACTGGAACTGATCCGAGCTATCACGGTGTGTATGGATTCTTTAGCTACGATGGTTATCCAGATGAACGTCACCATGTATCGCGAAGCGACGTTCGCCAGCCAGCGATCTGGGACTACCTTTCTAGCCAGGGACAAAAGATGATTGTTATGAACGTTCCTGTGACCCATCCTGCAGAACCGATCAATGGAATTTTGATACCAGGATACCTTGCACCGGAGGATGAACCAGGTCATCCTAGAGGAATTCGAAAAGAACTAACAGAAGCTATCGGTGACAGGTATACTATTTATTCGGATGATGAAATCAGTTCTGATCTTGATGATAAGTTTGATGGATATCTCAATCTTATCGATCGGCGACGACGGGCGGCTGTTACGCTACTGGAACAGTATAAATGGGAGCTAGCTATCATTCAGGTTCAAAAGACTGATGCAGTATTTCATCATTACGAAAAAAATGACCGTTTTCGAGAGATTTATCAGGCTGCAGACAAGCTCGTTGGAGACGTTCTCAATAGCGTAAACGAAGACGTAAACGTTGTGCTCTGTTCGGATCATGGAATAGGTCCTGTTACAGGATATCAGGTCCACGTCAATGAAATACTTCGAGAGAATAATTATATTGAAACAATAGACGATGGGGGTCGATCGATGCCATTGATCGATAAAGCGGCCCTCACCAGTAGTGAGGGCCAAGTTGAGGATTCAGGAGAAGAGCATGACAGAATCGAGAAGATGCTACTTTTTGGACAAGAGATAGCATCTCAACTCGGTATAGAGCCGGTAGACATCTATGCTACCGCAGAACGTGTTGGGCTTGGGACCGCGCTTGTGAAACTCGCTCCAGATTCCCTCAGAAAGACAGCGGCAAGTGAAAGTATCAATTGGCGCGAATCCCGTGCGTATTGTTCTAAAGGTTCCCGAATGGGCATCCGCATTAACTTAGCCGGACGCGAACCAAGTGGCACTGTCTCACCGTCAGAATACGAAGCCGTTCGTGACGAGCTCATTGCACTCCTCTCAAAAATCGAAACACCTGACGGGGAACGAGCCTTTGAGTTCGTTTGCCGTCGAGAGGACATTTATGATGGTCCATTCCTCAAAGATGCACCAGACATATGTTTTTTACCAAAGAAAATGAATCACACCGTTTCACACACACTTTATGGTCGGAAGTTCATTCCGGTTGAAAAATATGATCATAAACTCGAAGGGGCGTTCGTCGGTGCCGGTCCTGGGTTTTCAGCCGAAACTGCGTTAGACCCACTTTCACTCACGGATCTTGCTCCGATTATAATGGGACTACTTAACCAGCCGATCCCCTCTCGAATGACTGGATCACTCCCAGAGGGTTTGCTCACTAATCAACCGGATAGGGCAGACTATGGCACTATCTCCTATGGAACCAGAGCCTCTAAATCCACGAACGACGACGAAAAAGTGACTGAGCGTCTTGAGGATCTAGGTTATCTCTAATGGCAACTCGAGAGAGCGAACTGTCGGCGTTGCTTTCAAGTGCAGCACTTGTAATGATTGGTGGAATTATCTCATCGGCGGCGAAGATGGGAGAGCGGATTATAATCGGACGTCTACTCTCTCCAGACGCCTATGGGGAGGTGAGCATCGGTTTGGCATTGTTTACAATAACCTCAACTATCGCGCTTGCCGGATGCACGCAAGGAGTGTCACGCTTCATACCACGATACGACTCCGTTGAGGATCAGCGAGGGGTCTGGCTGAGTGGACTCCTTATTACGATTCCTCTTTCGCTAGTTATTAGCCTTCTAATGTTCGTCTTTGCTGAATCGATTGCAGCTCACTTCTTCGAGACTGATTACGCTGTGTCTTTCATACGTCTCCTCGCCCTTACGTTACCGCTCGTCGCTAACTTTCGTATTATTGTTGCAGCAATTCGTGGGTTCGAGAATACAACTTATTCAATAACGATCCAGAACTTCTTCTACCCATTCCTTCGCATAGGGCTAATTGCCGGATTATTATTTGCAGGGATGTCTGCCATCACAGTGGGTATCGCGTACTTCTTCGCAGCACTACTAACGTTCGTTATCGCTCATCTCCTGCTAAAACGCTTCATGAATTTGCGGGGAGAATATCAGACGCACGTGAACGAACTCCTTACTTTCTCTGCACCGTTAATAGTCTCAACAGTTGTCAGCGTTATGTTAACAAAGACAGATACGTTGATGCTCGGATATTTTCGCAGTTCTTTTGAGGTCGGTATGTACGACGCTGCATATTCGCTTGCCAGCGGACTAACCGTCGTTCTTGGAGCGTTTGGATTTCTCTATCTCCCACTTGCTTCTCGACTTGACGCTAACGGTGAACATGAAATAGTCGACGATATCTACGCGACGACAACAAAGTGGGTGTATGTAATCACCTTTCCCGTGTTTCTTCTCTTCGTTATTTTCCCAGATGATCTGATTTCAATCTTCTTTGGCCCATCATACGCAGATGCAGCTTCAGTTTTACCTATTCTCGCCGTTGGCTTCTTTTTGAGTGCAGCCGCTGGCAGAAATCGTGAGACACTGTCTGCGATTGGTCTCACAGCGTGGATCGCCATTGGAAATCTAATCGGGATCGTGTTGAATATACTTATGAATCTTGTTCTCATTCCTCGGTTTGGATTTATGGGTGCTGGCGTCGCTTCCGTCGTTTCACTATTTTCACTCCATACAACAATCTGTGGCGTCCTCACAATTCGATATAATATAACACCCTTCTCCTCGGAAGCGATCCGATGTTACGTTTTTCTCCCAGCCATTTTGCTACCACTCGCACATACTCTTTCGCCGCGGATTACTATTTCCGCTTTGACATTAATTCCAATACTTATTGTGGTCAGTGTCGTATCCTTGACTCTTGTCGCACTCATTGGCGGGCTTGAACCCGATGATATCGTTGTTATTACTGTCGTAGAAGACAAGATAGGCATATCCGTTCCGTTAGTTCGACGGTGGATTCCAGACACTAATAAGGAGGTCGACCTATTCTCTGCGGATTAATTGTAATCGATAATGTCAAGTAAAATCATTTGTACACAGGATCTCAACTCACCATTGGTATTTGAATAGCATGATTTTGTCATGAGGAACTATTATATATAAAAAGACAGGGAGACCCTGTGGTAGATGAGCCCAGCGGCCCTGCAAGCGGATTCTTCGATAGGAACGCTCTTGAATATCTTGGAGACAGAGACGCTAGCGTTGTTTGAGCATCTATTCTTCAAGTTTCTCGAAGAGTTCAATGTGTTCGCTCCGCCTCCGCCGAGGGAACACGAAATCAAAACCATCTGAGATGATACGCGGCTTTCTCCATTGTTACTAAAAGGATATCTACAGCATCTGTCCCGTTGAACGAGAGCTTCAGAACACACTTATTTGGCTCAGCTATGGCTTCGATCAACCGCGTCTCTCGACGGCGGTCGATCGTTTTCTCACCGGTCTTGAACACGTCGTTGACGGAATCTTCGAACATCTTGTCGAGCAGGCCACAGCAGGCGGCCTGCTCAACCTGATCTCTTGCATTGATTTGCCCGATGTGAGAAGGATGCCACTTGATCAAAATGCGTCGAAATGTAATGATCCAACCGCCGAAGAATACTATTACGGCCACGGCTGCACAATTGTTTCGATCAATTCAATATAAATTGTATAGATTTACATATGATAAATATGGGTTATAAGAGACGGCGATGCGCGCCACGTGGGCCGCCCTCGCCGTCAAATAGTCTGCCTGGACGATCAAAGACAGCGCCTACGATACCCCTTGACTGGCACGACCTCCTGCTGGACGTAGGGGTCATACCCATCGCCCTGTACAACGCACGAAATACTGACAACCCGAAAGCTATCGAGTACAAGGGCGAAGACCATATTGAGGGGCACAGCGAGGATGTTCAGCTGAAACAAACGACACTAAACGAGACGTACAACCGCCACACAGGAGTCGAACGATACAAGGATGCAGTTAGAGACTGCGATCCCGGACACATCCGAGTCTGAGGCCGTGTCCACGTGCAAGCGCAGGTGTTTCTCGCGCTGTGTCTCCCTCTCGTCGTTGCGATTACTAACTGTGAACGTGGTGACAATCTGGGAAGTACTGTGATCACCGCGTGAGAAAACTTCGATGGTAGTCTCTAGCATATGAAAGTACTACTCGACTTACAAACCAAACTTACGTATTTATATATTTCTCTCAGCAAACCTATGTTATAATATTATCTGTTTTGAGAACATAGGAAAATGAAAAATATCATCCTGGTCGTGCTGCGTTTCAGTACATTGGGTGAGGTATAAATGTTATCAGATACATAACTATGTCTGGTCTTATGTGATCACAAGATAGATTCATGTTCGCAGCCACGACTACACACCATTTCCCGGCCCGAATAATGGGAATTCCGAAGTGTCAATTATATGCTCATAGATCGCATCTGAGAGTGCTCTATCAATTCAAACATTTAAACACAGATGATGGAATTCCTGGGATAGATAATGTGAATATATTTACTAAATATGGCTATGAGTGAACGAACTATGGAGAGAACACAACCTCTTTGTGATCTAAATACTAAGTCCATCGAAAATATCTATATTTTTATTGCAGATGCAGTCCGGTATGATTTTGTGCCAAAGCGAATTACCGATCGTGGGAAATTGTTTAAAACCGCTGCAGCAGCACTCTGTACACCGCAATCGATTCCAAGTATTGTCACTGGCCGTTACGCACCACGGCATGGTGTAGCATGGTTTGACGATACACTTGATAGTTCTGTCACGACGCTATTCGACTTCGATGTGACGTCCGGATACAACGAGGTAGTCTGGGAAGGGCGCGCAGTCCGTGATATACTCAACGGGCCAGACAAAATTGATCTCGAAACCGTCAAAGAACCGTTTATCGCTCTAGAACACGATAACGGCGGGCACTCACCGTATGTTGGTTTCGAGAACCAATCTACTGCAGAGATGTTTTCACAGATTTCGGACAAAGATGAGCTCCATGAACTTTACCGCGAAACAATTAGAAAAAGTACCAAGCGGTTCGAGGAACGTCTAGATATTCTCGAAGCACGCGGATTACTAGATAACACGCTCGTAATTTATCTTGCAGACCACGGAGAATTGCTTGGCGAATACGGTGGATTCATTGGGCACGGCTTACCGTCAACTCCTGAAGTCACCTATGTTCCAACAGTTTTTATTCACGAATCACTGTCAAAAGATATTTCAGACACTTTCATCCATCACACCGATATTTTCCCAACGATCAGAGAAATCATCAATGACGGGAGTCTAACGGTGGATGTTGATGGAGAGACACTCCTTGGAAGGGTAGATAGAGATCGGCCTGCTTATACGCAAGGGATTATGCGTCCACAGGCGAAATATCGGGAGACGATCATTGATCCAAATTACGACGCTCCGAGCGTCTGGACAAAAAATGGTGGGTTCGTGTTTAATAGAACTAATAAACTTGCTCTTCCGCTTACAGCGACGTTTGATGCACTGTTTTCTGGGTATACAGGATCATTCAATTCAAGCAGATCATCCATCACAAGTTTATTAAAATCCTTCAACCACTATTTTTCTTTAGAACGTACTTTCGGTGAACCATCCATTTCGAAAGAAAAAGCTCGAAAGATGGTTGATCGAATCTCAAATGTGTCAGTAGAAACAGAGAGTCGATCGCTTGACGAGGAGACAAAAAAACACTTAGAGCAGCTCGGGTACCGTTAACAATATATTCACTTCACACACACAATATTATTCACTTAACTCGACGCTTTTGTAGATAATTTCAGATATTGACTCCAGTAGTAGGCTATAGTATATAAATTCGCTTATTTTCTAATTTATTTGTTCTATAGATATATTAGTATTGAACTATCTATATTTATCGGTCTTCTATTGGTGGCGTTATAAAGATAGAACTGGTTAATGGAATGTTAGACAACAGTGAATCTCCGACGAGAGAACTGCATGGATAAGAACCAGAGTGCTGATCAAAAGGATAGTACTTCCTTAAATCGTCGAACATACCTTAAAGGGATTGGAACTACAGCTGCATTCGTCGGTGGGCTATCTGGAAGTGCTGCTGCTGCGCAGGATAGCAATAATGATTATGAAGTCATCAAGGTCTCACCAGGGGAGACGTGGACATACAATCTCGAACCTGGCGAGACTTTCGAGAACTATCTGATTGACATCACAGCCAATAACGCAGATTGGCAAATCCGAATGCACGGAGACGATATGACTGTCCGGAATATCGGTGTTCGCGGCAACGTCAATTCTCCGAAGAAGCGGAACCAAATATCGGTGGCAAACACGTCTCCATCGAGCGAGTCACTTATTGAAAACGTCTATTTCGAAGGGTACACCCTTTCAGGCTTCAATAATGCCGTTGGGACTGGCGGGACAGCAACACCGGTCTTCGTCGCACCGAATCACGCGGGCGATCTCTTAATTCGGAACGTCAATTTCCAATCGACACCGGACAACCATATCTACGGAAGCGCACCAGGAAACGGACCAGAGCACCCTGCTCCCGGTAATGGAGGGACTGTCCGTGTCGAAGACTCGTACTTCTTCCGGACTGGTGCTGGAGCTGTTAGGCTCGGAACCGAGGGTTCGTATGCCAAGAATTGCATTATGGACGGCGATGTTCACAACACTGCCGCAAATAACTCTCGGCCATTCTGGGGGTACTACGAAAAGACAAAACTCTACGACTGTGACTTGATGAATGGGTCACCCGGTGCAATCGTTGCCGGGTCCAGCGCCTGGAAAAAAGGGAGAAACGCAGAGATAATTGCAGAAAACTGTTACTTCGAGGATACCGGGAAACACGCCGCCGGAGCTACTATTAACGGAACGTCTGCCGATCGTAAACCGCGTACTGATCCTAGCGAGATTGACGGCGTCCCATTGTCACCTGAAGAGGCGGCATCTGGATCGGCTTCCTCGTCAGCGCCGACTTCGGATGGGCCATCCGAGAGTGAAGACGAAACCCAGGAGAACGTCCTCGTATTCGACGGTAGCGGCCAGGGCGACGACTGGAAAGCGACCGATTACCGATTTGCAGTGGAGGGAGAGATCGAACCGTCTGAACACGACGGCGCATCGATCGATCCCGAACTCGAGCTCGACGACGGCGCGAATAGCGTCGAACATACCGTTGCCAACTGGAAGGACGCCTTCACGTTCGATGGAGAGCTCCTCGAGCTCGATGTGGACGGCCCCGCGACCGTCTACCTGAACGGTGAAGAAATCGATCCGGCGACGTTCGGTGGCGAAGAAGTTGAAAACGAAGAATCGATGCCATCTCACGCGCTGGTCATCGACGGAACCGACGCATCCGGTCTGACGTCCTACTCGTTCTCGGTGAGCGGAGAGGTCGTTAAAGCCAACCACAGGGACGCGTCGATCGACGACGGCGACGTGATCGACGGCCAGTCGGTCAGCGGCACCGTCGCGAACTGGCGCGACGCGTACTGGTTCAGCGGCGACATCACCGACTTCTGGATGTCGGGCGACGCGAACGTCGACCTCGAGTACGACGCTCGAGATCAGTGATAGGCAGGAACCGTCGAGCTGAGTACTAGATCAGCGACAGGAATCGTTCCGTCGAATTACAGCTATCGAATCTCCCTCGATTTATACTGTCTGTACAGTCTGGTCGCGGTCTATCGCAGCAGTGATGCTCCGCTCGAGTCCCTGAGGAGGGACAGTGATGTCAGAACCGTGAGTCTGGCAGCCGATGTATCCATACCAGCCTCCGACCTGTTTTGCCAGCATATAGTAAACACCATTTACTCTATCTTCTGGCATGAACTCGATGAGCGCCACGTCGTCAGTGTGAATAAGATCCGCCAGACCGGCACCGTGGGGTGCCACGATACAGTCTGCCTGGGCGAACAGCGCTATCGTTTCTTCGACCTTCATCTTCGAAAGCTGGTAGGTTTCGAATCCGTACTTGTCGAGTACAGTTGCAAGATCCGACTCATTTAGCACACGGCGGGTATCGGCATCGTTGCGACTGATGTACACGCGATTCGAAAACCGAGAAGTATCGATTTCATCGAGCGCCCGTCGACGAAGCGTATTTCGGAGCCACCAGTGTGAAAACGGAGATGGATTCGGTGGATCGATCTCTCGACGCATCGATGGGACGACGAGACGCTCGACCTCGCAGTACGCAGATCGCCAGTGAACCAGGTCGTCTCGATCGTAGCCGAGCAAGGCCAACGACTCTGCCTGAAACGAGTTCAGGTCTGGACCGACGATTAGTTTCGGCTTTCGCCCGGTTCTCTCGATGTACTTTTCGACACTCTCCAATCGAGTTAACGTCTCTGCAACCCAGTGGAAGTAACCCCCGTGCCAGCTATTGTGTAACAAGACACCCTCGTCGATGGGCTCCCGCTTGCCGTTGCCCGAGACGATCCGCTTCGGGGTTCGGGGAATCGACTTGATCACGTTAAGCGTTTGAACGTTAGGGCTGACGGAGGCGTCTGCGATATAGTTCGAGCCAGAGATTGCTAACGGAGGGGAGCCGACGATTCGTGCATCGTTTACGACACCCACGAAAGGTTTCGATATCGTATACGTCCCCTGCCACCGATCCATTTCTGGCAGTTCTTCGACGACGGCGTCGGGCTCCGATACCGTTACTGACTCGGGTTCGCCGTAGTCGATTAACGAACCGTTCTTCACGAATAAGTCGTACAACTCCGCTCGAGTGACCTTATTTCGGTCGAGGGTGACGAGCGTATTGGCGTACGAGAAGCCCTTCTCCTCGATATTCCGTATGAGCGCCTTTAACGTCATCTGTGATAGACGCTCACAGCGACACAGTTAATTATGATCACACTTCCGGGTGAGCGCCTCGAGGCGGTGAAACCGTCGTGAAAGGGGCAGAGAGTTGAGACTACTGGTCGACGATGTCCCACGCGCAGCTAGACCCACCATCGTAGTTTAGGTACGACTTTCCGGTGGCGGAGTCGCGCTCACGACGGCAAACGGGCGACCGACGGCACACTCGAGGTGAATTCGTGAACTCGAACGTTTCCGGGTGTGTAAAACTGGCGCCGGGTCGTCCGTACAGCTGTGAGATGCTCGTGGGTTCGAGAGTTCTCGACAGTAACCAACGATTCGTCGAACCCGTTCGTGTATAGATTACATCCGATTTGGATACGAATCTAATTCGCCTGGTTGTAATCTGGCTGATCCACTACGATACGATCGACCTCGCGGTGCGAACTCCTACGCGTGGCATTCTTCCGTACAATGTGAAATTGTCCGGCGGAATACATTGTATAACAATAGAAGCGGAATGGATTCAAATCAATATCGACGTATAAACATATGGTAGATACGCATACTAGCTCCGCCGGTGCCGAACGGGCCTTCGTTCTTGGGATCGACGGCGTCCCGTGGGGCCTCATCCGGAAATGGATCGAGGTCGGGGAGTTGCCGCATTTTGAGACGCTCTTCGAAGACGGCGCAGTAGGGCCGTTAGGAAGCACAGTGCCGCCGATGACGCCGACTGCGTGGCCATCGATTGCAACTGGCGTCTGGCCCGACAAGCACGGGATCTATGGCTTTCAACGGCTGGAGTCAGATCACACACAGCGGATGAATACGAGTGAAGATCTGAGACAACCACCGCTGTGGCAACAGCTGTCACCGGCAGTCGTGGGTAACGTTCCGATGACGTACCCCGCAGGGGACGTCGACGGCACGATGGTCGCCGGAATGGTCTCGCCACGAATGGATGAAGGATTCACGCATCCGCCCGAGTTCGCCGACGAGATCAGCGAGGAGATCCCCGACTACGAGATAGGACTCAACTGGTACGATTATCACGGGAACGAAACGGCGTTCAAAAGCGACCTCGCGTCGCTCGTCGCGGCGCGTCGAAAGCTGATGAATCGGCTCATGGATATCGAGGATTGGCAATTATTTTTCTTCGTCTACACGGCTCCCGATCGGCTTCAGCACCTGATCTGGGACGAAAAGGTCATTCTCGAGCACTACAAACAACTCGACGACATTCTGGGTGATGTGATCGAGTACGTTAGTGGTCGAAACGCCAACCTGTTCGTCGTATCGGACCACGGATTCGGACCAGTATCGAAACTCGTGCACCTCAATGCCGTGCTGGCGAACGGCGGCTATCTCGCGCGGAAGCGCCAGGATGGAACGCGAAGTTCGCTCGCCAGGCTCGGTATCACGAAGTCGAACGTTCTCGAGACGCTGAAACGGTTTGGAGTCGACAACGGCCGGTTCGTCAACTCCCTTCCAAAGCCGCTCGTGGACCGAATCGCGGAACGCGTACCTGGCGATCATGGCCTGTACGACGTGGATTTCTCGGAGACCGTCGCCTTCGCCCACGGACCGAGCTACGTCTACGTCAACGATTCGAATCGCTTCGACCACGGCATCGTCCCCCCAGCAGACGTTCCAGAGCTGAAGCGGGAACTGTCATCACTTTTTTCAGATTTGACTGACCCGGAAACTGGAGAAGAGGTGGTGACCGTCTCCGACGGCGACGACCTGTTCCCGACAGATACCGCGTCGCCGGATCTAGTCGTCGTCGGGAACGACGGATACGAAGAGAAGACGAACGTAACAGACACCGTGTTCAGCGCGGCCGAGACCGAGATGGCCGGTCACCGGAGCCGGGGTGTGTTCTTCGCGTGGGGTCCGAACGTCAAAGGCTGTGATCCAGTCGCGGATCTCTCCGTCGTGGACGTCGCTCCGACGGTGTTACACAGTATCGGTGAACCAATACCGGAGAACGTCGACGGGACCGTACAGAACGAACTCCTCGAGACGAGTCGTGATCTAGCGGTTCGATCGGTCGAAGTTCGACAAAACGCCAACGAAACAACCGACACACGGCGAGACGACGACTTCGATGGTGTCGAAGAGCGTTTACGCGGCCTCGGTTACATGGAGTAACACAGTCACCGCGAGACAAGAGCCGCTCGAAACCGTTCGATGGGCCGGCAAAACGGAGTACTCGACCGGGTTTCGAACGCCATCCGGAAGCGTCGTGGGACGTCCTCGAGAACCCGGTGAGGAGGGTCAGCGAGACGACCTGGTGATACGTTCTGCGCCGACGGCAGTCACTTGACGGAGTCGCGATTCTTGTAGTAGTCGTACGCGTCCTGTAAGTCCTGGACGAACGGCCAGACGTCGTCGGTGCTCGCGTAGTCGAACCGTGGATGTTCGACGATCGACCACAGGACGTCCGTCAGGGCGTTCGAGAACGACGGCTTCTCTGTGAGTTCGTACTCTTCGAACAGGATCGAACGCAGGTAGAGCAGTTCGCCTCGCAGCAGGTGACCGGCGAGTCCCGCCTCGTACTCGTGGTCGATGCGATATTTCTCGTCGTTGGCCAGCAACCAGTAGTAGTACGGGAAGTCGGCGCCGGCCTGGACGGAGAAGGGAAGCGACGACCAGAATCGCGGGTTGACCTCCATGAGCCTGAACTCGCCGTCGTCGTCTCGCAGGAACTCGACCATCGCGAGTCCGTGCCACTCGAGTTGGTCGAGCAGGTTCCGGCCGGCGTTCTCGAGGGCAGGGATGCGGACCGATTCGCGAAACGAACTCGGGCCGCCCGCGTAGCTGTAGCCGCGAATCTGTCGGTGCTGGAACGTGGCGACCGGTTCGCCGTGATCGTAGAGTGCGAAGAACCCGTACTCGTCGGTGGAGGGGACGTACTCCTGGAGCAGTGGGACGTGGTGCATCTCCCGTCGAAAGACGTCGACGTCGGGTTCGACGCCCGGGCGGAGGTACTCGGTCGTCGGCGGGTCGACGAACTGCGACGGCGAGTAGTGATCGACGTACTCGTCGGCGAGGACCGCGTACCGCGCCTTGACGATCCACTCGCGATCCCAGTTTCGGGATTCGTCGAGCAGCCCGGTCTCCGGCATGGGGACGTCCGCTTTTTCGGCTGCCTCGAAGAGCTGGACGCGGTCGTGTGTCTTCGCGAGCGTCTCCATGTCCGGCCAGGGCGTCGCGACGTGGTCTCGAAACTCCGATCGGTACTTCGCGAGGACGTAGACGTCGACGTCTCGAACGGGGATGATCGTGGCGACGTCGGGTCGCATGGCGATCGATCGCAAGGCGTCTTTGTACGCGAGCAGGTCGTCGTGTGGATCGGGGACTGGAACGGCCTCGTCGCAGTACTTCGAGCGGGTCGCCGGAGAGTTTTCGTGGTCCGAAACCGCGATCGTTCGAATGCCCCGGCGGCCGAGCGACCGGAGACACGCGACGCTACTCGGCGCGCTGATCGTCGGGACGGCGACCGATCGATCGGTCCAGGCGTCACTGCTCATCGAGACCACCCGCCGGGAACGGAGTCGGCCACTCGCTGCGCGAATCGGTGTCGGTGAACGGGAGTGTCTGTCTCGTATCGCCGATCGGACCGACCGTCCTGGTGTCGGCGTGGCGCTTCGAACCCGCTGAAAGAGCCCGCGGTCCCACGACGGAGATAGCCATGGTATCAGCCACCGAATTCTGAACGTTAGTTAAGAACGGTGTACTCTCTTCAGTTTCGAATCACCAGCGTTCGATCCTGGTCGCGACTCGTCCACTGCTTCGCCGGCAACGCGCGCGCATTTTACCGCCTTCGTCACCGCCCGTCGCCGGGAAAACCGTCTCACGTTCTCTGCGTCATCTGTGCTACAGGGTGTCCCTACCGCCAGAAGGCTGTCGTAACTGTACTGGTCGCGATCGGAGAGGCGGACGATCGACGTGACGAATCCTCGGAACGTCACCGCTCACTTGAGCGAGCCGACGACTCGCCGGTACGCCGACTTCGCCAGCGTCATCTCGAGTCCGGACGACTCGATCACGTAGTACGGCCGGAGGTCGCCGTTGAACTTCCCTTTGTACTCACAGAGTCGCTCGGTGTTCGCACCGACGAGGTCGTACCCCGTCACCGACTCGAGGTCGGGGTCGCTGACGAGGTCCTCGAGGATGACCCGATGGAGGAGGTTGTTGACGCTGACGTTCTCGTAGGACGCGGTGACGCCGCCCTGCCAGTAGTACGCCAGGTCGTCGGAAAAGAGCGTGACGATCCCGCTTTTGTACGTCCCGTCGGGGGTCCGGGCGACGTACACGCGCCACCGATCGTCGTCGAGCGCCGAGAGCAGGTCCCGCAGGAAGAGGCGGGACATGGGTGCAGTGTCGCCGTACTCCTCGTACTGGGCGACGACGTCGTCGTAGATCCGGAGTGCGGATTCGATCCCCTCCGTCTCGATCGAGAGATCGAGATCGTCGTACCGGCGCATCTCGTTTCTGAGGCTCTTGCTGAACCCCGCCATAGCGTCCTCGAGGTCGGTACAGCCCTCGAGGTCGACAACGTACGTGAACTCCGGCGTCACCGCGAAGTCGTTCCAGCCGTAGGGTCGCGGATCGGCGTAGCCGAGCGGACAGGTCATCCGGAACAGCGTCGACCGCCTGTCGACCTCGAGTTCGTCGACGACCGCCTCGGCCAGCCGGCTGTTGATCCGCTCGCGTTTGCGCCGCTTCGGACTGTTGGGGGTGACGATCGGCCCGAGACGGGGAACGCCGAGCGAGACGGGCGGCGAGAAGACCGTCCGCCCGATCGGTTTCCCGCCGACCGACTTCTCGTCGACGAACACCGGCAACAGGCCGACCGCCTGCTGTCCCTTGTACGCGCCGTACAGGTGCAACTCGGCGTCGGCGTGTCTGTCGAGGACGGCGAGCGCGTCGGGGTCGTGAAACACTTCGACTCCGGATCTCGGCAGCACGTCGCCCCACTCCT
The DNA here is from genome assembly GCF_023008585.1 of Natribaculum breve. Lineage (GTDB taxonomy): Archaea > Halobacteriota > Halobacteria > Halobacteriales > Natrialbaceae > Natribaculum > Natribaculum breve. Next base: position 796,814 of record NZ_CP095390.1, on the reverse strand, counting down.
CGAGATCCAGTCGTTCGACTTCCATGTGAGTCATCGTGCAGTGACGATTCGTTTTGTTATCACGTCGTTACCGCCTCGTAATCGCTCACCTATTCGATCGTCGTCAGAATGCGCCGCCAGTCCTCGCTCGCTTGCTCGAGCGAGAACGACGATCGAACGGCGGTCGCGTTCGCCGCGACGGATCGCCGATGGTCGGGGTCGTCCAGGAACCGTTCCATCGCCGCGGCGAACGTCGCGGGCTCGCGATCCGCGACGACGATGCCGTCGTGGCCGTCGGTGACGACGTCCGGAATCGAACCGACCGGGGGGACGATCGGGGCGAGGCCGGTCGCCATCGCCTCGAGCATCACCAGCGGGAGTGCGTCCCGACGCGAGGTGAGGACGAAGGCGTTCGATCGTCGGTAGTACCGGACGGGGTCGTCGACCCAGCCGGGGAGGTCGACGCAGTCGTCCAGCCCGCGTGCGACGATGGCGTCTGTGGCGTCCGCCCGGAGCGGTCCGTCGCCGACCATGGCAACCCGGAACTCGGCTCCGGTCGCCTCGAGTTCGGCGAGCGCCTCGACGAACCGGATCGGGTCTTTCTCCGGGCTGAACCGCCCGATCCAGACGAAGTCGTACTCGGTCTCGACGTCCGCGTCCGTGGGGGCGTAGGTGTCGACGTCGATCGCGTTCGTCAGGATCTCGATGCGGTCCGGCGACACACCGAGGCGAGCGAGTCGTTCGGCGTGAGAGGGGCCGGGAACGGAGACGGCGTCGAAGCGACGGAACGCCCACCGCGGAATCCCGCCGTACCACTGGTGGGCGTGGTGGTCGAGGTCGATGCCGATGATGCCGAGGTGGGCGGGGTAGCCGTAGACGGCTTTCAGCGCGAGCGCGTAGAGTCCGTACGGGAAAAGCGAGATCGACGCGACCGCGTCGTACTCGTTTCTGTACCCCTCGTAGAGCGCGACGAAAAAGAGGGCGACGACGCGAACGAGTCGCGGACCGACCTGCGGCGTCGGGACACAGTTCGCGTCGTCGACGTCGACCGTCGGGTCGAGACACACGAGCGTCGTCCGGTCGGCGACGTCCGCGAGCGGCCCGTAGTGGCGGTCGTTCTTCTGTGACAGTCCCGTGACGACGAGCACGCGAGCGTCTTCGGGGTCGGGACGGCTCCCCCGAGCGTGCCGACGCCGACTCGCAGTCGTCTCGCCGTCCGGTTCGACCGACGTCCGTCCGGTCGCCCGCGTGCTCGAGCGGCTCATGATCGCGTTGCCGTCTGCAACCGGTCACCGGTCGGTTCGGACCGTTCCGCGGCGGCCAGCAGGAACTCCGACAGCGCGTAGGCCATCCAGGCCTGACACCACCGCATCAGCGTCACCCGTTTCGTGTGGTACCGGTACCGCCGGTAGTAGAATCGGCCCTCCTCGACCTGCAGGTTCGCGAGCACCCACCGGAGGATCCGCTCGGCGAACTCGAGGTCGCCCTCGCGGGTGAACACCAGCAGTCCCTGCGTGCTGGCGTGGATGTCGCGGGGATACGCGTTCTCCTCGTCGAAGTTCGGGGCCCCGTCGGGCTCGAACAGCTCGTGGCGGTAGAACTCGAGGGCGTCGGCGAGCGTGTCGGCGTACCGATCCGCGTCGACGACGTCGCGATATCGCTGGAAGGACTCGACGACGAACCCGTTGTGGTGGTTGTCCATCGACAGGTGCGACGACGACGCGGGAATCCGGTAGGGCCAGCCGCCGAGGTCGGTCTGGTGGGCGGCGACGTGGTCCAGGATCTTCGTCGCCCGCTCGCGGAGGTCGTCGTCCCCGAACCGTTCGTACAGGTCGACGAGCATCTGTGCGCCGAGTGCGGCCGCGTTGATGGTGTAGGAGTCCGACGGGTGGTTCATGTGGTAGTCGATCTTCGCCCCCGCCGGAACCTCCCGGTAGTTCAGATCCTCGACCAGAAACGAGGTCGCCGTCCGAGCGAGGTCGGCGTACTCCTCGTCGAGGTGGGCGGCACGCAGGAGGGCTTTGACCGCGTACGCGGTCGAGACGATGTCGGCGTCGTTCGGTACTCCCTTGGTGTGGAGGTGCTGGATCTCGTGGCGGTGACCGCCGCAGAATCCGCTGTACCCGGTGCATCGCTCGTCGACGAGCCAGTCCGCGAGTCGCTTCGCCTCGGTCGTGGGATCGAACCCGACGTCGACCGACGAGCGTCGGTTGGCCGTCAGTTCGTGGTAGTTCAGGTTCGCCATCGAAAACAGCGCGGCACCCTTGTAGTTGCGACGCTCCTCGACGAGAAAGAGCGGCCGGATATCGACCGGGGCGCGCTTTACGGTCTCCTGGACGGCCAGGTTGAGCCACCTGTTCTCGAACGGGAGGCCCTGAAGGAGTCGACTACTCAACCCGTCTCCGTAGTCCGGGCCGACGTAATCGCGCCGACGGGCGTACTCGAGCGTCGCGTCGAGCACCTCGAGGTACCGGTCGGACGCCCGTTCCTGATTCTGCCGTGGCGTGGCGGTAGCCGCCCCCTTCGCCGGCGATCGGGCGTCTCGTGACGACTCGAGCGGTGCGAGCCCGTTCAGAAGGCTCTGTACGGCGGATTCCGGAGATAGTCGTCGCGCGTGCATCTACGAACACCTCGAAATCGATTCACATTACTATACGCTCGTTACCGATCGTCGCCGGGTTCACTAGCGGCCAGGTTATCGACGCCCGTTCGGCGGCTGGCGCGGACATGAGCGCCATAACAAAACGACCGATCGTGGACTCTACAGCCGGATGAGGTATTTGATTTTCGCGAACACGCCGGCGCACGTGCACCTGTACAAACACGCCGTGCAGTCGCTTCGCGAGCGGGGACACGAGGTGCTCGTACTCGCCAGGGATTACGGCTGTACCGTCGACCTGGTCGAGTGGTACGACCTCCCACACGAGGTCTACGGCTACTGTGACACCTCCAAGGGGTCGCTGCTGGCTCGCCTGCCCGGTCACTACCTGCGAGCGATGCGGTACGCACGACGGTTCGACCCCGACCTCGTGTTCGGGATGGGTGGATACGCGGCACACACCGGCGCGTTGCTGGGCGTGCCGACGGTCCTGATAATCGACTCGGAAACGACGACGATCGACCACGCGATCTCGACGCCCTTTGCCCGCACCGTCCTCACGCCGGACACGATCCGGAAGGAACTTGGCGACTCACACCACGTGTTCTCGGGGTTCAAAGAGTGTGCGTACCTCCACCCGGACGTGTACACGCCGGATCCGACGGTCCGCGAGCGGCTGGACCTCGAGTCCGACGACCCGTACGTGATCCTCCGGCTGAACGCGTTCGGATCACACCACGACGTCGGGCAGAAGGGGATCACGGAGGCTCGCCGTCGTCGGCTGATCGAGACGGTAAGCGAGTACGCGACGGTCTTCGTCTCCGACGAGGGCGACGAGATGGCGTTCGACGACCTCCCGGCGCGGCCGTTCGATCTCCACCCGGCGCTGATGCACGACGCGCTCGCCGAGGCCGACCTCCTGATCGCCGACACGCAGACGATGGTCACGGAAGCCGCGCTCCTCGGGACGCCCGCGATTCGTTCGAACTCCTTCGTCGGCGACTCGGATATGGGCAACTTCCTCGAGCTCGAAGAGCAGGGGTTGATCTACAACGTCGCGGCGTTCGACGAACTGCTCGAGCGGGCAGAGGTGTTGCTCCACGCCGACGGCGTCGAGGAGGAGTGGCGACGACGGCGCGACGAGTACGTCGCCCAGAAGAGCAACCTCACGGAGGTCATCGTCGACGTCGCGACGGCCCGCGGGCGCGTCGCGGGACTCGAGTCGGTTCGTCCGTTCGGGCAGCCTCGAGACGAGCCAGTCTCGGCCGACGCGGCGAAACGCGAGCGGCGACGTCAGCGGCGTCAGTCTCCGTCGCCAGAAAATCGATAGCCGGGTCGTCTACTCGCCGCTTCTTCGCGTCGCCCACAGCCAGACGATCGCCAGCAGCGCACCGACGCTCCCGACGATCCCGAATCCTCGCATGGACTCGAGGCCGTCCTCCCCACCTGTCGAACTTCCCTCCGTCCCGCCGCTCGACTCGAGGTTCTGTCGCTGTTCGGCGACGGTCAGCGACGAGACGGTCGAGCCCTCCGCGACGAACTGGTAGGACTCGTTCGACTCGTCGTGGACCGACGTCGTAACCTGTCGCCACTCGTCGCCCGCCCGCTCGTACAGCGCGAGGTCCTCCGGTTCGACGCCGCTGTCCTCGAGTCTGTCTTTCTCGACGCTGAAGACGACCGTCGTCTCGGTTTCCTCGGGTGCGCCGTCGCCGGTGACGGTCAGCGAGGAGAGCGTCTCGACGCCGTCCGGTGACGTCTCCGCGTGGCGATCCGCGAACGTGACCGAGAACGGTTCGCCCTCGGTCGTCACGCCGACCCGTTCGAACTGAACGCCCTCGTCCGGGCCGGACGAGGGCCGGAGGAAGACCTGATCACCGTCGTCGCCGTCACCGACGGTCGCGGTGAGTCCGTCGTCGGTCCGGTCGTGCGTGATCGAGGGATCGTCGCACGTTCCGGAGCGGATGGTCACCGGCTCCTCGAGCGACGGAAGCGACGTCCGATCGGGGTTCTCGGCGCTGCCCGAGAGCATGTCCCAGTCGGTGATGTCGCCACCGACGACGGTATCGTCATCGGCGGGGTCGAACTCGGCGTCGTCGTTGAACGCTGGATAGATCGTCACGGCGAACTGGCCGTCGAGTCCGCCGCGGATCGCTCCGCCGTCGGTCCGGTATTGCGTCCAGATCCACGACGCGGAGGCCCAGCCGTCGCCGGCGTCGAACGTCGCCGTCGCGCCCGAGTAGTCGTCGTCCTGGACGACCCACTCGGCCTCTCGAGGCAGGCCGACGAACTCGAACGTTGCCGCGCCGCCGCCGGTGTTTCCGTCGAGTCGATCGTTGACGACGACGAGACTCGTGCCGTTTGGCCCCTCGTGGAGGAAGAGCTGACTGGTGTCGTCCTCCTGGAGGTGGGTGGTGCCGTAGGAGCTGTACATTCGGTCGACCGACGGGGGATGGGTCTCGTGGTTCCGGTAGTCGTAGAACTCCTCGACCGTCTCGCCGGACGACAGCGGTTCGATCGGTTCGCAGAACGATCCCTGTTCGACGACGTAGGAGTCGGCCGTCTGTGCGGCGGCGACGTCCGCGGAACCCGGCTCGCCGACTGCAGGGTGGTGCGTTCCAGCAGCGATACCACCGATCGTCGACGTGACGATCACGATCGCGACGATGAGTGCTGTTCCTCTCATGGCGTTATTCGGTCGAATTACGTTCGATCGGCGTGCGATTGTCTGCGTTCGCGTTCGTACCGACGGGTGTCGCTTCCGGTTCGGAAGCGAACTCCCGGTAGAGGTCCCGGGGCGGCCCGACCCACGCGTCGAGTTCGAGCGCCCGTTCGACGAGCCATCGGTAGAGTTTCCGATACCCCGGGAACTCCCGTTCGTTGAAATAGCGTGGGTGCCAGAGGACCGTCATAACGGCGTCGTTGGCCGCCGCCTCGAGCACCAGTCGTTCACACGCGTCCCTGGCGTCGTCGAACTGCGTGCCGGGGTCCGGGAGCGCTTCCTCCATGATCGTCAGGGGGAACACGAGGAAGTCGTCGCCGAACGGACGGAGCGGTCGGTAGCCGTCGTGAAATCCGACGTCCGTACTCGAGCCGAGGCTGGCGTCGTAACGAAGCCCGACGGCCCGGTGGTGACGCCAGGTGTCGGGCACCGACACCCGGAGGTAGTGTTGTCGCCCGCCCACGACCGGGCGGCCGAGCACGGCCTCGAGTTGTGCTTTCTCTTCGCGGAGTCGGTCGCGGTCGTCCGGGGAGTGGTACGAGCCGTGGAGGCCGATCTCCCACCCGCCGGCGTCGAGTTTTTGGATCGCGTCGGCGATTTCGGGGGCCGTGATGTCGTACCGGCCGAGGTGTTGCACCCAGTTCGTCGGGGAGAGCCAGTCGCCGACCGGCCGGTCGAAAAGGAGGTGCTGTTCGTTCAGGAAGTAAAAGGCAGAGCGAACGCCGAGGCGGTCCTCGAGCGCCGCGATCTCCTCGAACTGCCAGTAGGGGTTCGTCGACGAGAGCGCGGTCCGCAGGTGGTACGTCGGCCGCTCCTGGGTCGCGTAGTACAGCGACCGGATTCCCTTGTACGGCCGGTCGACGTCGTGGGTGAGACAGAGGGCGAACGACGCGTCCGACGGCAGCGGGGATCGCTCCCGCCTGCGCTCGTCGGGCAGGTCGGTCGTCGCCGGTGAGCGGGGTCCGTCGTCCATGTCACTCGACCTCCCGCTCGAGGTCGGCGACGATTCGCGCCGCTGCGTTGCCGTTCCCGTAGAGGTCCGGCTTCGACGGCGGGTCGGCGGCGGTGTAGACGGCGTCGACGATCCGTCCCGCGTCCGCGCCGACGAGGACGTTCCAGCCCGCCTCGACCGTCTCTCGCCACTCCGTCGTCTCGCGAAGCGTGACACACGGCGTGTCCAGGTAGAACGCCTCCTTCTGGACGCCGCCGGAGTCCGTCGCGACGCAGTCGGCCCCGCTGACGAGTCGGACGAACGTCAGGTAGCCGACGGGGTCGACGACGTCGATCCCCTCGGTCGCCCGCGCCCAGAGGCCGTGTTCGTGGAGGGCGTCGACCGTGCGCGGGTGGGCAGGGAAGACGACCGGTTGCGGGATCCGGCACAGACCGTCGACGATCTCCGAGAGTCGATCCGGGTCGTCCGTGTTTCCGGCCCGGTGGACCGTCGCGAGCACGTACTCGTCGGGAACGTCGACCCCGTCGGAGTCGACGGCGTCCAGCCGATCGCGGACCTCGAGGAGCGTGTCGTACATCACGTCACCCGGCACCGAGACGCCGTCGGTGATCCCCTCGCGCTCGAGGTTCCGTGCGGCGTCTCGACTGGGCGCGAAGAGGTGGTCCGAACAGTGGTCGGTGAGGATCCGGTTGACTTCCTCGGGCATCCTCACGTCGCCCGACCGGAGGCCGGCCTCGACGTGAGCGAGCGACGGCGACGTCTTCGCGGCCACGAGCGCGCCAGCGAGCGTCGAGTTCGTATCGCCGTAGACGAGCACGACGTCGGGACGCTCGTCGGTGACGATCCGCTCGAGTCTGGCCATCATCGCCGCCGTCTGGCGGGCGTGCGGGCCCGACCCGACCTCGAGGTTGTGGTCCGGTTCGTCGAGGTCGAGTTCCTCGAAGAACACTCTCGAGAGCTCCGGATCGTAGTGTTGGCCAGTGTGGACGAGCGTCTCGTCGTGGCGTGGTCGCAATTGCCGTGAGACCGCAGCGGCCTTGACGAACTGCGGCCGGGCACCGACGACCGAGAGGACGTTCATCGATCACCCCTCCCGACGGGCTCGTTCACGCGCGGTTGCAGTCGTTCGTTCGCGAGGCGGTCGAAGACCATCGCGAGCGTGACGAACAGACCGCTGAGCAAGATCACGATGACCGACAGCATTCCCTGGACCGAGACGACGCCGGTCGACGCCAGCGACCAGCCGGCGAAGAAGACGCCGGCGCCAGCGCCCGCGAGTCCCAGCGCGAACAGGAAGACGAGCGGGTGGAAGTCGGCGACGACGTACTTGGTCTTGTACCGCCAGATCGCCCGCTGTAACAGCAGCCACGAGAGGTTCGGAACGAACGTCGAGTACCGGATGTGGCTGGTCTCGTCCCCGTACTGCGACTCCATCTCGACGTCCTCGATGCGCATGTCGTGGACGTTCAGGTGGACCAGCAGATCGTTACAGAACCCGTACCCGTCGTAGAGGCGATCGACGTCGATCGTCTCGAGTGCGCGTGCGGAGATCGCAGTGTAGCCGTTCTGCGGGTCGTTCATTCGCCAGTAACCGCTGACGAACTTCGTGAGGAAGGTGAGCACCGTGTTGCCGAACAGCCGCCAGGTAGACATCGACTCGCGGTGTTCGCGATTCGACAGTCGGTTTCCTTTCGCGTACTCGGCCCGTCCCTCGACGACCGGGTCGATGATCCGGTCGAGGATCGACGGGTCCATCTGTCCGTCGCCGTTTATCACCGCGACGACGTCGATCCCGTCCTCGCGTGCCCGCGCGTATCCCGTCTTGATCGCGCCACCGACGCCCCGGTTTCGGTCGTGGCGAATCGCCTCGATTCGCGGCGAGAACACCTGACCGCCGTCGGCGTGAATCTGGTTCGAGTAGACGGTCCCAGATCGATTGTTGACGCGATCCGCGGTTCGCTGGATCTCCTGCCACGTGTCGTCGGTCGATCGGTCGTCGACGACGTACGCCCGGTCGACGAACGGTGGAAGGGTTTCGATGACCTCGCCGACGAATCCTGCCTCGTTGTACGCAGGGACCACGACGCCGACTGTTTCACCTTTATACATGACTCTTTTGAACCCTTCAGATGCTTTTAGAAAGAAGGGTTTAGTAAATAGCAGCCTTCCGTACGTTCACCGTGAAAACGAGAGTTAGGACGGTGTTACTTCGATGACGGCGCGACTGTCAGCTGTACACGACGAACGATCGGTTCAGGGAACGTACTCGTTGGCGATCTCGCCCGGCGTGATCAACTCGAGGTCACCCGCAGACCGGTGTTCCGCGAGACGCGAGGCCATCGTCTCGAGCGCCGAGGCGTCTTCCTGGTCCATCTTGTAGAAGACGATCGTCGTGATACCGCCGTGTTCGGCCGTCCAGTCGAGGATGTCGACCAGCTGGTCGGCGTTGAGGTTCCGCTGGCCCGCGTCCGCGGAGATGCGCGTGATGTTGAGCCGGTTGCTCGCCCATCCCTGAGACATGTACCGCCCCGCGAAGCCGAGGTCGTAGTTCTCTCCGACGAGTTCGTACATCTCCGGGTCGTATCGGCCGCCGGGGAACGCGAAGTACTGCACGTCGTCGTAGCCTTTGTCCTCGAACCACGCGAGGGGATCGAGGATGTCGGATTCGGCCTGGTCGGAGTCGACCCGGTGTAGCTGGAGGCCCCGCGAACCGACGGTGCCGAGCGACCAGCCGGCGTCTACGAGTTCGGCCAGTTGGTCCTCGGTCATCCGATCGCCGCTCGCCTCGTCGGTGATGCGAATCCTGTCGGTCGCGACGAACGTCGCTCCCGTGAGGTCGTACTCCTCCATGATCGGGAACGCGTGCGTGTAGTCCGACTCGAACCCGCCCTGGAACTGTACCATCACCCGACCGTCTTCGACCCGGGGGACGAAGTGCAAGTCGTCGACCCAGAGGTGACTCTCGTTGTCGTCGCCACCCGAGAAGGTGATGTGGATCTCGGTGATCTCGTTGAGGTCGACGTCACCGGTGACCTCCGTGTGTCCGAAGTTTTGCCTGACGAACGGCTGTCCATCGTAGGTGTACTGAATGAACTGGTGGAAGTCACCGCCGGCGTCCTGAAGCTGGATCACCACGTTCGTCGAACTGTCGGTCGAGAGCGCCAGGCCGGGGACGACGCCCTCGACGTCGATCGGTTCGGACAGTTCGCGAACGATCCTGGCCTGCGTCTCGGACTCGGCCATCGAAATGTGAGCCGACTGAGACCCCATCGACGTGCGCTCGCTGTCCGCCTCGAGCGAACCGGCGACGGCCTCCCACGCACTCAGGTCCTCGAAGTCGTCGAAGGTGCCGACCATCTCCGGCAGTTCGTCGTCACCGTTGGGATCGTCGCCGTCACCGTCGGTTTCGTTGCCGTCCGATTCGTTCGGGTCGTCGGGGTCGTCAGTGTCGTCCGTCGTTCCAATACCGCCCGCGCAGCCGGCGATCGCGATCGCGGCGGTCGTCGACGCAGTCGCGAGGTATGTACGTCGTTTCATGCGAGACCGTATCGACTCCGAATCCATCTCCCCTCATTGTTATGGGGGCCCGACCGTCCCACGGTCGACCGCGCGTGGAGACGTGACGGACACCCGCGGCTACTCACACGTACAGTCCGCCCAGGTCGACCGAGATCCGACGTCAGCGTCGCTGCTCGTCGAGCGATCTGCCCCAGATCCGTCGTAAAACCAGACTGTGCGGACAGTCTACGTCGTGTCACGCTGGTCGTAAGAGTCAGTTTCGGGGAGATGAGAGGTCGACTACTGCCGGTACGATCCCCATACAGCGTCCGGTTCCAGCTGTGTCGAGCAGTAGTACGAGAGGGATGACACGGCAGGACGGAGAACCGGCCGCCAGTACACCCAGGATAGCAACCGAGAGCGGGTCGTACTCGGCGGTGAGAAGCGACGCCGGGGCACACCGGCAAGCAGCGGCGATCCTCTACTCGAGCGCCAGCGCCGTCTCCGCCTCCGGCGTGGCGAGCAGCGACCGAACGCCGTCGACGACGCCCGATCGCTCGACCGTGTTCTCCATCAACACGGTCTCGCTTGGAAACAGGCGATCGCCGAGCACCAGACCGTGCTCGCGTGCGGTCGATCCCGTCACCGTCAGGTAGACGCCCAGTCCGGTCTCCGCGATCGCCGCCTCCTCCTCGACGTTCGTCGGGGGGTACTCGAACGTCACGCCGTCGAGTGCCCTCGTCCCGAGGACGGCCTGGACGAGTCGCTCGTACCGCGGCACGATACACAGCGGCCCGGTGTACTCCTCGAGGAAGTCGCGATCGAGCGGCGTCGAGGACGGCACGGTCTCCGGCGTCGCCATCAGCGTGTGATACACCGTATCGCCCAGACCCGTCACGACCCGGACGTCCGTCTCCGACGGATCGATCCGGGCGTTGAGGTCCGCGATCTGGTCGAGCGGCTCCGGGCGGAGGTCGACGACCTCCTCAAGGATCAGGTCCGCACTGTCGAACGCAAGGGCGAACTCGTGGGTCCGGAGCGCGCGAAACGGCTCTTCTCTCCCGACGAGCTGTAACACGGTGCCGTCCGGGACGCCGGCGACGCCGTCGATCGGCACGTTCACGCTGTCGAAGACGATCCGACGCGGTTTGCCGGCGCGGTCGTCGCGGACGAGGGTATACTCCGGCGCGGTCGAATCGTCGACGTCGCTGTAGGTAGCGAGACGATGGTACACGTCGTCGGTCTCCGCCTCGAGCGTTCCTTTCGTGACGGCCTTCTCGTGTCGAAGCGTCGAAACGACGTCGTCCGCGAGCGACGCGACGTCGAGCCGGCGTGCCAGCCGATCGAACACCGACTCGAGCGGACGTCCTTTTCGTGGGACTGCTACTGGAATCGTCTCGCCCATCGGGCAGTAATCGAGGACGTACGCCTAAACGCGTTGCGTTTCGAGCGTCTCTCGCCGGCTGTACGGAAATCGCGAACCACGGTGCCGGGCCCGGCGAATCACGCGACCAGGTACGATCGACGACACGACCGCCCGAAGTCGTCGGAACCGACGACGGCCGGCGATCGGCGACCGCTCACCCCGAAAACATCGAGCCGAGTTCGTCCCGCCACTCGACGATGTCGGTGACGTCGTCACGAACTTCCTCGAGATCCGACTCGAGGTCGTCGACGTCGTCCTCGAGGTCCTCGAACTCGTCTGTGAGATCGTCGACGTCGTCTCCGACCGCCACGAGGTCTTCGTCGACGGCGTCGATGCGCTCGTCGGTCGCCTCCAGATCCAGCTCGACGGCGTCGGTTCGCTCCTCGAGGTCGTCGACCTCCGATTCGGTCTCCTCGAGTCGGTCGTCCATCGACGAGAGGTCGGATTCGAACGACGCCAGTTCGTCTTTGAACTCCTGGATGAGCTGGTCTCCGGTTCCGTTCTCGTCGAGGAACCGTTCGATGGCGTCGGCGTAGGCGGCGACTTCCTCGATGCGAGACTGCAGGTGGTCGATCTTCGCGATCTCGCTCGGTGCCGGTCCGAGGTCAAGTTCGGACCGGAGCACCTCGAGGTCCTCGTCGTCGATTCGACCGTCGCGAATCTCTTCGGCGAGTCGAGTACCGACCGGTTCGGCCGGCGTCGGCGTGGGTTCGGCTACGGACGCTGCGGCGTCTTCGTCCGCCGTGTGCTCGTCGTCCGCGTCGTCGCTCTCCGGTTCCTCGTCTTCGCTTTCGTCGACGTCGAGATCGATCCCTGGTTCCTCGTCTTCGCTTTCGTCGACGTCGAGATCGATCCCTGGTTCCTCGTCTTCGCTTTCGTCGACGTCGAGGTCGATCTCCGGTTCCTCGTCTTCGCTTTCGTCGACGTCGAGGTCGATCTCCGGTTCCTCGTCTTCGCTTTCGTCGACGTCGAGATCGATCTCTGGCTCCTCTTCCTCGCTTTCGTCGACGTCGAGATCGATCTCCGGTTCCTCGTCTTCGCTTTCGTCGACGTCGAGATCGATCTCCAGCTCCTCTTTCTCGCTTTCGTCGTCGACGTCGAGATCGATCTCCGGCTCTTCCTCGCTTTCGTCGCTCTCCTCGTCTTCGAATTCGACGTCCGGAATCTCGTCTTCGCCGAATCCGAGTTCGATGTCGGGGACGTCGTCCTCCTCATCGCTCTCCTCGTCGACGTCGACGGGGTCGGTGTCGATGCCATCCAGGTCGAGGTCGAGGTCCTCGGCGTCGTCGAACGATTCGTCTTCTGTGTCGTCAGCGGCCGGTTCGTCCGTCGATTCGACGTCGAGACCGGGAACCGAGTCGGACTCGCCGCTGAGCATGTCTTTGACGACCTGGTTTCGGTCGTCCGAGATGATGTCCTCGATCGTCGTGTCGTCGACCTCCTCGGCGTCCGACGCCGCGTCGGGTGAGACTTCGTCGTCCGTGTGGACGTCCTCGATGGTGGGTTCGGTCAGGAAGTCACCAGCGTCGTCCTCGTCACCGAGGCGGATGCCGTAGACGGTCACGAGCGAGTCGTCGGGGTCGACCGTCCCGGTAAATTCCACGTGGTTGTCCTGGAAGGCCGTCCAGTCGTCGCTGTGATACTCCGGGTGAAATCCGACGTTGTCCATCGGGAACGACTCGGGGATCGGTTCGGACAGCCGAAACGACACCGGAACGTCGCGTTCTGACTCGATCTCGAAGCGAATCGCAGGAACTGGAAACTCGTCCGCTACGAAGTTTTTTCGAACGGTCAACCCGTCGTCGCTTACCTCCACGTCCTCGTCCGTGTCGGCGATGTTGCTCATGAAACACACGTTAAGAGAGCATTACCATAAATGGACCGGGCAGTATCAGTTTCGCGACTTACGGCCGAGTCGGTCAGAGGTCGACACGGTCGCCGACCTCGACGAGCTCGAGCCGTCGCGGATAGGCGAAACTCTTCGCGTGGTGATACAACGCCTTCGGATCGGCGGTCAGGCCGCGCCACATATCCCAGTGACTCGGAAGGAGCCGATCGAACTCGAGGGCGGCGGCGGCCTCGACGGCCTGGTTCTCGTCGTTGTACCAGCGAGTGCGCTTGGGTTCGCGGGTCTGCTTGTCCGGGATCGTTCCGACGGTGCCGAACGCGAGGATCCCGAGGTCGACGTCGTACTCGGAGCCGACGCGCTCGAACTCCTCGGTCGGCTTCGTGTCACCGCCGTGGAAGACCGTCCCGGCGTCGTGCTCGACGACGTAGCTCACCGGGTGCGTCGCGTCCGGGTCGTGGGCGACTTCGACGTGAACGGTGAACTCCCCGATCTCGACGGTATCGCCCTCGGCGACCTCCTGGAACTGGTCGGCGGAGACGTCCCACTCGTCGGTCCACGCCTCTTCGTCGCGCGCGACCGCGAGGCTGTCGTCCGGTGCGTAGAACGTCGCACCCGAGTTCTCGAGGATCGGGGCCTGGCTCGGCCCGTGGACGTGGTCGGTGTGTTCGTGGGTCGCGAGGACGGCGTCGGCCTCGGTGACGTCCGCGGGATCGAACGGGACGGGGATCATCCGCACCGTTCGTGGCGGGTCGCCGAGTCCGAGATAGGGGTCGATGAAGATCGTCGTTCCCTCGCTGCCTTTCACCACGAAGCCGTTACAGCCGAGGTACCAGACTGCGACGCCGTCCGGGTCGGCGTCTTCGACGTCGCGTACCAGCCAGTCGTCCCAGTCGCTCGCGATCATGCGGGATGATGGGCGAAGCTAGCGGGTAAGTGTTGTCGTTCGGTGTAAGCGAAAACTCGAGGGGACGGCCAGTCGGTCGTCGCCGTCGAGGTGAACGCGAGGGTATACTACTGGACGAACCGCTTTAGCGTCGATCGCGCGCGAACGGCCTCACCAGCGGCGACGGGCCGTGAGACGCGATCGATGGCAGGTCCGTCTCGTCCGACAGTACTAGTCGTCCGCGACGGCCTCAGCCTCGGCCTCGTCCGTCGTCCGCTCGAGGTCCTCGAGGTACTCGTCGGCGTCGATGGCGGCCTGTGCGCCCATCCCGGCGGCGGTGACGGCCTGCTGGTAGTGGTAGTCGACGACGTCGCCAGCGCCGAAGATGCCGGGGACGTCGGTTTCGGTCTGGCCGCCGTCGGTGCCGCCCCGCGTGCGGAGGTAGCCGTCGTCGGTCGTCTCGACGCCGGTCCCCTCGAGGTACTCGGTGTTCGGGGTGTGGCCGATGGCGAGGAAGACGGCCCCGACGTCGAAGTCGAACTCGTCGGTCTCTGGGTCGTCTCGCTTTTCGGAGGGATAGCCTTCGTCGTTCTGGACGAGGGTGACGTGGTCGACGCCCTCCTCGGGAGAGCCGTGGATCTCGACGAGTTCGGTGTTTCTCATGATCTCGATCGCACCCTCGTCGACTTTCTCCTGGACGCGGTCGATCCAGTAGTCCTCGGCGCGGAACTCCTCGCGACGGTGGACGAGGTAGACGGTGTCGGCGAACTTCGTGAGGAAGGTCGCCTCCTCCATGGCGGCGTCACCGCCGCCGACGACGAGCATGTCCTCGTCGCGGAAGAACGCGCCGTCGCAGGTGGCACACGTCGAGACGCCGTAGCCCATGAGTTCGTCCTCGCCGGGGACGCCGAGCGTCCGGGCGCTGGCACCCGAGGCGGCGATGACGGCGTCGGTCGTGTAGACGTCGCCGTTCGTGAGGCGGATCTCGAACGGCCGAGCGGAGGCGTCGACGCTCTCGATGACGCCGTTTTCGATCTCGGCCCCGAACTGTGTGGCCTGCTCTTTCATGTTGTTGACAAGGTCCGGCCCGCTGATACCCTCGGGAAAGCCCGGGTAGTTCGCGACGTCGGTCGTCAGCGTGAGCTGGCCGCCCGGCTCGTCGCCCTCGAGGACCAGCGGTTCGTTGTTCGATCGGGCCGCGTAGATCGCGGCGCTCAGGCCGGAGATCCCCGATCCGGCGATGACGACGTTCCGGTGTTCGACTGGCTCTGTCGACGTATCGGCCGTTTCTTCCGACATATCTACACCTAGTCGATAGGGACGTAAAATCAATCCGCTTCGTCTCGAGTGCGACCAGGCGACGGCGGGTCGAGCGACCGGTCGACCCCCTCACCAGGTGCCGTGGAACGTGTCGAAGCTGAGTTCCTCGAGCGGCTCGTTGCCGACGGCGATTTCGTACTCGCCGGGAGTGAGCATCGGCTTGTGGAACTGCGGGCCGTCGTCGGTCGTGATCCGGGGACAGCCGGTGTTGACGAACGCGTCCATGTCGAAGTTGCGCAGGCGGTCGGGCGTGACCTCGTCCATCGTGATGAGGTAGGCGTCGTCGTTGTCCGCGAGGATGTCCTGGGCGACTTCCCAGCGGCCCTGTCCGATCTTGGTACAGAAGATGACGCCCCACTTCTCGGCGTCCATCGCGCGGTGGACGGCCGCGTAGCGCTGTTTCAGGAACTTCTCCGTGTCGGCGACCGTCACGACGTTGTTGACGGGGTCGGCGATGACGACGTGCTTGTCGGGGTGTTCCATCGCCAGCCCGAGCGGGTGGAACTTGCCGCCGCCGACGTACAGCACCTGATCGGCGGGGACGTCCGCGCTCGCGTAGTTACAGCCGAGCACCTGTCCTTCGTGGGTGAGTCGCTCGTCGCCGCGGCGAGTCTGGACCTCGTAGCCCCGCTCCTCTAGGAACTCGCGCATCTCGTCGAACCGATTCATGTGCTGGGCGGTCGTGACGAGGCCGACGTCGGGGGTCTCCGACGGATCCTCGAGCGTCTCGAGTGCCTCCTCCATGATCGGCGTCACCGCGACGTTCGAGAACAGCGGGACGTAGATCACCTTCTCCGTGTTTTTCATCGGCGAGTGGCCGAAGTGGACGAAGACGTCGGTGCGTTTCATCAGATACGTATCGAGGTCGCAGGCCCCGTAACACGGCTGGCCCGAGAGCATGAACGTGACGTCGTCGTCGACGAGTTCGCGCAGATCGTCGGCGACCTTCGGGCCGCGGCGTTTCAGCCCCTCGGGGAACTGCAGGCCGACTTTCTTCGCGTCTCGGTCCTCGATGACGTCGACGATCCGCTCGAGTTCGTAGTTCCACTCACGGTCGTGTTTGAGACTCATCCCGGTGTTTCGGAGATCGCCCTCGCTGTACTCCGACTCCTGGCTCATTACACGTGGTTGCGGCCACGAACGTATAACGTCGGCGCTTCGAGGGTTCCGCTCGTCGACGCGACGTCTGGTCGTCGATCCGGCAGGTTGAAACCACGTGACACCCAATGCGAAGTATGAGCATCGAGACGAGCCGCGTCGAGGAACTCGGTCGCGAACTGGGTGAGGCGATCACCGAACTGCCCGAGTACGAGACGTTCGAGCGGACCCAGAAGGCAGTCGAGCAGTCCGAGGAGGCCCAGGAGAAGATCGACGAGTTCGAACAGATCCGCCAGGAGTTCATGCTCGCCCGCCAGACGGGCGCTGCGACCCAGGAGGACCTCCAGGAGCTCCAGCAGACCCAGGAGGAACTGCACTCGATTCCCGTCATGGAGGAGTACCTCGAGGCGAAAGACGAACTGGCCGCGCGACTCGCCGCGATCAACGACGTGATCTCGGAACCGCTCGAGGTCGATTTCGGCGGCGAAGCCGGCGGTTGCTGTCACGACTGAGCGGTTCGGGCGTCTGCGCTTCGGCACCCAAACTGTTTTTTTAATTACCAGTCTCTCGGCCCAAAAGTCATAGTACTGGAGGGTAAAGGGGGTGGCAATGACAGCCGAACAGGCTACGGACGGCTATCTGTTCGACCTCTATCGCCGGTACATCGGCGAACCGGAGGATCGAACCGACGTCTACATTGGGTTCGGATTGTTCCTGGGTGGAATCGGCCTCGCGATCGTAGCGCTGGCGCTTTTCGTCTGGAGCAGCACGCTCGAGGCGCGGTCGGCGGAGTACTTCGCGTGGGTCCAGCCCGCGTACGCGCTCGGGATGGCATCGCTTCCGACGACGATGCTCGCGATCGTCGTGTTGCTGCCCGCCGAACGGCGCGTGCTGTACGCTTCGGTCGGCGGCGTGGCGATCACGCTGGTCGCCGTCGCCGGGTTCGTGTCGCTGTATCCGTCCGACTGGAACTTCTACGGGAGTAGCGATACCTACTTCAGTACGGTTCACGTCGTGGCCGTCTACGCCGTCGGCCTGGCGGCGATCACCGCGTCGACCGGAGCCGCACTCATCGCCCACTACCTCGACCTGGCTCGCTCCGTCGAGGCGGTCGAGGTCGGCAACGAAGACGAGGAGGAAGGCGAGTCGTACTCCGACGAAGAGATCCAAAGCGACATCGACGAGGCGATGGACGGCGTCGAACTCTCCTGGGGCGGCGTCGAAAAGAGCGACAACAAACGGCTGACGTTCAGCGACCACGAGTTCGACGAGGCCAAGATCGACGTCGAGGCGAAGACGACGCGCTCGACGGGCGTCGACGCACAGGTCGCCGGCCTGAAGGGGCTGAAAGGCGGCGAGAAGAAGACCACGACCTCGAGTTCGACCGTCGACGACCAGACGGCGAAACTGAAAGAACTGCGCGAGCAGCGACGAGCGGAGGAGGCCGCCGACGGCGACGACGGTCGGGCCGTGAGTTCGATTACGGGGCCGCTGACCAGGCTCAAAGAGCGACTCTTCGGCGACGACGGGCTCATCTAGCGTTCCCTAATCGAACCGCGGACGATTAACTTCTCTGACGAGATATAAATAAAATATTGTTCCGAACGTTAACTGATGAAGGTAATTCACATAGATTTATAATGTGTCAGACGCCTTGGCCACACATGGCCAAAGGCCTAGACGTCGGAACGATGAACATCCTGTCTGCACAACAGGATGGCAACGACACGGTATTCGTGCAGCAGCGCAACTCCTTCGTAGAGATCGAGTACTCGGACATGGCCGAGCAGATGCTCTCGCGAAGCGAAGTACTCCACATTCGAAAGGACGACAAGGTGTACGTCGTCGGTGACGACGCGCTGAACTTCGCGAACATCTTCAACAAGGAGACCCGACGACCGATGTCCCAGGGGATCCTCTCGTCGGACGAGAAGAGCGCGATCCCGATGATGAAACTCATCATCGAACAGGTCGTCGGCGAACCCGCCTATCCCGACGAGAAACTGTACTTCTCGACGCCCGCCGATCCGATCGACTCGGACCTCTCGACGCTGTATCACCAGAAGACGATCGAGTCGTTCCTGAACGACATGGGCTACGACGCCGAGCCCATCAACGAGGGGATGGCCGTCATCTACAGCGAACTCGCGGACAACAACTTCACCGGTCTCGGCATCAGCTTCGGTGCCGGCATGACCAACGTCTGTCTCTCCTACTACGCGGTCCCCGTCATGAAGTTCTCCGTCGCCCGCGGTGGCGACTGGATCGACGAGCAGGCCGCCCGCGCGACCGGCACGCCCGTCGACAAGGTCACCTCGATCAAAGAAGACGACTTCGAACTCGACTTCACGACCGACGTCGGCGGCGTCGAGGGCGCGCTGTCGATCTACTACGAGAACCTGCTCGACTACGTCATCGAGAACATCGTCACGGAAGTCGACGACGAAGACGTCGAAGAGGGGCTGGACGTGCCCGTCGTCGTCACCGGCGGCACCTCGAGTCCCAGCGGCTTCGAGGCGCTGTTCCGCGACCACCTCGAGGACGCCAACATTCCGTTCTCGATCAGCGGCGTCTCCCACGCCGACGAACCGCTGTACAGCGTCGCACGCGGTGGCCTCGTCGCGGCTCGTTCGGACGAGGACGTCGACTACGACGACGAACAGGAAACTGAAGCGGCACCGGCGAACGAGTAACCGACCTTCTCTCTTCGGTGCTCGGGTCGCCCGGCGACTGGCAGAGAGTCGTACGGTCTGCTGTACCGAGTTTCCGGTGCACCCGCAGGGCGGTCGCGTTGCACCGGACCGCTTCCAGTCGTCCGTATCTCGGCCGATCCTACGCCGTATCGGACTGTTCGTAGAACCGTTCGAACGCGTCTCGCCAGGACTCGAGATCGCGCTCCTCGCTCTCGTGGTCGACTGGAACGTCGGCGAACCCACACCGGTTGCAGGCGATGGTCTCGACGTCACCCAGCGACAGACGCTCGAGCGGTGACCCACACCGAGGGCACTCGTCCATACGTTCTTCTATTTCTAGACGTTCTTAATTCTATGCGATTCCAGTATGTCTGACAGTAGCACGTAGTGGGTGACAAGTGGTGTCACGGACCGATCGGGAGACGACGACGACGGTATCGACGACCCGCTCGCCGCGAGGTGATTACTACTGAGCATTTACCAAGATTTTTGTATGCAGCTAATGTATTCGCCGTCGATGAGCGCCACCCCGTCGATCGACGTCGAACGAACGATCGAACGCTGTCGACCCGAAGACGTCACCCCCGTCAGACTCGAGGCGGACGCACTCGAGTCGACGGCACCGACGTACCTGCGAGACCTCAAACGCGAACTCAATCGCGAGGGACTGTTCCCCGCCAGAGTGACCGTTCGGGCGCGGTTCGACGAGGACTGCTCGCTGCAGACCCAGGAGGAGGCCGACC
Source organism: Natribaculum breve (assembly GCF_023008585.1). Lineage (GTDB taxonomy): Archaea > Halobacteriota > Halobacteria > Halobacteriales > Natrialbaceae > Natribaculum > Natribaculum breve. The sequence continues at coordinate 777,055 of NZ_CP095390.1, read as the reverse complement.
GGATCCGCAGTTACGTCCGCGCAGCCTCGTTTCTCGGTGCCGGTGCGATCACGGTCGAGTGCGAGACGATCGCCAACCCCGAGAAGGTCCGCCCCGCGCTCGCCGCCTGTGCCGAACGCGCAGACAGGGAGGGACTGACGTTCGATCTCGACGCACCCATTACGCTCGAGGCGTAAGCGTCGGGCGATGGCGTCACGGCGCACCCTCGCCCGCCGACTCGAGTCCGTCGCCGACTTCGACGACCCCTCGGTCGACCTCGAGCAGTATCTCACGCCGCCGGAGGTCGCTGCCCACGTCCTCCACGTCGCGTCCCTGCAGGGCGACCTGGCCGATCGCGTCGTCGTCGACCTGGGGACGGGCACCGGCATGCTCGCGATCGGCGCGTCGTTCGCCGCGCCCGAGCGCGTCGTCGGGCTCGACGTCGACGCGGACGCGCTCGCACGCGCCCGCGAAAACGCAGCACGCGTCGGCGTCGAGGTCCCGATCGACTGGGTGCGCGGCGACGCGACGCGGCCGCCGCTGTCGCTCTCGTCGGCGACCGTCGTCTCGAACCCACCCTTCGGTGCCCAGCGCGGCCAGCGGGGTGCAGACCGTGCGTTTCTCGAGGCGGCGAGCGGCCTCGCCGCAGTCTCGTACACGATTCACAACGAGGGAAGCCAGGCGTTCGTCGAATCGTTCGCCGACGACCACGGCGGCACCGTCACCCACGCGTTCCGTGCGACGTTCGACCTCGAGCGTCGATTCCCGTTCCACGAGGAGGCGTCGCGGGAACTCCAGACGGAGGTCTTCCGGATCGAGTGGGCCTGATTCGTACACGGCTTTCTCCCACCCACTCCTCGAGCCTCCCCAGCCGACTCGTTCGCTCGCTGCGTCTGCTCACGTCGCTTCGCGCCGTTCGCACGGCGGGACCTGCGGTCCCGCACCACTCGCTCACTCGCCCCTCGCACGAGGTCGTCGCGTCACCTCGCGATCGCTCGGCGACGCGACCGCGTGCGCCACGTGGCCAGAACTGTACGTCGAGACGCGCCCTCGAGGTCGCGATCAGTAGTCGCCGCGTCGTTCCTCGCTCGCGACCTGGACGTACGTGCCGTCCGAGGCGGCGTAGATCGCGTCGCCGTCGCGCTCGAAGGTGATACCTCCCGCCTCGACCGTCTCGTTTTCGGCCGGGAGCGCGACGTCGGAGACCGCGTCGTCGTCCTCGACTTCGATCGAGAACGACCCCTCGTCGGGGACGAGCGTCACGCGTTTGCCGTCGATGCGGACCTCCGACCGGACGGGGTCGGACGTGTACGCGAGCTGGCGGTCGTCGCCGTCGGCCCACAGCCAGATCTGGTAGGCGCTGTCGTTGCCGACGGCGGACCACCCCTCCCGCTGGACGTGGACGGTCTCCCGCCAGCCGGGACCGCCGACGTCGACGGTCACGTTCCGCTCGAAGGCGAGACGGTCGGCCGACACCGCCTCGAGCCAGATGTTACGCGACGAACTCGAGACGACGACGCCGCTCGATTCGATCGTCGTGTTCTCGCCGAACGCCGAGATATCGACGACGCCGACGAGTTCGTTCTCCTCGCCTTCGACGTAGCGGACGGTGTAGTCCTCGACGGTGACGGACGCGTTCGCCGCCGTCGACTCCTGGTCGACCACGAACAGGTTCACGGGAATCGCCGGGCCAGTGATGAGCGCGACGACGACGAGGACGACGGCGAGTGCGGACTGGCGACGGGTGACGTTCGAGAGTCTGCCCGCCGTACGCGATCGGGGTCCGCGCGCGAGATCCCGGATACGGGTTCGAATCGACCCGGACAGCGAGTCGTCGTTCGCCAGTCCGAGTTCGAGGATCCGCTCGAGGCGCGTTCGATCGGCGGTCGACCGGGCGAGAAGCGGCAGGCGGTCGACCAGCGCGTCGGGCAGCAGTGGGCGGTCGGAGGCGGTCACGGCGAGGGTGACCAGGAGCGTGGTCGCGACGACGACGACGACGCCGGGGCCGCGATACAGGACGAACGAGTTCGCGCCGCGAAACCAGTAGATCGCCCACAGCGCCTTCGAGAAGCCGAAAAAGAGGACCGCGAGCCAGAAGCGAAGCGGGTCGGGCCGGTAGCCGCGGCGGTTGAAGACGACGGCGGCGAGCAGAAGGCCGACGAAGAAGCCGAGAGCGTGACCCTGGATGGCGATCGACGCCCACCACGGCGGCGAGGGCGGACTCGGCGTCGCCACGTAGACGGTGATCGGCGATCGCAGGGCCCTGTAGACGGTCATCACCGCCCCCTGTGCCCCGATCGCTGCGACGAGGGTCGCGACGGGATACCGGACGAGCGCGAATCCGGCGAACGCGAAGACGACCCCCGAGAAGCCGATCACGGGACCGACCGAGAACAGGCTCGTCAGGAGGCCGACGACGACGACGACCAGCGGGAAGACGACGAACGCCCGGAACCAGGGACTGGTTCGCCACGATCCGGTCGACTCGGCTCCGTCACGCGGGTAGTGGCCCCAGGCGAACTCGACGATGGGCGCGAGCACGGCCGTCCCGACGAGGTTGCCGACCAGGTGGCTCGAGCTGGCGTGAGAGAACGACGCCGTCGCCATCCCGAGCGGGTAGAGGTACGACCAGGCCCGGTAGGGTATCGTCACCGGATCGTCGAAGTCGCCGATGCCGTCCTGGACGAACAGGTACACCGCGAGGACGAACGCGATCACGACGATCGTCCCCCACGGAACGCCGCCGAGCAGCCGCGAGCGGAGCACGTCGTACCACCGTCGGCTCGAGCGCTCGAGGAGCCTGACGGTTCCGATCGACGCGAGCAGCGTGCCGACGACGAGTACTCCGAGGACCAACTCGAGCGAGAGCATGTGGTCGAGCCTTCGCGTGGATCCGTATAGTGGTTAACATCCGTCGGCACGGTACCGCTGGCTTCGAAAGGTACAAGCGGCTGACGGACGGACGACTCGCTATGGAACTGCGGGTCACTGAGAGTAGCGACGACGAGCTATCGATCGAGATCGGCGGCGAGGATCACACGTTCATGAACGTCCTCAAGGGGGCGCTGCTCGAGCACGACGACGTCAGCGCCGCGACCTACGACATGAACCCCGAGCAGTCGGGTGGCCAGACCGAACCGATCCTGACGATCAAGACCGAAGGCGGCGTCGACCCCCTCGACGCACTCGAGGAGGCCGCCGTCAACGTCCGCGAGAAGACGACTGCGTTCCGCGAGGCGTTCGAGGCGGCTGCCTAACAGGCCACGTACGTGACGAACACCTCGTCGTCCGGCCCGACGTGAACGTCGACTGCTTCTGCGTCGCGATCTGCGAGGGCTTCGGTTCGGTAGTCCCGGTTCTCCAGTAGTCCCGACGCCACGTCGGCCGCCAGTTCGGACTCGTTTTCGTACGCATCGAGGTCGTCGACGATCACCTGGGGCGAGCCGAGGACGATGGCGCCGGAACACGTCGTATCGAAGTCGGACAGCTCCGGCGGGTCGTCGGGCTCGCGCTCCTCGACGTTAGCGACGACGACCTGCCTGTTTCGGTACTCCGCGAACGCGGCGAGCCCCTCGTCGTACGTCCGCGTCGGAGCCCCCTCTGCCCGTCGTTCGTCCTCGAGTCGATCGTAGATTTCCGTCTCGACGGTCTCTAAGTCGAGTCCGGCGGAAACCTCGCCGTCGCCCGGTGCGTCGGGGGGCGTCGGCGTGCCGATACCGGGCAGTATCGACGGCGGCACGATGCCGGTCGCAAAGAGGCCGATCACGACCGCGAGGACGGCGATGATCGGCGCGTACGGCCTGGCTACCTCGAGCCAGCTCGGCGTCTCGAGGTCCCGTTCGACGTCGGCGTACTCCTGTTCTCGCTTCTCGAGTGTCGGATTGCCACAGCGCGAACAGGGCGGCGAGTTCTTGACGTGGTCGCGGCCGCAGTCCGTGCAGGTCCAGACGTACGTCGGCCCCGTGTCGACGGTCTCGGGGTCGGGCTCGCGGACGACGGCGCGCTCGAAAGAGCCGTGACCGCAGTTGTCACACGGAGGGTCGTTCGTCTCGTGTGGTTTCCCACACCACGTACACCGCCACTTCACTGGTTCGTAGCTTCGATCGACGACACAAAAGTGTAGCGAAACTGAAAGCCGCCGGCGAGCCGTCGGTTACAGTCGAACCGGCACGTCGCGCTCGTCTAAGTACTCCTTTACCTCGCGGATCGAGTACTCGCCGAAGTGGAAGATCGACGCGGCGAGCCCGGCGTCGGCACCGGCCTCGGTGAAGACCTCGTGCATGTGTTCGGGGCTGCCACAGCCCGACGACGCGATGACCGGCGTGTCGACGGCGTCACAGACGGCGGTCGTCAGCGGGACGTCGTAGCCGTCTTTCGTCCCGTCCCTGTCGATCGAGTTGACGAACAGTTCGCCGGCACCGCGCGATTCGGCCTCGCGGGCCCACTCGACGACGTCGACGCCCGTCCCCTCGCGACCGCCTTTCTTCGTACACTCGAACCAGCAGGATTCGCCGTCGACCTCGACGTAGTGCTCGCCGCCCTCGTCGTACCGTCGCTTCGCGTCGACGCTGATGACGATACACTGGCTACCGAACGCCGACGCACCCTCGTTGATCAGGTCCGGCCGCTCGAGTGCGCCGGTCGTGATCGAGACCTTGTCCGCGCCCGCGCGAAGGGTTTCCTTGATGTCCTCGGTCGTCCGGATGCCACCGCCCACCGTGAGCGGGATGAACACCTCGTCGGCGACCTGCTCGACGACGCCGAGCATCGTCTCTCGGCCGTGGGCGGAGGCGGTGATGTCGAGGAAGACGAACTCGTCTGCCCCCGCTTCGTTGTACTGGCGTGCCATCTCGACCGGATCGCCCGTGTACTCGAGGTCCTCGAAGTGGACGCCGGTGTAGACCGCCGGATTTCCGTCGTCGTCGAGGTCGACGTCGATACACGGTATGATTCGTTTGGTCAGCCCCATGTGATCGGTACGGGCAGGTACACGCCGGGGATAGTAAAGGCGTCTGGATCTGGCAGTCCCCGGGACTCGACGAATCGAATCCGTTCGTCGGCGTGTCGGTTGCCCGGACCGTTCTCGGACGCAGACCGTGTCGTACGTTTATACTCGAGGACGCGCAATCGGATCGTATGTATCGAGTCCTGTTACCGATCGACACGAACGAGGACCGCGCGCTGGCACAGGCCGACTACGTCGCGTCGTTACCCAGCGCCGGAGACGAGGTGAGCGCGTACCTGTTGTTCGTGTTCACCGGCGACGAAGGCGAGGAGCTACCCGACGAGTTAGAACAGTTCAAGTCCGCGACGCGCGTCGGTTCGGTCCGGCGCGCACGCGAGGTGCTGGACGAGCGCGGCGTCGAGGTCCACGTCGTAGACGACAGCGGCGAGGCCGCAGCGGACATCTGCGACCGCGCCGACGACCTCGAGGTCGACGAGATCGTCCTCGGCGGACGAAAGCGGTCCGCGGTCGGGAAGGCGGTGTTCGGGAGCGTCACCCAGTCGGTGATTCGGAACACCGACCGGCCGGTCGTCGTCACCGGAGGACGACGCGGCGGAACGGACTAGCGGCACACGACCGCCGTCTCGGCCGGATACCATCGGAACGACGGTCACGACCGGGCCCTGTGCGAGCCGTTCAGGAGAGTTTAAGTGAGACAGCGGGAAACACCCGCGTATGACAGACGACCACGACTCCGCGGCGGACGTCGGTCACGACGTCGACGAGGGGCGAACCACGGCACCGATGAGCGAGTACACGAGCCGAGACGTCGGCGTCGGCTTCGTCGTCCTGCTCGTCGGGCTGGCGGTCGCGTTCGCGCTGCCGCTGCTCGGACTGTAGCGAAAACGAAGAAACGCGAGAGCGAGACGGACCTAGAAGACGTACTCGTCGTCGTGGCCCATCATTCCGTCGTCTTCGAGTCCCGGTTCCTCTTCGTCCATCGGCCCGCTGGTCTTGTACGCCTTGATGCCAGTCGACAGGAGGTCTTCGATCGCCTCCTCTCGGTTGACGAACTCGCCGCGCTCGACCATCTGGGCGATCTGCATCTCGAGATGTTCCGGTATCGTGATCTCTACTTTCGGCATCTGATTCGGGTTTCGGCGAGGGGGTATTTAAGCTTGACGGGGATACTATCCTGAAGGAAAAGAAAACATACGTTTATCCAAAACATTCTTTCACCCGTGGGGACCGGCGTGGAATCTCACGGCGGGGCCAGCGAACGCGAGCCGGGGACGGTGGTCGACGGCCGAGATCACCACCGTCGGCCGGGTGCGATCACTGGTTGCCCATCATCGAGTCGATCGCGTTTCGCAGCGTCGTCCCGGGCTGGGTGATCGTCTCGATCTGTCTGAGAATCTTTCGCTGGTTGATGTACCCCGCGAACCCGAGGATCGTCGGCGCCCAGAGGCCGACGAACAGCCCTCGCTGGCGGTCGCCGCGGACGAAGAAGTAGTACAACGCCAGACCGACCGACGCGGCCGACGCGAGGAACGCGGGCCCGAACGCCTGTTCGCCGAGTTCCTGTGCAGTCTGTCCGGACACGTCCTGTTCTGTCATCTGCTGTTTGCTCGCCATACGGGAAGACGCTCGGCGAGACGCCACTTCGTTATAAAGAGGGTATCACGAGCCACCGGAAGGTTGGCTCGGTCGTCCGACCGTTGCAGTCGGTTTCGAGGGCAGTGCAGTCGCGGGAATCGAGCGTTTATTCGACGGGACACCAGACGGTCACGGCGTCGAACAACCGAGGCCGGTGGCCGGACGACTCGAGCGGTAAACCTACGTGAGCAGACGCCAACTCCCGTACGTGAAAGACGTCACAGACCTCCACGAGGAGTTCGACGGCGACCGACTCCCGCCGGGCCAGCGTGAGACGTCGGCGTTCCCGGTTCTCTCGAAGTGGTGCGACGCCGTCGTGGGACCGAGACGACTGGGAGTTTACCGTCACCGGGGCCGTCGACGACCCGCTGGCGTTCTCCTGGGACGAGTTCCGAGAACTGCCCGCCGAGACCCAGCGCCAGGACTTCCACTGCGTCACCGGCTGGAGCAAGTTCGACTGTGCGTTCACCGGCGTCCCGTTTCGCGAACTCGCAGAGCGTGCGGGCGTCCACGACGACGCCTGTCACGTCCTCTTCTCGGCGCTGGACGGTTACACGACCGACCTGCCGCTCGAGGACTGCCTCCGCGAGGAGGTGCTGTTCGCGTGGGAACTCGACGGCGACCCGCTCGAGTCGGACCACGGCGGCCCGCTGCGGGTCGTCACCCCCCACAAGTACGCCTACAAGGGGGCGAAGTGGGTCGACGGCGTCGAGTTTCTCACCGAACCGGAACTCGGCTACTGGGAGCGACGCGGCTACTCGGAGACGGCGAACCCGTGGCGCGAGCAGCGGTACAGCTAGGAGAGACGGGCAGATGCACGGAGTAGCAGATAGTTAGGCTGAAGGCAGCACGGTCCTGAGATTTCTCCAATGGATCGAGCGTCGGGTGACGGGCGACTGGCGACGGAACCGAATCGAGACGGGGCGCTGGTGAGTCGGAGCAGCGAACTCGAGGACGTCTCCTTCGGTGCCGTCCTGGACGTCGACGGAACCCCACGCGTACAGTGGGCGACGCCCGACGGACTCGAGGTGGTCGGCTGTGGCGTCGCGGCACAGTTTACGGCGAACGGCGCGAATCGGTTCGAGCAGATCCGGTCGACGGCCGACCGACGGTTCGCCGACCTCGACCACGACGGCCCGGCGGCCAGTCGACCCCGCGCGTTCGGTGGACTCGCCTTCGACGACGGTCACGAGCCGTCGGGGCCGTGGCAGGGATTCGAGGGGGCGTCGTTCGTCGTCCCCCGGATTCAGGTCACGCGCGCCGACGACGGCACGTGGCTGACGGCCGTCGCCGAGTCGGAAGCGGACGCCGCCGACTCCCTCGAGTACTGGCGGGATCGACTCGCCGACCTTCCGGCGATGCGACCGAGCGGGACCGGACCCGGCATCGCGTCGACCCGCCGATCGACCACCCCCGGGGAGTGGACCGAGCAGGTCGAGACGGCACTCGAACGAATCGACGGCGGCGACCTCGAGAAGGTCGTGCTCGCCCAGGCGCAGACGGCCGACCTCGAGACGCCGGTCGACGTCGCCGCGACGCTCGAGCGGTTGCGCCGCCAGTATCCGAACTGTTATCGGTTCATGATCGACCACGGCGACGACGGGACGTTCTTCGGCGCACCGCCGGAACGCCTCGTCTCGATGCGCGGCGATCGGGTCGAAACCGAGGCGCTCGCGGGGTCGGTCCCGCGCGGCGAGACGCCGGAAGAAGACGACGCGCTCGTCGAGCGGATGATCGACAGCGAGCGGTTCCAGCACGAACACCAGCTCGTCGCCGAGACGATCCGGGAGCAACTCGAACCGCTCGCCCGCGACGTCGCGGTCGGCGACCAGACTGTCAGGCGGCTGGCGACGATCCAGCACCTGCAGACGCCGATCGAGGCGCGACTCGCCGACGACCGACACGTCCTCGAGATCGTCGAGGCGCTCCACCCGACGCCGGCGGTCGGCGGCCTGCCGCTCGAGGCGGCCTGGGAGACGATCCGGAGCGTCGAGACGTTCGACCGCGGCTGGTATGCGGCTCCGATCGGCTGGTTCGACGCCGACGGCGACGGCGAGTTCGCGGTCGGCATCCGCTCCGGCGTCGCGGTCGACGAGACCGTCACGCTGTTTGCGGGCAACGGCATCGTCGCCGACAGCGACCCCGACGAGGAGTGGGACGAGGTCCAGTTGAAGTTCCGACCGGTCCTCGACGAACTTCGATGACGATGACGGCACCGAACCGAAACACGCTGTGGGGAAACGTTTTGGTCGACGAACTCGTCGCGAGCGGCCTCGAGGCGGTCTGTATCGCGCCGGGGAGCCGGTCGACGCCGCTCACGGTGGCGTTCGCGACCCACCCCGACGTCGAGGTCTACTCGCACATAGACGAGCGGTCGGCGGCGTACTTCGCGCTCGGGCGGGCGCGACGAACCGGTGAGCCGACGGCACTCGTCTGCACCTCCGGCACCGCGGCGGCGAACTTCCACCCCGCGGTCGTCGAGGCCAGCCAGGCGCGCGTGCCGCTGCTCGTTCTCACGGCCGACCGGCCACACGACCTGCGCGACAGCGGCGCGAACCAGACCGTCGACCAGGTCAAACTCTACGGCGACGCCGTCCGGTGGTACGCCGAACTGCCCGAACCCGAGGCCGACGAACGGAAGGTGCGGATGCTCAGGACGACCGCCGCGCGAGCGCTCGCGGAGACGACGGGAGTTCCGGCCGGCCCGGTCCACCTCAACGTCCCGTTCCGCAAGCCCCTCGAGCCGGTCGACGTCCCGGACGACGTCCCGGCCGGATTCGAGGAGACGCTCGCCGGCCGCGGGCGAGACGGACCGTTCGTCGAGACGACGCGTGGGACGACGCAACTCGAGGAGGGCGACGTCCGACGGCTCGCGTCCGCGCTCGCAGCGGCGTCTCGACCGCTGGTCGTCGCGGGGCCGGCCGATCCGTCGGGCGTCGACGCCCGTGCGGTCGCCGACCTCGCCGCCACCGTCGACGCGCCAGTGCTGGCCGATCCGCTCTCGACGGTGCGGTTCGGACCGCACGTCGCGGACGCCACGGTCTGTGGCGGGTACGACGTCTACGTCGACGCGCTTCCCGACCCGGACGTCGTCGTCCGGGTCGGGGCGTCGCCGACGTCTAAAGCGCTGCGACGGTACCTCGCAGACGCCGACTGCCGCCAGTTCCTGCTCGACCCCGCAGGCGACTGGCGGGAGGCGACGTTCACCGCGACCGACCTCGTCGAGGCCGATCCCACGACGGTCCTCGAGTCGGTCGGCGACGCCCTCGCAGCCGACGACGTCCGGGCCGAGACCGACCCGGACTGGGCCGACCGGTTCCGGGCGGCCGAACGACGCCACTGGGACGTCCGCGACGACGCGCTCTCGTCCGACGCACTCGAGTCGACGCCGTTCGAGGGAGCGATCCTCGCGTCGGTGCTCGAGGGCGCACCCGATCCGGCGACGGTGTTCGTCTCGAACAGCATGCCCGTCCGGGACGCAGACCGATTCGGCCGGCCGCGAACGGCCGACCTGACGGTACTCGCGAACCGCGGAGCCAGCGGCATCGACGGCATCACGAGCACGGCCCTCGGCGCGGGCAGCGCGACGGACGACCCAGTCGTGCTCGTCACCGGCGACCTCGCGTTCTACCACGACATGAACGGTCTGCTCGCGCTCGGACGCTGCGGCGTCGACGCGACGATCGTCCTGCTCGACAACGACGGCGGCGGCATCTTCCACATGCTCCCGATCGAGGAGTACGACCCGCCGTTCACCGAGCAGTTCAAGACGCCCCACGGCGTCGAGTTCGAGCCCGTCGCGGACCTCTACGACCTCGAGTTCGTCCGCGTCGAGCCGACGGCGTTCGACGCGGTCTACAGCGAGTCGCTCGCGTCGCCCGGGACGCAGGTACTGTCCGTCGCGTTCGACGCCGAGACGAGCCACCGGCGACGGGAGGACCTCGAGCGGCGAGTCCGCGACGCCGTCGCCGACGACGCGTAGCCGCGTCTGGTCGGTCGGCAACTCTCGCAGCCGTTCGGCCGCCTCCTCCGCTTGGATTTTCGTCCGCCGTAGTGGCTCGGTCGGACTCACAGCGGGTCCGAAAGACGTCTCGAAGCCCCTCGAATTGCCGGCGAAACAGCTCTCGCTCGGTTTCGATCGTGCCGCGAACGAACCGTCGTGGCGCGACAGAGAGATTCGACTCTCGGTGGGAACTCGATTCGACATGCACGGATCGAGTCAGGGACGGAGCGCCCACCAGACGGCGACGGCGTAGCCGAGGGGGAGCCAGAACGCGGCGGTGACGAGCAAACCGATTGGCGAGAGGGGATCGACCGCGGTGAGCGCGGGGAGACCGACGGGGACGAGGACGCTCCAGAGGCCGAAGGCCACGATCGCCGCCCGCGGTATCGTGAGCAGGTAGCCGACGAGGACCAGCGTACACGCGGCGACGACGCCGTTGACGACGAGCGGGAACGCCGGCGCGACGCTCGCGTAGACGAACACGGGATACAGGAGCGCGAGGCAGGCGACGACCACGACGGTCGACTGGTCCATCGCGGGTCGAGACCGCCCGAGGTCGACGTCGTCGTTCCAGTCGTGGACGGCGTAGCCGCTCGCCTCGCTACCGGCGTCGCGTCGTCCGTCGGTCGATTCCGTCCCCACCCCGGCGTTCGCTCGAGTCGTCTCGGCTGCGTCGCCGATCCACCACTCGGCCGTCGAGCGAGCGCGCTCGGTGGCTCGCTGGCGACGACGCCGGTGGCGCGCGTGGTGACTCGGTCCCGATCGATCGGTCTCGCCGGTCGTCCACGACCGGTCGGTCCCGTCGAACAGGTCGGCGAACGGGTCGCTCGAGTCGGCGCTAGCGGCCGTCTCACGAGCGTCGGACGGTCGACCCGACTCTGCCGTCTCGTCGCCAGCGCCGTCCGACCGTGCGACGTAGGCGTCGTGTCCGAGTCGGTCGTACCGCGCCCGCTCGACGTCGTCCGAGAGGACTTCTTCCGCCGTCGTCACGCGCTTGAACCGTTCGGCCGCGTCGGGGTCGTCGTTTCGATCCGGGTGGGTCTCGAGGACGCGCTCGCGGTAGGCCGCCGTGATCTCTTCCTGGGTGGCGTCGGGGGAGACCTCGAGGACGTCGTAGTACGTCTCGGCCATCGAACGCTCGCCGATACGGTCGCCGATCGAAAAATCTCCCGGACTGATCGGTCGGTGCGAATCGGACTGGTGCGCCAGTCGTGGCCGACGAGAACCTATTTTGGGTCGCCGACCCGAACTTCGGACGATGGTTTCGGAACTCTTCGACGAGGACCAGTGGGAACCGATCGACGGCTTCGACTTTCGAGATATCACGTACCACCGGGCCGTCGACTCCGGCACGGTCCGGATCGCGTTCGACCGCCCGGAAGTGCGAAACGCCTTCCGACCGGGAACCGTCGACGAACTGTACGACGCGTTAGATCACGCGAAACGACAGACCGACGTCGGCTGTGTGCTGCTGACCGGCAACGGCCCCTCGCCGAAAGACGGCGGCTGGGCGTTCTGCTCGGGCGGCGACCAGACGATCCGCGGCGAGGCGGGGTACGAGTACGAGGGCGACGAAGACCGCGCCTCAGAGCAGGGCCGACTGCACATCCTCGAGGTCCAGCGGCTGATCCGCCACATTCCGAAGGTCGTGGTCTGCGTCGTCCCCGGGTGGGCCGTCGGCGGGGGCCACTCGCTGCACGTGGTCTGCGACCTCACCATCGCGAGCGAAGAGCACGCCAGGTTCCTCCAGACCGACCCGGACGTCGGCAGCTACGACGCCGGCTTCGGCTCGGCGTATCTCGCCCGCCAGATCGGCCAGAAGAAAGCCCGCGAGGTGTTCTTCCTCGGGAAGACCTACTCCGCCGAGGAAGCCGAGGAGATGGGGATGGTCAACGAGGCCGTCCCCCACGAGGAACTCGAGGAACGCGCCCTGGAGTGGGGCGAGGAGATCAACTCGAAGAGTCCGAACGCGATGCGGATGCTCAAGTACGCGTTCAACATGGCCGACGACGGCTTCGTCGGCCAGCAGGTCTTCGCCGGCGAGGCCACCCGCCTGGGGTACATGACCGACGAGGCGAAAGAGGGCCGGGACGCCTTCGTCGAGGGCCGCGAGCCGGACTTCTCGGAGTTCCCGTGGCACTACTGATGGACGTTCCACAGGAGAGGTAGAGACGACGTCGGCACTCGAGAATGCCAACGTTGACACGTCCTCGAGTGTGACAGTCGAGTAATGGCTGCAGAGATATCACGCACGAAGGCGTGGTTGATGGCCGCCCGACCCCAGACGTTGCCGGCGGCCGCAGCGCCCGTGATCGTGGGAACTGGACTCGCCGTCCACGAGGAGGTCTTCGCCGCCCTCCCGGCGCTGATGGCGTTCGTGGGAGCGGCGCTGATCCAGGTGGGGACGAACTTCGCGAACGACTACTACGACGCGGTGAAAGGAGCCGACACGGAGGATCGCGAGGGCTTCACTCGCGTCACCCAGTCGGGGCTGATCGAGCCAGAGGAGGTGAAACGCGCGACCGTCGTCACGTTCGGCCTCGCGATTCTCTCTGGAACCTACCTCGTCTACGTCGGCGGTCTGCCGATCCTCGTGATCGGCCTCGTGAGCGTGCTCTGCGGGTGGGCCTACACCGGCGGGCCGTACCCCCTCGGCTACCACGGACTGGGCGATCTGTTCGTCTTCGTCTTCTTCGGCGTCGTCGCCGTGATGGGGACCTTCTACGTCCAGGCCGCCGCGTACGCCGCCCCGCTCGCGACCTCGATTCCCGAAGGGACGATCACACTCGAGGCGTTCGTCGCCAGCCTCCCGATCGCCGGTCTCTCGACGGCGATCCTCGTCGTGAACAACGTCCGGGACCTCGAGACCGACGCGGAGACGGGGAAGAATACCCTCGCCGTCCGCCTCGGCTACCGGTTCAGTCGGATCGAGTACGTCGCGATGCTCGCGCTGGCGTACGTCGTCCCGCCGTGGTTCTGGCTCGGCTGGGGATTCGCACCGACGGTCCTGCTCCCGCTCGTGACGCTGCCCTACGCCGCGCTCGTGACCCGGACGATCCTGACGCGAACCGACGGCGAGGCGCTCAACCCCGCCCTCGAGCAGACCGGGAAACTGCTCGCGCTCTACGCGGCGACGTTCGCCGCGGGGCTGATCCTCTGATGGAACTCGCCTACCGTCCGTTCTCGCTCGAGTTGGCGACCGACCTCGAGACGGCCGCCGGCCCGATCGCGCAGCGAGACGGCTTTCTCGTCCGGATCGACGGCGACGACGAGAACGGGGTCGGCGAGGCGACGCCGCTTCCGGGGTGGACCGAATCCGGAGCCGAGTGCGAGCGTGCACTCGAGCGGGCGGCGGCCGTCACGGTAGACGACGAAGACGAGGCGTGTCGACGGCTGCTCGCGGCCTGCGACGGCGCGCCGGCAGCGAGACACGGCGTCGCGCTCGCGCTGTCGGACCTCCGGGCGAAACGCGACCAGGTCCCGCTGTACCGCCACCTCGACGGGGGCGAGCGCGTCGATTACGTCCCGGTGAACGCCACGATCGGCGACGGGACGCCAGCGGAGACGGTCGACGCCGCCCGGGAAGCCGTCGAGGATGGGTTCCGGACGCTCAAGCTGAAAGTCGGCGCACGGCCCCTCGAGTCGGACGTCGAACGGGTTCGACGGGTGCGCGAGGCGGTCGGCCCCGACGTCGAGTTGCGAGCCGACGCGAACGGCGCGTGGAACCGAGACGAGGCTCACGACGCGGTCGCGGCGCTCGCCGACTGCGACCTCGCGCTGCTCGAGCAGCCACTTCCCGCCGACGACCTGGCCGGCCACGCCGAGGTACGCGACGCAGGCGTCGGGATCGGCGTCGACGAGTCCGTCGTCGAGCGGGGGATCGACGCGGTCCTGGCCGCCGACGCAGCGGACGTCGTCGTCCTGAAACCGATGGCCCTGGGTGGGCCCGACGTCGCCTGCGAGGTCGGAGCGTGGGCGCTCGAGTGTGACGTCACCCCGATCGTCACGACGACGATCGACGGGGTCGTCGCCAGGACGGGAGCGGTCCACGTCGCGGCGTCGCTTCCCGACGGGCCGGCCTGCGGGCTGGCGACCGGCGACCTGCTCGCGTCCGACCTCGCGTCCGATCCCGCGCCGGTGGTCGACGGCGAGATCGTCGTCCCGGGAAGTAACGGTCTTGGCGTCTCGGGCACGTGGAACGAGTAATGCGAGAACCAGTCGACTGGCCGACGGTGGACCTGCTGACGCACAGAGCCAGCGCGACGCCCGAGAAGACCGGGTTGATCGACGGCCAGACGGGAACGCGGTGGACGTTCCGGGAGTACAGTCGCCGCGTCGACCGCGTCGCCGCCGACCTCGCCGACGTCGCCGGCGGCCGAATCGGCGTCCTGATTGGGACGCGACCGGCCAGCGCGGTCGTCTTCTTCGCCGCGATGCGAACCGGGACGACCGTCGTCTCGCTGCCGGTCACCGAGACCGCGACGGAACTCGCCTCGAAAGTCGAGCGGACCGACCTCGAGGCGGTCGTCTGTGAGGCCGAGACGGAACAGCTGGCGCTCGAACTCGCAGACGGGCCGCTGTACTCGGTCGACGAGCCGACCCACGAGCGCGTCCGGGCGCTCGCAGGTACCGACGGACCGGCGGCCGACGATCCGACCGCGACGGACGGCAAGTCGGCCGTGACGCCGACGACGCTCGAGCGGGCCTCGACGCAGCTTATCATGTTCACCTCGGGGACCTCGGGCGAGCCGAAGGCCGTCCGTCTGACCGTCGGGAACCTCGTGGCGAGTGCGACGGCGTCTTCGTTTCGCCTCGGCGTGCTCCCCGACGACCGCTGGCTGTGCTGTCTGCCGACCTACCACATGGGCGGGCTGGCACCCGTCGTTCGCTCGGTGCTGTACGGAACTGCCGTCGTGATCCAGCGCGCGTTCGATCCCGACGCGACCGCTCGAGTGATCGACGAGTACGGGATCACGGGCGTCTCGCTCGTGCCGACGATGCTGACGCGACTGCTCGACGCCGGCTGGTCCGCCCCCGACTCGCTGCGGTTCGTCCTGCTCGGCGGTGCGCCGGCCACGACGGAACTGCTCGATCGCTGTCGCGAGCACGAGGTGCCCGCCTGTCCGACCTACGGGATGACCGAGACGGCCTCACAGATCGCCACGGCGACGCCAGCAGAAGCGGCCGCCCACCCGGGGACCGTCGGTCAGCCGCTCGCGTTCACCGACGTCTCGATCGTCGACGACGCGGGCGAGCCGGTCGAACCGGGCGAGACGGGCGAGATCGTCGTCTCCGGTCCGACCGTGACGCCGGGCTACCTCGACGACGAGCGAACTGCCGTGGCGTTCGACGAGCGCGGCCTCCACACGGGTGATGCGGGCTACCGCGACGACGACGGACGGCTGTGGGTGTGCGGTCGGCGGAGCGACCGGATCGTCACCGGCGGCGAGAACGTCGACCCCGACGAGGTCGCCGATGCCCTTCGCTCTCATCCGTCGGTCGCCGACGCGGCAGTGGTCGGTCTCCCCGACGCGGAGTGGGGCGAACGCGTCGCCGCGCTGGTGGTTCCGGGGGACGAACGACCGTCACCCGAGTCGCTGCTCGCCCACTGCGAGGGACGGCTCGCGCGGTTCAAACGCCCGAAGACGATCGGATTTGTCGAGGACGTCCCCCGAACGCCGTCGGGGACGGTCGACCGCGAGGCGGTCCGCGACCGCCTCGAGCGCGACGGGGTCGACGCGACGGACGACGACGCGGCGGACGCGGGTGAGGAAATTTAAGCCGAACGCACCCCTCTCTCGAGTCGTGTGTACCCTGACTCTCGCGTGGCAGGTCTTCGACGACGCGCCAGTTACGGTCGCCGCCAACCGTGACGAATCGCTCGAGCGTGCGTTCGTCCCGCCGGGCGTCTACCGCGAGGACCCGCTCGTGATCGCCCCGAAAGACGCCGAAGCCGGCGGCACGTGGATCGGCGTCAACGAACACGACGTCTTCGCGGGGCTCACGAATCGGTGGACCGACGCGGAGCTCGCGGGCGACCGGTCGCGGGGACTGCTCGTCGCCGACGTCCTCGCGTGTGACTCCGCGCGCGAGGCGGCGACGGCCGTCGAGCGAACCACAGCGGAGTACGAGTACGACGGCTTCCACCTCGTCGTCGCGGACGAGGACGACGCCATCTGGCTCGGCTGGGACGGCTCGCTCGAGCGAGTCGCTCTCGAGCCGGGCGTCCACGTCGTCGTCAACGTCGGCTTCGACGACCACGTCTCGATCCCGTCGTTCCGAGACGAGGTCGGCAGACAGCAGGCGGAGAACGCGAAGAAGGTTCGACGCGCGCTCGAGCCGGAGCCCGGCGAGCGCACCGGGGAGTGGCTCTCGCGGGCGAAAGCGGTGCTCGGGGATCACGAGTACGGCGTCTGCATCCACGAGAACGGGTACGGGACGCGGTCGTCGTCGTTGATCGCGCTCGGCGAGACGCTCACCTACGAGTTCGCCGACGGGCCGCCGTGTCGGACGGCCCACGAGCCGATCGGCCTCGAAGGGCAAGTTTAAGCGGGTCGCCGTACGTGAGTAGCAATATGGACGCACTCCTTCCAGTAGCGGCGAGCACGGTCGAGAGGTGGTCGGCGTGAGCGTTTCGGAAATCGAGGCCGAACTCTCGGAAGACGAACGCGCGGGACTCGAGCTCGTCCGCGAGACAGGCGGGATCCACCAGAGCGACTTCTGGAAAGAACTCGACGTCTCCTCGCGGAAGGGCAGTCGGATCGTCGAATCGCTCGTCGAGAAGGACCTCGTCGACCGCGAGGAGACGGTCTACGCCGGTCACAACACCTACTACATCACGCCGACCGCCCGGGACCTCGATTTCACGCTGCTCATGGCCGGCGACATGCTCTCGCCGTTCATCGGGGAAGAAGAGGTCGACCCCAACAGCGACGCGTTCTCGCAGTGGATCATGAACCTGGCCTACCAGGAGTAGTCGGTCTCGACGCCGTTCGTTCACTTCCTATCGGTCCACTGCCGTCGCGAACTCGTCGACGAGCGTCTCGCAGAACGCGTCGAGGTCGTCGGGGCCGCGGCTGGTGATCACACCTCCGTCGACGACGACTTCTTCGTCGATCCACTCGCCACCAGCGTTGCGGACGTCGGTCTCCAGGCTGGGGTAAGACGTCAGCGTCCGGCCGTCGACGACGCCTGCTTCGACCAGCGTCCAGGGGCCGTGACAGATGCTGCCGACGGGCTTGCCGGCGGTCACGTGCTCTCGAAGCAGGGCGACCGCGTCCTCGTCGGCGCGGAGTTTGTCGGCACCGACGGTTCCGCCCGGCACGACCACCGCGTCGTAGTCGTCCGCAGACGCCTCGGAGAACGTCGTTTCGACCTCGTACGTGTCGCTCTCCTGGAGATCGTCGTTGACGGCCTGTGCCTCGCCGGGTTCGATCCCGACGACCTCGACGGTGGCCCCGGCGTCGGAGACGGCTCGCTTCGGTTCCGTGAACTCGATCTCTTCGGTTCCCGCCGGCGCGACGAAGATGGCGACCGTCGCGCCCTCGAGCGGCGAGTCAGCTTCGCTCATCGACGGAAAGTCGGGGCAGGAGATCCACAAGAGTTGTACTTGCTCTTGCAGCGACGGCGGGCCGGAGAACGGCCGATCTCGGCTACGCCAGCGCGCTGCCCGCCCGAATCAGCCGCTTTTCGCCGAAGGCGGGACCGACGAGTTGCAGTCCGACGGGGAGGCCGTCGGCTTCGCCCGCGGGAACCGAAATCGCCGGCAGGTCGGCGAGATTGACGGGAACGGTGTTGGCGTCGGCGAGGTACATCTGCAGCGGATCGTCGAGGCTCTCGCCGAGTTCGAACGGCGGGACGGGCATCGTCGGCGAGGCGAGGACGTCGGCCTCCGAGAGCGCCTCGTCGAAGTCCTGTTTGACCCAGGCGCGGGCGTCCTGGGCTTTCTTGTAGTACTTGTCGTGGTAGCCGGCCGAGAGCGCGTACGTGCCGAGCAGGATGCGGCGTTTGACCTCGTCGCCGAAGCCTTCCTCGCGTGCGCGGCCGAAGGTCTCGTTCCAGTTGCCGTCGTAGCCGCCCGAGTGACCGTACCGGACGCCGTCGAACCGCGCCAGGTTCGAGGACGCCTCCGACATCGCGATCACGTAGTAGGCTTCGACGGCGTGTTCGACCGAGGGAAGGCTGACCTCGTGGGTGGTCGCACCCTGGTCTTCGAGGCGTGCGATCGCGTCCCAGAACGTCTCGACGACGCCCTCGTCCGCGCCCTCGAGGAGTTCCGTCGGCACGCCGATCGAGAGCCCGTCGACGTCGCCGTCGGCCGCGGCGGCGTAGTTCGAGTCGTCACCCTCGGTGCGAGTGGTCGCGTCGCGCTCGTCGCTACCGGCGATCACGTCGAGCAGTTCGGCGGCCTCCTCGACGGTCGGGGCGAAGGGGCCGATCTGCTCCAGGCTGTTTGCGTAGGCGACGAGTCCGTAGCGGGAGACGAGCCCGTAGGTGGGTTTGATCCCGACGACGCCACAGAACGCGGCCGGACAGCGAACGGAGCCGCCGGTGTCAGAGCCGAGTGCGAGGTCGGCCTCGCCGGCGGCGACGGCGGCGGCGGAGCCACCGGAGGAGCCGCCGGGGACGTGCCCCGGAGCCGCGGGGTTGTCCGTCGGCCCGAAGTACGACGTCTCGGTGGTCGTCCCCATGCCGAACTCGTCCATGTTCGCCTTCCCGACGATCGTCGCGCCGGCGTCTTTCACCCGGGAGACGACCGTCGCGTCGTACGGCGGGACGTACTCCTCGAGCATCCGCGACCCGCAGGTCGTCCGGACGCCGTCCGTCGAAATGTTGTCCTTGACGGCGACGGTCTTGCCCGCGAGGGGGCCCTCGGCGTCGCCGGCGATCTCCGCTTCGGTGATGAAGATGTTTTCCGACATGATCAGGAGACGTTCGGTCCTTTGAAGTAGCCGTCCTCGCTCTCCGGGGCGTTCCGGAGGGCGTCCTCGCTGTCGAGACAGTCGTGTTCCTCGTCCGGACGCATCACGTTCGCGAGGTCGACGTCGCGTTCGACCTCCGGAACCGAGTCGAGCGTCTCGAAGTACTCGAGGATGTCCGCGAACTGGTCGGCAAAGCGGTCGACCTCCGCGTCCTCGAGGTCGATCCGGGCAAGCGCCGCAACGTGGCGGACTTCCTCCGGGTTGACGGCGTCGTCGCTCATACTTTTCTGGACCGGCCAGCGGGGAGTAAGAGTTTCGATACCGTCGGGGCGGCGGTCCGAGAACCGTCTACAGTCGCTACTGAACGTCGTTGCACACCTGCTCGCGACTCGGCGACCAGTGCCGACGGTGCTGCCAGTACTGGCCGCTCCGCTGTGAGCAGCGTGTCGATCGTTTCATACTGCCGGACGTACGTCGTGAAAGATTCTCGCCGTCCCGGGGTGGCGAGAATCTTCACACAGTTACGTCCGATAGTATCAGTTGTCGGTCCGTCGTGAGAACGACTGCCGGACGAAACGGTCGTAGGGTTTGTCTAGTAGACGCCAAAACACCCACGTTTCAAAAGTATTCTTCGTAAATCAACCAAAATAGTTAAGCCACGTTCGTCCTTATGCGTATTTGCGTCAGAGAGTTCTCCAGTGTATTTACACACACGCACAACACAATGACGGAATCCCCCATCCGAACTCGGAGCGGCGAGCAACGTGAGACCGAGGCGGACGAGTCTACGACGTCGGACGAGCGAATGCGCTGTCCGGAGTGCGGTGGCCGGCTGACGAGCGACGCCGAGCACGGCGAGACGGTCTGTGAGGAGTGTGGGCTGGTCGTCGAGGAAGACGAGATCGACCGCGGTCCCGAGTGGCGCGCGTTCGACAGCGCCGAGAAAAACGAGAAGAGCCGCGTGGGCGCGCCCACGACGAAGATGATGCACGACCAGGGCCTGTCGACGAACATCGGCTGGCAGGACAAAGACGCCTACGGCAAGGCGCTCTCGAGCCGCCAGCGCCAGAAGATGCAGCGCCTTCGCACGTGGAACGAGCGCTTTCGCACCCGCGACAGCAAAGAGCGCAACTTAAAGCAGGCACTCGGCGAGGTCGATCGCATGGCCTCGGCGCTCGGCCTCCCCGAGAACGTCCGCGAGACGGCGTCGGTGATCTACCGCCGTGCCCTCGAGGAGGACCTCCTGCCGGGACGCTCGATCGAGGGCGTCGCCACCGCGTCGCTGTACGCCGCCGCCCGCCAGGCCGGCACCCCCCGCAGTCTCGACGAACTCACCGCGGTGAGTCGCGTCGAAAAGGCCGAAATCGCCCGCACCTACCGCTACGTGATCCGCGAACTCGGTCTCGAGATCCAGCCCGCCGACCCAGTGAGCTACGTGCCGCGATTCGCGAGCGACCTCGAGCTCTCGGAGGAGACCGAGCGGACCGCCCGTCGGCTACTCGAGACGGCGAAAGAGGAGGGCGTCCACTCGGGCAAGTCGCCGGTCGGCCTCGCCGCGGCCGCAGTGTACGCCGCTGCCTTGCTGACCAACGAGAAGGTCACCCAGAACGAGGTCAGCGAGGTCGCCAACATCTCCGAAGTGACCATCCGCAACCGGTATCACGAACTGCTCGAGGCCGAGGAGGGCACGCCCGCCTGATCGACGGTTCGGCACCGACTCGTGCCGCCAGCCACCGAAACAGCCGCGACACGCCGTGGTTCTACAGGATGTTAACCGCGGTATAATCAGTTTTTGAACCGTTGTGCCGATCGGTAGCGACAACTTACTCAAGCCCCCTCGAGTCGAGCGGCCGGGTATGAAGTGCGACAACTGCGCTTCCGGGGACGAAATCGCGTACACGCTGACGACCTACGTCGAAGACGAACCCAACGAACACGTCGAACTTCACTTCTGTTCGACCGAGTGTCTTCGCGTCTGGACCTGACGGCGAGCGGTCGGTAGCCGGCACCTACAGCGCGTCGTCTGCGAGCAGCGACCGGACGTACTTCGTGACGTGGTCGTCCATCCGGCGTTTGTACCCCGCCTGCCGGGCCAGTCGGTCGAGTTCTCGAGCGACGAGGCTGCCGTACTGGACTGCCTTCTTCTCCCGGTTCGCGACCGACTCGGGGAGGTACGCCGACGCCACGAGTCGGAGCCCCCGTTTGCGCGTTTCGTCGTCGACGAGCAGTTCGGTGGGGAGCCGAAGTGCAGCGTCGACGACCGCGTCGCAGAGCAGCGGCGCGACGGGGTCGACGCCTCCCGCCCCGATCGCGAGCACGTCTCGTGGCAACTGCGCGGGGAGCGTGTGGAGCTGTTCGCGAACCGCGCCGCGAACGGTGTCGGCCTCGACCCGGTGGTCGAGTCTGGCGACTTTCTCGTAGCCGCCGAACAGTTCGTCCGCACCCTGGCCGACCGCGAGCGCGTCGAAGCCGTCGGCGGCGACTCGCCGTGCGACGAGAAACAGCGGCAACGCGATCTGGACGTCCATCGCGTTCGTCCGTCCGATCGCCCGTGCGACCGTCGGCGTCGCTCGCTCCAGATCGGCCGGCTCGAGTTCGACGACCGTCAGTTCACGACCCATCGCCTCGGCGGCCGTCCGCGCTGCCTCGACGTCGTGGCTGTCGGGGAAGCCGGCGACGTAAAGCGGGGCGTCGAGTAGCTCCGCGACGAGCGCGGAGTCGACGCCGCCGGAGAAGGCGACCGCGACGTCGCCGTTCGGCGTCGCGTCCGTCGCGGTTCGGATCGCCCGGTCGACTCGCTCGAGTGCGCGCTCGTGATCGGTGTCCGGATCCGGGTTCGGGAGCTGCCAGCAGTGGGTCCAGTCGCCGGCGGCGGCGACGGTTCCCGCGGGGAACGCGGTCGGGTCCTCGAGGTCGGTCGGCGAGAAGGCCCACTCCTCGGGCGTCGGCTCGTCGACGCCGCGTTCGACGAAAAGCGGCACGCGTCCGAGGACGTCTCGCACCAGCCGTCCGTCGATTTCGCCGGCGAAGCCCGTCGTTCCGGGCAGCGGGTCCTCGCTCTCGATGGCGTCGCGAACCGTCTCCGCGTCGGTGCCACGGATCGTCATTCGAACAGCTCCGCGACGCGACTTTTCATCCGTCGTTTCGCACCACCGGCCGCCTGCCGGAAGCTGATGTGCCAGGGCGTCCGCTTGCCCTCGACCGAGGTTCGGCCGTCGGCGATCGCCTCGAGGATCGCCCCGACGCTTCGATCGTTCGCGCCGACGCGAGTGACCGCCTGCCCGACCATCTCACTGATGTGGGCGTCGCTCCCGGCGGTCATCGGGAGGTCACACGACTCGGCGAACCGTTCGGCCTGCCTGTTCGCCCGGCCGGTGAGGAGTCGCGAGTTGTAGACTTCGATCGCGTCCGCCCGCGCGAGTTCCGATCGCGAAATCCGTGCCATCACGCCGTGGCGTGACTCCTGGAACGGGTGTGGAACGATCGCCAGTCCGCCCTGGTCGCGAATCCGCTCGAGCGTCTCGTCGTACGACAGGCCGGGCGGGACGGCCTCCTCGACTCCCATTCCGAGGACGTGTCCCGCCTTGCTCGAGATCTCGATTCCGGGAATCCCGATCAGGCCGTACTCCGGTGCGCGCTCGACCGCCTCGAGACTCGCGTCGATCTCGTCGTGATCGGTGATCGCGATCGCGTCGAGGCCGACGGCCGCGGCCTGCTCTAGGATCAGCTCGACCGGGTCGCGACCGTCGTAGGACAACGACGAGTGTACGTGGAGTTCGACCGACAGCACACGCTGACTTCGATAGAGCAAATGAAAAGTATCTCGGTACGAGATGCACTCGCCGCCAGCGACGTGGCGCCGGACGGGGCCGCCGCTGTGGCCTCCCGGCGGCCGATTACTCGAACTCGCGGTCGAGGTCGACCCACTCGCCGCGGTCGTCGCTTCGCTGGATCGCCTCGAGGACGCGCTGGGCGGCGAGTCCGTCCTCGAAGCTCGGTTCGAACGCGCCCTCGTTCGCTACCGCGGTCAGGAACTCGTAGTTCTCGTGGACGAACGTGTGCTCCCAGCCGATGACGTGTCCCGGCGGCCACCAGTGGTCGACGTAGGGGTCGTCCTCGTCGGTCACGAGGATCGTCTCGTAACCCCGGTCGTCCTCGCGGAGCAGTTCGAGTTCGTTCAGCCGCTCGAGCGAGAACTTCAGACTGCCCTCGGAGCCGTGTATCTCGATCGTGTGGTCGTTCTTGTGGCCGGTCGCGAACCGCGAGGCCTCGAGGGTCCCCATCGCGCCGTTCTCGAGTTCGAGCTGTGCCGAGTAGGCGTCGTCGACCGTAACCGGCCTGGTTTCGTCGCTGCCTTCCACCGGCCGCTCGTCGACGAACGTCCGCAGGTGGCCGCTGACGCGCTCGATCTCGCCGACGAGGAATCGCACGAGGTCGACGGTGTGCGAACCCAGGTCGCCGAGAGCGCCCGAGCCGGCCATCTCCTCGTCGTTGCGCCAGGACCAGGGCGCGTCGGGATCGACCAGCCAGTCTTGCAGGTACCGGCCGCGGACGTGGTGGATCTCGCCGAGTTCGCCGGCCTCGAGTAGCTCTTTCGCGTACTGGATGGCGGGCACGAACCGGTAGTTGAACGCACAGCCGGCGGGGACGCCGGCCCGACGTGCAGCGTCGGTCATCTCCCGGGCCGTCTCGAGCGTCGGAGCGAGCGGTTTCTCGCAAAAGACCGGCGTGCCGGCCTCGAGCGCGGCGATCGAGGGCTCGGCGTGGACGTGGTTCGGGCCGAGGTTGTAGAAGACGTCGACGTCGTCGACGACCTCGCGCCAGTCGGTCGCCGTCGATTCGAAGCCGAAGCGATCGGCAGCCTCGGCGAGTGCCTCCTCGTCGCGGCCGACGAGCACGCGTCGTTCGACCGCCGGTGCGTCCGGGAAGAACATCGGGAGCCGCGAGAGCGCGTTGGCGTGGGCCTTGCCCATGAAGCGATACCCGAGTACGCCGACTTCCAGTGCCATGTGAACTCATTCACAATTGGAGTAGTTAGTATTTTCCGTCAGGTCGGCGGGCGAACCGACGGAGTCCGATCGAGTGAAAACGAGCGTCTCGTCCGCAAGCGGCGTTACTCGAGGTCGTCGCGGGCGGCTTTCGGCACCCGATCGCGCGTCTCGCCCGAGCCGTCACCGACCTCGGCCGCCAGGTCGTCGGGTCGCTGGCGAGGGCCGTCGGCGACGGCGACGGTCCGTCGAGCGTCGCTCGAGCGGTAGATCGCGTCGATGACGCGCTGGACGGTCAGTGCGTGTTCGACGTTCCCGATCGGACGATCGTTCGCGATCGCGTCGAAGAACGTCGCCTGTTCGTCGGCGTGGGAGTCGTTCCCTCGCGTCTCGACGCTCGTGTCCTCCAGGTGGTTGGGACCGGTCGAACTCGCCGAGTAGATCGTGAGATCGCCCTCGAGGAGGTCGAACCGGGCGGCGGCGTCGGTGCCGCGGACGACGAACTCGTGGTTGGCCGGTCGGTTGGTCGCCCACGCAGTTTCCAGCGAGATCGTCCGGTTGCCCGTACAGCGGACGAACGCGCTCGCGGAGTCGTCCACGTCGAACCCCTCCGGACCGGTGTCCTCACCCCACATCTCGAGGTAGGCGTAGTCCTCTCGGGAGCCGAACTCCGATCTGGTAACGCCCGAGACCTCCTCGACGTCGGGGTAGCCAAGCAAGTACAGCGCGAGGTCGAGCGCGTGAACGCCGAGGTCGATCAACGCGCCGCCGCCGGAGACGTCGCGTCGGGTGAACCACGAGCCCCGTCCGGGGACGCCACGGCGGCGCACGTAGTTGGCCTCGAGGTGCGTGACCTGGCCGAGTTCGCCGCTTTCGATTCGGTCTTTGACGATCTGGACGGCGTTCGAGAACCGGTTGTTGAAGCCGACCATACACTGGGCGTCCGAGTCGGCCGCCGCCTTCGCGATGCGTTCTGCACTCTCTACGTTGTGAGCGAGCGGTTTCTCGAGGAGGACGTGCAGGCCGTGCTCGAGGGCGTCGACGGCGTACTCCTCGTGGAACTTGTTGGGCGTGGTGACGACGACGGCGTCGACGGCGTCGAAGAGGTCCTCGTGGTCCTCGTAGACGTCGACGTCGTAGCGCGTCGCGAAGCGTCTGCGTGCCTCGGCGGAGACGTCCATCCCGCCGACCAGCGGCACGCCGAGGTCGACGAGCCGCTCGGCGTGGTGGTGGCCGATGTTTCCGAGACCGACGATACCTGTCCGTACAGTCGAGAGAGTCGAGTTCATTTAGGTTCGTAATATGAGTTATTCCAGGTGTTCGGAGTCAGTACAACTGCTCTTCTTTTTCCTCGTATTCGCGCTCCCGGCGTCGCTTCTCCGCGAGTTTCTTTCTCCCGCGGCGATACCGCCGGATCCCCGGGACGACCTTGTTCTTCACGTCGAGGACGAACGAGGCGATCCCGTAGATCCAGAAGAAAAACAGGACGAACGTGCCGCCGTAGTAGACGAGCGGGACGAGGTCGCTCATCGCTGTCCCTCCGTTTCCGTCTCCGCGAGCGGACTCGCTTCGCGAGCCTCGAGTCCGTGGCAGATCGCCTCGCCGGTCTCCACGTCGAAGAGGTGGACCTTCGACCGATCGAGGACGACGTCGACCGGTTCGTCCTCGTCGATGGCCGTGTCGGGGTCGACGCTCATCAACAGCTGGTTCGACGCGGCCGTGACCTCGTCGTCCATCGTTCGGCTGCTCGAGTCGTCGAGTCTGAGGTAGACGAAGATCTCGCTGCCCATCGGCTCCAGGACGTCCGTCGTCGCGTCGACGACAGCAGACGCGCTCGACAGCGTCTCGGCGCGGTCTACGAGATGGATGTCCTCGGGGCGAATGCCCATGGTGACGGCGTCGCCGACGGCGACGTCGGCGACCGCCGTCGGATCGAACTCGACGTCGAAGTTGTCAGTCTGGAGGCCGTCGGCCGTCACCTCGCCCTCGACGAAGTTCATCGATGGCGAGCCGATGAAGCCGGCGACGAACCGGTTCGCCGGCTCGTTGTAGCAGGTCAGCGGCGGATCGATCTGCTGGAGTTCGCCGTCGTTGATGACGGCGATGCGATCGGACATCGTCATCGCCTCGGCCTGGTCGTGGGTGACGTAGATGATCGTCGTCTCGAGTTCCTTGTGGAGCCGCTGGAGCTCCGTGCGCATGTGTACGCGCAGTTTCGCGTCCAGGTTCGCGAGCGGTTCGTCCATCAGGAAGACGTCGGGCTCGCGGACGATCGCGCGGGCGATGGCGACGCGCTGGCGCTGGCCGCCCGACATCTCGTCGGGCATCCGGTCTAACATCCCCTCGAGTTGGACGATGTCGGCCGCCTGCTCGACGCGGCGGTCGATCACCTCCTGGTCGTACTTCCGGAGTCGAAGCCCGAAGGAGATGTTGTCGTAGACGTCCATGTGCGGGAACAGCGCGATGTTCTGGAAGACCATCGCCACCCCCCGGTCTTTCGGCGGGAGGGAGGTCACGTCAGTGTCGCCGATGTGGATCGTCCCCTCCGAGGGTTTCGTGAGGCCGGCGATGGTCTCCATCGTCGTCGACTTCCCACAGCCGGAGGGGCCGACGAGGCAGACGAACTCTCCGTCTTCGATCTCGAGGTTCATGTCGTCGACCGCGACGACGTCTTCGTAGCGTTTCGTGACGTTGTCGAGTGTTACTCGTGCCATAGTTACTCTTTGAGTGCTCCTGCGGTGAGTCCGCTGACGATCTTCTCCTGTGCGACCACGACGAGGATCAGCATCGGTAACACGCCGACGATGCTCGCCGCCGCCATCAGGTTGTAGTCGGTCGTGTACTGGGTCTGGTAGCTCAGGATGCCGCCCACCAGCGGCGACCACTGCTGGGGTTCGTTCTGGAGTGACATGATCGAGCTAAAGAAGTACTCGTTGTACACCGAGATGAACGTCAGCACGGCCGCGGTGGCGACGCCGGGTGCCGAAAGCGGCATGATCACGCGAAACAGCGCGCCGAGTCGGGTCGTCCCCTCGACGCGTGCGGCGTCCTCGAGCCCGTCGGGAATCTGGGCGTAGAACGTCGTGAGGATGAAAATCGACAGCGGCATGAACAGCGCGCTGAACGGCATGATCATCGACGCCGGCGTGTTGACGAGCCGGGGCGGCGAGAACAGTTCGAGCCCGAGAAACGGCACCGTGATCGGGTTCCCGAGGAACGCGTCGAAAAGCGGGATCAGGAACGCCGCCGGCGGGAAGTACGAGATCGCCAGCACGGCGAGCATCAACACGCCGCGGCCGGGGAACTCGAGACGGCCGAAGACGTACCCCGCGAGGCTCGCGAGGACCAGGACGATGATCGTCGTCGTCGTCGCGAGCACGAAGCTGTTGAACACGTAGAGGTGGAACGGCACCTGCTGGAACACCTCCACGAAGGCGGCGACGTTGAACCCCCGTGGCGTCGGGAACAGCACCTCGCCGAGGACGGGGACGGGGACGCTCCAGTCACCTCCAGTGATCAGCCCGTTCGGCGTCAGTGCCAGCACCAGCAGCCAGTAGAAGGGAAACAGCGTCGTCACGAGGAAAAACACCGTCACGACGTAGAACAGCGCCCGGTACAGCCGACTGCGCCTGTCGGGGTCGGTGACGACGCCACGGGTCCACCGCTCGAGCGGCCCCAGGTCGTCGTCCGTCGACTGCGACGCGGATTCGGACGTGGTCGCCATCTCAGAACCCCTCCCTGTACTGCTGGTAGATCACGCCCAGGACGGCGATCCCGATGATGCCCGCCGTGACGAACGCGATCGCCGACGCGAGCCCACGGTTCGTGTTGAACGTCGAGACGACCATACACGACAGCGACGGCACGGCCGTACAACTCGAGACGGAGTCGATGAGGCCGTAGATCCGCATGGCGTCGATCGTCCGGAAGAGGATCGCGATTCCGAGCGACGGCAGGACGAGCGGGAACGTGATCAGCTTGAACTGCTGCCAGCGGTTCGCGCCGGCGACTTTCGCGACGTCGTAGAGGCTCCGGTCGATACTCTGGAGGCCAGCGAGGATGAGCAACGCCATGAACGCCGTCGTCTTCCAGATGTCGGCGACGGTGACGATCAACAGCGAACTCGAGGGGTCGTTGAGCGTGTTTTTCGGCGCGACGAGTCCCCAGCTGGCCAGGTAGTCGGTCAGGAACCCCGCGGTCGGGTGGAACATCAGGTAGAAGATCATCCCCTGGATGACGATCGGGATCGCCCACGGGATGATGATCGCGACGCGGACCCACCGCCGACCGCGGAAGTCCTGGTCTAACACCAGCGCCTGTCCGAAGCCGATGATCGTCTCGAAGAAGACGCTCACGACGGTGAAGACGAGCGTCACTGCGAGTGCGCTTCGCATCAGACCGCCGACGTGGACGAACGGGAACTGCCCGCTGGTACTGATCTCGGGGAGGAACGTGGTCGTTCCGGGGAATCGCGGATCGGCCTCGCCCGTGAACAGGTCGACGTAGTTACCGAAACCGACGTACTCCGGGTCCGCCAGGACGTTCTGGAACATCGATAGTTCGAACGTCCGGAGGAGCGGATACAGCGCGATCGCTCCCAGCAGGAGAAACACCGGCGTCAACAGCAGGTAGGCGAAACCCGTCTCGCCGAGGTTCTCCATCCAGCGCGTGATCGCGACGAGCGGTCCCGACCGCTTCGACTCTCGAGTGGGACCGTCGGTCCGTTGTCCGGTGCTCATCCTTGCTGTTCGATTTCTTCCAGACCCGTCTGGAGGTCAGCGGCCGCGTCCTCGGGGCTCTTGTCTCCGGCGACGGCGCTGTTTACCTCCTCGGCGATGAGCGTAGACTGGTCCGGCCAGACCGGGGTCACGGGACGGGGCATGGCGTTCTCGCCGGCCACGCGGAGCGTCTGCATGTAGTTGCCCATCGGTTCGACCTGTGCTGCTTCGTCGGTGTCGAACAGGCGCGGCTTCGGCGGGATCCATCCCCAGATGTCGAACATGCCGAGGTTGAAGTCGTCTTGCATCGTCGCCCGAAGGACCGCGACCGCGTCTTCGGTCCGCTCGGAGTTGGGGTTGAGCGTGAGGTGCCAGCCGCCGAGTGCGGCGGTCGTCCCGCCGGTTCCGGGCTGTGCGGCCTCGTCTTCGGTCACGCCGTAGGGAATCGGCATCGCACCGTAGTCCTCGACCGGAATCGGGTCGTCTGCGACCTCGACGTTCTGATTGATCGCGTAGGGCCAGTTGCGCTGCATCACGGCTTCGCCGTCGAGGATCGCCTGGCGGGCGTCTTCTTCCTGCCAGGAGGTGATCGCCGAGGGAGCGACACCGGTCGGGTACTCCTCGAGCGTGTGCTCGTCGTGCTCCTCGGCGACGAACGTTCGCATCATCCGCAGTCCCTCGATGAACTCGGGACTGTCGACGGTCACGTCACGCTCGCCGACCGGACCGAAGAGGTTGTCGAAGCCGCCGAAGTACGCCCCGCCGAACGAGGACATGACCTCGTTCCACGTACAACAGGACGTTCCCTCGTAGACGTCCCACTGCGTCGCGAGGCCGTATTCACCACTCGAGTTCTCGACGATGTCCTGGGTGACTTCGGCCCACTCCTGCCAGGTCATCGGCTCGGTGGCCCACTGCTCGAAGTCGTCGTCGGAGTAGCCGGCCTCCCGGGCGTAGTCCTTGCGGTACTGCATCGTCGGGTAGTCCGGGAAGATCGGCACGCCGTAGAGATCGCCGTTGTCGGGATCCCGGGCCGTCGCGGTGAACGACTCGAAGTACTCGTCTTCGATCAGCGACAGGTCCTCGTCGTCGAGGGTGTCACTCAGGTTGGCGATGTGTCCCCGCTGAATGAAGACGTTCACCCAGCCGTTGTCCATCAACAGCAGGTCCGGTTCCGTCTCGTTCGACTGGAGCAGGTTCGTGTAGGTACTGCGACGGTCGCCCGTGTCTTGGTCTCCGCCCTGTAGCTCGACCTCGACGTCGCCTTCCGCGTTCTCCTCGATCAGGTCCACGACCTGGTCGCCGACGCTCTCGACGAGGTTCGGGTCGATCCCCACCACGACGGCGTCACCGGAGCCGCCGTTCCCACCGTAACAGCCGGCCAGCGTGGCGGCTGCGCCGCTCGCACCGGCCGCTTTGACGAACGTTCGCCGCGAGACGCTCGAGTGAGTCCGTTCAGCTTCCTGTGAGTATCTATCACTCATGATTGTCTGTATGAGCGAAGTACGTATTTATAATTAATGGGTGAGGTACAACGGGTGTAGTTAACCAGAGAGATTCCGGCAGGTGCGAGGGGAAGAGCCGACAGCGTGCCGACCGCGCCGCTATCGACGTCGGCTCACCGGAGAATTCATCCGGGGGGAAGTCGACGAATGCGAGCGACGATCACTCGATCGACTCGATCCTGATTCGCATCGCCTCGACGTCCTCGAGCATCGCCCCCCAGCCGCCAGCGGTGTACGTCCCCTCGTCGGTCTCGAGGGTGATCGACGCCTTTCCGGCGAGTTGAGACAGCGGCGTCGCGCGTTCGTCGTCCGCCGAGACGCCCGCGTAGGTCACGCCCGCCACCGTACCCGACAGCGTCACCTCGCGTGCCGTGTCCGTCTCGGCACCGTCGATGGTCGCCTCGATCGTCGTGCCCTCCTCGAGGAGCGGTTCGATGTCCCTGACGCACTGTCGCAGGTCGACGTACGTGATCGGCAACTCGTCGGTTCGGGCCGAGTAGATCGGGTCGTGGACCTCCCAGAGACACGTCAGGAAGTACCAGTGGAAGACGTAGGCGTGGGTCCGGTCGTTGACGAGGACGCCGTACTGGTTCGTCGAACTCCCGTGGGGTGCAAAGCAGACCCACGATCGGTCGACCAGCGCGACGAACGGCGACGGGATGTCGCGATACCGCGCCTCCGTGCAGGTCTGTGCCAGCGTCTCGGTCGACGGCAGCTCCGGCTCGTCGTCCTCGTCGGGGAACAGGCAGATCTTGACGTCGACGTCCTTCTCGAGTGCGGTCGCGAACGCCGCCGAGAGGTCGTCGAACTGGGCGGGCGTCAGCCCGACCTGGACCTGATTGTCGGCCGACCGGATGAGTTCGTCCGCTCTCGTCAGTACCGTGTCGAGGCGCTTGACGATGCTCACCTTGTGCTCCTCGATCGCCGGACGACTCCAGCGTTCTTCGATCTCGTCGGCCGCGGTCTCGAACCGGTTCGCCCGCGACCGCAGGTCAGAGAGGACCTCCGCGGGGTCGTGCGCTCGAGCGTGGAGGCTGTCTTGCTCGTAGGTTTCGACGTAGCCTTTCTCCTCGAGGTCGCGCAGGACGTCGTAGATCCGCGGGTCGGGGACGGAACTGGCTTTCGCGACGTCGGTCGCCGACGCGGAACCGAGTTCGAGGAGCGTGACGAACGCGTCCGCCTGGTAGGGGGAGAGTCCGGCGTCCTCGAGCGTCGCGATCAGTTTCTCACCGTCCATCGAATACCACCGTGCCGTCCCGGACGTTCGCTGCGCGCGCCGCGGTCGATTCCGCCGGACGGTCGTCCTGCCTCGAGTGCTCGAAGCGACGCGTTCGGGATCGCGTGCGAATCGCTGCGTCGACAATCATCATCGATGGCATATAACAGCCGTTGTAAAAAGGTTGTCTTCAGCGCTACACTCAAGGCGGTGGCATCTGAACGCTCGCGACATGGCTGACCTGCTCGAGCGGATTCGACGACCCGAGTACACCGGAAACGACCGATGCTGGCCGTGTACGATCGCGAACGGAGCCGTCCTGGCGCTCGTGGCCGGGGGGCTGGTACTTCTCGGCAGACGAGCGACGGCGGCCGTCGTCACCGCAGTCGGCGTCGCCGCGATCGGGCTTCGGGGCTACCTCCTGCCGTACACGCCCCGATTCGCACCGAGGCTCGTCGCCGCGCTGCCGGTCGACCCGATCGACCGCGACGAACCCGACTCGCTGTCCGACGCCGAGGTTCCGGTCGGGACGGCAGACGGGGACGCGCCGACCGGCGACGAGGTCGTCGCCGCGCTCCTCGAGGCCGGCGTCGTCGTCCCCCGCGGCGAGGAGTTCCTCCTCGAGGAGTCGTTTCGGGCCGACTGGCGACGGGAGATGCAGGCGCTGGCCGGTCGGAACCTCGAGGGACTCGCGGCCGTCGCCGACGACCTGACGCCGCCGGCGGTCGAGGCTCGACCCCGCCGGGACTGGGGGCGGTCGTCGGTCGTCCTCGACGGGCCGGCCGGCCTCGTCTCGCTCTCGGAGGCCGTCGCCGTGGCCGAACTCGCCGCGGCCCGCGCCCTCGAGTCGCGAGTCGACGAGTCGGTTCGACTCGCCGCCGGTCGGCCGCTTCGATCGCTCCTCGAGCGCTGTCCACTCTGTGACGGCGAACTCGCGGTCACGCAGTCGGCCTGCTGTGGCGAGGTGACGCCGATCGGGGAGACGCCCCCCGAAAAACTGGTCTGTCCCGACTGTGACGTGCGACTGTTCACCTACGAGTGATCTGCCGGACGACGCGGTTCTGCCGTCGATCGCACTCGAGACGTCCTCGCCGGTGACGACAGCGTCGGAACGTGATCGAGTACCAACAGTTGTGGGCCGTTCAGTCGTCCGCGGGTGCGGCCGTCCGATCGACGTCGATCTCGCCCTCGTCGAGGGCCTTCTCGACGTTCCGGGCCGCCTGGACCATGTTCTCCATCTTGCCGTAGGCGACGTCGCGGGGCAGGAGCTTCAGGCCGCAGTCGGGCGAGACGACCAGCTGTTCCGGCGGGACGATCTCGAGACCGTTTTTGATGTTCTCCTCGATCTGCTCGACCGACTCGACCTCGGCGACGTGAACGTCGACGACGCCGAGTGCGAGGTCTTTCGTGAACTCGGGATCTTTGAAGACGTCGAGCTGTTCGTAGTCGCCATTTGCGAGTTCCAGGTCGAGTTCGTCGACGGGGAACTCCAGAATTTCGGGGTAGATCCGGGAGTAGTCGCCGTAACAGACGTGCAGGCCGATGCGGACGTCCTCGGGGACGTCGGCGACGATTCGCTCGAGCGCCTCGCCGACGATGGCGTGGTCGTCGGGCGTCGTCGCGAGCGCTGGTTCGTCGATCTGGATGTAGCGTGCGCCGGCGTCGACGAGCTTCTCGATCTCCTCGTTGACCAGTTCGGCGAGCGCGTAGGCGAGTTCCTCGTCGTCGTCGTATGCCTCGTTGAACGACCAGCTCGCGAGCGTGTAGGGGCCGGTGATCGGTACCTTGACGGGGCGGTCGGTGGCGCTCGCGGTGAACTCGTACTCGTCGACGAGCCACGAGTCGGTGTACTCGACGTCGCTGACGACGGAGGGTTTGTCGAAGTAGTTGTGCCCCCACACCTTTACGGGGCCGTTGAACTCGTAGCCCTCGATGCGGTGGGCGAAGAACTCGACCATCTCGTTGCGGCGCATCTCGCCGTCGACGACGGCGTCCAGGCCGGCGCGTTCGTGCTCGTCGGTGATGACGCGTGCGGCGTCGTCTTTCGCCTCCTGCCAGTTGTCCTCGTCGAAGTCGGCGTCGGGGTCCTCGTACAGTTCTCTGGCGCGGTTCAGCCACTTCGGCTTCGGATAGCTGCCGACGACGGTCGTCAGCAGGAAGTGGTCGTTCTCGTGGTCGTCGGGTCGGAACTGGTCTTTCGTGTCGCTCATGCTGGGGTCACCTCCGCGAGTTCCGCGGCTTCCGCAAGGACGGCGAGTTTCTCCTCGAACTTGCCGTAGGGCAGGTAGAACGTCTCGGTGTTCGTCGTCAGGTAGACGGTCTCGAACTCGGAGACCGGGAGCCGCTCGAACACCCACTCGGCGCGGTCGCGAAGCGCCTCGGGGTCCTCGACGAGCGTGTTCTGGCCGTCTGCCAGGCCGAGCGAGACGTCGCCTTTCGAGCCGTACTCCTGGATGTTGTAGAGGTTGTCGTCCTGGTCGGCCACGAAGTCGTAGCCGACTGCGTCGACGTCGGCGTCGAGCAGGTGGGCGTAGACTTTCTCCTCGAGTGCGCCCCAGTAGGGCTGGACGACGACGTCCGCGTCGGTCGCGCTCGCGACGGCGTCGATCGCCTCGCTGGCGCGTTCGTCGAGGCCGTCGCCGGGAGCCGACTCGACGAGCGAGGGCTCGAGCAGGAACAGCGTCTCGTGGTCGGGGAACCCCTCGACCTCGCCGGCGAGGAAGTCGGCGATCGCCTCGAGGAAGTCGGCCTCGTCGCCGTAGTGTTCGTCGGTCGCGAGGTCGGCGAGCGAGTACGGACCGGGGAGGACGGCCTGCAGGTCGTCACCCTCGTCGGTCAGTTCGGTCGCCGCCTCCAGTTCCGAGGCGACGTCGCCGGAGAACCCGAGGTCGTCCTGGACGACGGGCTCGCGATAGAAGTTGTTGTTGTCGTAGTAGCGGACGATGCCGCGCGTCTCTACGCTGTCGTGTACCGCGAGCGGGTGGGCGAGCATGTCGTCCCAGCGCAGCTGGCCCTCGACGACGCGGTCGAGGCCCGCCTCGTGCTGGAGCTCGACGACTTCTTCTCGAGCCTGCTGGTAGACGTCGGTGATCTCCTCACCCTCGTCGCCGCCGATGAGGTCGTGTTTCTGGTGTCCCTTGAGGTCGGAGAGGTCGTCTTTCGCCCAGTCCGGGAGCGGAAACAGTCCCGGCGTGGTCGAGACGTATTCGGTCATGCGTGTCCCCGGCTAGGCTATGCCGATGCTTAATATTTGCCATCTGCCTGGATACACGAGAGTAATTATCAGGCGAGGGACGGATCGAGGACGCGATTTATCGGACGAGTTCGAGCACGGTCAGCGTCTCGAAGGGGAACGACTCGTCGGCGACGGCGACGGCGCTGAACCCCTCCTCGCCCGCCCGTTCGACGACCTCGTCGACGCCGGTGAGGCTGCTGACGAGCAGGTAGACGACGCCGCCGGGGGCCAGGACGCGCCCGACGGCCGCGAGAAACGGGTCGATCACTTCCCGTCCCGACTCGCCGCCTGAAAGCGCTCGCTCCATCCAGTCGTCCCACTCGGCGTCCTCCTCAGTCGGGAGGTACGGCGGGTTGAACGCGACCGCGTCGAACGCGTCGTCGACGAACGGCGAGACGAGGTCCGCGCGAACGGCCTCGAGGCCGCGCTCGCGCGCCTGCCGACAGGCGTGTGGATTCACGTCCGAGGCGATCACGCGCGCGTCCGTCTCGGTCGCGATCCGGTCGGCAACGTACCCCGACCCCGTCCCGACCTCGAGGACCAGGCCGTCGTCGATTCGCCGACACGCCGCGTCGGCGAGCAACTGCGAGTCTTCGGCGGGCTGGTAGACGTCCGTCTCGAGTCCACGTCGATCTGCGAGATCCATTCTAGTTTCCCTCCTGTGCGGTCGGTGACGCACTCGTCGCGTTCGCGTCGTCGGCCCGCTCGTCGGTCGTCGCTACGTCGCCGCGGTCGTCGGCGAGACGGAGTCCGCCCGTCTCGGCTCGACCGGAGAGTTCCCGCTGCGGGAACGGAATCTTGATTCCGGCCTCCTCGAACCTCGCTTTGATCTCGCCGATCGCAGCCGTCCGGGCTCGCCAGCGACGGCGGGCGCTCGGCTTGTCGATCCAGAACCGGACGCCGAGGACGACCGCCGAGTCGCCGAACTCCTTGGCGACGACCTGTGGTGACGGAACCGACATCGCCTCGTCGACCTCGTCGATCGCCGCAAGCGCGAGGTCGGCCGCCCGATCGACGTCCGTCTCGTAGTCGACGCCGACCTCGACTTCGATCCGGAGTCGGCCCTTCTTCGTCCGGTTCGTCACCATACTCGAGTCGACGACGTCGTTCGGCACCACGACGAACTCCCCGTCGAAGCTCTGGATGTGCGTGTTGACGATCGAGATGTCGGTGACGATCCCTTCCCGGCCGTCGATCTCGACCCAGTCGCCGATCTCGAACGGGCGGGCGAACATCAGGACGAAACCGGCGAGCATCGCTCCCAGGGTCTGTCTGGCGGCCATACCGACGACGATACCGAGGAAGCCGGCCCCGACGAGCAGGCCGCCGAGATCGTCGATCCAGATACTGAGGACGAACACCAGCGCGGCCGTCCAGATCACGACCTGCGAGACGCGGTGGGTGATCTCGTGTTGGTGTTTGGTCACCGAGGCCGACGACTCGAGGATCTCCCTGAGCAGCCGCCGCGCGAATCGTGCGACGATGTACGTCCCGACCAGGACGACGGTAGAGACGACCAGTTTGGCGACGAACTCCCCGCCCAGGTCGTAGGTCGCGGAGAACTGCTGGAGCGTGTCGGTCTGTCCCCACACGCCCAGCGTGATCGCGATCGAGAGGACGAACGTACCGACGAGGACGATCGTCGTCACGACGTCCGCGTACAGCGGTCGCGTTCGTTCGTTGAGCCGACGCTGCAACGACTGGGACGACAGCAACACGAAAAGCAGGAACCCGACCGCCGCGAACGTCACCGCGAGTCGCTCGTCCGTCGTCGTGAACTGCTCTGAGAGTCGATCGAACGCGGCGAGCGTCTCGAGCATCGGGATCACCGTCGGTTCGCGGAC
Source organism: Natribaculum breve (assembly GCF_023008585.1). Lineage (GTDB taxonomy): Archaea > Halobacteriota > Halobacteria > Halobacteriales > Natrialbaceae > Natribaculum > Natribaculum breve. The sequence goes on along the minus strand of NZ_CP095390.1, from coordinate 740,045 downwards.
CTGCAGACGGTGTCGCCGTCGGTCCTCCCGTTCGTCGGCAGGCGACCTGCCGGATCAGACATCGCCGTCACCCCGCCCGACCGCAGCGGCGAGTTCGGCGAGTTCGGCGAACTCGGCCGGCGTCACTGCGTCTGCCCGTTTGCGAAGCAACTCCTCGTCCGCCGCCTCGACGACGGCGTCCGGCTCCTCGAGTCCGGAGATGTGCGCCGTGTTCCGGATCGCGTTTCGCATCGTCTTGCGACGCTGGGTGAAACACGCCTTGACGAACCGCAGGAAAAACGCCTCGTCGTCGACGTCGTACTCCGGGTCGCGCGGGAGTAGCCGGACCACCGCACTCCGGACGGCCGGCGGCGGCGAGAACGCCTCCTTCGGGATCGACTCGACGATCTCGGCGGCCGCGTAGTGCTGGGTCGAGACCGACAGTCGCCCGTACTCCGTGGTTCCGGGTTCGGCGACCATCCGCTCTGCGAACTCCTGCTGGAACATCAACACGAGCGGTCGCTGCTCCGGGAGCAGCCGAAACGTGATCTCGCTCGAGACGCCGTAGGGCAGGTTCGAGACCGACGCCGAAAAGTCCGGGAGGGCAACCTCGAGGGCGTCGCCCTCGATCACGGTCAACTCGCCGGCTGTGATCTCGTCGGCGAACTCCTCGCGCAGGAACGCCACGAGGTCGGGGTCGCGTTCGACGACCGTCACCTCGTCGGCGATCGCCAGCAGTCGATCGGTCAGCGCGCCCGTTCCACCACCGATCTCGAGTACGTGAGACGTGTCGGCGTCGACCTCCTCCAGGTACGTCGGGAGGCGATCGAGCACGCGATCGTCGACGAGAAAGTGCTGGTCGCGCGCCGGATCGCCACGGACGCCGGCACGGGCGAGTAGCCCGTCTGGATCTCTCATCGAGCGCGGATAAGTGGTCGGTCGGTGTAAACGCACCGTCTCGCGGTCGGTCGAACGCGAGTGCCGTGGCTACCGTTCTTGCTCGCGTCGCCCGACGAACGTCTTGTACTTCAGGTCTTCTTCGCGCAGTTCCTCGAGGATGCGCTCGACGAGCACCTCGGCGGGATCGTGCAGCCCGGAGACGCGCTCTTCGAGCTCGTCGAAGCTCTCGAAGGGCTTTCGCTTTCGTTCCTCGAGGATGCCGTTTCGCAGCTTCTTGCCGATCCCCGGAAGGAGGTTCAGCTGGTGGAGCCGGAGCGTGATCGGCTGGGCCTCGTTGTAGAAGTCGACGAACCGGTCTTCTTCCTCCTCGACCAGATCGTCGACCACGTACTCGAGTTCCGACTGTGCGCCGGAGGAGAGGTCGTCGTACTCGACTTCCCGGCAGTCGGAGACGACCTCGCGTTCCGACTCGGGCTCGACGACGACGCGCGTCCCGATGGTGAGTCGTTCGTCCTCGTCGAACGCTACCTGGTAGAGCGTGAAGTCGTCGACGTCCATCGCGTACCCTGCCGGCGACTTCTGGTACTGGGGCCGTCCGTCGTCCGACAGGCCGTGAGCCAGGTAATCCAGCACGACCGCGCGGCGTTCGTCCGTCCCGCTGTCGGATTCAGTCATTGATCCTGAATACGGCGACCGTGTACTTAAATAGTCTGCCCGGTCTCATACTATCGGGCGTAACTGTGTGAAGATTCTCGCCACCCCGGGACGGCGAGAATCTTTCACGACTTACGTCCGGCAGTATCAGGCGTAGCGGGCGACGACGTCGAGAATCTCGTCCAGTTCGTCACCCGACAGCGAGTACCGCTCCTGTGCGTAGACTGCACGCAGTTCGTCTCTGTCCTGGGGGAGCAGGTTCGTGATCTTGTAGGCGGTCGGTTCGTCGACCTTCTCGAGTTCCTGCAGTTCCTCGACGAGCTGGTCGGCTTCCTCGGGCTCTAGGACGGCGAATCGATTGACGTGCTCGATCGCCCGCGCGAGTTCGTACCGCAGTTCGCGGTCCTCGTCGAGTGCGCGTTCGGTCTCGATGTCGGCGAGCAGTTCCTTCGTCTCCGAGACCGTCAGGAACTCCTCGTCGACGATCTCTTTGAAGATCGTCATTCCTGAGCGCGCAGGTGGGCCGCGGTCACGATCAGCGTCTTCTCCTTGCCGCCGTCGTTGACCTTGACCTTGAACGCGCTCCCCTGTTTCCCGACGACCTCACCGGTCTGGCCGTCGAAGCGGGGGTGGTAGCGACCGTCCGAGACGCTGGGGTCGATCTTGAGGTGGACCTTCTGGCCCTCCTCGTACTCCTGGATCGCCCGCTGTGGCGGCGACGTACCGCGCTCTCGAGGTTTGTTCGCGAGTTTGTTCCGGGTTCCCTGGCGAGGCCCATTAGAGTTCGGCATAGTCGTACGGCCCTCTTGTCCGGTGACGGTTATAAAACGCACGTTCTACGGCCGTTCTCGTCTCCGCCCGGACCGACCGAACGCACCCGACAGTATAACCACTTCCGTGCTGTCGCCACGGGTATGGACGACCAGTACCGGATCGAGACCCGCTCGATCCACGCCGGCCAGGAGCCAGACGAGGAGACGGGCGCGCTGATGACGCCCATCTACGCCAACTCGACGTACGAACAGGACGCCCCCGGCGACCACCGCGGCTACGAGTACTCCCGCACCGGCAACCCGACGCGAACCGACCTCGAGGCCAACCTCGCCAGCCTCGAGGGGGCCGACTACGGCCGCTGTTTCGCCAGCGGGATGGGGTCGATCAACACCGTGCTCAACGTACTCGAGGCGGGCGACCACGTCGTCACCGGCAACGACGTCTACGGCGGCACCCACCGCCTGTTCACCCAGGTCTACGAGGACTACGACCTCGAGTTTAGCTTCGTCGACATGACCGACCCCGAGGCGATCGAGGCGGCTTTCCGGGAGAACACCGAGTTGCTCTGGCTCGAGACGCCCACCAACCCCCTCATGTCGATCGTCGACGTCGAGGCGGCGGCCGCGATCGCCCACGACCGCGACGCGATCTGCGCCATCGACAACACCTTCGCGACGCCGTACCTCCAGCGCCCGCTCGAGCTGGGCGCGGACGTCGTCTCCCACTCGCTGACGAAGTACCTCGGCGGTCACTCGGACGTGATCGGCGGCGCGCTCCTGACGAACGACCCCGACCTCGACGAACGCTTCGGCTTCTACCAGAACGCGGTCGGTGCGACGCCCGGTCCGTTCGACTGCTTTCTCGTCCTCCGGGGGACCAAGACCCTGCCCGTCCGCATGGATCGCCACTGCGAGAACGCCCGCGCCATCGCCGAGTGGCTCGACGAGCACCCCGACGTCTCCCGCGTCTACTACCCCGGCCTCGACTCTCACCCCGGCCACGAGATCGCGCGCCGGCAGATGGACGACTTCGGCGGCATGCTGAGTTTCGAACTCGACGCCACGCTCGAGGAGACGAGCGAGGTGGTCTCGAGTACGGACGTGTTCACCCTCGCCGAGAGCCTGGGCGGCGTCGAGAGCCTGATCGAACAGCCCGCGCCGATGACCCACGCCGCGATCCCCCGGGAGGAGCGACTCGAGGCCGGCCTCACCGACGGCCTCGTCCGGGTCAGCGTCGGTATCGAGCACGTCGACGACCTGATCGCGGACCTCGAGGGCGCGATCGAGGCCGCACTGTCGTAGCCGCACGCGAGGACGGTCCGGCCGTCGAATGGGTGGGGACAGATCGGTCCCATCTCCTCGACGCACCGCCTGCGTGTACGGTATCCGAACCGTTCACGAATCGACGGCCCACCAAGTTCTATGTTAACGTGGCACGTAGAAGGCGTCCATGACGCTCCGTGACCACCTCCAGAACCAGCGACCGCAGCACATCCTGTTGTGGGCGCTCGTGGTGACGTTCGTCGTCCTCGCGCTTGCAGGCATCCCGCTGTTTGGTCTAGAGCCCGCCACGCTGGCCGTACTCGCTGCAGTCTTCGCAGCACTCACGGCGGAGTACAGTCGACAGGATACCTGCAACTCGACGTAGTCGAATCGACGTTCGGTCGAAAACGCGTTCTTCGACACCCGGTCGGCCAGCCGCAACGTCGGGATCACTCCTGGACGATGTGGCCGTCGAGGTAGGACTTCGTCTTGTCGTTGGTCGACTGGACGCGCTTGAGGAAGGTGACGACGCGGTCGCCGTCCTCGCGGCTGTCGTCTTCGATCTCGAGGGTCAACCCCTGGTCGCGGAGGTGTGCGAGCAACGCGTCGACGGTCGCCGGGCTGGCACGGACGGTGTGGCGTTCGCCGACCGCCTGGCCGTCGGCGACGGTCTCTATCGTGTCGGTCATCGACAGCAGGATGGCCTCGCCCAGGTCGTGGGCCCGTTCGCGTCGATCGTCCTCGGGTTCGTCCCACTCGACGGACTGGAACGCCTCGCGGATGAGCCGCCGGAACATGAACGCCTGCCCGTAGTCGAACGGCAGCGAGAACGCGAACTCGAGGTCGCCCCGGTTCGCGGCGGCGGTCGTGTACTTCAGCTGGGTCGTGCCGTCGGGCGACTTCATCACGACGCCCTCGCGGTCGTCGGCGTTCAGGTCCCGAACGACCCGACGTGCCTCGTCGGGTGCGTCGCCGACGCCGACGACGCCGAACAGGCGAGTCTGGGGGACGTCGAAGGCGTCGTAACGCTCGCGGCGCTCGGAGACGGGGAGCGGCTCGCCGGATTCACGGTCGCGCCAGTCGAACGCCCGGAACGCGAGCGAGTCGACCTCGGGGTAGTCGTGGGCGGTGTAGGGGTTCTCCGGGCCGATCATCTCGCCACAGACCATCGCCTCGGGGTGTGCCTCGAAGATCGGTTCGAGGTCGACCAGTCGCTCGAGGACCCGCGTCGTGAACGGACAGACGATGCCGCTTCGGGTAAACGCCAGCACGTCGCCGTCGATCCGGGCGACGCGGACGTTGTAGCCGTTGAGTTTCTCCTCGAGGACGACGCGGTCCTCGAACTGTCGCGGGACGCCCTCCGAGAGGACGAGCGTCCGCGAAATCTTGGGGAACCCCCGGACGACCGTCCCCTCGATCAGGACGGTTCCCTTCTCGACGCCGCGCCGGTAGTCCGGGACGTGGCGGTACTCGCGTCCCTCGTAGGAGCGCGATTCGAGGTTGTCCTCGAGTTGCTCGAACGCCTCGACTCCCATCCCGAGCAGCTCGTGATAGTCTACGGTCACGGGCTACGTACACCGCGTCGGGGTAAGAATCGTCGGGCGGGGTCGGCGACAGTATCTCTTTGTCGTTCCGTGACGAACGCCCACCATGTCCAGTTCGCCGTTCAAACAGCGGTTCGTGCTCGACACCTCGCTGTTTCTCACCGAGGAGATTCGCCGGGAAGACGAGTCGGCCGAGGAGGCGATGCTCCGACTGCTCGATCTGATCTCGCGGGCGCGACTCCACCTCGGCATCTCGTGTTACATGCCGCCGACGATCCACGACGAGCTCACGACGATGCTCGACGACCGAAACGTCGACGACGAGGTCTACGCGAAACTCAACACCTGGGTGATCCGCAAACACCCCGACCGGTACGACGTCACCATCCCCGCCAACGTCGTCTACAGTTTCGTCGACGAGATGAGCGACCGGGTCAACCGCGGCCTGCGCGTCTCCGAGGAGGCCGTCCGGCGGGCCGAGGCCTCGATGGACGAACCGCTCGACGAACACGACTACAAGACGGAAGTCGACGCGGTGATCTCCGACCTCCGAGAGAAGTACCGCAGCGCGCTCCGCAGCGGCGTCCTCGACTCGAGGGAGGACTTCGACCTGCTGATCCTCGCCCGCGAACTCGAGGCCGGCGTCGTCACCGAGGATCGGGGGATCATCGCCTGGACCGAGGACTTCGGCCTGCGATACATCTACGGCAAGGAGTTTCCCGACCTGCTCACCCAGTACCTCGAGGCGGTCGACCTCGAGTCACAGACGGGCGGCGAGTGATACTACTGGACGAATCGATTTACACGTCGATCGCACGCGAACGGCCGTCGCCGTCGACGGGCCGTGAGACGCGATCGAGTGTGCACTGACCGTCGTCCGCCAGTACGAGCAGTCGCTACGTCGGAAATCCGGGGTCGGTGAGGAGAGAGGTGGCCTAGATGCGGCCGACGTTCTCGACCGAGACGCTCTCGACGTCCTCGACGCCCGAGAACGACTCCTCGACGGTTTCGGTGCCGCCGGCGTCGTCGGGAACGATGACGGTCGGGTAGAGGGCGGTCAGCCCGAACGCGACTTCCTCGCGCTCGACGCCGTTGATCTTCGCGCCCTCGGGGAGGGAGCTCTCGAGGCGCTCCTGGAGCGCGTCGAGGTCGATCTCGGGGCTGTTCGGCATTACCTTGAGTTTGGCTGCGACTTTTCCCATGGTTTACGGTCCGGTGAACCCACAGTCGGGGCACTCGTAGAGGTTGCTCTGTTTGCGACACTTCGCACAGCGGTAGATCTGCGCGCCACAGTCGGGACACTTGAACGCCGCGGCGTTGGTCCCCGCGATGTTGATCCCACAGGAGACACAGGAACGCGTCCCTCGTTCGTCCGTCGTACTCATACACCCACGTTCCGCCCGGGCGCTTTTAACCGTTGTCTTTCGAGAGCAGCGCCGTGCGTCGCCGTTTCATATAGCGAGGTGAGTATTGATCGGATACGAAACCTTATCGGCGGCTGGCCCAAACGGGCGCGCCGACGACGAACGAGAGCGTCGGTGACTACAACTCTAGATGTCCCTTACTGCCGCCTTCACGAACGCCGTGTTGCCGATTCTCGGCATCGCGGTGATCGGATACGTCCTCGGCCGCGAAACGGAGATCGACGTCGAACCGCTGAACACCGCAGGGCTCTACGTCCTCGTCCCCGCACTGGCGTTTCACAGCCTCGCCACCACGAATCTTGGCGGGGAGGCGATCGGAAAACTCGCCGTCGGCGTCGTCGGCTACGCCCTCGTGATGATGGCGATCGCGTGGGTCGTCGGTCGCGCGGTCGGCGAGTCGGGACCCATCCTGAGCGCGCTCGTGCTCGCCGCCGCCTTTCCCAACTCCGGGTTCGTCGGCATCCCGATCTCGGAGTTCGCCTTCGGCGAGGTCGGTCGGACGACCGCCGTGTTGTACCTCACGATCCAGAACGTCGTGGTGTACACGCTCGGCGTCTACGTCGCCTCTCGAGGAACGGGCAGCGGCGGGCTGTCGGCCGTCACCGAGGTCTTCCGGCTGCCGCTTCTGTACGCCGTCGTCGGCGCCGTCGTGGTCCGTGCCCTCGGCGTCGTGCCGTCACCCGAGACGTCGATCATGGAGACGATCCAGCTCGTCGGCGACGCCTCGATCCCGGTGATGCTGCTTATCGTCGGTATCCAGCTCGCAGACACCGACGTGAGCGCCGTCTCCCGATCCGCGACGCCGTCGGTGCTGAAACTCGCCGTCGCACCCCTGATCGGCGTCGGTCTCGCCCTCGTCCTCGCCTTCGAGGAACCCACGGTCGCGCGGGTGTTCGTCCTCGAGTCGGCGACACCGACGGCCGTCATCCCCCTGGCGCTGACGATCGAGTACGCGAGCGACGTTCGAACCGAAGGCATTTCCGCGCCGGAGTATCTGAGCACCGCCATCTTCACGACGACAGCGGCGAGCGTCGTCGTGCTCACGGTGTTGATCGCCGCGTTGCAAGCCGGCGTGCCGTTCTGATACTGCTGGACAAAACGGCTCACACGTCGATCGCACGCGAACGGCCGTCGCCAGCGGCGACGGCCCGTGAGACGCGATCGAGTGTTCGGTGACTGTTGTCCGGCAGTATGAGCGACACGGCCGAAGCCCACACTCTATTTTCCCGGGGAGAGACGGACCGCTATGGGCCAGCACCAGCGCGAAACGCACCCGACGAAAACTGGCATCGCGCTCGTGACGGGCGCGGCGAGTGGCATCGGCCGCGAACTGGCACGACAGTTCGTCCGGCACGGCCACGACGTCTGCCCCGTCGACCGCGACGAAGCGGGACTCGAGGCGCTCGAGGCCGACCTCGCGTCCGAACCCGGGAGCGTCGTGTCGTCGATCACGGTCGATCTGACGACGTCGGACGCCGTGGCGCGCGTCGAAGAGGGCGTCACCGAGACGGGACGCGTCGTCGACACCCTGGTCAACAACGCCGGCGTGCCGGTGTACGGTCGGTTCGACGAGACCGACTGGGCCGACGAGCGGTCGATGATCCGGCTGAACGTCGAGACGGTCACGGCGCTGACCGATCGCTTCGTCGACGACATGCTCGAGCGCGGTTCCGGCCGGATCCTCAACACGGCGTCGCTCGCGGGCGTCGTTCCGACGCCGACGGCCGCGGTCTACGGCGGGACGAAGGCGTACGTCCTCTCGTTCTCGCTCGCACTCGCCGACGAACTGGCAGACGACGGGATCACGGTGACGGCGCTCTGTCCGGGCGAGACGGAGACGGCGTTCATGCGCCGTGGCGGAATGGAACGGTCCGCGGTCGCGCGCGCCGAGTTGCTGGATCCGGCGACCGTCGCCGAGGCGGGCTACGAGGGCCTGATGTCCGGCGAGCGCATCGTCGTGCCGGGGCGGCGCGACCGGTTTCGGTATCACGTCTCGAAGTTCCTGCCCCGACGCGTCGCCGCGTGGCTCTCGCGTCGGACCTGGTCGGGATCTAGATAGCAAACAGGAGCGGGCCGATCAGGACGCCCATGAGGTGGACGCGTCGAACGCGAAGGCGGATCGGCACCATCCCGATCGCGACGGCGACGGCGAAGATAGCGACGCCGACGATGCCGGCGAACAGAAACGAGAGGACGACCAGGAGCGCGAGAATCGCGAGCGAGAGTCGCCAGTACCGGAGCCGCCCGACGGCCTCGAGGTAGTAGTCGCCGACGACGATCGTCAGAACGAATCCGAACAGTCCCGCGAGGAGAACGCTCCCGACCAGCACCGGGAGGTTGAGCGGTGCGTTGGCGTTCTCGAACGCGACCATCACGCCCGTTCGCGGCTGGCCGATGGCGACCAGCGCGACCAGCGCGAAGATCGTGTTTGCCGTGTCGACGCCGCTCGTGGCCACGACGTACCCGCGGTTGCCGCTGTCTCCCGGAATCGCGAGCAGGACGGCGACGGCAGCGATCGCGGCCGAGATCCCGGGAACGTAGCCGACGATTGCGCCGGCGACCGTTCCCGCCGCGGCGGTCAGTCCGACGATCGGTTTCGACATCGTCACCGCGGCGCCGTCCTGTGGTGGAACGCCACCGCCGCGCATCGCGTCGATCAACACCGGTGCACCGAACAGGCCGGCGAAGATCGGCGCGAGGACGCCGCCCGCCTCGAGTGGCGCGTCTGGCGAGAGGTCGAGCGTCACCGCACCGAGGGTGGTAGCGAGTCCGAACGAACACAGGCCACCGACTCGCCTCCGCCAGGTGGACTCGGAGAGGACCAGACCGACCACCACGGCTGCGAGCACGAGCGAGAGATTCGATCGAACCGTCGGATAGACCGCCGTCACGCCCCACGTGAGCGGCACGGCCAGCGGAACGGCAGCGACGACCGCGAGGAGGCTGCCGAGCGCGGAGAGGCGGATCGCCTCGTAGCCCCGTCCCTCGAGGACTAACCGGTGGCCCGGCAACGCGGTGACGGCCGTCTCGGCGTCGGGCACCCCGAGCGCCATCGCGGGGACGGCGTTTACGAAGGTGTGAACGACGCTGGCCGAGAGCATCGCGACGCCGACGAAAAGCGGTGGCCCGGGAATCGACGGCGCGACGCCGGCGAGCAAGAGCGCGAAGTTGTTGGCGTGCAGGCCGGGGATCAGACCACTCACCGACCCGAGCGCCACTCCGGCGAGCGCCCAGGCGAACACGAGAAGCGCTAGCTCCGGATCGACGACGACCTCGACCGACGGGGCGTCCATCGGACGGTCTGGACGCGCCATCGGATATATACCTTCGGCGTCGCCGGCGCGCTCCGCGCCCAGTTCGCACGTGGTATGAGGGGGCGTAGCGGTGATACGTGGCGGACGCGATTTTTATCTGTTCGCACCCAGTATTGTGCTCCAGATGCACACTAACGACGGGTTCGACTACGACGTAGCAGTCGTCGGTGGCGGACCGGCAGGACTGACGAGTGCGCTGTACACGACGCGACTCGGTCACGACACGCTGGTCGTCGACCGGGGCGGCGGTCGTGCAGCGATGATGACGGATACCCACAACGTCATCGGCGTCACCGAGGAGGTTTCGGGCAACGAGTTCCTGCAGACCGCCCGCGAGCAGGTACAGGATTACGGCGCGGACGTCGAACGCGGGTTCGTCGAGGACGCGGAGGCACTCGGCGATTCGGTAGACGACGGCTTTGCCATCTCGACGGGCGACGAGACCTACCGGGTCCGGCGACTCGTCCTCGCGACCGGCTTCTCCGACGAACGTCCCGATCCGCCCTTGCCGCCGACCGGGCGTGGCCTCCACTGGTGTGTCCACTGTGACGCCTACATGTTCACCGACGAACCGGTCTACGTGATGGGAACGGGCGAGGCCGCCGCCTACGTCGCGATGATCATGCTGAACTTCACCGACGACGTTGACCTGCTGACCCGCGGCGACGAACCGGAGTGGAGCGACGAGACCGACGAGATGCTGGCGAACCACCCCGTGGACGTGGTCCCGGCAGAGATCACGGGCATGAACAAAGACGACGACGGCTGGCTCGAGTCCTTCGAGTTCGAGGACGGACAGGTCCGCGAGTACAGGGGTGGCTTCCCGATGTACGGGTCTGAGTACCACGCCGAACTCGCCGACGCGCTCGAACTCGAACGCAACGACGACGGCACCGTCTCGGTCGACGACCACGGCCGCACGTCCGTCGACGGCGTCTACGCCGTCGGCGACCTCACGCCCGGCCACAACCAGATCCCGGTCGCGATGGGCCAGGGTGCACAGGCCGGCATCGCCATCCACATGGACCTCCGGGAGTTCCCGCGCTCGCTCGAGGAACTCGAGGAGACGGGGCCCGTCACGGAGGCGGAGGTGCCCGCGATCTCGCCGGAACTGCTGGCGACGGCGGTCTCCCACGAGGGTCACGCGGCCGGTCCGCGTGCCGACGTCGACGAGGAAGAAGCGGCCGCCGACGACTGACACGGGCTGCTGTCCCGATTTGCCGCCGCGACCGCCCGACGGGACGCGGTCTTGCGGGATGGACGGACAGCGGTCCGTCAGATACTGTCGGCCGCGATACTCTACCGGCACCGCCGAACGCCCTGGAGGGTGACGTAGCACCACCAGTCGTCAGTACGGACGATCCAACGGACGATCACAGTCTAGTCGTTACGATCGACTTCTTCGTGAACCGACCTGCCGTCACCGGATTTCGACTCCCACTCCCACTCGTCTTCCACCCTGATACGCCCGTCGTCGAGCAGTTCGACAGTGCCGGTAGAGTGGCCAGTCGCTGTTTCGTCGTCCGTGTTTATCTGAACGTATCGGACGTCCCACTGTTTTCCATCGAACGTCCCGACCAGATGACCATCAACGACGTCGCCGCCGGAGTAGCCCGCATATATTCGCTCTCCGTCCTGCTCAAAGTGGAATTCGGTGTCTGCGCCTACTTCTCCGTCTTCGTCGTTTGCGACCCCAGCGAGGGTCCGCCCGTCCAGCGAAATTTCGTCTTCCATACGACGATCGTTTCAACTGAACGAATATTAGTTCTGACGTCTCTAGTAGCCACTGAACGGTTGACCATCGGGCACCACGGATCGCGCGCCGACGGCAGCTCGAGTGCGATCGGCGCGTGACCCGTTTTGCCCGGCAGTGTACGGCGTCGGCGCTGTCGCTCCGCTAGGCCTACAGCACCAAAAAATCGAAGCTGTCGGAATCGGCGTCGAGCGACTTAGCCGAAGAGTTCGCCGAGGCCCTCGCCGCTGGCCTCCTCGTCCTCGTCGTCGTCGTCGGTCGTGTCCGGAACGTCGCTGGTCTCTTCGACGTCTTCTTCTTCTTCCTCGTCGGCCTCGGCAGCAGCGCCGCCGGCGGCAGCGCCGGCCGCGGGGACGGCTGCGGCCTCGGAGACGGCCTCGTCGATGTCGACGTCCTCGAGTGCGGCGACGAGCGCCTTCACGCGGGACTCCTCGACGTCGACACCGGCGGCCTCGAGGACGCCGGTGATGTTGTCTTCGTTGAGCTCTTCGTCCGTTTCGTTCAGGATGAGTGCAGCGTATACGTATTCCATTGGTAGTGTCCTCCGTTATCCGAACATCGCACCGAGGCCTTCCGCGCCACCGTCGTCGTCTTCGTCGTCGTCTTCGTCTTCGTCGGCGGCGTCCTCGGTCTCGTCTTGGTCGTCGGTCGATTCGTCCTCGTCGGGCTCGGTCGCGGGAGCGGCCGGTGCCTCGACGTCCTGGAGTTCCTCAGGCAGCGCCTCTTCGTCGTCGATCTGTGCAGCGAGCGCACGGAGCTGGGCGTCGGCCTTGCTCACGAGATCGGGCATGAGGTCCTCGTCCTCGATCGCGGCCTGCAGACCGAGACTCTTCGCCTCGCCCGTCGCCTTCGCGATGAGCGTCGACGCGGTCTGTGCGGTCGGGTAGCTCGCGTTGATCGAGAGGTTCTGTGCCCGTGCGGCGGCCGTCGCGACGTCGCTCTCGTAGGCCTCGACGTCGATGTCGAGGTCCTCGGGATCGAAGAGGACGCCGTCGGAGTAGACGGCACGGAGGTCGAGGCCGACCTCCTTGGGTTCGATGCCGAGTTCGTTGAGGACGTTCGCGAGGTCCTGCGAGACCTCTTCGCCGGCCTCGAGGACCGTCGAGTCCTCCATGACCTGGATCGAGCCCTCTTCGATGCGGGCGTTCGCGCCGACCTGCTGGAGTTCGCCGACGAACGGCCCCGGATCGACGCCGGTGTCGCCTTCGGGAATGACGATGTCGTTCGGTGCGACCTCGCCAGCGCCGATCGGCGCGGGCGTCTTCGACGCCTCGAGTTCTCTGTAGAGCGCGAACGGGTTGTCGTTCGTCGCGATGAGGCCGACCTGTCCGTCGACGTGCTCTTTGAGATCCTCGAGTCCGGTGGCATCGAGTGCGCGCTCCTGGAGCGTGTTCCGGCTGACGCGCAACTCGGCGGTGCCGTGTAAGTCGCGGCGCATCGCCTGGAGCTGCTTCGAGGGGATGCCGGTGATGCCGACGACGCCGACGCTCTCGTAGCTCTCGATGAGGTCTTCGAGTTCGTCGACCTCCTCTCGCTTCCACTGGGGAAGGTTCTCGGTCTTGCGTTCGGCTTCGGCGCTCATTTAGGCCACCTCCACGGAGGGGCCCATCGTCGTCTTCACGTAGACGGAGTCGATGTTCTGGGGCCCCTTCTCGAGGTCTGCGTGCAGACGGCGGAGGATGACGTCGATGTTGTCGGCGATCTCCTCCGCGTTCATGTCCTCGGCGCCGACGCGCGTGTGGAACGTGCGGCGGTCGCGGGACCGAAGCTGCACGGTGTTTTTCATGCGGTTGACCGTCTCGACGACGTCGTCGTCCGGACTGAGCGGGTCAGGCATCTTCCCCCGGGGACCCAGGATCGTACCCAGGTGCCGGGCGATGTCTTGCATCATCTCCTCTTCGGCGATGAAGAAGTCAGTCTCGTCGGCCAAGTCCTTGGCCTCGTCGTCGTCCAGATCGGCCACGTCGTCACCGGAGAGAACCTGGTCCGCGACCTCTTCGGCGCGGACTGCGGTTTCGCCCTCGGCGATGACGACGATCTGAGTATCCTGGCCGGTTCCGGACGGCAGGACGACTGATTCGTCGACACGGTTCGACGGTTCGTTGAGGTCTAGGTCGCGCAGATTGATCGCGAGGTCGACCGTCTCGGTGAAGTTCCGATCTGGCGACTCCTCGAGTGCGCGAGTCACTGCTGTTTCGATATCCGAATCTGCCATCGTTCACCTCCGTAGTACGCAGGGTGTGCTCCTACGGGTCAGTGAAACAGGCATCCGCCTGTCTCCTTTGAACGAAGACGCATGGCGAACTTAAACCCGTCGAAGGGACGACACGGCCGGCCCCGAGAGACGACGGCGGACGAAAACGGGCGACGAGCGACGAAACCGCGAGAACGGGAGTCGGACGGCGAAGGTCGAAATCCGTCGAGTCGTCACTCCTCGGTCGTGCTCTGGATCTGCAACGGCTCCTCGTCGTCGGTTCGCATCCACTCGAGTTCGAACTCGATGCTCCGTTCGACGCCGCCCGATTCGGGTTCGTCTTCGATCTCGAGTTCGAACTCGACCGTCTCGGGCGGGTTGACGACGACCGTCTCCGGCCCGACCTCGAACTCGAGTTCGCCCGTTCCGCGGAGACTCTCGGCGAAGTCCTCGAGGTGATCGGCGATCTGATCGCGAGTGAGGTCGCGTTCGTACTCGAATTCGTCTGTCTCTGACATGCGAACTCCTCTACCACGGCCGCCGACTAAAGTCGATCCCAGGTCGATCCCGACACGCGGTACGCGCTCTGATTTGTACGCTATCGGATTGATCCTGTCCCTCGACTATAATTTTACACGCTGAAAAATGAATCAAAAACCGAAATTTACTTTGGGTAGACGATGTATGATACTGATATGTGGCCATTAGAACTAAGTAGTTTGACGACCCGACGGGCGGTCGACGCCGTCGGGTACGTCGGGTTCCAGGGTAGTGTGGTGGGGTTTTACGGCGATTTTAGCGCCGTCGAACGCGTCGCGTTTCACTTCGGCGTGACGCTGCTGGTCGGGCTGATCGTACTGGGACTTCTGCAGGAACACGGACACCGGACGGTCGACACGACCCAGCGAAGCCCCGTGATCTCGACCATCGTCGGCGTGCCAGCGACGCTCGCGCTGTCGTCGCTGCTTTACTTCGGGTACCTGCTCGCCGAATCGAGTCTGGGCGTCTTCTTTGCGGTGCCACTCGTCGTGCTCGGACTCGCGTTTCTCCCGACGTGGACCGCACTCGGGTTCGTCGCACTGGGGGGGTACGTCTCGCGTCGATTCGGCAGCGAAAAGCTGTCGGTCTGGTTGCTCGTCGGCAGTCTCACGAGTGCCGTCGGCGCACTCGCAGTGCCGTACGGATTCGTAGTCGTGGCGCTGGCCGCCGTCGTCGGCGTCGGGGCGGGCGTGCGATCGATCATCGGCTCCGGCGGCGTCGGCCACGGCGAGGAGCGAGTCGTCCCACCCGCGAACAAGATCTGACTACCGACGCGCTATCTCGTCGAGAAACGGAGAAAGACGTTTCCTCGCGATTGCTGTAGTAGATAGAGATGGGTACGTTCGCGAACCGGCTCGAGGGATCGGCGCTGACGCCGTTGCACTGGTTCGCCATCGTGCTCGCGGCGACGAGCGGTCTCGTTCATCTCGTCCTGGGAGTCGGCTTCCTCCCGCATCCGATGGGCGTCGCGTTCGTCCTCGCGGCCGGTGGATTCTTCGGCGCGATCGTGTTGGTGATACTCGACTTTCACCGCCGGCTCCTCTACCTCGCCGGCATTCCGTATACGGGCGTCCAGATCGTCCTCTGGTACGCCGTCAACCAGCCGACCTCGGTCGCCGACCTCTCGGCTGCCGGCGTCGTCGACAAGATCGCACAGGTCCTCTTGATCGTCGCCCTCGTAGTGCTCTATCGCAGTGGCACGTGATCGCCCCGACCACCGCGGCCGGAAGAGCGAACGCAGCGCAGAGCCGTCCGTGATCGGGCCGGTACGACGGCTCCACGGACGACTGTCGAGCGCGGTCCGCGAGTACGTCGGCCGACCGCTACAGCGGCGGACGCCGCTTTGTGCCCTCCGAATCCACCACCGGCTGCGGCGCGCCCTCGAGCCCGAGGAGTACACCGACGCAGACCCGTTCTCGCTTCGGTGGGTCGATCCCGCGACGATCCGACGCAGCATCCTCGAGACGGCGCCCGACCGTCCACAGTGGGGACGCGTCGAGGGCGGTGACTGGGACCGCAGGTGGGAGCCGTTCGACGAGCGCCCCGTTCCGCGAGCGATCGTCGAACATTTCGAGGACGGGCGACCCTGGCGGGAGACGCCGCTTTACGACCACTTCGCCGACCAACTTCGCCGATTCAACTCGGCGTGGGACTACACGTCGATGGAGGCGTTCGATCGCCGGTGTGCGGAGATCGAGGCGCTCTACCGGTCGATCCGCGAGCACGGCTACCGCAGCCAGCGCGAACTCGCGGCTCTCGAGGACGCGGCCACCGCTCGCGTCTCGCCGTTCGACGAAATCGCCGTCGACGTCGGCCGGGACGGCGAGTTACTGTGGCGGTCGTACGGCCAGCATCGCCTCGCGATCGCGAAGCTACTCGAAGTCGAGTCCGTGCCCGTCGTCGTTCACCGTCGTCATCGGCGCTGGCAGGCCGTTCGCGACGCGGTGCGCCGCGGAGCCGATCCGAGCCGCGACGGTGCACGACGGAACCGTCGCCACCCCGACCTTCGGCCGCTCGTTCGCGGGCGTGGTGAGACGCCGTGAGCGAAGAGTCCCGGCTCCCCGGGACTCGCCAGGTGCGACGACAGTGGTCGCTCGCGGTGGCGATCTGCGTGAGTGTCGGCGGCGGTGGCGTCGCCGCCCTCCAGCGGCTGTCTCCGGCGGTAGTCTCGGTGAATTTTCTGCTGGGAACCGGCGCCATCCTCGCGGCCGAACTGATCGTCTTCGGCTGGCTGCTCGAGCGGACGACCGCCGAGATCGGACCGCAACGGCTCTCGCTGGCGACCGGAATAACGGTCGGACGCGCGGGCGTGCTCGCGGTCTTCGCCGGTTTTCTCGCCGGCGGTAGGCCCGACGGCGCACTCGCCTGGCTCCCCGGTGTGCTGTTCGCGACTGCCGCGATCCTCGACGGTGCCGACGGGGCCGTCGCTCGAGCGACGGACGGCGTCACCGAACTCGGGGACCGCCTGGACAGAGAAGTCGACGCGCTCATCGTCCTCGTTGGAGCCGTCTTCGTCGTCACCGAGGGGTTCGCACCGGCTATCTACCTCGTCGCAGGTCTCGGACGGTACGGTTTCCTGCTCGGCGTTCGGTGGCGACAGAACCGGGGACTGCGAGTCCAGCCGCTCCGACCGAGTCTCTTCAGACGCGCGACCGGGGTGGCGCAGTTCGTCGCCATCCTGCTCGCGTCGCTGCCGGTGCCGGGAAGCGACCTGTCGCGAGCGCTGACGATGGTCGCGGTAATCCCGATTCTCGTCAGTTTCGCCCGCGACTGGCTGATCGTCACCGACCGAAGATGACCGGGACGAGCTGCGGTGACACGTCGACCGCACTCGAGGTGGGCGTAACCCCGTTCGACTCATTCGTTGCAGCTCGGACAAATGCCCAAGTAACCGCGCGTGGAACTGTGGCCACAGTGACGAGAAAGCACTATCGTTCCGGAACCGACGAACAGCCGATCGGCTCGCGGCTCGAGGATCGATGACGGCCCACAGATTGCGCTTTACTGGTCCCGAGAGCGTCGAAATCGTGCGACGGTCGGTTCCGGACCCCGGTCCGTCCGAAGTGCGCGTCGCGACCGAGGTGTCGGCCGTCAGCGCGGGCACCGAAGGGCTGATCTACCGCGGGGAAGCGCCGACCGACCTCCCCTCCGACGAGACGATCGACGCACTCGAGGGCGACCTCTCGTTTCCACTCACCTACGGCTACGCCGCGGTCGGTCGGGTCACCGCCGTGGGAGCCGACGTCGACGACGAGTGGCTCGAGCGGCGGGTCTTCGCGTACAACCCCCACGAGAGCCACTTCGTCGCCGAGCCGGAGACGCTCGTTGCGGTTCCAGAGGGGGTCTCGACGCGGACGGCCGCACTGTTCGCCAACGCCGAAACCGCGGTCACGCTCGTCCTCGACGGCCAGCCGGCGATCGGTGAACGGGTGGTCGTCTTCGGACAGGGCGTCGTCGGCCTCCTCACCACGGCGCTGCTGGCCCACTCGCCGGTCGAGACGCTCGTGACGGTCGATCGACTCGAGCGCCGGCGGTCGGTCGGCGAGACGTTCGGCGCTGATCGGGCGGTCGATCCGGCGGACGACGTCCCGACGATGATCGAGTCGATCGCAGGCGGGCGCGCCGACCTCACCTACGAGGTGTCGGGCGATCCCGACGCGCTGAACGACGCCGTCGCGACGACCGGCTTCGACGGCCGCGTGATCGTCGGCTCCTGGTACGGGACGAAGTCGGCAGATCTCGACCTCGGCGGGCGATTTCACCGCGACCGGATCGCCGTCCGGAGCAGCCAGGTGAGCACCATCGCGCCGCGACACGAGGGACGGTGGTCTCGCGAGCGCCGCCACGACGTCGCCTGGTCGTGGCTCCGTCGACTCGACCTCGAGGACCTGCTCACCCACGAACTGCCGATCGAACGGGCCGCCGAGGCGTATCGGCTGCTCGAGGATCGACCCGACGAGGCGATCCAGGTGCTGTTGACCTACGAGTAGCGCTCGTCGGTGCGAGCGCAGGCGACGCCGCTCGGTCACCTATCAGCGCGTGAGGGGACACCCCGACGTTAAGACGCTGGCTGCCGTGTGCGGGGGTATGTACTCGGTAGGCGTCTCCCGATCGTTCGTCGCCCAGCACTACCTGACGGTGCCAGATCCCGGCCCGGAAGGAACCCTCCACTCACACCACTACACGGTCGAGGCGACCTTTCTGGGACCACGGCTCGACGAGTTCGGCTACCTCGTCGACATCGACGACGTGAACGCGGCGATCGACGACCTCGTCGAACGCTATCGCGACGAGACGCTCAACGACCTGCCCGCGTTCGAGGGGCTGAACCCGAGCGTCGAGCACTTCGCCCGGATTTTCGGCGATCGGCTGTGCGAGTCGCTCGAGCCGGAGGCGGCGACGGACCTCCGAGTCGCCATGCGAGAGGACGACGTCGCGCGCGTCGTCCACGAGCGGACGCTCTAGAGCAGCGATGCACGTCGGACTCGTCGTCTACGGCGGACTCGAGCGGACTTCCGGCGGATTTCGGTACGACCGGAAGCTGGTCGACTTCCTCCGGGCGCGCGGCGACGACGTCGAGGTGCTCGCGTTGCCGTGGCGGACCTACCCGCGCCACCTCGCAGACGCGTTCTCGAGGTCGCTTCGCTCGCGGCTGAATCGGCCGTTCGACGTGCTGTTACAGGACGAACTGTGTCACCCGTCGCTGTGGCGACACAACCGCCGACTCGATCGACCGGGGGCGATCGTCGCGGTCGTCCACCACCTGCGTACCGACGAGCAGACGCGACTACCCGCGCTCGCTCGAGCGATCGAACGGCGGTACCTCGAGCGCGTCGACGCCGCGATCTGTCCGAGTCGGCACACGCGCGATCGAACGACCGATCTCGCGTCGGTCCCGACGCTGGTCGCGCCGCCCGGTGGCCGGGTCGGCGACGCGGCTCTCTCGCCGCAGGCGGTGACGGCCAGGGCAGAGCGAGGTCCGCTTCGCGTCGCGTTCGTGGGGAACCTGATTCCGCGGAAGGGGGCGACGACGCTGCTCTCCGCGCTCGCTCGCGTCGACCGCGAGTACGAGTGGCGACTGACCGTCGTCGGGAGCCACGACGCCGACCCGGCGTACGCTCGAGCGGTCCGGAATCGCGCCGTCGCGCTCGGAGTCGCCGACCGCGTCGCGTTCACGGGCGACGTGCCTGCGAGCGACCTCGAGGCGATCCTCGAACGGAGTCACGTCCTCGCCGTACCCGCCCGCCACGAGGGGTTCGGGATGGTCTACCTCGAGGCGATGGAGTACGGCGTCGTCCCGATCGCGAGCGCCGTCGGCGGTGCAGGCGAGGTCGTCGCGGACGGGCGAAACGGCTTCCTCGTCTCGCCAGACCGGCCCCGTCGGATCGCCGACCGTCTCGAGGCGCTCGCCGACGACCGCGACCGTCTCGGATCGCTCGGCGTGGCGGCGCTCGAGACGGCGGCCGACCACTCGGACTGGGACGAGACGATGGCACGAGTTCGATCGTTCCTTCGCGCACGCGTCGAAACCGATCGCGACGACGCGTCCGTCGCGAGCGGAGATACGAGAGGGACGCGAACGGTGGCGGGTGACTCGCCGTGACCGACGCTGTCCAGGCGTTTCTGGCGAGCAAACGGACCGTCGACGATCGCGCACTGAACCGGCGCGTTCTCGAGCGGTTCAGCACCGGGCTCGCGAGGCGGCAGCGAGACGGATCGGGGGCGGCCGAGCCGGTTCGGATCGTCGAGTTCGGTGCTGGCGTCGGCACGATGATCGCCCGCCTCGCGTCGTGGGGACACCTCCCGGATCGCGTCTCCTACCGGGCGATCGACCGCGACGAGGAGACCGTCGCGTACGCCCGCGAGCACCTCCCGACGTGGCTCGAGGACACGGGATACGAGGTGAGCCGCCGCGACGACGGTCTGCTCGCCCGATCGGGGAGGCGACGCCTCGAGGTACACCTCGAGGTCGGGGACGCCCTCGCGGTGACCGACGGGGAGGCTGCTGCAGACGCCGTCGTCGCGGCGGCGTTTCTCGACGTCGTCGACCTCGAGACGGCGCTTTCGGCGGTGCGCGAGCGGCTGGCCAAGGGCGGACTGCTGTACGCGCCGATCACGTTCGACGGCGGAACGACGTTCGCGCCGTCCCATCCGCTCGACGAGCGGATCGAGCGTCTCTATCACCGCCACATGGACGAGGTTCGCGACCAGCCGGGTGGCAGCCAGGCAGGGCGCGACCTGCTGACCGCGCTACCCGACGCGGGGTACGACGTACTCGCTACCGGTGGCGCAGACTGGATCGTCAGACCACGCGAGGGTGGGTACCCCCACGACGAGGCGACGTTTCTCGAGTCCCTGCTCGAGACGATCGACGGGGCACTGGCCGACTACCCCGAGATCGAACTCGACGCTTCGAGTCGGCGGCGGTGGCTCGAGGCGCGACGCGACCAGCTCGAGCGGGGCGAGCTCGTACTCGTGGCACACCACCTCGACGTCCTCGCTCGAGCGTAGCGTCGCGAAAACCGACATGGACCCCACGTTCCTCTCCGTCCTCCCCGCCGCACTCGCTGCGTGTCTCGCAGCCGTCCACGCGTTCGCCGGGCGGGCGAAGCACCTCGGCGGGATCCCCCGCAGTCGGTGGCTGTCCGTCGCCGGCGGCGCGGCCGTCGCCTACGTGTTCGTCCACCTCCTGCCCGAGGTCGGCGAGGCCGCGCGAACGGTGGTCGAAACGCTCGCCGTCCCGGTGACGCTGCTCGAGCGACACGTCTACGTCGTCGCGCTGATCGGCTTCGTCACGTTCTACGGCCTCGAGCGGTACGCGGCCGTGGCCGCCGATCGGACGGGAACGGGGCGAGAGCGTGCCGGCGTCGGCGGCGAACGCACCCGGTTCTGGATTCACGTGGGGTCGTTCGCCGCCTACAACGCTCTCATCGGTTATCTCCTCGTCCACCGGGAGGATCCCGGCGCGCTCGGCCTCGTCCTGTACGCGACCGCGATGGGGCTACACATGCTCGTCAACGACTACGGCCTCCGGGGCCACTACGGGGACGCGTACCACCGGGTCGGGCGCTGGCTGCTCGCGGGTGCCGTCCTCGCCGGCACCGTCGTCGGTTATCTCACCGTCGTCCACGAGGCGGCCATCGCACTCGCGCTCTCCTTTCTCGCCGGCGGCGTCGTCCTCAACGTCATCAAAGAAGAGCTGCCGGCCGAACGCGAGAGTCGTTTCGGCGCGTTCGCGGCCGGTGCGGGGAGCTACGCGGCGTTGTTGCTGGCCATCTGATAACGATAGCTGTGAGTCTGTATCGTCGCAACCGCACGACGGTTCGCGGTTGCGTCGGTAATCACAGCCATCGATGATGGAGTCTACCCTACCTGCGTTTCGGAGAACGACAGAGGAAAACCGAGCGCCAGTCGCCGTCAGTCGGAGCCTCGTGCGTTACTCGACGAGGACGTCGTCGAACTCGCCCGCGTCGACTTTCTCTTTGAACTCGCGTGCGTTCTCGCCTTCGATGGTGACGCCCATCGAGGCGCAGGTTCCGACGACCTCCTTGGCCGCGTTCTTGGTGTCGTAGGCGAGCAGGTCGGTCTGCTTTTGCTCGGCGATCTTCTTGACTTGGTCGATCGAGAGGTCGGCGACGAAGTCCTTCTGGGGTTCGCCGCTGCCGGTCTCGAAGCCGGCCTCGTCTTTGATCAGTGCGGCCGTCGGCGGAACGCCGACGTCGATCTCGTAGGAACCGTCGTCTTCGTACTCGACGGTGACGGGTACTTCGGTGCCGTCGAAGGCGGCGGTCTGCTCGTTGATGTCGTTGACGACCGCCTGTACGTCGACGGGCGTCGGTCCGAGCTCGGGACCGAGCGGCGGGCCAGGATTGGCCTGGCCACCCGGAACGAGCACTTCGATGGTTCCAGCCATACCCGATAGAATCCCCGCGCGAGTTTTAAGGGTTGCTTTTTCGGGCAGTCGTCTTCGCCGACCGGACGGATTCGAACGACGGTCGGCGACCGCTCGAGTAGTTACGCGACGGTGTCGTCGCGCCACTCGGCGAACGACTCGAGGACGTCGTCCTCGTCGAATCGCTCGATGCAGGGGACGTCGTGCGGGTGGACCTCCTGGACGCGGGAGACGAGGTCGTCGTACGCGTCGTCGGTCGTCTTCACCAGCAAGAGCGCCTCTTCCTCCCGGTGGACCTCGCCCTCCCACCGGTAGGTCGACCGGATCGGGAGGTGGTTGACGCAGGCGGCGAGTCGTTCCTCGAGGAGCGTCTCGACGATGTCGTCCGTGGCGGGAATCGGCGCGGTGATGTAGACCGTCGGCATGGTCGTCGGCTACGAGAGACGCGAGGAAAAACGTGTGGAGAGGTCGTACCCGTGCGCCGCTACGGTCGCCGCTCGAGTAGCCGGACGATCGATCGCAGAGTCGCCGTCAGTGGCCGTCGAGTGGGTTGAACGTCCCGTTGATGTCCCACTCGTGGATGCAGTGGGGATTCCCGGTCAGCTTCTCGCCGTCCTCGCGGACGAGTTGCCAGGCGTCGAGTTCTTCGTCCCATCGCTCGCGTCGGCCGCATCGTTCGCACTCGCGTACAGTCGGTTTCTTCAGTTGTGCGCTCATTATCGGGCATGAGAACTGGACACATATAACCGTGTTCGTGTCCGGCAAGGTCTGCCACCACGGCGCACTCGGGCGGTTTCGGGTGACGACCCCCGACGCTCAAGGCCGACGGCGTGGAAGACGAACACCGGACGGACTGGAGCGAACCCGAGCGACCCCCGCCGACACACCACGGCGGCGTTCGTCCGACGGAGACACGCCATGCCGACGCGCCGACGGACCGTTACGGCGCTGTTCGCTGGGCTGAGCGCCTGCTGTGCTGGCTGTCTCGACGGGGAATCCGACCAGGACGAGCAACCGGCCGACGACGAAACCGGCAACGCCACCGACGGCGGTGGCGGTGCCGACGAACCACCGGAGGACACGACCATGCAACTCGACGCACCCGACATCGACGACGGCGAATCGATCCCGACCGAGTACACCTGCGACGGGGCGGACGTCTCGCCGCAACTCGAGGTCGACGGCGTCCCGGACGACGCCGCGGCGCTCGCCATCGTCGTCGACGATCCGGACGCCCCGGCGGGCGTGTTCACCCACTGGACGCTCTGGAACCTCCCGCCGGCGACGACAGAGGTACCGCGGGGGGTCCCGCCCGAACCGGAACCCGCAGATCTCGAGGGCGCACGCCAGGGCGAGAACGACTTCGGCGCGGTCGGCTACCGGGGGCCGTGCCCGCCGGAGGGCGACGGGCCACACGAGTACCGGTTTACCCTCTACGCACTCGAGTCCGAACTCGCCCTCGAGGGTGGCGCGACGGTCGACGAGGCGACCGACGCGATCGACGACGAATCGACGGCGTCGACGACGCTCGCCGCGACGTACGAACGGTGACCGGCGCGTCGATTTCACGTCCTGCCCGGAGGTAACGGCCAGGAGGCCAGCTATCCCGATCGCTCTCTGAGTCGTCCGATCCGTCTCGCCGGCGACGGCTCCATGCGAGCGACCTCCTGGCGGCGCGACCACGTCAGTGGCCGATCGTTGATCGCACACTGCCACTCGAGCGCGTCGACGACGGCGTCCGTCCCGACTCGACTCGCCGCGTACGCGTCGCCACGGTAGACGAGCCGTCGGCCCCGCCAGAGGGCGACGAGGCCGACGATTCCCGCGGCGACCGAGACGAGCCAGGAACGCCCCGGGAGCGACTCGAGGAACGGCGCGGCCACGCCGAACACCGTAGCGATCGTGATCGCGAGACGACTCTCGAGGTGGAACGTCCGGGCCCGCCCGGCCTGGAGTGCCAGCAGCGCACGCAATCGGTCGTCGTCGGCACACTCGAGCAAGTAGTCGGTGACGAACAGGTGGCGTCGTCGGGGGAGTCCCCGGAGGACGGCGAACGCGTGGTTCGCGTCGCTCGCTCGCAGGATTCGAACGCCGACACCGTCGAGACCCGTCCGCTCGAGGAGCGCGTCGATCCGCTCGCGCTCGTCGTCGTCCGGCCGTCGCGTCGGTTGCAGGAGTCGAACCACGAGCGGCGTCGCCCCCAGCAGCGAGACGACCACGCCGACCGACGCCACCAGGACGACGACACTCGGCGGGAGCGCGGCGAGCAGCGGGTCGACGACCGTACCGAGCGCGAGCAACAGGACGACGAACAGTGCGACGAGGCCGGCGACGTACCGCGTCAGCAGGAGGACGACGCGCGTCGGGGAGACCGTGAGGTTCCGGAGATCCACCACGACTGGGAGCGCACCGAGGTAGGCGACGACCACCGCCAGTGCGGGCGTCCCCAGCAGGAGAACGAGTGCGAGCACGTTGCCGACGATCGTCTCGCCGAGGGGTACCCACGCGACGACGGCGTCGACGACCTCGAGCCAGCCGGTCGCGGTCATCGTGATCACCGCGAGGACGTACGTTACGGGTAGTCCGACTTTCAGTGCCCGACGAAGCCGGGCCAGTGCGCGCGTCCGGTCGCCACCACGTGCGAGTAGCCGTCCGTACCCGTAGTAGACGAGCGAGACGCCGCTCCCGAAGCACGCGAGAGCGAGGAGACTCAGGGCGCGTTCGATCAGTTGCACGCGCCGACTGTCTCGTCGGTCGATAGAAGACGGTGTCGATTTGTCGAACGGGCTACACTGCTGGTCCTCGAGACGGGATACCGTCGCCGCGTCCACGCACGGAGACGGTCACGGGCGCGTGCCCGTCAGTACGTCGCGTCTTTGATCTCCGGATCGAGGTCGTCGAACTGCTCGAGGTACTCGAGGCGTTCCTCGCGGAGTGCGGCGGCGGCGTCCTCGTAGTCGTCGACGTGGTCGGGGACGTAGTACTCCTCGACGTCCAGTCCGGGGACGTCCTCGGGGATCGTCAGGCCGGTGCGGTCGTCGTCGGTCCACTCGACGGTGCCGCGTGCGAGTTCGGTGAGGATCGTCACCGACTCGGTGACGCCGACGTCTTTCGACTCGTCGCCGAGGTAGCCGGTGTTGATGACGTAACAGTCGACCTCGAGGTCGGCGATGAGGTCGCGGAAGTGGTTGCCTTCCTCGCCTTCCGAGCCGATGATGAAGGGGTTGGTGCCGACGACGCGGATCGACTCGCCGGCGCGGGAGGGGTCGCCCGCGCTCGTCTCGATCGACTCGCCGAGCATGAACGCGACCGCGGCTTCCTCCTCGTCGAGTTTCGCCACCGGCGGCATCAGCGGGTTGCGCGTGATGAAAAAGACCTGGTCGACCCGGTCGAGGTCGATCTCGTCGTCGGCGCTCTCGAGTTCCGACCGCTGGATCACGGCCCGGGAGTTCGAGGTGTACCGGTTTTCCTCGAAGTGGACGGTGCCGTCGTCGTCGACGGCGACGTTCTCGAGGACGGCCGACTCGTCGGTGGCCGCCTGGTAGAGCGCCGGCTGTTCGTCTTCCTCGAGGCCGATGGTCTTGATGTACAGCCCCTGTCCCTCGCTTCCGGCGACGGATCCGTCGGGCAAGAGCGCACAGACGTCGTCCTGGAGCATGACGGCGTCTTCGGGGTCGTCGAGCCAGAGGCCGTGGGACGTAAGCGTCGACTTGCCGGTCGCCGAGAGGCCGAGGAAGACCTGGCCGACGATGCGCATGTCGCCGTCGCCGTCGCGAACGCGGACGCGCTTGCTCCCGGCGTGAAGTCCGAGGCCGCCGAGTTGCTTCGTGCGGTACATGAACAGGCGCAGGAACGACTTCTTCGCCTCGCCGGTGTAGTCGCTGCCGAGGACCGCGGTGAAACCCTCCTCGGGAAGGATGCGGATCGCCGTCTCGTCGTAGTCCGGGTCCTGGACGGTCACGAGGTCGGGTTCGCGACCGTCAGTCGGTTCGAACAGGTTGGCCCACGCGAGCGCGATGCGGGCGTACTCCGTCGGAACGAAGAGCCGACAGCAGAACGTCGCGTCGGGGTGGCGGCCCATGAGTCGGTCGACACAGAGCATCTCGCGCTCGCCCGCGGTGTCGGCCGCGTCCTCGAGCAGACGCCGGTCGGCGTCGGTGAACTCGTCGTCGATCGCGTTTTTCGTTCGATCGGCACTCCGTGATCGGAACTCGCTGACGTACGACGGCGACCCGTACTCGGTCGTCGTCTCGTCCTCGCTCGCGAACTCGCGTATCTCCTCGAGCGAGGGGTTATAGACGATGTTCGACGCCGTCTCTGGATCCGGAAGCCGTCGTGTGAGCGGCCGGGGTTCCGTCCCGGTTTCAGACATACTAGAGCAAGCATCATCCCGGTGCATAAACGTAGAGGATCTCCGTACGTGTATATGGTAGTATAACGCGTCTCACACCCTCATATGACACCGTATAACCGATCTGACTCTCGAGGTAGGCGTGCCGTAATCGGTTTTGGATCACCGTACGGACACGTCGTGACGACGGGGTCGGCAGGGTGACGCCGCCGCCCGCCGGACCGAACGGCGAATCGACAGAGCGAAAAGCCGACCCGGAGATCGTTCGACCGACGTGATCAAACTGGTCAACCTGCTCGTCCGGAAGGAGGAACTGACCCACGAAGAGTTTCTCGAGCGCTGGACCGGCGACCACGCCGACCTCGCCCGCGACCTGCCGGGGCTTCGCAAGTACACGACGTCCGTGCCGAGCGACCCCGAGAAGGCCGGCTACGACGGCATCGTCGAACTGTACTTCGAGGACTCGAGCGCGCTCGCGGCGGCGTTCGACTCGGAGGCCGGCCGGGCCGTCCAGGCCGACGCGGCCGAGTTCGTCGACACGGAACAGGGGCCGACGCTGGTCGTCGAGGAGACGGTCCAACTCGACGAGACCGAGTGATCGGGGCCACCGCGGTCGAGCCCCGCTGGAGACGGAACGATTTTCACCGAGTGCTTCCTCCGGGGAGCCGATGGCTCACCTCGAGCGGCTCCTCGTCTATCCCATCAAGTCACTCGACGCGGCGGCGGTCGAATCGGCGACGATCGTCGAGAACGGCGGCCTCGAGTGGGATCGCCGCTACGCGATCGTCGACGCCGACGGCGAGTACGTAAACGGCAAGCGAGAGCGGCGAATCCACCGGCTACAGGCCGCGTTCGACCTCGAACGGGGGACGGTCGCGCTCTCCGAGTACGACGGCGACGGGACCCGGCAGACGACGGTCGATCCACAGACGTTCCACCTCGAAGGCGATCGTGGCGCGCTCGACTCGTGGCTCTCGGCGTTTTTCGACCGACGGGTCGAACTCGTCCGCGACGACGAGGGTGGATTCCCCGACGACACGAGGGCGACGGGTCCGACCGTGGTCGCCACGACGACGCTCGAGGCGGTCGCGTCGTGGTACGACGGGATCGACGCCGGGGAGATGCGCCGACGGCTCCGCGCGAACGTCGAGATCGGCGGCGTCTCCGCGTTCTGGGAGGACCGCCTCTACGACGACCCCGGACGAGTCGTGCCGTTCGAGATCGGCGACGTGCGGTTCCACGGCGACAGCCCGTGCCAGCGGTGCGTCGTTCCAACCAGGCACCCGGACACCGGCGAGTCCACGCCGACGTTCCGAGAGACGTTCGTCGAACGCCGGGAGGCCACCCTACCCGAGTGGGCGACCGAATCGCAGTTCGACCACTACTTCCGGCTGATGGTCAACACGCACGTCCCCGAACCGTCGTGGGGTGACCGACTCGAGGTGGGCGACGCGGTCGACGTCCACGACCCGATCGACGACCCCGAATCGTCGTGACGACGCCGCGGCTGGCGCGGCTGCCGCCGTCGATCGAATCGCCCGTTCTCGGTCGGGTTCCCCGACCGTCTGGGTCTCGGCGTCGAGCGCCGTGGCCGTGTAGTACGCCGTCCCGTCGGGGACGACGACCTCGAGGTCGCCCGCGGAGACGCCTGCTCGTTCGCTTGCCAGCGCATGGGTTCGTTACTTTCACGCGGATTTCGTAGGGGCGATCGATGACCGACGTTCAAAAGCTCGAGACCGAAGACCAGTACCACCACGTTCGATTCCGCGATCCGGATCGCTTCGACGAGATCCGGACGCCGGACTGGGCGAAGAACGCGGCGGAGTCGGTCCGCGAGGGGAGCGAAGTCCGGACGGGGAAAGTCAAAGACGGCGACGATTGGGAGGTAGAGAGCGTGCTGATCCCGAAAGAGGTCGACAAGGACGAGGCGCGATCGGACGCGAAACAGATCGTCGAGAAGATCGAATCCTGATACTATCGGACGTAACTGTGTGAAGATTCTCGCCACCCCGGGACGGCGAGAATCTTTCACGACTTACGTCCGGCAGTATGAGTACGGACGCCACGTTCGACCGGGTCGGCTGATTTTCAGTTCTGGTACTCAGGGCCAAACTACCAATAGGGCCCCCCGTTTCTCCGCGGTCATGGTAAACGGCCTCGACATCGGAACGGGGGCTCTCCGATCGGCCAGGGACGACCTCGACGGCCCCGCCGTCGACGCGGAACCGCCGGTCGTCCTTCCGACCGACGGCGCGACCCTCGAGGCGGCCGGACTCGCTCCCGCCGACCTCCGTTCGATCGACGACGAAGACGCCACGTACGTACTCGGCGACGACGCGACGGTCGCGGCCGACGCGACCGGCGGCGACCTCGAGTCGCTGCTCTCACACGGCTTTCTCGCGGTCGAGGAGTACGCCGAACCGGCACTCGAGGCGCTCCTCGAGGACCTCCTCGACGACGCGATGGGGAACCGGCTCTGCTACACGACGCCGGGAACGCTACTCGACGCCGAAGAACCGGCACGAAGACACCGTGACGTACTCGAGGGCCTCCTCGAGCGACAGGGCTTCGACGCGACGCCGGTGAGCAAGGGCTTCGCGATCGTCTACGACCAGCTCGCGGAGGACAACTTCACCGGGCTCGGCGTCTGCATCGAGGCGGAGACGACGAGCGTCGCGCTCGCGTACTACGGCGTGCCGGTGCTCGCCTTCTCGCTCGCGAAGGGAAGCGAGTGGATCGTGGATCGAGCGACCGAGGAGACGGACCACTCGCGATCGGCTGTCGCCGCGACGCTCGAGGAGTTCGCGCTCGATCCGGAGGCTGCAACCGGCGGCGTCGAGAGCGCACTGGCGCGGGCCCACGACGCGCTCGCCGAGGAGTTGATCGACGCCATCCGCGACGAAGCCGAAGAGGCAGACCTCCAGCACGGGATCGCCGTCCCCGTCGCGATCGGCGGAGACCAGGCTGTCGAGGGGGTCGAGTTCCTCTTTGGCGGACGGTTCGACGCGGCGACGCTCCCGTTTTCCATCCGCGGTGCCAGGCTCGCGGACGAACCAGCGGAGAGTCCCGTTCGGGGTGCACTCGCGGCCGCACGGGACGACGTCGACGCCTACGAAGCCGTCACCTGGTCGCCGGAGCCGGACGACGAGGGAGCCGGCACGGCCGGCGTGGACGCGAGCCTGTCGTTCGACGAGGGAGAGTTCGACTTCGAAGACGAGGAGCCGACCGATCCCGGCGACGACGCCGTCGAACAGCTGTTCGACCGGCTCGCGAACCGCGACGAGGAGATCGAGTCCGTCACCGAGGAGGTCGAAGCCCTCTTCGAGGACCTCGAGGAAGTCGAGCGACGCACCGCCGCGGCCGACGAGGTCGAAGACCTCGACGAGCGGATCGAGCGGTTCGCCGCCGACCTCGAGGACGTCGCCGACTCACACGCGACGACCGACGAGGTCGCGGCCCTCGAGTCGGGACTCGAGGAGCTACGCGACGCCCTCTCGGGACTCGAAGACGACCTCGACGCGCTCGCTGCGGACGTGTCGACGGTCGAAGACGCCGCAGCCGACGAACGAGCCGACCTCGCGGCCGACGTCGGCGAGATCGAGTCGGACGTCGAGACCGTCGCCGAACGGACGGACGGTCTCGAGACGGCTCTCGAGGACCTCGAGACGGACCTGGACGCCCTCGCGGCCGACGCGGCGACGGAGACCGACCTCGCGGACGTCCGGGACGACCTCGGCTCCCTCGAAGACGACCTCGAGCAGGTCGACGATGGACTCGAGCGAATCCGCACGCGTGTCGAGGGGCTCGCCGGCCGGATCGAGGAACTCTCCGAGCGGACTGACGCCCGCTTCGAGGCCGTCGAAGCCGACGTCGACGAGCGGATCGACGACCTCGAGTCGACGGTCGACGACGAAGTTACGTCGCTCGCAGACGACCTCCAGGCGCGACTCGCGTCCGTCGGGAGCGACCTCGAGGACGTCCGCGACGCGCTCGACGAACTCGCGGCCGACGCCGCGACGAGCGCCGAGGTAGATGCGCTCGAGGCCGCCGTCGAAGACGAACTCGACCAGGTGCAGGCCGACGTCGAGGACGACCTCGGCCGACTGCGGACCGGCGTCGTGGACCTCGAGACGGCAGTCGACGACCTGCGAACCGACGTGACAGAACTGGAGGGCGACGCGAACGACCTCGAGACGACGATCGCCGTCGTCGACGACGCCGTCGACGACCTCGAAGGCGAGGTAGCCGATCTCCGGAATCGGGCCGCTGACGCCGGCGACCTCGAGTCGCTCGCGGCCGACGTCGAGACGATCGCGGATGCACTCGACGCGCTCGACGACCGCGTCGACGAGACCGAAGCGTCGTTCGAGACCGACCTCGACGACGTGACGACGTCGCTCGAGACCGAGCTCGCAGATCTCGAGGAGACGATCGCGTCGGTCGAGGCGAGGGCGGCGGGCGAGACGCAACTCGCGGCAGTGTGCGACGACCTCGAGCGAACCGACGACGCGCTCACCGACCTCGAGGACGAACACGAACGTCTCGAGACGACGGTCGCGGTGCTCGACGACCGCGTCGAAGCGGTCGAATCCGGCCTCGAAACCGAGACGGCGGCGCTGTCGACGGCGATCGACGAGGTCGACGACCGGCTCGACGTCCTCGCCACCGATCTGTCGTCACTCGAGACCGCGGTCGACGACGACGTCGACGCCATCGGAACGCGGCTCGACGACCTGGCGACCGACCTCGAGGACGTCCACGGTGACCTCGAGTCGGTCGAATCCGCAGTGCAGTCCGCCGCGAGCGAACGGGCGGTCGAAGCCCTCGAGACGGGCCTCGAAGACGTACGAGGCGACCTCGAGTCGGATCTCGAGGCAGTACGAGGCGACCTCGAGTCGGATCTCGAGGCAGTACGAGGCGACCTCGAGTCGGATCTCGAGGCAGTACGAGGCGACCTCGAGTCGGATCTCGAGGCAGTACGAGGCGACCTCGAGTCGGATCTCGAGGCAGTACGAGGCGACCTCGAGTCGGATCTCGAGGCAGTACGAGGCGACCTCGAGTCGGCGTCGGACCGACTGGCCGACGTCGACGCGTCGATCGAAGCGCTCGAGTCGGGACTCGAAGACGAACGCGAGCGGCGCGAGGCGGTCGGTGTGGCCGTCGACGAGGTCGACGATCGGACGATCGGCCTCGAGACGCGTCTCGGCGAACTCGAGTCGGATCTCGAGGCAGTACGAGGCGACGTCGAGTCGCTCGCGGCGGCCGACGACGAGGACGCACTCGAGAGCGTCGAATCGGACCTGACGACGCTCGAGCGTCGCCTCTCGGAACTGTCGGCGACGGTTCGCGACCTCGAGGAAGACGCCATCGACGCCGATCGCGTCGCCGCCGTCGAGGCGGACGTGGCAGCACTCGAGTCGGACGTCGACGAACTGCGACCCGCGATCGACGACGCGGCCTCCGCGGCAGCACTCGCGAGCCTCGAGACGCGCGTCGACGACCTCTCGACGTCGCTCGAGACAGCAGCCGAGGGACCGAGTGACGCCGACCTCGAGGACGTTCGGTCGGCGCTCGCGACCCTCGAGGACGAGACCGAGACCGTTCGGACGGACCTCGAGGGCGTTCAGACGGGCCTCGAGGGCGTATCGCGGCTCGAGGACCGTCTCGAGGCTGTCGACGATCGGCTCGCGGCGCTCGAGGCGGCGGGAGACGAGCACGAGCAGGCCGTCGAAACGGTCGCCGACCTCCGCGAAGACCTCGAGGCGATTCGATCGGACGGCGACGGACTGGCGACGCCGGCGCTCGCCGGCGGCGGTGGTGCTGGCGTCGTCTCCGGCGGCGTGGTCGCGCTCACCGGGAGTTCGCAGATCGGCGTCGTCGCCGCAGCGCTCGGCGTGCTGTTGCTCGTCGTCGCGTTCCTCGCGTCGGATCGATAACCGCGCCGGTCTCACGCCGCCGACGTCACTCGTCGACGATCCCGTCGTCTTTGACGTTCGGCGAGCCGACGACGAGGAGTGTGCTCTCCTCGCGGGCCTCGAGTTGTCGCCAGGACTCCGGCGGGACGACGAGACAGTCGTGACGCGATAGCTCGAGGACCTCTCGTTCGCCGTCGCGTTCGATCGTGACGTCGAATCGCCCGTCCAGGACGACGTAGAGTTCTTCCTGCTCGTCCTGTCGGTGGGAGACGTTCGACTCGCCAGCCTCGTACTCCCAGACGTTCGGGCGCATCTGCTCGGGGCGGAGTTCGTAGCCGATCGCCCGGAGCGTCGGTCGCTCGTCGTCGACGTCGCGCTCTTCGACCTCGTCGATCGTGATACGTGAGTACATACCCAGCCGATTCGACGGGGCAGGGTAAAAACTGCACTGTCGTCGTCGCTGGCGACGGTCGTTCGCGTGCGATCGACGTGTGAATCGTTTTGCCAGCAGTATCACTCCACCGGGACGTACTTGTAGCCGCCGCCGTCCGTCTCGCCCTCCTCCGGGTTCGGCGCGCGTTCGGCGACGTAAATCGCCCGGTCGTGGACCCGCGGCGTGCTCGTGACCACACCATCGTGGTCGACGTGCCAGACCTCCTCGCCGGTCCGCTTGTCGACCGCGTAGAGTGTCCGATCTTTCGACCCGAAGACGATCCGGTCGGCACAGACGACCGGACAGCCGGTGAGCGCACCGTCGGTAGAGAATCGCCAGTACACCTCACCCGTGTCGGCGTCGAACGCGTAGAGCGTTCCGTCGTGACTCCCGGCGAACACCGCGTGAAGCGTCGGATCGACGGCCGGTCCGGTCATCGACAGCCCGCCGGTTTCGAACGACCAGTCTTCGGTCCCGTCCTCGAGGTCGACCCGGTAGACGTGGCGGTCCCACGAACCGAAGAACGCCCCGCCGTCGTAGGTCACGACGGGACCCTTGATCTCGCCGTCCGTCCCGTTTTCGGGCGTCGTCTCGAACGTCCACGCCAGTTCGAGCGTGGTGGCGTCCCACCCGTAGAGGACGCCGTCGTTCGCACCGACGACCAGCCGTTCGGCCGCGGGGTCGAGCGCCGGCGTCGAGTGTGGGTGATCGGTGGGCCGACGCTCTTCGTCTTCCCAGCGGATCGTGCCGTCGTCGGCATCGACGGCGAAGATACTCCCCTCGGGGTCGGGATACTCGACGGCCATGAACACTGTCCCGTCGGCGTAGAGTGGACTCGAGCCGATCGAGCCGCCCAGTTTCGTCTTCCACGCCAGATCGCCGGTCGCCGCGTCGAAGGCGTAGAGGACGCCGTCGTACGCACCGACGTACACCCGACCGTCGGCGATCGCGGGCGTGCCGTGGACGCCTCGTCCGTCCACGTCGGTCTCGGCCTGCCAGCGAACGTCGCCGTCGGCAAAGAGCGCGGTCACGTGTCCCGTATCGCCGGGAAGAACGACGCCGCCGTCGGGGTGTGGGACGGCGCTCGCCTTCGCGGCCGTGTGCTCGCCGGTGTTGACCTCGGGCACTCGCCACTCGCGTTCGACCGCGTCGGGTACGGTCTCCTCGGGGTAGTACCCCCAGCGCTCGAGCGAGTGACGGAACTGAACGACGCCGTCGGGGATCGTCTGGGTCAGCGTGGAGCCGTCGTGGTCGGGAATCGGCGTCGACGTCCCGGATCGCAGTTCGTCGAAACCGAGACAGCCGGCCGTCAGTGAGAGCGCAGTTGCGCCGGCAGCATGTAGCAGTCGGCGGCGAGAGGGGGAGGGAGTCGTCGGCATCGTCTGTGGCGTCTCACCACGAACGTATCAATGTTCGTCACCGCTCGCACTCGAACGACCGACGCCAGCGGCGACGGACCCCGAGACGCGCTCGAGTGTTCGTGAACTTCCGGCAGTCTCAGGCGAGAAGTTCCGTCAGGTCCGCCACGTCGTGCTCTTCGAGCGTCCTGATCGTCTCGACGATATCGTCACGTCGCGTCGCCGTTACGTGCTCGCCCGCGACCCGGTCGAACTTCTCCTCGAGTTCGCCCCACCCGACCGGATCGCGCGGGTGCCCGTGGAACGCGTCTTTCTCGATGCGAAAGGTGGTCCCGTCGTCCATCGTCACGTCGACGACCGCGGGCATCTCGCCCGACTCGAAGCGGTCGGTGAGCTCCGGATCCTCGGTCACTTCGACCGTCCGGAGCAACTGCTGGACGTCGTCGGCGCGGAGTCGTTCGGGTTCGTACTGCTCGAGGCCGAGTTCGCGGTCGATCAGCGCCACCGCGAGCACGTAGGGAAGCGAGTGGTCGGCCTGCGCCCGAGTGTCGACCTCGTAGCGGCTCCCCTCGCCGCCGCCGATGATGAGTTTCGCCCCCGCGAACGTCTCGAGGCGGATCTGGGCGACGGCGTCCGGATCGATGGCCTCGCTCTCGGCGAGTTCGATGACGCCCTCGACGGCCGACTGCGCGTAGGTCTCCGCGACGTACCGTTTGGTCATCACGTCGTGGACGCGCTCGCCGGGAGACAACTCGAGTTCGAACGGTCCCGAGATCACGTCTTTCCACCCCTTCTGTCCCTCGAAGAGGTTTCGCGGCCCCTCCATCCCGTTTTTCGCGAGTATCGCCGCGTAGACGGCGTTTCGCGCCGCGTTGGCCGACGCGATACCCTTCCACTTGTTGATCCCTTCGGTCCGGGTCACGCGCAGGGCGTTGTGACCCGTCCCCGCGATGGCGATCGCGTTTCGCGTCTGCTCGCGGTCGAGTCCGAGGAGTTTCGCCGCCCCCGCGGCGGCGGAGACGACGGTGTGAGTGACGTGGTCGAAGCCCCGCTTGCGAACCGGCGCGTTCCAGGCCAGTTCACCCTGGATCTCGTAGGCGATCGCGAGTCCAGCGAGCAGTTGCGCCCCCGACCGGTCGGCGGACTCGCCGGCGGCGACGACCGGTCCGAGGTTGTCGCTGGGATGGGGCGTCTCGCCGGGCGCGAGAAACGAGTCCATGTAGTCGAGGTACCGCACGAGGGCGGTGTTGTGCGTCGCCGCGCCGACCGGCGACGCTCCCGCGTCTCGTCCCCACAGCGTACAGGGGCCGTCCGCCTCGAGGTCGGACACCGTTCGAAAGACGACCTCGGGCGGCTCGGCGACCTCGGCGGCGATCGCGATCCCGACCGAGTCGAGTACCCGTCGTTTCAGCGCGTCGCGGACGTCGTCCGAGAGGTCGTCGTAGTCGGTTTCCTGGACGAACGAGGCGAGTTCGAACGTCGACGTCATGGTCGCCGCTTCCACGGACGGCGGAAAACAACTTCTCCAGCCTCGAGCGGACAGTCACGCTCGCGTCACTGTCTCCGGTGACCGCAAGTCAGGTGTCGATCGGCACCACGTTGTGCATCTCGCCTCCGCATCGCGGGCAGGTGCTCACGAGCGCGTCCTCGGGCGTCTGCCGGAGCCCACACCGGACGCACTCGTACTCGAGTCTCACGGCGTCTCCCATGTACGACCGTTCGAACTGTTGTGTGTTAACTATTTCCACTGTCCTGGGCCACGACGACGGTCGCGGGCCACCCCGACGCGTCGCTGTACCCATCGGTAGTGTCGACTGCGAGCCCGCGGTCCTCGAGCGCGTCGACGAGCGCCGCGGGCGGAACGTCGAGCAGGTCGTGGGTGTCGACGAACCAGTCTGCGGACGTGAACACGAGCGAGTGCCAGCGGTACCGGTCGTCGCCGCGGGCGTGAACCTGGAAGAGGCGTGCGTACTGGCCGTCGGTCCGGTCGTGGACCTCCAGTGTGAGGTCGGTCCCCTCGTCGGGCAACGTCATGGTGTCACAGACGAGCGTGCTGCCCGACGCGAGACGATCGACGAGCGCGTCGAGACTCGCGTCGACGGTGCCGGGCTCGAGGTGGTTGACCACGGTGAACGGAACGAACACGAGGTCGAACGCGCCGTCGACGGGCAGGTCCGGCAGCGCCCCGGCGACGAATCGCGCGTCGGACTTCGTCCGGGCGCGCTCGAGCATCGCCTCGCTGGGATCGACGCCGGTGACGTCGATCCCCCGTTCGCGCAAGCGCCTGCTGTGTTCGCCGGTGCCACAGCCGACCACGAGGACTCGATCGCCGGGGTCGACGTACTCGGTCACGAACGCGACCTCGGCGTCGTACGGTTTATTCGCGTACAGCGCGTCGTAGACGGCGGGATACTCCCTGTAGAGCGCGTCGCTCATCTCGAACCGTCCGGCCAGAGGGCGTCGGACGTAATAAAGACAGACAGTCTGACAGGTCGGCGAGACTCGAGGTCAGGATCGGTCGGTGAGCAAGAGCGCAGCGGCCAGGACGGTCGCCCCGGCGACCGACGTCGCGAGCAGCCAGAACGCCGGCCGGAAGCCGACCGTCTCCGAGAGGTAGCCGACGATCGCCGGCGCGACGGCACCCGCACCCATCAACAGCGTCCGAACGATGCCGAGGCTGCCGCCCGCGATAGACGGCGGCACGGCCGACATCAGGTACGCGCCACGGACCGGCCGGAATCCGTGAGAGCCGAGGCCGACCGCGACGAGGGCGACGCCGAGCACCAGGGGGTTCCCGGTGTCCGTCAGCGACACGAGCGCCGCGAGCGCCGTCGACGCCAGACCGAGCGTGACGACGATGACCGGCAACGTCCCGATCCGATCGCCCACCTCGCCGGTCGCGACCTGGACGAGACTCGCGGCGAACAGCGCGCTGTAGAGCAGGCTCGCGGTTTCGGGGGCGAGTTCCGCCGCTTGCGTGAGATACAGCGGCGCGAACGCGACGAACCCGTTGTACGTAAACGAGAACAGCACCGTCGCGGCGACGAAGACGGTGAATCGCCACTCGCGGAACAACTCGAGATACCGTCGGAAGTCCGTGTCGGCCGCCGCGTCGACGCCCGGTGCCCCAGTCGTTTCGTCGGGCAACCGTTTCGGGACCTGGACGGTGAACGACGCCGCCAGCGCGATCCCGACGAGTCCGGCGACGAAAAACAGGGTCCGCCAGCCGGTGTCGAACAGCAGCGGAGTACTCGAGAAGAAGACGACTGCGGCGGGTGCGGCGACGCCACCGAACGCGCCGAACGTGTCGAGGACGCCGAGTGCACGTCCCGTTCGCGCGGGATAGGCGCGCGAGAGGAGGCGGACGGCGACGGTCTTGTGTGCGCCCGTTCCAGCGCCCATGACGAGCATCGCGCCGACGAGGACCGGGAACGGCGACTCGAACACGACGACGAGCGCGGCCAGGGCCGCGACGAGCGCGCCAGCGACGATCACCGTGACAGAGCCGAGTCGATCGGCGAGCAGTCCGGACGGAAACTGCATCACCGCGTAGACGAGCATGAGGCCGGTAAACGCCGTCCCGAGGACGGTGTTCGAGACGCCGTAAGTCGCCTGGAGCGGTTCGAACAGCGGCGGGAAGGCGTAGCGGAGGAACTTCGCGAGAAACCAGATCGACGACGTCAGAAACAGGGCGTCGAACCGACCGAGTCGGCGCAGCGTCGCGAGCGGCGTTCGATTCACGCCCGTCAAACGACGACGGGGAAACGAGAATGCTCCGGTTGCGATCGATCGGCGTCCGTCAGCCGTCGACCTCCCACTCTCGAAGTTCGTACGTCGTCTCCTCGTAGCGCTCGCCGCCGATCACCGTCTCTCCCGCCTCGACGGGTTCGAATCCCGCCGTCCGGTAGAAGGCGTTCCCCAGGTCGTTTTCGGCGAGGACCATCGCCCTGATCCGGTCGGCCGCGCGGTCGGACGCTTCGCGGATCGTCCGTCCGAGCAGTTCCCTGCCGATCCCCTCACGCCGCGCCTCCGGGTGGACGTACAGCCGAAGGATCGTCGCCTCGCCGCCGGTGACGACGGCGTGTGCGAACCCCACGGGACCGTCGTCATCGTCGTCGGCTACGGCGACGAGCAGGATCGACCCCGGCGCGTCGAGTTCCCGCTCGATCGCGTCTCGCCCGTACCACTCGTCGACTGCCTCGTCGGCGGCCGTCTCTCGGCTCAGAATGTCGGGGTAGTCGGCCTCCCACGACGCGCGGGCGATCCGCTCGATCGCCGCGACGTCGTCTCGAGTCGCCTCACGGTATCGCATACCACGTCGTTGGATATCGATCGCAATCGGTCTTTCCCACGGTACTCCCGCCGAGATCGGCCGCGCGCCGACGGTCGCGCGACAGCGACAGCCGAACCCGACGCGACGGGCGATCCGCCGCCACGAGAAGAACAGGTTCTTTTCCCAACCCGCCGAATTCGGGATATGGGATTCCACACGTTCCCGATCGACCGGGCCGACAACCTCGAGGACCCGTCTCGATACCGCTTTTGCTCGCGAGAGGAACTGCTCTCGCTGCTCGATCCGGGATCCGACTACGCCGTCGCCGACCTCGGTTCCGGAACGGGATTCTTCACCGACGACGTAGCGCCGTTCGTCGGAACGGCCTACGCCGTCGACGTCCAGGCGGAGATGCACGACTTCTACCGCGAGAAAGACGCCCCCGAGAACGTCGAGTTCGTGACGGCCGACGTCTCCTCGCTGCCGTTCGACGACGATCACCTCGACGGTGCGTACTCGGTCGTGACCCACCACGAGTACGCGACCGACGACGCCATGGCGGAACTCGCACGGGTCCTCCGACCGGGCGCACGACTCGTCACCGTCGACTGGTCCAGCGACGGCACCGGCGACGACGGCCCCTCGCTCGACGAACGGTTCGGTCTCGGGGAGACGGTCGACCAACTCGAGCGAGCCGGATTCACCGTCGTCTCCGCCCGGAATCGACCCGAAACGTTTGCCGTCGTCGCTCGACGATAACGCATTTCGAGACGTGATACATCGCCAAAACAAGGACGATAGCTCGAGTTTCCATACATACATTCTGAAGAAATCCTTATAACCCAACGGGCGTTGTGTTCTACCATGGCACCGGCCGACCCGTACACACCGAGTGGAGCCTACTACGAGTGTCACAGCTGCGGCTACCGGGGAACGGCGGCACACACGCCCGGATCGTGCCCCGAGTGTAGCAGCAGTGTAAAGAACATCGGCGTCCCACAGGAGTGACGCCAGTCGATCGCGAATCGACCCTCTCCTCGACCGTCGTCCGGTGTTTTCGCCGCCCAAAAGCGGTCCGCTCGAGCGGACGCTCACGCGACCGGTCGACAGTCCGCGCACACCCGATTGCGTCTCGAGTGCGACGCCGTCTGAACCGTATCGTCCGGCAGTATCACTCGAAGTCCGGGAGGTCCTCCGGCGGTTCGTAGTCGGCCTCCCAGTCGATGTACTCTTCTTTCAGGACCGTCGAGACGATCTGTCCCAGCTCCGTAAGTTCGGCGTTGATTCCCGAGACGGTTCCCCACGAGTCGAGTTCGGGGTGGTAAGACCGTTCGCGCCAGTCTTCGGGAATCCCCGGCGCGTGGTAGCCGACCCGGTCGGCAAAATCGTCCCAGAAGAAATCGAATTCGCTGAACAACTCGAGGTCGCGGGCGATTTCGTACGCCGCGCGCTCGAGGTCGGCACGCTCGGCCCACTGCTGGAACGACTCCTCCCAGGCACCGTCTTCGAGGAACTCCTGGAGTTCCTCACGCCGGTAATCTACGTCCTCGCTCCCGTCGCCGACCGTCGCGTCCTCGTACTCGTTCGGATCGACGAACGACAGCTCCGGCGGATCGGGGGTTTCGACCTCGAGTCCCATGGGTCGTCGTTGGTGCGGTTCGGGGATAAGAATTCGTACGACAGTCGCGGCGAGAGACGCCGCGAGATGCAGGGACTACTGCAAGTCGCGCAGTTGCCGCTCGAGTCGTCCGAGCTGCCGTTGCATGTACAGCAGGTAGGCGAACAGTGCGACGAAGATCGAGCCGTAGCCGGCGAGAAGGAGCGGCTCCATCGTCAGGCCACCTCCTCCTTCCGGAAGACGACGCGATCCTCGAGTTCGTGGAGTCGGATGCGAACTGCCATCAAGTAGACGTAGAGCAACCCGAGTGCAATAAGCGACACGACGAGCGTCAGCGGGTCGATGTTCGCACTCACGCTGGAGTTCGCGATCGTCGGTTCGTGGAACGTCGGCGTCCACAGCCGTCCGGCGGTGTAGGTGATCGGGACGGTGACGAACGCGACCGTCCCGTAGACCGCCGCGAATCGCTCGTCGCTGCCTCGTTCGGTCGAGGCGTACACGACGAGATAGCCCGCGTAGATGAACCACACCATGAGAAACGTCACGAGTCGCACGTCGCTCCACTCCCACCAGGAGTTCCAGACGATCCGGCCCCACATGCTCCCGGTGATGAGCGTCAGCGTCGCGAACAGGAAGCCGAGTTCGCCGCCGCTGTGGGCGAGTCGGTTCCAGAAGCGTCCCTCGTACTTGAGATAGAGGACGCTCCCGACGAACGTCGTCGAGAGAGCCAGCGCCGTGAGAAACGCCAGCGGGATGTGCCAGTAGGCGATGAGGTTGATGCCGTGTTCGATGCCGTACATCGTCCGCGAGGCGAAACCGAAGACGAGAGTGAGCGATACCAGTCCGGAGACGAACGCTCCCCACCGCACGACCCGACTCCACATGACGCGGTGGAGCAGGGCAATTAGAGAGCCGAGACGTCTCGAGAGTGCACGCATATCGCCACTCTTGAAAGAGGCAGACTTAACGCTTTCCAATGGCGGTCAGACCAGCGCTGCCAGCACGGCCTTGTCGAGTTCGAAGAGCAGGCCGATCCCCGTCACGACGAGGGCGTAGCCGCTCAGACGCCGCACCAGCGAGGGGCGGTTCAACGACCGGACGCGTCGGGTGAGCCAGCCGCTCGCTCGCTTTCCGCCGTACGCGACGATCAAAAGCGGAATCGAGAACCCGACGCCGTAGGTGAACAGCAACGCCGCGCTCTGTGTCGTGTTTCCGGACGTCCCGACGAACGCGAGGACGCTGCCGAGGACGGGCCCGACGCACGGAAGCCAGATGACGCCGAGGAACGTCCCGAGGACGAACCCGCCGACGAGTGGGTGGTGTGTGTCTTCGACGGACGTGGTAAACCGGGTCGCCGGGCCGGTGATCTGTGAGGCGCGGGTCGTGTACGCGGCGTGTAGGTCGTCGTCGGCCATGACCGCGCCGAACGCGATGATCATCGCCACGAACGGCAGGCGAAACGTGTCGGGCGTGACCGAACCGACCAGCGCGGTGGCGACGCCGAGCGCCGTAAACGACGTGATGCTTCCGGAGACGATGGCGATCGGGCGGAGCCGATGGCCGACGCTGCCGGCGAGCAAGGGCGGGAGCATCGGGAGGCAACAGGGCGTAAGCGCGGTCAACACTCCCGCGACGAAGACTGCGACGATCCCTGGAGAGTCGAGCATCGACTGCGTAGGTTTCGAGACTGGCCAAAAGAACGTGACGGATTACGAGAGGCGACTCGCGTTTCGAGACGCCGCTCTTACAGCCTAGTTGTCGACCGACTCGTTGCGAAGTGGCTGGTCGTAGCGGTCGACGTCGTCCGGAATGTCGTCCTCACTGAGTTCCTCGGTTCCTGTCGGGATGCCGGCTAACTCGAGTTTCTTCTGCATCGGGTTCATGTCGTACCCGAGTTCCTCCTGGTTTCGGTCGTAGTAGACCGCTTCCTCCGGCGGACCGGTGACCGGCCAGTCTTTTTCTTTGCCGACGAACTCGGGGCGGTCGTGGCCGTTCATGAAGCCGGCGATGTCCTGGACGTCGTTCCAGTCGGACACCGTGTGGGGCGAACCGTACGGCATCGCCTCGCGGATGAACGCAGACGACGTGTAGATGCGGCCCATACCGGCACCGTCGTTGTAGGAGTCAGGACCCCAGAGTGCCGTACCCTGGCCCTCGACGCCCTGGCCGTCCGCACCGTGACAGGAGGCGCAGTTCTGGAGGTAGAGGTCCGCGCCACGGACGGGATTGATCTCTTCGACCGGGACGCGTTCGTCACCTTCTGCCTTGTTCAGGTGCGACCAGTAGGGCTGGGATTTCACCGGAACGCCCTCGCTCAGCCACTGCATGTAGGCCTCCATGGCCTGCATTTCGCGACTGTCGTAGGCCGGCGTTCCGTTCTCGGAGTCCTGGGAGTTCATACTCCGGTCGAAACATCCCATCAGTCGCTGACGGGTGTCGCGCATCCGATCGCGCCGGTTGGTCCACTCCGGCAGGTCGGCGTGCGTCCCGACGAGCGGGATCATGGTGATGTCCTGTCCGGGCAGACCCTGGGACATGTCCCGGTCGCTGCCGCCGTGACAGCTCCCACAGGACAGTTCGTTGCCGACGTGGTCGGGTATCTCCTCGGACGTGTTCTCCATGAGTTCGCGCCCGTAGATGATCAGCTCCCGTTCGTTCTCGTTCTCGGGGAGCGTCGAATTGTTCATCTCCTTGGGAACGAACTTGATCTCGTCACCGGCCGTCTCGTTCCGGTAGTCCATCTGGTCTTTCGACTCGTTCTGGCGGAGATCACCGTCCAACACGTTACGATCCGGCCACTGCTCCGGGGCCTCGACCGGCCCGCTCGAGCTAGCGCCGTCGTCGTCTTCCATCACTGCCGGAGCCGAACAGCCAGCTAGGGCGACCAGTACCACTGTCGCGAAGAGAAGCAACTTTCGATTCACAGTGTGGATACACCCCCGGTGGATAGTTCCCACATGCCTTCGATTAATGGCATCGATACCTCGTAGTGCGAACCGATAATTAAACATTTATGGTCGACGGACGGCGACCGTCGTGGTAGACTCGAACGTATGGGGATGACAACGACCGTGCTACCGATGTCCGTGCGATGACGTTCGTGACACCACGAAAGTTACTCACGATCATGCTCCTCGCTACAGCACTCGGAATCGGCTACTATTCGATGAATACTGCGCCGGTATTGAGCGACGAATCACACACCTACCACGGAGACACCGCCTGGAAGACCGACGTTGAGGAAGCCCAGCAGGTCGCCGCCGAGGAAGACAAGCCGCTTCTCATCTACTTCTGGACGACGTGGTGTACCTACTGTGACGATTACAACAGCAACGCGTACACCGATCCGACGGTTCTCGATCGGCTCGACGACTTCGTCCTCCTCGCGATCAACCTCGACGACGGGAGCCCGGAAGCGAGCGAACTCCAGCAACGGTACAACGCGAACTATCCACCACAGCACGTCGCGGTTACGCCCGACGGTGAGGTGCTGATCGAGATCAACGGCTACGCCGAAACCGACTCGTTCGCCGCGTATCTCGACGAGGCCAGATCGGAGTGGGAGGAACGATGACGATCGGAACGGTGCTGATCGCGGTCGCACTGCTCGCTGGACTGGCAGCGACGGTCGTGTTGTTCTACAGTTACCTGCGTCGTGACGACCGGTACGTCGACGCCGTAACGCCGCTGATCGGAGCGACCGCCGGGTTACTGGTGATCGCCCTCGGCTATCTCACGTACCAGTTCGTCGTCACCGATTACTCGAACGCCTACGTGTGGAACAACACGGCGAACTACATCCCGGTTCTCTACCGCGTAACTGGCGTGTACGCTGGTAACGAGGGATCGATCTTGCTGTGGGCGGCGTTTACAGCCGTCGTGGCCCTCTGGGCGGCCGTCGTTCGCGGACTCGACGGCCGTGACACGAAACTCGTCCAGGGGATCACGATGGGCATCGTCACCTACTTTACGGCGATGCTGTTCGTCGACAGCCCGTTCCGGTCGATCACCCAGGAGTTCCCCGAAGCGGGCGAGGGGTTCGTCCCCCTCGACGGAACGGGACTCAATCCGCTGTTGATCGACCCGTACATGGCGATTCACCCGCCGGTCACGTTCATCGCTTACGCGCTGTTGACGATGCCGTTCGCCATCGGCGTCGCACACT
The DNA here is from genome assembly GCF_023008585.1 of Natribaculum breve. Lineage (GTDB taxonomy): Archaea > Halobacteriota > Halobacteria > Halobacteriales > Natrialbaceae > Natribaculum > Natribaculum breve. Next base: position 695,703 of record NZ_CP095390.1, on the reverse strand, counting down.
TCGTCTCGACGATCCGTGGCGACGGTGGGATCTTCGCCGAGTGGATCGGCAGCGTCACGCGCTGGCTTCGAATCTCGTGGCTGTTTCTCACCGCCGCCATCGTCCTGGGATCGCTGTGGTCGTACACCGTCCTCGGCTGGGGTGGCATCTGGGCGTGGGACCCCGTCGAGACCGCGGTGTTGATTCCGTGGCTGTTCCTCACGGCGACGCTCCACGCCGTGATGAACTACCGGTCCCGGTCGACGTACGCGACGCTCGCACCCGCGATGACCGCCACGACGCTGGCGCTCGTCGTCTACGCGACGGCCATCGTCCGAAGCGGCGTGTTCCGCAGCGTCCACTCGTTCGCCAACGACGGAATCGGTGGCGCGTTGCTGGTCCTGCTCGCGGCGACCGCGACGCTCGGTATCGGCCTCCCGTTCGGTTACTGGCTACTCAGGGAACCAGAGGAGGACGTCGACGACTCACAGACGTGGCTCAGCCGAACGAACCTGTTGCACCTCGCCGTCCTCGGCGTCGGACTGCTCGGGTTCGTCTCCATCTGGGGACTCTCCTTCCCCGTTCTCAACAGCTACGTGACCGGCATGGAAGTCGAGGTAACGGGACGGTACTACAACCTCTGGAGCTATCCGATCGCCATCGGCGTGTTACTGCTGATCGGCTTCTACATGGACTACGACGTCCAGGGGAAGCGTCGTGCGTCGATCTCGCTCGCCGTCTTCACCGCCGCGACGATCCTCGCGGCACTGGTCGCCCCGAGCGAAACCTGGACGCTGTCGGACGTAAGCGCGAACGACGCGCTGTTCTACCGCATCGTCGGCAGCGCGAGCGCCCTCTCGGTCGTTCCACCGGCGGCGTACGTCTGTCTCACCGTCGTCAACCGCGCACTCGAGCTCGTTCCCGGCGCGCCGAACCGGAACTTCCAGCTCAAACAGGCGGGGATCGCGATGATTCACGTCGGCTTCGCACTCCTCGTGGTCACGCTGGCGTTCTCCTACCTGTTTACCGCCCAGTCGTCGCTGGTCGTCGCCGACGCCCAGAACGAGGCGACGCTCGAGGACGCGCCGGTCCACGACGTGCCGGGCTCTTCGTACGCCGTCGAAGTCACCGACTACCGCGACTACCGGCTGCCTGAAGATCCAGACGTGCGAAACGTCGCGCTCTCGGCCGAGCAGGTGATCGATCGCGGGGAGGGGATACACGAGACGAGACAGCCGGTCTACGGGACCGTGACCCAGGTGAACCAGGGGCCGGAGGCGACGGTGGTCCAGCTCGACAACTCGAGGATCTGGCTCGGCGTGGTCGGCGAAAGCGGCGAGACTGTCGACGTCTCGGAGGGCGATCGGGTCGTCGCGGTCGGCACCGTCATGTGGGACTTCCTCCCGGAGATGCAACAGTCCGACGCGGTCGTCGTGGCCGAACCGGCGAACGTCGGTCCGGTCGCCGATCCCCCGCAAGCGCTGGATCAGACGCGCGTCGAAGGAAGTTCCGCCGGACTCGTCGTCTACGAGGACGGCAACCGAATCGCAAGCGGCGAGGCCGGACAGGAGCGCTACGTCCAGCAGGGCGGAATGGAGGTCCGGAACGTCCTCGTCGATCGTGGACTCGCCCACGACACGTACGTCATCGCGGCGGTCGACGACGGGACCGTCTCGCTGACGATCCGGCAGATCCCGCTGATGACCGCGATGCGTGCGAGCGTCGGCCTGTTACTCCTGGGAATGGTCTTCGTCGTCCTGTTCGACCCCGCCTACGGCCTCGTTCGATCGTGGCCACGAACCGCCCGCCAAACGAACGCCGTCGAAACATCCGATTAATCGATGTCGAAACTCCCACTCGTACTCGCCGTCCTCGTATCGCTCGTGATCGTCCCCGGGGCCGCCGCGGCAGACGTCACCGGAACCGTGACCGTCGCGGACGGTTCGGCCGACGGCGACGCCGTCACCGTCGCACCGCTCGACGACGGCTTCCAGACCGTCGCCGATCCCGTCGAGACGACCGTCGACAACGGATCGTTTAGCTACGAAACCGTCGACAACGCCTCGATGTACTACGTCCGACTCGAGCACGACGAGACGTTCCACTACGCTCTCGTCAGCGAGGGCGATTCGCCCACGTTCACCCTGAACCAGACGGTCTCCGGTGACCTCGTCGACGAGAACGGCTCGCCGGTCTCGAACGCCACGGTCAACGTGACGAGCCAGTCGGGCCCACCCGTCGATCAGGTGAACGCGAGCGACGACGGTACGTTCACCGTCGGTCCGCTACAACCAAACCGGGAGTATCCGCTGCGTATCCAGGCCAACGGAGCCGCCTACAACCGAACGTTGACGACCGGAAACGACACGGAAGACGTCACGTTCGAACTCCCGTCCCCGACGTCAGACCGGGACGCCCTCGACCTCGGTGGCGGACAGCCCGCGAATCACTACCTGCAGGTCGGGCCGACGAACAACGGAACCGGGCTGTTCGTCATCGACGTCCTCTCGATGGAAAACGGTGCCGACCGGCCGTACGTCGGCGACGTCGAGGTGAACGTCCCCACCGACGCGGAGGTCGTGACGGCGATGGTCGGCGACCAGCGCGCCCCGGTCGAACAGGCGAACGGAACGGCGACGGTCGACGCGTCGATCGGCGAAGGCGAGACGACAGAAGTCGCCGTCTTCTACCGATTCGAGGGCAGGACGGTCGAGAAGACGGTCGATCACGACGTCGAGCAGTTCGCCGTCGCGTTCGCGGAGTACGACCTGAGTCAGGTCGAGTTCTCCGACAACCTGGTCGAAGGCGACGCACCGGTGCCGATCCTGACGAACGACGCGCCGCTCGAGTCGGGTGACCAGATTTCCGTGACCGTCGATCCCGACGGCGGCGACACCATGCCTGGAAACGAGTCGGTCGGCGGATCGCAAAGCGACGACCTGCCGGTCGGGCTGTTGGCTGCTGGATTCCTCGCCGTGGTCGTCGGCGGACTGGCTGCGTATCGATACCTGTAGCCGTCCACTCGCCCTCGCTCGAAGCGTCGGAGAACGAATTTCGAGTTTCGTCTTCTCTCGTATCCATCGAACCGCGTGGCGTAGTATCGGAGATTCACCGGCTGGTCAGCCGCGGAAGGGTCGATGGTTCGACCGACCACTGGGTCGGTCTGGCCGAGGAGAACCGCGAGAGCGACGGCGAGAAGCGAACGAACGGCGACGGTCAGCGTTCGACCACGTACTCGAACGTCGCCAGCCCGGTGAGAAAGAGGACGCCGTCGTAGACGAGCAAGAGCTGCAGCCAGCTCGCAGTCGGGAGGCCGTCGATGATCGCGCGCGTGAGTTCGACGCCCGCGAGCAACACCGGGATGACGAGCGGGACGAGCAAGAGCGGCAACAGGAGTTCGCGGAGTCGCGCTCGAGTCGTCATCGTCGCGACGAGGACGCCGGTCGAGGTGAAGCCGAACGCGGCCAGGACGACGACGAGCAACAGCAGCGGGATCGACGCGGGGTCGACGTCGAAGCCGAGGAACACGACGGTACAACAGAGCGTCACGAGCGCGACGGCAGTCGTGAACGCGGTGTTGCTCAACACCTTCCCGACGTAGATCGCCGACCGGTCGACCGGTACGAGCAACAGCCCGTCGAGTCCGGCGTCAGCCTCCTCGGAGGCGGCGTTCTGGCTCACCCCGAAGGTGCCGGCGAAGACGAAGGCGATCCAGAGCGCGCCGCTGGCGACGACGCTGACGTCCTGGAACGACCGGGCGAAACTGAACGCGAAGATGACGACCACCAGCAGCGAGAACACGGCCGCCGTGTTGAGCACCTGCCTCGAGCGCAACTCGACGAGGAGGTCCTTGCGCACGACCTCGAGGACGACGCGTCGGTAGTCGCGGACGGCGTCGATCATCGTGGATCAGCCAGGCCGATCGCCCGTTCGTACACTCGCTTGAACGCGTCGGCGTCCCGGTCGTCGGTTCGAACGTCGCGGACGACGTCGCCGTCGACGAGGACGAGGGCCCGATCGCAGACGCTCGCCCCCCGCTCGAGGTCGTGGGTGGCGATCACGACGGTCCGGTCGGCGAACTGCTCGAGGATCCGGCGGAGGTCGGCGGCCGAGCGCTGGTCAAGGCCGGTGTAGGGTTCGTCGAGCAACAGGACCGTCGGGTCGTGCAACACCGAGCGAGCGATCGCGAGTCGCTTTCGCATTCCGTGTGAGTACTCCTCGACGCGCGTCGAGGCGCGCGTCCGGAGGTTTACCTGCTCGAGGACGCGCTCGACGCGCTCCGTGTTGACGCCGCGCAACCGGGCGTGGAGGCGCAGGTTTTCACGGGCGGTGAGCGTCCCGTAGACCATCGGGCGGTGTCCCACGACGCCGAGTTTCCGGCGGACGTCGGTCGCGTCGGGCGTCACCTCGGTGTCGTCGATGCGGATTCGCCCCTCGGAGGGTGCAGAGAGCGTCGAGAGCATCTGCATCAGCGTCGTCTTGCCCGCCCCGTTAGGGCCGAACAGCCCGACGTGCTCCCCTGATTCGACGGTAAAACTCACGTCGCGAACGGCGACGGTCGAGCCGAGCCGTTTCGTCACGCCGTCGACGTGAATCGATCCCATCTCAGGCGTACTCTTCCGGTGGCTCGGCGCCGTCCTCCTCGTGTGCTCTGACCGAGAGTTCAGTGGCCCGGATCGTATCGCCGTCGACGGTCCCTTTCGCGACGACGATTCGGCCTTCGGCCATCGTCTCCGGCATGGTTCCGTCGTAGACCACGTCGACCGACGTGTTGCCGTCTTCGACGGCGAAGGTCAGTCGGCCGTCGGCCTGTTCGAGGTCGGCCACCTGTCCTTCGAGGTTGACCCACTCTCCTTCGTAGTCGCCCTCGTCGACAGACGTCGGCGTGACGAACTCCGCGGAGGCGCTCATCACCGTCGTTCCGAGGACGGCGAGGAGTAACACTACTCCCACGCCGGCGAAGAGTAGCTTATTTTTTCGTCTCATAGCCCGGTATGGCCGGCAAACGCATTTCAATCTTCTGTGTTCGGACCGTCACTACCATCGGTCTATTCGATGGTCACAGCTAGCACGGCGAGTCCCGTTCGTCGGGGACCCAAACGCTCAATCGACCCGGGGACGTCGATTCGCGTGATGACCCGATACGAGGCGGCGATCCTCGACGTCGACGGGACGATCGTCCGCGGCGACCGGTTGCTTCCCGGCGCGACCGAGGGACTGCGGGCACTCGAGGACGCGGGACTGTCGCGGCTCCTGTTCTCGAACAATCCGACTCGAAGCCCGGACCACTACCGGAAGCGGCTGGCCGAACACGGGATCGACGTCGATCGCGAGTACGTCCTCACGTCCGCCACGGTCACGGCGGAGTATCTCGCCGCGAATCACGCCGACGGCGCGGTGTACCTCGTCGGCGAGGGCCGCCTCGAGTCGATCCTCGAGGAGACCGGCCTCGAGGTGACGACCGAGCCGGACGAGGCGACGCTCGTCCTCGGGTCGATCGACCGGGGGTTCACCTACGAGCGCCTGCGATCGGCGCTCGAGGCGCTCGAGGGGGACGTCCCGTTCTACGGCACCGATCCGGACGTGACGATCCCGACCGACGACGGCGCGATCCCGGGATCGGGTGCGATACTCGCCGCGATGGAGGCGGTCGCGGGTCGCAAACCGGACGCAGTCTTCGGGAAGCCGTCGTCGGTCGCGGCGAGTGCGGCCACGACGAGACTGGGAGCCAGCGCAGAGGACACGCTCGTCGTCGGCGATCGACTCGACACCGACGTCGAACTCGGGAATCGAGCGGGGATGACGACCGCAGTCGTCCTGACGGGCGTCACGACCCGGGCGGACCTCGAGCGGTCGGCCGTCGAACCCGACTACGTCCTCGACTCGCTCGCCGAGGTCGACTCGCTGCTCGAGCGTTGAACAGAACGAGTATCGATAACACACCGAACACAACTATTTGAACGACCCGCGAGTCCGACCGTCCATGCAGGAGTTTACTACCCCGCCACCGCTCGAGCGCGGTGATCGGGTCGCGATCGTCGCACCCGCGTCGAATCCCGCACCCGAGGCACCGCACGTCTACGAACGCGGTCTCGAGCGCCTCCGGACCGTCTTCGACCTCGAGCCGGTCGAGTTCCCGACGGCCACGAAGGATTCGGCGTACCTCTACGAGCATCCCGAGGAACGGGCGAAAGACGTGATGGACGCGTTCGAGGATCCCGACGTCGGTGGCGTCGTCACGGTCATCGGCGGCAACGACCAGGTGCGGATGATAGATTTCCTCGAGCCCGACGTGCTCCGGGACAATCCGACGCGGTTCTACGGCTACAGCGACAACGCGCACCTCTCGTTGCTCCTCTGGACGCTCGGCGTCGTCTCCTACGCCGGACCGAGCGTGATGACCGAACTCGCGATGGACGGCGAGCCGTTCGATTTGACCGTCGAGTACGCCAGACGGGCGTTCTTCGAGGAGTCGCTCGGGGAGATTCGACCCGCAGCGGCGTTCACCGACGAATCGGGCGACTGGGAGGACGAGGACGCACTCGAGGAGCCTCGAGAGACGGAACCGAACCCGGGCTGGACCTGGGCCGGCGGCGACTCGCGCGTCGAAGGTCGCGTCTGGGGCGGCTGTCTCGAGATTCTCGACCAGGCGTTTCTCGCAGCGAAGAGTCTGCCGGATCCCGACGCGCTGGAGGGGACGATCCTCGCACTCGAAACGTCCGAGGAGATCCCGGACGCAGACTGGGTTGCCGGCGCGTTGCGCGCGCTGGGCGAACGGGGGTTGCTCGAGCGGTTCGCCGGCGTCCTCGTCGGCCGCGCGCCCGCTCGGTCGCACGTCGAAGACCGTCCGCCGGCGTGGCGCAAGCGGTATCGACAGCGCCAGCGGGACGCGATCGCGAGCGTCTTCGCGGAGTACAACCCCGACGCGCCGGTCGTCCTCGACGTGGACTTCGGCCACACGTATCCGACGATCCCGATCCCGATCGGCGGGCGCGTCGAGATCGATCCCAGGACGGAGACGATTCGATTTCGCTGACTGGCTACCGACCGCCGTTTTCGCCCTCGAGCGCCTCCCGTCTGAGCCGTTCGCCCTCCGCCGAACTGACGGTGAGTTCGGGAACCGGGGTCGGCGACCCGTCGTCGTCGATGGCGACGAACGCGAAGTACGACTCCGTGGTCTTCTCCTGTTCGCCCGTTCGGAGGTTCTCGCGGTAGACCCGCAGGCGAACCTTGATGCTCGTCTCGCCGGCGTCGTAGACGTAGGCCGTGATGAAGGCGGTGTCACCGACGGGGATCGGCCGCTCGAAACTCATCTGGTTGACCCAGGCGGTGACGCAGGTTTCGCCCGAGAACCGCATCGCTGACATCGCGCCCACCTCGTCCATCCACTTCATGACGTTGCCGCCGTGGGCGGTCTCGAGCATGTTCGCGTGGTTCGGTTGAACCATCTCGCGGTTCTCGATGAACGTCTCCATCAGATCGGTCATCGGCGGTTCTTTCCCGGGAGCCACAATCAGTCTTCCCGTCTGCTGGCGATTTCGCCGGTCAGTGTGACGACGAGAGCCCAGTACGCTGTGACAGTGCGTGCCCCGCAGTTCGATACTGGTAAAAGTCGTGGGGTATTTAACGCCTCTAATGAGTGACGCAGGCGACGCGAGCGCTCCGGATCCACCCGATCCGCCGGAGCGCGAACGAGGTGACGTCCACGTTCTCGGCACTGCACACGTCTCACAGGCCAGCGTCGACGAGGTCAACGAGACGGTCGACCGCGAACGGCCGGACGTCGTCGCCGTCGAACTCGACGAGGGCCGGTACCGCCAGATGCAAGGCGGGACGCCGGAGGACGTCGAGGCCCACGATCTGTTGAGCGGCAACACTGTCTTCCAGTTTCTCGCCTACTGGATGCTATCGTACGTCCAGTCGCGGCTGGGCGAGCAGTTCGACATCGAACCGGGCGCGGACATGAAAGCGGCCATCGACGCCGCGGAGCGAAACGGCCTGGGCGTCGCCCTCGTCGACCGGGACATCCAGGTGACGATGCAACGCTTCTGGGCGCGCATCTCCCTTCTCGAGAAACTGAAGATGGTCGGCGGCCTCGCGCTCGGGATCACCGACTCGCGGACGCTCGGCTTCTCGTTCGGCGCAGGGTTCGGAATCTTCGGTGGGCTCGTTTTCGCGGCGTTTCTCGCACCGCTCGTCGGCTTCGGCGACGTGTTCACGCTCGGCATCACCGATCCGGCGACGCTGCAGTACGTCGGTGCCGCTGGCATCGGCCTCCTCGTCGGTCTCGCCGCCGGCATGCTCTTTTTGCCGTCGCTCGAGGACGCAGGACGGTACGCGGGCGGCATCGTCAACGGCTTTTCGATACGAGTCTTCTCCGGGGCCGTCCTCGGCATCGTCGGTGCGCTCGTGCTCGTGGCGACGGGGACGTTCGTCGGCCCGTTCGACGCCGGAACGTTCGAGAGTGCGGGCTATCTGACGATTCGGGGTACCGTCGGCGTGCTCGCCGGCCTCGGATTCGGCGTCGCCGTCGGCGGTGTCCTCGGAATCGTCTTCGATGCGGTCACCGACGACGTCGAGGACCTCGACGAGATCGACATCGAGCAGATGACCGACGGCGACGTCGTCTCGGCGATGATGGAGGAGTTTCGACGCTTCAGCCCCAACGGGGCGAACGCCCTGATCGACGAGCGCGACGCCTACATCGCCCACAAACTCCACGCGCTCCGCGAGCAGGGCTACGACGTCGTCGCCGTCGTCGGTGCCGGCCACAAGGCGGGAATCGACCGCTACCTCGAGAACCCCGACACGCTGCCGACGCTGGAGTCGATCACCGGGACCGACTCGGGGCGGCGGTTCTCGCCGCTCAAGGTCGTCGGCTACCTCGTGATGATCGGCTTCGTCGGGTTTTTCTTCCTGTTGATCATGGCTGGCGTTCAGAACGTCTTCCTGCTCGAGCTCTTTCTCGCGTGGTTCCTGTTCAACGGCATCTTCTCGTTTACGCTCGCCCGACTGGCCGGCGCACGGTGGACGAGCGCGGGCATCGGCGGTGCGGTCGCGTGGCTGACCAGCATCAACCCCCTGCTCGCGCCGGGCTGGTTCGCCGGCTACGTAGAACTGCGACACCGCCCGGTCAACGTCGGCGACATCCAGGCGCTCAACGAGATCGTCGACGACACCGAGCAGTCACTCGGCGAGGCGCTCGAGGCGATGTTCGACGTGCCGCTCTTTCGGCTGATCATGATCGTCGCGCTGACGAACGTCGGGAGCATGATCGCGACGTTCCTGTTCCCGATCGTCGTCCTCCCGTGGCTCGCCCCGGAGATCGGTGGGATCGACGCGCTGATGGGCGAACTCCTCCGCGGTGCCAGAAACAGCCTCGAGTTGCTGCGGGAGGTGTTCCTGTGAGCTACCGAACCCAGTCGCCGTTCTCGTTCACCGAGAAGGAACTGTTCGACCTCGCGCTCGCGTGGGTGACGCTGAGCGTCGCGTTCGCCTTGCTTTTGAGTCCGATCCACCTCGGGCTGGCCTCGGTCGGGAGATTCCTCACGATGATCGCGCTCAGTTTCGTCACCGTCGGCGTCGGCTTCCTGGCGCACGAACTCGCCCACAAGGTCGTCGCGATCCACTTCGGGCAGGTCGCCGAGTTTCGCGCCGACTACCAGATGCTCTTTCTGGCGATCATGAGCGCGCTCATCGGCTTTCTGTTCGCCGCGCCCGGAGCCGTCTACCACCGCGGACGGCTCACCTACCGCCAGAACGGCCTGATCGCACTCGCCGGTCCGCTGACCAACCACGCGCTCGCGGCGCTTTTCTTCCCGCTTTTCTTCCTGCCCGGTATCCTCGGCCAGGTCGGCCAGATGGGCGTCTGGATCAACCTCTTTCTCGCCGCGTTCAACATGGTCCCGTTCGGTCCGCTGGACGGACGGTCGGTGCTCGAGTGGAACAGAGCGGTCTTCGCCGCCGTATTCGTCCCGAGCGTCGTTCTGGCGGGGTACGTGATCCTGCGCGTCGGGATCTGACGTCGCCGGCCGCCCGCGCCGTCGGTTTTTACTGTACCGTCGTCGATACCAGTCGTGATGTCCAGACCGACCATCTCTCACGACGACGGCACGATCTACGAGTTCACGCCGGACCTGGAGGGCGTGCGCACCGTCGAGTCGGGCGACCGGGTGACGATCGAGACGATCGACAGCCTCGAGGGCGAACTCCAGTCGGCAGCGGACGTCCTCGAGTCGGTCCCCGAGGAGGTCAACGCCGCGACGGGGCCGATCGAAGTCGAGGGGGCGGAGCCGGGTGACGTCCTGGCCGTCGAGATCGAGGAGATCCGGATCGCAGAAGAGCGGGGACGGGTCGTCACGATCGACGGGTTCGGCCTCCTCGACGGCCACGACGCGATCGACGCCCCGCGGACGGTGCCGACGCCGGTCGACGACGGGTCGCTGACGTTCGGCGACCTCGAGGTGCCGATCGAGCCCGTCGTCGGGACGATCGGCGTCGCGCCCGCCGGGGAGTCGTACACGACGCTCGTCCCCCACGACCACGGGGGCAACCTGGACACGACCGACGTGACCGCCGGCAACACGATCTACTTCCCCGTCTTCCAGGCGGGTGCGATGCTCGCGATGGGCGACTGCAAGGCCGCGATGGCCGACGGCGAGATGTGCGGCACCGGTTCCGAGATCGCCACCGAGGTCGACGTCACCCTCGAGATCGTCGACGATCCCGCGACGCGACTCGAGCGGCCGCTGATCGAGACGCCCGACGCCTGGAAGACGGTCGCAAGCGCGGAGACGCTCGAGGAGGCCTGCCAGCGGGCGAACCGCGACGCGATCGACCTCCTGGCGGCCGAACACGGCTTCGATCCGACCGAGGCGTACATGTTCTCGAGTCTCGTCGGCGGCCTCGAGATCAGCCAGGTCGTCGATCCGCTGGTGACCGTCCGCAACGCGATTCCGAAGGCGTACCTGTCGGATCCGCTCTGAGCGACTCGTCGTCGCTCCCGAGGCCGGACCGGTGGCCTTTTGCTCGCTGCCCGAGCCTTCCCGGATATGAGCGACTCTGACGACGGCGAGGGACTCACCTACGCCGAGACCGGGGTGGACATCGAGGCCAGCGAGGACGCGACGGCCGCGCTACTCGAGGCCTTCGGTAGCGATCTGACGACGGAGTACGCCGGCTTGCTCGACATCGGCGACCGCTACCTCGCACTCGCGACCGACGGCGTCGGGACGAAACTGCTCGTCGCCGAGGCCGTCGAGGACTTCTCGACGATCGGCATCGACTGCATCGCGATGAACGTCAACGACCTCGTCGCCGCGGGCGTCGAACCGGTCGCGTTCGTCGACTACCTCGCGATCGACGAGCCAGACGACGACCTCACCAACGAGATCGGCGAGGGACTCGCGGTCGGACTCGAGGAGGCCGACCTCACCCTGCTGGGCGGCGAGACGGCGGTCATGCCCGAGGTAGTCGAGGGATTCGACCTCGCCGGGACGTGTGCCGGCCTCGCAGGGAAAGACGAGATCTTCGAGGGCGAGGCCGCGGTCGGCGACGCGCTCGTCGGCTTTCCCTCGAACGGCATCCACTCGAACGGGCTGACGCTGGCCCGCGAGGCGGTCACCCGGAACCACGAGTACACCGACGCGTTCCCCCACGACGACGAGCGGACGATCGGCGAGGAACTGTTGCGCCCGACCCGGATCTACACGGACCTGCTCGAGCCGATGCGCGACCACGGCGTCCGCGCGGCGGCCCACGTCACCGGCGGCGGCTTCACGAACCTGCTTCGGATGGGCGACCGCGAGTACGTGGTCGACGATCCGCTGCCCGCACAGCCGGTCTTCGAGTTCGTCCAGCAGGAGGGCAACGTCTCCGACGAGGAGATGCACCGCACGTTCAACATGGGAACGGGCTTCGTCGTCGCCCTCCCCGAAGACCGCGCCGAGGGCCTCGTCGCCGAGACCGACGGTCAGGTGATCGGCCGCGTCGAGGAGGGGGCGTCCGTCGAGATCCGCGGCCTCTCGCTCGCCTGATCACGTCCGAACGGCGTCGGCGACCTCGCGAACCGTCTCGTACTCGCCGTCGGAGTAGGCGATAAAGCGGACGTCAGAAAGCGTCGCCGGATCGTACGCGTCGATCTCCTCTGTGATGATCCGGGCCCCCTCCTCGAGGGCGAACCCGGCGACGCCACAGCCGAGTGCGGGGATCACCAGCGACTCACAGCCGAGGTCGTCGGCGCGCTCGAGTGCGTTCCTGGTCGCGTCGCGGATGCTCTCGGCGGTCGCCCGTCCGTCACCGTGGTGGGGCATCGCGGCGGCGTGAATCACGTACTCGGCGTCCAGGTCGTAGGCGTCGGTGACGGCGACCCCACCGAGGTCGACGGGTCCCTTCTCGATCGCCTCCTCGTTGATCGGGCCGCCGGCACCGCGTCGGAGCGCGCCGGCGACGCCGGAGCCCATCCGGAGACTCGTGCCAGCGGCGTTGACGAGCGCGTCGGCGGACTGTGCGGCGATGTCACCCTGAACGACGTCGAACTCCATACGCGCACGTACCGGACGAATCTAAATGAACGTTGGTCGTGACGAGGTGCGCCCGTCGGCCACCCGACGATCGGCTCAGTCAGTTCGAACCCAGTCGCCGTCTTCGGGAACCTCCGAGAGGTCGGTTTTCGCGACGCCGTAGAACTTCTCGCGCCCGATCGGCGTCTGGAGACGGAGGATGCAGGTGTAGTCGGTCGCCTCGAACGCAGTCAGCGACCGGTTCGATCGGCGGTGATCCAGGGCGAACAGCCGCGTCGCGTCCGATTCGACGGTGACGCGGTGGCCGAGAGACCAGCTCAACGACTCGATGCGGTCCTCGTCGACGTCGAAGAGGCTGGCGATCAACGCTTTTCCTCGGAGTGGTCTCGTCGCCCCATGTGAGCACCCCTCGTGTGAACTCATACTCCAATCGTGGGCGTCATCAATGAAAAAAGATGCTATCCGCTCGAGCGAACCCGAACCGAACGGATCGGGTGTCGACGCGCTCTCAGCCTGCGTGATCGTCACTGTAGAGAGAAACTGCTAAACGAACGACCGGATAACGTCGGTGTATGAGCCAGATCGTACGGATCATCGGCGCACCGATGGACTACGGGGCGAACCGACGCGGCGTCGACATGGGGCCGTCGGCGATCAGGTACGCGGGACTGTCGGACGAACTCGAGGACGCGGGCGTCGAGAGTACGGATTCGGGCGACCTGCTCATCCCCCGGGCCGAAGAACGCGATCCGGACGCAGCCCAGCCCCGCGAGGGCGAGGCGAAGTTCCTCCGCGAGGTCGAGGAGGTCTGTACGCGCCTCGGCGATCAGGTCGCAGAGACGCTGGCCGAGGGTGCGTTCCCGCTCGTCCTCGGTGGCGACCACTCGATCGCGATCGGGACGGTCCACGGCTCGTCTCGCGAGGCCGACCTCGGCGTGCTCTGGTTCGACGCCCACGCCGACATCAACACCCCCGAAACCTCACCCAGCGGGAACGTCCACGGGATGCCGCTGGCGGCGGTTCTGGGGCGGGGAATCTTCGGCGAGATGCCGTGGGCACGCGCGCAACGCGTCCGCGAGGAGTCGGTCGCCTACGTCGGTCTGCGAAGCATCGACGAGCGCGAACGCGAACTGATCCGCGACAGCGACGTCACGGCGTTTACCATGTCCGACATCGACGAACGCGGCATCACCGCCGTCGTCGAAGACGCCCTCGAGGTCGTGACCGACCAGACGGACGGCGTCCACGTCAGCCTCGACCTCGACTGGCTCGACCCCAAGACCGCGCCCGGAGTGGGGACGCCGGTTCGCGGCGGCGTCACCTATCGCGAGGCTCACTCGGCACTCGAGGTCGTCTCCCAGCGCGACGAGCGCGACGGGATCTTGCGCTCGATGGACGTCGTCGAGGTCAACCCGATCCTCGACGAACAGAACGAGACGGCGACGCTCGCGGCCGAACTCGCGGCGAGCGCGTTCGGCAAGCGTATCCTGTGACCGCGTCGTCGGAGGGATCGATCGCACCGCTCTCGTTTCGACGAACGTCCGCCGAAATAGCGTGTGTGAACTGAACGCATGCCTCCCGCAGTTTCAACACCTTTGTATCGGATGGTTGCCGACTGTCCACCATGACAGAGAACGTCGTCGTCCTCGGTGCTGGATACGCTGGTGCCGGTGCGGTATCGAAACTCCAGTCGGAGCTCGGGGGTAACGCACGGCTGACGTGGATTTCCGAGACGAACTATCACCTCGTTTTGCACGAGTCACACCGCGTCATTCGCGACCCGTCCGTTCGATCCGACATCACGGTTCCGATCGACGAAATCGCAGCGCCGACGACGCAGTTCGTCCAGGATCGCGTCGTGAACCTCGACGTCGACGACCAGGTCGTCGAACTCGAGGACGGCGACGACGTCGAGTACGACTACGTACTCGTCGCGCTGGGGAGCCAGACCGCCTACTACGGCATCCCCGGCCTCGAGGAGCACTCGCTGACGCTCAAGAGCCTAGACGACGCACTCGAGATCCACGACGCGATCAAAGCCGCGAGCCGGGAGGCCACCCGCGGCGAACCCGCACAGATCGTCATCGGCGGTGCCGGTCTCTCTGGCATCCAGACCGCCGGCGAAGTCGCCGAGTTCCGCGACGCGAACCGCGCTCCCCTCGAGATCCACCTCGTCGAGGCGCTCGACGAGATCTTCCCCGGCAACGACCCCGAGATCCAGCAGGCGCTGCGCGACCTGCTCGAGGAAGCCGGCGTCCGGATCCACACCGACGACCCGATCACGGAGGCCGAAGACGGCGTCATCCACTTCGACGAGGGCGACCCGCTCGAGTACGACGTGCTCGTCTGGACCGGCGGTATCACGGGGCGGGACGCACTCGACGAGACCGACCTGGAGAAAGAGCACAACCGCGTCAACGCGAAGGCCAACTTCCAGACCAGCGACGAACGGGTCTTCGCGATCGGCGACTCGGCGATCGTCGACCAGGGCGACCAGCCCGCGCCGCCGACGGCGCAGGCCGCCTGGCAGGCCGCCGAGGTCGCCGGCGAGAACATCGCCCGTGCGATCGAGAACCGACCGCTGAAGACCTGGGAGCACGACGACAAGGGGACCGTCATCTCCGTCGGCGACAAGGCGGTCGCTCACGACGTCGACATGCTCCCGGTCGACACCTTCGGCGGCTTCCCCGCGAAGAACCTGAAGAAGCTCATCGCCGCCCGCTGGATCGCCGACCTCACGTCCTGGAACCGCGCCCGCAAGTGCTGGTCGTCGCTGTAGACGCCCGCTGAATCACGTCTCGTTAGCCTCGGCGTCCGACCCGTCTCCGTCTCGCGTTCTCATCGGCACTGCGGGAACGCCGGCGACCGTCTCGCCCGGCGGAACGTCGCGCGTCACGAGCGAGTTCGCCGCCACGCTCGCACCCTCGCCGATTTCGACGCCCGGGAGGACGATCGCGCCCGCACCGATCATCGCCCGCTCGCCGACGACGACCTCGCCCGTGCGGTACTCGTCCTGGAGGAACTCGTGACAGAGGATCGTCGCGTCGTAGCCGATTATGGCGTGGTCCTCGAGGGTGATCAGGTCCGGCCAGAAGACGTCCGGCGTGGCCTCGAGGCCCCACGAGACGCCGTCGCCGACCGTCACGCCGATGCGACGCATGAGCCAGCGTTTCAGTTTGAGACTCGGCGAGATGCGCACGAGCCAGACGACGACGTAGTTGATCGCCACCCGCAACGGACTTCGAGCCGTCGTCCAGTGTGCGAGCGAGTTCGCCACGCCGGGCGTCGGGTGGTGTGTCACGCGGTCGTGTCGGGAGTCTGCGTCGTCGGTCACTGGTCGTGACCTTCGGGACGAGTCGATATGAAAGTGATCGAAGCCCGCGTCGCGTTATTACTTCAAAAACTGTAGCAAATTGCTATCGAATTCGTAGCAAGGGTTCAGTTGTCGCGGAGTTCCGCCATGTGGTCGATCCGCTGCTGGACGAGGTCGGCCTTCCCGATGTCGTGGCGCATGTGCAGACCCTCGTCGCCGGCGACCGCGAGGGCGTCTTCTGCGATCTCTTCGGCTCCGTCGATCGTGTCGGCGATGCCGACGACGGCGAACGAGCGGGAGGTCGTCGTGTAGATGCCGTCGTCGCGCTCGTCGACGCTGGCGTAGTACAGCAGCGCGTCGCCGGCACTTTCTTCGTCCACTTGCACCTCCGCGCCGGCTTTCGGATCCGTCGGGTAGCCCTCCGGTACGGCGTACTTGCAAACCGTCGCCTGGTCGGCGAACTCGAGGTCCGGCAGATCCTCGCCGTCGCGGGCCGCCGTGAGCACCTCGAGGAAGTCGGTCTCGAGGACGGGCAGGGTGTTCATCGCCTCGGGGTCGCCAAAGCGGGCGTTGAACTCGACGACCTTCGGCTCCTCGGCGGTGAGCATGAACTGGCCGTAGAGGATGCCCTTGTATCCCTCGAGGGCGTCGACGGTCGCCTCGAGGATCTCGACGGCGGCCTCGTAGTCCCCCTCGGACATGAAGGGCAGTTCGCGGGTCGCGTCAGAGTAGCTGCCCATCCCGCCGGTGTTCGGCCCCTCGTCGCCCTCGTAGGCGCGCTTGTGATCCTGGACGGCGGGTGCGGTCCGGATCTCGCCGTTGGCGACGAACGCCTGGATCGTCAGCTCCTCGCCGATCAGTCGCTCTTCGAGGACGATCCGCTCGTAGTCCGACTCGCGGATGTACTCCTTGCCTTCCTCGGGGGTGACCTGGTCGCCGATGACCTTCACGCCCTTCCCGCCCGTGAGGCCGGCGGGTTTGATCGCGAGGTCGCCGTCGTACTCGTCGACGAACTCACAGGCCGCCTCCACGTCGTCGAACGTCTCGTAGTCCGGACAACCGGGGATGTCGTTCTCGGACATGAACCGCCGCTGGAACGCCTTGTCCGTCTCGATCCGGGCGTCCCGTTCCTTCGGGCCGAACGCGTAGACGCCGACCGCCTCGAGTTCGTCGACGACGCCCTCGGCGAGCGGGGCCTCGGGGCCGACGACGGCGATGGTGGCGTCGACCGCCTCGGCGTAGTCGACGACGGCCTCGGGGTCGGTCTCCTCGAGCGTCTCGACGTCGGTCGCGATCCGTGCGATGCCGGGGTTGCGGTTGCTCGCGCAGGCGTACAGATCACACTCGCTGTCCTCGAGCGCGCGGGCGATGGCGTGTTCGCGTCCGCCGCCGCCGATCAGGAGTACGTTCTCTCGCATAGTCGAAAGCGGAACGCACGATAGTGTAAAACTTGCTCTTTCTCGAGCACTGGCTATCCACGTTCGTGCATGGCTTTCGGTTCCCTCGAGGCGAGAGCGGTGACGCTCTCGCGAGCGCTACCGCTCGCGGACGACCATCTCGACGGGATCGGTCGGCCGGAGCGTGATCACCGGTCGGACCGAGAGTTCGCTCGACGCCGGTTCGAGTCGCCAGCGTGACGCGATCGTCGCCAGGACGAGTCGCGCCTCCACGGTCGCGAACCGGTGTCCGATGCAGTGGCGAGGGCCGCCGCCGAACGGGAAGTAGGCGTACTCGGGTCGGTCGCGCTCCTCGAGCCACCGTTCGGGGCGGAACGTCTCGGGGTCGTCCCACCAGCGGCCGTCGCGGTGGAGGACCCACTGTGGCAGAAAGATCGTCGAGCCGTCGGGAACGACGTACTCACCGAACGCCACGTCCTCGGTCGCTTCCCGGGCGGTGGCGTGCGTCGGCGGATACAGTCGCAACGCTTCGGAGACGACCGCCCCGGTGTACTCGAGCGCCGACAGGTCCGCGAGAGTCGGGGTCGCGCCGTCGAGGACCTCCTCGAGTTCGTCGTGGAGTCGGTTCGTCGCGTCCGGGTGAGTGCCGAGCAGGTGCCAGGCGTACGTAAGCGCCAGTGCGGTCGTGTCGTGGCCGGCCGCCAGCAGGGTCACGACCTCGTCGCGGACCGCCTCGTCGGTCATCCGCTCGCCGCGCTCGTCCTCGGCGACCAGCAGCGTCGAGAGGAGGTCGTCCCGGTCGTCGGCATCCGCCCGTCGTTCGTCGATCAGGTCGTAGACGATCGCGTCGAGGCGCTCACGCCCGCGCTCGAACCGCCGGTTCGCCAGCGTGGGGAGCCACCCCGGCAGCCAGGTGTTCACCCCCTCGAACCGTCCCATCACCAGTTCGAACGCCTCGCGGATCTCCGCCTCGCGCGCGCCGAGGTCAGTGCCGAACAGCGACCGGACCAGGATTCCGAGGGTGAGCCGTCGCATCTCCTCGTCGATCCGGACCGTCCGTCCCGGCTCCCACCGCTCCGCCGTGGCCGCCGCTTGCCGTCTCATTATCTCGGCGTACGCGGCGATCCGATCCGGACGGAACGCCGGCTGCATGCGCGTCCGCTGTCGTCGCCAGTACTCGCCGTCGCTCACCACCAGCCCGTTCCCGAAGATGGGCTCGAGTCGACCCTGCCCCAGTTCCGCCTTGCGAAACCGGTGGTCGTCGGTGACCAGCACCCGTTCGACGTGGTCCGGATGGGCCACCATGTACGTCTCGCCGGCGACGTTAGTGTAGACGACGTCGCCGTACTCCCGGGCGCAGGACTCGACGAACGCGAGCGGACCGCGGAGGTACCGGTGGAGGTTCCCGACGACCGGCAGCCCCGACGGTCCAGGCGGTCGTCGCCCGGTCACCTCGTCGGTTTCGGTGATCGTGTTCGACGCCATCGTTCGAACGTCGACGCCGGGACGGATCGTCTTTCGGTCGTACTCACTAGCGTCTTCAGGGACGTCACGGGAAGCGCAACCGAGAAATCGCCGCCGGCGACGAGCGGATCACGAGTAGAAAAGCGGCGGCCGCCGCTGCCCGCCGTGTCCGTCGTCGGGCAGGTAGGCCTCGAGTGCGTCCCTGCGCTCGTTTCCGAGCAGTTGGTCGAACACGTCGACGGCCGCCTGTCGGTGCAGCGGCTGGTTGTCGTTCCCACACTGGTCGTCCATCACGCAGGCCGGACAGCCGTCGACGCGACCGCAGTCACACCCCGCGACGTGCTCTCGAGCGCGAGCGGCCACCGCCTCGAAGTTCTCGTAGATCGCACGCGAGAAGCCCAGGCCGCCCTCGATGCCGTCGTAGACGAACCAGCCGCTCGCGGGTTCCCGCTCGAGGGCGTCGGCCTGCGCTTTCACGACGGCTTTCGCCGCCGCGAAACTTCGCGGGCCCTCGCTTTCCCCTCCGTGCTCGCCGTCGGACGCGCCGGCCAGGTGCGAGTCGATCGTGAGCGTGGCGAGTCCCCCGAGGTCGCGCTTGTCGAGGGTCAACTCGAGCGGTGCCACGCCGATCGTCGCGTGTTCGGCTGCGTGGAGCCCGCCCGCGTAGCCGACGTGGGCAGCGTCTCCACCGTCCATATCGGGAACGCACCAGTCGCGGTACTTCTCGATCAGCGCCCGCTCGACGTCGGCGGGGACCTCGAGCCAGCACAGCTGGGTCTCGATCTCGAGTGGCGGGTTTCCGGTCGGGACGCCGGCCGTTTTCGTCCTTCCGCCGTGGACGGCGACCTCGTCGTAGGCACCGTGGTAGACGAGGACGGTGCCGCGGCCGTAGTGGAGGGTGAAGTCGCCGATCTCGCGGGACTCCTCGGAGACGGCGTCGAGGATCGTCACCTCGCTTCGTGACCGGGTGTAGTAGTCGACGTCGACGGGCCGGACGATCACGTGCGGGTTCGGGACGTCGTGGACCACGTTCGTCACCTCGTACTGTCTGCCCTCGTGGAGCCTGATCGCCCCCTCGTGGAAGTCCCGGAGCACGCGCTCGCGTGCGAGCGGTTCCATCTCGGGGTCGTGGCGGTCGTCGACGCCGTCGGCGAGTCGGACCTCGTACTCCTCGCTCGTCGTGGCGTACAGCGAGACGTCCGTCTGTGGACGTGGCGCGCCGGTGTAGGAGACGCCCGTCTCGAGGTGTCCCCGCACCTGTCCGGCCCGTCGCCACATCTCGACGGCACGCTCCAGGCGGTCCCGTGAGGCGAAAGTCCCGACGTCGTCCCCGTCGACGGCGAGTTCGTCGGCGGCACACCGGAAGTGCTGGGCGAACACCGCGTCGTTACCGGGGTCGACGACCGCGTCCTCGACGTCTTCGTCGAGCAGATAGTCGGGATTCGAGACGACGTACTGGTCGAGGGTCCGGTGTTCGGCCACGAGCACCGACAGCGCCCGCTTCTCGTCTCTGCCCGCCCGTCCGATCTGCTGCCAGAACGACTGGCGCTGGCCGGGATAGCCCAGCTGCACCGTCGCGTCCATCTCGCCGACGTTGATGCCGAGCTCGAGGGCGTTCGTCGATGCCACGCCGTCGAGTCTCCCCGTCTTCAGCCCGTACTCGGTTGCGTGGCGTTTCCGCCGGGAGTGGCCGGCGTGGTAGGGCTCGAGGTCGCCTCTCGAGTTCGGATTCGCGTAGTAGTACTCCCGATCCGAACGGTGTTTTGTCGCCCGTTTCACGGAGAGTTCGGCGAGTTTCCGCGAGGGCGTAAAGAGCAGCGTCTGGGCGTCGTGGTACGTCAGGTGGGAGAAAATACGGGGTGCCTCGACGGTCGCGGGCAGCCGTTCGTGGTCGGCGTCTGGCGTCTCGCCGTCGTCCACACCGTCCTCGGCCTCGAGTCCCGACCGATCGTCCTCGCGCACACGAGGCGGCGGATTCCACAGCACCAGATCCCGCGGTCCCTGCGGCGATCCGTCCTCGTCGACCACGGTGACTGGTTCGCGGGTCAGCGCCTCTGAGTGCTCGCCGGGGTTGCCGATCGTCGCGCTCGTGAGGACGAACTGGGGGGCCGCGCCGTAGTACTCGAGCACCCGCTCGAGTCGGCGAACGATCCAGGCGACGTGCATCCCGTGGACGCCCGTGTAGGTGTGTGACTCGTCGATCACGACGAGGTCGCAGGCCCGGAAGAAACGCGCCCACCGGTCGTGGTCGTGGAGGTAGGTGTTCACGCCCGCGAAGTTCGTGATGACGACGTCGGCCTCCTCGCGGATCCGCCGTCGGGTCTCCCCGCGTTCGGTGTCGCCGTCGTAGACCCTGACCGTGACGTCGACCCCGAGGTCGGCGAAGACGTCGTTGAGTTCCCGTTCCTGGTCACGCGAGAGGGCCTTCGTCGGGTAGCAGACGTAGGCCGTCGACTCCTCGCCGCTCGCGCGTGCCTCCAGTACGTTCCTGGCGATCTGAAGGGCGTAGACCAGCGTCTTCCCCGAGGAAGTGCTGGTCGCGACGCAGACGTTCTCCCCCGCAGCGAGCGCCTCGAGTGCCGCCGCCTGGTGGGTGTAGAGGTCGTGCTCGAGCGCTCCCGCGAGTTCGGGGCGCAGGACCGAGCGGTTGGGAACCGTCGCGGCGTCCCGGCCGGGCAACTCGAGGACGCTCACGTCGCCCTCGGCGTGGTAGCCGGGGAACGTCTCGAGGAGTTCCTCGCCCGTGACGGGAACGTCGTCCGCTCGTTCGGTCCATTCCTCGCGCTCGTCGCGTTCGCTCGCCATGGTCAGAAATCACTCAGTCCGGTCTGGTCGGTCTTTCCGCCCGCTCGCTCGCTCGTACTCTCACTCGAGACGGCTTCCGCCCGTGGCGCGTCCCGGAGCCGGTCGTAGACGTGCCACAGCGCCCGGCAGTCGTCTTCACAGTACGCCCTGTGGCGGTCCCACTCGAGAACCTCGCCCGTCCGCGTGAACCGTTCGTAGGCCGCCGCCGTGGCCGCCCCGTCGAGTCCCGTCCCGGCGTGCTCGTAGCCGAGCGCGCTCGAGACGTCCGCCAGCCTGTTGGTCCGTCCGGGCAAGAGCGCATTTCGGCCCCGAACGGCCCACAGGTAGCAGTCGAGTTTCGGAACTCGATCCCACTCCTCGGCGTACCCCGGCAGGTAGCGGTTGATAAAGGCCCCGAGGTGGCGATAGTCGAAGCGCCAGCCGTTCCAGGTGAGCAGCGCCCGGTCGGGGTGGACGCCGAGCAGCCAGTCGAGAAACGCCTGCAGCACCGAGCGCGGATCGTCCGGGTTCGAGTCCTCGAGAAACGCCCGGTGGCAGTCCTCGAGCGGATCGTAGACGCCGACCTGCCAGACGATCGTCGGCGAGAGACCATCGGTTTCGACGTCGAGACACAGCGGCGGCCGCTCCCAGTTCTCGCCGGGCAGCGGTTCGTCGGTGAGTCGACGCGGCTCGCCGGTCTCGAGTACCTCGGCGTGAGCCAGCATCCGTTCGGCACGGTCCCGTCCGATCCCCGGCAGCGAACGGAGCGTCTCGACGTCGGTCTCGAGCAATCGCCGGCGAGTCGTGATCCCCTCCTGCTCGAGTCTGTTCGCGGTCTTCGGCCCGACGCCCGTCACGGCCTCGAGGCCGAAGGCGTCGGCGTCTACGGTTTCGACGGCGACCGCGCCGTCGCGTGAGAGCGAGAGAGCCGAGATCGATCGGGCGTCGCCGTGACCCTCGACCGCGCCGGTGCCGTGAATTCGGAGCGAGACGACGTCGTCGCCCGTCTCGAGGTCGGCGACCGGATCCCGTCCGACGCCGAGTGGCTCTCCGGTTCGCTCGAGGTGCCACGTTTCGTCGTAATCTGCCGGCAACCCACCGGTGAGCACCGTCACGCCGCTTCCGTCGTCCGGGACCGCCGCTGCGAGTTCGGCAGCGTACTCGAGACGCGTCTCGAGGGCCGTCGGCCGGACGGTCGTCGTCACGTCGTCACAGACGAGCACGACGTGGTCGACGATGGAGAGCGCACCCTCGAGTGCGTCCGCGGCGTCCTCGAGCATCGCTCCGCGCTGGACGGTGACGATGGGAAATCCGTCGAGTTCGTCGCGCGTTACCGGGCCGGCGTCGGCCAGCGGCGGGTGGAAGACGGGGCCGACGAAGACCCGTCGCGCTCGAGCGACCGCCCGCGGCTTCCGACGGGGGCCGGGGATCACGACACCGTCGGGGTCGAAGTAGCCGCGGACGTCCTCGAGCGCCGGGATCGACCGCTCGAGGGCGACCGACGGCGGGAGGGCGAGCAGTCGAACGCCGTCGCGTTCGGCCATTGCGACAGGCGTCGCCGGGGATCGTAAAGAGCGTTCCGCCATCGATACAGAGGGACCGTCTCGTCGATGCTGTCGACGGTTACTCTCGATTCCGGCGACGACTACGCGTCCGGGTCGGCGAGCATCTTGCGAATCGCGACGGCCATGTCCTCGAACGGGCCCATCTCGATGCCGTCACTGGTGACGATCACGCCGCGGTCGGCGACGATGACGCGACTGACGAATCCCGCAGAGAAGACGCGGATCGTGAACTCGTACTCGCCGACGTCGGGTTCGAGGTCCGGCTCGGTCGCGAGTCGATTGTACGTCTCCTTGTCCTCGAACCCGACGCGTTCGTTCTCGACGAACGCCGACTTCGCCCTGTGCAGTGCGTCCTCGTCGCCCTCGTAGAGGTCCGACCGGACGTACCGGAGTTCGAAGTCGTCGGGGGTGAAGTAGATGACCGATCTGAGCGAGTCACCGACCGTGACTCTGCAGGTGCTGACGAGCGATTCCGCGAATTCGTCGGTGACGAGTTCCGCCATGTGCCGTAGAAGGTCGCCAGACGGCATCAACTCGTTCCCTACTTTCGGACAGATTGCGTGGCTTCATATGACCTCGAACGAAACGCCAGTACGATGCGACAGTACCTCGACCTCGTCGACGCGGTCCTCTCCGGGGGAACGTACAAACCGAACCGGACCGGCGTCGACACCATCTCGTCGTTCAGCCAGCACTACGAGGTCGACCTCGAGGAGGGGTATCCGCTCTTGACGACCAAGAAGATGGACGGCTACCGGTGGAACTCGATGCTCCACGAGGTCTGCTGGTACCTCTCTGGCGAAGAACACATCCGTAACCTCCGCGAAGAGACGAAAATCTGGGACGCCTGGGCCGACGACGAGGGCCACCTCGACACCGCCTACGGCCGCTTCTGGCGTCGGTTCCCGATTCCGGAAGAGCAAGCTCAACTCGAGGGCGAGTCCTGGCCCGACGACGCCCACCAGTGGGTGACCGTCGAAGACGACGGCCGCCGAACGTTCGATCAGCTCCGGTACGTGATCGACACGCTCGAGGAGAACCCCCACTCCCGACGGCTGGTCGTCAATGCCTGGCACCCCGCCAACGCCGCCGTCTCGACGCTGCCGCCGTGTCACTACACGTTCGTCTTCAACGTCCAGGGCGACCGGCTCAACTGCCATCTGACCCAGCGCTCGGCGGACGTCGCCCTCGGCGTCCCGTTCAACATCGCGGCCTACGCCCTGCTGACGAAAGTCGTCGCCCAGCAGACCGGCTTCGAACCGGGATCGTTCGCGCACACGCTCGTCGACGCCCACGTCTACTGCGGCCGCGGCGAGCGCGGCGAGTGGTACGCCGAGAACCTCGAGACCCTCAAGCGCCGCCTCGCCGACGTCACGGCGCGCGAGGAGTACCTCGAGGTCAAAGACTGGCTCGAGAGCGAAGCACCGCCGGAGGCCGAGGGCGACGACCGCCTCGACCACGTCCCCGGTTTGCTCGAGCAGCTCTCGCGGGAACCGCTCGAGCGGCCGACACTCGAGGTCGCGGACGTCACGATCGACGACCTCGCCTACGAGGACGTCGACCTTCGCGGGTACGACTCCCACGACGGGATCAGATTCTCGGTGGCCGAATGAGCGGGTCGATCGACGCGGACCTCGAGACCGACCGCGAACTGGTCGCCATCGTCGCGGTCGCCGCAAACGGCGTCATCGGCCGCGACGGCGAGATGCCCTGGCACCTCCCGGAGGATCTGAAACACTTCAAGCAGGTCACGACCGGCCACCCCGTGATCGTGGGCCGGGTCACCTACGAGAGCATCCTCGAGGGGCTCGGCGAACCCCTCCCCGGTCGGACGACGGTCGTCCTCACGAGCCAGGATCTCGAGACGCCCGAGAACGTCGTCACCGCGAGCGATCTCGAGGAGGCGCTCGAGGCGGCCGACCGCGCCGCCGAGAAGCGCCACGACGGAGCCGACCGGATCTTCGTCGCCGGCGGCGCGACCGTCTACGAGCAGTTCCTCCCGGCGGTCGACCGACTGATCGTGACCGAAGTCCACGACAGCCCCGAGGGAGACGCGTACTTCCCGACGTGGGATCGCGAGGCGTGGCGAGAGGTCTCTCGAGACGAGCGCGACGGATTCGCGTTCGTCGAGTACGTGCGCAGCTGACCCGAACGTCGGTATACCGCGTCAGGGCTTCAACGGGAGTTCGCCGCGACCGTCGTTCCGCATGAACTCCCGGTTCCGATCGGGCCACGCCGCCAGTCGGTCTCTGAGCAGGTCTCCATCCTCGGTCTTCGGATCGGGGCCGCCGAGTTTGGCGCTGAGCGTCAGGATCGCCCAGCCGCCGTAGCCGAGAATCACCGTGACGCCGGTCAGGACGACGATCGAGACGACGAGTCCCACCAGTCGCTCGAGGAACGGCTCGTCCTCGCGTCCGGTTCCGGTGTCGGACGTCATACTCTCCTATCGTCCGAGAGACGTGTTAACTGTATGGTCGGTTCTCAGGCGAGATACCGGTGGTACACCGGTACGTGCCCGTCGTCTCGGCGTGAGTCCTCCGCTATCGGTCCGCCGTCGAGCCGTTCGAGCGATCCCGGGTGACGTCTCGCGCCAGCGGCCGCCGTCGACGCACGTCGGCCGCGTCCGATTCCGCAGACGTCCGTGCACGGTTCTTTTGCCACTGCCGTCCGTAGGTCCGTACATGGAATCTCCGACCCAGCGAAATCGCCTGGACGAGGAGGAAAGTCCCTACCTGCGCCAGCACGCGGACAACCCCGTCAACTGGCAGCCGTGGGACGAGACGGCCCTCGAGGCGGCCCGCGAGCGCGACGTACCCATCTTCCTCTCGATCGGCTACTCGGCGTGTCACTGGTGTCACGTCATGGAAGACGAGAGCTTCGCGGACGAGGAGGTCGCCGAATACTTGAACGAGCACTTCGTCCCGATCAAGGTCGACCGCGAGGAGCGCCCGGACGTCGACAGCATCTACATGACCGTCTGCCAGCTCGTGACCGGCGGTGGCGGCTGGCCCCTCTCCGTGTGGCTCACGCCCGATGGGAAACCGTTCTACGTCGGCACCTACTTCCCGAGAGAGCCAAAACGCGGCCAGCCCGGCTTCCTCCAGGTGCTCGAGAACGTCCACAACTCCTGGGAGAACGACCGCGAGGAGGTCGAGAGTCGTGCCGACCAGTGGACCGCGGCGGCGACAGATCGCCTCGAGGAGACGCCCGACGCCGTCGCCGCGAGCGAGCCGCCGACGAGCGACGTCCTCGAGTCGGCGGCCGACGCGGCCCTCCGGAACGCCGACCGCGAGTACGGCGGCTTCGGCTCGGGCGGGCCGAAGTTCCCCCAGCCGTCGCGGCTGCACGCGCTCTTTCGGGTCGCCGACCGGACGGGACGCGACGAGTACCGCGAGGTCGCCGTAGAGACCCTCGACGCGATGGCGTCCGGTGGACTCTACGACCACGTCGGCGGCGGCTTCCACCGCTACTGCGTCGACCGCGACTGGACGGTCCCCCACTTCGAGAAGATGCTGTACGACAACGCCGAGATTCCGCGGGCGTTTCTGGCCGGCTACCAGCAGACCGGCGACGACCGATACGCCGAGGTCGTCCGCGAAACTCTCGCGTTCGTCGACCGGGAGCTGACTCACGAGGAGGGCGGCTTCTTCAGTACGCTCGACGCCCAGAGCGCAGACGAGAGCGGCGAGCGCGAGGAGGGCGCGTTCTACGTCTGGACGCCCGAGGAGGTCCGGGACGTCCTCGAGGACGAGACGGACGCCGACCTCTTCTGCCGTCGGTTCGACGTCACCGAATCGGGCAACTTCGAGGGGACGACCGTGCTGAACGCCGCGGCCTCGATCGAGGACCTGGCCGAAGAGTTCGACCTCGAGGAGAGCGAGGTCGAGGCTCGACTCGAGGCCGCCCGCGAGGCGATCTTCGAGGCACGCGAGCAGCGTCCCCGGCCGAACCGCGACGAGAAGGTGCTCGCGGGCTGGAACGGGCTGATGATCTCGGCGTTCGCCGAGGCCGCGATCGTCCTCGGCGAGGACGCCTACGCCGACAGCGCCGTCGACGCCCTCGAGTTCGTCCGCGACCGGCTCTGGGACGCCGACGAACGACGGCTCTCCCGCCGGTACAAAGACGGCGAGGTCGCCGTCGACGGCTACCTCGAGGACTACGCCTTCCTCGCCCGCGGTGCGCTGGGGTGCTACGAGGCCACCGGCGAGGTCACTCACCTCGCTTTCGCCCTCGACCTCGCGCGGACGATCGAGTCGGAGTTCTGGGACGACGACCGGGGAACGCTGTACTTCACCCCCGAGAGCGGCGAGTCGCTCGTCACCCGCCCACAGGAACTCGACGACAGTTCGACGCCGTCGTCGGCGGGCGTCGCCGTCGAGACGCTGCTCGCCCTCGATCACTTCGCGGACGAGGAGTTCGACGCCATCGCCGAGCGCGTCCTCGAGACTCACGCCAACCGCCTCGAGTCCAATCCGCTCCAGCACGTCACGCTCTGTCTCGCCGCCGACCGGCTCGAGGCCGGGCCACTCGAGGTGACGGTCGCTGCCGACGAGGTGCCCGGCGACTGGCGCGATCGGTTCGGCGAGGCGTACCTGCCAGACCGGCTGTTCGCCCGTCGACCGCCCACGGAGTCGGGACTCCAGACGTGGCTCGAGCAGCTCGAACTCGAGGACGCCCCACCGATCTGGGCCGGTCGAGAGGCCCGCGACGGCGAACCGACGCTGTACGTCTGCCGGTCGCGAACGTGTTCGCCGCCGGTCCACGACGTCGACGACGCCCTCGAGTGGGTGGGCGAGGTCGGGTCGGACGACGGGGAGTGACCTCGTCAAAAAAGGGCGACTACGCGGTCTCGAGCGCGTCTTCGATCTGCTCGGCGAGGTAGATCGCCGGCGGGAGTCGCTCGCTCTCGACGAACCGGGCGATCTCCTCGCCCTCGTCCGGATCGTCGGGTGCGTGCTCGACGACGACCGTCGGGATGTACTCGACGTCGTACGCCTCGACTTTCGGCCCCTGTTTGTCGTGATCGACGGGGATCTCCTCGACGCGTTCGTCGGGAACGTCCGCGGCTTCGAGCGCCGCCGCGAAGTCGGGAAGCAGCGCTCGGCAGTCTTTACACCAGTCGCCACCCCAGACCCTGTAGACAAGTTCGTCGCGGTGTGCAGCGAAGACGTCGACGGTGTCCTCGTACGACGCGGCGTCCCACGTCGGGTTCGGCCGCATGGTTTCGAGACGCATGGACTCGAGTTACGTCGGGAGACGCTTAATCACCCCGTTCGAGACACGGTTTTCCGCCGTCGCCGACGGACCGACGCCGCGAGAAAATTCCCCGTATCCCTGCCGGCCGGTGTGGTTGAGCTGGTGACTGGCGGATGATATGGCGGTGAGTTCGCCTCCTGGCAGGGATACGGAAGCCGTTTTCGGACCAACGGACATTATTATGAGCCATATAACACCGAGCGGCCGGTCGAGAGAGCCGAGAGTCGCCGGCACGACCTGCCGGGGTCCAGTACGGGTTTACGTGTCGGCTTCCAACGATGGGACGATGAAAGGAAGCATCCTGGACACCATCGGGTCTCCGCTCGTCCAGGTGGACTCACCCGAGGGGGCGACGGTCGCCGCCAAGATCGAGTCGTTCAATCCCGGCGGATCGGCCAAAGACCGTCCCGCGATGGCGATGGTCTACGCGGCCGAACGCGACGGGATCCTCGAGCCGGGCGACCGGATCGTCGAACCGACCAGCGGGAACACCGGCATCGGCCTCGCGCTCGTCTGTGCCGCCCGCGGGTACGACCTCACGATCGTCATGCCGGCCTCGAAGTCCGAGGAGCGTCGCCGGATCATGGCCGCCTACGGCGCCGACCTCGAGCTCGTCGAGGGAGACATGACCGACGCTCGCGAGCGGGCGGACGAGATCGAAGCCGAGGGTGCAGTACAGCTGGGGCAGTTCGAGAACCCCGCGAATCCGGAGGCACACTACCGGACGACCGGCGAGGAGATCGTCGAACAGGTCGGCGACCGCGAGGTAGACGCCTTCGTCGCGGGCGTCGGTACCGGCGGGACGCTGTCCGGTATCGGTCGCCGACTCCGCGAGGAGTTTCCCGACGTGGAGATCGTCGCGGTCGAACCCGAACGGAATCCCGTCCTCTCGACCGGCGAGTCCGGACAGGACGAGTTCCAGGGGATGGGCCCCGGCTTCGTCAGCGACAACCTCGACGTCGACCTGATCGACGACGTCGAGACGGTCAGACTCGAGGACGCAGAGGAGGAGTGTCGCCGCCTCGCGCGCGAGGAGGGGATCCTGATCGGCCAGTCCAGCGGCGCGACGAGCCTCGTCGCCCAGAAAGTCGCCCGCCGAATCGCAGATACCGACCAGTCCTGTCCCGAACCCGTGAGTTCGTTCGAACGACAGTTCGGCGACCCGGCGGAAGCCGGCGATGAGTCGGTCGACGACGCGGAGGACTGTCCGCTCGTCGTCACCGTCTTCTGGGACAGCGGCGAACGGTACCTCTCGACCGGGCTGTTCGACTGATACTGATGGCTGTGACTGGGTGCCGACGCAACCGCACGATGGTTCGCGGTTGCGGCGGTAACGACTCACAGCCATCGTTATGATACGGTCTGCTGTACCGATTTCCCGGTGCAACCCGACCACCCGCGGTTGCACCGGAAATGACTACAGTAGCCGTATGACAGGTACGTCGATCGGAGAGAACGAAAGGCGCGTGCGCCGACCGATCACGGCGAGAACTCGGATTCCGTGAGTCGGACGACGAGCGTGTCCTCGACGTCCCGGAGGTCGTACTCGGGCACCTCACCGTCGGTGCGGCGGACGAAAAGCGGTTCGACGAGTCGGTCGGTCGCGGGTGGCACCGTCGTCGCCTCCCCGCTTTCTGTCGTCTCGGCGTCCGTACCAGCGCTGGCGTCGCCCGGATCACCGCCGGCGTCGGCTCGCTCGACGCCGTAGACTTTCAGGAACTCGCCGGTCTCCTCGGGGTCCACTTCACCGTTTCGCAGCGACTCGGCGAGGTCACGCGAGAGCCACTCCGATTCGTTGACGCTCGGTTCGCGGACCAGCGCCTCGTCGACGAACCGGACGAGGTACCACTGGAGGTCGTTGAGCAGCGACACTGCGGCCCCGACGCTGACCGTGCGGACGGCCAGCGCGTTCTCGAAGGGACGCTCGAGGTCGTAGGTCGCGAGCGCCTCGCGGGAGGTCTCTCGAGAGAGGAGTTCGTACCGCAGGTTCACCTCCGGAGAGCCGATGAGACAGACGCGCGTCACTGTGCTGTACTGTGTGCGTCGTGGTAATGTCGTTTTCGTCTCTCGTCGCCGTTCGGCGACGCTGTGGTCGTCGCCAGGACAGCTATCGAAAACTCACAGTTCGATCAGCGTCGCGTTCGCCGCCGCCTCGTCGGCGCGCTCGAGTACGTCGTCGGGTTCGGCCTCGAGGAGTGGCTCGAGTCGCGCGTTCGTCTCGGCCTGGTCGGGAGCGATCCGGTTGCAGCCGGCGGGGATCGTCGAGTCGGTGAAGGTGTCGATCTCGCGGGCACGAGCGACGATGTCCTGTTTGTCCCAGGTGAGCAGCGGCCGGTGGATGGGGAGAGTCGTCGCGCGACTCGTGACGCCGAGGTTCTGGGCGGTCTGGCTCGACTTCTGGCCGATCGCCTCGCCGGTGACGATTCCGCCGGCGTCGACGCGCTCGGCGATCCGTTCGGCGACGCGATAGAAGAAACGCCGCAGCGAGAGCATCCGCCCCTGTTCCATCGTCTCGGCCAGCAGGGAGACGGTGTCGCCGCCGGGGACGCGGTAGACGTCCATCTCGAAGTTCGGCGCGTACCGGGCGAGCGAGCGGACGGTCTCGTACGCCCGCGCCTCGTGGTCGGGACCGCCGTAGTCGCCGAGGTCGACGTAGACGGGGATCACGGGACTGCCGCGTCGCATCATCTCGTAGGCGGCGACGGGCGAGTCGATCCCGCCGCTGACGAGCGCGACCATGGGTGCCTGCGAGCCGAGCGGTAGGCCGCCCGGCCCGTCGACCGTCTCGAGGTAGAGGTACGCCGCCTCCTCGCGGACCTCGACGCCGAAAGTGAGGTCGGGATCCTCGAGGTCGACTTCGGGTTCGAACTCGTCTTCGACGGCCGCCCAGACGGCGTCGCCACCCTCGTAGGCGACGTCCTCGCTGGTGAACGGCAGTTCCTTGTCGGCTCGACGGGCGTCGACGGCGAACGAACCCCCGTCGTAGTGGGTGCGGGCGGTCTCGGCGAGCGCCTCGCTGATCGCCTCGAGTTCGGGCGATACCGTGAGGGCGGCGCTCGCGGAGACGACGCCGAAGGTGTCGGCTGCGACCGCGGTCGCGTCGTCGACCGCGTCCTCGGTCGTGTGGATCAGGGGTCGGTTCCAGCGCCGTTCGACGTCACCGGGGACCGATCGGTCCTCCAGGAGGGCCTCGAGGTTGTCGGCGAGCATCCCCACCATGTACCGCTTTACCTGCGTGCTCTTCGTGTTCACGTCCCCGTGGCGGACGAGGACGACGTCGGCTCCCGGTGGGTGCATATAGGCCAGGGTAGATGGTCACGGCTATAAGGGTATGACGGACCGGGCCCGGTACCGGAGAGGGATAGCGATCCACCGACGAGATCCATCCGGTCGCCACTGGACGTGAAACGCGCCGTTCTAGACTGATACGGACCGCTGTAAGCTCTTACCGCAGCGACCGCGTCCAGTCGGGTGGTCGCTGCGGAAAATCGGGACAGCAGACCGTATCAATGGGGTCTTCCTCCCTGCACACAGCGGGCGTCAACAGCGTGGAACAACGTTCCACGAGCAATCGGACGTAGCCCGATGACGACGGCTGGTTATCGAGGACCTCGGACGTTCGGCGATCGAGTGGGGTCCGCGTCAGCTTCCAGACCGGAACGGTCATCGCTCGAGTCGCGACCCGTCGCTGGAAAGACGACCGCCGAGCCGACCGAGCCAGCGGCCCGTGAATCGCGTCCACCGGTCGAGGCAGTCGGCGTGCTTGCGGAGGTACTCTCCGTTCGTGGCGGATCGCCCGACTGCCTGACAGCGGCCGTGCGCGATGGCCTCGAGGATCGTCCCGGTCGTCGGTTCCGGGTCGTCGACGAGGAGTTCCGTGTGGGCGGTACCGACCATCTCCGGCCGGTGTGCGTCGCTGCTGCCGAGTCCCGGATATCCCCGCCGGCGTGCGAACGCGCCGGCCCGGCGGTTCTGCAGGCCGGTCATCGCCCAGGCGTTGAACACTTCGACGGCGTCGCAATCGGCGATCGCCCGCCGGCCGACGCCGTGACGGGTGCGCTGGAACGGGTGAGGGACGATCGCCAGGCCGTCGCGCTCTCTGGTCCACTCGACGGTTTCGGTGAGCGGTCGATCGACGGGCGGATCGGCGGTAACGCCGAGCGCGAGCAGGTGCCCGTCGGCCGTCGAGATTTCGACCCCAGGGATCACGTGGACGTCGTATTCGCTCTCGAGGTCGCCCGCCCGTCGTGCCGCGGCGGTCGTGTCGTGGTCGGTGATCGCGACGGCGTCCAGTCCACGCTCCCGACCTTGCCGGAGTACCTCCTCGACCGACCCGCTGGCGTCGTAAGAGGCGTCGGTGTGAACGTGTGGATCGAAGCGGATCCGGTGGCGGTCACCGATCGTCATGGAACCCCTGCGAACGTGACGAAGAGGCTGGTTCCAAGCGCCGCGAGGGCGAACACCGCAGCCAGGGCGTGCCCGATGGTGGTCTTGTAACTCTTGTATCCCGAGATCATGAGTGGGCAGGTAAGCAGGACGGGGATTGCGGCGAGCCAGCCGTCGAACCCGGCGACGAACAGGTCGGCGTAGAACGTCGCCAGCACGACGAAGTTGACGTGGACGACCGTCCAGCCGACGTAGTAGCTCGTTCCATCGTCCTCACCGAATCCCTCGTCGGCGTGTCTGACCAGGCGCAGGCCGCCGAATGTGAGGATGGCGAACCCGACGAGCACGCTCATCCAGGGCGACGGCGAGAGCGCGACGTGGTACAGTAGCGCCCCGGTCACCAGGTACGCGAAGACGTCGATGAACGAGTCGACCTGCCTGCCAAAGGGTGAAGCGACACCGCGAGATCGGGCGTAGTAGCCGTCGAGTTTGTCGAAGAGAAAGGCCCCGAACATCACCACGATAGCGAGGTGGACCGATCCCCCGAGCAGTAACACGGCACTGGACCACGCGAAAAACAGCGCGACGAGACTCAGGTAGTCAGCGCCGGTGAGCCGGCCGAGCAGCCCCATCCCGACGGAGCTGTCCCAGCGTCGTTCCGCCTGTGCGACGACCGCCTCGGGGACCTCAAACGGGAACGTTCGATCTGGCATGCGTTCGTCTCCAACGAGTTTTTGTAACTATATAATTTTAACTTAAATAAATATATTTTGTTAAATATAAATATATATACGGATATATATCAGTCGGGAGTCGATCTGGCAGCCAATCGACGTCGACGATGACGACGGTAGCCGCGGCAACCGAGACTGGTGAATCGCTCGGTCGGACAGAAATCGAACGTCCGGAACGCCCGCCGGGAGGGGAGGTTATCCGGCGCGACGAGCGCGACGAGCCGGTCGGCGCCGATCGTCGTCGCCGTGACCTCGATCGCCTCCCCGACGATCGCCGTTCCGATTCCCTGCCCCCGTTCTGTGGGGTCGACGTAGAGTCGCCACAGATATACCCCGTCGAAAGAGATCCGTCGCCGGAGTTCGGGAACGTAGACCGGCCTGTCGCTGAGACAACAGACCCCGACCGTCGCGTCCCCCCGTTTTGCCCGGACCACGTAGTCGCCGGGCGCGATCGGTTCGCCCTCGAGGTGGTCGGGGACGCCCGCCGCAACCGTCGACGCCGAGAAGACGACGCCGTCGGGCGGGTCGGGAGTCCCGGCTACCGGCGCGACTGCCTCGCGTTCGAAGGCGTCCAGCTGGGCGAACGTCACTCCCGCGCTCTCGAGATGTTCGTAGAGTCGTCGCGCGCTCGGGTGACGGGTCAACCGCCACAGCCCCAGCCGAACCGACAGGGGAGTGTGCTCCATCGAACTCGGTCTCACCGGCGAGCAGTCATGTCGATTTCGAAACCAGTCTCCAGAGTACTACTGACCGATAGATAGGAGTACCGAGAACGTCGTAGTTGAGAAAACCATGATGACGTCGACGCACGCGCTGTTCGGGGCCTCGATCGGTGCGGTGGCCACCCTCGCCGTGCCGGAACTCGCCCCGGCGGCAATTGTCGTCGGCTTCGTCGGCGGCGCGCTCCCGGACCTCGACCTGCTGTGGACACACCGCCGGACGACGCACTTCCCCGTGTACGCACCCGGGATTGCGGTGGTCGCGATCGCTCTCGCGCTCTTCGCCGGGACGTCCGCGACAGTGCTGTTCGCGGTGTTCGCCGTTACCGTCGCCGCACACGCCGCGATGGACGTCCTCTGTGGCGGCGTCGAAACCCGGCCGTGGGAGGCGACCTCCGAGCGAGCTGTCTACGACCACCTGCGAGGGCGATGGCTACGCCCACGCCGGCTGGTCCGATACGCTGGCGCGCCGGAGGACCTCCTGCTGGCAACGGGCGTCGCACTGCCCGCGCTCGCGTTGACTACCGACCGTCTCCAGACGGGACTGCTCGCCGTCCTCCTCGTCTCCGGGGCGTTCGTAGCCGTCCGGCGACGTCTCGCGTCCGTGACCGAGTGGCTGTTCGACGGTGAAGCTGGCGACGGCTGATAATGATGGCTGTGACTGGGTGCCGACGCAACCGCAAGCGATTCGCGGTTGCGGCGGTACAGACTCACAGCTATCGTTACGACACCGGAAATCACTCGAGTGCCGAATCGCGGACGGTCGGGCTCAGCTGTCCCGTATGAGTGTAGACGCCGACGACGAGCACCAGGCCCGCGAGGAGGGGGACGAGCGCGCTGATCGCGTAGACCGTCTCGAAGCCGAGTCGCTGGACGAGCGGCAGCGAGACCAGCGGCCCGAGTCCGCCGCCGACGTCGCCGAGGACGTTGTTCGTGCCCATCGCACGGCCCATCCGTTCTTCGGGTGAGAGGTCCGCGAGGAGGGCGTTCAGCGGGCCACCGACGCCACCCTGTCCCGCACCGATCAGGAAACACGCGACCACGAGCAGTTCGATCGACGAGGAGATTGCGAGGGTGGCGAAGCCGACGCAGGTCGTGACGAGAAAGGCGAGCAAGACCGGGACGCGAGCGCCGACCGTGTCGCTCAACACCCCGCCGCCGAGCGTGAACGTCGCGCCCGCGAGGACGGTCACGGCCATCAACATCCCCGAGGATCCCTGCGAGTCGAGGCCGAAGACGGTGATCTCTCGAGCGCCGAGCAGGAGGACGAGCGTCGAGAACAGCACGCCGATGTACGCGAAGTAGAGCCCGAAGTTGACGAGACCGACGGTGAGTGCGGGGACCGTGCGTTCGACGTCCCACGGTTTGACCGACTCCTTCGCGCCCTCGACGTGGGTTTCGGGGACGATCAGGTAGGCGACGACGCTCGCGAACGCGGCGAACGCGGCGGCGAGAACGAACGCCTCCGAGTTCCCGTAGAGGTCGCTGACGACGCCACCGAGGACGAGCCCAGCCGGGAAGCCGAACGTGATTCCGGCGCGGACGATCCCCATGCTGGTTCCGCGCGAGTCGGCCTCGCTTACGTCGGCCGTGATCGTATACGCGGTCGCGAAGACGAGCGCACTGCCCAGCCCCCAGAGGATTCGAGCGAGGAGAAACCAGGCTTCCGGCACCGTCGAGTTGATGGCGATCACGTAGCCGAACGTCGCGACGCCCTCGATCGCGAGACCGGCGACGAACGGCGTTCGAGTACCGATCCAGTCGACGAGCGCGCCCGCGGGGGCGTTGCTCACCAGCCTGACGAAGCGGTTCGCACTCAGGATGATACCGACCAGAAACGCGGAGATCCCGAGGACCTCGCCGAGATTCGGCAGGATCGGAAAGACGACGCCACCGCCGAAGCCGACGAAGAAGGTGCTCGCGACGACCGCGTAGACCACGCGTCGCGGGTCCGGACTCGAGTCAGGCACCGTCGACCCCTCGCTGTGATGTTTCGAATCGCAACTCGTCCGCTCGGTACCACGCGAGGTGGTTTGTGTCTGTCGAACCCGGAGCGCGGAGAGGAGTCGTCGAATCGAGAGCGGACAGATCGCGTCAGAACGTCGTCAGTTCGCCGTCGACGACGCGGCGGGTGATACCGGTCACGTCGGCGAGTTGCTGGTCGACGATCGCCTCGATCTCGTCTTCGACGTCGGCGACCGAGACGCCGTCTTCGGTGACGACGTGGACGTCGGCGACGTGGGGCTGGTCGATCGGGCGGCCGATCTGGGAGAGCAGGCGGACCCGCATGTCGCGGATGCCGTCGACGTCGTCGACGACGCTCTCGGCGATCTCCGTCGACAGCAGGTTGTAGATCTTCCCGATGTGGTTGACCGGG
Source organism: Natribaculum breve (assembly GCF_023008585.1). Classification (GTDB taxonomy): domain Archaea; phylum Halobacteriota; class Halobacteria; order Halobacteriales; family Natrialbaceae; genus Natribaculum; species Natribaculum breve. The sequence continues at coordinate 659,208 of NZ_CP095390.1, read as the reverse complement.
TTCTTGCCGCTGGTCGCCTCCATCGACATCGAGCGGTTGGGCGTGATGAGGCCGTTCGCGCGGTTGCCCCGGCCGACGGAGCCGTCGTCACCGTTCTCCGCGGAGGTGCCGGTGACGGTGAGGTAGATCGAACCCTCCTCGTAGTCGTCGGCCGTGTTGACGTGGACGTCGATCTCGCGGTCGGTGTACTCCGCGGCGACCTCGCGGACGTACTCGCGGACGGACTCGACGGCCTCGGCGTACTCGTCCATGTCCGCGACGTGTTCGTCGATCATCGCGGCGGCGACGGTGACGTCGATCTGGTCGCCCTCGCGTTTGCCCATGATCTTCACGTCGGGGCCGAGTTCGGGGTGGTCTGCCGCGTACTCGCCGTTGAGTCGCCGCTCGGCGTTCAGGACGATCTGCTCTGTCTCGGTAAGCGGCGCGTGGCCGACGCCGAAACTCGTGTCGTTGGCCATCGGCACCGTCGCACCGTCCTCCCCGAAGACGTCCTGGAGGTCGCCGCTTCCCTCGCCGAGTCGGGCGTCGACGACGACGTCGGTGCCGTACTCGAGTTTCGGAACGTGCTCGTCCAGATACTCGCGCGCCGCCTCGAGTGCGATCTTCTCGGCCGGGATGGTCGTCCCCTCGTAGCGTTTCGTGGCGCGACCGACGATCAGCACGTAGATGGGGTCGACGATCTCGCCGCCGCCGAACGCCGGCGCGGCCTCGCCGGCGACCAGCTGGGTCTCGTCGGTGTTGAAGTGCAAAACCTTCCCGACGCGGTCGATGTACTCGCGGGCGAGCGCCCCCGCGACGCTCTCTGCGATTCCGTCACAGATCGAGTCGGGGTGGCCGATCCCCTTCCGTTCGACGATCTCGATCCCCTGGTCCTCTACTGCTCGCCGGTCGATCGGCTCGACTCGGATGTTCCGCTCGGTCATTGCCGAATCTTGAGTCGGCGTGGTTCTATAACTTGCGAAAAGCTATGTCGAGCGAAATATGTCTCAGGATAATACTGCCGGGCGAGCGAGCGGCACCGACTCAGCCCTCGAGTGCGAGCTCGAGGTACGACGTCCGGAGCTGCTCGTCGGGGTCCAGTCCGAGTCGCTCGAGGACGTCGAACGCGCCGTCACGAGCGGCGTCGATCTCGTCTTCGCCGGTTTCGGTTTCGACCTCGACGAACTCGCCGACGCCGTCGACGACGTCGAGCGTGATCGTGTACCCCTCGAGGGCGAACCGTTCTCGCGTCTTCCGGACCGTCGCCGCCGGGTCGAACCCGAGGTTCGCGAGGATCGCGGCCATCTCCTCGGCGTCGTCGACTTCCGTCTCGACTTCCTCGCGGGTCTTCGAGTCGTCGTCGACCAGCGGTCCCTTGTAGGTAACTCTCACGCGCTCGTCGCTCTCGTCGGCGTCGCGGGTGGACGTGAAACGACCCTCGACCCGCGTCCGCTCGCGTCGAATCCGTAACGCCTCGTCGGTGTCTGGAAACGAACGGTGGGGCGCGTCGTAGTAGGTGTCCTCCTGAACGACGGTCGCGAGCGGGTCGGCCTCGAGTTCCACCAGTCGGTCGCGAACGGACTCGAGTTCTGCAGGGACTTTCACTTCGACCTCGTACATAGCAGAGACCACGGAGAGCGACCGTAAGTATCGGTCGTTCCCGCTGAGCAAAAACGTCGCCCTTAAATGTCGACGGCGGGACCTACCATGTATGACCGAGGAAGAGGAGGCCGAGCAGGAAGCGCAGGCCGATGACGTCGACGAAGAAGTCGAAGACGTAGCCGACGAGACCGAAGGGCTCCAGCCCGGCGACTTCGTCGAGATCGACTACACCGCCCGCACCGTCGAGGACGGTCAGCTGGTGGACACGACCGACCCCGACGTCGCCGAAGAAGAAGGCGTCGACGACCAGGGTCGCGAATTCAAGCCACGAACCATCGTGCTCGGCGAGGGCCACATCTTCCAGGCCGTCGAGGACGAGGTCATCGGCGAGGAGGCCGGTGCCTCCGGCACCGTCACGGTGCCCGCCGAGGAGGCGTTCGGCGAGTACGACCCCGACGACGTCGAGACGATCAGCGCAGAGAAGATCGACGAAGACGACCGCTACCCCGGCGCACACGTCGACGTCGACGGCCGCCACGGCCACATCAGCACGATCGTCGGCGGGCGCGCCCGCGTCGACTTCAACCACCCCCTCGCCGGCGAGGACGTCGAGTACGACTACGAGATCACGGACGTCGTCGACGACCGCGAACAGCGCGCTGCGGGACTGTTCGAGATGTACCTCGACGTCGAACCCGAACTCTGGATCGAGACCGAGGAGGTCGAAGAGGAAGTCCCCGTCGAACCCGACGAAGATGAGGAGGACGCCGAACCCGAGTTCGAAACCGAGACCGTCGAGAAAGAGACACTGTACGTCGAGTCCACGCCACAGCTGACGATGAACCAGCAGTGGATGTTCTCGAAACAGCAGATCGCCCAGGACGTCATCGACAAGGTCGGCGTCGACCGCGTCATCGTCCAGGAGGTCATCGACGGCATGGGCGGCATGGGCATGCCCGGCATGATGGGCGGTATGGGCGGCGGCGACATCGAAGACGCACTCGAGGACGCCGACGTCGACGCCGACGAGATCGTCGACGAACTCGAGGGCGACCTCGACGAGGAGTAGGAGTAATCGGCCACTCGCGGCACGGACGACCGCGAGCAGTGCAGGGCTGACGTTTTTCGCCTGGCGACGGCGCACGTCGTCGCCGTTCGACTCCGACAGCGACGCCGATTCGCTGTGTCGATTCGAGCGAAACGACCTCGCCACGTACTCTTCATACGGACCGCCGTCCGTCCCGCAGCAACCGCCCGACGAGAGTCCGGAAATCTTCGATTCTCGAACGACTCGACCCCGAGACACTTCACGACGCCAGGGCAGGAGCGTCGATGATACCTGCTGTCCCTGTTTTCGGAAAACCGCAGGACTGCACACGGTTGTACCGGGAACGACGGACGGCAGACGTTATCAGGCGATGTCGCGGCTGGTGTCGATCTCGACTCGCTCCGACAGCTCGAGTTTGATCGCCTCGGTCGGGGCACCGCCGCGGCGGTACTTGGGGATCGTGAGGTGGTTCTCGAGTTCGGTCGCGTTGACGGCCGTCCGGAGGTCGAAGACGGCGTCGGCGAGGTGGAGGGTCGCCGACCGGTTCGCTGGTTCGTCGTCGCCTTTCAGACAGTGCAAGATCGCGATGCTGCGGGTCTCGAGCATGCGCTCTTTGAGGTCGTTGAGAAAGTCGACGTACTCGCCGCGGTCCGTGCGCTCGAGGACGTCCATCGGGTCGACGATGAGGTTGGCTCCGTCCGGGAGCGCGCCGATCAGCCGCCTCGTCTCCTCGAGTGGCTGCTCGCTGTTGACGTGTCGGACGGTCGGACTGCCGACTTCGGCCATCGACTCGTCGATAGCCGTTCGAATGGCGCTGTCCGATCGCTGAGTCGAGAGGTACAGCGTTCCGCGGGCGGCCGTCAGTTCGTACAACAAAAGCTCCGACTGGCTGGCCGGCTCGGCAGTGTACGCCACGACACAGCCCGGCGGGAGGCCTCCGTCGAGTTTCCGATCCAACACGTCGATCCCGGTCTCCAGCCGACCCACCATACGATTGTGGGTAATTCCCGCACGCCGTTGATAACTCTTTGCCTTGAGCGCCGCTGCGACGCCGTCGTACGCGGCTCTGGCCGATTCCGCCTCGAGTGGCGACGGCGTCTCGGGGACCGTCTCGATCACCGACACGTCGAGTCGCTTCTCGATCGATCGTGGAACGCTCGCCGTGTCCGCGTCCGTGCGGGTGACGATCGCACCGGCCACGGGAACGCCGAGTCGGCGTGCGACGTCGACGGTCTTTCTCGCGGCTGCGACGCTCCGGTCTGTCCCCGTCGTCACGACGACGGCCACGTCGGCGAACTCGAGTGGTTCGGTCACGTGCGGTCCCACGCCGGACGGGCAGTCGAGGACGATCTCCACGGCGGCCGACTCGAGTCGGCGGAGACGGCGTCCGAAGTCGACGGTCTCCGACTCGGTCGGCGCGGGGACGACGCCGACGGTCAGCTCCGTTCCCGGAACCGTTCGTCGAGCGAGGTCGGTGACGTCGGATTCGTCGTCGACCGTGGCGATCGTCGGCTCCCGGTCGACGTCCGCGACGAGGTGCAAGTTCGGGAGCTGTCGATCCGCGTCGACGGCGACCGTCTGACGTCCAGTACGTGCGAGCGCGTCCGCGAGGCCGATCGTCGCCGTGGTCTTTCCACAGCCGCCTTTCGCACCGACGATTGCGATCATAGCGAGGCTGGCCGCGTCATCCGTCTTGAACGTCAGGTCGGACGGACACCGAATGGAGAGATTCAAGGGCCACGGGAGAGCCCTAGCGAACAGATGCGTCACGATCACCTCATCACGAGCAAACAACTCTCGCGTGCGGACATCGAGACGGTCCTCGACCGCGCAGCCGAGATCGACGCGGATCCGGAGGCCGTCGCCGGGAAGTACGCAGGAACGCTCCTCGGCCTCCTCTTTTTCGAACCGAGCACGCGGACGAAGATGAGCTTCGAGACGGCGATGAAGCGTCTGGGGGGCGACGTCGTCGACATGGGCTCGATCGAGTCCTCGAGCGTGAAGAAAGGCGAGACCCTGGCCGACACCGTCCGCGTCATCGAGGGGTACGCGGACGCGCTCGTCTTGCGCCACCCACGACAGGGTGCGCCGAAGATGGCGAGCGAGTACGTCGACGTGCCGCTCGTCAACGCCGGCGACGGGGCAGGCCACCACCCGACGCAGACCCTGCTTGACCTCTACACCATCCGCGAGAACGCCGGGCTCGACGACCTCACCATCGGCATCATGGGCGACCTGAAGTACGGGCGGACGGTCCACTCGCTCGCGTACGCGCTGACGAACTTCGACGCCCAGCAGCACTTCGTCAGCCCCGAGAGCCTCCAGTTGCCCCGCGAGGTCGTCTACGACCTCCACCAGGAGGGCGCGACGGTCCGGGAACACGACGACCTGGACGACGTGCTCTCTACCCTCGACGTCCTCTACGTCACCCGGATCCAGCGCGAGCGGTTCCCGGACGAAGACGAGTACCAGAAGGTCGCCGGCCAGTACCAGATCGACCTCGAGACGCTCGAGGCGGCCAGCGACGACCTGACCGTGATGCACCCGCTGCCACGCGTCGACGAAATCGCGCCGGACGTCGACGAGACCGACTCCGCGTCGTACTTCGAGCAAGCGCACAACGGTGTTCCCGTACGTATGGCGCTGCTCGACTTACTCCTGGGTGATTCCGCATGAGCGACTCAAACGCCAACGACCACAAACTGCGGGTCAGCAAGATCCGCGACGGCACCGTCATCGACCACATTCGCGGGGGACAGGCACTCAACGTCCTCGCCATCCTCGGCATCGACGGCTCGAGAGGCGAGGAGGTCTCCGTGGGGATGAACGTTCCCTCGGACCGCCTCGCCCGAAAGGACATCGTCAAAGTCGAGGGCCGGGAGTTGAGCCAGGACGAAGTCGACGTCCTCTCGCTGATCGCCCCCGACGCGACGATCAACATCGTCCGCGATTACGAGGTCGAGGCGAAACACCGCGTCGAGCGTCCCGACGTCGTCGAGGGCGTCCTCGAGTGTCCCAACGCCGACTGCATCACGGCGACGGACGAACCGGTCACGAGTCGCTTCGAGGTCCTCGAGGACGGCGTCCGGTGTGACTACTGCGGAACGATCGTCCGCGAGAACATCGCCGACCTGATCCGCGAGTGACCGCCCGTGACGCCTCTCGAATCGACCTCTAGAAAGCTCTAAGTGTGTGCCGGCCGATCGTTTATCCGTACATGTCACGTACTGTTAAGATCCTGGTCGCGCTGGTCGTAATCGCTCTCCTCTGGAAGGTCGTCGGCGGTGGCTCCTCCGACGTCGAAGTCGAGTACGAACCAGCGGAGTAGCGGGGGGATTCCGAACGCCTTACTCTCTGCGGTCTCTACTCGCGTCCATGTACGGCGTCGTCACGCGAAACGCCGAGGAAGTGAACTGGAAGGAGTTCGACCGCGGGTTCTACGAAGTCAAAGACGTCACCGGCCGGTCTGCGGATCCGGTCCCCGACGCAATCAACATGGTCTCGTGTTTCGGCGACAACGCCGCCGCCGACGCCGATCCGTCGCTCGTCCCGGTCGACGACGAGGGTCGACGCGCGACGCGCGAGCAACCGTACTTCGACTGGGCCTACATCTGTCCCTCCCGCGAGGAGTACCGCGAGGGACTCCTCGAGATCATCGACGACTGCGCCGACGCAAACGGGGACGTTCGCCTCGACGACGTCGGCTTTCCGCGGGCCGAGTACTGTCACTGTGAGGTCTGCGACGAGCGGTTCGAAGCCAGCGAGTACGACGACCGCCTCGAGTGGCGCGCCAGCGTCGTCACCGAGTTCGTCGAGGAGGCCGTCGAGCACGTCCCGGGGCGCGTCTACCTGACGCTCTACCCCGACCCCTACCCCGGCCACCTCTACGAACGCGCCGGCCTCGACCTCGAGGCGCTCGAGGCGGTCGTCGACGAGTTCGTCGTCCCGCTGTACGACATGGCCTACTCGACGACCTACTGGCTCGAGGTGATCGCCAGCGGATTCGAGAGCGCACTCGAGACGCCGTTTAGCATCGAACTGTACGCGGTCGACGTCGACGTCGACGACCTGATCCACGCAGCCGAGGTCGCCGACGCCTACGGGAAAGACGTCTTCTTCGGATACGAGGCGGGGAACGCCAGAGCGGCGATTCGCCGGATGCGCGCCGACAAGCGCGAGGGTGTCAGCTACGGCGATCCGGACGAGTAGCGCCGGTCGTCCGTCAGTTCCGTGCTCGCCACGCGAGCAGGTCGTCCCGATCGCGCGTGTCTTCCGGCAGTTTCGAAAACCACCGCGCGACCGAGATCTCGCCGTCGGGGTCCGTGACGTCGGGTTCGAACGTCTCTGCCCTGGCAGCGAAAATCGGGAGGACGCCCCAGGTTCGGTACCCCGACGCGTCGAGTTCGATCCTGGTAACCATCGCGAGGCCGTCGTATCGCGCTTCGACCCCCGCCTCCTCGGCGAGTTCGCGGCGTGCCGTCTCGGCGAACGACTCGCCGCCGTCGACGCCACCGCCCGGGAGCACCCAGAGGTCGACGCCCTCGTGGCGAACCAGGAGCAGTTCGCCCGACTCGCGGTAGACGATCGTGTGCGCGCCAAACGGTGCACCGGTCCGCCGAATGCGCTCGACGAGGGTGCGAAACCGTCGCCGTGAGACGCGCTGCGTTCGGTCGCGTTCGACGAACTCGTCGTACCTGGCCTCGAGGCGTCGGTACGCGTCCTCGGCGCAGCGGGACGCTTCGTCGGCCCGAAGCGTCAGTTCGTCGACTGCCATCGGCCTGGCCAGGCGTCGCGGTCGTCGGGAGTTGATCCGGACTGATACTGCCGGACAACACGGTTCAGCCATCGATCGCACTCGAGACGCGATCGAGTAGTCACTGACTGTTGTCTGGTAGTATGAGACGAAGTGAGCGGGAACGTGGACATAGTGGCGCGTACGCCGGACGACCGGAATAACGCTTCGGTCGTGACAGTCACTCGCAGTGTCCTCTCGAGCGGGCGTCGAGAGACAGGAACGTCGCTCGTGTGCGCACACCGTTTTGTCCGTCGGAACCGTACGTCGGAACCGATGTACGAACGCATTCTCCTCCCGACGGACGGCAGCGAGACGACGGAACACGCACTCGAGCACGCGATCGATCTCGCCGACCGGTACGACGCCGAGTTGCACGTCCTCTACGTCGTCGACGCGACGATCGTCGCCGACGACGTCGACACCGGGGCGATCGTCGAGGAGTTCGAGACGGCGGGCGAGCGGATCGTCGACGACGTCGCCGAACAGGCGCGTGCGGCCGACGTGGAGTCGGTCACGACCGCCGTCGTCCGCGGAACGCCACACCGGGAGATCCTCGCGTACGCCGACGCACACGACGTCGACCTGCTCGTCGTGGGGACCCACGGTCGGGCGGGGATCGAGCGGTTTCTGCTGGGAAGCGTCACCGAAAAAGTCGTTCGCCTCTCCGAGGTGCCCGTGCTGGTGGTCAGCCGGCCGGAGACGTGATGACCCCGACCGTTACCTGACGACGGTGACGGGAATCGGCGCGTGCCGGACGAGTCCGTTCGCGACGCTCCCGAGCAACGATTCGGCACGCTCCGAGAGGCCGCGGTGGCCGACGAAGAGCCCGTCGTGGACGTCCGGATCGGCGTAGTCGACGATGCTCTCGACCGGTTCACCGTAGAGGAGTTCGGTCTCGACGTCGAGTCCGGATTCGGACGCGACGGCGGTTGCGTCCTCGAGGATCGATTCGCCGCGCTCTTCTGCGTTCTCGACGTTCTCGAGGATCAGTCGGCGGTCGGCGTCCGACAGCGAGCGGATCGGTTCGACGCCCTCGGAGTAGACCCGTGGCGTGACGACGTGGAGGACGGTCAGGTCGGCCCCGGCCGCGTCGGAGACGTCGATCGCGTGACCAAGCGCCTGGTCACTCTCCGGCGAGCCGTCGGTTGCGACGAGAAAGTGCACTGGTGAACACCTACCTGTCAACTAGTCGATTGACTTATAAAGCTCTGTTGGGGCCTCGAGTCGACCGATCTCGAGGGCGCGTCGCGACCACCCGTGGTCGATCCTTTATCCGCTTGCGCATCGTACGACGGCCGACCATGGCCAACGCGCTTCGATTCGGGCTGACGGGCGACGTGATGCTCGGCCGGCTGGTCGACGACCGTCAGCGAGATCGGAACGTCGGTGCCGTCTGGGGGGACGTCCGCGAACGCCTCCAGTCGCTCGATTGCCTGGCGATCAACCTCGAGTGTACGCTCTCGACTCGCGGACAGCCCTGGACGAGGACGCACCGTCCCTTTCACTTCCGCGCCGATCCCGACTGGGCCGTCCCCGCGCTGACGGACGTGGACGTCTCGTTCGCGGCGCTCGCGAACAACCACGTCCTCGACTTCGAGGAGCCCGCCCTCGAGGACACCCTCGACGAACTCGACGAGGCGGGGATCGCCCACGCGGGAGCGGGCCGAACCGAGGCGGCGGCGTTCGAACCGGCGACGATCGAGGTCGGCGGGCTGACGGTCGCGTTCGTCTCGCTGACCGACAACACGCCGGAGTACGCGGCGGGTTCCGACGAGCCGGGGACCGCGTACGTGCCGATCCGGGACGACCAGGAGGAGACTCGAGAGCGAGCAGCGCGGGCGCTGTCGGATGCACGGGCAACAGCGCCGGACCTGCTCGTGGCCTCGCTACACTGGGGGCCGAACATGGTCGAGGAACCGCCACCGGAGTTTCGCCAGTTCGCACGCTTTCTCGTCGACGAGGGCGTCGATCTAATCCACGGCCACAGCGCACACGTCTTCCAGGGGATCGAGGTCGTCGACGGCGTTCCAGTCCTCTACGACTGTGGCGACTTCGTCGACGACTACGCAGTCGACCGACAGCTGCACAACGACCGGAGCTTTCTCTTCGAAGTCCGACTCGCTCCCTCGGGGACGATCGAGTCGCTGCGACTCTTCCCGACCCAGATCGACAGCTGCGCCGTCTACCGGGCCAAAGAGCCGGCGGCGTCGTGGTCGCGCGAGCGGATGCGCGACCTCTCCGAACCGTTCGGAACGACGTTCGAGCGCGACGATGAGGAACTCGTCCTCGAACTCGAGTAGCAGGTCGCCGACGTCGAAAGCGTCGCCTCTTTTAGCACACCGGACCCATCCTGTCACATGTCGCTCCCGACAGTACTCGAGGAGGCCGACGGACCGCGGGCGATCGACACCCACGCCCACCAGCCGACGAGCGAGTTCCTCCACGACGCCGGTGGCGAGATGATGCGAGACGCCGCCGACCGCTTCGGTGCCGACCTCGAGACCGACACCTACGAGAACATGATCGAGGAGTACCGCGAGGTCGGCGTCGGCCGCGCCGTCTTGCTGGGGTGGGACGCCGAGACGAACACCGGGAACCCACCGGTCCCGAACGACTACGTCGCGGAGGTCCGCGACGAGTACGACGACTTCTTCGTCGGTTTCGGCTCCGTCGATCCCCTCAAAGACGACTGCGTCGAGGAGGCGATCCGCTGTGTCGACGACCTCGACCTCTCGGGGTTCAAGTTCCAGCAGATCGCCCAGGGCTTCGATCCGTCCGATCCCGAGCACGAGGAGCTGTGGGCGACGATCGAGGACCTCGGCGTGCCCGTCGTCTTCCACGGCGGGAACTCGACTCTCGGGGCCTGTGCGCCCGGCGGGCGCGGCCTGCAGATCAAGTACGGCAACCCGATGCTGATCGACGACGTGGCGGCGAACTTCCCCGACCTGCAGATCCTCATCGCCCACCCCGCGTTCCCCTGGGAGAAAGAACAGCTCGCCATCTGCCAGCAGAAGGGCAACGTCTACATGGACCTCTCGGGGTGGATGCCCCGGTACATCGACGACCAGGTGCTCCACTACGCGAAGTCGCTGCTCGAAGACAAGGTCATGTTCGGCACCGACTACCCCATGCTCGAGCCCGAGCCGTGGCTCGAGCAGTTCGCCGAACTCGACCTCTCGGCCGAGGTCCAGCGAAAGATCCTCTGGGAGAACGCAGAGTCGTTCTTCGACCTCTAGGCTAGTCGAAGACGCCGACGACGGATCGACCGACCGAGGGGCGACGCGAGAGCACGAGCGCCGCGAACGCGACGGCCAGTAGCGCGAGCGCGTCGAGGTGAAAGCCGGTCACGAAGACGGCGACGACCGAGAGCGCGAACGCGACGACGAACGGCAGCGTGTGACGATCGCCGTATTCCTCGAAGAGCGCCGACGTCGCAGCGAGGTAGACGAGGCCGACCGCGACGCCCGCGAGGACGTCCACGAGGTAGTGGACGCCGAGCAGGACCCGCGAGAGGGAGACGGCCGCGACGACCGTCCCCGCCGCGAGGTAGCGCCGACGGGCGGTCCCGACCGACAGCGTTCGCGCCAGGCCGACGTAGACGACCGTCGTGACGAGCGCGTGACCGCTCGGGAAGCCGTAGCCGTCGGCGTGTGCCGTCGACGCGTACAGCGGCCGGAGCACCGCGGGCAGTTGCTCGAGTGCGACCAGCGTCTGGTCCGGTCGCGGATACGCGAACAGGTACTTGAGGACGTACAGCAGGCCGATCGCGCCCACGGTCTGGGCGACGCGGACGGCGACCTCGTCGCGTCGGGTGCGCAGGTAGAGCCACCCGAGCAGTACCGAGACGAACCAGATGTCACCCAGCTGGGTGACGAGCGCGACGATCAGCGCCGCCCACTCGGGGACGAACTCCTGGACGCCGAACTCGCCGATTGCCCTCGACATTCACTCGCCACTCTGTGAGCGAGCGTCATGTACCTGACGCAGACGGGTCGCGCTCTCGCGAACGCTCGAGTCGGCGAACCCACTGAGACTCGAGTGTCGGTCTCTCGAGTCCGACGCTTCGTTTACGAGGACGGATCGTCCTCGTCGTCCTCCGCGTCGACGTCCCCGGCGCGGTCGTCTGCGGGTTTCGTCTCGTGACGGTCCTCGCGACCGATCGCGTCCCCGGAGTCGACCTCGCGTTCGGACTCGAGGTCGCCCGCACTGGGCTCGCGACGATCCGGGTCGAAGATGCCGGATCTGCTGTCCGGGGTAGTCTCCTCGTCCGTCGCAGGTCCGCTCTTGTCGCCCCGTGTCGATCGATCCGCTTCGGGTGGCTCGCTCCCTTTCAGCCGGACTTCGTCGTCCGTGACTCGTTCGACGGCGTCCTCGTCGAGGACGTACGATCGGGTCGACGGCTCCGACCAGCCCAGCGCCGCTTTGATCGTCTCGGTCAGTCCGGTGTCCGGGTCGACGCGAACCGCGTCGCCTTCGGCGGTCGCGACCGTCCCGATCCGTTCGCCGTTCGCGTTCACGACCGGCTTCCCGACGTCGTCGTCCGAAAGTCGTGCTGACATAGCACTAGAGAGTACGCGACCGGTGCCAAGCAACAGTTGCCTGCACAGGCCGGTCGAGCCGATGCGTCGTCGTGACTCGTCGCAAAAACAGGACTCGTTTCGGCTTACAGCCCGGTATCCGTCCCGCCGACGCCGGAGAGGTCGCCCTTGAGTCGGATCTCGTCGTCTGTGACGCGGTCGACGGCCTGTTCTTGCAACGGGTACGTCTCCTCGTCCATCTCTTCCCAGCCGAGTTTCGCCTTGACCGTGTCGATCGTCCCCGGATCCGGCTCGATCCGCGGCGTCCCGTGTTCCACCGCCGAGACGATGCCGATCTGGTCACCGCTCGCGTTCACGACTGGCTTGCCGACGTCGTCGTCGGTGAACATTGCGGACATTGCATCCGAGACAAAGCGAAACTCGGCAAAACCAGTGTGGCCTGCAGGTGCGGGGCCGACGGCGCGCTCGAGCGCCGACTGCCGAACCGACGCCGTCGCACCCGCTTCTGGCCGCTCGCTCCCTCGAGCCGGGGCGATCAGTCGAAATCGGGCTGTCGGCCCTCGAGGAACGCCTCGACGCCCTCCTCGTGAGAATCGGACATGTACGCCTGTACCTGCATCAGGTTCTCGTAATCGAGCGCCTCGGACCAGTGGCGGCCGAGGTTCTCGTGCATCGCCTGTTTCATCAGCCCGATCGTCTCCGTCGGTCGCCGGCGCAGTCGATCGACCGTCTCCGCGACGCGCTCGTCGAGGTCCGCGGTCGCGACGGCCTCGTTGATCAGATCGAGTTCCGCCGCCGTCTCGGCCGAGACGAACTCGCCGGTGAACGCGAGCCGCTTGGCGGTTCGCAACCCGACGAGCTGCGGGAGGAGGAACGTCCCACCCGTATCCGGCACGAGGCCGACCCGGACGAACGCACAGGAGAACGTCGCCTCCTCGGCGGCGTAGGCGAAGTCCGAGAGCGCCACGATCGCCAGCCCCGCGCCGACCGCGTCGCCGTTTACCTTCGCGACGATCGGGACGGGACACTCGAACATCTCCTCGACGACGCGGCCGAACGTCTCGCCGATGCGCTCGTACGCTTCCTGCGGGCCTTCCCTGCGTTCGGCCATCGCCTGGATGTCGCCGCCGGCGCTGAAGGCGTCGCCCTCACCCGTGAGGACGACGGCGTGGTGGTCGTCGGGATCGGCGCTCGCGACGGCGTCGGCGAACTCCTCTGCCGTCTCGGTCGAGAACGCGTTCATCACGTCCGGCCGATCGAACGTGATCCGCAACACCCCATCGTCGTTGTCGACGTGCATGAGACGAGGGTAATCGTCACGAACCTTAACTCTGATCGTCCGTCCGTCGTCGCTCCTCGAGTCGCGTGGCATTCAGGGACGTGTCACTCGAGATCCGTCCTCGCCACGCGTTCCGACTCGAGCGTCGAGAGTACGGGCCGGGCGCGATTATGAACTACGCCGAGACGTTCCAGTTCGCTCGCTGCGCTCGCTCACGGGCTGCGACTCGTCTAGTTCAAATCGCTTCGGATCCGATGCTCGCCGCTCGCGGACTTGCTCGCGGTGAGAAGCGGGCCGGGCGCGATTTGAACACACGGTCGCAGCGAAGCTGTTCCCTGTGTTCAAATCGTGCCTGCCGGTTCACTCACTGGCTCGCTGCGCTCACCAGTTCGTTGCACGGGCCGGGCGCGATTTGAACACGCGACCGTCTGATTAAGAGTCAGACGCTCTGCCTAACTGAGCTACCGGCCCTACACCTGCACTTTTCCGGCGGGCGTTGATATAGGTTTTGTTTAGAACGCGGCCTGCGAGGACACCACAAACCCATCACGTCCCGTGGTCTTCTTGACGACCACACAAAAACGTAACAGTCTTCGGGAGCGTTAAGTGCGCTGGGTTCAACCGATTGCTCACATGAGTACGGGGGCTACGATCTCGTCGATCTCCGACTACGCCATTCTCGGGTGTGGCAGCGTCGGCTACGCCGTCGCGGAAGAACTCGCCGAGGAGGGAAAGGACGTCCTCATCGTCGACCGCGACGAGAGCCGCGTCGAATCGCTCCGAGATCAGGACCTTGACGCGCGCACCGCCGACATCCGCCAGAAGGAGGCCGCCGAACTGGTCGCCGACCGGAGCGTCGTCCTCATCCTCGCGTCCGACGTCGAGGCCAACAAACGGGCCGTCGAACACATCCGAAACGAAAACGGCGATCAGTTCGTCGTCGCTCGAGCGAGCGATCCCGTCTCCGGCGACGAACTCGAGGAGCTCGGCGCGGACATCGTCATCAACCCCTCCGCCGTGATCGCCGACTCCGCACTGCGGGCACTCGAGTCGGGTGAACTCGAGTACAACGCCAGCAAGCTCGCGGAGTTACTCGAGGAGACGTCGGGGCGGCTGGCGATCGTCACGCAGGACAATCCCGATCCGGACTCGATCGCCAGCGCAGCGGCCTTGCAGGCGATCGCGGATCACCTCGACGTCGAGTCGGACATCGTCTACCTCGGCGACATCGGCCACCAGGAGAACCGGGCGTTCGTCAACCTGCTGGGGATCGAACTCCTGCAGTGGGAGGAGGTCGACGACCGGTCTGTCTACGACGTGGTCGCGCTCGTCGACCACGCCACCTCCGGCGAGATGGACCTCGAGGTCGACATCATCGTCGACCACAACGAGCCTGCGGAGGGGTACGACCCGGCGTTCGTCGACATCCGACCGAACATGTCCTCGACGTCGACGATCATGACGAAGTACATCCAGGAGTTCGACGTCAACGTCTCCGAGGAAGTGGCGACGGCCCTGCTCTATGGCATCCGTGCGGAGACGCTCGACTTCAAGCGCGATACGACCCCCGCCGACCTCACCGCCGCTGCCTACCTCTACCCGTTCGCGAACCACGACACGTTAGAACAGGTCGAGTCCCCGTCGATGTCACCCGAGACGCTCGACGTCCTCGCCGAGGCGATCGCCAACCGCGACGTACAGGGCAGTCACCTGGTCTCGAACGCCGGTTTCGTCCGCGGGCGCGAGGCGTTGACGCAGGCGGCCAACCACCTGCTCGACCTCGAGGGCGTGACGACGACGGCGGTCTTCGGCATCGCAGACGAGACGATCTTCCTCGCGGCGCGGTCGAAAGACATCCGGATGAACATCGGCAACGTCCTGGAAGACGCCTACGGCGACATCGGCGAGACGGCGGGTCACTCGACGCAGGCGAGCGCCGAGATCCCGCTGGGCATCTTCACCGGCATCGAGATCTCCGACGACACCCGCGAGACGCTCCTCGAGCTCACCGAGGAGGCGGTAAAGCGGACGCTGTTCGACGCGATGGGCGTCGAGGGAAGCGAAGGGTCGAACGGGAGCTAATCGAGGAGAACGGCGCGACGGTCGTGGTCGTGCCCCCGATTCGTACGGCCTGCTGTCCCGATCGTCCGCAGCGACCGCGTTCCGCCGGGCGGTCGCTGCGGGACGGACGGACAGCGGTCCGTCTCAGGCGACGATCTCTTCCGTCTCTTCGTCCGGTTCGCGAACGCGTTCGACCACGTCGTTGACCAGAACGATGTCGCCGACGGCCCGTACCCACCGGTAGGGGACGATGATGCCGACGTGATCGTCGTTGTCGGCGAACAGTTCCGGATTCAGGCCACCGAGTGCAAGTCCGGTGACGGCTTCGCCGTCGACGTCGAGACGCAGATCTTCGACTTCGCCGACGAAGACGCCGTTGTTCGAGTAGACCTCCCGTCCGACGAGCGACGTGATCTCCTGTGGTGTGTCGTCCATGTCTGGCTCCACGACAGGCAAACTATTAATTCTTGGTCAGACGACGTTCAGCGAATCGTGAACGTCGCGCTGTCTTCTTAAATGATGGAAAACCTTTTATACAATCGTTCAAGAGGAGAGCGAGAGTGCGAAGGGTGAGGATATATCGATGGATGGCGTCTCGTCGAACGCCGGGGTGCCTCTGACAACCGGCGCATACCGGCGGGTCGGCTGCCCTACGACCCGCTCGCGTTACTGTACTCGCCAGACACGTCGTTTGACTCCAGTCGGACGTCTGATACTACCCGGTCAGTGCATACGCGATCGCGTCTCACGGGCCGTCACCAGCGGCGACGGCCGTTCGAGTGCGATCCGACGATGTGTGAATCGGTTTGTCCAGTAGCGTCAGCGACGGAGGATCGCCTCGAGGTTCGCGTGATCGGACAGCAGCGACTCCATCTCGTCGACGGTCCGTTCGTCCCGCGTCCGGCCGCTGCGAACGACGTCTTCGGCGCGTTCGATCGTCGTGAGCGTATCCGTCTGTACCATCAGGATCGGCACCTCCTTCTCTGCGGCCTTGCCGAGGACGGCACTCGAGGGTCGGTGGCCGCCGGTGAGGATGAGACAGCGAACGCCGGGGGCCTCGAGTGCGGCCGTGTGAACGTCGGCGCGGTCGCCACCGGTGATGACCGCGGCGTTTTTGGTCCGCCGGAAGTGACGCAAGGCGCTATCGCCGCCCATCGCGCCGACGCTGAACCGTTCGACGTACGCGTCGAGACCCTCCTCGACGAGCGCCGTCGCACCGAGTTCGTCGGCCAGTTCGGCGGCGGTGACGCCGGCCAGCGTCCGCTCTCGCGGCAAGACGCCGTGGACCGGGACGCCTTTACCCTCGAGGAAGGGCACGACGTCGGTCTCGAGCTGGTCGAACGCGGCGTCGGCGACGTTGTTGAACAGGACGCCGTCGAGGCGGTCGCCGAACGGCCGGGCCGCGGCGAGGACGTCGTCGACGTCCGCCGGGGTCTCGTACGGCGCGATCAACAGCACGCGGGCGTCGAGCAGTTCGGCGACGTCGGGGTCCGTGAGGTCGACGATGCCGCCGAGGTCGAGCCGCCCCCCGCCCTCGAGGAGCATCCGGTCGGTCCCGTCGGCGAGCGTCTCGAACGCCTCGCGGACGCGCTCGCGGAGGGCGTCGGGATCCTCGCGGCCGCGGATCGCCTGCTCGATGAACGTCGGCGAGTAGACGACGGGCTCCAGGTCCGCGACGTCCGCGTCGAGTCCGAGCAGTTCGCGGGCGAGCAGCGGATCCTCGTCTAAGGTCTTGCCGACGGTGCTCTCGAGTCGCGTTCCCTTCGGTTTCATGTAGCCGACGCTGTCGCCGTCCTCGCGGGCCAGTCGCGCGAGCGCGAGCGCCACCGCCGTCTTGCCGGTGCTCTCTTCCAGTGACGTAACGAGTGTGTTCATAGCTGCTCCGTGTCGAGTGTGATGACGAGATCGAGTGCCTGTACGCCGTCTGCGCCCGCGACGAGCGGGTTCACGTCGAGTTCGACGATCGCCGGGAAGTCCGTGACGAGCTGGGAGAGTCGCTGGATGGCCTCGACGAGCGCGTCGACGTCGGCCGGCTCGCGACCGCGTGCGCCGCGCAACAGCGGTGCCGCCCGGATCTCCTCGACCATCGCGCTCGCCTCGCGGTCGCCGATCGGTGCCACGCGAACCGAGGTGTCCTCGAGGATCTCGACGAAGATGCCACCGAGGCCGAACAGCAGGAGGGGACCGAACTGCGGGTCGCGGTTCATCCCGACGATGGTCTCGGTCGTCCCCTCGAGGTCGACCCGTTCTTGCACCTGGACGCCGAGCAATCGCGCGTCGGGCTGGTAGTTTCGCGCCCGCGAGACGAGGTCCTCGTAGGCGTCGTACACCTCGTCGTCGGGGACGCCGATCTTGACGCCGCCGATGTCCATCTTGTGTGCGATGTCCGGGCTGACGATCTTCATGACGACCTCGCCCTCGAGCGACTCGGCAACGGCGACCGCGTCGGCCGGATCGTCGACGACCTCGCCGTCTGGAATCGGGATGCCGTAGGTCTCGAGCAGTTCCATCGCCTCGACGCCCAGCCGGTTGTCCTCGCGCTCGGTCGCCCACTCGAGGATCTCCCGTGCGCGGTCGCGGTCGACGTCGAACGTCGTCGGCTCGTCGACCTCGCGGCGTCTGACGTCGCGGTACGCCGAAAGCGCGTCGAGTCCCGAGACGGCCCGTGCGGGGTCGAAGTAGTTCGGGATCCCGCCTTCCCGCAAAATCGCGGCCGGCGCGGCCGTCCGTTCGCCGCCCATCAGACAGGGAACGATCGGCTTGCCGTGGGTCTCGCTTTCCTCGACGACGATCTCCGCGAGGTCCTCGTACTCGAGGACCGCCGTCGGTGCGCTGACGACGACCGCAGATCCGACGTTCGGGTCCGAGAGGACGACGTCGAGTGCGCGTTCGAATCGCTCGACGTCGGCGTCGCCGATGACGTCGACCGGGTTGTAGACGTTCGCCTCCGCCGGCATCGCGTCGGCGAGTTCGTCGACCGTCTCGTCGGTGAACGAGGCCATCGACAGCCCGGAGTCGCCGACGGCGTCGGTCGTCAACACGCCGGGGCCGCCCGCGTTCGTGACGACGGCGACGCCGTCGGTCTCGGGGACGTCGAGTCCCGACAGCGCGCGGGCGTAGTCGAACAGTTCCTGGACCGACTGGGCCCGGAGGACGCCGGCCTGCTCGAGTCCGGCCTCGTAGGCGCGCTCGCTGCCGGCGATCGCCCCCGTGTGCGAGGACGCCGCCTGCGCGCCGGCGTCGGTCCGCCCCGCCTTCACGAGGACGACCGGCGTGTCGTCGACGACCTCGCGAGCCGCGTCGACGAATCCACGGCCGTCGTCGATCCCCTCGAGGTAGCCGATGACGACGTCGGTTCCGTCGTCGTCGCCCCACTCGCGGACGAAGTCCGTCTCGTCTAAGACGGCCTTGTTACCGAGCGAGACGACGTCGCGAAAGCCGATCTCCTGGTCGTTCGCCCAGTCTAAGACGGCCGTGACGAACGCGCCCGACTGGCTCATAAAGGAGATCGACCCCTCGAGTGCGTTCTCGGGTGCGAACGTGGCGTTCATGCCGACGGGAGTGCTCATCACGCCGAGGCTGTTGGGACCGACGACGTCGAGGTCGTACTCCGCGGCGAGTTCGCGCAACCGTCGTTCTCGCGTCGCACCCTCGCCGCCAGTCTCGCTGAAGCCGGCGGTGATGACGACGACCTGTCCGATCCCTTCCTGGCCAATCTCCTCCAGGACGTCGACGACGACGGGCGGCGGAACGACGACCACCGCGAGATCGATCGGTGGCGCGCTCGCGACGTCGGGGTAACACGTCATCCCCAGCAGTTCGTCGCGGTCGGGGTTGACGGGGACGACCTCGCCCTCGAAGTCCGCACGGAGGTTCTCGAGGATCGCCCGGCCGACGGATCCCTCGCGGTCGGTCGCGCCGACCACGGCGACCGTCTCGGGTGCAAACAGCTCCGATAACCTTCCCATCGTGCGAGGGTTCACTTGCTGACGAGTTAAAGCCTCGCCACCGGCCGCTGAGAGGTCGCTAGACGAGAGTATCGACGGCTACCCACACCGGAACTGCGCTCACGCACCCGCGGCGACGGCGCTGTCCCGGTCTGCGACCGCGACCGCGACGAGGTAGATCGCGATCGCGACCACGACGATCGAGCCGCCGGGCGCGAGTCCGTAGAGGAACGCGGCCGTGACACCGACCAGAACGGAGACCTCGCCGACGATGATCGAGAGGTACTGGGCCTCGCGAAAGCTGTCGGCGACCGCAGAGGCGGCGGCGACCGGGACGACGAGCATCGCGGTCACGAGGATGATCCCCAGAATCTGCATCGCGCCGACGACGACGACGGCCGTAAGCAGGATCAACAGCGTGTTGTACGCCGACACGTTCAGCCTGGCGACGCGAGCGGCCTGTTCGTCGAACGTGATGAAGAGGAACTGTTTGTAGTTGAGCGCGACCAGCGCGATCACGACGACGCTCACGACGCCCATCAACTGGGCACCGCTCTGGGTGACGGCGGCCATCTGGCCGAACAGGTACGCGTCGATGCTCACGCCGCCGAACCCGCGTCCGAGGCTGATGACGATCGTCCCGATCGCGAAACTCCCCGTGAGGACGATCGCGATCGGCACGTCGCCGTGTGCCGCGGTCCGACTGGACAGGTACTGGACGCCGAACGCACCGATGATGCCCGTGACGAGCGCGGCGAGCAGTACCGAGACGCCCCAGTTCGTCGCCGATCCGAAGAAGATCCCGAAGGCGACGCCGGCGAACGCGGTGTGTGCGAGGGTCTCGCCGATCAGCGCCATCTCGCGGTGGACGACGTACGACCCGATCAACGGCCCGACGATGCCGACGAGCACGCCCGTCGCGACCGAGTACCAGACGAAGTTGAAACAGAGCAGTCTGGTCCCGGCGACGCTCCCGAGGGCACATCCGCCGTCGACCAGGCGGGTAGCGACCAGGTCAGCCGCCGAACTGTACTCGGCCAGCCCGCGAGCGGCCAGAAACGCGAGCATCACGACCGCGAGCACGCCCACTGCGAACACGCCGAGGCGCTCGAGACGGAGACGGGTGTCGTACTTCATGGTCAGTGGTCGTGGTGGACGATTTCGCTGTTCGGTCCGTAGGCCGCCTCGAGCGCGTCGCTCTCGGCGAACGAACTCGCCGACCCGTGGTGGTACAGCGTCCGGTTGATACAGGCGATCCGATCGGCGCGATCGGTGACGACGCCGAGATCGTGCTCGATCAGGATGATCGTGATCCCCCGATCGTTGAGGTCGCCGAGCAGGCCGTAGAACTGCTCTCGTGACCGGGCGTCGACGCCGACGGTCGGTTCGTCCATCGCCAGCAGGTCGGCCTCGGAGGCCAGCGCACGCGCGATGTACGCTCGCTGTGTCTGTCCGCCAGACAGCTCGTTGATACGGCGGCTCTCGAGGTCACGGATACCGACCGTCTCGAGCGCCTCGTCGACGGCCTCGTGGTCGCGGTCCGAAAGACGGCGGTGACCGGCGTGGGCGAACCGACCCATCGTCACGACCTCGCGAACGGTGACGGGCATCGTCGAACCCGCGTCGGTCGACTTCTGGGAGACGTAGCCGATCCGTTCGCCGTCGGCGAACTCGTCGACGGGGTCGCCGAACAGTTCGACCCGGCCCTCGTCGGGCGAGAGGACGCCGAGCATCAGCAACAACAGCGTCGTCTTGCCGGATCCGTTGGGACCGACGAGGCCGAGGAACTCGCCGCGCTCGATCGTCAGGCTGACGTTCTCGACTGCAGGCTGGTCGCCGTATCCGAACGTGACGTTTTCCATCCTGACGGCTGGTTCGGACCCGTGCTCGAGGGTCGCCGACGCCTCGGTTGCGCGGTCGTGGCCGGGCGTCGAGTCGGCTACGTGGTCGTGGTCGTGGTCGTGGTCAGGATCGGAGTCGTCGTGACCACCACCGGTCGTCTGGTCGTTCATCCGGTAATGTGCGTCGGCGTGTAGATCTATCGTCATACGTGTGGCTCTGTTCGCGATCTCGCACTCGAGCGTCGGCGTGGCTTCGAAACGATTTCGGCACCGATCCGACGTGGTCGGATCGCCCGAGAAGACGGTCCGAAACGAGTTCCCGTCCCGGCGAGGTGCGCTCGTCGACCGTGTGTCGGACGAGCCCACCCCGTAGGTCTCACCGGCGGTCCGTGGCGACGGGAACGGTCCATGTAAACGTGATTTCTCCGGACGGATAAAAGAATTATTATCGGTGTTCGAGTTATTAATAACGGCGTGCTCGAGCGGTCCCGGGCGCTGGCCGTTCGACCACGCGACCCGTCGACCGACGTGGCGAGCACGCGCTGCTTTCACTCCTCGGCACCGAGCGCCTTCCGCAACGCGGGGAGGTTGACTTCCCGCATCTGGTCGACGTATCCCCAGCCCTCGTCGTTCCACTCCTGGGTGGTCGACGTGAGGGTCGTCAGTTCTGCGATCTCCTCGGCGTGGCTGTCGGCGACGAGCGTCCTGGCGAGGTTGTCGTCCTCGAACGTGCCTTTCAACACGTAGTCGATCTCTTCGGCGTCGATCACGTCGATCAGGTCGACGATTTCGTCGGTGCTGGGCTCTTCGTCCGGGGAGACGCCGACCGGCGTCTTGAACTCGATGCCGTACCGAGCACCGATGTACTGGTAGGAGTCGTGACCGGCGAGGACGGCGACGTCGTGGTCGGCGTTCGCGACGACCTCCTCGAACTCCTCGTGGAGCTCCTGCAGTTCGGCCCTGTACTCCTCGGCGTTGTCGCGGTAGTACGACTCATTGTCGGGGTCGACGTCGACCAGCGCCTCGGTGATGGTGTCGACCATCGTCTGGGCGTGGACGGGATCGATCCACGCGTGCGGGTCGTGCTCTCCGTGGTCGTGGTCGTGCCCGTCGTCCTCGTTCTCGTGGTTGTGTTCTTCTTCGCCTTCGTGGTCGTGCCCGTCGTCCTCGCTCTCGTGGTTGTGTTCTTCTTCGCCTTCGTGGTCGTGCCCGTCGTCCTCGCTCTCGTGGTTGTGTTCTTCTTCGCCTTCGTGGTCGTGTCCGTCGTCCTCGTTCTCGTGGTTGTGTTCTTCTTCGCCTTCGTGCTCGTCTTCTCCCCCGTGGTCGTGTTCATCCTCGCTTCCGTGGTCGTGGTCGCCGTGGCCGGAGACCCCCTCCGCGAGGAGCGTCACGCTCGCCCCTGCGCTGCCGGAGATCTCGAGCGTCACCGAACCGGTCTCGGTCTCGACGACGTGGTAGGCTGCGATGCCGTCACAGCTCTCGACGCCGTGCTCGTCGTGGACCGCGTGGCCGTCGACCGGGGCGAGCGCTTCCCGAGCATCGGTAAAGAAGGCGTAGGTCCCGGGCTCGCCCTCGAACGTGACGTAGCCCGTCTCCGACTCGAGCGTGACCGCGTACGGCTGGTGGGTCTGTGAAAAGACCGTCGCGTCGCCCTCGGCAGCGGTCGCCGAAAGCGGCTCTCGCTCGTCGCCTTCCATGTGGCCACAGGCGTGAGACAGGGCGTGATCGTCGAGTGCGCCATCGTCGTCGTGATCGTGGTCGTCCTCTGTCCCGTGATCGTGGCCGTCGTCGTACTCGTGGTCCCACTGAAGGAGGTCGATGCCCTCGAGTGCGTCGACGGTTCGCACGTCGTGGTCGCCGTCCTCGAAGTTCGTGACGAATCTCTGTGCCCAGGCGAACTCGGACGTGTCGAGGTAGACGAACAGGTCCGAGTCGGCGATTTTCGGCTGAAGGTCGCCGCTCGGCTCCCAGCCGTGTCCCATCGCGCCGACCGGCACCGGGTTCTCGACCTGGAACTCGTCGCCGCCGACCGCGTTCGTGAACTCCGCCAGCGCGAACAGGATGGCGTAGCCGTCGTCGTCGCCGCCGCTCGAACCGGCGATGTCACCGAGACAGCCGGCGAGCGATCCCATCGCCACTCCGGCAGTTCCCGTCAGCACCGAACGTCGTGACAGATCCATACTCGGGAATACGAGTCGTCGGGTAAAAGTGTTATTATTTTCTAACCCGTAGTTATTAACTAGTGCCACTCAACACTCGATAGTTGTTAACGTCGAGTGGCGACGACCGGACCAGCCGGCGGCCACCGCCGATCGACACGGACAGCGATAGCTCTCGTCGGGTGCGACGACAGAGAAATCGACGCGTCGACCGGGGTCGCGGTCTCAGCCGGTGACATCGGCCGGTTCCGCGTCCGCGTACGCCCGCAGTTCGGCCGGGTCGATCGGGAACACGGCCTCGGGCGTCCCCGCAGCCGCCCAGACGGTGTCGAACTCGAGTAACGTCTCGTCGATCAGGACGGGGACGGCCGTCTCGTGACAGAACGGGGGGACGCCCCCGATCGACCAGCCGAGCGTCTCCCTGATCCGGTCTACGTCGGCCATCGAGACGTCGTCGGTCGACGCGTCGAACTGCGCCCCGAGTGCGGCTTCGCTCACGCGGTTGGCCCCGCTCGTGACCGACACGACGAGGTCGCCGTCGACGTCGAACGCGAGCGAACTCGCGATCTGGGCGACGTCGCAGCCGACCGCCTCGGCCGCCTCGGCCGCCGTCTTCGTGCCCTCGGGAAACTCCTCGACCTCGGGGTCGAACCCGTACCGTTCTCGCGCCCGCTTCGAAAACTCCTCTGCGCGCGGATGCATCGGGCTGTCGATCGTTCGCACGGTGCGAAAAGGTACCGGTAGCGGTCACTCGAGCGAGACCGCGAGCCGGACGTCCTCGAGCCGTCGGTATCGCGGCGTCGACTCGCGGACGACCTCGAACGCGTCGACGCGGACCACCAGCCTGCCGGGGTCGATCGTCGCCCGGAGGACCGGGCCGCGACTCGTCACCGCGACGTACGGCGGTGCGGCGACCGGCGACGCCGGGAGGGCGTGTCCCGTCGCGTCGACGGCGTCGACGAGGACGTCCGGCAGCCGAGCCAGCACTCCCATCGATTCGAGTTCGGCCCGTAGCGGATCGACGACGTCGGCGCGGTCGGTCGCCGCGTCGCCGTCCCAGGACGCGGCGACGCGGTCCGCACAGGCGTCGATCCCCTCGAGTACCGTGGCGTGGTCGCGTCGAATCCGCCGCCGGGCCGCTCGCGAAGGTTCTGACACGGGCGACGGTGTGTGGTCGACCACCAAATGTGACTCGACTTCTCGTCACTCCCGCTCGCGTCGGTCGCGAACCGTCCCGATCGAGAGCGTCGTCGTCCGTTCGCCGACGTGCGACAGCACCGCTCGCCACCACGGCCGCCGTCGTCGCTCGAGTCGCCGCCGGAGGCGCTCGTTCTCGCGGTCGAGTCGCGTCCGCTCTGCCTCGAGGTCGGCGACGCGGCTCTCGAGTGCGTCGGCTCGCCGGCGTTCGGCCTCGAGTTCGTGTCGCGAAAGTCCGTAGGCGTGCTCGACGTCCGCGAGACGGCGCTCGAGGGTTTCGGTACGCCGCTCGAGGCGATTCGCGGCGAACGTGTCAGAGTCGCCGGTTTCGTCGGCGTCGGCGTCCGGGATCGAGAGCCGACCGCCTGCGGTCGCGTTGACGACGGCACCGACCAGCAACACGAGGCCGCCGAAGTACAGCCACGTCAACACCAGCAAGATCGCACCGATCGCGCCGGCCGAGTCGGAACTCGAGGCGACCGCGACGTAGACCTGGAAGAGTGCCTGGAGCGCGGCCCAGCCGACCGCCGCGACGACGACGCCCGGGAGGACCTCGCGGACGCCGACGTCGACGTCGGGGAAGACGTAGTACATCGGGAAGAACGCGACCGAGAGACCGACGACGAGCAAGAGTGGGTTGAGCACGCCGACGAGCGCGTTGTCCGGGAAGACCGCGAAGACGGCGCTCGCGACCGCAGCCGCGAGCAGCGCCAGCCCGAGCGCGACGAAGACCACGAGTCCGTCTCGCAGCTGGTCGAGGATCGAGGACGTCGCCGTCGTGTCGTAAATCTCGGAGAACGCCGTGTCGAGCCCGCGAAAGATCTTCAGCGATCCCCACAGAAGCGTCACCAGACCGATCGCGGACGCGCCGGTGGTGGCGACCGAGCCGGCGATCGCCTCCTCGAGCAACTCACGTCCGCTCTCGGGGAGGAATCCCTCCGTCGTCTCGGCGACTCGAGCGGCGAGCGCTTC
The DNA here is from genome assembly GCF_023008585.1 of Natribaculum breve. Lineage (GTDB taxonomy): Archaea > Halobacteriota > Halobacteria > Halobacteriales > Natrialbaceae > Natribaculum > Natribaculum breve. The sequence goes on along the minus strand of NZ_CP095390.1, from coordinate 633,790 downwards.
GTCGCCGACGATCGAGACGAGAAAGAAGACGAGTACGAGCAGCGGGAGCAACGAGATGAACGCCTGGTAGGCGATGCTCGCCGCCATGAACGTGACGTTCTTCCGCGTGATTCCCCGGACGACCGCCTCGACGAACGAAATCGCACCCCGGGAGTCGGTGGCCATGTCGTGACGACGACGGCCGGCGAAATAGCTCGACGGCCTGCAAGCGACCGGTCCGCCGGTCGACGCTCCGCCGTCACGGTTCACCCGTCCGTGGCAGCCGCCAGGAACGATCGGACTGTCTCGCGGTCGGGCAGCGCGGTCATCGCCCCCGCGGCCGTCGTCGCCGTGGCCGCGACGGCGCTCGCGAACGCGAGGGCGTCCTCGAGTTCACGGCCGTCCCGGAGCGCGGCGACGAGTCCGGCGACGAACGCGTCGCCCGCGCCGGTCGTGTCGACGACGTCGACGTCGAAGCCGTCGTGTGCCGCCGTACCGGCCCAGGGCGAGTCCCCGGTGGCGACGGCGACGGCTCCCTCGCTGCCCCGCGTGACGAAGACGGTGTGCGGACCGGCGTCGGCGGCGTCTCGAGCCAGTTCGGTGGCCGTTTCGCCGTCGAATCCGAGGCTCTCGAGTTCCTCGCGGGTCGCCTTGAGCACGTCGACGGACGAAAGCGCCTCGCGAGCGACGCGGGCGAACGTCTCCTCGTCGGGCCACAGCTCCGGGCGTGCGTTCGGATCGAACGAGACCGTACAGCCACGATCGGCGGCGCGCTCGAGCAGGTCGAGCGTCGCCGCCCTCGAGGGGCCACGCGAGAGCGTCACGCCGCCGGCGTGGACCCACTCGCAGTCGGCGAGCACGTCGTCGGCGATCGTTCCCGACTCGAGGCGGGTGTCGGCGGTGTCGTCGCGGTAGAACGAGAACGTTCGATCGCCCCACTCGTCGTGGGTGACGAACGCCAGCGTCGTCTTCGCGTCCGGGTCGCGCTCGACGAACCGATCGGGAACGCCGTTCTCCGCGAGGATCGTCTCGAGGTAGCGACCGAACGGGTCGTCGCCGACCCGCGTCCAGAACAGGGGCGGTCGCTCGAGTCGGGAGAGCGCGACGGCGACGTTCGCCGGTGCGCCCCCGGGTCGCCGTTCGAAGCCCTCGACGGCAGCGAGCGGTCCGGGCCGTTCGGGGAGAAAGTCGACGAGCGTCTCGCCAGCGACCAGTACGTCGTGGGTATGGGTCATGGGCGCAATTCGGCCGGCGTCGGATAATGATTGCCGCTCTCCTATCGCAGGTCGGGGGTAGTCGCCGGGGAACATTTTTCGTCTCCCGTTCGTTAGCAGTGGTCGTGGAATCCCCGTTCGACGTCCTCCTGATCGATTCGGATGCGGACGACGAAGAGATCGAGCAGGCGTACAGACGACGAGTGAAGGAAACGCATCCCGACCACGGCGGCTCCGCAGCGGAGTTTCAACTGGTCAGGGCGGCCTACGAGGCGATCAAGGCGGGACGGTACGGCGAACGGTACGAGGTCGACGGCGAGAGCGACGATCGGCATCCGCGAAACCAGTCTCGAGTCGAGTACCTCAACTACGAAGTTCTCGACGACTACGGCTGGGACCTCGACGACGACGACCTCTTCGAGAAGTCCTCGGCCGAGGCCCTCGACTCGACGGATCGCGGTCGACTGCTGGTCCAGCCACGCGAGACGCTCCTCGAGGCGGCCGAAAACCGCGGGTTCAGGTGGCCGTACGCGTGTCGAGGCGGGGCGTGTGCAAACTGTGCCGTCGCGGTCGCGGAAGGCGAGATGTCACAGCCGGTCAACCACGTCCTCCCGCCGGAGATGGTCGACCGAGGCATTCGGCTGTCCTGTGTCGGCGAACCGATCACGGACGAGTTGAAGGTCGTCTACAACCTCAAACACCTGCCCGACCTCGACGAACTCCGGCTGTCGCCGCGACCGTTCGAGCAGGCGTACGTCGACGAGTAGGCGGAGAACGAAGGAGAGTCGACGAGAACAGATCGAGCGGTCAGCGCCGGCGTTTACAGCACGATGCTCTTCTTGCGCATCATCGCGTGGATCGAGGCGTCGATCCCTTCGCGACCGATGCCCGAGTCTTTGTTCCCACCGAACGGGACGTCGCCGAGGCCGTGAGACGGTGCACCGTTGACGTTGACGGACCCGGCGTCGACGCGGTCGGCGACGTCCATCGCGCGGTCGTAGTCGCTCGTGAAGACGGCGGCGTCGAGTGCCAGATCGGAGCCGTTCGCGATCTCGAGGGCCTCCTCGCGATCCTCGAAGGTGGTGACGACGGCGAGGGGGCCGAACTGCTCTTCGTCGATGAGGCGGGCGTCGTGGGGAACGTTCGCGAGCAGCGTCGGTTCGAAGAACTGGGACTCGAGTTCGTCGGGGACGCCCTCCGGAGCGTGGCGCTTCCCGCCACGGACGAGATCTGCACCCTTCTCGACGGCGTCTTCGACGAGTTCGTCGACCCAGTCGGCCTGCGATTCGCTGATGAGCGGACCGAAGGCGGTGTTCTCGTCGAAGAGGTCGCCCGCCTGCCACGCGTCCATCTCGGCGTCGAGTCGGTCGACGACCTCGTCGTGGACGGACTCGTGGGCGAGCACGCGCGAGACCGCCGAGCAGCGCTGGCCGGCGTACTTGATCGAACCCTTGGTACAGGCACCGGCGACCAGGTTCAGGTCGGCGTCGTCGAAGACGATCGCCGGCGCGTTACCGCCGAGTTCCATGTGCAGGTTGACCATCCCGCTCTCTCGAGCGACGTGTTTGCCCGCGCCCGACGAACCGGTCATCGCGATGGCGTTGACGCGGTCGTCGCCGGCGAGGACGTCACCGATGTCGCCTGCGTTTCCGGGGACGAAGTTGAACGCACCCTCGGGGATCCCCTCGACGCCGCTGACGACGTCGGCGAGGATCGCCGCCGAGATCGGCGTCTTGCTCGCCGGTTTCAGGAGGACGCTGTTGCCCGCGGCGATGGCGGGGGCGACCTGCAGTGCCGTCGTCGCGAGCGGGTAGTTGTACGGCGTGATACACAGGACCGCACCGATCGGTTCGTGTTTCACGATGGCCTGCCACCCCTCGTGGCCCTCGGTCGAACCCTCGCGGAACTCGCCTTTGCTGACGATGTTTCTGGCCTCCTCGGCGGCGCGACGGAAGCGCTCGGCCGCGCTTTCGACCTCGCCGCGCGCCGAGGAGATGGGTTTTCCGGCCTCGCGGACGATGACCTCGGCGAGTTCCTCTGCCCGCTCCTCGAGGCCGTCTGCGATGGCCTCACACCACTTCGCGCGCTCGACGACCGTCGTCTGTCGGAGTTCGGGTTTGATTTCGTCGGCAGCGGCGAGCGCCGTCCGAGCTTCCTCGGGACCCGCCGCCGCGACCTCCGCGAACGTTCCGCCCGCCGCGAGATCCGATACCGGTAGTGTCCGGTCGGTCTCGAGCCACTCCCCGTCGACGTACATCCGCTCTCTCCGCTGTGCGACTCTCGTTGCCATGGTCGTACGTTCGCGTTCCTCACTGAAAGTATTTACTCAAGGTTGAAAAAACACTCCGAGCTATGCTAGTGTCTTTCAGAGTAACGTGTGGACACGGCCTATTTCTGACAGGAACACGTAGAGAGGTGGTAGAGCAGAAAGAAATATTTCTATATTACAAAGGAAAATTCTTTCATGGCCAGGTTTTAAGTGTGTTAGCCGCGTAGCTAGAGACGAGATGAGCACTCAGAAGACCGTCCGTCAACAGGCCGACACCGTCGAGGAGAACAGTCTCCGCCTCGAGCAGGACAAGGCCGAGCAGATCGTCGACGCGCTGAATACCGAGCTCGCCAACGCGTACGTCCTCTACCACCAGTTGAAAAAACACCACTGGGTCGTCGAGGGGGCAGAGTTCCTCGATCTGCATCTCTTCCTCGAGGAGGCCTACGAACACGCCGAGGAAGGTGCAGACGCCATCGCCGAGCGCGCACAGGCGATCGGCGGCGTCCCCGTCTCGGGACCGGCGAACCAGGAAGCGCGGGCGACCGTCGAGTTCGAGGGCGAAGACGTCTACGACGTCCGCACGATGTTCGAGAACGACCTCGAGATGTACGGCGACATCATCGAGTCGATGCGCGACAGCATCGAACTCGCCGAGAACCTGGGCGACCACGCCACCGCGGAGATCCTCCGTCAGATCCTCGTCGACGTCGAGGAGGACGCCCACCACTTCGAACACTACCTCGAGGACGACACGCTGGTGCTCGAGGAGGCGACGCACTAAGACGGTCGGTCGTCGGTCGACAGTCGGTTCCGGAGCGGCTGTGAGCGTCTCGCGGTGGCTCCAGAAAACACACGACAGTGCGAGACGGTCGAGCGAGAGCGATAGCGCGACGGACGTTCGCTTTTCTGACCAGGGTCACGGAGTGATCGTGGTACTGTCCTCGTCGTGGTTCCTGCGGTTCACGCCTGTAGCTCGTCTGCCATCCAGATACCTGCTGACGTGCCGAACATTCCAAGACCGAGCCCAAGGATACCAGCGCCAAAATGATATTCAACGCCGATACCGTGTGCCAGCGAGAAGACGCCGAACGTCGTAACCTCGGGGAGACTCGAGCAGCCGATCGGCGCACGACGGTCGAGGACGACCTGTCGACCGTCACCAGCCAGTGTAGCGTCGGCTGCGAGAGCACCGTACTCTGCTCCGCAGAAAGCGTCGGGGCGAGTTAGGGCTCGAGGTCGACGACGACGTCGGTCGCGATCCAGCCGTCGGTGTTGTCTCGCTCGGTGAACACGACCTTGCCGGGACGGGTGACGTGGCTCGTCACGATCGACTCCGGCTGTTCTGGTTCGTCGACGGAACTTCGATCCTCTCGGGCAGGGACGTCCATCGACATGAATTAGGTGAGCCTAAAAATAAAAGGGTTTTGGTCAGCCTAACTCCGGGGGAGCAACTCGACGCGGCGGTGGGCGGCGAGTGTCTTCGAGAGGTGACGACGGAACCTTTAGGAAGCGATAGGCGCTAACTCAGCGTACGATGATGCTGAGCGACGTGATGGAAGACTACCTCAAGACCATCTACCAGCTCCAGCGCGAGGGGGACGACCGGATTCGGACGTCCGAGATCGCCACGGAGCTCGACGTCACGTCGCCGACCGTCACCAGCATGCTCGAGAAACTCGAGGAGCGGGGACTCGTCGACCGGGAGAAGTACCGCGGTGTGACCCTCACCGAGGAGGGAAAGACCGTCGCACTCGAGGTCGTCCGCCACCATCGCCTGCTCGAGGCCTACCTCACCGAACACCTCGACTACGACTGGTCCGAAGTCCACGAAGAGGCGGACCGACTCGAACACCACATCAGCGAGGACTTCGAGGCGCGCGTCGCAGCCGCCCTCGACGACCCCGACGTCGATCCACACGGCTCGCCGATTCCGGGTGCCGACCTCGAACCGCCGACGGCGTCCGACGCGGAGTCGGTCACCCAGTTCGAGGAGGGCGACGTCGTCGTCGTCGAGGAAGTCGCCGACCACGACCCGGAGGTCCTCTCGTATCTCGCAGACCACGGCGTCGAACCGGGCGTCGAACTCGAGATTCTCGAGATCGCCCCGTTCGGGATGATCACCGCCCAGGCGATCGGCGCTGACGGTCCGGTCTCGTTACCCGCCGACGTCGCACGCCACGTCCGCGTCGCGTCTCCGTCAGGCGTCGAACACTGACCGCCGACTCGCCGTCGGCCCACACGAATACGTCAGTCGACCACTGACACAGTTTTCGAAAGGATAAGTTCTAACTACTCACCAGATAAAGGTCAGAATCCAGCAGATGCCCGGTGGACCCGCCGGGTTTAAGGAAATCTATTACGAAGGAGTACCTATGTCATCCATCGAACTAACCCCGAGCCAGAAGAAAATCTTGCGCGCGCTGACGAACCTTCACAAAGAATCCGAAGACGCGATCAAAGGCGAGGACATCGCCGAACAGGTAGACCGCAACCCGGGGACGATTCGCAACCAGATGCAGAGTCTCAAGGCACTCCAGCTCGTCGAAGGCGTACCCGGGCCGAAAGGGGGATACAAACCGACCGCCGCAGCGTACGAAGCACTCGAGATCCAGCGGATGGACGAACCCGCGTCCGTCCCGCTCGAGCACGAGGGCGAACCCGTCCAGGACGTCATCGTCGAGGAGATCGACCTCTCGAGCGTCCACCACCCCGAACTCTGCCGCGCAGAGGTACACATCCAGGGCTCGATGAGCGACATCCACGAGGACGACGGCGTCGTCGTCGGCCCGACTCCGCTGTCGAAACTCGTCGTCGAGGGGACCGTCGACGGCAAAGACGACACGAACAACATCCTCATCCTGCGGATCGACGACATGCTCGCACCGGCAGAGGAGCCAGACCACTAGGCCACCCGCCGGCGCGGTTTCCCGCTCGAAAAGCCGCTGCGATAGAAAAAACGGCTCGGGACGTCTCTCGAGGTTACGCCGCTTCGTCTCCGTCTTCGCCTTCGTCTCCCGATGCGGCCGGGAGGACGTCGACGCTCGCGACCGCGTCGCCTTCCTCGACGTCCATCACCGTCACGCCCTTCGTATTCCGGCCGACCGTCGAGATTTCGCCCGCTCGCGTACACATGATCTGGCCGTTCTCGGACATGATGACCAGCGAGTCGTCGGCCGTCACGGCCTTGACCGCGGTGACCGGGCCGTTGCGGTCGTCCGTCTTGATGTCGATCAGGCCCTTGCCGTACCGTGACTGGGTTCGGTACTCGGAGAGCAGCGTCCGCTTGCCGTAGCCGTTCCGGGTCACGGTGAGCAGCGCCCGCTCGTCGCTGCCGTCGGTCGCGACCAGTCCCGCGACGGCGTCTGCGCCCTCGAGTTTGATGCCGTTGACCCCGCGGGCGTTGCGGCCCATCGCTCGCACCTCGTCTTCGGCAAAGCGGATCGTCATCCCCTGCTCGGTCGCGATCACGAGGTCTTGTGTCCCGTCCGTGACCTCGACGTCGACGAGTTCGTCGCCCTCCTCTAAGCTGGCGGCGATGATCCCCGTCGAGAGGATGTTGTCGAACGCCTCGCCGGCCGTGCGTTTGACGTAGCCGTTCTGTGTGACCATCGTCACGTACTCGTCGTCCTCGAAGGCGTCGGTGTCGACGATGGCCGTGATGTTCTCGGCCGGGTCGAGATCGAGGATGTTGACCGCGGACTTCCCGCGGGCGGTCCGGCCCATCTCGGGGATCTCGTAGGTCTTCAACTGGTAGACGTTGCCCTGGTTCGTAAAGCAAAGCAGGTAGTCGTGGGTGTTCGCCCGGAAGACCGTGGCGACGCGGTCGTCTTCTTTGACGTCCGCGCCGATGATCCCCTTGCCGCCGCGACGCTGCGCGTCGAACTGGTCGACCGGCATCCGCTTGACGTAGTCGTCCTCGGTCATGACGACGAGGACGTCCTCCTCGGGGATGAGGTCCTCGTGGGTGACCGTCCCCTCGTCCTCGACGATCGAGGTCCGCCGCTCGTCGCCGTACTCGGCTTTGACCTCGCGCAGTTCGTCTTTGATGACGGCGAGCAGTTCCTCCTCGCTCTCTAAGATCGCCTCGAGGCGCTCGATCTCCGCCTTGACGTCTCCGTACTCGGCTTCGATCTCGGCCGCCTCCATCGAGGTGAGACTGCCCAGTTGCATCCGGACGATGTGTTCGGCCTGCCGTTCGGAGAAGTCGAACGACTCGCGCAGGGCCGCTTTGGCCGCCGAACGGTCTTCGGACTCCTGGATCAGGTCGACGACGTCCTCGACGTTCTCGAGTGCTTTCAGCCGCCCCTCGAGGATGTGAGCGCGCTCTCGGGCCTCGTTCAGATCGTACTCGCTGCGCCGGCGGACGACCTCCTTGCGGTGGGAGACGTACTCCGCCAGGGTCTCCTTGAGCGTGAGCACCTGCGGCTGGCCGTCGACCAGCGCGAGGTTGATGACGCCGAACGTCCGCTCTAAGTGGTTCTCGAGGAGTTGATTCTTGACGACCTCGGTGTTCGCACCGCGTTTGAGTTCGATCACGACGCGGACGCCGTCGCGATCGGACTCGTCGCGCAGGTCGGAGATGCCCTCGATCTTCCCCTCGTTGACGTCGTCGGCGATGCGCTCGACCAGCCGGGCCTTGTTCGCCTGGTAGGGGAGTTCCGTGACGACGATCCGCTCGCGGCCGTTTTTCCACTCCTCGACTTCGAACTCGGCGCGCACGCGGATGCGCCCGCGGCCGGTCTTGTACGCCGAGTAGATCGCGTCGCGGCCGACGATGTTCGCGCCGGTCGGGAAGTCGGGGCCTTTGACGTGTTCCATCAACTCCTCGACGGTCGCGTCGGGGTCGTCGATGAGTTCGATCGTCGCGTCGATCACCTCACCGAGGTTGTGCGGTGGGATGTTCGTCGACATTCCGACCGCGATCCCCGAGGAGCCGTTCACCAGCAGGTTCGGGAACGCCGCAGGGAGGACGTCCGGTTCCTGGAGGCGGTCGTCGTAGTTCGAGGAGAAGTCGACCGTGTCTTTCTCGATGTCCTCGAGGAGTTCCTCGGCGATGGAGGCCATCCGGGCTTCCGTGTACCGCTGGGCCGCGGGCGGATCGCCGTCCATCGAGCCGAAGTTCCCCTGGCCGTCGACGAGCGGGTAGCGCATCGAGAACTCCTGGGCCATCCGCACGAGCGTGTCGTAGATCGCCTGGTCGCCGTGGGGGTGGTAATCACCCATCGTCTCCCCGACGATCGAGGAGGACTTGCGGTGACTGCTCCCCGAGGAGACGCCCATCTCGTTCATCGCGTAGAGGATGCGCCGATGGACGGGCTTTAAGCCGTCCTCGACCCGGGGGAGGGCGCGCCCGGCGATGACGCTCATCGCGTAGTCGATGTAACTCTGCTCCATCTCGTCTTCGATGCGGACGGTCTCGACCGTCCGGGCCTCTACGTCTGTCGGGTCGGGTACTTCTGAGCTCATATCGTAGCCACCTCAGATGTCGATCCACTCGGCTTCCGGCGCGTTCTCCTGGATGAACTGCTTTCGCGGCTCGACGGCGTCGCCCATCAGGACGGAGAACATCTTGTCCGCCGCCGCGGCGTCTTCGATCGTGATCTGCTTGAGAATGCGGTTGTCGGGATTCATCGTCGTCTCCCAGAGCTGTTCGGGGTTCATCTCGCCGAGCCCCTTGAACCGCTGGACCTGCGAGGGGTTGCCGTCGCAGACCTCCTCGATGATCTCGTCGCGTTCGGCGTCGGTCATCGCGTCGTAAGTCTCCCCGCGATAGCGGATGCGGTACAGCGGCGGCTGGGTCGCGTAGACGTAACCGCCCTCGAGCAGCGGCCGCATGTGCCGGTAGAAGAACGTGAGCAGGAGCGTCCGGATGTGTGCCCCGTCGACGTCGGCGTCGGTCGCCATGATGATCTTCTTGTACCGGACCTCCTCGACGTCGAACTCGTCGCCGATGCCCGCGCCGATCGCGGTGATGATGTTGCGGATCTGGTCGTTCTCGAGGATGCGATCCAGCCGGTGTTTCTCGACGTTGAGCACCTTCCCCCGGATGGGGAGGACGGCCTGGAACTCCGGATCGCGAGCCTGCTTCGCGCTGCCGCCTGCGGAGTCGCCCTCGGCGATGAACAGCTCGGCCTCGTCGGGGTCGCGGGTCTGACAGTCGGCGAGTTTGCCCGGCAGCGAGGTAGACTCGAGAGCCGACTTCCGGCGCGTGAGTTCCTCCGCCTTCTTTGCGGCCTTGCGGGCTTTCGCCGCCTCGACTGCCTTGGCGACGATGGCCTCGGCGGTGTCGGGGTGTTCCTCGAAGTACGTCCCCAGTCCGTCGTGGACGGCGCTCTCGACGATTCCGCGCACCTCCGAGTTGCCGAGTTTGGTCTTCGTCTGCCCCTCGAACTGCGGGTCCGGGTGCTTGACGGAGATGACCGCGGTGAGTCCCTCGCGGATGTCCTCGCCGCGCAGGTTCTCCTCTAAGTCGTTCAACAGGCCGTTCTCGTTGGCGTAGTCGTTGACGACTCGAGTCAGCGCGGTCTTGAAGCCGGTGAGGTGTGTCCCGCCCTCGCGCGTGTTGATGTTGTTCGCGAAGGCGTGGATCGAGCCCTGTAGCTCTTCGGTGGCCTGCATCGCCACCTCGACCTGGATGTTCTCGTCTTCGTCCTCGAAGTAGATGACGTCCGGGTGCATCGCCGCCCGGGTCTCGTTCAGGTACTCGACGAACTCGCGGATGCCGCCCTCGTACTCGTAGGTCTCCTCGCGGACGCCGTCGTCGGCGCGCTCGTCGCGGAGGGTGATCCGGACGCCGGAGTTGAGAAACGCGAGTTCGCGAAGCCGGTTCGAGAGCGTCGAGAAGGCGAACTCGTCGGTCTCGAAGATGTCGTCGTCCGGCCAGAACGTGATCGCCGTCCCCGTCTCCTCGTCGGGTTCGAGGTCGCGAGCGCGCTCGAGGTCGCCCTCGGGTTCGCCGTGGTCGAACCGCTGGTGCCAGACCGCGCCGTCGCGTCTGACCTCGACTTCCAGCCACTTCGAGAGGGCGTTGACGACGCTGACGCCGACGCCGTGGAGACCGCCGGAGACCTGGTAGGACTTGTTGTCGAACTTGCCGCCGGCGTGGAGGACGGTGAGGATCACCTCGAGGGCCGGCCGATCGTACTCTTCGTGGGTGTCGACCGGAATGCCCCGGCCGTCGTCTGCGACGCTCACCGCGCCGTCGTCGTGGATGGTGACGGTGATGTCGTCACAGTAGCCAGCCAGTGCCTCGTCGATCGAGTTGTCCACCACTTCGTAGACGAGGTGGTGGAGCCCTCGAGAATCCGTAGAACCGATGTACATCGCCGGGCGTTTTCGCACGGCCTCCAGGCCTTCCAGAACCTGGATCTGTCCGGCGCCGTACTCGCTTTCCTGGGACATGAGAAACCTGTTTCCGGGTAGTGTACCGGGGGTAATAAAACTCACGTACGCGCGCTCGCGCGTGGCGATTTTTCCGGACACAGCAGCGTACGCGACACGCTGTGTGGGAGTCGCCGGACGACGACCCCCGCCAGCGGTGGCAACCACTTTCACTCCGGTAGCGCACACCTTTTACCCCCGCCGCTGATACACAGAGACGATGACGTCGTTCCAGTCGACACTCGGCGACGAGCCGGGGATCGCCGAGGAGCTGGCAGAGAACCAGCGAGCGATCTCCATCGCCGAGTTCTTCGAGAAGAACAAGCACATGCTCGGCTTCGACAGCGGCGCTCGAGGCCTCGTCACGGCCGTCAAGGAGGCCGTCGACAACGCCTTAGACGCCGCCGAAGAGGCGGGCATTCTCCCGGACATCTACGTCGAAATTCAGGAGGAAGGCGACTACTACCGGCTGGTCGTCGAGGACAACGGCCCCGGTATCACGAAAGAGTCCCTCCCGAAGGTCTTCGGGAAACTGCTGTACGGCTCCCGGTTTCACGCCAGAGAGCAATCTCGCGGGCAGCAGGGAATCGGTATCTCCGCGGCTGTCCTCTACTCACAGCTGACGAGCGGCAAGCCGGCGAAGATCACGAGTCGCACGCAGGAAGCAGACGAGGCACAGTACTTCGAACTCATCGTCGACACCGACGAGAACGAACCCGAGATCAGCGTCGACGAGACGACGAGCTGGGACCGCCCCCACGGCACGCGCATCGAACTCGAGATGGAAGCGAACATGCGCGCCCGGAGCCAGCTCCACGACTACATCAAGCACACGGCGGTCGTCAACCCCCACGCCAGACTCGAGCTCCGGGAACCCAAGGCACACTTCAAGTTCGAGCGGGCGACCGACCAGCTCCCCGAGGAGACGGAGGAGATCAGACCCCACCCCCACGGGGTCGAACTCGGGACCGTGATGAAGATGCTCTCTGCTACGGACTCACACTCTATCTCCGGCTTCCTCCAGGAGGAGTTCACGCGCGTCGGGAAGAAGACCGCCGACTCGGTCATCGACGCCTTCCGCGATCGCTACTACGGTCGCGAGATGAGCTGGACGCCGCCGACGGTCAGCGAAGACGCCGACGTCGCCGCAGCCGTCGAATCGGCGACGGCGAACAAGGGAGCCGAGGCGACGACCGCCTTCGCCGAGACGATCGCCGAGGCGGTCGCGGACACCGACCGGATCGCACACCACGAACTCCTCGAGGTCGTCGCCTCGAGCGCGGAGTCGGTCGCCGAAGAGTACGGAACGACGTTCGGCGACACCGTCCAGGAGAACGCCGTCGAGGCGGCCTGGCGGACGATCGCCGGCCTCGAGGTCGAGGAGGGAGACGAACCCGACGCAGACGAAGAGCCCCGAACCGTCACCGACCTCTACGAACTCGCAGACGAGGCGACGAGCACCCGCAAGGACGACGAGGTCGTCCACGCGTTCGCGACCCGACTTGCGGGCAAGTTCGAGGACGTAGAGGACTCGCGGCACCGACTTACCCACGGTCGGCTCCGGGAGTACGTCGACCGCGCCGCCGACCTCACCGAGGAGTACGACGACGTCGCGTTCGGCGACACCGCCCGCGAGAACGTCACCGACGCCGTCTGGGACGTCATGGTCACCGTTCCCGACGACCCGCCGCTCGTGCGCGAACTCGCCGACGACCGTGACGCCGCGAGCGACCTCGTCGACGCGATGCGCGCGACCGACATCATGGCACCGCCGACGCGGTGTCTCTCGCCCATCTCGGCGGACCTCATCGAGGCAGGCCTCAAAAAAGAGTTCGAGGCGGACTTCTACGCCGCGGCGACCCGCGACGCCGAGGTCCACGGCGGCGACCCGTTCATCGTCGAGGCGGGGATCGCCTACGGCGGCGACCTCGAGGCAGAAGGCAGCGTCGACGTGCTTCGATTCGCGAACCGCGTGCCGCTGGTCTACCAGCGCGGAGCGTGTGCGACGACCGACGTCGTGAAGTCGATCGGCTGGCGCAACTACGGGCTCGACCAGCCCGGCGGCTCCGGCCTGCCCAACGGCTCGGCCGTGATCATGGTCCACGTCGCCTCGACGAACGTCCCGTTCACAAGCGAGTCGAAAGACGCGGTCGCGAACGTCCCCGAGATCGAAGACGAGATCGAACTCGCGATCCGGGAGGCCGCTCGCGAACTCAAGAGCTACCTCAACAAGCGCCGTTCGATGCAGAAACGCCGGCGCAAACAGAGCGTCCTCGGCGAGATCCTCCCCGAGATGGCCCGGAAGGTCGCGGAGGTCACCGGCAACGACGAGCCGAACATCGACGACGCGCTGGCCCGCATCATGAACAACGTCCTCGTCGAGCGCAGCGTCGAGGCGAACGGCGACGGCCAGGCCGTCGAGATCGTCGTCGAGAACCACTCGAGTACGAACGAGTCGCTCGAGCTCACCGACATCGTCACCGCCGAACCGACGCACCTCAGCGACGGTGCGACCGTCGTCGAGATGGACGGCGAGTGGTTCGTCAAGTGGGAGACCGACGTCGGAAGCGGCGACGAGGCCGTCCTCGAGTACGAGGTGGCCGACGACGCATCGTTCGACCTCGACGTGAAGGGGGTCGAAACCGAGAAACTCACCGTAACTGATCAATGAGCGCAGACAACGACCAGCAGGCCAGAGAGCAACTGATCGACCTCGCGGCGCAGTTTTACGACCAGTTCGAACTGGGGGAGATCCCGCACATGTCCGTGCCGACGCGGACGAAGAGCAACATCGAGTACGACGAGGAGAAAGGCGTGTGGGTCTACGGCGACCGCACCTCGACCCGGTCTGCGAACTCGGTCCGCGGCGCGCGGAAGCTTCTCAAGGCCGTCTACACGATCGAGTTCCTGGCGGACCAACTCGAGGAGGGGCGCTCGTCGACGCTTCGTGAACTCTACTACCTCTCGGAGAGCTGGGACAACGAGAACGCCCAGTTTTCGGACCAGGACGAGTCCAACGGACTGATCGAGGACCTGGAGATCGTCTCCGGCGTGACCCGCGAGGACTTCCACATGCGCCCCGAGGAGTCCGGCGCGACGATCATGGGCCCGCTGCACCTGCGCGAACAGACCCGCCGCGGCGAGCGCGAGATCCACTGCCAGAAAGACGTCGGCGAGGGGGGCTACCAGATCCCGAACAACCCCGACACGATCGAGTTTCTCGACAACGACGCCGACTTCATCCTCGCGGTGGAGACCGGCGGGATGCGCGATCGGCTCGTCGAGAACGGCTTCGACGAGGAGTACAACGCGCTGATCGTCCACCTCAAAGGACAGCCCGCGCGGGCGACCCGACGGATCACGAAGCGACTCCACGACGAACTCGACCTGCCAGTGACGGTCTTTACCGACGGCGACCCGTGGTCGTACCGCATCTACGGCTCCGTCGCCTACGGCTCGATCAAGTCGGCACACCTCTCGGAGTACCTCGCGACGCCGGAAGCGCAGTTCGTCGGCATCCAGCCGGCGGACATCGTCGAGTACGACCTGCCGACCGACCCGCTCAGCGACTCCGACAGGAACGCCTTGGAGAGCGAACTCGAGGACCCGCGCTTCCAGACCGACTACTGGGAAGAACAGATCGAACTCCAGCTCGACATCGACAAGAAGGCAGAACAGCAGGCGCTGGCGTCTCGCGGCCTCGACTTCGTGACGGACACCTACCTGCCCGAACGCCTCGACGCGATGGACGTGCTCTGATCGCGACGGAAAACGAGCCCGCAGGCGCAGGCGCGGTCAGCCGATGAACCCGAGGCGAACCGCCGCACCCATCGCGCCGAAGATCAACACGAGCACCAGGCTGACGACGTAGTAGACGTGCCAGGCCCGGGAGGGGCGGAACGGCTCGGGCAAGTTCTTCTCGACAACGTACCAGTTGGCCGGGTAGAAGAAGATCTCCGTGACCGCGAGGATCGCGGCGACGTAGAGCAACAGCGTCACGGGCACCTCGCCGAGCGCGACGACCGTCGCGCTGCTGACGACGACGACGCCGACGACGACGAGTTTGCGGACGCGTTCGCTGTCGATGCTCTCGTCCTCGAGTGCCATCGGGAGGATGTCGCCCGTCGCACGTGCCGACCCGTCGAGGAGCGTGATGACCGTCGAGTAAAGCGCGGCGAACGCGCCGACCAGCATGGCGTAGTACGACCAGTCGCCGAACGACTCGCTCAGGATGTTCCCGATGGCGAAAGCGAGGTTGGCGTCAGTCGGCGGGTTCGGATAGAGGACGTTCGACGCCAGGATCACCATCGCGACGATCAGCAGGAAGCTGAACACGTAGCCGATGTTGAAGTCGCGGCGGCCGGTCTTGATCCACGCCCGGATGTAGTCGTGGTACTTCGGATCGTCGGGGTCGAGTCCCTTCTCGTGGAGTTCGCTCGCGCCTTCGCCCTTGGCCATGCTCCAGCTACCGATCAGGATACTCGTGCTGAAGCCGGTCGGCGCGAAGCCCGCGGCGGCGGCGAACAGGCCGACGAACACCGGCCCCGTCAGGTCGGGCACCGCGAACGTGGTCTCGAGAACGACCTCCTGGGACGGCGGCCCGACGACCACGCCGAGCAAGACGAGTACGCCCAGGGCGACGGTAAAGCCGATGAGCACCTTCTCGAGCAGGCTGTATCGAGAGACCAGGACGAGCACGCCGGCACCACCGACGAACGCGACGTACGCCCAGGCGGCGGTGAACCACTCGGGCGTGAGCGCGGCGACGAACGCCGCGGTGCTCATCCCCACACTCGCCGTGATGAACGTGTACATGACGGTGAACACGAGAATCGTCAGCCACAGCGCCCAGTTTTTCGGCCCCGGGAGGTCGCGGTACCCCTCGATCGGGTTCGACCCGACACCGTAGTTGTACCGGATGCCGAGCTCCCACGCTCCGTACTTCGCGAGGTAGATGAGTCCGAACATCCAGATCGCCGCGAGGCCGAAGGTACCCCCGAGCGTCGGTGCCAGCACGATGTGGCTTCCACCGATGCTGATCAGCGCCCAGAGCATCGACGGCCCGAAGTGACTCTCGAAGAAGCCACGCCAGTCGGTTTCGGGATACTCGAGGCTCGCTTCCCGACTGACGTCTTCCGTCCGCTCGCTAGCCATCGACACCACCGGTCGTTCGTCTCGCTGTACCCCCATCAGACGACGTCTCCGCCGACCGTGGCGGACGTGTCGTGACAGTCGATCCCATCGTGAGTGTGCAAAGATGCGCAACGGGGGACTTATATCTACGTGACTCACCACTCGACGGCAGAATTCGCAGGTTCTACGTCTCGAGTGCGACCGGAATCCCGCGTCTCGCGACGTCGACGACGAACGCCTCCTCGTCCGTCTCGAGCGCGTCGAACGTGTCGTAGTGGATCGGGACGACGAGTCCGGGGTCCATCCGCGCCGCGAGGTCGGCGGCCTCCTCGCGATCCATCGTGAAACTGCCGCCGATCGGCGGCAACAGCACGTCGACGGCCAGTTCCTCGTGGAACTCGAGGACGTCGGTGTCGCCGGGCCAGAAGGCGGTGACGCCGTCGATCGTCACGCCGTAGCCACAGCCGAACCCGCGCGGGTGGATCGGCTCGCCGTCGGCGGTCGTGTGCGGCCCGTCGGGGTGGTTGTACGCCGGCGTGGTAAACAGGTCGAGCGGGCCGACGGCGAAGCTCTCGTCGGCCCGGACGCGCTCGACCGTGTACGGAAGCTCCTCTGGCGGTTCGACGTCGCGGTCGACTCGATCGGCGTCGACGGCCTCGTAGACGACCACGAGCGCGTCGTCGCGGGCGACCCGCCTGATGCCGTCGGGATCGTAGTGGTGGTCGTGTGTGACGAGAATCAGGTCGCCGTCGCCGGCGTCGTACCCCTCGAGTACGCCGTAGCGGCCGGGGTCCGTGTAGACGACGGCACCCGTCTGGCCCTCGAGTCTGACGGTCGCGTAGCCGAGCCAGTCGACGGTCACCGCGTCGAATCTGACGGTCATGCCACGACGTTCGCCGGAGAGAGCGAAAAGCGTTGTCTCGCGTTCGGCGTCCTACGGGATCCGAACCGTGTGCTCGAGCGTTCCCACGCCCTCGACTTCGATCTCGACCTCGTCGCCGTCCTCGAGCGGGCCGACACCCTCGGGCGTGCCGGTGGCGATGACGTCGCCGGGCTCGAGCGTGAGGTAGGTCGTGATCTCCGCGATCAGTTCGGGGATCGAGAAGATGAGCTGCTCGCGGGAGCCGTCCTGCTTCAGCTCGCCGTTGACCCTCGAGCGGACGAAGGCGTCTTCGGGGACCTCGTCCGGCGTCGCGAGGACGGGCCCGATCGGTGCCGCGCCGTCGAATGCCTTCCCGCGCACCCAGTTTTTCTCCTGGCGCTGGTCGTCGCGGTTCGAGACGTCGTTCACGCAGGTCATCCCCGCGACGACGTCCATCGCCTCCGATTCGGGAACGTGGCGACACTGCTCGCCGATCACGACGCCGAGTTCGGCCTCGTGGTCGATCCGCTCTTTCCCTTCCGGGACGGTGACGGTGTCGCCGTGGCCGGCCAGCGTGTTCGGCGGCTTGAGGAACAAAAGCGGCCGGTCGGGGATCTCGGAGTCCATCTCCGCCGCGTGGTCGGCGTAGTTGCGGCCGATGCAGACGATCTTCGACGGTTCACACGGCGGGAGGACGTCGATCTCCTCGAGGTCGTAGGAGTCGTTTGCGAAGTGGACGCGGCCGTCCTCGAGTTCGCCACGCCGGGTCGCACCTGCTGGATCGCGGAATCGAACGTATCTCATGCCCAGTCGGTCGCGCTCCGGGTGCAAAAGCGTTGAGAAGGCGGCGATGTCTCGGGTCGTGCGTGAGCGCGTGCCACCCCGGCCACGGAACGGAACGCTTTTTACTAGCCCCCGGCAACGGAAGAGCGTAAGCGCCCTCGAGGCGTGACCGCTCCGTTGGTGTAGTCCGGCCAATCATTTCGGCCTTTCGAGCCGATGACCTGGGTTCAAATCCCAGACGGAGCATACTGACGGCAACCCCGTCTTTCAATTTTCAGCCGTGGTGCGAGCGAAACCATGTACGCACCACAAGCCGATACGATTCGATTGAATAGCCACCCCGACGCAGTCTTGCGATTAGCGGAATTGTCAGGCCGAATTTACGTTCGGGGGTGTTTCCGGTGACTCCTCAACCGGACGAGTTCGCTATAACCACCCAACAGAGCCGCGAGGCCCTTTCTGAAAAGGAACTGACCGACTATCGGAGTCACCGCCTCGAGTTCATCCGCTGGCTCCTCTACCTCGGCAAAGACCCCGAGATGGCCGAAGGCTACAGTCGAGACACCATTCAGAAGACAGCATACCGCACCGATCAGTTCTACCGATGGGTGTGGGGGCAAGAAGGCGGATACACGACGACACTGACCCACGACCATGCAGACGCCTTCATGACCGAACTGCTCTATACGGACACGTCTGCGACTCACAAATCGAACACACAGAAGGCTCTCCAGCGGTACTTCAAGTGGCTCAGCCACGAGAAGAACGGTGACGAATGGGAACCAGATCGGTCGTTCAGCAACTCCAGCGGTGGGAGCGGCCCTCGAGAGTATCTAACCATCGAGGAGCGAAAGAAGATACGCGAAGCCGCCCTGAAGTACGGCTCAATACCCCACTACAGCAGTCTCTCCCCCGAGGAGCGAGATCGCTGGAAGGGACACCTTGCCCAACGCTTCGGGAAACCCAAATCCGAGGTAACGCCCGAGGATTGGGAGCGAGCGAACGGCTGGAAATTCACGTCGATGGTCTGGACGAGTCTCGATGCAGGGCTTCGACCCATCGAGGTGGAGCGAGCCAAGGTGTCTTGGGTCGATGTGGAGAACCGCGTCCTCCGAATCCCGAAGGAAGACTCCGCGAAGAACGAAGGGAATTGGGTCGTGAGCCTCACCGATCGGACTGGCGAAGGGCTGGAACGGTGGCTCGAGGAACGGAAACAGTACGACCGCTACGAGGGCCGCGACGAACTCTGGTTGACTCGAGAGGGGAATCCGTACCAGTCACAGAGTCTCCGACGCCTCCTGAAGAAGCTCTGTGAGATTGCCGGGATTCCGACCGAGAACCGGAAGATGAGCTGGTACGCCTGTCGCCATTCGGTCGGAACGGCGATGACCCATGAGCGTGATCTGGCGGCGGCGAAAGCACAACTCCGGCACAAGAGCGAGCAGACGACGATGAAGTACGACAATGTCCCGGTTGAACACCGTCGGGACGCGCTGGAGCGGATGGGGTGATCTCGATGACGGAGAAGTATCTATACGACGAGGACGAGATTCAGTGGTTAGCTATAGCGTATGGTGCGGCGACTTCCACCGAGGAGAAAAAACGCATCGAGGGGCAGATAATCGAAGAAACGATTGAGACAGTCTGGCCCGATGATGCTCCAGAGGAGAAGGGGTTCCCATCGGGTGTAGCACGTCTCGCGGCGCTTATCGATCTCCGTCGTGAGTATCATTTCCCCAAGATCGGTCATCACATCGAGGAGGAGATTAAAGCGACTCGAGATGGACAAGAGGAGACTGTTGACTTTGAGACGCGCCCACTTCCCTATGCGTCTCAGTTCGACCTTCTTGGATACGCCGCCTACTTTGAAGGGAAGCATGAGGGCTTGTGTCGGTACTTCCGCCTTCGAGCGTTCGAGCAGATGGGTGCGTTCGATAACTTGGGCCTCCTTCGCGCACGCGAGGAAGCAGGGGAGCTGACTGACGCAGAACGAGAGTTCCTCGAGACACTCTGAGGTCTCAACCTCTTTGAGTGTGCTGTGGGATGAACGGCTACGTCAACTTGCTCATGACTTCCGCTTTTACAGAGCGCAAGTAGATCTCATCAAGGGTGACACCGTTGAGGGGCTTGAGCGGTTCCCCGCATCGAGGGGGTTGTTTCAATCCGGCTTCCTCCGCTTGTCCCATGGAATCACGTGATTGAAGCGCCATTTCATGATTCTGGTTTTGTCCTCGCTCGATGCGGTGAAACACGAAGTTAGAGTGACACGATTTCCATATTCAGAACGCTAGCTGAAACTGAATTAGACGATTCGGACACTGCATGGTGCGTACTGATCGCTTCAAGGCATCGCGCCTAACGTTGTGGCCACCGCAATAGGTGTTAGAATTGCTAAAAACAGCCACTGATGCTGATTTGTCCATTGTCGGACTCTTGTGGAACGACGGCGTAAGAGAGCAATCGTACTGAATAAGAGAAGCCCAAGCATGCTGATTAGGTTCCCAGTAAGTTCCATCCAGAGTGCAACAGGGAGCGGAAGAACAGTCATAACGCGATCTGCTGTTCTTTCGAAATCCATACTCTCAACTTCTAACACTGAAAAATATATCTACTGGTCTTAAAGAGTGAATCACTCTATTGATTCCTTTGCTGTGCGATTCGTGAGCCCCCTGTACTTACCGGCGCATTCATTCTGTTCTCTGGTGAAAACAGCTACCTTGAGATAGTTTTATGACAGTTTCAACTATTAGCTGAAGCTCTCCATTCATTGATTAGGGTTGGAAGAACGATTCCAACACCAATCAGGATGGCTAACGAAAGGATAGTATCGCCGATAATGGCCATTGAACCGTACCAGAGGACAACTGCAAGAACCACGAAGATAGCTACAATTTGTGTGTCCTTACTAACCATATGTGTGGCTCTGTTGGTGCAGACATATATCTTCTGCACAATATATCAACCACTGGTAACAGAAATCTACGTTCGTTCAAGCGCTAACGAAAGACTCGGTCTGTAAAGACGATTTTCTACTCGAACTCTGAGGGATTATGATTCACCACTACGGAATGACTGCCCCGTGTCGAAACTTGTGAGATTGTCAATCCGTTGTTCAAGTTCTTCGATCTCCGCCTGTAATTCTTCGGTATCCTCGTCGGTGGCGGCCAGCTGGTCTTTTAGCCCTTGAAGCCGCGTTTCTTTGGTTTCTTCATCCACCTCTGCCTTTCGCACGTACTCACTCTCCTCGATCTCGTACACGTCTGTCTCGGAGAGTTCCGTTACTTCAAGCGCATCATCTACTTTGTTGGCGTCTACACTCGTCACCCGCTCGCGATCAATACCCTCGTCTTCGAGCGCCCGAAGCACTTCGTCATCATCCTTGAGCGTTCGATTTCGACGTACTGTCCGTTGAACCGACCCGTACTTTCCGTGGATAGGCTGGTCGTGGTGAAGTCTGTCCAGAAGAACACTCCGAACGTTCTGCCGGAGATCATTCGCATTTCGCTGCACATCTGAAAGAAGCGTATAGAGATTCACCAGTGCGGGTGTTTCCATCCCTTCAAGATGGGTTGGGTCGTGCCGTTCGAGTGCATCGATGAGCAAGAGCGCGTCAGCATAGACGGATATATCTGGTTCTTCTCGATCTTCTTCATCGCGCTCCACTTCGTGAGCGGCAACCAACGGAGAACTCGTCGGCGTCTCACTTTCCGTTAGCGTTCCCTCGCGGTCATCGATCTCGAATCGCGGGTGAAGACTCAGGACAGTTGCATAGGGTTCAGCATCTGGTGGGAGTCGATTGAGGTCGAAGGCCCCATAACTGTCCTGTACCCGTTCGTGTAGTGTCTCGAATTGTTCCCGTTGGAGTGGAGCTGTTCCATCGTCATCTCGATACTCGATGAGGATGCGATGTTCTTGAACGTCTGTGATACGGAACGGTTTTCGTGATAACGGGGTGAGAAGCGTGGCATCAGAGGGGAGTTCCTCGGCGTTATCGAGAAGATTGTGCCACGTCATGGTGAACGTCATATGCTGATGTTCATCATCACAGAGCAAAAGCCCACGGACGACTGAACGCATCGAGGTTGAATTTCGGAGTAACGCACACCGTGGTTCAACGCATCGAGGGTTGGTTACAACTTCGAGTCACACTCGGTAGGACACCTCGAGTAACCCACCGACAGTTAGACGACGAAGTACCAAACACCTCGATGCAGTGAAACACTCGGTGAGTATGACGGAGTAGCGAAGAGAGAGACAAGCACGAAGATGCCGCCGCTGAAGCAGATCGTGAGCTGTAGCGCGGCCAAGTCTGCCGTTGTACTTTCCGCCCCTCGATGCGTCGGTTCACGTAAGCTCCACCCCGTTGGTGTCCCCTCTGGACGCCAGCGGGGATTTTTGCGTTCTGGAGAGACAATTGGTGTCCTGAGTGGCAGAAACTCAAGTTGGCAGAATAAGCTATACTTTTGTAGATTTTCCAACCATGTCTATCCGAAATAGATATTATTAAATAAGTATGTGTTGTCTATTAGAGTGAAGGCGTTTCTACGGGAGTTCTCGGTTTTCGAGTAACTGCTATGCTCATTTTCGCCTTCGGTGGAACAATGCTACGAAATCAGAACTACGCATACTGCGAGCGGTGCGGGAACCGATTCGACACCGACAACGCCCACGTCGAAATTGAACACACGAATCAGTCTGCGCTACACCCGCCGGGCGGCCACACGTTCAACTACCGCTTCTGCGTACTCTGTGCAGAGGACTACGAAGCATGGCTTGACCGAGGGAAGACCGATCTGAGCGATGAGGGTGTACTCCGGTGAGGACAAATGCCTGTGGAATACGACGACTTCGACCCCGACTCACAGCCCGAACGGTACAGCTACTTCGACCCGGAGATCGAACAAGGAATGGTCTCCGCCGACCCATACTCCTCAACTCTCGAGGTTTTCCCTGAAATCGCCGAACAAGGCTTCGGGAAGAAACTGTCCAACAAGGACGAGAGTGATACGAAAGCAGAACTCCGCATCGATGCGGAAGCCTACAATGAACTCACGAAGTGCGACACGAATTGGGCGACGACCTTCTACCATGCGGATGTTCGAGAGGAACGGTGGACAGCGGACTACCTGAAGCTCGATAAGGAATCATACTTCAGGATGCTCGGGGAAATTAATCGGGGAGAAAAGAATGGGCCGAAGTGGGAAAACAGCGAATACCACACGCACACGCTTCGGGAAGACCTTGTGGAGATTATCGGCGGGATGCTGAATCTCAATGACCTCCAACTCGATGAAGCGAAAGCGAGGGCGACGAACGTGGATGGCGAGAAATTCGGTATGAGACTCGAACTCCTCGTGTACTGTGTCTGTGCCTATGTCGTCCACAACGACGACTCTACACCGTATGCGAAAGAGCGGAAGGTACACCCCAACTGTGGGTCGAAAGATGTGACCTTCCAGCAAGTCGCCTTCGAGCTTGACCTCCATCCTAACCGCATCAACCGTGTCTACCGACGGCTCGAGCAGAAGTTCTCGAGGAAACCCGAAGGGGTGTCCCACCGAGGAGATCGTTCTGTCGGCGAGGGAGTTGACCTTCGACCTGTGAAACCTCGGGGAATCCCATCGTCCCGAGTGACCCCCTGAGAGGGGTGGTATATAAACCCCTTAGCATTACATTAGGGTGGATACCCCTGAAATACACGGGGAGAGTTACCCCGAGAGTGGCGACACGAAGTTGGTAGCTCACCAGAGAGTTCCCCGAAGTGGCTCCCCGATAGTAAGGCTCGAGGAGAGAAAACGCCTCGATGCGGTAAAACTCGTGAGAGTGATCTACTACGGTGTACCCTCGGAAAGTGAGCTGGTTTTAGTATACCGCCTCGATGCGGTAAAACACACTAACCGGCCTCGGAGATAGACGGCAGGTGAATACGACGAGGATAGCAAGCATACGAGGCCGATCGTGAGTGGTAGTTTGGCCAAGAGTGTCGTTGGAGGGCACCTCTCCCTCGATGCAGTAGAACACGATTCAGTCTCTCTCGAGGCTCACCACAGGAGATATATTGGTGGGATGGCACACTCCGCGTATGCCAATTTCCTTGGACGAGCTGGAATCTCATCTATTCAAATGCGCCGACATAATTCGTGACGCAGTTGACCCGACCGACTACAAGGAATACATCCTGCCGCTCGTCTATTACAAGTCGATCTCCGACGAGTTCGAGGTGCAGTATCAACAGAATCTCGAGGAATACGGTGAAGACTTCGCCCGGCGAGAGAACCTCTACGACATTCCCGTTGTTCCCGAGGGCTACCTGTGGGACGATCTCCGCGCAGTCAGCGACAACGTTGACCAAGCTCTGAACGAAGCATTTGACGCGCTCGTTGAGGAGAATCCCGAACTACAGGGCGTCTTCCGTGCTGACTACATCGATGCAGACGCCCTCGATGATGATCGACTCGGGCGGCTGATCGAACACCTCGAGACCTATGATCTCGACCGCGACAGTGTCCCCCCGGACATGCTCGGTGAGGCCTACATGGACTTGGTTCGCCACTTCGCGGAGGAAGAAGGCAAGTCCGGTGGGCAGTTCTTCACGCCACCACACATCGTTGAGCTTTGCGTCCGACTTGTGGACGAGTTCGAGGACGGGATGACGTTCCACGACCCATCTGCTGGCTCTGGTGGGATGCTCATTGAGGCCGCTCGGTACTACCGCGAGGAACAGGGTGGCGACCCCTCGAAACTGAAATTCACCGGTCAGGAGATCAACCCCGACATTGCCGCGATTGCGAAGATGAATCTCTCCATCCACGGCCTCGATGGGGAGATACGACGTGAGGATTCCCTTTCAAATCCACAGTTCACTGACGAGGAGAACAACGAACTCACGCGCTTCGACCGTGTGCTGGCGAATTTCCCGTTCTCCGCTGATTGGGACAAGGACGGGCTACAGGACGACCCGTATGGCCGCTTCGACTGGCACGAAAAACTCCCGCGTGCCGATCGGGGTGACTATGCCTTCATCATGCACATGGCGAAGCAGTTGAAGCGTCCAGATCAGGACGGCGCTGGAGGGAAGGCGGCTATCGTTATTCCCCACGGTGTGCTGTTCCGCAAGCACGAGCAACGCTATCGGAAGCCGATGCTGGAGAACGACATGGTCGAAGCTATCGTCGGCCTCCCCGAGAACCTGTTCCAGAACAACTCGATTCCCTCCGCCGTTCTCGTGCTGAACACCGACAAGCCCGAGGAACGTGAGAACGAGGTGCAGTTCATTCACGCCGCCGACGAAGCGTTCTACGAGGAGTTGTCGAACCAGAACGAACTCACAGAGAACGGCCTCGATCACATCGTCGAGAACTTCCGGGGGTGGACGACTGAGGAGCGCGTAAGTCGGACGGTGTCACTGGACGAGATTCGAGAGAACGATTACAACCTGAATATCGCGCTGTACGTCGATACGACCGAACCAGAGGAGGATATTGACGTAGAGGAGGAGTTGGCGAAGTTGCGTGAGTTGCAGGCCGAGCGTGACGAGATCGAGTCCCGGATGAACCAGCACATGGAGGGGCTGAACTATGAGTGAGGAGGCAACTCTAGATGAATTTGCAGGCGATGAAGAACAAGCCGAAACAAAGTTGCCCAAAAGCAGATTCTGGGGCAAAATTCCAGAGGGTTGGGAACTGGTCGAGGGTTCGGAGGTCTATGATGTAAATCCCAACCCGAAACCTGACGAAACGCCGAATACGTATATCGAAATGGACGCGCTCGATACCGAACTCCCATGGCCGAAATACTTCGGTGAGCGGGACGCCACCGATTACAGCGGGAAGACCTTCACAGAAGGGGACACGCTTTTTGCCCGGATAACACCCTGTACTGAGAACGGTAAAGCCGCCCTCGTCCCTGAAATGGACACTCAGGTTGGTATCGGCTCGACAGAGTATGCAGTACTCTCACCGCATCTTGATCGACTCAATCCATGGTATCTGTACTATCTGAGTAAATCCCATCCAGTACACGACTATGCTGTTTCACGAATGCGAGGCTCAACTGGACGCCAGCGTGTGCCATTCAGCGTGTTCCGCCGCGAACTGGATATTGCCCTCCCTCCTCTCGAAGAACAGCGCAAAATCGCCACTGTACTTCATAATATAGATCGATCGATTCAGAAAACAGAGGAGATTATCGAACAACGAAAGAGGATACGGACTGGATTAATGCAAGATCTGTTCACGGGAATAGGTTCACAATCAACTAAAAACGTCCGTCTATCAGCTGTTGATACTGAAATCCCGGAACATTGGGAGGTGAAACCAGTAGGTGATGTTTCGACACAGATCACAGATGGAGCACATTTAACACCCGACCGATCTGAAGATGGCTATCTATTGCTTTCGGCACGGAACGTTCGAAACAGCTACCTTGACCTATCAAATGTTGATTATGTTCCAGAATCCGAATATAAGCGGCTGATAGAGAAATGTAATCCTCAACCGGGAGATATTCTGATTTCTTGTTCAGGAACCGTTGGCCGAGTATGCGAAGTTCCGGAAGAACTTGAGTTCGCATTAGTTAGAAGTGCTGCACTTGTGAAATTTGACGATACGATTCTGCCAAGTTATGGAGAGAAAGTCCTTCAATCAAGCGGTGTCCAGAAGCAAATCAAGGGCTACCAGACTCAAAGCGCTCAGCCGAATTTATTCCAAGGACAAATAGCATCTCTTGAAATACCCATTCCTCCAATTGGTGAACAGCGAACAATAGCCGAACAACTGGATGATGTAGGCAAGACTATCGACGCCGATCTGAGATACAAGTCTCAACTTCAGCGCCTCAAGCAGGGCCTCATACAAGACCTCCTCTCGGGAACAGTCCGAACAACCGACACTAACATAGAGGTTCCCGAGGAAATCACACAGCATGGTTAGTGATCAAGGTCTGAACTATGCGAAAGGCAATCTTCTCGCCGGGCCAAGGCAGTGGAAGCGGATGTATTCCACCGGCTCATCTGTCGCTTTTCTCGTCAACATCCTGCTTGCCTACCTCAATATCCTTCCGCCATTATACTCCGGCTCAAATTCAGAATTAGCAACCACAATAGGTGTCTTTCTGTTGGAGTTCGTGAACGCGATGTTACCAGTAGTAGCGTGGGCGCTCGATAGACCGATGAAAGCGATTCTGACTGTAATTGTGTACGTTGTCATCGGTCTGTCCTATTGGACAGCGAAATATGAAGCGGCTACGAGGGGATTCTAATGGCCACAATCCCATCGGAGTACGGCGTTGAGCGTTCGCTTCTCTCATGGCTCGACAGCGTCGGATGGGAAGTCCACGGACTGGACGGCGACCGTGGTGCAAACGCTCTCGATGACGCCTACGAGCGCGACAGCCACGAAGTCATCTACTGGAATCTCCTTGCCGAGCAGGTCGTCGCACTCAACGACGCCGTCACCGAGGACAACGTCGAGAAGTTCATCTCCTCGCTGAAGCGCGACCTCGATGCGGAGAACCTCATGGACGGCAATCGGGCCTTCCACCAACTGCTCACCAAGGGTAAGACCTTCTCCGTCCAACGCGACGACGGGACGACCGAGACGATCTACGTTGACCTGATCGACTACGAGAATCCCGAGAACAATCGCTTCCACGCGGTCAATCAGTTCTCTGTCTCCCGCGAGACGACTATCCGCCCCGACGTGTCCCTGTTCGTTAACGGGATTCCAGTAGTGACGATGGAACTCAAGAGCCGGGCACAGGACAACGACTGGCATGATGCCGTCAGTGATCTACTGGAGTACCAGGACGACGTACCTCGGCTGTTCGTTCCCGGCCTGTTCAACGTCGCCGCTGACACAATGGAACTCCGCTATGGCGCGATCGGCGCACCTCGAGAGTTCTACGAACCGTGGAACGACGCTCCTGCGAAGTTCGAGGACGATAACGAGATGAGACAGGCGGTCAAGGCACTTTGCAATCCCCGCACGCTTCTCGATCTGGTGAAGAACTTCGTCTTCTACGAGCGACGAGCTGGCGGTGATGCGAAGATCGTCCCGCGCTACATGCAGTACTACGCGGTGAAGCGAATCCTCGAGCGCGTTCGTCGGGGCGAACACAAGCGCGGTCTCATCTGGCACACCCAAGGGTCGGGCAAGTCCTTCACGATGCTCTACGCCGCCGAGAACCTGCTAAAGCGCGACGTAGCCCGAAACCCACAGGTGTTCATCATCGTCGATACGGACAAGCTCAACAGCCAGATGCGCGACCAACTGGCGAACCTCTCGCTGGAACAATGGACGGAAGCCAAGAGTATCGGCCACCTACAAGAACTCATCGAGCGGGGGCAGAGCCAGCTGGTTCTAACGACCATCCAGAAGTTCCAAGACGTAGAGCCGGACGTGCAGGGCAACGACGAGGTGATCGTCATGTCCGACGAGGCCCATCGCTTCATGGAAGCCGATCTCGGAAACCGCCTCGATGCGGCCTTACCCGACTGCTATCACTTCGGGTTCACCGGGACGCCTGTTCGGGAGGGGGAACGCCACGAAGACCGGAACACGTTCCGTGAATTCTCCCCCGAGGGTGAAGACTACCTGCATCGCTACTCAGTGAAGCAAGGCATCGAGGACAGCTTGATTCTCCCTGTGTACTTCACGCTCCGCCACGAGATGGAGTGGGAGATCGATGAGGCCGGGTTGGACGAGGAGTTCGAGGAGAGTTTCCGTGGGATGACCACCGAGGAAAAACTCGAGTTCATCCGCGACAACGTGAACGCGACGACGCTCGCGGAGATCGAGCCACGGGTTGATCGTGTCGTCGATGAGATTAACCACCACTACGACGAACACGTTGCACCCAATGGCTGGAAAGGAATGGTCGTCACTCCGAGTCGGCAGTCAGCGGCTATGTACGGGGAACGTCTCATCGAGCGGCGTAGCGAAGGTGAAGTGGAAGTTCTCTACACTGCGACCAATGATGACCCCGAACTGATTCGGCAGTTCCACACGGATTCGGAGGAGCGTGATAGTATCATCAAGGAGTTCAAAGAGGAAGACGAGCCGAAACTTCTCGTGGTACACAACATGCTCCTGACGGGCTTTGACGCCCCAATTCTAAAGACGATGTATCTCGATCGGAACCTGAAGAACCACAACCTCATGCAAGCCATTGCCCGGACGAACCGACCCGCTGAGGGGAAGGAGAACGGGGAGATCGTGGATTTCCAAGGCGTGTTCGAGAACATCGACGAGGCATTGGACTACGATGCTGAGACGAAAGCCTACGCCGCTCGAGACAAAGACGAGCTGTTCGACGATCTCGTTGACCAGCTCGAGTCGGTGATGAACATCTTCGATGGGGTTCCGAAGACCGACACCCAAGAGGCGACCTACGAGGCCGTCAACCGAGTCAGTACCCATCCCGAGAGGCGTGAGTTCAAGCAGGGTTTCCGTCGGCTCCAGAACCTCTACGAGGCCGTCGCGCCGGATGGTCGGCTCGTGAGCGAGGGCATCGATCAGGATTACAAGTGGTTGAGCCGGATTCACGTCGCATTCAAGCGCACCACGTCGGGAGAGGATGACCCCGAGGAGGACATGCGAGAGAAGACCCGCGACATTATCAGTAACAACGTCGAAATCACGGAAATCAAGCGCGACTTCCCGACTTACAAGCTTGGGGAAGAATACCTCGATGACGTCGAAGGACTCGATAATCCCGGTGTGAAGGCATCACAGATCGCCCACGCAACTCGGGAACACCTTCATCCTCGAGAGAACCAGAACCCTCGGTACAAGCGCCTGAGTGAGCGTGTAACGGACATTGTCGAACGGTGGCAGGGTAACGAGATTAGCGACCCCGAGGCAGTTGACGCTCTAAAGTCAGTTGAGAAGAGGATTCTGGAAGTCGAGGAGGAAGCCGAGGAGCAGGGGATGGATGATACCGAGTTCGCTATCTATACCCATCTCACCGAGGAGACAGCAGACGCGATCGAGTCAGAGGAGCAAGCGGAGGCAGTAGCAGAGGAAATAGTCTCACAGTTCCGTGACCGAGTTGACCGAGGATACACGGGCTGGAAGACCAACCAGCAGACCATCGCTGAAATCGAGCGTATCTTGCTGGACGTGCTTGTAGTTGAACACGACCTCAGTTATCTGATTCAGGAGAACGACGGGTTCGTTGACGCCATCCGGGACTACCTGATTCAGAACAATGGCTAAATCCCAACACTACGAGATCGACCTGTTGGGCAATACTATCGAGTACGAGGTGTGTCGCAGTACGGACGCCACGAAACCCCGAATCGATGTGGATATTCACGGTGTCACGGTTGTTCTGCCTGAACCTGAGGAGAAAGCGCCCACGCAACTCCTTCGAGATAATGCCGCGTGGGTAGTCGAGAAGACTCGAGAGTACGACAGGTATCGCAAAAAAGCACCCAAACGCTGTTTCGAGGAGGGAGAGTCCTTCCCGTATCTTGGACAGCCACACGAGATCATCGTGGAACAACGGCCCTCATCGAGTGTCGTTGACGGCACGTTCAGACTTGCGGAACACCACGTTGCTAACACCTCGGTTAGACGTGCGCTGGAGACGTTGTATCGTCGGAATGCTCGGCAACGGTTCGGGAGACGAGCTGATCATTTCGCGGAGGAGATGGACGTTGAGTACGATCAGATCGAGATTCGGAATCAACGAACTCGATGGGGGAGTTGCTCGACGAATGGCACGCTTGGGTTGAACTGGCGACTGATGATGGCTCCGCCTGAGATCATCGACTACATCATCGTCCACGAGCTCGCGCACCTTAGAGAGGCGAATCACAGTCCTGCGTTCTGGTCGCTGGTTGCTGAGAATGACCCTAAATATGAATCACACGCGGAATGGCTGAGAAAGAACAGTTCACGGCTGATCTTCTCAGAAGCTGATCTCTGATCGTCTTTCTACCAGTAGTTGGTAGTGCGGTTTCTTTATTCAGAGTGAGTCGTGAAACTCGCGTTCAGTACAGCAGAGGTAGTTGTCGAGAGACACGCAAGGGTTTGCAAACCACAAACAGTATGTGTGATTCTTGTAGCTACTTACATAATGGAACGAGAACGCCTCGGCCGCGGTCTCTTACTGGCCCTTCTCGGACTCGGCGGTATTTTCTTCATCCTCAGTATTGGCAGTGGCCGACCAATCGGTGCCATGTTTGGCGTGTTGGTCGTGTTTGCAGGAGTAACGTGTTACCGACTATTCGACCAGTTGTTTGATACGGCCCCCGTCACGTTCAACCCTACAGACACTCAAGTATTGACCGTCAATCTCCTGCAACTCGGGCTAGTCCTCCTTGGTTTCGCTCTCGTCACTTACGCCTTCAGTGACCTCGAACTAATCATAGAGGCAATTCGGACAGACCTTCAACCGCCGAACGCGCCGGTATATATCGGTTCTGTCATCGGACTCGCCCTCGGTGGAGGAGTGGCCTATCTCACCTTTCGATGGGAGCGAGTCCAAGATGCGAGCCAGTCAGTTCCGTTCCGAATGGTCGGCTTCTCCGCTACGTTTGGCACGTACTTTTTGTTACTCCCCAATCATCCGGAAGCTGCACTCGTCTATGCCACAACCTATACGCTCAGTCGCCTTCTTGTCCTCTTTGGGATGAGGTCGCTATCGCAACGGTAAGTTCACATACGTAGTTACCGAATCGCCTGCTTCAGTTTCAGGTGAGTGGCTAAATAAAGAAACCGTGCTACTATCTACTGTTACTTGCGTCGTTTTACCACATCGAGGGGGCTTCCTTCTCGCTGATCTCATCGATTGTTACTCGCGGTGTGTAACAAGACGTATCTAAAACCGTCGATGCAGTCAATTACTCGAGTTGCTTCCTGCCGCCAGTCAGAACTAAGACTGAGCATTCGGGATTGCCAACTCACAATACTGGTGTCGTCTCAATCTACGATTCAAGATCATCTCAGTTCTGCTCACGCAGGATTTTTACGACTTTTATCTATATCAGAAGCAATAGAATAGTTCTAAACTACCATTTTGATTTTGTATTTGATGCTGCCGCCCTACTCCCGAGGGATGCCTCTTTCCCCTTCTATTGTTGATATTTTCTCTCAGTATGTCCAACAGAGTGTGGGAGTGAATCTTCACATTGGAGTAGTGAGGGGTGACTAACCAATAGGGTACACAGATATACAGTAGGAGACTAATCAAACACACAGTGTTAGACTCTAATCAAACCAGAATAGTAGAATAACACCCTCGATGCAGTAAAACAGTAGTAGTTGAATATAGTAGTTAGTATAGTGTATAGATATAGTAGATATTTAGTATAGTGTATAGATATAGTAGATATATACTGTATATGCCGGGTAGCTACCCGGTTCTCGAGGAAAGTCATTATACCCGACAGAGTACTACCCGTGAAATCCACTGAGACGCACAGAAATGCGCTGTGATCGATTCTTTGAATCTCTGAGGGGGATTGGTCTTGGAGACAGAAAATCCCTCTCTACGGCTAATCTGTGACGATCTCATAGATTCGGCCAGTCCAGAACGGACAGCGGCCACCAACATGATGCAGGTGTAGGTGCATGTATATCAAAGGTAAGACTATTCTCTAAATCTGATAGTGGTGCTGAGAGGGAGTTAGAACATTTAGCCGTAGCGCGAGACGTAATATATGGCAACCCGCTCAGAGAATTTTCTCATCTGAGGTCAGAAAAAGCGGTTAAGCTGGCCAAATCTGGCGGTGTCTGAGTATCGAAAAACCGGCAGTATGGAGAACTAACGGTGAAGATTGGATGATGAGATCGTGGGCATAGTGGTAAGCTCCGCCCCCTCGATGAAGTTTCACAGCTGAGTGTGAACTGATGTCATAGAATCTTCTGAGATTAATTCCAACAACTCTCATGATGGATTAGTCGATAAGTTGGTCTGCGAATGTAACGATGGACTGATAGGGTTTCTCGGCTCAAAACGAATCAATGGAGGACATCCCACAACCGGCAAGTGATTCGTACGCAGTCGGTGATCGGGTGCAAATTTACGTCAGTTCTGACGATCTCGATTCCGAATATCATGGTGTTGTCTGTGAGGTTGTTGAAGTTCTCACAGACGACCTTAGTACAGAAACCGGGCGCACCACAGACGCATACTCATATACTCTTCAGAGCGTCGAAGCGCGCAAAGAGATTCCAATTCGATTTCGTCACCGAGATTTAGTTCCGGTTGAGGATGGCCATTAGTGTCGTGCAGATCATTTGTTCGTAGACATAATGAGGACGCGAACTGTTCTATAATGCTCCTGAGTGAGTTGTCTGCCGTACTATAGTTAAATTCCAATCCCTTAATAATCAATATAATAACTCATTTGAGTGTCAATCGGCTAAAGGCCGAAAACGTGGGTTTTATAAAGGTTCGAATAGTATAATGGTGTAACCACGGCTGAAAAGAAGCCGATTTCGGGCGTCTGGTGCTATCGAGAGCGCCGAAGGCGCTTTGTAGTCCGGCCAATCATTTCGGCCTTTCGAGCCGATGACCTGGGTTCAAATCCCAGACGGAGCACTTTTCGGCGAACAAATCCGTGAGCCGAAAATGCGACCCTGGATTTGAATAGACGAGTCGCAGCCGGGAAGCGAGCGTAGCGAGCGACCCGGAACGTCTCGGCGTAGTTCAAATCCCAGACGGAGCACTACAGCGACCGAGTTTTCCGAGGGACGAAGCACAACAGCACACTCGAGAGTCGAGCGCCTACGGCCGAACTCGAGTGTGGCCCGGTCGTTCTCGACACCGTCTCGAGGGCGGCGTATGTATCGTTGTCCAATGGATTCTTCTACAGGAGAACGAGGCTATAAGCCGACGTCCCGCATTACCGCGATAGTGTATGTCACACAAGCGAGCTATTATCGCTCTCCTGTTGATCGCGTCGCTTCTCGTGGCGGTGCCGATCACACCGGCACTCGCACAGGAAGACGAGGCGGCAGGCGAGGACGAAGAAGCAGAGAGCGAAGGGGGACTCGAGGGGATGATCGAGGGGTTCGTCGAAGCGCAAGGGCTGGCGGGGGCGATACTCGTCCTCGCTGGTGGTGCGGTCTTGCTTGCGGTCTGCGTCGAGAAACTGATCAGCTATCTCACCCGTGCGGCGTTCGGGTTGCAGGTGTCGTTGTTCGCGCTCGCGATCATCTTCACGGGGTTCGAGTTCGACGACACGATCCTCGCGCTCGTCCTGTCTGCGGGCGGACTCGAGAGCGCTGCGCTCGGGACGGCACTCGGCACTGGACTGGCGATCGTCGGCGTCACGCTCGCGCTCGCTGCGATCGTCAGGCCGTTTCCCGTCGACCTCCCGAGCGATTACGTCGTCCTCTTCGCGCTGGCACCGCTGTTGTTGGTTCCGTTCGTCCTCGTGGGGACGCTGACGTTCGTCCACGGCGTCTTGCTGCTTGGCTCGTTCGTCCTGATGTTCGGCTACCTCATCGTTCGCGAGTACCAGCGTGAGACGCCCGTGTTTCGAAACACCGAACTCGGGAGGGAAGTGCAACCGGACGGCGGCGTCGCCATGCCCCAGTCGATCTCGGAGATTCCCGAAGATCGCCTCGTCGGTGGGCGCTCCGCGTCCGGGTGGATCTGGATCGGCTTCTCCGTCCTCGCGCTCGCCGGGATCGTCTTCGGCGCGATGTTGCTGGAGGCCGGATCGGAGGTCGTCGTCGACGGGTTCGGCATCGAAGAGACCGTCTTCGGCGCGACCGTCCTGACGGTGATTCTCACCTTCGAAGACGTCATGCTGACGATCGAGCCGGTTCGCCGGGGCGTCCCCGAGATCGGCGTCGGGAACGTCATCGGGAGCGTCCTCTTCTCGGTGACCGGAAACGTCGGCGTCATCATGCTGCTGAGCGACCTCGAGATCTCGAGTTCCGTGCTGACGTTTCACCTCCCGGTGGTGATCGCCGTGACGGCTCTCGCCGCGTACTTCCTCTACGAGGGACAGCTGAAGCGGTGGCACGGCGTCCTCCTCGGTGGGCTCTACGTCGCCTACTGGCTGGTCGCGATCGTCGTGTTCGGTGGGGTTCCGATCAGCGGCTGACCCGGACTCTCCACGCCGGGCCGAACTCAGATGAACGCCAGCGGGAGCATGATCGAGACGCCGACGACCACGCCACCCAGTAACTCGAGTTTGCCGCCGTTTGGCAGCCCTTCGCCGTGCTCGAGCGCCTCGGGGATGAACTCGGTGAACACGAGGTAGATCATCGCGCCGGCGGCGAAGCCAAAGCCCAAAGGCAGGAAGTCCCGGGCGAGACGGACGAACGCGAACGCGATGACGGCCCCGATCGGCTGGGGGAGACTCGAGAAGACCGCCCACCAGACCATCTTCCACTCGGAGACGCCCATCGCTCGCAGCGGGATCGAGATCGCGGTTCCCTCGGGGACGTTGTGGATCGAGATCGCGACCGTCATGAAGATCGCGAGGATGGGGACCGTAAACCCGAGAAACTGCGGACCGGTGCCGAGGTTGAGGTCGGCGAACGAGACGCCGACCGCAACGCCCTCCGGGAAGCTGTGGACGGTCAGGACGCCGAGGATCAACAGGAGTTTCTTGAAGTCGGCTTCCCTGTACTCGCGAGGGTCGACGTCGGCGTTCGTGATGACGTTGTGGGCGACGACGACGAGCACGACGCCGACGGCCATCCCCGCGAGAATCTCCGCGGGGCCGCCCTCGGCGAGACCCTCTTCGATGAGTCCGAACACCGACGCAGAGACCATGATGCCGGAGGACAGTCCCCAGAGAACCACGTTGCCGCGGTCGCTGATGGAGTCGAAGAAGAAAAACGGAATCGCACCGAGCCCGGTCGCGAGGGCGGTGACGAATCCGGCGACGAACACCAGTACGAGGTTCTCGACGAGTCCCATCTCTACGTCGGTCTACGAATCGTGCGTATATATCAAACAGGGATTAGGTCGCCCAAAATCGGTGCAGACGGTGAGTAGCGAGTCTCGCAGTCGTCGCGTACCGGATCGGCCGAGGACGCTACAGCGGGAGAACGGAGACGCCGAAGGCGTACTCCGCCACGATGTCAGCTGCGAACAGCAGAAACATCGCCGCCGCCGCGCGGTGGACCCACGCGAGGTTGAAGTAGTGTGCGACCCGGTCGAACACGAGCGCCGTCGCCAGGCTCACGGGAACGATCGCGAGCATCTCGCCGACCCAGATCGCGGGGTGGGCCCCGTACTGGACGGCGAGGCTGATCGTGACGAGCTGGGTCTTGTCGCCGAATTCTGCGAACGCCATCGCCGAGAACGACGAGAGGTAGCCGGTCGTCGACGACGAGAACACGTCCGACGCGTCCTCGAGCGTGCGCTGGCCGCCGTTCGCGACGGAGTCCGAATCGCCGTTGGTGGCGGGTTCGGACGTCGACGCGTCGGCAGTCGGGTCGTCGATCCGCGAGTACAGAATCCAGATCGCGAACGCCACGAACAGTCCCGCAGTGATCACGTCGAGGTACAGTTCCGGGAGCGCTCCCTGCAGCGCCTGGCCCAGATAGATCTCGAGGAGCGTCCACCCACCGAACGCCGTCGCTGCGCCGGCGACGACCGCGTACGGGTTGTACTTCGTCGCGAGCCCGGCGATCACGAGCTGGCCTTTCTCGCCGGGGAGCGCGAGAAGTTGCAACACGAAGGCAGTCACGAGGACGTCGACCCACGTCGCCATTGGCGAACGTAGAGACAGCAGACGAATGAGCGTTTCGCGTGGCCTCTGGCCGACTCCGACTCTGATACTATCGGACGTAACTGTGTGAAGATTCTCGCCACCCCGGGACGGCGAGAATCTTTCACGACTTACGTCCGGCAGTATGACTCCGACCGGGCGTCGTTTTCGCGATTCGAGCGGCGACGACGTGACAGAGGGATACACCCATTGGGACCGGAATAGAAGACGTAGACAGTGTCCGATCCAGCACACGCTCGAGACGCGCCCGAGGTTCTGGACGACCTCGAGACGCGACGGGACGGGCTGTCCTCCGAGGACGCCAGTCGACGACTCGAGAAGTACGGCGAAAACGACGTCGTGCGGGGCGAAGAGCGGACGCCGCTCGACATCTTCGTCGCCCAGTTCGACAGCGCGCTCATCTGGGTGCTCCTGGGTGCCGTCGCCCTCTCGGTCTGGGCCGGAAACACCGTCGACGCGGTCCTGATCAGCATCATCGTCGTGGCAAACGGGATCTTCGGCTTCGTCCAGGACTACCGGGCCGAACGAAGTCTCGAGTCGCTCCGGGAACTCGCCGCGCCGACGGCGACGGTCCGCCGAGACGGCGAGGCGACCGAGGTCGACGCCACGGAACTCGTCCCCGGCGACGTCGTCCTGTTGCGCGGCGGCGACGTCGTTCCCGCCGACGGCAGGCTACTCGAGGCGACCGATCTCGTGGTCGACGAGGCCGCACTCACGGGGGAGAGCGTGCCGGTCTCGAAGTCGTCGTCGCCGGTCGATCA
The DNA here is from genome assembly GCF_023008585.1 of Natribaculum breve. GTDB lineage: Archaea > Halobacteriota > Halobacteria > Halobacteriales > Natrialbaceae > Natribaculum > Natribaculum breve. The sequence goes on along the minus strand of NZ_CP095390.1, from coordinate 596,700 downwards.
CGAGACGCCGCTCGCCGAACGCGAGAGCATGGTGTACAAGGGGACGAACGTCGCCCGCGGCAAGGGCGTCGCCGTACTCACGGCGACCGGCATGGAGACGGAGGTCGGCGCGATCGCGGAGGAACTGGCGTCGACGGCAGAGACGCGGACGCCGCTGCAGGAGGAACTGGACGTGCTCGGCCGCAACCTCGGGATCGGCGTGCTCGTGCTGGCTGCGCTCGTCGTCCCGCTGTTGCTCGTTCGAGGGGTCGGGGCGATCCAGGCCGCGCTCACCGCGGTGTCGCTCGCCGTCGCCGCGGTCCCAGAGGGACTGCCGGCAGTGGTGACGCTCACCCTCGCGCTGGGAGTCCGGAAGATGACCGAGGCGGACGCGCTCGTCCGACGTCTCCCGTCGGTCGAGGCGCTCGGCTCCGTGGACGTCGTCTGTACGGACAAGACGGGGACGCTCACGAAAGGCCAGATGACGGTCAGCAGGCTCTGGCTGAACGACACCGTCGTCGACGTCCAGGATCGAGAGGGCGAAGCCACCGATCGCGAGGAACTGCTCTTGCGGATCGCGGCGCTGTGTAACGACTCGACGGCCGACGAGGGCGGCCCGACCGAGCGGGCGCTCGTCGAGGTGGCCGAAAAGCGAGGACTCGACGTCGCGACGCTCCGCGAGGAGCACCCGCGGACCGACGAGGTCCCGTTCTCCTCCGAACGAAAGTGGATGGGGACCGTCCACGACGACGTGGGCTACGTCAAGGGTGCACCCGAGGTCGTCGTCTCGAACTGCGATCGGGTGCTCACCGCCGACGGCCCGACGGCGATGACCGACGACGCCCGCGACCGGATCGAGTCGCAGGTCCAGACGTTCGCAGACGACGCCCTCCGCGTGCTGGCGATGGCGTATCTCGAGGACCCCGACGACGGCGAGGACCTCGAGGACGGACTCGTGTTCGTCGGGATCGCGGGCATGATCGATCCACCGCGCGAGGAGGTCGCCGACGCGGTCGCGGCGACGAAACGCGCCGGCATCGCCGTGAACATGGTGACCGGCGACAACGTTCGGACGGCGAGGGCGATCGCAGAATCGCTGGGCATCGGCACGTCGGTACTCGAGGGTCGCGACCTCGAGGCGATGGACGACGAGACGCTTCGCGAGCGCGTCGAGGAGGTCGACGTCTTCGCCCGGACCTCGCCCAACCACAAGGTTCGGATCCTGCGAGCACTGCAGGCGAACGGCCACGACGTCGCGATGACGGGCGACGGCGTCAACGACGCGCCGGCGCTGAAAAACGCCGACATCGGCGTCGCGATGGGGATTCGCGGGACCGACGTCGCCAAACAGGCCTCCGACATCGTCCTGATGGACGACAACTACGCGACGATCGAGCGCGCCGTCGAGCGCGGCCGGGCGATCTTCGACAACATCTGGAAGTTCGTCGCCTACCTCCTCAGCGCGAACGTCGCCGAGGTCGCGCTGGTCTTCATCGCCTCGCTGTACGGCTACCTCATCCTCCCCGCCGTCCAGCTACTGTGGATCAACCTGATGACCGACGGCCTGCCGGCGCTCGCCCTCGGGGCCGATCCCGCAAGTGAAGACGTGATGGACCGACCGCCACGCGAGCCCGATCAGGGAATCGTCGGCAAGCCGATGCTCGGGCTGATCGGCGGAATGGGGACCGTGACCACTGTCGTACTGCTCGCGCTCATGATCTACACTCTCGAAGGAGCCCCCGAGACCACGCCGTACACGATGACGATGGTGTTCACGGGCTTCGTCTTCCTCGAGCTTCTGGGACTGTACGTCATCCGCTGGCTGCGCGACACGCCGATGCTGTCGAACCCGTGGCTCTCGGCCGCCGTCGTCACGTCGATCCTCCTCCAGCTGTCGGTACTGTACACGCCGCTGAATCGATACTTTGGAACGGTTCCGCTCGGACCCGAAGACTGGGCGCTCCTCGTCGGCGTGCTCGTCGTCTGTCTCCCCGCCTATCTCGGCGTCGCGACTCTCGTCAGACGCAGGGAGCCGGACGCGCCGGCCAATCGATGAGCGTCCAGTATCACTAAGAGCACCCGGGTCGAACCGGAGGACGTCGTGACCGTACCGATACAGCGGCTCGTTCTCGATCTCCTGAAACCGCACGAACCGGGTATCGTCGAGTTCGCCGAGACCGTCGCGGCGTGTGACGGCGTCGAGGGCGTCAACGCCGTGCTGGTGGAGACGGATCGCGAAGTCCAGAATCTCAAACTCACGCTCGAGGGCGACGCGATCGACGCCAGGGTCGTCGAGGAGACGGTCGAGGAACTCGGCGGGACGGTCCACTCGATCGACGAGGTCGTCTGTGGCGAGCGCGTGGTCGAACAGAGCGAAACGCCCCAGGATCGCTGAGCGGCGACGATGACCGACATTCGCGAACTGCTCCGCAAGGAGGACGTCAGGTCGATCTCGCGGCGGTACTTCATCTCTAACGGCTTCGACGGCACGCTGACGAGCATCGGCGTCATCGTCGGCGCGTACCTGTCGGGCGTCCCCGACGGCCTCACGGTGTTCAAGATCGGCCTCGGCGCGGCCGTCGGGCTGGGAACGTCGGGCGTCTGGAGCGTCTGGGAGATCGAACGGGCCGAAAAACAAGCCGAGATCGTGCGGATCGAACGCGCCATGCTGACCGATCTGGAGGATACGAAAGTCCAGCGAGACCAAGTCGGCGCGCGGAAAGTCAACGCGGTCGCCAGCGGTATCGGTCCGCTGATCGGCATCATCCTCCCGTTGCTCCCGTTTTTGCTACACGGGATCTACCTGTCGCTGCTCGAGGCGACGCTCGTCGGCATCGCGATCGGCGTGCTCGTGTTGTTCAGCTTCGGCGCGTACCTCGGGTCGATCTCGAAACAGAACTGGATCGTCGCCGGCGTCCGCATGGGACTCGCGGGACTCGTCGTGGCGTTTCTCAACCTGTTTCTCCCGGGTTGACAGTTCGACACCCGATCGGTTCGCCATCGAACACGCACGAACGGTGATCGAACCACGGTTAAAGTCGCCGCGAACGCTGGTGCCAGTATGTACGACCGAATCCTGGTCCCGACCGACGGGAGCGACGTCGCCGCGAGCGCGCTCAGGAGGAGGGAAAGGGGGGTCGACGTCGTGACGGCAGTCGAACGCGGATCGCCCTGGCAGGAGATCGACACGTACGTCGACGACCACGACGTCTACCTCGTCGTGATGGGCACGCACGGCCGTGGCGGGATCGAGCACTACCTCCTGGGAAGCGTCACCGAGAAGGTGGTCCGCACCAGTCCTGTCCCCGTGTTGACCGTCCGATCCGGCGGTCGAAATCTCGAGTCAGACCAGTAACGGACCGCAGGGTCGACTGGTCACGAACGAGCGCACTCGAGTTCGTCGCGAGCCAGCGATCGGTGATCGAGGGGTGACCCGCTGCACCTGGCGACCGCCACACCTCGTCGAGCGGTCGTTTCTTCCGAGATACGAATCGACCACGGAGTATCACGCTGTTGTAATACCGACGGATGAGGGACTCCTCGGTGCCAGAACGGCCGATAGAGCTAAAGTATCGATGTGTAAATATATCGATCGAACGTATGGGGAGGGAGTCGCTAGCCGAAATCGAGTTTCTCGTCCGCTCTACCTGCCGGGTACGAATTCTCGAGGCACTGACCGAACGCGGGGCTCTGACCAGTGCGGAGTTACGGCGAGAGATCGGCGTCGTTCGGACGACTGTACAGCGAAACCTCGACGCACTCGAGGAACGTGGGTTGGTTCACTCGGTCGCCGACGGCTACGAGATTACGCTCGCGGGGGAACTCGTCGCGACGGACATCGGCGAGATGACCGAGACGATGGCGTTTATCGAGCGAGCGAAAGCCGTGTTGAGCCAGCTCACCGAGGCAGACGTGCCCGTGGACGTCGACCCGCACGCACTGGTCGACGCGACGATCGTCGAGGCGACGGCCGCGAACCCGTACGCCCCGGTCGAGAGCCACCTGGAGACGCTGACGACGGCCACGCACACGAGAGCGGTCCTTCCGGCGACGTCGGCAGACGCACTCGAGACGGCGCGGTCGGCCGCCGAGTCGGGAACCACTGCGGAGATCGTCCTCACCGACGAGGTCGTCGAGACGGTGCAGTCGACCCCGGCCCTTCGCGAGCACTTCGAGTCGCTGGCCGACATGGAGAACGTCACGACCTACCGGCACGACGGCGAGGTTCCGTACTACCTGGGCGTCTTAGACGACGCCGTCCAGATCGGCGTCCACGACGAGGCCGGCATTCCGCAGGCGTTGCTCGAGTCGAGAGACGACGACGTCAGGGAGTGGGCGACGGAGCGATACGAGGCGTACAGGGCAGACGCAGAGCCGCTCGCGTAGCGTCGACCAGTCCCGTGCACGCCGTGCACATCGTGTGTGGAATACACTGATATAGCGCTCGTACGTGGTACCGCCTGCGGTAGGTGGTGGGGGTGGCCCGGTCTCGCATCACGGCAGGGGGTGCACTGACGACGTCAGCCGGACGTGAGCGGGACCGCTTTTTCGTACTGCCGGACAGCACGGTTCGTCCCTCGAGCGCGTCTCGAGTGCGATCGAGGGCGCACCGACTGTCGTCCAGTAGTCTCGGGCGCACGACGAGTGGGTCGCTTCGACTGGTCGCCGTCCGGTGACGAGCAGGGTCGTATAAAAGAAGCGGAGTGAGCGCGAGACAAACTGGCAGGATTTAAGCGGGGAGGAATCCGCCTTTCGAGTGCGCATGAAACTGCACGAGTATCAGGCGAAGCAGGTCTTCGCCGATGCCGGAATCCCGACGCCGGAGTCGAAACTGGCTTCGGACGTCGACGGCGTCCTGGCCGCGGCCGAGGAGATCGGCTACCCGGTCGCGATCAAGGCGCAGGTACAGGTCGGCGGCCGCGGAAAGGCCGGGGGGATCAAACTCGCCGAGGACGAGGAGGAAGCCCGTGAGGCGGCCGACGCCATTCTCGGGATGGACCTCAAAGGCTACTACGTCGACCGCGTGCTGGTCGAGCAGGCAGTCGACTTCACCGACGAACTCTACGTCGGGATCACGATGGACCGCGGCGAGGGCAAGCCCGTCGCGATGGTCTCGACGAAAGGCGGCGTCAACATCGAGGAGGTCGCCGAAGAGGACCCCGACGCGATCGCACGCGAGCACGTCGACCCCTCCTTCGGCATGATGCCCTACCAGGCACGCAAGGCCGTCTACGACGCGGGCGTCGACCGCGACCTCGCCCGTGACGTCTCGAGCGTCCTCTCGACGCTGTACGACCTCTGGGAGGAAAAAGACGGCAGCGACGCCGAGATCAACCCGCTGATGGTCACTTCTGACGACGAGGTCATCGCGGCCGACGCCGTGATGAACGTCGACGAGGACGCGCTGTTCCGCCAGCCCGAACTCGCCGAGATGGAAGAGGAGGCCGCCGGCGGCGACGAACTCGAGCAGAAGGCCGACGAGTACGGCTTCGACTACGTCCGCCTCGAGGGCAACACGGGGATCATCGGCAACGGTGCCGGTCTCGTGATGACGACGCTGGACCTCGTCGATTACTACGGCGGCGAGCCCGCCAACTTCCTCGACGTCGGTGGCGGTGCGAAAGCCGACCGGATCGCGAACGCACTCGACATGGTTTTCTCCGACGACAACGTCGAGAGCGTCGTCTTCAACATCTTCGGCGGCATCACCCGCGGCGACGAGGTCGCCAAAGGGATCAACGAAGCACTCGAGCAGTTCGACGAGATCCCCAAGCCGGTCGTCGTCCGTCTGGCCGGTACCAACTGGGAGGAAGGCATGGAAATTCTCAACGAGGACCTCGTGACGGTCGAACAGACCCTCGAGGATGCGGTCCAGCGTGCTGTCGAGTACGCTGAGGAGGTGAACGAACAATGAGCGTACTCGTCGACGAAGACACTCGCGTCGTGGTACAGGGCATCACCGGCGGCGAGGGCAAGTTCCACGCCCGCCAGATGATGGAGTACGGCACCAACGTGGTCGCCGGTGCGGTCCCCGGCAAAGGTGGTCAGGACGTCGACGGCGTCCCCGTCTACGACACCGTCGACCAGGCCGTCGAGGAGGAAGACGCCGACACCTCGGTCATCTTCGTCCCGCCGGCCTTTGCCGGCGACGCGATCTTCGAGGCTCTCGATACGGACCTCGATCTGGCGGTCGCCATCACCGAGGGCATCCCGACCCAGGACATGGCCAAGGTCAACAAGCGCCTCACCGAGACGGACACCCGTCTCATCGGCCCAAACTGTCCCGGCCTCATCACCCCCGGCGAGTCCAAGCTGGGCATCCTGCCCGGCAACATCTTCGAGTCGGGTAACGTCGGCCTCGTCTCCCGCTCGGGCACCCTGACCTACCAGGTCGTCGATAGCCTCACCCAGCGCGGCATCGGGCAGACCACCGCCATCGGCATCGGCGGCGACCCGATCATCGGTACGAGCTTCATCGACGCGCTCGAGCTCTTCGAGAACGACCCCGAGACGGAAGCCATCGTCATGTGCGGTGAGATCGGTGGCGAGGACGAAGAGCAGGCTGCCGCGTTCATCGACGAGCACGTCGACACGCCGGTCGCCGGCTTCATCGCCGGTCGCACGGCTCCGCCAGGAAAGCGCATGGGTCACGCCGGCGCGATCGTCTCCGGCTCCGGTACCGGGACGGCAGAGAGCAAGATCAACGCCCTGAACGACGCGGGCGTCCCCGTCGGCGACACCCCCGAGGAGGTCGCCGACCACATCGAAGAGTTCCTGTAATCGGTTCTCGTCTCTCCGTTTTCGGTTCTACGCGGGCTGGTGGTTCGAGATCACCTGCCGGAGCGTCGCCTCGTTTTGCATGCCGACGAGCCGCTCGACCGGTTCACCGTCGACGAATAGCACCAGCGTCGGCAGTCCCTGCACGCCGTGTTGCTGGGCCAGCCGCTGGTGGGCGTCGGTGTCGACTTTCGCGACGGTCGCCGTCGTCTCCGCGGCGATCGTCTCGAGCGTCGGCGCGAGCATCTGGCAGGGCCCACACCAGTCGGCGTAGAAGTCCACGAGGACGATCGGGTGACTGTCGACGACCTCCTGGAAGTGCCCCGATCCCGTCACCGAAACCGGCGCGTCGGGACTCGAGGCGGCCTGCTGTTCGCGCTCGGCGCGCTTGCGCAGTTCCTCTCGCTTCTTCTCACGAATCCGCTCGAGTTCGTCGGTCTCGTCCATACGTGAACGTATTACGGCCGGCCGAAAAACGATTCCGACACCGGTCCATTAAAAAATGGCCCCGAGTTTCGCGCGAAGCCAGCCGAAAAACCCGGACGGTCCGTCGGCGTCGGCTTCGTCGGCGTCTTCGTCCGCTTCGGAATCCGTTTCGGCCGTCTCGTCGGCGGACGAGTCGTCGGTCTCGTCCTCGAGATCGCCCGACGCGTCGTCCTCGATCGACTCGTCGTCGACCACGTCGTCGACGCTCGACTCCGCCTCGAGGTCGTCCGTCGACTCGCCTTCGTCGACGGTCTCACTCGAGAGTTCGTCTTCGGTCGCCCCCTCGTCGGCGAGTTCGTCCGTGGACTGCTCGACGTCGTCCGATTCGGCCGTCGACGCCGCAGCTGGCTCCGCCCCGGCGTCGGCGTCGGTCGCCGTCGTCGGTTCGTGGTCGTCTGCAGACGACGCCCCCTCCGTGTCGCTGTCGATCCAGAGGAACTCGTCTTCTTTCGTCCGCCCGGTGAGGAGCAACTCGTCGAGTGCTGCCTCGTCGACGAGCGCGTCGTCGAGGTCGGATTCGTCCTCGTCGGCGTCTTCGTCGGCGCTGGCGATGATCTCCTCGGGGCTCTCGTCGACGAGGACCGAATCGGTATCGAGCGTCGCGTCCCCTTCGGCGCGAAGCTGGTCGAATACGTCGGTGGCCGTCCGGTCTTCGATCCCGTCGTCTTCGGTGCTCGTCTCGGTGGTCGATCGGTCGGCAGCGTCGGTTTCGAGAGATTCGTCCTCGAGGTCGCCAAAGAGTTCGTCGACACTGGGACCGAGTTCCACCATCCCATCCCCGGATTTCTCGTCCGTCGTACTGTCGGTCATGTCCTCGCTTTTGGCTTCTACACCGGCCAAAAACTTTAAATTTTGGTACGGTCAACCAACTGAACCATTATGTGTTCGACGAGCGGACGAAACGCGCTCGTGGAAACCGGCGTCGTCGGCGCGGTTTCTCGGCGAGGTCGGTGCTACAGACCACACGGAAGTCGGTGATCGGCGAGCGTTTCGATACCGCAAGCAGGGCAGAAACGAGCGTCGGGGAGGACGGCGACCTGCTCTCGTCGGGGACGGTCGTCCCCGCTGGACTCGACAGGTCGAGGTCGTGTGTGAACGACCGCGTCGAAGCCGTCGGCACAAGCGCTATTGCGCCGGGCGGTGAAGCGACGAAACCACGATGACTGGAATCGAGTACGACGACTTCCTCGACCTCGAGTACGAACCGTCGGAGACCGAACTGGTCTGTGAGTTCACCGTCGAACCGGGCGAGGGGCTGTCGATGGAGGGTGCGGCGAGTCGCGTGGCTTCAGAGTCGTCGAACGGGACCTGGGCCGCCCTCCACGTCGACGAGGACGAGTTCACCGACCTCGGGGCCGTCGCCTGCGGGATCGACGGCGACGAGATCACCGTGGCCTACCCCGCCGACCTGTTCGAGGAGGGGAGCATGGCGCAGATCCTCTCGTGTATCGCGGGCAACATCATGGGGATGAAGGCGGTCGAGACGATCCGACTCGAGGACTGTCGCTGGCCCGAGACGATCGTCGAGGGGTTCCCGGGTCCGCTGTTCGGGCCGGACGTGGCGACGGAAAAACTCGACGCGGCCGACCGTCCCGTGCTTGCGACGGTACCGAAGCCGAAAGTCGGCCTCTCGACGGCGGCACACGCCCGCGTCGGCGAGGAGGCGTGGCTCGGTGGCGTCGACCTGCTGAAAGACGACGAGAACCTCACCGACCAGGCGTTCAACCCGTTCGAGGATCGTCTCGCCGAGAGCCTCGCCGCGCGCGACCGCGCCCAGGAGGAAACCGGCGAGCGCAAAGACTACCTCGTCAACGTCACCGGGGAGACGACGGAGATGGTAGAGCGGGTCGACCTCGTCGCCGAGCACGGCGGCGGCTTCGTCATGGTCGACGTGATCACGTCGGGCTGGTCGGCCGTCCAGTCGGTCCGCGAGCGCGCCGCCGACCACGACCTCGCGATCCACGCCCACCGCGCGATGCACGCCGCCTTCGACCGCCTCGAGTACCACGGCGTCTCGATGCGCGTGCTCGCACAGGTCGCCCGCCTCTGTGGCGTCGATCACCTCCACACCGGCACCGCGGGACTGGGGAAACTCGAGAACGAGGACACGCCGGGGATCAACGAGTGGCTCACGTCTGACCTCTACGGGCTGAATCCCGTCCTGCCGGTCGCCTCCGGCGGCCTCCACCCGGGCGTCGTCGACCAGTTACTCGAGGCGCTGGGGACGGAGATCGTCGTCCAGGCCGGTGGCGGCATCCACGGCCACCCGGACGGCACTCGCGCCGGTGCGAGGGCGCTCAGGCAGTCCGTCGACGCCTCGATGGCGGGCGTCCCGCTCGAGGAGTACGCCGAGGACCACGACGAACTGGCGACGGCCCTCGAGAAGTGGGGTTCGGAGACGCCGCGGTGAGTGCGATCGGTCGACGATCGAGCCGGCGTCTGGCTCATCGACCGCGACGCTCGGCTATCGGACCGTCGTCGTCGTGGTCCGAACGTGACGAAATTTGTGACGTACCACAACGATTATATTTGCGTCAACCGACGGCTAGATCGTGGTTTACGAGACGGGCAATCGGACGGTAGACGACGCACTCGAGCGGGTGTTCGCCGGCGAGCGGCTCGATCGGACCGACGGGCTGGCGCTGATCGCCCAGCCGGTCGAGCCGCTCGCGGAGGCGGGAGCCGCCGTTCGCGATCACTTCGGCGACGGCACGGTCGACGCCTGCTCGATCGTCAACGCGAAGGCGGGCAACTGCGCGGAAGACTGCGGCTTCTGTGCGCAGTCGGTCCACTTCGACACGGGCATCGAGACGTACGACTTCATCGGCCCGGAGGCGGTCCTCGAGGCCGCGAAACGCGCCGAACGCGACGGTGCCCAGCGCTTCGGTATCGTCGTCGCGGAACGGGGCGTCTCGAAAGAAAAACGCCCCGAGGAGTGGGCGGAGGTCCTCGAGGCCATCCGCCTCGTCCGCGAGGAGTGTGACCTCGAGATCGACGCCTCGCTCGGCATCCTCACCGAGGAGGAAGCCGCGATTCTGGCCGACGAGGGTATCCAGCACTACAATCACAACATCGAGACCTCGCCGAACTACTTCCCCGAGGTCGTCGGCACGCACGAGTTCGAAGACCGCGTCGCCACCCTCGAGGTGGCCAGGGAGGCCGGCATGGACCTCTGTGCGGGCGTCATCCTCGGGATGGGCGAGACGCCCACCGACCGGGTCGACGCCGCCATCGCCTTACAGGAGATCGGCATCTCCTCGCTGCCGGTGAACGTCCTCAACCCCATCGCCGGCACCGAACTCGGCGGCGAGACTCCGGAGATCACGACCGAGGAGATCGTCAAGACGGTCGCGGTCTACCGACTCTTGCACCCGGAGACACGAGTGCGCCTCACCGGTGGCAGGGAGGCGAATCTCGCGCCCGACGAGCAGCACCTGCCGCTCGAGGCGGGTGCAGACGGCATCCTCACCGGCGACTACCTCTCGACGGAGGGACAGTCGCCCGGCGAGGACATCGAGATCGTCGAACGCGCCGGACTCGAGCCCAATCGGTCGGTCAACGACTTCGATCCCGAGGTCGTGAAAGCTCGTGGTCGGGACGACCCGGTCGAGCCCGCCGTCGGCACCGTCGAGAGCAACGCCAGCGTGGAATCGAGCGACGACTGACGAGAGACGACGATTGAACTACGAACGATGGACGTCAACTTCGCAGTACTCGGAACCGGCGGTATCGGACGACGAACGCTCGAGGTCAGCCGGCACAAAGACGGCCTGACCCCCGTCGCGGCGTGTGACCGCCACGGCGTCGCGGTCGACTTCGACGGACTGGACGTCGAGGAACTGCTCGACGCCACCGAAGGGAATATCGACAACGAGGTCGCAGCCGACGGCGGCGCGGCCGCGGTCAAACGACACGGTGAGGACAGGGGCGTCGTCGCCTCGGAGCAGGCCCGTCCCACGGAGGACGCGATCGGCGACGTCATCGACGTGAGTGAGGAGATCGACGCCGTGCTCGTCGCCCTGCCGAACTACGAACACGACTTCATCCCGCGGGTCGCGGATCGGTTCGTCGAGGCCGGCTACGAGGGCGTCCTCGTGGACGTCCTCAAGCGCTCTCGCGTGATCGGGATGCTCGACGAGCGAACGGCGGCGTTCGAGGAGTCGGGTATCACGTTCGTCTGTGGGGCGGGCGCGACGCCGGGTTTTCTCACCGGCGCAGCGGCGATCGCCGCCCAGTCGTTCGTCGAGGTCGAGTCGGTCGACATCTGGTGGGGCGTCGGCCTCAAGTCGGGTTACGAGGACAACCGCGGCACCGTCCGCGAGGACATCGCCCACCTCGACGAGTACGACATCGAGACCGCCCGCGAACTCTCAGACGAGGAGATCGAGGAGATCGTCGACGAACACGACGGCGTCATCGAGTTCCGAGACATGGAACACGCCGACGACGTCCTCCTCGAGCGGGCGGGCATCTGCGACGCCGAGGACGTCACCGTCGGCGGAATCTTGGACGTCCGCAGCGACGAGAAGCCGACGACGACGACCGTCCGGGTGACGGGGACGACCTTCGACGGCGAGACGGGAACGAACGCGTTCGAACTCGACGACGCGACGAGCATGGAGGCGAACGTCAACGGGCCGGCGCTCGGCTACCTGAAAGCCGCCGTCCGTCGGAACCGGGCCGGGGAGTACGGCGTCTTCGGCCCTGCAGAGTTGATGCCGGGCTTCTGATCGGTCGCCGAATCGGACACTCGTGGAAGTCGGTGCGAGACGAATCGTGAGAGTCAAATCACGGGGCTGTGACGAAGGAATCGGATGGAAGACCGTGGGTTCGATCTCGAGGAACGCGTCGCCACGCTCGAGGAGGCCGACCTGAGGCGGACGCTCGCGCCCGCCGACCGCGTCGCAGAGCGGGGCTACTTCGCGCCGCCGCCAGAGGGCGGCCTCCCCGTCCTCGACGCCGAGGAGGTGCTCGTCTTCGCGTCGAACAACTACCTCGGGCTGACGGGAGACCAGCGGGTACAGAACGCCGCCAGACAGGCGGCCGCGACCGTCGGGACGGGTGCCGGCGCGAGCCGGCTCGTCACCGGCGACACGATCGTCCACCACGACCTGGAGCGCCAGCTGGCGGAGACCAAAGGGACGGATCGCGCCCTCGCGTTCTCCTCGGGATACGCGGCGAACGTCGGAACGATCACCGCACTCGAACCGGACGTCGTCTTCTCGGACGAGTTGAACCACGCGAGTATCGTCGACGGCTGTCGGCTCTCCGGGGCCGACGTCGAAATCTACGACCACTGCGACGCGTCGGACCTCCGCTCGAGGCTCGCCGCGCGGGCCGATCGACCCGGAGCCGACGACGAGTCGTGGCTCGTCGTCACCGACTCCGTGTTCAGCATGGACGGCACCGTCGCCCCGCTGGCGACGATCTGTGACGCCGCCGAGGAGTTCGGCGCGTGGGTGATGGTCGACGAGGCTCACGCGACCGGTCTCTACGCCGACGGCGGCGGCGTCGTCCAGGCCGAAGGGCTCGCAGATCGCGTCGACGTCCAGCTCGGAACCCTCTCGAAGGCGCTCGCGAGCCAGGGCGGCTACGTCGCCGGCGACGACGCCCTGATCGAGTATCTGGTCAACGACGCACGCTCGTTCGTCTTCTCGACCGGTCTCGCGCCGACCGCGGCCGCCGCCGCGAGCGAGGCGCTACACGTCGCCCGCCACGGCGACGTTCGCGAACGCCTCTGGGAGAACGTCGCCCACCTCCGGGACGGCCTCGAGACGATGGGCTATACGGTCCTCGGCGACTCCCAGATCCTCCCCGTCCTGATCGGCGACCGCCGCGACGCACTCGACCTCGCGGCCGGGATTCGAGATCGCGGCGTTCTCACGCCGGCGATCCGTCCACCGACGGTTCCCGAGGGGACGAGTCGAATCCGCGTCGCGCCCACGGCCACCCACGACGAAGACGACGTCGTCGCCTGCCTCGAGGCGTTCCGCGCTGCCGGCGAGGAGGTCGGGATCCTGTGAACGGGCGTCCACTCGCCGTCGTCGGCACCGGCACCGGCGTCGGCAAGACGGTCGTCACTGCCGGGGTGACGGCGTGGCTTCGCGAGGAGGGTGTCGACGCTCGAGCCATAAAACCCGCCCAGACGGGACATCCGCCGGACGACGACGTCCGCGTCGTCGCGACCGCCTGTGGCGATCCCGACGCGGCGACGTGTCTCAGGTACCTCGAGGAGCCGCTCGCCCCCCGCGTCGCCGCCGAGCGCGCGGGCGTGGCGCTCGACTACGACGAGTTACTGGCCGACTGCGAACGCGAACTCGAGACCTGCGAGGTTGGCGTCGTCGAGGGAATCGGCGGACTGCGCGTCCCGCTTGCGGGCGAGCGCGAGGTGATCGACCTCGTCGCAGACCTCGAGTGCGAGGCGGTACTCGTCGCCCGGTCGGGACTCGGCACGCTCAACCACACGGCGCTCTCGGTCGAGGCGCTGGCACGTCGCGGCGTCGACGTTCGCGCGATCGTGCTCAACGAGTACGCCGGCGAGACCGTCGCCGAACGGACGAACCCGGCGGAACTCGAGCGGATGACCGGACTCCCGGTCGAGACGGTGCCGCCGCTCACGACGGCCGATCCGAACGCCGTCGCGGGTGGCGTTCGCGAGGCGCTCACACCGGCCGTCGTTCCGGTCAGTGCTGGCCGAGAGTAACTCACACCGTCGGCGTGGTCCGTTCGCGTTCGGCCGCCGGATCGGTCGTCGGCTCGCGACCGTCGACGACGTACGTCGCGAGTTCCGACTTCCGGTGTTCGACCTCGAGATGAACGAGGAGACGTGATTCGCCTTCGTACGTGTCGTTACACAGCGGGCACTCGTGGGTCACGACCATCGCGGGTCACCATCGAGTACTGTCACCCCGTGTCATCGTAATAGTGTCGATCGTTCTACATCTAGACATGTCGTCGAGCGACCCTCGAGCACGTCGACGGCTCCAGGGTCGCTCAGAGAAAGTCCGACAGCCCCGACTGGTTGTCGTCGGTCGCGTCCTCGCCACGGTCGTCGTCCGGTTCGTCGCTCGAGGCGTCGAGCGTCTGCTGGTCGGCACCGTCCGACTCCTCGTCGCTCGAGTCGGCGTCCGCTGGGTCGTCGCCGTCCGACCCAGAACTGTCGAAGAAGGCGTTTCCGGACCGTTCGACCGTCTCCTCTGCCTTTCGTTCCGCCGCTTCCTCGACGATCGACTGCACTTTGTTGGTGTCGGCACCGCTTCTGGTGACGAACGAGACGTCGTCCGCGTCGAAGTCGTAGGCAGCGGCCATCCGGATCGTCAGGTCCCGGTTTCGGCAGTGGTGGGTCAGTTCCGAGAGGAACGGGACGATCTCGCGGCGCGCGGTCGCGACGCTCGTTCCCTCGCGTTCGGCGATCCGTTCGGCGATCGAGTCGCGGGTGTCGCGCGTCCCGCGGGTTCGACCGAGTTTCGACCAGTAACTCGGCGGGCCGTAGCGGGTCCAGCCGCCTTTGGGTTCGCGGCGAGAGGCGGCGACGCCCGCGGTCATGTTGTCGGTCGCGTACCGCCAGAACGAGTAGTCCTGGGTCGCCCGGACGCGTCCCAGCCAGCGGTCGGCGTTCGAGAGGAAGCCGTAGGCGTCGGCCAGTTCCGCCCCCTCGTAGTCTTTGGGAACGTTGTCCTCGATCCAGTTGAGCAGGTCGTCCGGCGTCTCGTCGACGTCGTAGGACGATCGCAACGCCCCTTCGGCGTCTTCCTCCTTGATGAGCGCGTCGAGGAAGTCGAAGATCCCCTCCGTGCGGTCGCGCTCGCCCGTGACCACGTCGTCGACGGTCAGTGTCTCTGCCTCCTCGGCGATCGCCTGGAGGTCGTTGACCGCCGATCGGAGGTCGCCGGAGGTGGAGTCGGCGATCTTCTCGAGGGCTGCCTCGTCGTACTCGATGCCCTCGCGTCGGCAGATGTCCCGCAGGACGGGGACGATCGACCGTTTGGAGACGTCGCGAAACTCGATCGTCTCGCAGGCGTTTCGCAGCGACTGGCTCATGTCGTAGAACTCGTTTGCGACCAGGACGATCGGCTGGCTCGCGTTCTTGACGACCTTCGTGACCTCCCGGGAGCCGCCGTAGTCAGCAGAGCCGTGGAAGTTGTCCGCCTCGTCCAGGATCACGAGTCGGCGACCGGCCTCGCCGCCGGTGAGCGTGCCGCTTTTCGAGGCCTCGCCGGCGACCCGCTCGATGACGTCGGCCTTCCGGTCGTCGCTCGCGTTGAGTTCCATGACCGGCCAGCCCATGTCGTTTGCCAGCGCGTGGGCGGCCGAGGTCTTGCCGACGCCCGGACTGCCGTGGACGATCACCGCCTTCCGGTGGTCGTCCCAGGTTTCGGCCCACTCCTCGAGTTTATCGCGGGCCTTGTTGTTGCCGCGTACCTCCGACAGCGTCGTCGGGCGGTACTTCTCCGTCCAGTCGGTCATTGAATCGTGGTAGGGGTGAGCCGCGTTTAGTGGTTGCGGAGCCTCACTCCTCGTGCTCGTCGACCGTCTTCAGGTCCAGACGGGATGTGACATCCTCGTACGTCTCGTCGCTTGAGACGATGGTCTCTCCATTCGATTCAACGAGGTGAAGTGCGTCGAACGGTGTGAACCCGTGGTCTTCCACATATGTCGCCGCCGTAACGACCGTCTCCACATCACCACGTACCTCGACGAGGTTGGCGGCGTTCGAAACGACGCGTTCGGTATCACGTTCCTCGCGGTAGGCGACCATCAGGAGTTCGATGAGCGTGAACTGCGATGTCCATAACACGTCGCGGTGCTCTCGGTATACCGACTCGGCAGCGTCGCCGAGCCAGTCACCGTCCTTAATCAGCGCGAGAAGGAAATCGGTTTCCGCATACATCTATCGTCCGGCCTCATCGAGCGACGTTTCACGTGCTTCTTTACGAAGTTCGTCGGCCGACTTCTCGACGTCCGCGAATTCGTCCCTGAGTGCCTCGAGCGGGTCGTCGGCGACAGGAATCAATTTGAGCCCATCAGGAAGCTGCACGACGTGATATCGGTCCCCGTATCGCTCTCGGACCTCCTTTGGGAGCGTGAGACGACCACGGTCGTCCAGCGCTACGTCTGACATACCTTGATGTTCGGTGGGCGAAAATAAAAACATTCCCCTAATTTATCGGGATACCCATCAGTGGGTGCAGCTACCGAGCTCGTCCACTCGTTCGCAAATAGCGATTACCACACTCGGTACATCGAATCGACATCATATTCTATTGACTTTTCCGTCCAGTCCATTACCGTATTTTTGGCGCGACCGGCGTTTAGTGGTTGCGGAGCGTCACTCGTCGAGTGCCGTCTCACGTGCCCGCTCACGAAGTTCGTCGGCCGATTTTTCGACATCGGCAAATTCGTCACTGAGCGCTTCGAGTGCGCCGATCACGCCTCCACCGCCACGTCGTCTGCCGGGTGCGGACGCGGCGCGTCCCGGCGGAGGTCGGTCGGTCCCCACCAGACGAGGACGGCGACGACGAGCAGCGTCGTCACCGCCGTCTCGTAGAGATCCGCCCGAGGTGTGACCTCGAGTAACTGCCCCGTGGCGTTACCGACGAAGTGAAACAGGATCGCGCCGATCACGCTGCGATTCGTGTTGTTGTACAGCCACGTGTAGAGGACGGCACCGACGAGAACGTTGTAGCCGAAAAAGAGGGGGTCGGGCGCGAAGTCCCAGCTGCTGAAGTAGCCGACCATCGCGAAAAGCGGCGCGTGCCAGAGCGCCCACGCGACGCCGAGGACGAGGCTGGCGGTCAGCGCGTCCCAGCGCAACTGGAGGCGGTCGAGCCAGTAGCCGCGCCAGCCGATCTCCTCGTGGAACGGACCGAGGAGGAAGATGGGGACCAGCGTGACGACCAGCGCGATCGGATCGGCGAG
Organism: Natribaculum breve; assembly: GCF_023008585.1. GTDB lineage: Archaea > Halobacteriota > Halobacteria > Halobacteriales > Natrialbaceae > Natribaculum > Natribaculum breve. The sequence continues at coordinate 579,540 of NZ_CP095390.1, read as the reverse complement.
CACCGCGAGCAGCGGTCCGGCGTCGATCGGCTGCGACTGTCCGTCGATCACCGCTGCCATCGCGGCCCCGACGACCGCGAGCGCCGGCCAGAGAAAGAAGACGACCAGGCCCCACCGAGTCGGGATCCGCCGCAGTTCGATCAGTCGTCGCCAGAGGTCGACGAGTCCGGCACGCCCCTCGACCAGCCACGACATGACGACGCCGCCGATGGTCACCCCCAGTCCACCGACGATCAGGAACACGATGCCGGGAAACCGGAAGGCGTGCCAGCCTGCGAGGATCGGGACGCCCCACCAGGCGAACGTCCAGCCGTGGGAGAAAAGCAGGAATCCCCAGACGTCGAAGCCCGGTCGGGTCACGAGCGTATCACGGCGCGTCGTCGCGTCTCCTCGCTCCGGACGGTCGCCGCTCGCTCGAGCCAGACCCACGAATCGGATGGTCGACACATACCAGAGTGTGATCGTGGGTCGACCGTCAGACGTCCTCGAGGATGGTCCCGAGCGCCGTCGCCGCCTCCCGGAAGTCCTGGATGGTGACGCCGTCGGTCGTCGCGAAGACCCCCTCCGTTTCCGTCGTCACGCGGAGCAAGAACCCCTCGTCGAACACGCGGATCGTGAACCGGTAGTCGCCGAGTTCGGAACCCCGGTAGGCGGTGTGGGCGTCGAACCCGACCGACTCGTAGTCGACGAACCCCGCGAGGTCGGCGTCTCGCTCCAGATCTGAGCGGAGGTACAGCTGGTCGAACTCGTCTCTGGTGAAGTACGTCAGCGAGCGCAGTTGATCGCCGACCGCCGTCCGACAGGCGCCGATCAGCTGGTCGGCCCGCTCGTCGGCAATTTCGTCGGTCATCGCCTGTCGTTTGGCGTGCAAGGTAATAACACTCGAGGTAACGTCCCGCCCTCGCCGGACGGACAGTGCGGTGGCGGATCGCCCGCCGGGAGGAGGTCATAACGATGGCTGCGAGTCTGTACCGCCGCAACCGCGAGATGGTTCGCGGTTGCGTCGGCAACCAGTCACAGCCACCATTATCAGTCCCCGACGGTATCGACCAGGTCGCCGTCGACGTACCGACGCTGCCGATAGCCGAGCGCGTTCGTCAGCATCGTGTGTCCGAGGAACGTCGGCGTGTGCTCGAGCAGGCCGAACGGATGGAGGTTTCGCTGGCGTCCCGGCGGGAGGAGGCCGCCGATCACGTGGATCGCACCGTCGTCGGCCGGGAGCGTCCCGGCGGCGACCCAGGGGACGGGATCGGCACCGAACGGGTCGTCGTAGGCGATCCCGGCGATCGATCCGCCGGCGTCCTCGAAGGCGTCCGGATCGATCCCCGTCGTCGGCGCGTAGCCCGGCACGTCGATCGGATAGCCAAGCGGTGCCGGCTTCCAGAGCTCTCGCTGGATCGGCCGCGTCCCGGCGAGCAGCGGGTGGTCGGGGTTTTTCTCCCCGAGGAACGAACTGAACGCCTCGAACTCCGCGACGTCGTCGGGCTCGAGGTCGCCGGCCGTGGCGGTTTCCATGACGCCGAGGAGGTGGACGCCGCGGTCGGTCGCCACGAGCGTGCCGCCCGCGTCGACGAACCGATCGAGTTCGGCCACGTACGCGTCGTCGTCGATCCCGTCGTCGTGGTTGACGACGACGTTGTCGACGGCGGGCCGACGGCTTCGACCCCGGAAGAGCCCGCCGTCGCGGATCTCCTCGACGGAGAGCCCGTCGATAGACTGTGGCCCACCGTGGCGACCGCGAGTGCGACCGTTACTACGCCCCGGGCCCGTGACGTACTCGGCGTAGGCGTCGTAGTACTCGAGCGGCGTCACCTCGTAGGCGCGTTGCTGGTAGCCGATCGCCTCGAGCGGATCGACCGTCTCGACGGCGTCGCCGCGCTCGGTCAGCAAAACGGCGCTGCGGACGGTGACGGACGCGTCGCGGCCGCCACGGAGCGTCTTCAGTTCGACCGTCCACTCGCCGCGTTCGGGGTCCTCGATCGTCCACTCGACGCCCGGTCGCGGCTGGGGCCCCGACCCGGCGAGGGGGTTGTACTGGTGGACCGTTCGGCCGGTCGGATCGATCAGCCGCACACGGACGAACTCGCCGTGGTCCGGATCGACCGAGACCGAGAGTTCGACGGCACTCGAGGAGACGTCGAGGCGAACGTCGCGGGGACGCGCGTCGAGGGAGACGGACGCCGAATCGACGACGCGGTCGGCGTCGACGAGTGCGAGGTCTGCAGACGTTCGCGTGAGAGCGGCGGTCTCGACGTACGCCGTCGACGCGCCGTCGGTCTCGATGGTCGCCTCGACGTCCCTGGCCGTGTGCGCCGCCGTCGCCCGGATGACCTCCTGGTAGCCGACGACGTGGAGTTCGACCAGTTCCGGCATGTACGGGATGCGATCGAGGATCGCGTTGTCCCAGCCGATCTCGTGGGCCATCATCGTGATTCCGAGGCCACCCTTCTCGGGCGGCTGGCTCATCCAGCTGATCAGCGTCCCGGACGTAGTGTACCCGATGGTGTCGAGGATCGTCCCGTAGTCGAACACCCCCTCCGGCGTCGGCAGCACGCTTCCGTCGAACCCGCCCTCGTCGCCGATCCGCTCGTTCAGGTCCTCGAAGAACGCCTGCCGTTCCGGCTCCTCGAGCAGCGGCCCGAGCGCCGACTCGAGGCGCGTCTTCGTCGTCCGGTTGAGGTGGTAGAGGTCGTGATACTCGCCGTGGTCGTACTGGTCGTTGACGATGAGCCCGAAGATCAGCTCTTCGGACCAGTACATCCCGTGGAGGTCCGTGCCGTACTCGAGGTTCTCGTAACTGCGCATGTGTTCGACGATCGCCAGCGAGTCCGGGACGTTCGTAACGTACTCCTCGGGAACGTCGTCGTCGACGCCCGGATCGTCGTCCCGGAGGTTCGCCCCGTCGGGCTCGGCGGGGTACCGACCCGAGTCGATCCAGCCGACGGTCGGGTACTGTCGGTTCGGGTCGTTGCCAGCGCCGGTGGTACGCGTGAACGACGGCTCGTCGCCGTACTCGGGTCGGCGGGCGACCCATCCGTCGGGATTCGCGTAGAGAAACAGGAGGACGACGTCGTCGAGCAGCGACTCGAGTTCGGGCTCCTCGCCGGCGAGCAGTCGCTCGACGAGCCGAGAGCCGGCCTCGACGCCGGAGCGTTCGTCGCCGTGTATCGACTGGACGAACAGCACCTTCTCTTTCTCCCGAAAGCTATCCTCGTCGGTGACGTCGTTCGTCACCTCCGCGACGTAGACTTCCTTCGGGTCTCGCTCGTCGAGAAAGAGGTTGTCGTACCCAGGACTCTCCCCGACCGCGCGGAACCGCAACCGATCCGAGTGGGCCGACTCGAGTCGGCGCATCCCGTCGATCAACTGCTCGTAGTCGACGAAGTCGACGCTCTCGTAGACGTCGGGGAAGACGCCCCGTTCGTACTGTCCGAGTCTCCAGAACGGGTTCGAGCCGGGGGAGTACTGCAGTTCCGTCACCGATTCGACGTCCGCGACGGCGGCGGCCTCGTCCTCGGTCAGCCTCGCCCACGCCGCCGGTCGCGGCTCGGTCGTCGTCTCGGGATCGAGTCCGAGGTCCTCGAGGTCCGCAAAACCCGCCGCGTCCTCGAGTAAGATCAGCGAGGCGACGGCGAAGTCGGCGTCGGTGTGGTTCAGGACGAACTCGTACAGCGGCGTGAACGTCTCCGACGTGGTCTCGGCCGAGACGGCACCGGGGACCGCGACCGCACCGGCCGTCGCCGCAGAGAGCCGGACGAACTGCCGTCGAGAGAGGGGGCTCGAGTCGAACCTGTGCTCCGGAACGGATACCAGTGAGTCCTCACCTGTCATCGTGACCGAATGGCAGTGCCATTCGATGCCAACAATCACGTTCTACTAGTTATATCTAGTCGTGACAGTCAACGTGGAATACACGATCCGACGAGAGCGTCGTACCACTGGACAAAACGGTTCATAACGATAACTGTGAGTCGTTCCCGCCGCAACCGCGAACCGTCAGAAGACGAGGAATCGGAACGTCCACAGCGCGGCCATCCCGACGCCGATCGTCGCGAAGACGTTCTCCGTCCGCCAGGCGACCGCGCCAGCAGCCAGGCCAGCGAGCAGTCGTTCGTCGAGGAGCGTCGCCTGGATCGTCGGACCGAGCGTGACCAGCGCGGGAGCGACGAGCGCCGCGAGCACCGCCGGCGGGACGAACCGGAGCGCCAGCCTGACCCGCGGCGGGACGGCGTTTATCTGTCCGAACAGATAGATGAACGACAGCCGGATCGCGAACGTCGCGACGCCGATCGCGACGATGGCCCCCCAGATCGCGACCGGACCGTGTTCGGTCATCGCGAGACCTCCTCCGACAGCACTCCTGCCGCGATTCCCGAAAGTGCACCGGCGAGGAGACCGAGGTTGAACGGCAAGCCGGCGGCGACGACGGCGACGGTCCCGCCGACGGCCGCGGCGACGGTCCGCGGCCGTCCTTTCATCGCCGGGACGAGGATCGCGAGGAAGACCAGCGGGACGGCAAACGAGAGCCCCCACGACTCGGGGACGCCGGCACCGACGACGACGCCGACGAACGTCCCGACGATCCAGACGGCCCAGATGCTCACGCCGACGCCGAGGTAGTAGGACCGTTCGTCCCTGTCGCCCTCGTCGCCGTACTCCGCGATCGCCATCGCGTACGCCTGGTCCGTGAGAAAGTACGCGAGAAACGCACGCGTCCGCTGCCGGTAGTCGGCGAAGTACGGCGCGATCGACGCCGAGTACATCAACATCCGCAGGTTGATCACGACCGCGGTGCCGACCACGACGACGATCGGTGCGGTTTCGCCGAGCAACTCGAGGGCGGCTAGCTGGGAGGCACCCGCGAAGACGAGGACCGACATCCCGACTGCCTGCACCGACGTCAGCCCAGCCTCCGCAGCCGCGATACCGGTGACGAGTGCGAAGGGGACGACCCCGAGGTGGAGCGGCAACGCGTCGTAGATCCCTGCCCTGAGGTCTCTGTTCATGGCGCTCATCGCGTCGTCCCGATCAAAACGGTGTCGAAGCCGGAACGACGTGCGGCCGCTCTCGTCGCCGATTCCGACCCGTCGGGACCCTCGAGGATGGCGACCAGAACGGCTTTCGGTGCCGTCTTCGTCTACGTCGACATGAGCGAGACCGATCGGTTCCCGATCCCCGCCGCGGCGGGTACGATCGCCGGCATCGGCGCGTGGCTGCTCGGCTACCTCGTCACGTACCTCGTGACGATCGACGAGATCGAGAGCGATCTGCTGGCACAGGGACTCCAGCTTTTCGCCGCCGACGCCGCCGCCTGGAAGCTGGTCGGCTGGCTGTTCTACAACGCACACAACGTCGCCGTCCGCGTCCCCCGCGGCCCGTTCACGCCGAACAGTGGAAACTTCGTCGCGGCCGACGACGGGACGTTGTGGATCCTGTATCTCGTCCCACCCGTGTCGGTGATCGCGGCGGGTGCGCTCGTCACGTGGCGTCGGCGGACGGCACTCCGATCGGCCGGGGACGCGGTCGTCGGCGGCTCGACGGTCCTCGTCGGCTACCTCCTGCTCTCGATCGTCGGCGTCACCGCCTTCTCGGTCGGTCTCGGGGGCGAGACGCTGCGTCCGGATCCGATCACCGCCGTCCTCCTCGCGGGCGTCGTCTACCCGCTCCTGTTCGGCTCGATCGGCGGGCTCCTCGCCTGGTTCGTCGCCGACTGATCCCACCAGACCGACCGATCACTCCGCCGCGCTCTCGAGCGGTCTCGCGACCATCTCGCCCCAGTGTTCGAAGCCGTATCGCCGGTAGAACGCTCGTGCGCGATCGTTCTCCCGGTCGACGTCGAGGACGATCCGCTCGAGCGGGAGGTCCTGTGCCCTGGCGGCCTCGAGTGCGGCGTCCATCAGGTCGTCGGCGACGCCGGTGCCGCGGAACTCCTCGACGACGAACAGTTCGTTCACCACGGCGGCGTCCCAGATCATCGACAGCGTCTCGGGGAGGACGAAGACGTACCCGACGAGGTCGCCCTCACACTCTGCGACCGTGACGGTCGTCGGCTGTTCGGCGACGCAACGGCCGACCCACTCGAGGTAGCGCTCGCGGTAGGCGTCGGTCAACTTCTCCTCGTAGACGCGGGCCTTCTCGTCGCCACCGGTCGCGCTCCCGAGGCCGCGCTCGAACGCTCGCTTGAGCGTCCACAGCGCGGTCCGGTCCGAGTCGGGGTCGTACGGGCGAGTCTCGACGTGCATACCCGTCGTTTCGACCCGGCAGTGGTGTGTCTGCCGATCTCGAGTCACCGGTAGTACTCGAGACACCGGTACAGCACCGTCCCGTAGCTGGCGAGCGTGACGACGAACAGTTCGCCCGACGACGCGACCGGGAAGATCCGTTCGGTGTCCGGTTCCGGATCGCCACGCGTCGGATCGAATCCCGTCGCGTAGTGCGTGTCGCCGGTCGTGCCGCGAACCGCCGAGTCCGCGACAGTCGGCGTCCCGTCCGCGGTCGTCTCGAGTTCGAGGAACGTCTGGACGAGACCGCGCTGGTCGGTGAGCAGCATTCGTCCGGAGAAGTCGTAGAACCGGTCGTGTACGGGCCAGAAGACGTTGACGCCGTTGAAGAAGGCGTCGAGCGAGACGTGGGCGATGAGGACCGTCACGAGGCTCACCCAGGCGACGCGGTAGCCGTACTGTCCGAATCGAGTGCGGACGACCGACGTCTCGCGGAGCCGACCGTCCCACAACAACAGGAGGCCGGGAATCGTCACCACGAAGACGTTGTGAAACGCTGCGCGATGCGTTCCCGGGACGTAGATGCCGACGAACGTGTCGAGGTCGACGAGCGCACAGGCCACCATCACCACGAGGATGGCCCTCGGGTCGAACTCCTCGCCGAGCAGCGCGGTCGCCAGCAGTCCCGCGAACGCGACGTGGACGACAACCGATGGCATGGCACACGAACTAGGGACGAATCGACTTGACTGTTCGGGCGCGATTCGCCTCGAGAAGCCGGGATTCGATCGATCGGGAGAGTGTCACGACGGCGAACGTCTCCGTCGTTCGAGTGGACGCCGCAGTTCCGCGTCACACTCACCACTGAGAGACCGTCTCCGGTAGCTACTTGAGTCGACCGGTCGAGCGAACGCACATGGGTGGACGTGGGCCGAAGCGGGAACTCGCCGAGAAGATTGCCGGGGAGATCACGCTCAGCGACGATCCAGGAGCGACGCTTCGCAAGTGGCGGACCGACTTCGACGTCTCCCAGACCGACCTCGCCGCCGAACTCGAGGTGTCCTCGTCGGTCATCTCCGACTACGAGAGCGGTCGCAGGGAGAGTCCCGGGATCGGCGTCGTCAGACGACTCGTCGAGGGACTGCTCTCGATCGACGAACGCCGCGGCGGCGGGCGCATCCGCCAGTACGGACGGGTTCTCTCGGCCGGCTTCGAGAGCGACGTCGTCTACGATCTGCGCGAGTACGCCACGTCGATGCCGCTCTCCCGATTCTACTCGACCATCGACGCGACGGAGGTCACACCCGGAACCACGGATCAGATCAGCGGCCACACCGTCATCGACAGCATCGAGGCGATCACGCGCCTCTCGAGCGAGGAGTTCTTCCGCCTCTACGGACAGAGCACGAACCGCGCGCTGGTGTTTACGGGCGTCACGCGCGGCGAATCACCGCTCGTGGCGCTGCGGGTCGTCAACCCGACCCCGAACGCGGTCGTCCTCCACGGACTCGAGGAGGACGACCTCTGGGACCACGCGAGGGATCTCGCCCGCATCGACGGCTACTCGCTTGCGATCACGACGGATCCACTCGAGGAGATGCTCGAGAAACTGGTCACGCTCGAGTAAACCGCCGTCTCGTTCCGGCTAGTCATACTGCCGGACGTACGTCGTGAAAGATTCTCGCCGTCCCGGGGTGGCGAGAATCTTCACACAGTTACGTCCGATAGTATCACTTCACCAGGGAGGGGCCCGGAGTTCGTGCAACGACTCGAGGACGTAGTCCGGACGATGACTCGGGCGGCGATCGGTATCGGCCAGCCACGCGGCCCGGAGCCCCGCTGCTCTCGCCCCCGCGACGTCGATCGAGGGATGGTTCCCGACGTACACCGCCTCCGCGGGGTTCGTCTCGACGGCCGTCAGCGCCCGCCGGAACGGTTCGGGGTCGGGCTTCGCCGGCGTGTCGTACCCGGCGAACACGACCGTCTCGAAGACGTCGGGCAACGCGAGCGTGCGGAGTTTGCGCCGCTGTAACTCGGGGTGGCCGTTCGTGACCAGTCCGAGTCGATACTCGGCCTCGAACGTGGAGAGCACCTCGTGTGCTCCCTCGAGGGCCACGAGGTCACCGGGGTCGCGTTCGTCGTGAAACGCCCGGTTGAGGCGCTCACCGAGCGACGGGTCCAGGTCGTGCTCGTCACAGAGGGCGGTGAACGTCCGCGCGTAGAGGTCGAACCCGTCCGCGCTGTCCGGGAGGAACTCGAGGTATCGGCCGTGGAAGTCCGCCATCTCGAAGCGTGGCTCGAGGCCGAGGCGGTCGAACGCCGCCTCGAGGACCTCCGACCCCGGCCGTTCGTAGGTACAGAGCGTCCCGTCGAGATCGAAGAGGACGGCGGACGGCGTGGACATACGAGCAGCTACGGCCGGAGGCTGGATAACGCATTCGCCCGGTAGAGTGAACGTTCGGTCGGGATATCCGGGACGAGAATCGGACTAGGCGATCTGGTCTTCGTACTCGTCGGCGGTGAGCAGGTCCTCGAGTTCGGACTCGTCGTCGGGGTCGATCTCGAGCATCCAGCCGTCGCCGAACGGGTCGTCGTTGACGCGCTCGGGCGCGTCGAACAGGTCGTCGTTGATCGCGACGACCTCGCCGCTGACGGGCGCGTAGAGGTCGGAGACCGCCTTGATCGATTCGACGACGCCGAACGCCGCTTCCTGTGTCACGTCGTCGCCCTCGTCGGGAAGTTCGACGAAGACGACGTCGCCGAGTTCGTCCTGTGCGAAGTCGGAGATGCCGACGCGAACGACGCCGTCTGTTTCGAGTGCCCACTCGTGTGATTCCAGGTACCGCCGGTCGTCTGGTGTCTCGAAGCTCATTATACTGTGTCGACGAAGGGTGTGGTTTCAACTCTTGCTTTTTTCGACTGGCCGCGGACGACGACTTGCAGCGTCGTGCCGGGCTCTGCGTACTCGACGGGGACGTAGCCCATGCCGATCGACGCCTCGAGCGTCGGACTCATCGTCCCGCTCGTGACGGAACCGACGACCAGGCCGTCGGTGTTCGTGATGTCGTAGCCGTGACGGGGGACGCCGCGGTCGATGAGCCGGAAGCCGACGAGTTTCTCCTCGACGCCCTCCTCCCGGACCTGCTCCAGGGCGTCCCGGCCGACGAACTCCGTGTCGAGTTTGACGGTGAAGCCGAGTCCCGCCTCGTAGGGTGTTCGCGGATCGGACTCGTAGTCGAAGTCCTGGCCGGCCAGCAGGTAGCCGGCCTCGATCCGGAGCGTATCCCGCGCGCCGAGTCCGCACGGCTGGCAGTCGAACGCCGACCAGACCGTCTCGGCCTCGCCCCACGGGACGATAAACTCGAAGCCGTCCTCGCCGGTGTAGCCGGTTCTGGCCGCCCAGCACTCGACGCCGTCGATGGTGACGTACCGCGCCTGGAACCGCCGGAGGTCGAGGATCGACTCCTCGGCGGCGTCGCCGACGAGGTCTGCCGCCTCCGGGCCCTGCACGGCGAACATCGCGTACTCGTCGGTCCGGTTGTCGACGGTCGCCTCGAGGTCCCACTCGTTTCGGTGGTCGACCCAGCGTTCGTGCATCGCCTCGTCGTTGCCGGCGTTGGGCACGAACAGGTACGTCGCCTCGCCGTCCTCGTCGGGGAGTCGGTAGACGATGGTGTCGTCGACGATGATCCCCTCCTCGTCGGTGATCGTGGCGTACTGGGAGTCGCCGACCTCGAGTTGGGTCACGTCGTTGGACGTGAGTCGTTGCAGCAGCGTCGTCGCGTCCGGCCCGGTGACGTGGATCTCGCCCATGTGCGAGACGTCGAAGATGCCGGCCGCCTCGCGGACGGCAACGTGCTCCTCGCGGATCGAATCGAACTCGACGGGCATATCCCAGCCACCGAACTCGGTGAATTTCGCCCCGCGCTCGTCGTGTAACCCACGTAACGGCGGCGTCTGAAGCGGCATACTCGAACCGACACTCTCGGGGTAGTAATGTCTTTTCGTCGGTCCGACCGATACGAGACGTCCCTTCGGCACGCTTAATTGGCTTCTGCCTGTACGAACCTGCGAATGGAGACCCTACGGGAGCGGCTACCGAGGCGGCTGACGAAACCCGAACTGGCCGTCTTCGTCTCGGGCGTCGCCAGCATGGGACTCGAGATCCTCGCCGGTCGAATCGTCGCCCCCGAGTTCGGGAGCAGCATCTACACGTGGGGGAGCATCATCGGCGTGTTCCTCGCCGCGTTGAGTCTCGGCTACTACGTCGGCGGGAAACGCGCGGCGATCCGCGCGACGAACGAGCGGATGGCCCTGCTGTTGCTCGCGACGGCGGCGTACGTGGCGGCGCTGATCTTCGCGGGGGACCTGTTGCTGTCCTCGCTGTCGGTGTACCCGCTGCCCGCACGCTACGCGTCGCTGCCGGCGATCACGCTCCTGTTCGGCCCGCCGACGTACCTGCTCGGGTTCATCAGTCCCTACGCGGCGGAACTCTCCGAGAAGCGCGGCGTCGGGCAGGTCTCGGGACACGTCTACGCCGTCGGGACGATCGGGAGCATCGTCGGCGCGTTCGGGACGACGTTCGTCCTCATCCCGTCGCTGAGCGTCGAGTTGATCGGACTCGTCTTCGGCGTCCTGCTGGTCGCCACCGCGCTCGCGATCACGTTGCCCTCGCCGTCCCGAAAACCGGCGGTCGCCGTCGCCGTCGTCGCGCTGTTGCTCGTCGGTGCCGTAATCGCGCCGTCGATGGGCTACTCCGTCAACGGCGAGATCGTCTACCAGACCCAGACGCCCTACCAGGAACTCGAGGTGATCGACCGCGGCGACACCAGGACGCTGTTTCTCGACGGACAGCGCCACAGCGCGATGGACCTCGAGGATCCGGACCGACACGTCTTCGAGTACACTCGCTACTTCCACATGCCGTACCTGATGACCGAGGACGTCGACCGCGTCCTGTTCGTCGGCGGCGGCGGATTTACGGGGCCGAAACGCTTCGTCGAGGAGTACGACGCGACCGTCGACGTCGTCGAGATCGACCCCGAGGTGATCGACGTGGCCGAACAGTACTTCGGCGTCGAGGAGTCGTCCCAGTTGAACGTCTACAACGGCGACGGACGACAGTTCCTCGAGCAGACAGAGGAGACCTACGACGTGATCGTCCTCGACGCGTACAAGCGCGACAAGGTCCCCTTCGAGATGACGACTGTCGAGTTCATGCAGTTGACCAGCGACCGCCTCTCGGCCGACGGCGTGCTCGTGGCGAACGTCATCTCCGCGCCGAACGGCCCCGCATCGCAGTTCTACCGGGCCGAGTACAAGACCATGGCACAGGTGTATCCGCAGGTATACAGCTTCTCGACGGCGACGCCGGGGGTGGTCCAGAACATCGAACTCGTCGCGACCAAAGACGACCGCCGGCTCACCGAGTCGGACCTGCACGAGCGCAACCGCCAGCGCGAGATCGGCCTCGACCTCGGCGACGAGATCGACACCTACGAGTCGCCGCCGCCGACCGACGACGTTCCCGTCCTGCGAGACGACAAGGCTCCGGTCGACAGCCTCCTCGAGCCGATGGCCGGACAGCGTTACGTCGTCGAGGAGACCGCGACGGCGAGCGACGGCGACGGTTCCCCGGAACGGGCTGCGCGCGTGGCCTAGAGGGCCAGGAACGGAGCCAGGACCGCCGTCTCGCTCGAGGTGACGTCCCGGCGGCTTTCGTCACACCTATTTTCGGACCCTGATTACGGTGTCTCATGTTCGATCGCGTTCGCGCCCGTCTCTGTTTCGACGACGAGGAAACCGTCGGTCTCTTCGTCGACGGGCCGAACGTCTTGCGCGACGAGTTCGACGTCGACCTAGACGACGTCAGGCGGGCCGCGACGGAACTCGGTCGCGTGGGCGTCACTCGGCTCTATCTCGACGAACACGCCACGCCAGGGCTGATCCAGGCGGCCGAAGCGCGCGGGTTCGAGGTCGTCGTCACGAGCGGCGACGTCGACGTGAAACTGGCCGTCGACGCGACGGCCCTCGTCAGCGACGGCACGCTCGACACGCTCGTGATCGCCTCGCGAGACACCGACTTCAAGCCGGCGCTCGAGCACGCGGGCACCGCCGGGGTGAGGACGGTCGCGATCGCGCCCGGCTCGTACGGCCGCTCCGACGCCCTCCGGAACGCCGCCGACGACGCGGTCACGCTCGACTCCTGACCGTCCGCGATCGAAGCCGGTGCGTTTTCCACCCGTCCGCCCGCATCGTCACGTATGGACGCGAACGACCTCGGAACGCCGGTGCTCGACGATCACCTCCACCTCGATCCGGACCACGGCCGCGGACTCGAGGCGGTCAAAGACTTCGCGCGCGTCGGCGGCACGCACCTGCTCGTCGTCAACAAACCCTCCTGGTACCTCGGCGTCGAGGCCGACGACGGCGAGGACTTTCGGCCGGTCTTCGAGCGAACGATCGAGGTCGTCGAGGAAGCCTCGGAACTTCTCAGAGGACGTGCGTGGGCGATCCTCGGCGTCCACCCCGGTCTCGTCTCGCGACTGGTCGACGAGCGCGGCTACGCCCCCGCGGAGGCGCGCGAGATCATGCAGGGTGGGATCGACGTCGCCGCAGAGTACGTCGACCGCGGCGAGGCGCTCGGCCTGAAGTCGGGACGGCCACACTACGACGTCGACGACGACGTCTGGGCCGCCTCCAACGACGTCATGCGCCGCGCCTTCGAACACGGGGCCGACCTCGAGTGTGCCGTCCAGCTCCACACCGAGGCGAGCGAAGATCTGCGCGAGGTCGCGGCGTGGGCCGAAGACGCGGGACTGCCGGCACACAGGGTCGTCAAACACTACGCCGCCGGCCGCCTCGAGGGGCCGACGCCGAGCGTGATGAGCGAGAAGGACCGCCTCGAGGTGGCGGCCGAGCGCGGCGAGCCGTTCCTGATGGAGACCGACTTCGTCGACGATCCCGACAGGCCCGGCGCAGTGCTCGGCCCGAAGACCGTCCCCCGGCGCGTCTCGTGGTTACTCGAGGAGGGGTACGAGGAGGCCGTCAGAAACGCCCACGTCGAGACGCCGAAACTGGTCTACGAGATCGACACCGAGGCGACGCTGGCGTAGCCGTTCCAGACGGCTCGAGGCGACGAGAATCGGGTCAGTCGTCGTCTCTGACGATCGATCACGACGTTTTCGGCATCGCACAGGTAGAGAAAGGCATTTCAAGCGGCCGGTGTAGGTTGCTGTATGAGCAATCCCCCGACCGAGTTCTACTCGGAGGAACGCTGGCAGAACTGGATCGACCGCATCAACGACGAAGACATCGATCCGGAAGACGAATCGTCGGCGCGCCTGCTGTTGAACCTACAGGACGACACCGCGATCGCCATCGCGAAGATCGTCGCCGCCTACGACGACGGCGAACTCGACCAGGAGGAGGCCCTGGAAGAGATCACCGACGTCCGCGAGATCGTCTTGGACGACGTCGACGTCGACGACGAGGAGAAACGCCTGCTCGTCGACGGCGTCCAGACGAGTCTCGTCTGCGTCTTCTTCGCCGCCGAGGAGTACGTCGCGAACGGCCCCGCCGAGGAAGGAAGCGTCAACGACTACATCGGTGCCGCGGCGGACGCCGAGGCCGAAGAGGACCTGGACGCCGCCCTCGGCTACGCGGCCCAGGCGGGCACGCTCATCGTCGACGGCGAGGAACTCGACATGACGATGGCCGAGGAACTCGAGTACGGGCTCGTCACCGAGTGGATCAACGGGCTGGACAGCCTCCAGAGCGCGATGAGCGATCCGGAGGTCGTCGAGGAAGACGAGTAACGGGGATTCCTTTTCGATCAGCCAGTCCGACGACGTGGCGTGACGATTCGGGTCGCGTTCGGACTGCATCGACGAACTCGAGAGAGTCGATCTCCGTTTCGTCCAGAATGTTCGACGTTCGACGAAACCGCGAACGACAATAACTTGTAGCCCCTCGAGTATACACGGAGTATGACAACTGTCGGAATCGACGCCGTCGAAATCTGGACCGGAAATCTCGAACTCGATCTGCCGGGGACGTTCGCACCGCAGAAGGGGGAAGATCCGGAGAAGTACACGAAGGGGCTGGGTCTGAACGCGAGTTCGTTTCCCGACAGTTACGAGGATATCGTCACGATGGCGGCGAACGCCGCCTACCGGCTGATGGACCGAAAGGGGCTGGAACCGGACGACGTCGGGCGGATCGACGTCGCGACCGAGAGCGCCTTCGACAACTCGAAACCGGTTTCGACGTACGTCGCAGGCTGTCTCGAGGAAGTGTTCGACGGCGACTTCCACCACGCGAACAAAGGCGAGCGCAAGTTCGCGTGTATCGCGGGGACCCAGAGTCTGGACGACGCGTGTAACTGGATCCGCGCGGGACGAAACCGCGGTCGCGGCTCGCTCGTGATCGCGACCGACACGGCGCTGTACGCTCGCGGCGACGCCGGCGAGGCCACCCAGGGTGCGGGTGCCGTGGCGATGTACATCTCCGAGGACCCGGACCTCGTCTCGCTCTCGACCGAGCAGGGCTACGGCTCGGCCGACGAGACGGACTTTCTCAAACCCAACCAGCAGTTCCCGAGCGTCGACGGCAAGCGGTCGGTTCAGGTCTACCTCGCCCGCATGCGCGAGGCGCTCGAGGACTTCGAGAGCGTCGACGGTCGCGCCCACCCCGACGACTACGCCTACGGCCCGTTCCACACGCCGTTCCCGGGGATGGTCCGGAAGGCCGCCATGCTGGCCTACCGGCACATGATCCGCGACACGGAGATCGAAGAGCAACTCGCGGCGGAGATCGGCCGCCAGCCTCGCGCCGAGGCGTTCGACGACGAAGAGGAGTTCCACGACGCCCTCCGGGAGTACATGGACGCACTGAAAGAGACCGACCAGTACCAGGAGTGGTACGCACAGACCATCGACCCCACGCTCACTATCGCCCGCGAAGTCGGCAACTGGTACACCGGCTCGGTGCATCTCGCCCGGGTCAGCGCACTCGCACACGCCGCCGAAAACGGAATCGACCTCGCCGGTGAACGGATGCTCGTCGGCTCCTACGGCAGCGGCGCACAGGCCGAGATCCACGCCGAGACGGTCCAGGACGGCTGGAAAGACGAGATCGCCGCCCTGAACGTCGACGAACAGCTCGAGGCCCGGTACGAACTCACGTGGGAGGACTACGAGGAGATCCACGACGCACACAACCACGAGATGGACGTCGACATCGAACCGCGCACGACGCCCGACGGCGAGTTCGTCTTCGACGGCTGGGGCCGGATGGGCGAGCGAAAGTACCGCTACGTCGACTGACGATCCGGCTTCGACGTCACGTCGACACCTCCGCCTCACCGAGCGATCCCCGATTTTCTCTCCACTGTCGATTCTCTCTCCGTTAAAGCCGTAGACTAATCCGTCGAGCCGTCGCAGCTAGGGCCGTGACAGATACCCCCGAACCGCCGAGGTGGGTCGTCGAGCAGCCAGCCCTGACGGCTCTCGCCTCTCTCAGCGCCGCTCTCGCGCTCTTCGTCGCCCTGCCGTACCTGCAGTACGTCCTCTTCGGTGGCGTCCTCGCGTATATCCTGCTGCCCGCACAGCGACGACTCGAGGAGTACGTCCGGCCGACGGTCGGGGCGTTCGCCCTCGTCGTCGGTGCGGTACTCGTCATCCTCGCCCCGCTCGTCTACGTCCTCAGAGTCGCACTCCAGCAGTCGACCCAGCTCGTAAGCGCCGTCCGGGAGGGGAACCTCGATCTCGAGATGGTCGAACGGGAACTCGCGGCCAACGGCTACGCAGTCGATCTCACAGCCATGTACGAGTCGTATCAGAGTACGATCACGACCGGCGTCGAGCGAGTCGCGAGGGGGGCGATCGACGTCGTCGGTGGGTTGCCGGGGATCGCGATCGGGTCGACCATCACGCTGTTCGTCTGCTTCGCGCTGTTACGGGACGCCGACCGGCTCCTCGAGTGGCTGTACCACGTGATGCCGATCGACGACGAGGTCCAGCGGGAACTGTTCGCGAGACTGGACCAGCTCATGCAGGCGTCGGTCGTCAGCAACGTCGTCGTCGCGGCCATCCAGGCTGTCATGCTCGGCGTCGGGTTGTTCGTCCTCGGCATCCCGGCCGTGGTGTTGCTCACCGTCCTGACCTTCGTGCTCACCCTCCTGCCGCTCGTCGGCGCGTTCGGCGTCTGGCTCCCCGCGTCGATCTACCTCGTCACGGTCAGCCGTCCCGTCGCGGCGGTGGCGCTCGTCGCCTACGGCCTGCTCGTCACCGTCTCGGACACCTACCTTCGTCCAGCGCTCATCGGTCAGACGAGCGCCTTCAACTCCGCGATCGTCGTCGTCGGCATCTTCGGCGGCCTCATCGCGTTCGGTGCCGTGGGGCTGTTCGTCGGCCCCGTCGTCGTCGGCAGCGCGAAGATCACGCTCGACCTCTTCGCTCGAGAGCGCACCGATCGGGGAACCGAGACTGGCTCGAGCGTCGCGGACGCGGCCGCCAGAACCGAGCCATCGACGGACGCGGATGCCGCCGGATCAGAGTCGTAATCGCCCGCGAGCGACCCGATGGCCGTGGATGGCCGAAACGAGTGCGTTCATTATCCCCTGTCCACTAGATGTGAGTATCGTGTCTCGGATCGAACGCAGCGACCGACGTGGGCGAGGATCGAACGGACCACTCGACCGAGACCACTGCTAACTATGCACGGAGCACACACGACGGGGAGTCCATACGCTCCCCACACGGACGACGACACCGCGGCGATGCTCGAGGCGGTCGGCGTCGACTCGGTCGACGACCTCTTCGACATCCCGGCGGCCGTACGGTTCGACGGCGAGTTCGGCATCGACGCCAGAACCGAAGCAGAGACGCGCGAGTTAGTCGAGGGGATCCTCGAGAAGAACGAGGACCTGACCGAACTGCTCGGACGCGGCCACTACGGCTACTACGTACCGTCGCTGGTCGATCACCTCTCTGATCGCGCCGAGTTTCTCACCTCCTACACCCAGTACCAGCCGGAGGCCTCGCAGGGCTTCCTGCAGGCGCTTTTCGAGTACCAGTCGCTGCTGGTCGAACTGACCGGCCTCGAGGTCGCGAACTGCTCGATGTACGACGCGGCGACCGCCCTCGGCGAGGCGGCGACGCTCGCGGATCGAGTTCGCGATACGGACGGCCACCGGGTGCTCGTTCCCGACCTCCTGCTCGAGGGGCGACGGAGCACGCTCGAGAACTACGTCGCCGGCACGGACCTCTCGGTCGAGACGTACCCGACCGACGACGCGACGGCCGACGTCGACGCCCTCGCCGGGGAAATCGAGGAGGACGTCGTGATGGTCTACGCCGAGAACCCGACCGTCCGCGGCGCGATCGAGGAGAACCTCGCGGCGATCGGCAAACTCGCGACCGACGCGAACGCGCTTTTCGTCCTCGGCTCGGATCCGGTGGCGCTGTCGCTGCTCCAGCGGCCCGCGGACGTCGGCGCGGACGTCGTCGTCGGCGACGCCAGCGTCCTCGGACTGCCGACGAGCTACGGGATGGGTCTCGGGCTGTTCGCCACCCGCGAGCGGTACCTCCGGCAGGTTCCCGGCCGACTCGTCGGCGCGAGCGAGGACGCGACCGACCGCCGGGCCTACACGCTGACACTCCAGACCCGCGAACAGCACATTCGCCGCGAGCGAGCCACGAGTAACATCTGTACGAACCAGGCGTGGGTCGCCCTCCGGTCGGCGATGCACGCCGCGGCGCTAGGTCCGTCGGGACTGGTCGACCTCGCGAAACGCGGAGTGACGAGAGCCGAGGAGCTGGCGGCGCGCGTCGACGACATCGTCGGCGTCACCGCGCCGGTCCACGACCGCCGACACTTCCGGGAGTTCGTCGCACACGTCGACCAGCCGGCCCGGGCGATCGCGGACGACCTCGAGAACCGGGGCTACGCGGTTCACGTCGTCGGCGACCACGAGATTCAACTCTGCGTCACCGGCGTCTCCGACGAGACGGTCGATGCGTTCGTCGAGGACCTGTCGGAGGTGGCACGATGACGGGCGATCGAACGCGATACGACCAGGCGCGCTGGACGGACGACGGGCAGTACGAACCGCTCCTGTCGGAGAAAGACCGGACCCGCGTCGAGATCGACGAAGACGACTCGCCGCTTCCCGACGACCTCACGCGCGACTCCCTCGAGTTGCCCGAACTCTCGGAGCCGGAACTCGCTCGCCACTACACCCGGCTCTCGCAGATGACCTACGGAATCGACAGCGGGCCGTACCCGCTCGGCTCGTGTACGATGAAGTACAACCCGAAGTTCACCGAGGACGTCGCCGCCCTGCCGTCGGGGGCAGTCCATCCGGACCGCACCGAACGATCGCTCCAGGGCACCCTCGAGCTCTGCTATCGACTGCAGGACTACCTCGGCCGGATCGGCGGCATGGACGCCGTGACGCTCCAGCCGCCAGCCGGTGCTGCGGGCGAGTTCACCGGGATCCGTGTCGCGGCGGCCTATCACGAACACAACGGGGAGGACCACCGAAACGAGGTGATCGTCCCCGAGAGCGCCCACGGAACGAACTTCGCGACGGCCGCCCTGGCCGGCTACGACGTCATCTCGTTGCCCAGCGACGAGGGCGGTCGGGTCGACCTCGAGGCGCTCGAGGCCGCCCTCTCCGAAAATACGGCGGCGCTCATGCTGACCAACCCCAACACGCTGGGGCTGTTCGAGCGCGACATCGTCGAGATCGCCGAGATGGTCCACGACGTCGGCGGCCTGCTCTACTACGACGGGGCGAACCTGAACGCCCTGCTCGGGCGGGCCCGCCCCGGCGACATGGGCTTCGACGTGATGCACTACAACGTCCACAAGACGTTCGCGACGCCCCACGGCGGCGGCGGGCCCGGAGCGGGGCCGGTCGGCGTCGTCGACGACCTCGCGCCGTTTCTCCCCGCACCGCGCGTCCGGAAGACGGCGACCGAGTACGAACTGTTCGAACCCGAGCACACCATCGGCCACGTCCACGGCTTCCAGGGCAACTGGCTCGTCCTCGTGAAGACGTTCGCCTACATCGCTCGCCTCGGTGACGAGGGGCTGACCGACGCCAGCGCGAAGGCCGTCCTCAACGCGAACTACCTCGCGAGCCAGATCGAGTACGACGTGCCCTACGAGCCGTTCCACCACGAGTTCGTCGCCAGCGCCGGCGACCAGGACGCCGCCGACGTCGCCAAACGGATGCTCGACTACGGCGTCCACCCACCGACGACGAAGTGGCCCGAGATCGTCCCCGAGGCGCTGATGACCGAACCCACGGAAGTCGAGAGCAAAGAGACGCTCGACCAGCTCGCCGCGGCGTTCAACGCCGTCGCAGGCGAGGACGACGAGACGCTCGAGACCGCGCCGGAACGGTCCTCTGCCCGCCGGATCGACCAGACCAGCGCCGCGCGCAACCCCCGGCTGTCCTGGCAGGCACTCGAGGAGGAGTGAGCGGTCGGCGTCGGAGGTCGGTTTCGCGCGGCAGCTCCCAGTAGCGTTGCGAACGACAGAATCTGTGCACGGGATACATCGATACACTGACCGATGGGGGACGAACAGTCCCCCGAGTGATCACAAATCGGTCAGATCGGGTCGCGGCTGCTGAAGACAGCCGCGACCCACGATCCGTTGATGAGCGCCTCCAAAATAACGATTCCCTCTCAGGCGGTTGGCATCCGTTGACCAAGCAAGCCGCAGAGGTCGTCGACGAGACGGCCTCTGCGGTCGATCTCGTCTCTCACCTCGATGTCAGTTCCTACACACGAGACGACGCATACCCAGCGTGGCACGACTCCAAGCCGTTCGAACCAATGCTTCGGACGGTTCTCCTCCGTGAACTCGAGGACGCGTCCGATGCTGCCGTGCATCGGACGCTTACTACCGATTCGTCGGTCGCTACTGCACTTGGATTCGATCCGACTGAGGTCCCTGATCGAAGCACGATCACGCGTGCGCGACAAAGCCGTTTCCAAGGGTTACAGACAACGATCGAGGTATGCGTGCGCCAGATTCGGACACTTGCCGCTAGGCGAGGCAGTCCGATCGGCGCGCCATACACAGAGGGCGCTTCCGAGGAGCCTGCGGGCTCCTCGAAGCGTACGGTCAACCGACTCATTCGAGGAAAAACTCGTGAAGTCCTCGAGGAACTTACAACCGTCGTGTTCCCAGCATTCGACTTCGACCGTCCAAGCGGATCTATCTACGACGACGAAGAATTGCTGCGGTTAGAGACGTTACTCGGGGTCACAGGCACCGCCGCCAACGGCGGTGCCGAGACCTACGGCGATCATGTCAATCCTGACCCTGACCTCGGCGATCCGTTCTTCAAGGATGGACCGACCGGAGAAACCCTGTTAACGGCGATTAAATGCCTCGAGCCGTCGGAGATTGCGGAGATGGTCAATCGCGGCTTGACCCGCGTCTTGACGCGGGCCAAGCCATCTGTTGAGTTCGAGCGTCCGATCATGCTCGCGATCGATATGACCTACGTCGCCTACTCGGGTGAGCGCGAGGAACTGGTCCGGGTGCAAGGTGCACCTGAAGACAAAGAGTACGACTGGTGTCACAAGTTTGCGACCGCGAACGTTGTCGGGGACAACGTTCAGTTCGCGGTCGCGATGGTCCCAGTCGGCAACGCCGATAATCACGATCCTGAAGCGTATCCTGGCGAAGACAAGTCTCACCGAGCCGGCGGGATCGTCCGCCGGCTCGTGGACATCGTCGAAAACCGAGCCCGTCTCAGCGTACGGCGAGTCTATGCAGACAGGTGGTTCCACGCGACAGACGTTGTAGCAGCGCTTGAGGAGCGGAATCTCTTCTACGTAATTCCAGCCAAGCGCGATGACCGCGTCAAGCGGTTCATCGCGCAGATGGACGACGACGTCGCAGTAAAAGACGAGCACGCGATGTACGGTCCGGTAAAAAATGGAGTAACCAATAGCAGGGCAGAGACGACGCTGGTCGGACTTCCGCCGGATGAGGATTATGATGGACGCCAGGTGTTTCTGACCAATCTCGCCGTGAACGACGAGATTGGTCTCGATCGACGCCAGACTCGCAAGAAGATCAAACGGTATACCCGGCGGGGCGGAATCGAAAATGCCTACAGCAGCATCAAAAAGTTCGCACCCTGGACGACGTCAAGGAACTTCTCGGTGCGGTTGTTCCACTTCGGGTTCGCCGTCCTCTTGTACGATATGTGGCTGCTGGTTGATTTTCTGGTCGTGTCCCAAACTCGTCTAGAGTCGTAACTGACTCCTGTGGAAACAGGGTCACCTCTGGTATCCACCCCGAAGTGACCCATGCACGCCACAATCGACGCGCAAGTCACGGTTAGTATCGACTTAGACAAAACGCTACCGCTTGCCACTCTCGCTGAATCTTTTACAGAGCTTCACCTCGAGGCGACGATCCTCGAGGAGCTTGTCAAAAGCCTCGACGAGCGCCTCGTCGAGGCGTACTGTGGGGAGAAGCACGCGCGCGGAAACGGCGATCGCCGTTTCCAGCGCGCCGGAACCTCAACACGAACAGCTGTGACAACCGCAGGAGAGCACGAATTCACCCTTCATCACGTCAAAGATACCGCTGCCACCGGTGACAATCCTACCTACTTCCGCCCTCTCGAAGATCTCATCAAATTCGATGGGCAGCGCATCTATCAAGAGGATATTTCACTCCAGAGTACCGAACTCGCTACGTCGCTCAGCTTTCGTGATGCCGTCGCCCACGGCGACGGCTTCACTCCGATGCCTTCGAGAACGACGATCAACCGCCGAGTCCGTGAGTACGGCAGCAAACTCGGTGACTTCGTTCGTGATCGGCTTCCTGGGACGAATGCAGACACTGTCGTTCCTGACGGAACGAAGTGTCATAGCCAGGACGATCACTGCACGTACCACGACGTCAACGTCACTCTCGGACAGATCACCGAAGACAACGCGGAAACCACGCTCTTAGACGTCAATGTTAACGAGCCGTGGGACGATACAGCAGAAGATCTCGAAGAGAACGAGGCGATCACTGACGACGCGACGGTCGTCAGTGACGCCGAGGAATCCCTCGTCGACGCCTTCGAGACCAGCTATCGATCTCATCAGCTCGATCTCGTTCATGTCGGTCGAACGCTTGGATACAAGCTGTGGAAGGACGGTACCTTTTCGCTCGAAACGCGGAAAGCGATCGCCTCAGACGTCACAAACGACTTGTTCCATCTGAAAAACTCGGTTGCGCTCCATGCACCGAGGAATGAGCGTTTGGCGATCCGCGAGCGGATCGCCCAAACGCTCGAGAACCTCACGAAGGAGGCGTGGCGCTTAGAGCAACAGGACTCTCCAAAAGCAGCGGCGTACCTCCGAAAATGGGCAGAAGCAACCGTCACGTTCGCCGAACTCGCACTCGAGGGACAAGAGGTTCTGTGGACGTCGAACGTGGTCGAACGAGCCATGGGCGAAATCTCGAAGCGGTGTAAAAACCAGTGGATGAGATGGACAGAGTCCGGCTTAGAATCGCTCCTCTGGCTCAATCTCGTGAGATATGCCGAGTCCGAGCAGTTCGCGGCGTTCGCCGACGAACTGCTCGAGCGTTCAGCCAAAACAGCCATCACATTGGAGGTGTCAGTTGACGCTACCAGAGGCGAACTCTAGACGAGTTTGTGACGGGACCGATTTTCTTGTCCAGACATTACTCGATATCGTTGAGTTCCGCACGAAACCGCGGGTCACAGCCCCGCGGTTTCGTGGCTTTCTCACCCGGAGGTTGATCGAATTGCTGTGAAATCCACTCCGTGTCTGCCCCCTGTGAGAGGCATTGCTGTCCAAACGACCTACTTTCCTCAGAATCCCGCACACAACTGCCACTCATTTGTCGAGTGGCAGTTGTGAGTGTCCAATTTGTGTTCGAAATCGAGATGTAGACCCAGATTAGCAGAGATCTCGTGCACAGATATGGGAGCATTCGCAACGCTACCTCCCAAACTGCGTATCTCGGTATGCGGTTTATCGACTGAGACCGAAGTCGGGCATACCCCGGCGATCGGTCGATCGGCGACTCGACCAGCATCTCACGGCTGGGAGAGTGTACGACTCGACGCTACCCTGTACGGAAGCGAATATTTAGGATCGGTCCTCGTAGCACGAGATCGATGTCCCACCCCCACCGGATCACTCCCGAAACCCCACGCGTACAGCAAACGCTTCGACCTCCGATATCGAAACTCGAGTCCCTTCGGGAGTGGGCGATCGACGGGACGGGACTTGCGGCGGCGGCACGAGTGCGAGATGCCAGCGGCCGCATCGCGCTCGTCGAGAACAGCTGGACGAACGGGTGGTTCTTACCCGGCGGTGGGGTCGAACCGGACGAACGTCCATCCGACGCTGCTCGACGGGAAGTTCGTGAAGAAACGGGACTGGACGCCGCTATCGAATCCCCGCTCGTCGTCCTCGACCAGACCTACGTCTCCGAACGCGACGGAAACGAACAGTTTTCGGCACGATACGTGATCTACTCGGCCTCGGCGGAGGGGGAAATACCCGACTCCTCACAGCTGGGGGTGACCGACGACGAAATATCGGCGGCACGGTGGTTCGAGACCCTTCCAGAGGACCTGCACGACGGAGACCTTCTCCGGCCGTATCTGTGAGCGAACGACGCTTCGACGACGTTCGGCGAGGGTCGACGCAATTCCCTCCGCTCCGAGAACGGTGAACGGAAGCCGCTCGAGACGGAGCCGGCAGTACCTCGAGCGACGACGTCGATCGAGAAACGGACGCGGCGACGTGCGAGCCAGGTCAGGCGCTCGCGCTCGAGTCGATCCCGTCGATCTGGACGAACCCGTAGTCGCAGTCGGGGCAGTGCCACTTCACCTTCTCGCCGAGGTGCAGCGTCGTGCTCGCGGCACGGTAGAACGTTCGTTCGCCGCCGCAGTTCGGACACTCGTGCTCGAGTTCTAGGGCCATACCTCGAGTCGGTCCCGAATCGAGTTTAACGTACTGATTTCGACGAACCTCGCCTATCCTCGCGCGGGCGACGCAAGTTAGATAAACCATATACCGGGATACAAAATCGGGACGTTCGGGTCCCGACGTGGCGAGTGACCGCCCACTCGACATTCGTCGGGTACGGCCGCCCGGTCGCGGGGGGTTCGAACGACGCGGACGGACCGGCGCGTTTCAGCGGCGATCACCGGGATGACGAACTCCAGGTATAGGCGAGTCGAGCCGTCGGTGATCGCCGCCGACGGCGGAACTAAGTGACGAGGCTCCCTCCCCTCGAGTATGACGATCTACACCGGTCGCGGTGACGAGGGGAAGACGGACCTGCGGGACATGACCCGCGTCTCGAAAGCCAGCAGTCGCATCGAGGCCTACGGTGTGGTCGACGAACTCAACGCCCTCATCGGTACCGTCCGACCGACGGGCTACGAGGACGTCGACGAGCGACTCGAGGCGATCCAGAACCACCTCCACGTCGTCCAGGCGGACTTCGCGAACCCGGACGCCGACGAGGACGACCCCGTCGTCCGGGCCGAGCACGTCGAGACGATCGAAGACTGGATCGACGAGTACGACGAGGAACTCGAGCCGCTGACGTCGTTCATCCTCCCGACGGGGAGCGAACACGGTGCTCGCCTGCACCACGTCCGGACCGTCTGCCGTCGCGCCGAGCGGCGAGCGGTCGCGCTCGCCAGCGAAGAACCAGTCAACGAACAGGCGATCGAGTACCTGAACCGGCTCTCCGACGGCCTGTTCACGTTCGCCCGCGTCGTCAACCAGCGCGACGGCGAACCGGAGGAGGAGCCGACCTACTGATACGACCGGACAACGGTCACTGCACACTCGATCGACGGCTGCACCGTGTCGTCCGGCAGTATGAGCCGAAGCGACTTTCCCCGTCGCGATCACGCGTCGGACGCCGCGTCGACCTCGAGGCCGACGAGCGATCTGTCGAGAAGATCCGCGTAGCCCGAAAACGAGAGTTTCAGCGTCGGCACGCCGGGGAACGACAGCGTCTGGACCGTCAACAGCGGACGATCGACGTCGACGCCGAGTTCTGACAGCGTCGCCTCGAGCGTCTCGAATCCCGCCGCGACCGCCGGAATCGGCTCGTCGGCTGCAGCACCCGCGATGGGCATCGGGAGGTCGGCGACGACCTCGCCGTCTCGCACGATGGCCCAGCCGCCGCCCAGCGAGGCGACGTGCTCGACGGCGAGGGCGGCGTCGTCGGGGTCCGCCGCGACCGTCACCAGTCCCGGCA
Organism: Natribaculum breve; assembly: GCF_023008585.1. Classification (GTDB taxonomy): domain Archaea; phylum Halobacteriota; class Halobacteria; order Halobacteriales; family Natrialbaceae; genus Natribaculum; species Natribaculum breve. Next base: position 554,029 of record NZ_CP095390.1, on the reverse strand, counting down.
GTTCCCACGTGTTCGTCGTCGCGACGGCTCCAGCCTCGAGTCCGAAGTCGGTGAGAAAGCCGGTGAAGCCGCGGTCGTCGGTCGACGGATCGCGGTCGAGCAGCGTCGCCGTCAGCACGCCGTCGTCGGGGGCGGGAACGTACCGCCCGTCCTCGACAGCGGGTTCGACCGTCGTCTCGGTCGTGAGCAGCCCCCGACCGACCGCCATCGCGCGAACGGAGCCGTCCGGCGCAGTCTCGACCGACGGCGTGAACCAGTTCCGGTCGGTGGGAACGGCGATCGAATCGGAGACGAAGTCAGGGTACGACGCCTGCGGTTCGACCTGCGGGCTGCCGTCGGCGACGACGACCGATCCCTCCACGAGGACCGTCTCGACCGCCATCGACTCGAGGTCGTCGACGACCACCAGGTCGGCGTAGGCGCCGGGAGCGACGACGCCACGACCGGCGAGTCCGAAGTGTTCGGCCGGGTGGCGGGTCGCCACGTCGATCGCGATTTCGGGATCGACGCCGGCGGCGATCGTTCGCCGAAGGACCTCGGCCATCCCGAAGCCGTCGATCAGGTCCGGCGGCCAGACGCCGTCGGTCGACAGCGAGACGCTCGTCGGGTCGACGTCCTCGTCGTCGAGCGCCTCGAGGACGGCCTCGAGGTCGTCGCGAATCGAGCCACAGCGGCCGACGACGTGGACGCCGTGTTCAGCCCGTTCGACGACCTCCTCGGGGGAGATGGCCTCGTGGTCGTTGTCGACGACGGTCGCGAACGCACGAAGCGCGTCGCCGCGACACCCAGCCCCGTGGCCGACGATGCTTACGTCGGCCGCTCTCGCTCGCTCGTACAGCGCCTCGACCGGTGAGTCCCGACCGACGACGTGGATCCAGTCGATCTCGCCGACGCCGACCACGCGCTCGTGATCGAGGAGACTCGCCAGCGCCTCGAGTTCCGCGTCGTCGGCCCGTCGGGGCTCGAACGTGTCGACGAGCGACTGCGGTGGAAGCGTGAGAAACGCAGAGAGCGGCAGGTCGGCGGTGGCCTCGAGAAACGCCTCGACGCCCGCCGCGCCGAAGAGTCCGCCGAGCGCCGACGCCTCGGTGACGACCGACGTCGTCCCCGTCGCGAGGAGGTGGGGCGTCGTCCGCTCGACGACGGCGTGGATGTCGGCGTGAGTGTGTGCGTCGATCAGGCCGGGGACGACGACGCCGTCGGTCGCCGAAATCACCGTCGTCTCGGGACCGACGACGTCGCTACCGTCCTCGAGGATGGCGGCGATGCGATCGCCGACGATCGCGACGTCTCGCTCGAGGAACGTCCGTCGATTCGAACAGTAGACGCGACCACCCTCGACGACGAGATCGGCTGGCGCGTCGCCGAGTGCCACGGGCTGTAGGTCGTTCATAATCGCCGTTTGTCACACGGGTTCGTATGTGATGTGGTTGTGTTCGCGTCTGCGGACGCGGTCGCGTTGCTCGAGTACGTCGAGATGGCCCACCGCCTCGCTCATCCCGCCGAACCGGTCGCCGATCGAGAGATCGTCGAACAGCCCCTCCATCACCTCGTAGGCGGTCGTCGGCCCGTCGAGGAGGTCAAGCACGGCGTCGGTCCGGTCCTCGTGTGCCGCGAGGATGGCGTCGATCCGGTCGGTCGGTCGGTCGATCACGTCGCCGTGGCCCGGGAGGAACCGATCGAACGAACGGTCGCGAAGCCGCTCGAGCGAGTCGTTGTACGCGGGGAGGATCCGCGGTCGGTCGCCACCCGGCTCCGCGGGAGGCTGCAAGAGCGGGTTCGGCGTGATTCGACCGAGCACGTGATCGCCGACGATCGCCGCTCGATCGCCGTCGGCTCGGTAGGAAAAGAGGAGTTCGCCGGGCGCGTGGCCGGTCACCGATTCGGTGGTCAGCGTCGTCGGGCCGACGGCGACCTCGTCGCCGCCCGTCAGCACGCGATCGACGTCACAGTCCGAGACGTACCGTCGAAAGGCGTTCGTGAGGTCGGCGATCGTCGACGCCGTCTCCTCGGGCATTCCGTGGCGGGGCAACCACGTCCGGAAGTACGACTGTTCGTACTCGAGCCGACCGCCGAAGTCGGCGAGTATCGCGGCGGTCTCCGGGCTCGCGAGGACGTCGGCACCCCTGTCGCGAAACCGCCGCGCCAGCCCGCAGTGATCCGGGTGTGGGTGCGTGACGAGCACCCGTTCGACGTCCGCCGGCTCGAGGTCGCGGTCGGCCAGCGCCGACCGAACTGCCGCCCATGCCTCGTCGGTTTCGGGTCCGGGATCGACGATCGTCCGAGCGGCGACGTAGACGTTGACTGGATCGACCTGGAACGGAGTTGGAACCGGACGACGCTCGAACATCGTCGGTACCTCTCGGCCCGTCACGTTAAGCGTTCGCAAACGACGGGTCCGTCGCGACGAGTTAATCCACGCCCCGAGTCGATCGACTGCGTCGCCGAGCGAGTAGACCGACCGTCCCGGGCGCGAGAGATTCTGTTTCCTGCGAAAGGACTTTATTTGTCGATGACACAGAACGAGACGGAACGGCCATGAACAAACACTTCGAAGACGCCCTGTACTACCTGAAGCGGGCCGGCGAACACGCACGCATCGGCGTCGAAGAGACACTCGAGGCCGCCGAGGCGAACCTCCGGGCGTGGACCGGTCGGGAGAAAGCGCCGGAGCCAGACCGGGTCGAGGCGCTGCGCGACGACGTCGCCGACCTCGAGCGACGAGTCGAGAGCGAGACTCGAGCGGCGATCGGGAAAGCACGCGGGAAACTCGAGGCGTACCGCGCAGACCGGTAGCCCGTCGCTCGGTTTTCGAAAGGAAGTCTTAAGTCCCATCGACGGGTAACGTCGCGTGCGGGTTGGTGATCTAGTCCGGTTATGATACCTCCTTCACACGGAGGAAGTCGGCAGTTCAAATCTGCCCCAACCCACTACTTCTGTCGCGAGCAACTCCGCGATCGACAGGATCGTGACGTTGGACAGATTTGAACGAGACCGAGGTTCTGCGAGCGAAGAGAGCAGGTTCTCGGGCGTAGTTCAAATCTGCCCCAACCCACTCGTCCATTTGCTGAAATCAAAGGATGGACCCCGGTGCGGCCACAGCCGGCGCTTTCCTTCGTACATCGACAGGAAGCCGTCTGCGACCGCTCGAGTCTCACCGAGTCGCCCGAACGGACGACGGCTCGCGTCCGAGGTGTCCGGTGTGGTGGTTTCGGTCAGCCCTCCACGGCCGTTTCAGAAGGCTCACCTGTCGAGCCTTCGGGTGATTCGGGGCGGTCGGTTCGGTCGTCGGCGTCCGGTATCTGCCGTGGCAAGAACGTCGATGCGACAAGCAAGAGCAACACGAACAGGACGAGAAAGAGCAGCGCCGCCCGTTGTGCGTCGAACATCGCAGCCTCGAAGATTTCCTCGAGCAACTGTCGTTGAGTCGGAGTGAGCTGGTTCAGGAACTGTTGCTGGGTGGCTTCTGTCGCCGTCTCTGCTGCGTCCTCGAGCGTGATCACCAGATCATTTCGCTGTGCCGCTGAAACGGTCTCGTGTTCTGCTCGTAGTACTCCATCGACGACGCTACCATAGAACTGTCCGAGAAAATACGAGCCGACGACTGCCGTCCCCAGGGAGAATCCGATCGAATAGCTCACGTTCAGGACTCCGGATGCCTCGGCGGAGTACGCGGTCGGGACAGCCGACATCGTCATATTGGTGATCTGTGCCAGTACGAGTCCGACGCCGACTCCATAAATCGCCACTGGGAGAGCCATTCTGCTGATCGTCTGACCGGGGCCTGTCTGCTCGTACAGCAGCACCAGCGCAAAGCCCATACACACGATACCGACCTGGATAAGCGTCTTTGGCGAGATGTACTTACGCAAACCGGGCGTAAACGTCGAAAAGAGGATCGACGCGATAGAATACGGTAACAACGCGAGCCCAGTTTCGAAGGCGGTGTATCCGAGTACTGCCTGGAGATAGACCGGGAAGATAAAAAAGAAGCCAGCCGAGACGATCGAGCGCATGTTGTATGTAAGAACGCCGGCCAAAAACGGGCGGTTCGTCAGTACGTGCAGCGGAACGAGCGGCGACTTCCCAGCACGTTCCATTCGGCGTTCGTACTGAACGAACACGGCGAACGCGAGCAGTCCGACTCCGAGAAACCAGACCGCTGGCGACGTTCCAAGCGGATTGAACTGTATTCCGTCGACAACAAACGGCCGCCGTTCGACTACCCATCCATACTTCCCGCTCAGAACGAACCCAGTGACGAGCGACGTCGAACCGACTATGGACAGCGCTGTCCCACCTTTATCCAGTGAACTGGGCGTTTCTGACAGTGGGTTCGGACTCACGTACTGAGCGAAGAAGAGAATAACCCCCACACCGACGAGCTGGAGCGCAAATCCCCATCGCCAACTCGCGTACGTGGTTAGTGCGCCACCGATAATCGGTCCAATAGTTGATCCAACGCCGCTCACGCCAGCCAGCAGTCCGAATGCCGTCGCCCGGTCGTCGTCTTCGTAACTGATTATCAGTACAGTGAACGTCAGGGGAAATATCACAGCGGCCGCGGAACCCTGGACGAGCGACCAGCCGACGTAGAGGATCGTCGTATTCCAGCTAATCGACGCCACCAGCGTCCCACCGGCATAGAGGATCAGTGCGACTGCCAGGACACGCCGAATGCTATGCCGAGACGGCAGCGTACCGGCTGGGAGAACCAGCGCAGCTGTCACCAGTGAGTAGAGTGCGACCGCCCCCTGAATCACGGTGACCGTGGTGTCAAACTCGTTCACCATCGTGGGGATCGCCACGTTCATCAGGGATGCGTTGAGGACCACGATGAACGTCGTCAGACTCACGGCGATTGCCGGGCCCCAGTATCGTACGCTCGTCGTTACGTCCGTAGAGAGACGAGAACTCCCGTTGGGAGTAGACCCATCTGGGGGCATGCAGTTATCTAACACTGTTGATGCTCAAATAGCATGGACACCGGAAGTCAACGATAATGCCCGGCCTCGGGGCGAAGAGGACGTCGGTTCGGTTCGTTAGTGGCTGATAGCTGCCAGATTCTGCTTCTGTCCCGAGTAGTTGTCTACGCGAACACGTCTCGGCATGGTTCGAATCTGGCACCACCCCGCTGGACGTGATCGAGCAGCGTGGCTGCAGGTGTCGTTCGTTCGAAAAGCCGCGAGCGGCGTCGTGATACTACCGGACACCAGTCAGTGAATACTCGATCGCGTCTCGACGGCTGTCGTCGGCGACGACAGCGTCTCGAGTGCGATCGATGTCTGAACCGTGTCGTCCGGCAGTATGAGCAGCACCGAGTTCCGAACGAGATAGCCAACACACGACGTTTCGTCGCCTGCAACTCGAGTGCGGTCCGGGCCAACGGTTCTTCAACGCGAACGAGCGCGCCGTCTCGCGATTCCGAAGCGACCACGCGAGAATCGTTGGCTCCCGCGAAACGGCGTCGAGAACGGTCTCGAGCGGCGCAACGGCGGAAATCCGTCTTGATCCAGGTTAACGGGCGGCTGTGTTTACGTGGCGACGGTGTCGACGTCGTTCCGATGCGGAAGATGCCACAGACGACGCGTCGTACCGTACTGACAGCCGCCGGAACGGTTTCGCTGCTCGGTCTCGGTGGAATCGCCACCGGGAGTTCGTCGCCGGTCGCGGACGCCCCGATTCCGGCCGATTCGGACGCACGGACGTATCCGACGATGGGAAACGCCGACGCCCCCACGGCGACGGTCTACGGCAATTTCAAGTGCCCGTACACCCAGGAGTTCGTCCTCGGGAATCTCGAGGTGATCGTCGACGAATTCGTCGAGACCGGACGACTCGCGATCCAGTTTTACGACCTGGCGTACGAACCGGGCGACACGTCGACACACTACATCTCGAGTAGCGATCCGCGCATCACGGCGTTCGTCCTCGGCGTCTGGGACGAGGACCCGAACAGTTACTGGCAGTTCTACGTCGAGACGTTCGAGGACCTCCCCGAGGGGGACGCCGAGTAGCGTCGATCACGCTCGAGTCACGTCGCCGTCGTCGAACTGTGCGGCCAGGATCGCCGTGTGGACCGTCCGCAGGTCGGTCTCCTGGATCGTCGCGGCGGCCCGAAAGCGCTCGCGGGCGCTCGCCACCGTCTCGGGATCGGCGGCGAGGTGAACGAGGACGAACGCGTCGGGGTCGACCCGCCGGGCCGCCTCGAAGTCGGCGGCGTCGTACAGGGCGGCGAAGTTCTCGACGACCGCCGAGACGAGTACGTCGGTCGCGTCGGCCCCGGGATCGCCGACGGGAACCGTCGACGCGTCGGGATCGAAGTAGCTTTCGAGGTCGACGACGCCGCCTTCCTCGTAGGCGAACTCGGCGAGCGAATCGGCGAGCGACTGCGGAACGTACACACCGAACAGTTTGTATCGGTCGTCACCAGTCATCGTCCGGTAGTACGACGGCGACGCCACTCAAATGTACGCCCGACTCTCTCGGCGTGGCGTCGCACCGACCGCACGAGTGGTCCAGACTCGAGGATCGTGTGCCGTCGACGGTCGCTCGCAGACTGCCTCCGAACGTCGCGTTGCACGGCGTGCAACCAGTGTACGCCGTGCAATTCGACCCGCAGCCGGGACGGTTCCACCAGATGTCTCTTTACTGCCACTAGTCGTACCGTCTTCATGGCAACGGAAGATCGCCACGAACACAGCCACCACGAGCACGCCCACCACGAACACGGCGTCGAGGGTCCGGGGTACGCCACTCCGCAGGCCGCCATCGAGGAGTCGACGCCCGAGAAACTCGCGTACGTCGCAGCCCTCTACACCGGGACGGACGTCGACGCGTCCGACTTCGTCGCGGTCGTCGACGTCGATCCGCAGTCGGAGACGTACCAGGAGATCGTCGACCGGATCGAGATGCCGACTCGAGGCGACGAACTCCACCACTTCGGCTGGAACGCCTGCTCGTCGTCCTGTCACGTCGAGGGGCTCGAGCGCCAGTACCTCGTGATCCCGGGGAATCGGTCGTCACGCATCCACGTCGTCGACACTACCGACCGTCGACACCCGGAGCTTGTGAAGGTCATCGAACCGGAGGAGATCCACGAACAGGACCTCTCGGGGCCACACACCGTCCACTGTGCACCCGACGGGGAGATCATGATCAGTATGCTGGGGAACGCCGACGGCGAACTCCCCGGCGGCTTCCTCGTGCTCGACGACGACTTCGAGATCGATGGACGCTGGGACGCCCCCGGCGAGATCGAGTTCAACTACGACTTCTGGTACCAGCCGCGACGCGACGTCATGGTCTCCTCGGAGTGGGCCGCACCCGCGACGTACCAGCCGGGGTTCGACCTCGAGGACGTCGAGGCCGGCAAGTACGGCCACAGCCTGCACTTCTGGAACTGGGGAGACCGGACGGTCGAACAGACGATCGACCTCGGCGAAGAGGGGATGATCCCGCTCGAAGTTCGGTTCATGCACAACCCGGAGGTCGCCCACGGCTACGTCAACGCCGCACTCTCGTCGAACATCTTTCACTTCTGGAAAAAAGACGGAGAGTACCACGCCGAGAAGGTCATCGACTTCGAGGGCCGCGACCTCGAGGGGTGGGACATGCCCGTGCCGGCGCTGCCGACGGACATCCTGCTCTCGATGGACGACCGGTACCTCTTCGGTGCCAACTGGTTGCACGGCGAGGTCTGGATGTACGACGTCAGCGACCCGGCGAACCCGCGCGAGAGCGACTCGATCTCGATTGGCGGATACTTCGGCGAGATCCAGGCGGTGCAGGATCGAGAACTGATCAGTGGACCACAGATGCTCCAGTTGAGCTTAGACGGGAAGCGACTCTACTGGACGACGTCGCTGTACTCGACGTGGGACGACCAGTTCTTCCCCGAGGAGGGGCAGAAAGGGTCGGTGATGCTGAAAGCCGACGTCGATCCCCGACGAGGGACGATGACGCTCGACGAGGAGTTCCTCGTCGACTTCGGCGACCTGCCGGACGGACCGGCTCGCGCCCACGAGATCCGCTGGCCCGACGGGGACTGCACGAGCGATGTCTGGCAGTGAGGCGACGACGCGCGAGGTGACGCTGACGTGGCAGGACGGCCGCCGGGAGACGGTCCGAGCGACGGAAGCGCAGACGATACTCGAGGCCGCCGAGGCGCGAGCGGTCGGCCTGCCCTTTGGCTGTCGAACCGGAGCGTGTGCGACGTGTACCGGACGGGTCGCAGACGGGCGCGTCTCCCACGACAGAGAGCCGCGCGCGTTGAAGCCGCGACACCTCGAGAGTGGGTACGTACTCTGCTGTATCGCCCGGCCGCGAACCGACTGCCGAATCGAAGTCGGCGCGGACGTCCGAACCGCGATGGTGTCGAACCCATGGAAGTGACCGACCGGATCGATCGACGGGAGTCGCCGATTCGATCCGGCGATCGGCGTGACGCGTGGCCGTCGACGGCCCCGTCTCGAGTTCTCACTCGCGTCGTCCTGCTCGCCACGGGGCTGGTCGCCGCCTCCGCGACGGTCAGCGCTCACACTGCTCACGATACCGGCGGCGCTGGCTCCGGCGTCGCGTTCGCGGTCGTCCTCGGGCTCCCGATCGTCGCCGGACTCGTCGGTGGCGTCGTCACCGTGAGACACCGAATGCGGACCTGCTCGAGCGGGACGTCCCGACGGTCGAATCTCGCCTTCGGCGTCTTCCTCCTCGGTCTCGCCGCCGCGTCCGTGCTCACGGCGCTCACGATGGGCGTCTGGCTGTCGATCGCTGGCGTCATCGCTGGCGTCATCGCGGCGCTGTGGTTCGCCACGCGAAGCGGAAGGGGCGCGGGACGCTGTCGAGGTCACGCCGAACTGACCTTCGGGGGGCTCTTCTTGCATCGGCTGCTGGAGGGGCTCCTGGTCGGTGCGCTCTACAGCACTGGTGCGGCCGTCGGAGTGCTCGGCGCGGTCGCCATCGCCGGCCACACGACACTCGAGACGGCCGCCGTCGGCGGGGTGTACGCGCCGTATCGGCTCCAGGGTCTCCTCGCCGTCGCCCTCGTCCAGGTCGGATACGCCGTCGGCGGTCTCTTCGGGGTCGGCGTCGGTGAGACGGTCCCGCCGTCGGCACGGATCCTCTCGCTCGCGTTCGCGGGCGGGGTCCTCCTCCTCGTGGGGAGCGGTGAAACGAGACACTCGACGACGTCTCGATCGGGCCCGACGATCGGAGAGACGGACGAAGTCGGTGACGTCAGGTAGGATCGGCCGTTCGTGCTCCTCGGTTCTCGAATCGATCGCCGATCGCCGACCGCAGTCACGGGGCGAGCAACGTCTCGTCTACCGGAACCGCGTCTCGCCGATACGACTCGAACCGGGACCTCGCCCACGCGTGTACCACCTCGTCGGTCGTATCGATCGTCGCGTGGGGCACCCCGTCCTCGTCGAACAGACACAGGTTCACGACGTCGTCGGTGACGACGACGACGTGGGGTAAGGGACTCCCGGAGCGGTACACTCGAGCCGAGTCCGATCGCAACAGATCGCGCAGGTGAGACGCGAGCGTCGAGTGGCTGCAGATTGCGGCGAGGACCGGCTCCTCGACGATCAGGTCCAGCTCCTGGCTCCCGTCGGTGACCGCGCGCCAGCACGTCTCGAGACAGTCGGGGAACATCGTGTACGACGTAATCTGCACCCGTTCGGCGGCCGCGAGTCGCTCGGCGAGGTGGTTCGTCGGAGCGAACGCGTCCTCCTTGCTCGAGCGAACGACGTCGGCCCCGGTCAGCCGGGCGAGGTCGAATCCGTACCCATCGGCGGGAAACCACTGGACGATTCCCTGGAGCTCCCGGACGACGCGCAGTCGATCGAGCAGTTGCAGGAACTCGCCGGCGACGAACGCACCGAGCTCCGTCAGTTCGTACTCGCTCCCGGTGTGATCGACCCAGCCACGCTGCTCGAACGTGGCGAGCGTTCGACTCAGGGTCGCACGCGAGAGGTCGGCCGCAGCCGCGACGTCGCGTCGTTCTACCGGCTCCGACCGGGAGGCCAGAACCTCGAGGACGCGCACGCGGTTCGCAGACCGTGCGAGAACGTCGATGACCTCGAGTTGCGCTTCGATTCCGCCAGTCTGCATCGTAATGTGTGTCACCATCTCCCACCCATCGAGCAGAGCGTATGCTGTGACGGCATAAGTAGTCAACCCACCCCCGCGAAGAGCGTTCGGTCCACTCGTCCGGCTCCGTTGAAACTCTCGGTTGACGGTCGATTTGGTCTCATCGACAGTCAACACAGACCAAGACATTCATCAGAATCGACAATCACGTAATATGCGCTCATGGACGATCGGGCATTCGTCGGACTCGCGTTTCTCGTCGGTGGTGTGCTCGGGTATCGGTACGCCTACGAGTTAGCACGGTTGAACGAACGACTAGATGCAGTCGGAAGCACGACGTCGTGGGATGCGGTTGAACCAGCAACCTGGAAAGTGATTCTCTATCAGTTCGGAGGCATCGTCATCGCAGGCGTCGGTGGAATAACCCTGCTCGCGGGACTATTCTGAAACGGCCCCGCTACGAGGGATTTACGTGAGAGCGGTAGTCGATCCACAGAAAGCGGTACTCCCCGACACCGAACCGCGAGGCCGCGCACGACGACGCAACCCGAGCCACACCCGAAGCATCGAGGGAGAGTGTCGTCGTCCCGGTCGGAGGGAGGACGAGAGACGCACTATAATTCACCATCTATACTTCTAGTAACAAAAGAGCGACCTGATAACCGGTGAGCGGAATCTCACCGACCGGGAGACCCGCAAAATGCACCAGGACCGCGTTCGGGTCGAAGATTCGACGCTCAGTCGATCGCGACGTCGTCCAGCGACCGGATGGGGTCCGAACGACTCCGGTAGGTCTCGAAGACGCGTTCGGCCCAGCCGCGAGCGATCGCCGAATCGGAGTCGACGAAGACGCGCATCGCGCCCGTCTCCTCGTCGTAGCCCGCGACCCCGACGCAGTCGTCGAAGAGGGCGAGGCCGTACGGCAGCCGTTCGCGCGTTCGCAGCGTCAGATGCCCCGCGTCGACGGCTTCGCGGAGCCGATCCGGGTGCGTCTCGAGCCAACTCTCGACGACGTCCGGCAGGTAGATGAGTTCCACTTCGACGTCGTCGAAGAGGTGACCGTACGCGCCCTCGAGCGTCGGCGAAATCACGTGCGTCGCGTTGAACCCGCGAAGCGTCTCGCTCTCGCCCAGCAGTTCGACGAATCGAGAGACCGGCGCGTACGGATCCTCCGGCGTCGCCGTCGTCACCGTCCCGTCGGCGAACGGCGCGATGACGAACTCTCGATGGGTCGCACAGATCGACTCGAGCAACGGTGCCAGCGCCGTCGCCGCGCGGAGATCCCGCTCGAGGTGCAAGACAGCGTCGGCGTACGCCTGTCCCTTCCCCGTCAGCGTGAACCGGCCGTCGACGCGCTCTGCCAAATCGCGGTCTGCGAGCCAACGAGTGAATCGGTGGCTCGTCGCGCGGGAGATCTCCAGCCGTGCCTCGAGGTCGCGTCGATCGAGCGGCGTCTCGAACAGCGCCTCGAGCACCTCGCGGTGGCGAACGACGTCGACGAGGTCGTCGGTTTCCATCCGCGAGGTGAGCTCGTGTGCCGAGACCGAGTTGTCCTCGATCTCGAGCGTCGTTTCCAGTATTTCGTCGAGCACTGAATTTGTCATCTGAATCGTCTGGTCATCACGTGACTGGCGGGACATTCGCGTCTCAGCCGCTTAGCTGTGTCTCAAGGGATGAGACACGACTCCAGCAAAGCTATCAAAGTCAGAGAATGACTATACGGTCCGGGCCGACCTCCGGACGAGTATGGACGCAAAGACGAACTCCGATCGAGCGACCGAGTCAGACGCGAGGGTGCCGTGGGACTCGCGAACCGTGCAGGTCGTGCTGGCGAGTACGGCGCTCGCACCGCTTGGCGTGCCGCTTATCAGCCCCACACTCCCTGCGTTCCGCGACGTCTTCGGGATCACCGACGCACGGGCGAGTCTCCTGGTGAGTTCCTACTTCCTCGTCGGAATCGTCCTCTCTCCGTTCATCGGCATCCTCGTCGACCGCCTCGGCCGCAAGCGGATACTCGTGGGCGGACTGCTCGCGTTCGGGGTGATCGGCGGCGGAATGGCCGTCGCACCGACCTTCGAGACGCTGCTCGCACTCCGCCTCGTGCAAGGCGGCGCTGCCGCGGCGATCTTTATCACGACGGTGACGCTCGTCGGCGACGAGTTCGACGGCGTCCAGCGCAACGCGGTACTCGGCGTCAACGTCGCCGTCCTCTCCGCCACCGCGGCGCTGTTTCCCGTCGTCGTCGGCGCGCTCGCGACCGTCGCGTGGAACGCGCCGTTTCTCACCTACCTCGCGGCGATTCCCGTCGCGCTGTTCGCCCTGGCGACACTCGAGGAGCCCCAGCACGACCGTACCAGCCGCGACACGACGCACCTCACGGCTGCCACCCGAACGATCACGACCGCCCCAACGCTGGCGCTGTTCGGCGTCGCGTTCCTGACGGAATTTCTGCTGTTCGGCGTGCTCTTTACTGCCCTTCCGTTCCTGCTCGCAGCGGCTCTGACACCCGTCGTGATTGGGCTGGTGATCCTTGCGTCGGAGACCGCGTCGACGATCGTTGCCGCAGCGAACGGGAAACTGGCCCGCGTCACCTCAAACGAGCGACTGATCGCAGGCGGATTCGCGTGTTATGCAGTCGGATTCGCCGCGATCTGGTTCTCGTCTGGACTGCTCTCCGTCGTCGCCGCGGTGACGATCGTCGGCGTCGGGGTGGGATTGTTGATGCCGGCAGTCGACGCCGCAGTGAGTGACCTGATCCCCGCCGAGCAACTCGCCGGTGCGATGAGCCTCCGGAACAGCACGACGTTCCTCGGACGAACCGCCGGTCCGTTCGTGTTCACGGGACTGGCGATCTCGGGCGGGTACGGATACGAGACGCTGCTTCTCGGTGCCAGCGGGATCGCACTGGTCGCGACGGGCGTCGCGGCCGTCCCGCAACCCCGGCGCTTCGTCCAGACGATGCTCGTTCCCGAACGGACGTGAGAGCGGACGACCGGCGACCATGGTGGTGGGCGTCGAAAACGCCGCCCAGAGCGGCCGTCTCGAGATCGACAGCGACGTCTCGCCGTTCGCCATCAGGACTCGACGCCACTCGCGCGCTCGCCCCGCGCTTCCGTCTCGGATTCGACAAACATGAAACGGAATACCAGGCTCTCGAGTGAGAGGGTCAGAATCGAGCGCGAAGAACACTGGACAATCGTCCAGATGTACGCGACGGCAGGCAGCTCTCGAGCCAGCACTATCGACTCATCCGTGCAACACCGACTCGAGGAGCCCTGTTTCGAGAGCAGCAACCAGACCGACGTCGACACTCGAGGGAGACACTCGAGGGAAACTCGCTCGGAGAGCATTTGCGCTGGTGCGACCGCCACAGTCACGTCGGCGAGACAAGGGAGGAGATCACGTCTTACCAGATCCACGAACCAGAAAACAGTTGATTTCGGTTTGGAAAGTGTGGTTGTTTCTTGCCACAACGTCTTCCCGGATCACTCGAGGGACCGCTGTAGGCGAACGAGGACAGACGACGCGCCGTTCACTCTACTCGATGACCGGTACAGGTCGGGGTCGATGGAACTGCTCATCGTGAGGGGGCACGATTGTCAACCGTCGAACTGGATGCGTCGCTCTATAATGCGACGAACATCGATAAATACAGAAATCCCCACACAGCGTCGCCACTGTGTGGGGTTAGTGATGACGACCACGACCAGCGACCGCTGGTCGCAGTCAGTATGAATGGTCGGCGGCGAATCGGAGTTCCCAGAGGGTCGCCCACTCCAGTACTGGCCGATACGCAGGCGAGCTTATCTTCCGTGTTCGGGATGGGTACGGGAGGTACCTCGCCGCTGTGGCCGCCGTAACGCCGATCGACGGAATCGAACCGTCGTCAACACCAGGATCGGTGGTCTGACCGTGTGTTCGTGTAGTCCAGTTAGCGCCTGGACCCGTTCGCGGGTCCTGTGATCCATGCGAAATGAATGGTGGCTCGACCGGTTAGTGCTCGCGGGCTCAACGCCTCGTTGCCTTGGCGCGTACACCCCGAGTCTATCGAACTCGTCTTCTACGAGTGGTCTCGGTGGTTCCTCGTTTCCAGGTGGGTTTCGAGCTTAGATGCGTTCAGCTCTTACCCCGTGGTGCGTCGCTGCCCGGCACGTGCCTTCTCAGACAACCGGTACACGAGTGGCACCCATTCGTAGTTCCTCTCGTACTATACGAACGTTCCCGTCAGGAACCATAACACCCCCAATAGATAGCAGCCGACCTGTCTCACGACGGTCTAAACCCAGCTCACGACCTCCTTTAATAGGCGAACAACCTCACCCTTGCCCGCTTCTGCACGGGCAGGATGGAGGGAACCGACATCGAGGTAGCAAGCCACCCGGTCGATATGTGCTCTTGCGGGTGACGACTCTGTTATCCCTAAGGTAGCTTTTCTGTCAGCAATTGGCCGCATCAAGCAGCCTAATTGGTTCGCTAGACCACGCTTTCGCGTCAGCGTCCGTCGTTGTGCCGGACACTGTCAGGCTTCCGTATGCTCTTGCGCTCTTTCCCGGGTCTCCGACCCGGGTGAGGAAACCTTGGGGCGCGCTCGATATCTTTTCAAGCGCGTACCGCCCCAGTCAAACTGCCCGGCTACCAGTGTCCTCCGCCAGGAGTGAGAGTCGCAGTCACCATCGGGTAGTATTTCAGTGTTGCCTCGGTGGCCCGCTAGCGCGGGTACCTGTGTACTGGCTCCTACCTATGCTGCACAATGGCGACCACGTCTCAGTGACAGCCTGCAGTAAAGCTCTATAGGGTCTTCGCTTCCCCTTGGGGGTCTCCAGACTCCGCACTGGAATGTACAGTTCACCGGGCCCAACGTTGGGACAGTGGCGCTCTCGTTGATCCATTCATGCAAGCCGCTACTGAAGCGGCAAGGTACTACGCTACCTTAAGAGGGTCATAGTTACCCCCGCCGTTAACAGGTCCTTCGTCCCCTTGTACGGGGTGTTCAGATACCTGCACTGGGCAGGATTCAGTGACCGTACGAGTCCTTGCGGATTTGCGGTCACCTATGTTGTTACTAGACAGTCGGAGCGCCCGAGTCACTGCGACCTGCCCCTTTCCGGGGCAGGCATCCCTTATTGCGAACGTACGGGACGAACTTGCCGAATTCCCTAACGTCGGTTATTCCCGACAGGCCTTGGCTTTCGCCGCCACGAGTACCTGTGTCGGATCTCGGTACGGACAGTGTGCTCGCCTTTTCACGGGCTCTGGGTTGACCTGACTTGCGCTATCCTGCCATTCGTTCGCTTCGTGCCGTTACGGCTTCCACGAACTTCGACAGTTCGACCGGGCGATAGCCCGGCTCAGGCGGCCCCAAAGCGTCAGCTTTGAGTGCACACTGGCATAGGAATATTAACCTATTTCCCTGTTGTCTCATTCGAGTTGCGGTGAGACTTAGGACCGGCTAACCCTCAGCTGATTAGCATTGCTGAGGAACCCTTACTCGTTCGGCCGTCGGGGGTCTCACCCGACTCACGCTGCTACTATGACCAGGATTTTCGTTACTGCACGGTCCACACGACCTCTCGGCCGTGCTTCCGCCCGAACAGAACGCCAACCTACGGGATCATCCTTTGACGGATGCCGCCAGGTCTCGGTGGTGGACTTGAGCCCCGATCATTTTCGGCGCCCCGAACCTCGGCCGGTAAGCTGTTACGCTTTTCTTAGAGGGTAGCTGCTTCTAAGCTCACCTCCCGGCTGTCTAGGGCTCGGGACCACCTTCGATCGCACTTAGTCCACACTTGGGGACCTTAACCCAGCTCTGGGTTGTCTCCCTCACGGTGCACAGGCTTACCCCGCACACCGGACTCCCTGCGTCAAACGGCGTCCGTAGGTTCGGAGTTGGACAGGGAGGCTCACTCCTCTCGGAGTGAGGGCTCCCAATCCGTCGCTCTACCCCACGGACTACCTCGGCAGAGGTCATGCTTCGACATGTTTCGGTTGGAACCAGCTGTGTCCGGATTCGATGGGCCTTTCACCCCTAGACGTAGGTCACGCGAGGGTATTGTAGGACACCAACGCTATCGGGCCTCCACGTGCCTTTCGGCACGCTTCACCCTGCCCACGCCTAGATCATCCGGTTTCGGGTCGTGCCCGATTGACTCCCCGCGCTTGAACACGGCGGCCCTCACACAAAGTGCTGCGGCCCTGTCGGTTTCCCTGCGCCTTCCCCGATGATCGGGTTAGACTCGTCAATCAGGCACACTCCCTGGTTCGTTTTTCAAAACGTACGACGGAACATCGGCTTCCTGTACTTCCTACTGCATCCTCGCGGATGGGTCGTTTCGTACAGGACCTTGTATGCCCCGTCGCTCTATCGCCAACTGATTTCACGCACTATTTCACCTCCCTGTTGGGGGTGGTTTTCAGCGTTCGCTCACGCTACTTGTTCGCTATCGGTCTCGAGGAGTGTTTAGTCTTCGCGGTCGATGCCCGCGAGATTCACGAGGGATATCCAACCCCCGCTACTCTGGAGCTGACGCGTCCCGTACTACTCTTCGATACGGGGCTGTCACCCTGTATCGCGCTCCGTTCCAGGAGACTTTTCGAAGAGGTTCTGGGAGTGAGAGTCAGTCCGAACACCACATTGCCCGAAGGCTTCGGTTTGGACTGCGTCGCGTTCAGTCGCCCTTACTAACGACATCGCGGTTGCTTTCTTTTCCTGCCGGTACTGAGATGTTTCAATTCCCGGCGTTCCCCATTGCGCGAAGCAATTGCGGTGGGGATTCCCATTCGGAGATCCCAAGTTCTTCCCCTCCGTGCGGGTCCCTTGGGCTTATCGCAGCTTGGCACGTCCGTCATCGGCTCTCGAGCCGAGCGATCCACCAGCTGGCACAGTAGCCACGTTCGTCGGATCATAGTGACCCGGGAACGGGTCCAGTGGACGCCTGGACTACACGTACACACGGTCTCATTTGCACCACCAGTAGACGGCTGGCGTGCATCAACCCTTCCCAGCCACGTTTACACGGGCTGGTGCATCGGTTTCAGTTGGGATCAGATCGTTGCGCCGTCCCCCACTTAAGGGGCACGGTTCCCGATCGTCACCCAGTGATGGACCCACAGGGATTCGAACCCTGGGCATCCTCCTTGCAAAGGAGGCACTCTACCACTGAGCTATGGGCCCACCCTCGTCGGGCCGAGATCGGCTCGACGAGGAGCATGTGTTAGCCTCGACAGTTCAAAGGTGCCCGGTCGGCCACTCGCTGGAGTGGCGACCGAACGCGGACCGCTGGTGGGCCACCCACGTCGGGGTGGTCCCGGTCTGTGGAGGTGATCCAGCCGCAGATTCCCCTACGGCTACCTTGTTACGACTTAAGCCCCCTTGCGAAGCCCAGATTCGACCGCCGGATGGCGGCCTCATCCGGACCTCACTCGGGTGCTTTGACGGGCGGTGTGTGCAAGGAGCAGGGACGTATTCACCGCGCCCTTCTGAGGCGCGATTACTACCGAATCCAGCTTCATGAGGGCGAGTTTCAGCCCTCAATCCGAACTACGATCGAGTTTCGGAGATTAGCGTCGCCTTTCGGCGTAGCATCCCACTGTCTCGACCATTGTAGCCCGCGTGTCGCCCAGCACATTCGGGGCATACTGACCTACCGTTGCCCATTCCTTCCTCCAGTTTGGCACTGGCAGTCCTCCTAATGTACCCATCAACCACGTGGGTCATGCTGGCAATTAGGAGTGTGGGTCTCGCTCGTTGCCTGACTTAACAGGACGCCTCACGGTACGAGCTGACGGCGGCCATGCACCTCCTCTCAGTAGCTCCAATAAGCTCATCACACTGATCTTCACGGCTACTGTCGGTGCTGGTGAGATGTCCGGCGTTGAGTCCAATTAAACCGCAGGCTCCTCCGGTTGTAGTGCTCCCCCGCCAATTCCTTTAAGTTTCATCCTTGCGGACGTACTTCCCAGGCGGTCTGCTTCACGGCTTCCCTACGGCACACCACTGGCTCGTAGCCAGTGGCACACCTAGCAGACATCGTTTACGGCTCGGACTACCCGGGTATCTAATCCGGTTCGTGACCCGAGCTTTCGTCCCTCACCGTCGGATCCGTCTTCCAGAGGCGCTTTCGCCACCGGTGGTCCGTCCAGGATTACGGGATTTCACTCCTACCCCGGACGTACCCCTCTGGTCTTCCGGTCCCAAGCCAGGCAGTTTCCGCCGGACGCCCGCACGTTGGGCGTGCGGATTTCCCGACGGACTTGCGTGGCCGGCTACGGACGCTTTAGGCCCAATAATAGCGGTCATCACTTGGGCTGCCGGTATTACCGCGGCGGCTGGCACCGGTCTTGCCCAGCCCTTATTCGTGTACCTCCCTACGGTACACAAAAGCGAGGACGATATGCCCTCGCACTGGGAGTCCCCTTATCGCACTGGCGTGCAGTGTAAAGGTTTCGCGCCTGCTGCGCCCCGTAGGGCCCGGTATCTTGTCTCAGATACCGTCTCCGGGCTCTTGCTCTCACAACCCGTACCGATTATCGGCACGGTGGGCCGTTACCCCACCGTCTACCTAATCGGCCGCAGTCACATCCTGTCGCGCCGGGGCGTTTCGAGCTCGCGCCACTCCAGGCAGCGAGCCGTATGCGGGATTAGCCTCAGTTTCCCGAGGGTGTCCCGCTCGACAGGGTAGTTTGACCACGTGTTACTGAGCTATTCGCCACGAGTCTGAACTCGTACGACTAGCATGGCTAAATCGGACTCCAATAGCAATGACCTCCGGCAGGATCAACCGGAATGCTATTCCCTGGCAGAGCCAGGGAGGTTTGGCGGTGAATGTAGGTACACACTCACACTATGGGTCCACGTTCGGCGACTCCAAATCGGATGACCGATCGGGCGTCACCGAACTGTCGAGGCTAACATCAGATCCCATCTGTACGGCGGACCGCAGGGGTGAGATCCTCATTTCCTTCGGACGTATTCGTAAGCCCCGAGAGGTACTTAACCCCTTCGAAGCGGACGTCCAAGATGACGGAGCGAGTTGAACGCCCCGTCGATCACGCGTTCGTTGCGTTTTCATCCGAGTGCCCTCGTACACTTAAGGGCATCGGATCGATCCCTCGCCGAAAACCGCATCCGGCGAGGTATTTGCGTTCCAATCTGAGCGGCCAGGTGTATATAAGGCCGTCGGATCGGATCTAATCGGTTTTGTCGACCAGATTATGTCCGGATCCGAACGGCCCCAATACCGACAGGCCCCAGATCGGAGCACCACCGGACGTCGCCCGGTGGCGCGTTTGCATCCCTATCTCAACGGTCGGGTATGTATAAGGCCGTCGGATCGGTCCCGTCGTGGGATTGATTCACTTTGGCGTCGTGGAATGTCGCGTCGATCGTCCCATATCCGGTCGTTCGGACGGCGGTAGCGCCATCGTCGAATACATCGTCGAGTTTCGCCGCGAGCCGACAGCGGCATAGTCCCTCTCGTCGCTACTAACGTCGTCTGTAGTCGTATCCACGTCACCGTCACCACCAGCCGTCCTTTCGAGTCGGTCGCGCAAATCCCGAACGTCGTCACCGAAATCACCGAGTGCAGAACGCATCGCCGACTGCAGGTCTGATCCTCGAGTGTCTCCACGCTCTCCAGTCCGATCGGCGACTGCGACCCGGAGGTCCTCGAGTGACTCGCGGAGGTCGCGATCGCTACCGTCCGAGAGTTTGGCGAGTGTCACTAGCACGTGGAGGTCTTCGACGCGCGCTCGCTCGCCGTGGGCGATCGCCTCGAGAATCGTCTCCGGACGACTCCCGTCGGGCAACTCGGCGAGATCGAGCGCCTCGAGTAACGCCCGAGAGTCCGCCGTCTCGAGCAGGTCGGCGGCGTCGTTGGCGGCCTCGAGCAGTCCGTGGCCGTCTTCGTCCGCTGACGCGCCGACGAGTTCGTCTTCGCTTGCGTCTTCGTACGAGAGGGGCGAATCGACGCCCGATTCGGCCTCGTTCAACAGGTCGGTCACGCGTTCTCGCAGGTGATCGGTCTCGGTCATGGCTACTGTGGCTGTAGCTTCGGATTACCCCGCAACTTCCGCGACGATCTGGTCGGTCATCTCCTCGCGGCTGAGATCCGCGTCGACTCCTACGTCACGGGCGACCGACTGGAGATGTTCGTCGGACATTACCTCGAGGAAGTCCTCGAGCGTGTCGCGTCGGAGGTCGTCGAGATCGTCCGATTCGGCGTGATTCGACGAGTCGGCTGTCGGTTCGCTCTCGGCTACTGCTTCGTCTTCACTTTCGTCGCCTTCGCTCTCTTCGCCATCGGCTTCGTCGTCGGCCCGCTCGCAGTCTCCAGTGAGTGCGTTCGTTGCCGCGTCGGTCAGCTGATCGCCGGCGTTCTCTTCGACGATCCCCCGAACGAGAGACGCGAGCGAGTCGCTGCCGTCGAGTTCGTCGAGGGCGTTCCGAACACCGTGCACCGCCGCCGATTCGACGTCGGCGACGAGTTCGCCCAGGTCGCGGCCCTGCTCCAACCCGTCGGAGATCGCCGCGTGTACCTCCCTGCCGACCGCTTTGCCCAGTTTGCGGCCGATCTGGGCACCGAACTCACGGCCCAGGGATGCGCCGATGGACTTCGTATCGAGTTGCTCCTCGAGATTGCCGTCCCCGAGCAGGCCGTCGGCGGCGATCTGATCGGTCACTTCCTCGGTGACGGCGCTGACCAAACTGGTATCGTCGCTCACGCGAGACACCTCGTCGATGAGGAGACGGCGATCCACGCCGGTCGATCAGCGCCGAGTCGTGTCAGACGTTCGGCCGAGGTCGCCGTCTCGCTCGGAGCTAATGTGCTGTTCATCGTATCACTCCGAATCTGTGCCTTCGGACTCCGTCCGTTCTCCGTCGCTTTCCGTTTCGGTCTCGCCGCCGTTCGAGGCCGCCTGTTCCTCCGACGTAGTTTCGACGGAGCGTGCTTCTTCGGTTTCTTCTGGCTCTTCCTCCGCTTCTCCCTCCGTCTCTTTCGACGCTTCTTCCTCCTTTTCTCCCTCCGTCTCTTCCGACGCTTTTTCACCTTCTTCGGCTTCTCCCGAGCCCAGCAGTTCTTTCACCAGCGTCTCTCCGACCGTTTGTCCGACGGCCTCGCCGATTTTTTGGCCGACGGTCGCGCCGATGATCCCACCGATCGCCGCCCCGAAGTTCTCGCTCTCGTCGAACTCGCCTTCCCATTTGGTCCCCTCGAGGAGCTCGTCGATGTCGATGTTCTCGGCGATTTTTCCGTAGTCGATCTGTTGAACGACGGAGTCGCCGCTCATGATTCCGCCTCCGCTTGGGGTGACTCTGGCTGTGACTGGCCGGGGCCGTCGCTCGCCTGCTCGGCGACGTCCTCGCCGGCCTGGGTCTCGGACCGGTCGAGAAGCTGTCGGATCAGCGCACGTACGACCTGGGCGATCACTTCCTCGAGCGGGAGACTCGAGACGGCGCGATTGACGCCGCTTCGTACGCCTCCGGCAGCCGAGGACAGTATGCCGCCGTGGTCTGATTCGTCGTCCGATCTGAACAGCCCGCCGAGAGCGGATCTGATACTATCGGACGTAACTGTGTGAAGATTCTCGCCACCCCGGGACGGCGAGAATCTTTCACGACTTACGTCCGGCAGTATGAGTCCCCCGAGGAGAGAGCCGGACGTGCCGTCGAACAGTGACGACACGGTCGACAACAGGTTCCCGAGGAGTCGGTTCGATCCCTGACGGGCCGACACGTCGAGGACGACTTCGTTCAGGTCGACCTCGAGTCCGAGCAGGTTCAGGAACAGCCCCTCGAGGTCGAGATGGAGGATCTCGGCTTCGTCCGCCTCTTCTTCGGCTTCTTCACCCTCTTCAGTCTCTACACTCTCTTCGGCTTTTTCACCCTCTTCTTCGGTTTCCTCGCCTTCGACTTCCTCGGCTTCCTCCGACGCTGCTTCGTTCTCGCCCGTCTCTTCTCCCGGCGTTTCTTCCGAATCGCTCGCTTCCGCGTCGCCGCCCGATTCGGCGTTCCGGTCCGAACGCTCGTCGACTTCGCCGCCGTCCGGCACAAACCGTCCGTCGGATTCCGACGACGCTACGCGAGTCGTGGCCGAACTCCAGACGTAGACTCTGGGCAGTCCGAGATCCAGACGTTCACCACTGTCGTCTTTTTTTGATTTCACCCACATGAGATAAAACCAAGAAGTATTGCGTCGTACAGCAGCGTGGTCGTTGGGCTTGCGTCTGCTACGGTCACCCAGTACTCGGGCGGTCGGTTCGTCCGACGACTTGGAGAAAGACGACGGACGAGGCGGAGAAAACGACCGCAGGGACACGCCGGCCTACTCGAATACGGCGTGTTCGACCCGGTAGCCGTCCTCGAGCGATTCGACCGCGTCGACGGCGTACAGCCGAATGTTGCGTTCCATCTTGGTCACCACTGGGACGTCGTAGTGCTCGGCCTGGTACTCGAAGCCGTCGCCGTCGGCGCGTCGCTCGGCGACGAACGCCCGGTGGTCGGCCAGTCGCGTCCTGGCGACCTCTCGGGAGAGCTCGTCGACCGTCGAGACGCGGTCGTCGAAGACGGAGACGAACTCCGCTTCGAGCTCGCAGCCGACGGAGTTTCGTCCAGCGCACATCGCCGCGAGCGACGTCGTCCCGGTTCCCCAGAAGGGGTCGAGAACGGTGTCCCCGTACGTCGAGTACATACAGATGAGTCGATAGGGGATCTCGAGTGGGTACGCCGCGGATCGTTCCCGGAGGTCGTCTCGCTCGAGTGCCTGGAGTTCGCCGCGAACGTCGGTCCAGACGTCGGAGAACCAGCGGTTTCGTTCCTCCCAGAAGTACGCCGCCTCGTAGCGACAGTCGGCGCGGGACTCGAAGCGCCGGGACGAAGAGCCGTTCCGGAAGATGAGCACGTACTCGTGCTCGAGCGTGACGTAGGCGTTGGGCGGGATCATCCCGCTGCCCATGAACTTCGCGGCGCTATTGGCCGGTTTTCGCCAGAGAACGTCGGGCAGCGGGTCGAATCCACGTCGTTCGAACGCCTCGACGATCCGGGCGTGATTGGGATAGACGCGAAAGCTCCCGTCGAGGGTGCGCGTCGCGTCGCCGACGTTGATACAGGCGATGCCGCCGTCGACGAGGACGCGGCCGATCTCGTCCCAGACGCGATCGAGCTGGGCGTGCATCGCCTCGAACGCTTCTCGGCCGTCGCCCCGCTCGAGGGCGTCGCCGACGGTCGGATCGAGGTCGATAAAGAGGTCGTCCCAGAGGTCGATCATCGGATACGGCGGGGAGGTGACGACGAGTTCGACCGAGTCGTCGTCGACTTCGGTGAACGCTCTCGAGTCGCCGACGATAACGCGATGGGACGTCTCCATTGCACCACACTGTCGCCGTCGCCCCCTTAGCTTCTTCGCCAGACGCCGTGGTGTGGGCCCACTCGGACGATCACTCCTCGGTCGTCTCCTCTTCTTCGGCCTCGAACTCCTCGTCCGCACCGGTTTCGGACTCCCACTCGGGAGTTTCGTCGGGAGTCTCGTGGCCAGCCTCCTCCGTCTCTTCGTCAGTGCTCACGGCGGGCTCGAACTCCTCGATCGGTTCCCACTCTTCCTGTTCCGACGACGAGAAGCGACGACGGAGGAAGGCGATTCCGGCGAGAATTCCGAGTGCGAGAAGAACCCGCCGAAGGCGGCTGCCGCCGGAGTTCGCATCCGTCTCGTCGTCGGTCTCCGTGTTATCGTCCGTGGATTCCGCTTCTGTGGACTCTTCTGTCTCTTCGGGGCCTTCGATGACGGTCGGCGTCTCGAACTCCTCGATCGACAGTTCGTCGGATTCGACGATCTGCTCGCCCCGGCTTCCGACGAGATAGCCCGCCGCAGCACCGAGTCCGAGGACGGCACCCAGCAGCGGAAGCTGGCGTTTCCGCGCCGGACGGCCGCCGTCGGACTCTTCGACTGCCTCGAGGATCGACTCTCGCATCGGTGACTCCATGCCGATGCCGACTGCCTCTTTCACGACACGCTCGGACAGATTCTCGTCCGGTTGGTCAGTATCGGGCATATTGCGGTCGAATACATCACTGTAAATAGTTCTGTCCAACGTTTCGATCAGTTCGGTCGAGCAGTCGTCAGTTACCGACGTCATAATACGGTCGTTCCGTCGGGGAAATACGGGACTAATCGGGATCTGTCGAACTACGTTTCGACGCTCGAGAGTGTAAACTAACTGATTTCGTATGTGTTCGTGTTCAGACGGGAATCGACACGCCGAGTGCCTCGAGCGCGGCGAACCCGTGGAAGCCAGAGCCGAAGACGAGCGCGGCCGGGACGACGCCGGCGAGCGTCGCCCGGACCAGCGACGTCTCGTGGACGACCTGGAGACCGACGATCAACAACACGGCCCCGTACGCTGTACAGACGAGACGAACTCCTGGGACCGGGATGCCGGCGAAGACACACGGTGCAGTCGAGTAGGCGATCACCTGTACCGTCTGGCTTATTCCGGCCCGGTCGGGGACGAACAGCGCGAGAAACAGGGTCTGGACCGCCGAGACGAGGTGTAACGAAAGCGGCGCGACGAAGAGGACGACCAGACTGAGCCAGAACGCACCCTCGAGCGGACGAGCGATCGGCAACGACGGGTACGCACCCTCGACGAGGAGGTACCGTGACGTCTCGGAGACCAGGACGACGGTCATCAGGAAGACCAGCCCCGGCGCCTGGTCGCCGGGTGCGACGCCGACGCGGAAGAACCGACGCGGCCGAACGAGTACCTCCAGCCACGCTCGCGCCAGCGCTCTCACGCCGCGGTCGCGTCCACCGCTCGGGTTCTCTATCCACTGTGTCATTCGAAGCGATCGGACCGCGCTATCGCGGTTTCGACGTCGCGTCTCGGTTGCATCGATCTCCGAGAAGCCGATCTCGAGAGGGGGAGAGTGGTCGGTTCCGTCGCGATCACGTCCATCGGATGGAACCGGGGAAAGCGTTGCTTAAATCGTTTGCCAATTCCGCCGCAGCCGGCCGTGGACCCAGTTGTTCGATCGGGAGCGAATAACAGTTCCATAACGAAACCGCTCGAGTTCGAAGCGCGGGTATGAGCGTCATTCGTCGGCCGGGCGTTCTCGGTCGAACCACACAGCGGCGGCTCGTCGGTGCGACTGCCGCGCTCTCTGCGGCGACAGTCGAGACGGTCGCAGTCGTCTCGTGGTTCGTGCTCGTCGTCGAATCGCGGACAGTCTCGACTGCCATGGCTGGACTCGGAATTCTCTTCTGTGGATCGCTTCTCAGAACGGGCGTCTTCGGCGTAGCGACCCGGAGTCTCGGGGATCTGCTCCGCCCGCAGCGACTCGTCACCGCGATGGTCCTCACCGGAAGCTGGATCGTCTGGCTCCTGGTCGCCGAGTGGGTAGGGGGCGTCGACGGGCTCGTCGTCGCTGCGCTCGCTCTCGCGGTCGTCCTCACCGGCCAGTTCGCACTGGAACGTCACGCCTTTCGGTTCGAACGGAGATACGACAGTGATTCGCTGCTGGACAGCCTCACGGATCCCGCGACGTTCGTACCGGGGACGCTCATCGCGCTCGGTGCGACGACGCTGCTCGCGACGGCGTGGTTCACCGACTGGTCGTTTACCACGGCGCTCTTCTCGGTCCGAGAGACGGTCCTCTACTTCCGAGTCCAGGCGTACCAGCTCGGAGCCCTCGCGTTCTGGATCGTCTCGCTTCTCGCACAGCAACACCGCCTCCGGCGGATACTCGAGCCGTGATCCGCCGCGTGTCACCGTGCGCCGACGTTCTGTCCGCTCTCGAAGGAGTCCGGGTCCGGTTCGATCGTCGCGTACTGGACCGCCCGCCGGCCGAGGGTCGCTACGCGCTCCTCGAGGCTCGCGTCGACGAACTCGCCGTCGTCGAACGCTCGACTCGCGTTAGGAATGGCTGCCTGGTGTGGGATCACCCACGCGTTGAGCGCTCGACAGACCGACCGCATGTGCTCTAGGGTCGTCACCGGGAACGCACCGCCGGAGACCGCGAGGAGGCCGACGGTCTCGTCTTCGAACTCGTCGAAGCCACAGTAGTCCAGTGCGGTCTTCAGCGGCGAGGAGTACGATCCGTGGTACATCGGCGATCCGAGTAGGATCGAATCGGCCGCGCGCACGCGGGCGGTGAACGCTTCTGCCTCACCTGCGTCCTCGCGGTCGACGTCGGCGTCGTAAAGCGGGAGGTCCCACTCGCGCAGGTCGAGCAGTTCGGTCGCTGCGTCCAGCCGGGCGGCTTCCTCGAGCGCGCGCTCGAGGGCGATTCGGGTGTAGCTACGTTCGCGAAGACTGCCGCAGATGGCGACGACGCGAATCACGTCGTCGACGTCTTCCGACGGCGGGTCAGCTTCGGTCATATCCTTCTCCTCGTGGTCGGGCCTGAAAACCGCTGTCCCGACGACACACGTCAGCGCCGGAGACGGGCGACCGTCTCGTCGTCTCGCATCTCGAGTGAGACCAGGCCGTCGTCGGCCAGGTCCGAGAGGAGGTCTCGGAGCCACTCGCGGCCGTTCTCACCGTCTGGAGTGTAGTCGACTCGCACTCGCGGTCCGAGATCGTCGAGTGCGAGTTCGTCGTACTCTTTGAGTATCGAAATCGCACGGCCGCGCATCTGGCGACGGCTTCCTTCGAACGTCGGCTGGGTGGGGACGTCGGGAGCGGTGAAGTCGCCGGTCGCGTAGGCGTCACACCACTCGCGCCAGGGACAGCCCGCCTCGTCACAGCGGGGCCGCTGGCGACAGGCGACGCCGCCGAGTTCCATGATCGCGTTGTTCCAGACGCGCGACCGCCCGTCCGGCATGAGGTCGTTCGCCGCCGCTTCGAAGGCCGCGTCGTCGTCCGGCACTCCGAACGCGCGGTAGCAGACGCGTTTGACGTTCGTGTCGACGACGGCGTCGCCGGCGTTGAACGCGAAACTCGCCACCGCGTTCGCCGTGTACGGACCGACGCCCATCAGTTCCTGGAGGCCGTCGGGCGTCGTCGGAAACTCGCCGTCGAACTCGGTCTCGACCTGGCGGGCCGCCTCGTGGAGGTACTTCGCCCGGTTGTTGTACCCGAGGCTGTGTGTCGTCCAGAACCCGACGACGTCGGCGCGATCCGCCTCGGCGAGCGCCGCCGTCGTCGGCCAGCGCTCGAGAAACTCCTCCCAGGCCGCTTCGACCCGCTCGAGTTGGGTCTGCTGGCTCATCACCTCGCTGACGAGGATCGCGTACGGATCGTCGGTTCGTCGCCAGGGAAACGGCCGGTGGTCGTCCTCGTACCACGCGATCAGCGCCTCACGAACAGCCTCGAGGTCGTCGGGCAGCGTGGGCTCCTCCCGTTCGCTCATCGGTCGCCCTAGCGAGCGTACCGTCTTATACGTCCGGAAGTTCGCCGTCCGACACGCGCACGCGAAGACAATAACTGAGCAAGAGCACCACGAGCACGAAAGGCATATGCGGCCGGCTCGATACCTCCAGCGTATGGGTCTCGACGACCTCAACGACGAGATACAGGACGCGTACGCCGACCTGGGTGACGAACTCGAGGTCTCGCTCGATCGCGAAACGCGAAACGAACTCGCCTTGCTCGAGACGGCACTCGATCCCGAGGAGACAGACGAACTCGTCCGCCGTGCGATTCACATGCTCTTCCAGACGGCGGTCGACACGGGGAACCTGGACTTTCACCTGCGGTCGGGCTACGACGTCACCTACGACGAGTACCTCACGGGGATGACCTTCGACGAGATGACGGGCGCAGACCAGTACCCGACCAGAGACGACGAGCGTCGGTACCAGTTCTAGGTGCCGTACCGGGGAACGGTAGTCCGCTACGTCGCCTTCCCGGTGACGTCGTCGATGGCCTCGAGGAGAAGGTCCGCACCGAGGTCGATCTCGCGTTCGGTGACGTCGAGCGGCGGGAGCAGCCGCAGCGTCTTGTAGCCACAGCCGAGCGTGAGCAGGCCGCGTCGCATCGCCGCCTCGACGACCGCTTCGCGTCGCTCTTTGGTGTCGAATTCGACGCCGAGCATGAGTCCGCGTCCGCGGACGTCGACCACGCAGTCGGCGTCGGCACTCACGATTATCTCACGGAGCTGCTGGCCGCGTTCACGGACGTTCGCCAGGAGGTTTTGCTCGCGGATGGCGTCGATGGTGAGCACGCCCTGCATCGCGGCGACGACGTCGCCGGCACCCCAGGTCGAGGAGAGTCGACCACCCTCCGCCGGGAACACGTCAGAGCGAGAGATCGTCGCGCCGACGCGCAGTCCCTTCGCACTCGTGATGACGTCCGGCGTGAGCTCGAGGTGGTCGACTGCCCACAGTTTGCCGGTACGGCCGAGCCCGGACTGGATCTCGTCGGCGATCACGTTCAGACCGAAGCGATCGCGGAGGGCCTCGAGGTCGCGGGCGAACTCGGGGTGGGCAGGTCGGTAGCCGCCTTCGCCCTGGATCGGCTCGAGGACGAGGAAGGCGACTTCGTCGGGGTCGACGACGCCCTGCTCGGGGTCGAGCTGGTCGGCGACGACG
This sequence comes from Natribaculum breve, assembly GCF_023008585.1. Classification (GTDB taxonomy): domain Archaea; phylum Halobacteriota; class Halobacteria; order Halobacteriales; family Natrialbaceae; genus Natribaculum; species Natribaculum breve. The sequence goes on along the minus strand of NZ_CP095390.1, from coordinate 525,416 downwards.
TTGCCGCCGGGACCGTCGGTACGCCACTCGCGCTCGTACTCCCGGTCGGTCGAGGGGTACGGAACGCTGACGACGCCCGGCACTTCGGGGTAGCCCGTGCGGTGAACCGTCTTCGAGCGGTTGAGCGAAAGCGCACCGAGCGTCCGGCCGTGAAACGCGCCGTCGGTCGTGAACGCGCGGTGACCGCCGCTCGCGTAGCAGATCTTGATGGCGTTCTCGACCGCTTCGGCGCCCGAGTTCGAGAGGAAGACGGTGTCCATGTCGTAGTGGTCTGTCATCTCGACGAGCCGGTCCATCAGCTGCGTCGGTCCGGGAAACTCGCTGTCTTCTGGCGGGAAGCCGCCGCTGACGTAGAAGTCCTGGCCGGCGATCTTGAGTGGATCGACGAGATCGAACTCGCGGAGCTTCTCGACGATCGCGGGGTTGTTGTACCCAAGCGGCGCGGCGGCGACGTGGCTCGTAAAGTCCATCAGGAGATTCCCGTCGACGTCGGTACAGAACGGGCCGATCGCCTCGGCCTGCGTGTCCCAGACGAACTCGTAGACGTAGGTGCTCGGGGCGGCGAACTCGTGGTGGTAGTTCACCCACCTTTCGGCACGTGCACCCGGAATGGAGTCCACTTCGGGTTCGACCGTGTCTCGATCCATACGACACGTTCGACGACTGGTCGATTAAAATATTCGTTATGGTTCGGGCAAATCTTAGAGGACGACCGCGACGGAGGCGACCGCCCCGCCGACGAGCAACACACCGCTGTAGACGGTGACGCGGTACCGAAACTGCGTGTTCGTCGACGTCGCTGCGAGTACCGCCTTGACGACGATGCTCGAGACGGTCGCCAGGAGGACGGCGATCGTCGCCTCGGGCGCTGTCAGCTGTCCCCCGCGGTAGAGGACGACCGCCGACGTCGTCGCACCGGCACTCGAGACCAGGCCGCTCGCGACGGCGGTCGCGTAGAAGCCGAGCGTGCCGAACCAGGTTTCGGCGAGCGACCCGAACACGAGGACGACGAGGAAGACGGCTCCGAACCCGAGGGCGTTTTTCATCGAGAACGGACTCTCGAGGTCCATCGACATCGGCTCTCGCCAGTCTGCCGTCGTGCCGGCGACGACGAACGCGAGGAGGATGACCGCGCCGAGCGGAATGATCGCCTCGAAAAGCGGCGAAACGCCGTTTCCGACCGTAAACGCGACGGCGATCGTGAGGTTTCGGACGGCCATCGCGGCGTCGGCGAGCAAGATTGCGGCGACGGCGTAGGAGGCCGCTTCCGGACGCTGTCGAACGTGGTCGAGCATCGTCCCGACGACGGCCGTCGAAGAGGCCAGACCGCCGAAAAAGCCCGTGACCGCGATCCCTCGGCCACCGTACGTCGAGACGATCGCGTAGTTGACGATGCCGATTCCCGCGACGGCGACGACCATAAGCCAGATGACCTGTGGCTCGAGTGGAATGGACACCTCGCCGACCTCCAGGGTCCACTCCGGGGGGAGAAGCGGGTAGATGACGAACGCGAGGATGGCGAACTCGGTGCTCGAGCGCATCTCCTCGCGTGAGAGTCCCCAGGCGAACTCGTGGAGTTCGCGTTTGAGCACGAGCAGCAGCGACGAGAGGACGGCCACGGTCACCCCCTCGAGGATGAACCCGGCGGCGACCATCGCGCCGACGCCGTAGGCGACGAGCATCGTGACGGACGTGGTCAACGAGAGACCCGTATCCTCGTCGTCTGTGAGTCCCTGTACCGCGAGCAAGATGCCCTGGACGATGACCAACACCCCGCCGAGAACGAGGAGGCTCTCGCCGACCTCGGTCTCGAGGACGAGGATCGTAAAGACCGCCGCGAGCAGACTGATGAGCGAGAACGTTCGGATGCCCGCGGACTTCTGGGACCACTCTCGCTCGAGTCCGAGGAACATACCGAGCGCTCCGGCCAGCGCGATTCGGACGACCGTCTCTTCGAGCGGCGGGTCGACGACCTGCAGCGTGACCTCGTTCACTCTCCGTGATTCTCCGTAACCGAATATAAATAACGTGCCAGAACAGTCGCCCCCTGATAAACAGCCGACGACGACGGGCAACGCGGATTTGGGCTATCCCGGCACGAGAGCGACTCGAGAGACGTCGACTGACGGTCACTCGCGGAGTCGCGTCCCGTCTCGAGGACAGTACTCGAACGTCGAGTCGGTCGTCCGGAAGCCACACCGAGGACAGGATCGGTAGTCGGGGGCGGTCCGTTCGCCGACACTGCGGTCGGCGAACAGGAAGGGAACGAACGGCAGAAACAGCAGTAGCAGAACCGTATCGAAGTATACCCAGGCGCCGACGCTCACGGCGAGTCCGATGGCGAGTCCGACCAGTGCAGTGATCGTCCGCGAGGAGACCACTGCTACAGGTCGACGTACTGGGCTTCCCACTCCCGGCGCGCCTCGAGTTCCCTGCGTCCTCGTCGGGTGAGTGTGTAGAAATTCGTCCGTCGGTCACGGCGACCCTTCTCGACTAGGCCTTTGTCGACGAGCGTGTCGAGATTCGGGTAGAGCCGGCCGTGGTGGATCTCTTTTTCGTAGTACTCCTCGAGTTCTTCTTTGATCGCCAGTCCGTGTGGTTCCTCCTCGCCAGCGATGACGTAGAGCAAGTCACGCTGGAATCCTGTCAGGTCGTACATTGGGTAAGTACCGGTCGTACTTACTGTCGGAATTTAATAAACATGTCGGGTCGTTTCGATCGAAACAGCGATATTACCATCGAAGACAGATGTATTGGTCGACACCGAATGATAACGCTCGTGATTGATCGCCGGGATCGGTTACATAACTGCTAGATCATGTTTACTCTTCTGACCGTTTCGACGGGTACAATTAGTCACTAGTTGGATCTCTCGGGTACGGCAGACGATCGGGCGAACGACGGTGTCCGAATTCAACGCAGTGTTCGGGCTAATTCGTCCGAACCGTTGGTTCGAGAGAACGTCACAGCGAGGTTCGCGTGCGCTGTCGCAGAAGTGGCTGGTCGAACGAGAGTAAACAGGAAAGCAGATCGCGCGACGTGAAAAGGGTCGCGCGATCGCTTGCCGCCCTGAATTGGTCCCCGCTGACGCTTCGGCCCTCCAAGCGAAGCGTCACGTTGAGAATTTCGCCCGTCGAACTTAAATGTACCGACAACGGCCGAGCGCGTGATAGGTTTGCGGCGTTCTGTCGGACTCCCGGCGTCACATGTGTTCTTCCTCGAGGACCCACCCCAGCGCCCGCTTGTAGTACGTGAACATCCGCTCGACGCCTTCGTGACGCATCTCCTCGCTCTCGAGGTGTTCTTTGAGAAACTCGTACTGCTCGCGAATCTCCTCTTCGTCGCGCATACCGACAGCTAGCGAGCGATGGCGTAAAAAAGCCCAGTGGGGACGACCGAGCGTATTCGTCGCCCCACCTCTCGGCGGCTCGTGGCCGTCAGTTCCGCTCTGGACGACGTTTGTGAACGGTCAGCGGCTGTCTGGCGACGAGTTCACACTCGAACTCCGGGTGTTCGTCGAAGTGGCGAACGAGCAGATGACGTCTGCTGCCGGTCAGTCCTGCTCGGCCGACGTCGGTGGCGGTAAACCGGTCCGGGAGCCGATCGTAGAGGCGTCGACACTGCTCGAACGACTCGAACACCTTTCGGTGACCACTCGAGTCCGCTCGCCGGCGCTCGACGGCGTACGTCCCGTCCTCGCGGTGGCGACCGACCGTGTGGGTGAACTCGTGTTCGCACGCCAGCGTCGCCGAAAGTCGATCTCGAAGGGCGAGCGCGTCGGTTCTGGACAACAGGTACGTCTCCGAGCCGACCTCGAGCCGGACGCGGCCGTCCTCGAGGACGGCAGTGGCGTCGTCACTGTCGGAGAATTTCGCGACCAGGAGCGTCGGAACTCCGCGTCATCGTACGTTCGACGTCCTCCGCTCGGCTGAAAAGCGTTCCGGTCAGTTCGGTGAACGGCCAACGTGATCGTCGCACGCACCGTGGAATCGGCCCGCCGACTCGCGTGAGCACGTTGCGAACCGATGCTCGAGGGGGGGACGGCAGGCGTCGCGAAAGCCGATGGGACGTGGCCGCGGTGTCGGATTACGCGCCGTCGTCGGTTTCGTTGTCCGTCTCGTTGTCGCCGGTTTCGTTGCCGGCACCGTCTTCGCCGAGCGTCAGCGTCACTTCCTCGTCGGCACCGTCGATCTCGACGTCATCTTCGGCCTGCTGCCCGTCGGATTCGGCGGTGACGGTGTACTCGCCGTTCTCGAGTTCGGTGAACTCGACCATCCCTTCTTCGTCTGTCTCCTGTTCCATCTCGGTGTCCATCCCGTCTTCGGTGTCCGTCTCGTTGCCGGCGTCGGTATCGTTGTCGGCAGTTTCGTTGCCGGCGTCGGTCTCGTTGTCCTCGCCGGTGTCGGTTTCGTTACCTGCACCGTCGTCTTCCATCATCCCGGCTTCCATGACCATGACGGTGGCTCCCTCGACCGGTTCACCGTCGCCGTCCTCGACGGTCACGGTGAGCGTGTAGGTTTCGTCCTCCGTGTCGCCGTCTTCCGTCTCGTTGTCCTCTGGTTCGTCGTCCTCGGCACCGTTCCCGTCGCCACCGTCTGCACACCCGGCGAGAGCGACGACACTCGTGGTTCCAGCGGCGGCTACGAACTTTCGTCGACTGAGTCGTCGGCGTGACATATCTGCGAGTATCACGTTCAGACACGTTGCAGTGCGGCCTGCAACTGCCGCACATTAATCACCTGTTGCGTATCCAGTAACAGACGATGAATATCTCGTCAGCAGTGTATTTCTGTCGAGCGATCTGTTACAGATGAGAGAAGCCCGACGTTTCCATCGTCACAACTTCGATCTGCCCGGCGGAAGATCGTGTGCTGCTCGGTGTTCGAGAATTTCGTCGTAGCGGAACGCACGGAGTCGGAGGTCTGACAGTGGCTTCGCCGTGCAGGTGAGGACGAAGTCCGCCTCCTCGTCGACCTCGTAGTAGCGCCTGGCGTCGCTCTGGTCGACGTCGCCCTCGAGCAACCGGGCGGCACATCGCGTACACCAGCCCTGCTGGCAGTCGGCCTCGAGCCACAGTCCCGCCTCGCGTGCCGCCGGAAGCACGTACTCGTCGGCACCGACGTCGACCGTCACTATCTCGCCGGCGTGGTCGCTGTCGACGTCCTCGGGTACTTCGATCTCGACGGTGTACGTCTCGGTCACGGGAACCCTGTAGGGCAGGAACCGACTTATACTACCGGACGACGGGTCTTTTGTGTCCGCTCGAGTATCTACCCGTATGAAGATCCGCGGCGAACGAGAGTGTACCGACTGTGGGACTCGCTGGTCGTACTACGAGACTGGCAGCGTCGGCTGTCCGGCCTGTGGCAGCCTGCGAAGCGTCGGCCTCGACGAACGAACCGAACACACGGATCTCGAGGTCGAGTTCGACCTCACCGCCGTGCGAAACGACGTCGACGAGGCAGAGACGACCGACCTCGCCGAACGCGCCCGCGATCACGCACGCGAGTACGTTCGTCGGCGGGGATTCGTCCGCGGCGGGACCTTGCAACTGCTCGACGACGCGTACCTGGCCGCGATCGAACTGCTCCACGTCGCAGACGTCGTCGCCAGAACGCGCACGCTAGACGAGCGCGAGGAGCTGTACTTCCTCTCGCTTTTGGGCGATGCGGACGCCGGCGAGCGTCCACCCGTCGAGGAGGTCCCGACGACGCTCCGTGGCGCACGTGGGCTCGCCTACGCGAACGCCGTCCGCGAGTACCGACGCGACGTCAGGACCTGGGTGGAAGACGGCGATCGGGAGCTGGTTCCGCTCGAGCGATCGACGCTCGAGATGCTCACCGAACACGTCAAACGGATTCGCATGCTCGACGGCGACGTCCCGCCCCGGACGGCAGAGAGGCTCGTCGAGGCGACACGCGACCTCGCGACCGGGCTCCGCGAAGGCGACGACGAGGCGATCCTCCGGGCGGAAGACCGGCTCGAGCGCCTCGAGGACAGTCTCGAGTGATCTCGAATGGCAGACGCGGCCGGTTCTCGAGACCTCGCGTTCGAGGAGTGCCAGACGTTCCCCTCGTGGATGGGGCCGGCGCTGATCGCCCTCTCGCTGCCCGCTTTGCTCGTGACGCCGATCCTGATCTTCGCCGACGAAGGCGTGACCCTCGAGTCGACGGCGATCGTCGTCGCGACCGTCGTCGTCGTCGTGGCACCGCTGCCGTTCCTCTTGCGCTCGACGCTCCACACCGAGGTGCGCGAGGACGGCGTCTACTTCCGGTACTGGCCGTTCCATCGCTCGTATCGCCACGTTTCGTTCTCCGCGATTCAGGACGTGCGACGTGATACTGTCAGCCAAAAATATTTCAAAGAAAAGCACGTTACTCCGATATGACCTCTCTCGACAACGTCTCTACCGAAGACCTCCGCCAGGCCTTGGCGGAGGTCGAGGGAAAAAAGCCATCACAACGGCTCATGGCGGCGATCAATTACCTTGAAGAAGACGGTGCAACGCTACAAGAGGTCGCTGAACGCTATGGATACACTGCTGGCTGGCTCTCGCGGTGGCTTGATCGACTCGAACGGCTCGCCGACGAGCCGTTCGAGGAGGTCGTCTACGACGAGCACCGTTCAGGAAGGCCCTCAAAACTCTCCGACAAAGAGCATGAACAGTTCGTTGAAGCGCTTCACAAGTCTCCAGAGGAAGTTGGACTTGACGCGCCTGCGTGGTCCGTTCCACTAGCTCGTCACTATCTCGCCGAGGAATTCGACGTTGAGTACAGTGAGCGTCACGTTCGACGATTGATGACCGAGGCCGGGCTGTCCTGGAAGACAGCCCGGCCGGAGTTTCACAAATCCGATGAGAGAGCACAGGAAGCATGGCAAGACGGGTTCAAAAAAAGCGCGACAACCTGGACGACGAATACACGATCTTAGCCATTGATCAGACGCGACAGGTTCTCTCGACACTGATTCACGCATGGTTTCCCAAGGGTGAGCGCCCGTCACTCCCGGTGACGGGCGCGTGGGACAGCATCAAACTTCTCGGTGCAGTCAGCGATACTGATGAGACGTTCTTTCTCCCCTGCGAAGAGAACTTCAACAGCGACACGACGATTCGTTTTCTGGACGCTCTCCAGACCGAGTTCGGCGAGAAAATCTGCGTTGTCCTCGACAACGCCTCGTATTTCACGGCGAACAGAGTCCAAGAGTTCGTTGAAGGTACTCCGATCGAACTGTGTTACCTTCCGCGGGGTTCACCAGAGCTGAACCCCGCGGAAGAGTGCTGGCGACAACTCGATCAATCACTCGGCAACCGCCTATTCGAAACGCTTGACGAACTTCGTGATGCTGCTCTCTGTGCACTGGACGAGATCAACGTGCCAGATGTCTTTACGTACTTATGTCCGTGAGTATGAGGAACGACGCTCCTACAGCTACGGACTCAGGTGGACGCGCTCGGGCTGGGAGTTCGCGCCCGACTCGAGTGAGGGAATCCGGATCTATCGGGAGAGTTCGAAACCGATCTTCCTCGGCTCCGAGCGGCCACACGACCTCCTGACTGCGATCGAGTCGGGACGGCGCAACCGGGATCGGCGAAGGGAGTATACTGCCGGACGTAAGTCGTGAAAGATTCTCGCCGTCCCGGGGTGGCGAGAATCTTCACACAGTTACGTCCGATAGTATAAAAGGAACGGATCAGGGCAGGTCGACGTCGACGTCTTCCTGCAGGCTCGCCGCCTTCACGGTGTTGTACAGCAACATCGCCCGCGTCATCGGGCCGACGCCGCCGGGGACGGGCGTGATGGCGCTTGCTTTCTCCCTGGCGCTCTCGAACTCGACGTCACCGACGAGTTCGTAGCCCTTCTCGGTGTCCGCGTCCACGCGGTTGACGCCGACGTCGATCACGACGGCGTCCTCGCCGATCATCGAGCCGTCGATCAGTTCCGGGACGCCGACCGCGGCGACCACGACGTCCGCGTTCCGGGTCCTCGCCGCGAGGTCGTCGGTCCGGGAGTGACAGACCGTCACCGTCGCGTTGCCGTCGTCGGCTTTCTGGAGCAACAGGTTGGCGAGCGGTTTCCCGACGATGTTCGACCGACCGACGATCGTCACGTCCGCGCCCTCGGTGTCGACGTCGTAGGCCTCGAGGAGTTTCTGAACGCCGTGGGGCGTACACGGACGGAAACGGGCCTCGCCCGCGACGAGACGACCGACGTTCTCGGGGTGGAAACCGTCGACGTCTTTCATCGGATCGACCCGGCGGATCACTTCGCGATAGTCGACGTGGTCCGGCACAGGTGCCTGGACGATGTACCCGTGGACGTCCGGATCGTCGTTTAGCTCCCCGATCGCGTCGTACAGTTCCTCGGCGGACGCGTCCCCGTCGACGTCGACGTGCACGCTCTCGATGCCGACCTCCTCGCAGTCCCGCTGTTTCATGTTCACGTAGGTCTGGCTCGCGGGATCGTCGCCCATCAACACGGTGGCGAGCCCCGGTCGCGCACCCGCGTCGGCCAGCGTCTCGATCGCGTCGGTCAGGTCGTCGCGAATCTCGCTCGCGACGGCGTTGCCGTCGATGATCTCGGTCATGGTCGAACGAGCGGCTTCGACTCCCTTAAATAACCCGGATTCGTGTATATTCTCGTCTATTTAGAAGGACGATTATGCACGATCGTGGATATACGGAGGGGTCAGACGCGACTCGTGAGTGCCCTCACGATCCGGTGTTTCGTCGTCGTCACCTTCTCGAGTAACCGCGTGCCGTCGGTCAGAATCGGATGCGACGTCGAAAGCGATCGGTAGAGATAGGCGTACATCGTCCACGGATCGGTGAACTGTCGGCCGACGGTCTCGGAACCCTGTATCGCCTCCTGTCTGGACGCGAGTCGCGCCTCTGTCCGTCGTTCGAGTTCTCGCAGTTCGTCCCAGGTGTCCTCGAGTTCCTCGTAGGAGTAATCGAGCGACGAGCGGTCGTTTACCGACTCGAGGGTCGCCTCGGCACGTTCGAACGAGTCGGCAGCCGACTCGAGCGCGTCGGTCTCGCGTTCGAGCACCTCGAGGAATCGTTCGCGCCGATTTCGCGCTTCGGTCGCTCGGGCGACGACGAGCCGTTTGACCTCCGGCGTCCACTGTCCGCCGTCCGTGAGCACCGTCGCGACGGTGTCGTCGAACTCCTCCGTGACGTTCTCGGCCAGCGACTCGTCGTACTCCTCTCTGTAGTGTGAGACGGACATGACCGTCTCCCGATAGATGTCCCGAACGTCTCGGAGCGGCCGCTCGCGCGACGGCGTGGCGAACGAGGCCGCCACCGTGCCCGCCAGCGCCTGCTGGGTCGACTGCTCTCGCGGTGACGAGACGTCGATTTCGGCGACGCGGCGGGCGAATCGATCGAATGCCTGTGCTTCCTCGCGGGTGCGATCGTACTCTTCGTCGCACGCCTCGAGCGCCCGTGGAACGTACCACAGGGCCGCGACGACGATTCCGAGCGCGCCGAGCCAGAGAAACACGAGTAGGTGATCGACCGTGCCCGCGAGCGCACACTCGATCCCGGAGCAGGCCGTCTCTGGCTCGAGCTTCGGAGAAGTCCTGGAGTAGTAGGTCGTCATCGGTCTTGTATGATACTACTTGTCATTGATTGCAGACCCAATAACCGTTACGAACGACAAGGTAGTTGCCGCAGTCTCGCGGTAAGTAGACGATCGAAAAGGGAGACTGGAACCGATGGTGTCCGGTCAGAACGCTATTCGTACAGTGGGAACTCCGCACAGAGGTCGTCGACCGTCTCGCTGACGTCGGCTTTGACCGCGTCGTCGTCGGGTGCGTCGATGACGCGAGCGATGCACTCGCCAACGGTTCGGATCGCGTCTTCGTCGAATCCACGAGTGGTGAGCGCGGGCGTCCCGGCACGGATACCGCTTGGATTGAACGCGGATCGGGTCTCGCCCGGGACCGTGTTTGCGTTGAGGACGATGCCGGCCTCCTCGAGCGCCTCCTCGGCGTCACCGCCGGTCGTGTCGGGGTGTGAATCACGGAGGTCGACGAGCACGAGGTGGTTGTCGGTACCGCCGGAGACGAGCGAGAACCCGTGGTCGGTGAGCGTCTCACCCAGAACTTCGGCGTTTCTGATCGTCTGTTCGGCGTACTCCTCGAACTCGGGCTCGAGAGCCTCCTTGAAGCCGACCGCCTTGCCGGCGACGTTGTGCATGAGCGGGCCGCCCTGTCCGCCGGGGAAGACCGCCGCGTCGACGTCGTCTGCGTACTCCTCGCTCGTCATGACGATGCCGCCGCGGCCGGCGCGGATCGTCTTGTGCGTGCTCCCGGTGACGAAGTCCGCGACGCCGACGGGCGAGGGGTGGACGCCCGCCGCCACCAGTCCGGTGATGTGGGCGATGTCCGCGAGATGAAGCGCATCGACCTCGTCGGCGACCGCCTGGATGCGTTCCCACTCGACTTCGCGCGGGTACGCGGAGTACCCCGACACGATGACGTCCGGTTCGAACTCCTCGGCGTGGTCGGCGAGTCCGTCGTAGTCGAGGTAGCCGGTCTCGGGGTCGACCTCGTACTGCTCGACCTCGTAGAGCTGGCCCGTGAAGTTCGCCGGGTGGCCGTGGCTGAGGTGGCCGCCGTGGGTGAGATCGAGCGAGAGGATCTTGTCACCCGGCTCGAGCATCGCGAAGTAGACGGCCTGGTTCGCCTGCGTGCCCGAGTGGGGCTGGACGTTGACGTGTTCGGCACCGAACAGCTCTTTCGCCCGATCGATCGCGAGCCGCTCGACCTCGTCTGCGTACTCGCAACCACCGTAGTATCGCTCCCCAGGGTAGCCCTCGGCGTACTTGTTCGTCAGAGCACTTCCCTGTGCGTCGAGGACGGCCTCGGAGACGTGGTTCTCGCTCGCGATCATCTGCAGCGTGTTCCGCTGGCGTTCTACCTCGCCCTCGAGGGCGTCGGCGACCGCCGGGTCGACGGCCCGGACGTGCTCGTGTTCCATATCTGGAGTGGCGTCTGGACGGTGTATAAGTGTACCTTTCTCCGGCAAATAGTCTCGACGCTATTTGCCGGAAAACAGTCCCGAGGCGCGCAGACGACACGTTGCTCGAGTTCGACATCCGCTGATCGACGTCGGATTCCGCTCGGATATCGAATCAGTTCGACGGGCACCGACCGTAGCGACACTCCGCCGCTGAGAGAGAGCCGTCGAGAGCGAAAGAGCCACAGTTCGTCTATGAGTGAATCGCGAATCGGCAATCAAAGTACTACAATTATGTACTTAATTACCATCTAAACGAAGAAATGATCCAATTACCGGTAAAAATAACCAACTATGAGAGGTGATCAGAAGTTGCGGCACGAAGATGGCCAACAAAATTAAGTATCGGGCAGTCTTTTACTTCTGCATAGCCATGGACTCGAATTTATTAAACCACCAGATTGACGATATTCTCGAGTCGGTCCTCGAGGATACGACAGGGGACGTATTCATGGTCAACCCCTCGTGGGACGCGATCGAAGAGTTCGTCACCGTCGCGACCGGGTTCGACGGCGAGTTGCCGACCGTCCACATGCTCGCCGACGAGCGAACGCTCAAAGACGTGATGGACGACTTCATCGTGGCCAGCAACGCTGCCGACCTCATCGCGGACGACGTACTCGCGCTCCGGACGCTCGAGGAAGCGCCGGAGAACTCGCTGCTCGTCGCCGACGACGCCGTCGTCGCCATCGTCCACGCGGGCGACCGAGTCGGGGGGCTCGTCACCGACGACCAGGAGTTCGTCGACGCCGCGTACGAGACCTACGCGGAACGCTGGGAGGACGCGACGTCGTTTAACCTTCGAACGCCACCGATCTCGCGCGTGCGCGAAACACTTGCAGAGGAGATCGGTCCCGACGCCGAGGAGGACTTCACTGCCATCCTGGAGTCACTCGAGACTGCCCGTGGAGACGGCGAGGGTCTCGACGAAGTCACCATCTCGCTGCTCGTCGCCGCGAAAAACGAGGCCTTGCTGTACGACATCAGCAAGTGGGGCGAAGACGTCGGTATCGCTAGCAAGGCGACCTTCTCGCGGACGAAGACCAAACTCGAGGACATGGGTCTGCTCGACACCGAGAAGGTGCCGATCGACGTCGGCCGTCCCCGTCTCCGCCTGAAGATCGGCGACGACCGTCTGCGCGAGGCCGACAACGGCCAGCTCGCGACGGTCGCACAGTCGATTCTGAACTGACGACTCGAGGATCGAACCGACCCGAACCGGTTGCCCTCGACCCGAACCGGTTGCCCTGCCCTCTTTCTAACCGTTTGCGCCCAGGTGTCACGCCCATCTCGCGACGTCGGCAGCGTCGACGCTCCCGTCGTCTACACCCCCTTCGGTTCCGTCGTTTCCAACGTATCGAGGGGGAGTGGAGACACCCACCCCAGGTTTCCGACGTATTGGTGAGGAAGGTGGGGTGGGGTGGGGCGGGATGGGGTGGGGCGGGATGGAATGGGATGAGATAGGATGGAACGTGGTGGATGTAGAATTGTAGCAGGTTGGGAGTAGGAGAAAGTGAGACGGGGTGAGAGAAGAGACGGGGGTGAGAGACGAGATGACAGAAAACGAGGAAACGGGTAACGGACGGTGAGAGATGGGACGAGTGCCGTTCGAGGGGTAGTGAAAACAGAGGGTGGATGGAAGTGGTGAGACGACGCGAGTGAAGCGAATCGATCCGTCGACAGTGAAGACCCGTCGACAGTGCAAAGTGAGCGAACACGACACACGACACCCCCCTCGTTTCCGTCGTTTCCGTCGTCAGGATCGAATCACTGGATGTCACCGGCAGGTTGGACGTTAGACGTAGCCCGGTAGCTTGGACGTTTACTACGTAGCCCACGCCGTAGCTGCTGTCGGCTATCCAGCACTCGATGCTAGATCTATAAGTACTAGATTTGAGAACAGTCCACTGGCTTAACTTCGTTTAGTGAATAAACGAACGGTAAGTTCGTTTACTCAACCGAAATAGGGGTTTCCAGCGGTTTTGACTCGAGTCTCGTACTCGAGTCGAATCTACCGTCGACTAACGATCTCCGTCGCGAACTCACTTTCCTCCCGATATCTCGTCGTCGCACACGTCCGTTTCGTCTCCACCACTACCCTCTCACACGATTACGACGGAAACCCGGGGTGGGTGGGACACCACCTCTTAATAGATCTGCATTATGTTACCTCACCAAACTGCCGTCGCAGTCACGATCTCTCGCGGGACGTCGGAAATCCGGCGTGAGTGCTCGAATACCTAATTCCTCTCCTCACTCTCTCACGGGCCAGGTTTCGTGGCCGAAAACGTCGGAAATCCGGTGTGATCAAATCCACTGGTTTTATCACTTCACCTTCCGCTACCTCGTCGTAGTAGATGACGTCTGACTCCTCTCTGGACTCCGTCGACGATCCGTTGTTCCAGTCCGGCCACCGGATTTTCGCGAACAAGGATCTCCTGAAGATCGGTCACGTTCCGGAGGCCGATCGGATCGTCGGCCGCGACGAAGAAATCTCGAAGCTGGCAAAGCGGCTAAACGGTGCCGTTCACGGCTACTCCCCCGAGAACGTGATGATCTACGGGAAGACCGGGACGGGAAAATCACTCGTCTCACGTCACGTCTGCCAGCGAGCCCAGAACGCCGCCCAGGATAGCGTCGACATCGGTACCGCGTACATCGACTGTGCAGAGGACAACACGGAGACCCAGGCAATCTCCTCGCTCGCCGCGAAACTCAACGACGAGTCGACCACCGGAATCACCGTCCCGCACACGGGGTTGAGCACGTCGAAGTACTACAAACTCCTCTGGCAGACGCTCGATTCGCAGTTCGATTCGGTGATCATCATCCTGGACGAGATCGATCTGATGACCGACGGGAGCGTGCTGATGAAGCTGTCTCGAGCGGAGGAAGCGGGCAAGATCGACTGCAGTATCGGCATCATCGCGATCAGTAACAAGATCCAGTACGTCGACGATCTCAACGAACGGGTCAAAAGTAGTTTCCAGCACAAAGAGCTGTTCTTCAAGCCGTACGACGCCAACCAGCTCCGCGAGATCATGTACAACCGCGACGACGCCTTCCAGGAGGACGTGCTCTCGGACGACGTCATCCCGCTCGCTGCGGCGTTTGCCGCCCAGGAACACGGTGACGCACGGAAGGCGATCGACATCCTCCGCCACGCCGGTGAGGTCGCATACGAGTCCGGAGACGACACGGTTCGAGAGGAGCACGTCCGCCAGGCACAACAGCACGCCGAGAAAGACCGGTTTCGCGAACTGGTCAACGGTGCGCCGACCCAGGCGAAAGCCGCGTTGCTCGCGCTGACCGAACTCACGGTCACCTCCCAGGAGGACGCGTTTCTCACGAGTCGCGTCTACGACGAGTACGAGCGCATCTGTAACTACCTCGACATGGACACCCTCTCGGTCCGCCGATTCCGGGACATTCTCAAAGAACAGGCCTTCCTCGGCGTCGTCGAAATCGAGAAGATCAACAAGGGGAGCGCAGGTGGAATCCACCTCCAGAACCGCCTCATCGAGGATCACGAAGTCGTTCGCGAGACGATCCTCGAGGACAGTCGGATGCAAAACTGGGCGGACCGCTAACGTCGTCGTTGCAGCCTCGTGCCCCGTGAACTCGCCGGAGCGCACAGTCGGGCGTCGTTTCCAACGACGGAAATTCAGGGTGACACGCCGGAAACGTCGGAAACGTGGGGTGGGGTACGCGTCCACACACGGAGCGAGCGACGCGACTCCACGGAAACGTCGGAAACGTGGGGTGGGGTTGAAAAACGCTGGGAATACGGGATGATTCGCGAAGAAACGACGGAAACTCGGCGTGTCGGGAGTCGGCAGAAACGTCGGAAACGTGGGGTGGGCCTGACACACGACGGAAACCCGGGGTCCGGCAGATGGAGTCACGGGTGAGAGTCACGATTCGAACGTGATGGCTCAAAGAAACGTCGGAAACGAGGGGAGTGGCCCGTGAACGATTATCTCTGTGACCACTCGAGTTCGGAGACGGTCGGGACCGTCTCGAGCCGGCAGAAATCGAACGCCCTCGGCCGCCTGGCCGGCGTTGCCCCCGTCGTCGGCCGACCAGCACTACTGGACGTCGATATCGCGGCGGTGGCCGAGAGACGCAACGCCCAAGTTCCGACCGGGACTCGTCTCGAGTATGTACGAGGCCGTCCACGCTCGACCCGACGGCGACAGCACGGTCGCTCGAGTGGCGAAGACGGCCGCCGACTACGGTTTCGACGGCGTCGTCGTCTTGAATTCTCCTGGAACGCACGCGACGTACGACGCGACGACCGTCAGAGACGAGTACGGCGTCGACGTCGTCGACGGGGTCGAGGTCCGTGCGGACACGAAGCGGGAAGCGAGCGGGTCGGTCGGAAACGTCCGCAGTACGCACACGGTCGTCGCGGTCGCAGGTGGGACTCCGGCGCTGAATCGCTTCGCCGTCGAGAACGACAAGGTCGACGTGCTCACCCATCCGATGGCGCGGGGTGGTGACTTCAATCACGTTCTCGCCAGGGCAGCCGTCGAGAACGGCGTCCGGATCGAGTTCGACCTCTCCGGCGTCTTGCGCCAGAGCGGTGGTCGGCGGGTCCGGACGATCCAGTCGCTGCGCAAACTTCGAGAGATCGTCGACTACTACGATACGCCGTACGTCGTCAGCGCCGACCCCGCTTCCCACCTCGAGATGCGGGCACCTCGCGAGCTGTGTGCGCTCGGCGAACAGATCGGCTTCTCGAGTGAATGGATCGAGTCGGGGCTCCGGGAGTGGGGTCGACTCGCCGAGCGAAATCGTCGCGTGCTCTCCGAGTCTTTCATTGAGCCGGGCGTCGAACGGGGACGGTATGAAAAAGAGCGTTGAGGAACACGCGGCCCGGTTCGACGAGAAGGCGAGCGAGTACGACGACTCGAAGCACGAGGAGTATCTCGCCTGTGCGAACCTCGTGATCGAACACGCGGCACCCGGCCCGGACGACGTCGTGCTCGATCTCGGCACCGGGACGGGCGCGATCGCACTCGCGCTCGCCCCCGACGCGGCACGGGTCGTCGGCCGCGACATCAGCGACGGAATGATGTCCGAGGCGCGGGCGAAAGCCGACGACGAGGGTCTCGAAAACGTCGAGTTCGCATACGGCACCTTCCGGGAACCCGAGTACGACGGTGACGTCGACGTCGTCACCTCGAACTTCGCGATGCACCACCTGAGCGACGAGGAGAAACGCGAGGCGATCGACGTCGTCGCCGCGCTCGGTCCGCGTCGGTTCGTGCTGGGCGACGTGATGTTCTTCGGTGAACCGGACCCGGACGAGCCGTTTTACAGTCCCGAGGTCGACGACCCGGCGACGGTCGGCGTCCTGGCTGACGCGTTGACCGACGCCGGCTTCTCGCTGACCGCCGTCGAACGCGTCCACGAGCAAGTCGGCGTGCTCGTCGCCGAGCGTGCCCCCGACGCGACCGAATCCGGCGACGACGAATGAAACACCTCCCGAAACACCTCCGGCCCCGCTGGCGGTATCTCGCGGTCGGCATCGAGTCCTGGCCGGACGCGAAAATCGGCCGCCGGGCGTTCCAGCGGGAGGTCTGGTACGCGGGACAGAACCTGCTCGGCGACCCCGGCAGTGCCGACGCCGACCTCACGGTCGTCCGGTTCGCCTTCGAGGACGGCACCGGCGAGGCGCTGGTCAAAGTTCGCCACGGAGAACTCGAGGCGGCGAGGGCGGCGATCGCCTGCGTCGACGAAATCGACGGCTCGCCCGTCGGAATTTTCGTTCGTGGTATCAGTGGCACGATCCGTGCCGCTGAAGAAAAGTATTTAGGACGCGGCGGGCAAGTTTCGGAGGAGAGAAACGTCGTGTTCGGGAACGAAGAGCGTGTCGCCGTCGTGCGTGATGGATCTGCAGACGTGCGACTCGATGACGCGTTCGCGGGCGCGACAGACCTCGATTTAGCGTGATACTATGCAGGGACAAGCCCAACAGCAGGCGTACGACCGTGGCATCACGATCTTCTCGCCCGACGGCCGACTCTACCAGGTGGAGTACGCCCGCGAGGCGGTCAAACGTGGCACTGCGAGCATCGGCATCCGGACGAACGGCGGCGTCGTACTCGCAGTCGACAAACGGATCCCCTCGCCGTTGCTCGAGGATTCGAGCGTCGAGAAGATCCACAAGGCGGACGACCACATCGGCATCGCGAGTGCGGGCCACGTCGCCGACGCCCGCCAGCTCATCGACTTCGCACGCCGCCAGGCGCAGGTCAACCAGCTCCGGTACGGCGAGCCGATCGGCGTCGAGACGCTGACCAAAGACGTCACCGACCACATCCAGCAGTACACGCAGGTCGGCGGTGCGCGTCCGTTCGGCGTCGCGCTCATCGTCGGCGGCATCGAGAACGGCGAACCGCGTCTGTTCGAGACCGACCCGTCGGGGACGCCCTACGAGTGGAAGGCCCTCGCGGTCGGTGCCGACCGCAGCGAACTGCAGAGCTACCTCGAGGAGAACTACGACGAGGAGGCGGACCTCGACGGCGGAATCGCGCTCGCACTCGACGCGCTCGCGTCGGTCAACGAAGGGTCGTTGCTCCCCAACGAGGTCGGCCTCGCGACGGTCGACGTCGAGACCGAGCAGTTCGAGCAGTTCGACTACGACCGGATCGAAGAACACCTCGTCGAGAACGATCTCCTCGCCGAGGAAGACGAGGACGCAGACGAGTAACGATCCCGACGGAACGTCGGCGACACGCTGGCCGTTCACCCGTCGAGTCACGCTCGATCGCGGGTGGCGGCAGTCTCGACCCTGTCGATCGTTCTGTCCCGTCGCGACGACCGTCTCGATCCCCGTCGTCCGGCAAGATGCCCGTTCGGTAGATGTGCGACTCTCGTCGTCCCGTCCACGCAGGACGGTGAGACGCTCCCGTTTCGAGGTCGCTTTCGGTCCACGAGTCCGCGTGGACGATCGGGAAAAGGTCTTTTATTCACGCACGGCTACGTGCTGGTATGATATCACTCGACGAGGCGGTGACGGCGCGACTCGAGTCCCACGGGGCACGCTTCGAGGTGTTGATCGATCCGGACGCCGCACTCGCGATCAAACGCGGCGAGTTCGACGGCGACCTGGAGGACGTGATCGCCGCCGAAGACGTCTTCGAGGACGCCTCTCGTGGCGACAGACCGGCGGAAAACGATCTCGAGAAGGTGTTCGATACGACGGATCCACTCGAGATCATCCCCGAAGTCGTCGAACGTGGCGAGATCCAGATCACGGCCGACCAGCGCCGCGAGATGCAAGAACAGAAGCGAAAACAGTTGATCAACCGCATCGCGCGCAACGCGATCAACCCACAGATGGACGACGCGCCCCATCCGCCCGAGCGAATCGAGAACGCACTCGAGGAAGCGGGGTTTACGATCGATCCGATGGAGCCCGTCGAGAGTCAGGTCGACGACGCCCTCGATGCGTTGCGCCCGGTCATTCCGATCCGATTCGAGGAAGTGACCGTCGCGGTGCAGGTGCCTGCGGAGTACGCCGGCAGTGCACAGGCGAAGATCCGCCAGTACGGCGACCTGGAACGCGAGGAGTGGCAACCTGACGGCTCGTGGATCGGCGTCGTCACGTTCCCGGCCGGACTCCAGAACGACTTCTACGACGTGGTCAACGAGAACACGAGCGGCGAGGCCGAGACCCGAATCGTCAAGGACAAAGACGAACTCAGCACGCGGTAGGCGCGTCTTTCACCGGTCGACACCACGGTCACGGTCGACCGCCGACGACTTCGAGAAGGGGATTCGAACGCTACGCACGACGGAAGCCGACGAGGAAGCCAGTGGTGAAACCGGCACCGATCGACAGCGTCGACACGAGCGACTCGAGGTAGCTCGGGTCGGCGTACTCGCTGGTACTGACGATTCCCGCAGTGAGCGCGTCCCAGTCGACGATGATGATGCCCTGTGACTCGAGGTACCGGAAGACGACGAGCTGGACGCCGACGAGGACGGCGATGAGCTTCGCGATTTTCTTCGCGGCATACCCCATGATGGCGCCGATGAAGGCACCACCGCCGAACTCAAAACCGAGTGCTGTTGGATCGAGTTCCATTGTCCCACGTTTTCGAGTCAGTCGCAAAGACCTTTGTGGTACCGTGACTGTTCCTGTCGGATACGATTTCGCCACGGGATTCAAGACGGCTGGTGCCGTACCCTGGCCTATGAGTACCGTCTCGCGAACGGAGGTGATCGGCCGCCGTCCGTAACGTGGTTCGGAGCGCGCCGCCCCAAGGAACCGCGACCGGCCGGCCGATGACCCGCGGGACCCGTCTCGAGGCCGAGATAACCAGCGGGGCCCGTCTCGAGGCCGAGATAACCAGCGGGGCCCGTCTCGAGGCCGAGACGTCCTCGGGCGGCGACGGTAGACTCTTCCACGTTCACCCACCCACATGAGAGCGATCATCGCAAAACGCGTCGACTCGGGAACGCCAGACACCGAAGAGATCCGCGACCTCGCCGAAGCCGCGGGTTACGAGGTCGTCGGCGAAGTAACGCAGTCCAGAACGGCCGATCCAGCCCTCCAGCTTGGCGAGGGGAAAGCCGACGAGCTCGCCGACCTGGCGGCCAGAGAAGACGTCACGACGGTCATCTTCGACAACCGACTCGGCCCCTACCAGACGTACAACCTCGGGCAGAAGCTCCCCGACGGCGTCGAGGTGATCGACCGCTTCACGCTGATTCTGGAAATCTTCGGCCAGCGGGCACAGACGCGCAAGGCGCAACTCCAGGTCGAACTCGCCGAGTTGCGGTACGAACTGCCACGCGTCGAGGCGAAGACGAGCCTCGCCAAACGCGACGAACACCCCGGCTTCATGGGGCTCGGCGAGTACGACGAGAGTCGCGAACAGGACATCAAAGCCCAGATCAGCCGCATCAGGGACGAACTCGAGCGGATCGAGCAGACCGAAGAGCACCGACGCGAACGTCGCCGTGCGTCGGGGTTCGACCTCGTCGCGCTGGCGGGCTACACGAACGCCGGGAAGTCGACGCTGCTTCGCCAGCTCGCGGCGGACCTCGCGGTCGACGAGAACGAGCAACTCCACCCGGACCTCGAGGCGACGGCCGAGTCCGAAGACAGGCTGTTCACGACGCTCGGCACGACGACCCGCCGGGCGGAGGTCGGCCCGCGCGAGGTCCTGCTGACCGACACGGTCGGGTTCATAAGCGACCTGCCCCACTGGCTCGTCGAGTCGTTCAAGTCGACGCTCGATTCGGTCTACCGGGCGGATCTCGTCTTGCTCGTCGTCGACGTGAGCGAACCGGTCGAGGAGATCCGCGAGAAACTCGTCACCAGCCACGACACGCTCTACGAGCGCAACGAGGCGCCGATCGTGACGGTGCTGAACAAGATCGATCAGGTCAGCGAGGCCGAACTCGAGGAGAAGCGGGCCGCGCTGTCGGCGCTCGCGCCGAACCCGGTCGCCGTGAGCGCGAAAGAGGGGACGAACGTCGACGAACTGCTCGAGCGAATCGACCACGAGTTGCCCGACTGGGAGCGCGAACGGCTGGTGCTTCCGATGACCGACGACACGATGGGTCTGGTCTCGTGGATTCACGATAACGCGCGCGTGGAGGACGTCACCTACGGCGACGACGACGTCATCCTCTCGTTCGAGGCCCGGCCGGCGGTCATCTCGCAGGCTCGCGCTCAAGCGAGCGACCTGCAGACGGCGGCGACAGAGTCGGCCTGATACTACTGTAACTGTTTCCCGGAGCACCCTCGTGTCCGGCGGTTGCTCCGGGAATGACGTACAGTAGACGTGATCGCGAGTTCGACGCGACGCGACTCGACGACGATTCCTGGACGACGACTCGACGCTCGCGGCGACAGTCGCGAGAAGTGATCAATACCTTAAATATAAATTCTCGACCACACTCTGTGAGACCATGGAACGAGTCGCGATCATCGGGGCGTCGATGACCCAGTTCGGGAAACGCGAGGAGTGGATCCGCGAGTTGCTCGCGGAGGCCGGCCTCGCCTGTCTCGAGGACGCTGGCGTCGACCCCGCAGACGTGGAGCATCTGTACGTCTCGAACATGGCGAGTGGCGAGTTCGAGGGACAAAGCGGCGTCGTCAACGCGCTGGTTCACGACCTCGACGCGATACCGGCGTACACCCAGCGCGTCGACCAGACGAGCTCGAGCGGCGGTGCAGGGATCTACGCCGCCTGGCAGTCGGTCGCCAGCGGGGCAAGCGACATGACGTTGCTCGTCGGCGGCGAGAAGATGACCCACCGGACGACCGCGGAGGCGACCGACGTCATCGCGTCGCTCACTCACCCGGTCGAGTACAAACACGGCGTCACGCTCCCCTCCTTTGCGGGCCTGACCGCGCGCCACTACCTCGAGCGCTTCGACGCGCCACGGGAGAGCCTCGCGAAGGTCGCCGTCAAGAACCACGAGAACGGCGTCGACAACCCCAAGGCGCAGTTCCAGAAGGAGATCGACCTCGAGACGGCCATGGAGTCGCCGATCGTCGCCGATCCGCTTCGACTGTACGACTTCTGCCCGATCACGGACGGCTCGGCGGCACTCATGTTCTGTCCCGAGTCGGTCGCAAGGGAGTACACCGACGAATACGTCGTGATCGCGGGCGTCGACGGTGCGACCGACACTCACGTCGTCCACGAGCGCGAGGACCCGACGATCATGGGTGGCGTCGTCGAGAGTGGCGAGGGCGCCTACGAGATGAGCGGATACGGCCCCGACGACATCGACGTCGCGGAACTCCACGACATGTTCACCATCCTCGAGTTCCTCCAGATGGAGGGGCTCGGCTTCGCCGAGCACGGCGAGGCCTGGAAACTCGTCGAGGAGGGCTACACCGAACGAGACACCGGGGAGTTGCCGATCAACACCTCCGGCGGCCTCAAGTCGAAGGGCCATCCGCTCGGGGCCAGCGGCGTCGCACAGGCGGTCGAAATCTACGAACAGCTGATGGGCGAGGCCGGCCCGCGACAGGTCGGGGCCGACGTCGGCCTGACCTGTAACGTCGGCGGTTTCGGAAACTGTGTCATCACCACCATCATGGAGGCAGCACGATGACGATGGAAGCCTACCGCTACGAGGACGGATCGATCACCTACCCCGGTCACCCGATCGGACCGGACGGCAGCGAACCGGTCGAGACGATCGACCTGAGCGAGTACACCGCGAAGGTCGTCACCTGGACGACGAGCACCGCGACGCCGCCAGGCGTGCGCGAGCCGAACACGCTGGCGATCGTCGAGTTCGACGTCAGCGAGGCGTCCGACGACGCCTCGAGCAGCCGGACGCAGTCCGGCGACGACGGCGAACCCGTCCGGGCGCTCGGGCAGGTGACGACCGACGACGTCGAGACGGGCGATACGGTCCGACCCGTCCACGTCGAGGAACTCCGCGAGCCCGGCGCGGGGATCAGAGAACCGGAGAGCCAGGAGTGGGACGGCTACCGGTTCGAACCGGTCTGATCACGACTCGTTCTCGCCGGTCTCGTCGTCCGGTTCGTCGCCGTCGGTCTCGTCGTCCGGTTCGTCGCCGTCGGTCTCGTCACCGGCGTCGTCCGACCCGTACCGATCTTTCAGCGTCTCGAGTTCGGCGTCGACGTCGACATCGGCCTCGTCTGACTGCTCGTCGTTCGAGTCGTCGATTTCGATCGTTCGACCCTCCGTCTCGGCGTCGACCTCCTCGCCGGCGTCTCGCAGTCGTCGATCGACCTCGTCGCGCAACTCGCGAGCGTCCTCGACGAGGTCGCGTGCCTGACGGTTCTGTGGCAGCGCCCCCTCCCCGAGCGCCCGCTGGAGTTCCGCCAGCGCTCCGTCGAGTTGCTCGAGCGTCGTCTCCCGGAGCTCGGTCGCCCGCGTCCGGGTGGCGTCGGTCGCCCGCCCTGTCCGTTCTCGAACGTCGCGGTCCCGGCGGACGAGCCTGAGACCGCGCTGGAACGCCTCGAGTGCCCGGACGTTCGCCTCGAGGATCGCGACGAGCGCGGGGATCGCGACCTCGTCGGTCAACCGGAGGAGCTCCCCCGGCGTCGGCGGCCGCAGTCGCGGTTCCGGGCGGCGCGGCTCGAGTTCGTGGCGGAGGTCGCGCAGCGTCTGTGTGAGTTCGTCGATGGATTCCGCGAGGTCGTCGTCTCGGTCGGCCATACGCGACCTACGGACCGCGGCTTCAAAACGGTGATCGAGGCGTGATTCCTCGAGTCGGATCCCCCGCGCGATCGGTACGTGTCACGCGTTCGTCGGCTCGTCGAACGTGATCCAAGCGTTTTTGACGGGGCGATGCACCTGAACGAACGTGCGAATCGAGAACAGTTTCATCCCCGTCCGGGGCGTCGGTGAGAAGACCGAACGGGACCTGTGGGCACACGGCGTCACCCACTGGGACGAGTTCGACGGCAGCGTCGTCGGCCCGACGGTCGCAGACCGCATCGAGTCGTTCATCGACGACGCCCACGCTCGCCTCGAGGCCGGCGACGTCTCCTACTTCGCCGACGCGTTCCCCACCTCGAGTCACTGGCGACTGTACGAGAACGTACGCGAGGACGCGTGTTTTCTCGACATCGAGACGACCGGTCTCGACGCGACCCGGCACGAGGTGACGACGGTAAGCGTCCACCGCGGCGGCGAGACGACGACGTTCGTCAGAGACCGCGATCTGACCGCGACGCGATTGCAGGCCGAACTCGAGAAGGCGTCGCTGCTCGTCACGTTCAACGGAAAGCGCTTCGACGTCCCCTTCCTCGAGACGTGTTACGACCTCGACGTCGCGTTGCCACACGTCGATCTCGTCTATCCGTGTCGCAAGATCGGCCTCGAAGGAGGCCTGAAACGGATCGAACGGGACGTCGGCATCGATCGCGACCGGCCGGACCTCTCGGGTCGTGACGCTGTCCGACTCTGGCACGAGTACGAGCGCGGCGACGACGGTGCCCTCGAGACGCTCGTCGAGTACAACCGCGCTGACACGGCCAACCTGGAGACGCTGATGGACGTCGTCACCAGTCGACTCCACGACGACGTGTTCGAGTCGGTGGCTGCCACCCAGCGCAGGTGAGGTGACTTCCCGACCGGCGACGTCGCCGATCGCGAGACTGGTCGATAGCGGCCCAGCTCCGTCGGGACGAAAACGGTCCTCGGCCCTTGCAGCGACCGAGGCGGGTACAGATGTGTGGCCAGCAACTCAGTCGAGGATCTCGACGTCGCCGTCGCTCGTGACGACGACGTCGTATCCACAGTAGGAAAACGTTACTCGCCCGGAACTGCGAGGTGTCCCGTCCTCTCGAGGTGCAAACAGTGCGTCGAGCGCTTCCGGATTGAGAACGTCGTAAAGGGCCTCGTACTCCGGTGGTTCGATCTCGGTCGGCTCTACTCCTTCTCGTTCGGCAATTGCATTGATGATCTTGAAACTGAGGGGAATGCTTTCGCCCGGACGTTCCACTGATAGTAGCATTGGAAGGTGGGTTCACCCGATCAGATATAAATCCTGTGGGCCCTCCTCGTTTCTGGTGTCCATCTATGTCTACTAACGTATACTGGTGTACACTAGACATTATTTTGGGAACGTAGATAGAGATAATCTTAGCACGTTCATTTTATACAGAACAATTCAAGAAAGAGATGAAATGGAAACGGAAACCGTTAGTAGCTGATTACTGTCGCACTGTCGTCCTCTGGTGTCATTTTTCCTCGAAAAATATTCGATTGAACGAGAACATCTCACCGACCAGTTCCAGCAGGCAAGCGGTGACGGAGGCGCTTGCAGTTCGTGACAGCGGGACGGGCCAGGATTCGAACCACGGTCGTTCCGCTTACTTCGGTCGCTCCCTGATTGAAATCCCTCGTTGGCTCGACGGCGTTTCCGAACGCGAACGGACGTGAGCGTTCGAAAAGCCAGGGCCGGGATTTGAACCCGGGAAGTCTCGATTACAAGTCGAGTGCATGAACCGCCCATGCTCCCCTGGCGCGATCCGTTGATTATTGCTCTTCCTTTGAGTGTGTATCGTTTTCGCTCCGGTCGTCGAGCGATCGCTCCATCGCCACGCGATGGGTACCGTACCCGTTGTGGCGATAAAAGCGCCGCGCCGCGTCGTTTTTCGCCATCGCCTCGAGCGTGACGACGTCGGCCCCTCGCTGGGCGAGTTCGTCTTCGGTCGCCTCGAGCAACGCCGTCCCGATCCCCCGTCCGCGATACGCTGGACGGACGTACAGGTTCGAGAGCAGTCCACGGGTCGCATCGAGCGTGAACGCCCCTCGCTCGAGCGAGAACGAGGCGAACCCGACGACGTCGCCGTCGACGCGAGCGACCAGCAGACCGCCACCGACCTGGTGTGCGGCGAGCGTCTCGCCGATCGCTTCGCGGTTCGCGTCCGGCAGGACGTGCGAACCGTGCTGGCGCTGTTCGCGGGCGAGGTCGACCCAGTAGTCGGTGAGGGTCTCGAGGTCTTCTCGCGTCGCCGGTTCAATCACCGGCTGTTCGTCGGGGGCCATTCTCGAGCGCCGTAACGGCGGGAAGCGGTTCGGCGGTGAGCATCTTGAGGGCGGCCCCGCCGCCGGTGCTGACGTGGGTGAATCCCTCGACGCCGAGGTGACGCAGCGCCGACGCGGTGTCGCCGCCACCGACGATGCTCACCTCGACGTCGGTCGCCGCACGGTACAGCTGGCGAGTCCCCTTCTCGAAGTTGTCGTCCTCGTAGACGCCGGCGGGACCGTTGAGGATGACGGTGCCGGCGTCCTCGAGGATGCGCCGGTAGTACGCGAGCGTCGAGTCGCCGACGTCCATCGCCGCCTCTCCCTCTCGAGGTGGGAGGGCGTTGACGCCGATCTCGTGTCGCTCGCCGTCTCTCGAGACTGCGACGTCGCGCGGGAACGCGATCTGCTCGCCGTAGGCGTCGAGCAGATCGGCAGCGCGGTCGATCTCGTCCCAGTAGCCCTGATCGTAGACGAAGTCGGAACTCGCGTCGCCCAGGTCGACGCCGTCGGCGATGAGAAAGACGTTTCCGACGACGCCGGCGGTGAGGACGTGATCGGCGAGTCCCTTCTCGAGGATGCTCCAGGCGACGTCGATCGAGTCGGGGACTTTCGCCCCGCCGAGGACGTAGACTCGCGGCTCGGGCGTCTCCTCGATGTTGCCGAGGACGTCGAGTTCGGCTTCCATCACGCGGCCGGCGTAGCCGGGGAGGACGGTCGGAAACCCGACGAGCGACGGCTGCGAGCGGTGGGCCGCGGCGAACGCGTCGTTGACGTAGGCGTCCAGGACTGGTGCGAGCCCCTCGACGAGGTGGGTTCGAGCGGCACGGTCGGGTTCGAACTCCATGTACTCCTCGCTGTAGAAGCGGGTGTTCTCGAGGACGACGCACTCGCCGTCCTCGAGCGAGGAGACGGCGTCTCTGGCGGCACTGGAGAACGTCGCGTCGACGTAGTCGACGGGACGACCGAGGAGATCCGAGAGTCGATCCGCGTGGGGTTCGAGACAGGAGAAGTCGTCGCCGCCAGGCCGCCCCTGGTGGGCGAGGACGGCGACGCGGCCGCCACGCTCTAGCAGTTCCGAGAGCGTGTCGACGTGTGCGCGCAGTCGAGCGTCGTCTGCGAGCGACCCGTCGTCTCCGATCGGACTGTTGACGTCGACCCGAACCCCGACGGTCGTCCCAGAAACGTCGAGGTCGTCGAGGGTAGCGATCATTACCGGTCTGTCCACCGGCACGACCGAAAGGTCTTTCCATCGAAAAGGTAGCGTGCGTTATTTGTTGGCACGGAATCGGAGTCGTTCTCGTACCGCCGGTTGCACGTCGGTTCCGACGCGATCGCGCCCGGCTCGCGGTCACGACGTGACACAGTCACGACAGTTATCAGACGGTACGGCAGTCGGCACAGACGAGCTGTCCGTTCGACTCCCACAGCGACTCCGCCAGCGAGCCACAGGCCTCACAGACGCCTTGTGTCGTGTACTCGTCGCCACCGTTGGGGCGCAACTCGGCGTCGGTGTCGGTACTCGAGGGGTGACCGATCGGTGGCTTCTGGGGTCGCGACGGGGCGGTCGTCGCCTGGAACGACCCTGCAGCGGCGATCACGTCCCGCTGGGTGAGGACGCCGAGCAGGTCGTCGCCGTCGAAGACGACGAGATTGCGGAAGTTCTCCCTGGCCATCGTGTCTGCGGCGTCGGTGAGCGACCGGTCGGCGTCGATCGTCACCACTGGCGTCGACATGACGTCCTCGACGAGCGTTTCGGCGGGATCTCGCTCGTCGTCGACGAGACCGAGGACGTCCCACTCGGTCATGATGCCGACGGGGTCCGACCCGCGAAGGACCAGAACGCACCCGACGTGCTCTGTGCGCATGAGTTCGACGGCACCGAGGACGGTGTCCGACTCGCTTGCGGCGACGTACTCTTTCGTCAGGACGTCCCTGACCGACAGTTCCGATTCCATGTGTGAATGATGTCCACAGGGCGTCTAAAAACTACCCCCGGCAGGCTTATCAAATCGGCCGACGAAGGTTTCTCTTCGGTGATTTCGTCAGTTCCGTGCCGGCGTCGTCACCACTCGAGTTCCACGCGAGAGCAGTCCGCCCGACAGGTCTCGAGGGCGTGTTTGGCGTCCATCCCGGCGGCGCGTGCGGTCTCCCCGCGGCCGACGCCGACTTTGAGTTCGACGCCGACCGACGCCTCGACGTGAGCGATGGCGTCCTCGTAGTCGTCTCGCTCGAGGTCGGGACAGACGGCGATGACGTTGTCGCCGCCGACGAAAAACGAGAGGCTGTCGTGGGTCCGGCGCATGTACTTCATGAGCGCGGCGTAGCCCTGTTCGATCTCGATGAAGCTGTCGAAGGCGTTGAGTTCGTCCGTGTACTCGCCGGTGGCGTCGTTGACGTCGAAGTGTGCGATCTGGACGTCGTCGGTGCGGTGGTTCGCGTCGACGACGCGTCCGTCGAGGATCTCGCGACGGTTCGCGTCCTGAGCGCTGCCGGCTTCTTGCACGAGCGCGGTGGCGTCCGAAAGCGCCTGCACCGGACTGGTTCCAGTCGCGACGCCGAGACTGAGCGTCACGGGATAGCGGTTCCCGATCGATTCCTGGAGGAGGGCGTGATCGTCGACGTCGAGGCCGTTCGTGACGGCGATCATGTTGTCGAAGCGAGTGAAGAAGGTGTAGCCGTCGCGGTTGCCGACGAACTGCGAGATGTCGGCGTACAGTCGCGACTGCAGCGTCTGAAGGTCTGCCTCCCGCCGTGGCTCCGGCGTCACCGTCCACGGTCCGTAGTTGTCGATTTGAACGAGCGTAACCTGCGTGTTCGTCACGGGTATCCAACAGTACCGTCTGTCTTCGTATAAATGATACGCAATCCAGATTCGTGATGTGGGACGTAGTGTCGACTACGCCGGTTTCTTCTCGGGGTTCGCACCCTCGGGGTGGTACTCCCAGAAGCCGCCTTCCCGCAT
Source organism: Natribaculum breve (assembly GCF_023008585.1). GTDB lineage: Archaea > Halobacteriota > Halobacteria > Halobacteriales > Natrialbaceae > Natribaculum > Natribaculum breve. The sequence goes on along the minus strand of NZ_CP095390.1, from coordinate 496,939 downwards.
CGCGTTCCCGACGGCCTTGTGCATGTCGGTGATCGTCTCGAACTCCTCTTCGTCGACGTACTCGAAGATGTCGCGCAGGGCGACGACCTTCCGGTGGTTGATTCGGATGGGGTCGTCGCCGTGTTCCGCGACGACCTCGTCGCGCTCGAGTGGGAAGTCCTCTTCCTCGTCGACTTTCTTCGCGATGATCGCCATGTCGTACTTGCGCATCCCTTCGCTTCCTTCCTCGCCGTCGGGATCGTGTGGCCAGTCCATACTCCGTGGTGTGCGTGGCCACCGCAAAAACGTTACTCTCTGTCGGTCTGGCGATCAGTCGTCGGCGGCCGTCTCCGCGTCGGCGGTCTCGTCACCGAGGATCTCCTCCTGGTGTTCGCCGAGCAATGGCGCGCGGCCCCGCACGCGCGGTGGCGTCTCGGTCATCTTGATCGGGTTGCCGGCGATCTCGACCTCGCGGTCGGCACCCGGCTGTTCGACCGGGACGATCATGTCGCGATCGTGGACGTGAGCGTCCGCGAAGATGTCCTCCGTGTTCTGGACGGGCGCAACCGGGACCCGTCCCTCGAGGGTCTCACAGATCGTCTCGGCGGTCCGTTCGGTGGTCCACGAACTGATCTCCTCGCGGAGGTACCCGCGGTTCTCGAGGCGGCTCTCGCGGTCGGGGTACTCCTCGGCGAGGTCCGGGCGGCCGATCTCCTCACAGAGGGCCGTCCAGTGGTTGGTCCCGAACCCGGCGATCACGACGTGGCCGTCGGCGGCCTCGAAGGCGTCGAAGGGAAACAGCGTCGGGTGGGAGTTGCCCTGGCGCGTCGGCGGCTCTCCCGTGTACGACTGCTGGTAGATGGCGCGCTCGGTCATGCTGATCATCGAGTCGTACAGCGCCGTGTCGACGTACTGTCCCTCGCCGGTCTGTTCGCGGTGGTTGACCGCCGCGAGGATACCGATGCAGTTCAGCGTCGCGGTGAAGAGGTCGCCGATGCCGGGGCCGACTTTCGTCGGCGGGCCGTCCTCCTGACCGGTGATCTCCATGACGCCGCCGAGTGCCTGGGCGATGAGGTCGTACGACGGTTGCCCCTGTCGGTGGGTCTCGCCGGTCCGCGGGTCGCCGAAGCCGCGAATCGAGGAGTAGATGAGCTGCGGATTGTGCTCGCGCAGGGTCTCGTAGCCGAGGTCGAACTTCTCCATCGTGCCCGCACGATAGTTCTCGATGACGACGTCCGCTTTCTCCACCAGCGAGAGGAACGCCTCGCGGTCGTCGTCGTCACCCAGATCGAGCTCGATGCTTCGCTTCCCGCGATTGACGCTCTGGAAGTAGCCGCCGTAGGCTTCTTCCTCGGGGTCGTCGACGAACGGCGGGTTCGGCCGGATGAAGTCGCCGCCGGGACGCTCGATCTTTACGACGTCTGCGCCCATGTCCGCGAGCAACATCGTACAGTACGGTCCGGCAAGCACCTGCGTCAGATCGAGGACGCGTAAGTTCGAGAGCGCTCCCATGCGTGTATCCCCACAATGCAGACAGGGACGCAAAAATCTTTACTATAGATCATGATGGTGCTCACACGTGACAATCTGAGAGTCGAAGGCTGTATAAGGAGTATTATCATGAAAAACCATTAGAGTTAAGACCCCATTCCTCATGGTTGTCCATACAATGACCCGAACGGTCGTTCTCGGTGTGATCGGATCCGACGCGCACGTCGTCGGGATCACGATCCTCGAGCAGGCGTTCAGTGCAGCTGGTTTCGACGTCGTCAACCTCGGCGTACAGACCTCCCAGGAGGAGTTCGCCGAGGCAGCGAAAGCCCACGACGCCGAGGCTGTACTGGTCTCCTCGCTCTACGGTCACGCCGAGCAGGACTGTCAGGGTTTCCACGACGTCCTCGCCGAGGCGGACGTCGACGCGATCACCTACATCGGGGGCAACCTCGCGGTCGGTCAGGACGACTTCGAGGAGACCCGGGCGACGTTCGAGGACCTCGGGTTCGACCGGGTCTTCGACTCCGAGACCGACCCCGAAGAGGCGATCGCCGCCCTGGAGCGCGACTTGCAGATCACGACGACAGAGTCGGAGCGTGTTACCGTTAATTCCTAGATGATACGAGACGAGCGTATTCCTTCCGACGAGCTACGGCGTATCGACGACGAGATCCGATCCGACTGGGCGACGGGTGCTGCCGTCGACTTCGACGAGGCGATTCGTTACCACGAGTCGCTTCCGGTCGAGAAGCGCTTCGCCGAGGTACTCGAGTCCGCGGACAAACCGCTGTTGCAGCCCAGAGCGGGCGTCCCGCGACTCGACGACCAGATCGAGCTGCTCGAGTACCTCCACGGCGAGGGCGAGGCCGACCTCCTCCCGACGACCATCGACTCCTACACCCGTGACAACGAGTACGGGAAAGCCCAGGAAGGTCTCGAGAAGGCCCGGGAGACGGGCGAGGACACTCTAAACGGCTTTCCCGCCGTCAACCACGGCGTCGACGGCTGCCGAAACCTGATCGAGGCGATCGACGCCCCGATCGAGGTCCGCCACGGCACGCCCGACGCCCGGCTGCTCGCGGCGATCACCTTCGCGGGTGGCTTCCAGAGCTTCGAGGGTGGACCGATCTCGTACAACATCCCCTACACGAAAGAGCACGGCCTCGCCGAGACGATCGAACACTGGCAGTTCGTCGATCGGCTGGCCGGCGCGTACACCGAACGCGGCGTCCGGATCAACCGCGAGCCGTTCGGTCCGCTGACCGGGACGCTCGTCCCGCCCTCGATCGCGATCGCGATCGGCATCGTCGAGGGCCAGCTCGCGGCCACCCAGGGCGTCCGGTCGGTCACGCTGGGGTACGGACAGGTCGGCAACGTCGTCCAGGACGTCGCCGCCTTGCGCGCCCTGAAGAAGCTGGGTAACGAGTACCTGCCGGACGACGTCTGCGTGACGACCGTCTTCCACGAGTGGATGGGCGGATTCCCGCCGGACGAGGCTCGCGCCAACGGCGTCATCAGCCTCGGCGGGATGACCGCGGCGATCGCCCAGCCCGACAAGGTCATCACCAAGTCCCCACAGGAGTTCCAGGGCGTGCCGACCAAGGAGGCCAACGCCGCCGGATTGCGAACGACGAGGCAGATCATCGACATGGCGATCGAGCAGAACATCGACATCGACGGTATCGACGAGGAGCAGGAGCTGATCGAACGAGAGACCCACTGTCTCATGGACACGATCCTGAAACACGGCGACGGCGACGTCGCCTGGGGGACCATCAAGGCCTTCGAGTCCGGTGCACTCGACGTGCCCTTCGCCCCGAGCGACAGCGCGGCGGGTGCGGTACTCCCCGCGCGCGACGACGACGGCCGGGTCCGCATCTTCGAGTGGGCGGACCTCGAGATGGACGACGACATCAAGGAGATCCACCGCGCGCGACTCTCACAGCGGGCCGAGACCGAGGGACGACAGGAGTCGTTCCGGATGGTCGCCGACGACGTCGACGCGATCAGCGACGGGAAACTGATCGGTCGTCCCCACAGCGGCACCGGAGGTGTCGGCAATGCGGATTGAGGCCGTCCACGCCACGCCCGGCTTCTCGGGCTTTTACTTCGACGACCAGCGCGCGATCAAGCGGGGAGCGAGCCAGGACGGCTTCGCCTACGTGGGCGAGCCAGTCACCGAGGGCTTCGACTCGATCCGCCAGGCCGGCGAGGCCCTGATCGTCGACGTCGAACTCGAGGACGGAAGCGTGGTTCGGGGCGACTGCGCCGCCGTCCAGTACTCCGGTGCTGGCGGACGCGACCCGCTCTTCCAGGCCGCAGAGTACGCCCCCGTCGTCGAGGGGCCGGTCGCCGAGGAACTCGTCGGCCGCGACGCGACGGACTTCCTCGAGAACGCGGAACTGCTCGAGGAGATGGTTGTCGAGGGCGACCGGCTCCACACGGCGATCCGCTACGGCGTCTCCCAGGCGCTGCTCGCCGCGGCCGCCGAGGCCGAGGGGACGACGCGGACGGACGTCCTGGCCGCCGAACTCGAGACCGAACCCGCCGAGGAACCCATCCCGGTGTTCGGCCAGAGCGGCGACGACCGCTACGTCAACGCCGAGAAGATGTTCATCAAGGGCGTTCCCGTCCTGCCCCACGGGCTGATCAACGCCGAAGAGAAGATCGGCCCGGAGGGCGAGACCCTACTCGAGTACGTCGAGTGGCTCGTCTCCCGCTCGCAGGAACTCGGTCCCGACGGCTACGAACCGCGGATCCACATCGACGTCTACGGCATGATCGGCGAAATTTTCGGTGCACCCTACGACCGCCCGGAGGTCGTCGAGTACTTCGCCGCCCTCGAGGACGCGGCCGGCGACCTCCCGATCCAGATCGAGGGGCCGATGGACGTCGGCGACCGCGAGGCCCAGATCGAGGCGATGTGTGAACTCCGCGAGGGACTCGCCGAGGCCGGCGTCGGCGTCGACGTCGTCGCCGACGAGTGGTGTAACACCTTCGAGGACGTCCAGGCGTTCGTCGACGCGGGTGCCGCCGACGTGGTCCAGGTGAAAACGCCGGACCTCGGTGGCATCCAGCGAAGCGCACGGGCCGTCCAGTACTGTGACGGGACGGACACCCGCGCGTACCTCGGCGGGACCTGCAACGAGACGGAGACGTCCGCACGTGCCTGCGCCCACGTCGCACTCGCGACGGACGCGGCCCAGGTGCTCGCGAAACCGGGTATGGGATTCGACGAGGGGTACATGATCGTCGAAAACGAGATGCGTCGCACGGTCGCTCGCCGACGGCGTGGGCGACTCGAAACTGAAGACGAGGTGACTGCAGATGACTGACTGGACTGACCCCGAGACGTTCGCACAGGCACTCGAACAGGTCGAGACCAAAGAGAAGGGCAACTGCTTCGAGGACTTCGAAGAGGGCCAGATCATCGAACACGAACCCGGCCTCACGCTGACCCGCCACGGCAACGAGGCGTGGATGAGCCAGACGCTCAACCACGACCCCGCCTACTGGCGACAGGACGCCGCAGAGGCCCGGGACTTCGAGGAACCGCCGGTCCACCCCGACTACCTCACCGCCGCCACCCTCGGCATCACCGTCGAGGATCTGAGCGAGAAAGGCGGCTACTTCCTCGGCCGAACCGACGTCCGGTTCCCGACCGACGCGGTGTACACGGGAACCGAACTCCACGTCGAAAGCGAAGTCGTCAACAGGGCTTCCTCGAGTTCTCGCCCCAACTACGGCATCGTCTCCTGGCGCACCCGCGGGAAAGACGCCGAGACGGGCGAGGTACTCTGCTCGTACGAGCGGACGAACATGATCCCGCGACGCCAGCCCCTCGAGACGGACGGGGGCGCGGTCGAAAATCCAGAAGAAGACGAGCCCGGCCTCCCCAGTGAGTTCGTCACGCCCGAGGGCGGCTACTTCGAGGACTTCCTCGAGGCGCTCGAGGAAGCCGAGGGCCGCGACGCCGCGGTCGCCTACCGTCACGAACGCGGGCGGACCCAGGACGACGTCACCGTCGCCTACCTGCCGCTCTCGACGCTGAACACGGCCAAACAGCACCACAACGTCGACGTCATGGCCGACTCGCCCTCGGGCGACATCGTCACCTACGGCGACGTGACCCGCTCGACCGCGCTCGGCCACGCACGCTCGGACGAGAAGACATACCGCGAGGTCGGCTTCGACGACGAGAAGTTCCACACCTTCGTCACGCCCGGCGACACCGTCTACGCATTTACGCGCGTCCTCGACGCCGAGGACGACGGCGACGTCGCCGGCACCGTCCGCTTCGAGCACATCGCGTTCAACCAGAACGACGAACCCGTCTACTCCGGCACCCGGACGGCGGCGATCCGCAAGCGAGGCGAATAGGGACAGAAACACAACGATTAAACGTTAACTATCGAATCTACCAGATACATGAGCGACGTGAGACTCTGTCGAACCTTCCAGACCGCACCGGCCGCCGTCCCGAAAGACGACACGGCGAAGTACCTCCGATCCGGCCTCGAGGCCGAGGGCTTCCAGGCTCCCGACTGGCTCGTGCCCGACATGGAAGACGGCACGGCCCCGGACATGAAAGAGCAGGGGCTCGAGAACACGATCGACCTCGTCCCCGAGTACGACTTCCCGGGCGAGATCTGGCCCCGCGTCGAGTGGAGCTACGAGGACGAGTCGTTCCGCGAGCGCGGTCGCGACCAGATCGACCGCCTCGTCGCGGAGATCGGCGACGAGATCGACGGCGTCGTCGTCCCCAAGGTGGGCCGACTCGAGGACGTCGAACGCGCGGCCGCCGCGGTCGCCGACGCCGAGGCCGAACACGGCCACGCAGACGGCTCGATCGGCCTCTCGGTCATCATCGAGACCGGCCGGGCGAAGTCCGACCTGCGCGATATCGCGAAGTTCGGCGAGGACTCCCGACTCACCGCGCTCGTGTTCGGTCCCGTCGACTACGCGGCCGAACTCGGCGGTCGCGACTTCGGCGACGGCATGCCCCGCTGGGACGGCCTGCTCGAGGAACTCTCGAACGAGGCCAGCGCGGGCGACCTGCTCTCGATCGGTGGCCCGTTCGACGACCTGTTCAAAGAGCGCGCCGGCCTCACCTACTACAACGCCGACGCCTACGCCGACCAGGTCGAACACGAGGCCAGCCTGGGACTCGACGGCTCCTGGTCTCTGTACCCCAAACAGACGATCCAGGCGAACACGATCCACATGCCCACGCCCGAGGAACTCGAGCGCGACGTCAGCAAGATCGAGCGCTTCAACGCGGCCAAACGCGAGGGGACGGGTGCCGTGACCCTCGACGGCCAGATGGTCGACGAGGCCACGTTCAAGAACTTCCGCAACACCGTCCAGCAGGTGCGGACGATCCACGAGACCCGCCCCGAACAGACCGAAGAACGCTACGACGAGGACCTGCTCGAGCGGGCGCTCGAACTCGAACTCTCCTACGAATAACCCGGTTCGCGAGCGGTTCCGTTCTACCGACCGTACTGCTTACTCGTCTCCCAGTCCGCCGAAGACGCGTTCGGCGTCGGCTGGCACGTCGAAGTCGTGGTAGCGTTCGCCACGTTCCTTCGAGAGGACGTCGAGGGCGGCTGCGGCACCGTCGCCGACGGCGATCGTCGCTTCCCACTTCTCGGGACGCACCATCGCACCCGTCGCGTAGGCGTCGTCGACGCTCGTCTCCATGTCCAGGTCGACCTCGACGACGCCGTCGTCGTCCGTCTCGCAGCCGAGGTCGGTGGCGAGTTCGCGGTTCGCCCCCGTCGCGAAGATCACGTACCGCGCGTCGTAATCGCCGTCCTCGGTCTCGACGACGAACCCGTCTCCGGACGACGCGACGCCGGTGACCTGCTCGCCCTGGTGGCGGTCGACGCCGAACGCGTCGACCTGCTGGCGTGCCGTCGCCATGAACTCGCTGCCGCCGATCGAACCGACGCCGAGGTAGTTGAACAGGTGCGCCTTGTGCATCCACGTCTCGTCGGTGTCGAAGACCGTCGTCTCGAGGCCGTTTTTCGCAGTGAACAGTGCTGCACTCAGTCCGGCGGGACCACCGCCGACGACGATTACGTCGGTGTCGCTCATTGCGTACACCACTTATTTTCGCACAGCTAAATACCCTGCAGAAACGGTGGTGTAACCACGTAACACCCGTGTCATCGGGCGTGAAATTGTCTCTCACATACTCGGGGTCTTCGAGTCGTCGACCAGCGGCTCTCGCCGACCGCTCGAGCGAGTACTCGAGAGGTCTCCTGCTGTACTCGTCGTGCCCTCCCAGAGAAAACGGTGGGGATGGGATTCGAACTACGCCCGAGAACCTGCGCGTCGCGCAGAATCTCGGTCTACTTCAAATCCCACCGTCTCGTTTTTCCGCTCACGTGCTCCTCGCTGCGCTCGTCGCAGTTGTTCGCGGAAAAACGGTGGGGATGGGATTTGAACCACGGTCGCAGCAAAGCTGCTCCCTGCTTCAAATCCTATCGAACCAATTTGCCGCTCGCGGAATTGCTCGCGGCAAAATACGGTGGGGATGGGATTTGAACCCATGAGGCTTGACAGCCACCTGCTCTCAAGGCAGGCGCGTTAGGCCGCTCTGCCACCCCACCTCGAGTACGCCTTTCACATCCCGTCAAAAAGCGTTGTCGGTCTATCGTCGGGCGAGCGTCGGTCCGTCCTCGACGACGAGTCCGAGGTCGTCGATCACCGTCGCCGTCGCCTCGGGGAGCGGTCGACCGGCCACGCTGCGAGCCTCGAGTCCGGCGATCGTCGAACAGAGGTCCGTCTCGGTGGCCACCGTCGGCAGCATCGGTGCGAAGCCGACGTCCAGTCCGGCGTCCCCACCGCGACGGGCGAGCGTCGACAGTTCGGGCGTCGCGTACGCGTCCTCGAAGTCGATCGGTTCGGCGAACGCGGCGAGGTAGGTCCGGCCACCCGGTGCCGGGCCGAGCACCACGTCGTTGCGTCGGATCGACATCGCCGCGCCGTCGATCTCGGTGCGTGCGACCAGCGCCGCGGTCGGCTCGAGGACGCCGACGCTCGTCGCGTCCTCGTTCTCGAGGAGGTGTGTCACCGTGTTGCCGACTCGTGCCGCCCGCGTCGAGCCGACCTGGCGCTCGAAGCGAACCTCGTCGGTGCCGCCGAGGGCGTCGGCGGCCAGCGCGCGAACCTCGGCCTCGGGGTCGCCGCCGACGCCGTCGGGCAGGGTCGCCTCGTCGCGGTAGTTCACGAGGAGGTCGCCGCCGCTCGAGGCGACGGCCCGGAGGACGTCTGCCGTCGCGGCTTCGTAGAGGCGCGCCGCGTCGTCGCTCGACAGCGACGTTTCTTCGACGAGCGAGGCCAGCACGAGTCCGTCACGAGGTGGATCTACCGGGACGACGACGATCATACGCTACGTCGGGCCGTCAGCGACTTCAACGCGGCGCTTTATCTCGAGTTCAGCGAGCGGGTGACCCGCCGGTCGGGGTTTATGGGTCAGCCCGGTGACCGAACTGTATGATCGGACGAAAACTCCTGGGGTTGCTCGGCACGCTCGTCGTGGTCGCGATGGTGGCAGCGGGCGCGGTGGCGTTCGTGACGACCTACGGGCTCGAGGCGTCCGCCGGCGACCTGCTCGTCCCGACGCTCGTCACGCTGTTCGTCGTCGCCGCCGCCGTCTTCGGCCTGTTCGTCCTCGGGGCGCGGTCCGACAGCTGGATCAGGAGTCCGTACTGGTAGCCGTCAGCGCTCGCGTCGACCCTTCGTCTGGCGGTAGTCCGACGCCATCAGTTCCGCGAATCCCTCGAGCCACGCCTGGGTCTGTGCGTCCGTCTGCTCGCGCGGGTCGATCATCGGGACGAGTTCGAATCCCCGTCCGCGGATCGACTCGCCGTGGTGTGTCTCGACGTCCAGGTCGTCCGCGGGCGTGGTCGTGTACTCCCGGCCGATCTCACGGAGCGCGCGCTGCCCGACGGGGACGATGATCTCGGGGTTTATCATCCGGATCTCGGCGTTCAGGAACGGCTCGCAGTTGCCGACCTCGTCGTCGGTCGGCGGCCGTTCCGGATCGCGACACCGCGTCAGGTTCGTCAGGTAGACGTTCTCGAGGTCGGGTCGCTCCGGGTCGGAGTCGACCGCACACAGGCCGAGGCGCTCGAGGAGCCGCCGGAGCGTCGTCTCGCCCTCGTCGACGAACGGCACGCCAGCCTCGTCCGCGCTGGCACTCGGCCGCTCGCCCACGAACAGGAAGTCGGCTCCGACGTCGCCGTAGCCGTGGACGACCTGCGTGCGCGTCTCACAGAGCGCCGGACAGTTCCGACACTCCTCGTCCATGCCGAACGGGTTCGCCCAGGTCTGCTGGTCTGCGTCCACAGGTGGACCTCGGCCGGCGCGTACAAAATCGCGTCGACCGTCACCGCCCGAGGCCGCCGCGTTCGTTGACCTCGAGGATGAACTTCACGTTCCTGACGATCTCTTCTGGCGAGGTGTCCTCGTCTTCGTCGTAGAGGTCGCTCACCCGGTAGAGGACGTTCGCGAGCTGTTTGCTCTCTGAGCTGTCGCCGCGGACGTCGTCGGCGACCGTCCGCAGGAAGTCGACGCGCTCGGGGTCCGGTTCGAAGTCCGGTCCCTCGTCGGACCCTGCGTCGGTCATCGCTCGTCGGGTTCGGCGGGCGGTGTCCGCTGGTCGACCGATCCGGAGGCGTCCCGGCGGTGGACGACGCCGGTGTTGTTCGCGACGTTCGCGGTCAGTTCGCGGAACGCCTCGCCGGTCTCGTCTTCCTCGTCGAGGACGGTCGGTTCGCCCTCGTCGCCGCCCTCCCGGACGCTCGGATCGAGGGGGATCGAGCCGAGGAACGGCAGGTCGTGGGCGTCGGCGAACGCCTCGCCGCCGCCGGAGCCGAAGATGTCGTGTTCGCTCCCGCAGTCGGGACAGACGAACGTCGCCATGTTCTCGGCGATCCCCAGTACGACGGTGTCGTGACGGGCGAACATCTGCAGGCCCTTCCGGGCGTCGTCGAGTGCGACGTCCTGGGGCGTCGTGACGATCACCGCGCCGGTGACGGGCATCGTCTGGAGCATCGTCAGTTGCGTGTCGCCGGTCCCCGGCGGCAGGTCGACCACGAGGTAGTCGAGGTGGCCCCACTCGACGTCCTCGGTGAGCTGCGTGATGACCTTGTGGACCATCGGTCCGCGCCAGATGACGGGGTCGTCCTCGCCGACGAGGAAGGCCATGCTCATCAGCTTCACGCCGAACTTCTCCGGCGGGACCAGCGTTTCGTCTTCGGTCGCCATCGGCGGCTCGTCGGCGTCGACCATCCGGGGCACGTTCGGTCCGTAGACGTCGGCGTCGAACAGCCCGACTCGAGCACCGAGTTGCGAGAGGCCGGCGGCGAGGTTGACGGCGACCGTCGACTTGCCGACGCCGCCTTTCCCTGACGCGACGGCGATGACGTTCTTGACGTTCGGCAACACCGATTCGTCGGCCGGCGCGTCGTCTCTGTCCGGAATGCTCGCTGAAAGCTCCGGCTCGATTCCGTCCTCGGCGAGGACCTCGCGAACCTCACCGGCGATCGCGGTTTCGGTCGGCGAGTACGGTGCACCGAGTGCGAGGTCGATCGTGACCTCCCCGTCGTCGACGTCGATCTCGTTGACGAGTCCGAGCGAGACGATGTCGTCGCCGAGGTCGGGGTCTTCGACGTGTCGCAGCCGGTCGCGAACGGCGGCTTCGTCCATGCCGAAGAGTGACACCGCACGGTCGAAAAGCGTTGTGTTCGTTCGTCCCGCTCACCGCCGAAAGTCGAAGCTCGGCCCGCCGTAGGTCGGCGGATCCGGCTCGAGTTCGACTCCGCGTTCGAACCGGACGAAGTTGAGGTAAAACGGCCGACCGCAGCCCTCGACCGGCTCGCCCTCGCGGTCGGTCGTCGGCCCGTCCTCGCCACAGACGAAGGCGATGCCGTCGGCCGACTCGAGGTCGTCGTCGTCCGGTTCGGCGTACTCCCAGCCCGGCTGTGGGACGGTGGTCACGGACTTGTCCGCGAGGTCGGCGCGGCGTTCGACGCGCGTGACCGCGCCGCAGTGGGGGCAGGTGTAGCTGACGGGGACTGTCATGGGCGAACGTAAGTGCTGACGGGTCCTAATACTGCCGGACGTAAGTCGTGAAAGATTCTCGCCGTCCCGGGGTGGCGAGAATCTTCACACAGTTACGTCCGATAGTATAAGGCCGTTGCCTACTCGAGGCGGCTGTGGAGACGCGGCGGGTCCACCCGGAACACCTTTTGCCCACACGAGAGTTCACTCGAGTATGATCGACGAGACTGTCGAGGAGATCCAGGAGATGCAGACACACAGCTCCTCGGTGGTCGCCGTGAAGGCGACCCGCGCCCTCGAGGACCTGCTGGACCGGGAGTTCGCGACGGTCGAGGAGTACGTCCGGGCACTCGAGCGCAACGGGACGGTGCTCCGGCGGGCCAACCCCTCCCACGCCTCGCTCCAGAACGCCGTTCGCGACGTGGTCGAGACGGTGTCGGCGGCCGACTGCGAGCGCGTCGACGAGGCCAAGGAGGTGACCGCAGAGCGGATCGACGAGGTCGTCGCCCGCGTCGAGTCCGGAAAGCGCCGGGCGGCCGAGAACGCGGTCGAGCACCTCGAAGACGGCGCGACGTTGCTCACCCACGACTACTCCTCGACGGTCCTCGAGGCGCTGTCGCTCGCGACCGACGCGGGGAAGACCTTCGAGGTCTACGTCACGGAGGCCAGACCGCGGTACATCGGGCGCAAGACCGCGCGGACGCTCGCCGAGATGGACGGCGTCGACGTCACGCTGATCACCGACAGCGCCAGCGGACACTACCTCGCCGACTGCGACCGGGTCGTCGTCGGCATGGACTGCATCGTCGAGGAGACGCTGTACAACCGGGTCGGCACCTTCCCGATCGCGACAGCGGCGAACGAACTCGACGTCCCCGTCACCGTCCTCGGCTCTGCTTCCAAACTCATCACCGAGGGGTTCGTCTTCGAGAACGAGTTCCGACCGGGTAGCGAGGTGCTGCCCGAACCGGCAGAGGGGTTCGACGTCGAGAATCCCGCCTACGACGCGACGCCAGTGTCCCTGCTCGAGAGCGTGATCACCGACGAGGGTCGACAGACGTTCTGATCGTTCGTTCCGAACGGCGGACAGCCGTCGTCACACAGCCGTCGTCGGTGACACGGGCGTCTCGCCGAATGCCACGTCTCTCGAGGCGTGGTAGCTTACTTCTCTGTCAGCGCCGTAACTGGTCTATGCGCCTCGTCCAGTTGTTCGTCCCGTGTGGCGACCGCGGGCTCGTCCTCGAGGTCCTCGAGGAGGAGGGCCTCGACTACGCCGTCACCGAGGAAGTCGGTACCGGCGAGTTCGAAGCGATCGTCTCGATTCCAATTCCGCCGGCCGGCGTCGAACCCCTGCTCTCGCAGTTCCAGGACGCCGGGATCAGCGAGGATTCCTATGCAGTCGTCGTCGCCGCCGAAGCGGTCGTCTCCCGCCGAGCCGGCGACCTGACCCGCCGATTCGTCGACGACAGGATCTCGCGAGAGGAACTCCAGTCACGCGCGAACGAACTCGCGCCGACCGCTCTGACGTACTTCTCTTTGCTCGTGTTGAGTACGGTGATCGCGACCGCCGGCCTGTTGCTCGACTCGGCGGCGACGATCATCGGCGCGATGGTCGTCGCACCGCTGATGGGACCCGCGCTCTCGGCGAGCGTCGGCCTCGTCGTCGACGACGACGAGCTCGCGTCTCGTGGGGTCACCTTCCAGGTCGTCGGACTGCTCGTCGCCGTGGCGACGGCCGCTGTCGTCGGTGCCGCGCTGCGCGGAACGATCCTCCTCCCGCCGGGGTTCGACCCGACGACGGTCCCTCAGGTTTACGAGCGAATCACGCCGAGTCTCCTGGCGCTGGTGCTGGCGCTTGGCTCGGGTGCGGCCGGCGTGATCAGCCTCACGCGAAACGTCGGCTCGGTGCTCGTCGGCGTCGCCATCGCCGTCGCGCTCGTCCCGCCCGCCGCGACGGTCGGTCTCGGAATCGCCTGGTGGCACCCCGAGGTCGTCCTCACGGCGGGCACGCTCGTGCTCGTCAACCTGCTGTCGATCAACCTCACCGCGTTGATCCTGCTGTGGTTCTCCGGCTATCGGCCCCATCGAACGGAGCGCGTCGATCGCGCCTACGGACGGCTCCAGTCTCGAGTGGCGGCCATCCTCGTCGCGATCGTCGTGCTCTCGGTCGTCCTCGGGGGCGTCACGTACGCACTCTACCAGACCGAGGCGGTCGAACACGACGTGCAGGTCGAACTCGAGGCGATGAACGACGACCCGGCCTACGACGACCTGCGATTCCAGGAGGAGTCAGTCGAGTACGAGCTCGTCGACGTCTACACCGGCGGGCAGCCGGCGGTGACGGTCCTCGTCGAGCGACCGCCCGGCGAGGAGGAGCCACCCGACTTCGCCGACGAGGTCAGGGAGCGACTCGAGACGGCGACCGGTCACGACCTCGAACTCACCGCCGAACTCGTCGACACCCAGCACAGCGAGTGACGCGAGTCTCCGACGTGGTCGCCGGATCGGCCACAGCGGATCAGTCCCGATCCCGGTGACCGAACGTCCTGGGTGCACCCTCCGTCGGCGCGGCCCACTCGACGGCGTTGTCGAGTATGCTGCGAATCTCCTCGTGCTCGTAGATCGGGTACGTCTCGTGGCCCGGCCGGAAGTAGAAGATCCGGCCACTCCCGCGGCGGTAACAACAGCCGCTGCGGAACACCTCGCCGCCCTCGAACCAGCTCGTAAACACCAGCCGATCGGGCTCGGGGACGTCGAACGGCTCGCCGTACATCTCCGTCTCGGGGAGTTCGACGTACTCGCCGACGCCGTCTGCGATCGGGTGGCCGGGGTCGACGACCCACAGCCGTTCCGTCCCGCCGTCTTCTCGCCACTGCAGGCTACAGCTCGTCCCCATGAGCCGCTTGAAGATCTTCGAGTAGTGCCCAGAGTGGAGGACGATCAGTCCCATCCCCTCGAGCACCCGCTCGTGGACGCGGTCGACGACCGCGTCGTCGACGTCGTCGTGGGCCTCGTGACCCCACCACAGCAGGACGTCGGTCGACTCGAGGACGTCGGCGGTGAGGCCGTGTTCCGGCTCGTCGAGCGTCGCCGTCTCCACGTCGTGGCTCGCCTCGAGTGCGTCGGCGAGCGTCGCGTGGATGCCGTCCGGGTAGACGGCGGCGACGTCGTCGTCCTCGCGTTCGTGTCGGTACTCGTTCCAGATCGTCACTGCGACCATAGTAGCAGATCCCTCGCCTCGAAGGTGAAAACGTAGCCGATCGACTGCCGCTCCAACACCTGGTTACGAGTTAGAATTGTGATGTATCCGCGACGAACGTCGCGTGACGGTCATCACCTCTCGCTCGCCCGACTGCTCCGGTGTAATACTATCAAAACGCGTGACCTCTACGCGCGAGAACGGATTAATGGGTCACAATCCTTATCTTGATCGCTCCCTCCTTCTCAGGTAATGGGTCCCCCGTATCGCACTCGAACGACCGTAAAACGACGTATTGACTTCCAGTACACCGACCGACGCCGACGGAAATCGGAGGTTTCCGCATGAGTTCGGGGATCGGTATCGGCGTCGTCGGACTGGGGGGTATGGGACACCACCACGCCGCGGCCCTGCGTGACCTCGGTGCCGACGTCGCCGCTGGTGCGGACATCGTCCCGGAGCAACGATGTCGTTTCGCCGACGAATTCGACGCGTCGACCTACGAGGACCACGAGGCCCTCGTCGCCGACGACGCGGTCGACGCCGTCGTCGTCACGACGCCCAACCGATTCCACGAACCGATCGCCGTGGCCGCACTCGAGGCAGGCCACGACGTCCTCGTCGAGAAACCGCTCGCACATACCCTAGAGAGCGCAGAGCGGATCGCCGACGCGGCGGCCGACGCCGACGGCTTCTGTATGGTCGGCTTTCACAACCGTCACGCCGCCTCGGCGGCCATGCTCGTAGAGCAGAAACGTCGCGGGCGCTTCGGCGAGGTGACCCACGTCGAGGCGAACTACGTCCGTCGACGCGGCGTCCCCGGCCCCGGGTCGTGGTTCACGAACCCCGACCTCGCCGGCGGCGGCGCGCTGATCGACATCGGCGTCCACGCGCTCGACCTCGCCCTCTACGTCCTCGACTTCCCCGATATCGAGGAAGTCACCGGCGTCACGCGGACCACGTTCGGCGAACGCGAGGAGTACGCCGACCCCGACGGCTTCGGCGCGAACTGGGACGCCGAGGCGGAGACCTACGAGGTCGACGACTCCGTCACGGCCTTCGTCCGCTCTTCCGACGGGAAGACGATCTCGCTCGAGGCCGCGTGGGCCAGCAACCGCGAACCGACGTCGGAGTTCGCCGTCCGTGGGACCGAGGCCGGCGCACAGTTCGACATCGGGAGCACCGACCTCTCGATTCTCGAGGCCGGAACTGCGGGGGCAGACCACTACGCCGACGTCGAACTGACCGGCGACCCTTCGGTCACTGGACACGAAGAACAGGACGCGGTCTTCCTCGAGGCCGTCGCCGCTGGCGAGGCACCCTCGACGAACACCCTCGAGGAGGCGCTGACCGTCCAGCGGGTCATCGACGCGATCTACCGCTCGAGCGAGACGGGGCGGACCCAGCGACTCGACGACCTCGAGCGCGAACGCGAGAGCACGCCGACGCCGACGGTCAAGTAGTCGATCTCGCTTCCGTCTTTTTTCGTTCGCGTCGCCGCGTCGCTTCCTTGGACCGATGCGACTGTGCGGACGCGGAAAACCCGTAGCCGATCCCCTCGAGGTCTTCGACTGGAATCGGCCGGCACCGGTCGTGAAAAACGTCGTGGTCGTAGCTCCTGTCCGCTCGAGCGACCCGAGACGACGGGACGGAACGCGCCTAGATGACTTCCTCGAACTCGTTGTGGCCGTGGATGTCGACGCCCTCGTCGGAGATCTCACAGAGGAAGACGCCGTTGCCGGAGCCAGTGTCGCGTTCGGCGGCGGACTTGATGCCGCGGGCCGCGATCGTCATCGCCTCCTCGTTCGAGAGGTCTTCCTCGTACTCCTGCTCGAGCAGGCCGTAGGCGAGTTGCATCCCGCTGCCGGTGACGGTGTAGTCGTCTTCCATGACGCCGCCGGCGGGGTCGATGCTGTAGACGTGGCTGCCCTCTTCGTCGACGCCGCCCAGGATGGGGTGGATGGCGAAGAACGGGCCACCGCGCGCGAAGTTGCCCGCGAGCGTCGAGAGCGCCTCCATGCTCATCTGTTCGCCGCGACGGGCCTCGTAGAGGTTGACCTCGGCGCGGAGACTCGAGATGAACGACTGCGCGCCGCCGACGCTGCCGACCAGCGTGAGCGCGGCGGTCGGGTGGATCTGTTCGACCTTCTGGACGTTCTTGTTCGAGACGAAGCGGCCGCCGAGGCTCGCGCGCATGTCCGTCGCGACGACGACGCCGTCGGCGGTCGAGATGCCGATCGTCGTGGTTCCCGTCTTGTTGACGTTCTCGAGGTCCGTCTGCGACAGGTCGTTCTGGGGGAGCGAACCGATTTCCGGTTCGTAGGGGTTGGAACTGTCCGCCAGCTGACCGGCCGTGCGGGAGAAGTCGGAGTCGTGCATAGGCGTTCGCATTGAGCGTCACTAACGGCCGGCACGGTATAAAACATCGGCGTTCACCACCGAGGTTTCCGCTACCCATAGCACGTCGTGGACGTGTCTCGCGCTGCGAGCGGTGGTTTCGAGCGTTCGGAGACGGACTGTGCGCGAAAACGGGGGCGACGACGGTAGTATGCGATTACTGCATGGAGGATTGGGCGTTCTCGTAGGCCTCCCCGATTCGCATGAGGAGGCGGTTGATCGGGAGTGTAAACCCGGCCTGGCGGGCGGCGAGCGCGATGGGCATCGCGACGATACCGATCGCGATGCTGAACTGGTACAGTGCGAACAGGGTCGCGCGGTACACACGGGATTTCATCAGCGTTCAGTCGAGGGCAGTCGGAGGTAGTATATAAGACTTGTTGAAGCTGACAATCCATAATTATTGTACATCCAGTATTGGGTCGACGCAGTCTTGCGATTCAACCGTAGTTGTAGTAGCTCCAACTGCAGTCGGACTCGAGGCGAAATACGGCTATCCAGGCGGGACTCCACCGGGTCAATTCTCGTAACTTATGCTCATTATCCCCCTCACGTGCGCACTGTCGCGGCGACGGCCGTCGACCGTCGGCGCGTCGAACCGAACCCGGCGGACGAACCGCAAAGCAGGAAACCCCCCGGAACGACCAACGAGTATGAGCAACTATCTCGTCGCGATGGAAGCCGCGTGGCTGGTCCGTGACGTCGAAGAGATCGACGACGCGATCGGCGTCGCGGTCAGCGAAGCCGGCAAACGACTCAACAACGAGGGACTCGAGTACGTCGAGGTCGAAGTCGGCGCGACAGGCTGTCCCGCCTGCGGCGAACCGTTCGACTCGGCGTTTATCGCGGCCGAGACCGCCCTCGTCGGGCTCGCACTCGAGATGGAGGTCTTCAACGCCGATAGCGAGGAACACGCCTCCCGCATCGCGAAGAGCGAAGTCGGCGGTGCGCTCAGGGACGTCCCCCTCTCGGTCGTCGAAGTCGTCGAGATCCCCGAGGAGGACTGATAACGATCGCTGTGAGTCGTTACCGAGGCAACCGCGAACCGTCTCGCGGTTGCGTCGGCAACCAGTCACAGCCATCGTTATGACGCGACGACCGCTCGCGGCGTCTGCGGCCACCCAAACACCTTTCTATAACCTGCGGTTATTGTACCGCATGGAGCTCCCGACGCCCGAAGACCTCAGACAACGCCGGACCGACCTCGGACTGACCCAGAGCGAACTCGCCGACCGCGCCGACGTCTCCCAGCCGCTCATCGCCCGCATCGAGGGCGGCGACGTCGACCCGAGGCTATCGACGCTCCGGCGGATCGTCAACGCACTCGAGGCGGCCGAGAGCGACGTCATCCGCGCCGAAGACCTGATGCACGAGGAAGTCGTCAGCGTCGCGCCCGAGGACCCGGTCAGCGAGGCGGCGAAACGCATGGAGACCGAGGCCTACTCCCAGCTCGCGGTCATCCAGGACGGCATCCCGGTCGGTTCGATCAGCCAGAGCGACCTCGTCCACCTCGACGCCGAGGCCCGCGACGAACCGATCGAGAAACACATGAGCGAGAGCTTTCCGACGGTCTCGAAAGACGCCACTCTCGACGAGATCAGCAACCTGCTAGACCACTACAAGGCCGTCATGATCACCGAGGCGGGCGAGACGGTCGGCATCATCACCGAAGCCGACCTCGCGGCGCGGCTGTCCTGATACTCTCGGGCGACAGTGACTGCTCGATCGCGTCTCGACGGCCGTCGTCAGCGACGACAGCGTCTCGAGTGCGATCGACGGCTGAACCGTGTTGTCGGTATGCGTTCTCGCGGTCGCCGGACGTCTCTGACGCGGCGTGGACGATCCGCGATCGATCCGAACGCCACGCCCGCCGTCGCTTCGAGTTCCGTTCTCGGCTCTCTACTATCTCGTTGCGTCCCGCTCTATTCTCGAGTGGTAGTAGCTAGTTATATTAGTCGGGACTCGGTACTTCCGGTAACTATGGCGTTCAGCGATCGACTCCTCGAGACGGGAGCGAGCCTCTGGGACGCACAGAAGCGACATCCGTTCGTGCGAGAACTCGCGGACGGGACCCTGGCGGAGGAGGCGTTCCTCCACTGGGTGCGACAGGACTACCGGTACCTGCTCGACTACGCCCGCACCTTCGCGATGGCCGGGACGAAAGCGCGAGACGAGGAGACGATGACGCATCTGGTGGACGTCGCACACACGATCCTCGACTACGAGATGGACCTCCACCGTGAGTTCGCGGCCGACTACGGCATCGACCGCAGCGACCTCGAGGCGACGGAGAAAGCGCCGACCTGCGTCGCGTACACGAACTTCCTGGTGCGGACCGCCTCCGAGGGATCGCTCGCCGAGATCGCCGCGGCGATCTATCCCTGCGGACAGGGGTACCTCGACGTCGCCGAGCACATGGCCGACCGCGCGAGCGAGGAACACCGGTACACGCCGTTCATCGAGAAGTACACGAGCGACGAGTTCCGCGAGGCCGTCGACTGGATGTGCACGTTCGTCGATCGATGCGGGGAGCGCTACCCCGGCGAGCACGAGGCGATGGAGGAGGCGTTTCTCACGAGCGCCCGCCTCGAGTACCGGTTCTGGGAGATGGCCTACACGCGGGAAGGGTGGGACGTCGGCTCGACGGAGTACTGATAACGATAGCTGTGAATCTGTACCGCCGCAACCGCGAACCGTCGTGCGGTTGCGTCGGTACCCAGTCACAGCCATCATTATGACGCCGTCGGCTACTCGTGGCCCGAGACGCGGACCGGCTCGTAGGGCTCCTCGAGGTACGCCACGTCCGACGACGACAGCGAGATCTCGAGTGCTTCGACCGCCTCCTCCAGGTGTTCGACGCTCGTCGTGCCGACGATGGGGGCGTCGACCCACTCTTCGTGCAACAGCCAGGCGAGTGCGATCTGGGCCATCGTCGCGCCGTGGTCGGCGGCGAGTTGTGCGACGCGCTCGTTGATCTCCGGGCCGCCGCCCTCGCGGTAGGGGTGTTCGTACAGCCGTTCTTCCGCCTCGCCGCGCGTGGTCGCGTCGACCTCCTCGTGGGAACGGGTGAGGTAGCCGCGAGCCAGCGGCGATCACGGGATCATGCCGATGCCCTCCTTCTGGCACAGCGGCAGCATCTCGCGTTCCTCCTCGCGGTAGACGAGGTTGTAGTGGTTCTGCATCGTGACGAATCGCTCGAGCCCGAGGCGCTCGCTCGCGTGCAGGGCGTCGGCGAACTGGTGGGCCCACATCGACGACGCGCCGACGTAGCGGACCGTCCCGCGACGGACGGCGTCGTCGAGCGCCGACAGCGTCGTCTCGATCGGCGTATCGTAATCCCAGCGGTGGATCTGGTAGAGGTCGATCGTGTCCATACCCAGCCGCTCGAGGGAGTTCTCGAGTTCCTGTTCGATCGCCTTCCGGGAGAGCCCGCCCGAGTTCGGATCGTCCTCGTTCATCTGGAAGTAGCCTTTCGTCGCGACGACGGCCTCGTCGCGGCGTCCCTCGAGCGCAGAGCCGAGGACGCGTTCGGACTCGCCGTTCGAGTACACGTTCGCCGTATCGAAGAAGTTGATCCCGAGGTCGATCGCCCGGTCGATGATCTCGTGGCTCTCCGCTTCGTCCAGGACCCACTCGCGCCAGTCGCTCGAGCCGAAGCTCATGCAGCCGAGACAGAGCCGGCTGACTTCCATCCCCGTGTCGCCGAGGGTCGTGTACTCCATGCGGCCCGGTACGATCGACGGCGAAAAAAGAGTACGTGAGTCGGCGATCGGCGCGTTCGAAAGACGTCGCGACTCGAGTCCGTACAGCGATTCCGATCAGGCCGACGCCATGTTCCGACAGGACTCGGCGCAGTCTCGCAACACGTCGGCACAGACCTGGCAGTGCTCGTGGTCGTGGCGTGCACACTCCTCGGCACACTCCTCGCAGGCACCGGCGCAGGTCTCGGCGAGTTGCGGACTGTAGTTCGAGTCTCGCGCCAGGAACCGTGCGTGCATCGTCGCGAGGTCGGCGACGTCTCGACAGAGGCGGATGCATCGAGCCATCTCCTCCCCGTCGTCGGCGCTCTCGTCGGCACACCACTCGCAGGCCTGGGCCGCCTCGAAGCAGTCGTCGATACAGCGTTCGATCTCGTCGCGTTCGTCTACGTGGGGGATCTCCATCAGCGCCATTGCGTCTGCACGAACGGATCGACCGCTCTTTGTTATGCGGAGGGAAGCCGCGGCGCGTAATTAGTGAGGACCTACACGAGGACAGGTCGCGATCCGATCGCCGGGGAGTTCGAAGCGAGCGCCTGGCCAAATCGACCGCGACGGCGACGAGGGCGGTCAATCGAGAATTAACGGCCGAAAGACGCCCGGAATGTCCCGGTACCAGCCTTACAACGCTCGCGAGACTACCCGGCGTATGGTCGATACGCTCCTGCACTCGACGAGCATCCCGTTTGCGATCGTCACGGGGACCGCGGCGGTCGTCGTCGCCTTCCTCTCGTGGGAAGCGCTCCGTCAGTCGCTGATCGGCCGTCTCGTCGCGTTGCTCCCGCTCGCGATGGCGCTCGCGACCGGATATCACGTCGCTGCGCTCGTGGGCCGTCCGGCGTCGGTTCTCCTCGAGGCGATCCAGAGCGTGACCTACACCGTGATCGTCCTCCTCGTGTTCTCGCTGGTACTGACGCACAGACGGATCCGGCGAGAGGCCACCGGCCGATGAGCGACCTCACGCCGTTTGCCGAATACAATCTCGCGGTCGGCGCACTCGCGGCTGGCTGTCTCGTCTACCTGCTCTTTCGGGTCGAACCGCGAATGCGGGAGAACCGACGCTTCGGTTCGATCGTCGCCGGACTGTCTCTCTTCGTGATCGGTGGCCCCGTCGTCGACGTCGTCTCCCCTCGAGCCGTCCACTGGATCCACGGCCTGGCAGCGGCCTTCGTGGTACTCGGGCTCTACAGCCCGGTTCGAAGCGACGTGCACGAACGGCAATCGACGACGCTTCTCCTCACCGATCCGACCGCCGTTCGCCGTCCCGCCGAGTGGATGACGCCGATAGACGACGACGTCCTCGAACTGCTCGACGACTCCGGGCTGGTCGTCACGCCGGCCGTCGTCGCGCTCAACATCGACCGGAGCCGGGCGGAGGTGAACCGACGGCTCGGGCGACTCGAGGAACACGGCCTCGTCGAGCGCGTCGCCCGCGGCAAGTACCGGATCACCGACCGCGGCGACCGATACCTCGGCGGCACGCTCCGGTTCGACGATCCGTGAGCGCGACTCATACTACTGGACAAAACGATTCTCACATCGATCGCACTCGAACGGCCGTCGCCAGCGGCGACGGCACGTGAGACGCGATCGAGTGTTCAGTGACTTTTGTCCGGCAGTATCAGACGACCGCCCTGCTCAGCGCGCCGACCACCGGCAACCCGAGCGCCGCAGCGGTCGTCACGTAGACGACCGGCGTCATCTCGAGGACGGCCCCCGTCGAACTCCCGAGCGAGAGAGCGAACGCGACCAGCACCAGCAGACCGAACGCGAGTGCCCCGCCGATCGCCCGTGGGAGCGTCGGCGAGAGCAGGCCGACGAGTGTGCCGCCGACGACCAGACCGAGCCAGTGGATCCAGGTGGCGACGAGTCCGAGACCCACCGCGACGACGACCGCGGCCGCGTGCGCGCGAGGCTCCGTTCGAACGCGCTCGAGTGCGTCGCCCGGGCCTCGATCCGTCTCGACGCCGGCGTCGGTGTGGCGTTCGGTCACCGTGATCCCTCCACGAACCGAACGGCGACGTCGCCCTCGAGCGTCCGATCCATCGACCTGTACTCGCCGTCGACCCAGCGACGAAACTGGTCGTCGTAGTGCGGCGAGAAGTAGTCGCCCGAGTTGCCGCCGGGGAGGATCGCCGACGCGCCCTCGCCAGGCTGGACGACCATCCGCCAGCTACTGCCGACGGCGTCGGCGACGCGATAGTTGTCGACGGTGGCGCTCGATCCGTCCGTCGGCACCTCGTCGTAGTCGAGAAACGGCGCTTCGCTCCCGAACGGGTGTGCGATCGCACCCGTCGTGTTCCAGTCGCCGTACTGCTCCCAGCCCTCGTCGTCGATTTCGGCCGTCGCCTCCCGCAAGGCGGCGACCATCGTCTCCTCGCGCGAGCGGTCGTCGAAAAATCGGCTGTCCGCCGACAGCGTCGCCAGCACCCAGTCGTTCGGGTAGTCCGACTCGCCGAGGTCCGCCTCCTCGAACGTCGGCTCGAGGATCGCCCGTCGGAAGTGCGCCATCCACCGGGCGAAGACGAGCGCCCCCCTCGACGCGCGGTCCATCCGGTAGTCCCACGCCTCGAGCGCGTCGACCGCGTCCGCGAGGTCCTCGCTCGTCGCCGGGTCGGCCGCGACGGCCTCGAGCAGTTCCGGAACCAGTCGAACTGCGCGTTCGTCCCAGACGTCCCGCTGGAGGTCGCGGTGGAAGGCGGGGTCCATGGGCTCGTCCGACCGAGCGCGCTCGTCGAGGACGTCGTAGATACGAGCGCCGCGGTACGGCGGCGCGTAGTCGACGCCGACGTAGTGGTCGGGATCGTCCACTACGCGCTGGTTCGCCGTCGCGACGTAGTCGGGGTCGATCGCGTGTGGCTTCTCCTCGAAGGGGACGAATCCCTCCCACGACGACTCGCCGTAGGGGGTGAAGCCGTCCCACTCGCCCTCGCCCGCGGAGCCGTCGAAGAGCCGGTCGCCCGAGACGGGATCGCCGTCGACCGTCCTGATCGGAAGCTTGCCGGTCGCGTAGTACAGCGTCCGGCCGTCGGCGTCCGCGTAGACGAGGTTCTGGGTCGGCAGGTCGAACCGCCGGGTCGCCTCGAGGGCGTCCTCGAGGCCGTCGCTGCGAGCGAACCCGTAGATCGCTTCGGTGGTCCGCGTCGCCGTCAGCCCGGTCCAGGCGACGCCGACCGTCCGTCCCTCGCGTTCGATCACCGGCCCGTGGACGGACTTTCTGACCGTCGTCGTCCGGTTCTCGCCGCCCGCGACGACGATTTCGCGCGTCTCGGTCTCGAACTCGCGCCACTCGCCGCGGTAGCGGTAGCGCTCGCCGTCGGCGTCGATCTCGTAGGTGTAGCAGTCGAGGACGTCCGCGCCCACGTTGGTAAAGCCCCACGCACCTCGCTCGTTCGCGCCGATGATCACGAACGGCACGCCGGGGAACGTGACGCCGCGGACCGACGTCTCGGCGGTCTCGACGTGCTGTTCGTACCACACCGGCGGCGTCGACAGCGAGAGGTGGGGATCGTTCGCGACGATCGGCGTCCCGCTCGAGGTGTGCTCGCCGGCGACGACCCAGCTGTTCGAGCCGATCCCGGGTGGAGACTCGAACTGCGAGAGCCACCCGGTCAACGCGGGACCGACGGCAGTTCGTCTCGATTCGTCACGGTCGGGCGGGCCGTCGCCCGCACCAGCGTCTCTGAGGATCGGCACGTCGTGGTCCATCCGGTCGGGGTACAGCTCTCCGACGACGTCGTCGCCGAGTCGGTCGGCCACGAGCGCCCGTCGCAGTTCGCCGAAGTTCCCCGTCAGGGTCCACGAGATCTGCTTTTCCATCAGCATCGTGTCGACCGGCGTCCACGGCTCGGGCTCGTACCCGAGCAGTTCGAACTCGAGCGGCAGTCGTTCCCGCCCGATCGCCGCGTCGACGCCGTCGGCGTAGGCCTCGACGAGCGGGCCGACCGACGTTCTGCTCACGACGTCCCACGTCGCCTCGGCCGCGCCCACGAAGTCCATCGCGACGTGGAACTCGTCGCTTTGCAGGGTCGCGGGGCCGACGACCGCCGACAGCTCCCCGCGCACGACGCGCCGCTGGAGGTCGAGCTGGAACAGCCGATCGAACGCCTGCACGTAGCCGACGGCGAAGTAGGCTGCCGTCTCGTCGTCGGCCTCGACGTGCGGGACGCCGTCGCCGTCGATCCGAACCGTCGCCGCGCCGTAGGGGCTCTCGACGGTCTCAGAGAGCTCCCGGTCGGCGGCGTCCCAGGCGGTCCCCGAGAGCGGTGCGAACGACTCGAGGAGGTCGCGAGCCGACGACAGCGAGAGTCCGCCGACGCCCGCCGCGAGTGCGCCAGCGAGAACGGCACGTCTCGTGGTGTCGTCTGTCATGGGACGAACGAAG
This sequence comes from Natribaculum breve, assembly GCF_023008585.1. Classification (GTDB taxonomy): domain Archaea; phylum Halobacteriota; class Halobacteria; order Halobacteriales; family Natrialbaceae; genus Natribaculum; species Natribaculum breve. Next base: position 471,654 of record NZ_CP095390.1, on the reverse strand, counting down.
TCCACCGAACAGTAATGTGTATCGGCCACCGCCGACGAGCGTGACGGCTTCGACGCGGGCAGGATCGTGCCGCTGCGGTCGCGAGGACCCGCGTGGCGGTCTCTCCCGCCGGACCGGGCGACCACAGGATTACGTGCATGCCCGTCGAACGTTCCGGGGATGACGCGCATCCAGACTGCACCCGCGTCTCACGGGTCGAACCTCGAGGTCTCACACGTCGTCGACGCGCCGCCGGACGACGCCTGGGAACTGCTCGTCGACACCCACGAGTGGCCGGAGTGGGGCCCGTCGATCACGGGCGTCTCGTCTACCGACCGGCGGATTCGTCCCGGCACGACCGGACGCGTTCGAACCGTCGGCGGGCTGTGGCTCCCGTTCGAAATCTCGAGTTGCTCGGCCGATCGAATGCGCTGGACGTGGCGCGTCGCCAGAATCCCCGCGACCGGTCACCGGGTCGACGCGCTGAGCGACACGCGCTGTCGCATCGTCTTCGAACTCCCGACGGTCGCCGCGGGCTACGCGCTCGTCTGTACTCGCGCACTCGAGCGACTCGAGGACCTCCTCGAGTCGGCCGACTCGATCGAGTCGCCCGCCTAGACCGGCCGGGTGCGATCGACGCGTGATCCCACGCCCCGACCGTGTCAACGACCTGTACTAACGTCGTGTTACCTGGTGCGATACCGAACCCCTATACGCGTTCGCGAACGTAGAGAGGAGCAGGTACCAACGATGTCACTGGAACCGTCCGAAAGCCGTCCCGACGAGGCCCCCATCGACGCCTGCCCGGTCGTCGAATCGATCGAACAGATCGGCTCGCAGTGGCGACTGATCGTCCTCCACGAACTCGGCGACGGCGAGCGCCGATTCAACGAACTCAAGCGATCGACTGGCGCGAACGCCCGGACCCTCTCGCGAGTCCTCGACGACCTCGGCGAGACGGGCTTCGTCGACCGCCGACTCGAGGAAGACGCCCCCGTCGCGACCTACTACAGCCTCACCGAGAAAGGCGAGTCGCTCGCCCCGGTCTTCGACGAAATCGCCTGCTGGGCCGACGAGTGGCTCGAGACGGACGAGTTCGCCGGAGACGACTAGCGGCTCCGACGTGCTGACCGCGCTGGCGCGCGCCGAGTCGCGGCGAACGACGTGTGAGCCGCGGCTCTACGTCGTGCGAGGGGTGAGCGAGTGAGCGAAGCGAGCGAGCGAACCGGCTGGGGAGGGTGTGGGCGCGTCGTCGATGTCACCCGTCCGTCTGAACCCGACTCTCATGATTTCGAATCGGAATTCATTTTTACTAATACTGCCGGACGTAAGTCGTGAAAGATTCTCGCCGTCCCGGGGTGGCGAAAATCTTCACACAGTTACGTCCGATAGTATAACTGTTCGACTCGACGGTATGGAATCGAGACGACAGTTCCTCCGACGAGGTGCACTCGGCGCGAGCCTCGCCGCACTCGGTGGACTCGCTGGCTGTCTGGACGACGGAACACCCGGCGAGACTGACGAGAAAGGCGACGGCCAGGTCGAGAAAGACTACACCGCCTGGCTGTACGACCCGGCGGAGTTCTTCGACCCCGACGTCACGATGTTCACCAGCGTCGACGTCGCGCGAGCGAAAACCCTCTTCGAGGAGGAACTCGACGGCGAGTACGGCCAGTTCGACGAGGAGGTCGAGCAACTCGAAGACCTCGACGGCCTCGAGGAGTACGACCGGGCCACCGCCATCGCGTTCGGGACGGCGGAGATGGACGCCGGTGCGTTCGGCGGCGGAATCGCGCTCACCGGCACGTTCGACGTCGAGGCCCTCGTCGACGAACTCGAGAGCAAGGAGGACTTCTCCGAAGACGACGTCGAACGAGAGACCTACGAGGGCTACGAGGTGTACGCCTTCGAGGAAGACGGAATGCGCGGCGGGATGGCGCTGCGCGACGACGCCGTCCTCTTCGGTGCGATCCAGGGGACCGACGCAGAACCCGCCGCGGCGGTCACGACGCTGATCGACGAACACGCCTCGGCCGACTCGAGTTACTACGACGCGAGCGACGACGCTGCGGCGATCGTCGACGCCCTCGAATCCGACGGTCTCTCGGTGTCCGGCGTCGAACTCGATCCGACGGCGCTCGGCCTCGACGGGGGAAGTGGTCGGATCGAGGGCCAGATGATCGGCGAACTCGCCGCCGTCGGCTCCGCGACCGACGTCACGGACGACGACCGGGTCACGGCCGACGTCGTGCTCCGGTACGAGAGCGAGGACGCCGCCGACGCCGACGCCGTCGAGTCGCTGATCGACACGATGCTGATGGACGCCCCCGACGTCGACGCGGACGACTTCGAGGAACTCTCGGTGACCGGCGACGGCCGACAGGTCCAGATCTCGCTGGCGTTCGACCCGGAGGCGGTGGCGACCGACGCCGCCGCCGTTGACCCGGCGGCGCTACTACTCGTCGGTGCGTTTCCGGTCCCGGCAGTCGTCGGGGCGTTCGTCCTCGACCTCGGCCAGAGCGCGAGTCCGACTCCGCAGGTCGGCGTCACCATCGACGAGGCGACGCCCGAGGAAGTCTCCGTGACGGTGACGTCGGTCGCGAACGCCGACGACGTCCGGATCGTGGTGTTCGGTGCCAGCGGCGTCACGGAGATCGACGACCTCGAGGCGACAGCCGGTTCGACGGTCACGCTCTCGGCTGCCGACGGCGACTACGAGCCTGGCGACACGATCCAGGTGATCGCAGAGCGCGACGGCACCGAAGTGGTCGTCGCGACGCACGACACGTCGCGCTGATCGATCTGCCGGGCGCTCCCGACCGCTTTTTCGGCTTCCGTATCAGTCGTCGTCCGACTCGAGGGGCTGGCGAGGCCGCTCGTCCCCTGTCGGGTCTATCCGGGCGACTGCCTCGAGTAGCTCCTCCGGCGTCGCCTCGCGGCCCCGTCGTCGGAGGTCGTCGTACAGTCGTTTCGCACGCGACCCTGCGTAATTTCGCTCGTCGAACGGGCGCGTTTCGACGACGACTAGTCCCGACTCCTCGGCGAGTGACTCGAGGACGAGCTGGTTCCCCGTCCCGACCTCGAGGTCCGCGAGCACCGTCGCCTCGGCGTCCGAGAGGTGGTCGTCGAGGGTGGCGAGCGTCTCCTGGGACAGCGAAGCGAACGGTTCGACGGTGAGTACGTCGGCCGCGAGTCGCCGTGCCGTCGTCGCCGCGGCGTCACCGCTCGAGACGGGGCCGACGGAGACGTCGACGCCGGCGGCCGCCAGTCGGGCGACGACGCCCGCCGCCGTCGGTCCCGTGCCGAGGACGTGGACGCGGTCGGGCGTCTCGAGGTCGTCGCCGTCGCCGGGGTCGTGGTCGCTCGAGAGTGCGGTGACGGTCTGCGTTCCCGTCACCGGGTTCGTCGTCACGGCTGCGGTCGCGTCGAACGCCCGCGCGATGGCGTCGGCGGTCAGCACCTCGTCGGCCGGCCCGCGCTCGAGGACGGTGCCGTCCGCGAGGACGATCAGCCGGTCGCAAAACCGTGCGGCGAGGTCGAGGTCGTGGATCGCCGCGACCGCCGTTTTACCGTCGGCGACGAGGTCGCAGACGAGCTCGAGCGTCTCGATCTGGTGGTTGACGTCGAGACTCGCCGTCGGTTCGTCGAGCAAAACGACGGGCGTGTCCTGGGCGATCGCCCGTGCCAGCAGGACGCGCTGGCGCTCGCCGCCGCTGACCTCGTCGATCGGCCGGTCGGCGAACCGGGCGGTACGGGTCCGCTCGAGTGCGTCGTCGACGAGGGCGCGGTCGTCCGGCGTCGGCGGCGCGAATCGCGATCGGTGTGGCGTTCGTCCCATCTCGACGACGTCCCGGACGTCGAAGGAAAACGAGAGGTGGGTGTCCTGCGGGACGACCGAGACGAGTCGGCTCGACTCCCGCGAGGAGAGGTCGTGGATGGCGACCCCGTCGATCTGGACGGTGCCTCGATCCGGGGAGAGGACGCCACTGATCGCACGCAAGAGCGTGGTCTTTCCGGCCCCGTTCGGGCCGACGAGGCCGACGAACTCGCCGGACTCGACGGTGAACGTCGCGTCCTCCAGGACGGGGACGTCGCCGTAGGCCACCGAGAGCGAGTCGACGTCGATCACAGCGCGTGCACCTCCCGCTGTTTGAGCAAGTACAGGAAGAAGGGCGCGCCGAACGCGGCGGTGACGATGCCGACGGGAACCTCGGCGGGACCCGCCCGGGCGAGGGTGTCGGTCGCGACGAGAAACGACGCACCCGCGAGGGCGCTCGTGGGCAGCAAGATACGGTGATCTGGGCCGACGATCAGGCGCATCACGTGGGGGACGACGAGGCCGACGAAGCCGATGACGCCCGCGACGGCGACGCCGGCGGCGGTGACGAGACTCGCGATCACGAGCAAGAGCAGTTTCGTCCGTTCGACGTCGACGCCGAGGTGGTAGGCGTCCTCCTCGCCGAGCAGGAGGACGTTCATCTCGCGTGTGAACGCACCGAGGGCGGCGACGCCGACGATCGTCACTGGAAGGGCGAAACCGACGTCGCTCCAGGTGCTGTTGTTGAGATGGCCCATCATCCAGACGACCGCCTGTCGGAGACTGTCGCCGCTGTGGACGAGCATGTAGGAGATCATCGCGCCGAGAAACGCCTGGATCGCGACGCCGGCCAGCAGGAGGGTCGCGACCGGCGTTCGACCGCCCTCGGTGGCGATGGCGTAGACCAGAAACGCGGTCGCGACCGCCCCCACGAACGCCGACAGGTGGAGGCTCTCGAAGGGAGCGATCGCCGGAAACGCGATCGCGGCGACCGCCCCGGCGGCCGCACCCGTCGAGACGCCGATGATCGACGGATCGGCGAGCGGGTTGCGGAAAAAGCCCTGCATCACGGCTCCGGCGGCAGCGAGCGCGAATCCGACCGTCGCCGCGAGGGCGATCCGGGGTAGCCGGACGTCGGCGACGATGATCTGGTGTGTCTCGGGGACGTCGAAGGCGAACACCGACGCGTACTCGAGCGTCGGGACCGACACGGTCCATCCAAAGACGGGAATCGTCGTCGGACCGACCGAGACGCCCGCCGGAACGACGACGGCGTTGAGCGCTGCCATCGCGACGGTCACCGGATCGATCCGCACCGAACCGATCGCCGCACTGCCGACGACGACGCCGACGAGGAGGGCGATTAGTGCCCCCGACCACGCGACGATCCGAGCTGGTCGCTCCATCGATTGACAACCTCGCTTGCTTTAGTCAAATATTTGTTGGAGTGTCACGGACCGAGTATTCGATGCGAAAGTTACTGATCGTTTTGCTCGCTACGCTGGTCGCGACCGGGGCCGTCACACCGCTGGCTGCCGCCGATAACGCGGCCGCCGCGCAAGGAGAACGCGACTGCGAGTACCCACTGACCCTGACCGACGCGACCGGCGAGGAGATAACGCTCGAGGAACCGCCCGAACGGATCGTCGCACTGGGAGCCAGCGACGCCCAGACGGCGTTCGAAATCGGTGCCGGCGACGACGTCGTCGGGATGCCGCTAACCGCCCCGACCGAGGACCTCCAGACCGGCGAACGGACCGACGTCACGGCCGCTGACGGCTTCGAAATCGACACCGAGGCCGTCGTCGAACTCGAGCCCGACGTCGTTCTCGCGGCGCACGTCATCGACCCGGAGACCGTCGATCAACTTCGCGATCTCGGTCTGACGGTCTACTACTTCCACGAAGCCGAATCGCTCGACGACATCCGCGACAACGTGGCCGTCACCGGCCAGCTGACCGGCGAATGTGCCGGTGCCCAAGAGACCGTCGACTGGATGGATCAGCGACTCGACCTGCTCGAGTCCGCAGTCGACGACGACGATCGTTCGCTCGCGTATTACCCGATGGGTGGTGGCTACACGGCCGGAAACGGCACCTTCCAACACGAGATCATGCTGACTGCTGGCCTCGAGAACGTCGCCGCGACCGCCGAAATCGACGGGTGGGGTATCATCAGCGAGGAAGTCGTCGTCGAAGAAGATCCCGAGTGGATCGTCTACGGCGACAGCTTCGACGAGCCGCAGGTATCGGAGGCCGTCCACGAGACGACGGCCTACCAGGAGGAGAACTTCGCCGCCGTGGACAACAACGACTTCAGTCAGCCCGGCCCGAACGTCGTCTTCGCGGCCGAACAGCTCCTCGAGACGGTCCACCCGGAGGCGTACGAGTCGATAAGTGACGACCTCGCGGAACTCGATTCCGAGTACGAGGATACCGATTCGACCACCGACGGAGCCGACGAAGGTGGTGAGGAGAACGAAAGCGAAAACGGGAGCGACGAGGAGGGGACAGAAAGCGACGAGAACGATGCGCTCCCCGGCTTCGGCGTCCCGGTCGCCGCCGCCGCGGTGCTCGCGGCCCTGGGACTGCTGGCCCGGCGTCGGTAACTCGAACCGTCTCGTTTTGAAAAGCGTTTACTCGCCTGACCGCACAGGTTGGCGCATGGTCGAGAACGTCATCTGGCCCGCCTATCTCGATGCGAGCCTCTCGCGGGCCGAGGGACGGCGCGTGCCACAGGACCTGGCAGTCGAGGAGCCGACGGTCGACGAGATCGCGAAAGCCGTCCAGCAGATCGGCTACGACGCCACGATCGAGCGGGAGAAGTCCTACTCCCGAGAACCGTGGCGCGAACGCGGCCGGGTCGTCGTCCGCGGGGCGGAGGACTCGACGAAAAACGACCTCGTCCAGGCCGTCGCGGCGTACGTCGTCGCGATGCGAGAGTGATGTACCGGGTCGGCCAGGTCGTCCGGACCGCGCAGGGACTCGCCGTCGTCCGGTCGGACGACGACGACCACGCCGACGTCGGGACGATCGTTCTCGACGACTCGCTCGAGGAGGTCGGCCGCGTCGTCGACGTCTTCGGACCGGTCGACAGGCCGTACCTCGCGGTCACGCCCGACGACGACGTACATCTTCCAGGACTGGTTAGCTCGACGCTCTACGCGAGATAACGGGCGACGGCGGGCGACGATCCGGTGGCGACAAATCGGAGAGCGCAACACCAATACGGTCGGACCGTCAACCCCGTGGCATGAACGATCGGACCCGGATCGTCGTCGCCGTCTGCGTGACGGTCCTCCTGTTTCTCGCCGTCCAGCTCGGCGCGCTCGCGCTGGTCGAGCCCTTCCACGAGGCGGAGTACCAGGCCGTCGAGGATCCCGAGGATCCGACGAACAGTCTGGTCTACTTCGGGATCATCCTCGTCGCGACGGCGTTCATGCTCGCCGCCTTCAAGTTCGGCGGCCAGATCCTCATCCGCGGGCTGATCATCGGGGTCAGCGTGATGCTCGCGTGGTTCGTCTTCGGCGAGGTCGTCCCGCCGACGGTCACGTACGATGGCCTGAACGTCGTCGCGGCTCTCGCCGCGCTGTCCGTCGGCGTCGGCCTCCTCGTCTACCCGGAGTGGTACGTCATCGACCTCGCCGGGGTGTTGATGGGTGCCGGTGCGGCCGGCCTCTTCGGGATCAGCTTCGGCCTGCTGCCGGCGCTCGTCTTGCTCGCCGTCCTCGCCGTCTACGACGCCATCAGCGTCTACAAGACGAAACACATGCTGAGTCTCGCTCAGGGCGTGATGGACCTCAAGATCCCGGTCGTCTTCGTCGTCCCGACGACGCTCTCGTACTCGTATCTCTCGACCGAGAGCACCGACGGCGTCATCGAAGACGGGTCGGGTGAGCGACGGGACGACGCCGAATCGGATCGGCCGGCGACCGACGGGGAAGGCGACGGAACGCACGAAGCCGTCGACGAAGCGCGCGACGAATCGACCGACGACGAGAGCGCGGAAGGCGACCTCGAGCGGGACGCGCTGTTCATCGGCCTCGGTGACGCCGTGATCCCGACGATCCTGGTCGCGAGTGCGGCGTACTTCGTCGACGCGACGACGATCGACGTGCCGGGAATCGCGCTCAACGTGCCGGCACTGGGCGCGATCGTCGGTACGATCGCCGGCCTGCTCGTGCTCATGTACATGGTCCTGCAGGGGCGTGCCCACGCCGGCCTCCCGCTGCTCAACGGTGGTGCGATCGGCGGCTACCTCGTCGGCGCGCTCGCGAGCGGGCTGTCGATCGCGACCGCGCTCGGACTCTCGTAACTCGTCTCTTTTCGATCGTCGTCGAGAACCGGCACACGGCTCTCGGTTCGTGCCAGCACTACAGGATAGGCGTCGCTACGCTTCGTGTTCGAGCCCCTCGATCAGCGTCGTGACGCGCTCTGACTCTGCCGGAACGTGATCCGGATAAACGCCGACGATGACGACGTGATCGCCGCCGTGTTTGAACTTGGCGACGTCGACGAGGACGTCCAGTTCGGTCAGGTCGGAGACGGTTCCGTCGAGCAGCGAGAGGTCACTCGAGTCGGGTGCGACGTCGCTTGCGAGGGCGGCCTGGCCCTCGTAAGTCGTGACGGACGCCGACTGCTCGAGCGTCGCGACGTCGCGGTTGCCGACGCTGCCGTCGATCTGCAACTTTTCGTACTGTTCCTGGATGAGTTCGACGATCTCGTCGTCGTCCCTCTTGTCGAGCGGGTTGAAGTCCTTTCCCGCGACGCCGACCTGTGGCGAGGTGATCGTCGCGAACACGGCCGCCTCGATGGAGCCGGCCCCCGGGAACTCGACCGTCCGGTGGTACTGACTGATGTAGTTCGTCACCTCGACTGTCTCGCTGGCGAACTCGCGCGTTTCGACCATCTCCTCGGTCCCTTTATGTTCGTAGTCGGCCGCTTCGAGTGCGTCCTCGGTGACCGTCGCGGGCGTCGACGCGAACGTCGTCAGGTCGTCCATCAGACTTCCGAGACAGCCAGCAGAGGCGACGACACTGCCTGCCCCGAGCGTCGCGACGAACCGTCGTCGATTCATACACGTGCCGAATCCGTTCGGCCCTATAAGCTTCGTGGCTTTGGCTCGTACTGCCGGACAACACGGTTCAGCCGTCGATCGCACTCGAGACGCGATCGAGTAGTCACTGACTGTTGTCCGGTAGTGTCAGCAGTCCGTCAGTACCTCGTCGATCGGTACGGAGAAACGGGTCGGCTGCTCGAGCGAAGTCGTGGTTCGAGCTCACTCGAGCTTTTCTACAAATTTTGAAGTGTATTACTTCTGTTTTCGTACCAGACACTCACCGACCCGGTAGCCGGTAGGTCGGTCCCTCGTCGGTATCCTGCACCTCGACGCCGAGGGCCTCGAGTTCGTCGCGCAACTCGTCGGCACGTTCGTAGTTGCCAGCGTCCCGTTCTTCCTCGCGCACGTCGAGGACGAGTTCGACCACGTCGCCGGCCAGCGAGACGTCGCCGGTCGTCTCGCCGTCGAACGTCAGGCCGAGCACGTCGCCGAACTCCTCGAGCGTCTCGACCGCCCGCCGGAGGCCGCGGTAATCGTACTCGCCTGCGTCCTCCTCGTGGCGGTTGATCGCCGTCGCCACCTCGAGCAGCGCGGACTGGGCCTCGCGGGTGTTGAAGTCGTCGTTCATCGCGTCGACGAACGCCTCGCGAGCGTCGGCGACGGTCTCGCGGAGGTCGTCGTCTTCGCGTTTCGTCCGGGCGTCCGGCGAGTCGAGTGCCGCCGTCGCGCGCTCGTGGGCGCGCTCGAGGCGTTCCCATCGCTCTTCGGCCTCGGCGATCGTCTCGTCGCTGTAGAGTTGCTGGCTGTTGTACGACCCCGCCGTGAGGAACGTTCGCAGGACGTTCGTCCCCCACTGCTCGACGGCGTCGTCGACGGTGACGAAGTTGCCCAGACTCGAGGACATCTTCTCGTCGTCCATCTGGAACAGCTCGCAGTGGAGCCAGTACTTCGCGAACTCCTGGCCGGTCGCCGCCTCGCTCTGGGCGATCTCGTTTTCGTGGTGGGGAAAGACGAGGTCGCGACCGCCGACGTGGAGGTCGAGCGTCTCGCCCAGGTGAGTCGTGCTCATCGCCGAGCACTCGATGTGCCAGCCCGGTCGGCCCTCGCCCCACGGGGAGTCCCAGGTCTGCCCCTCTGGTGGGTGGCCACAGACGCCCTCGTGGCGGTGTTCGTGGACCGCGTCGGGGTCGACGCCGTCGGCCTTCCAGAGCGCGAAGTCCGCGGGGTGGCGTTTCTCCGCGCGCTCGTCGGGGTCGCCCTGGGACTCGATCTCCTCGAGGTCCTGGTTCGAGAGCTTGCCGTACTCCTCGAAGGTGGTCACGTCGAAGTAGACCGATCCGTTGGACTCGTAGGCGTAGCCCTTCTCGACTAAGGTCTCGATCATCTCGACGATCTCCGGAATGTGCTCGGAGACGCGCGGGTAGACCTCCGCTCGAAGCAGGTTCAGCGAGCGCATGTCGGCCAGCGTCCGCTCGATGTACGTCCGGGCGACGTCGGCCTCGCTCTCGCCCAGGTCGTCCTCGCCGATGCGGGCGACGATCTTCTCGTTGACGTCCGTGAAGTTCTCGACGTGTCGAACCTCGTAGCCGAGGTACTCGAGCCAGCGGTGCATCACGTCCACGTGGACCCACGACCTGGCGTGGCCGAGGTGGGGCGGGTCGGAGACCGTCAGGCCACAGTAGTAGAGCAAGACGTTCTCGGGGTCCTGTGGCTCGAACGGCTCTTTTTCGCCCGTCAACGTGTTCGTCACGTGCAGGGTCATTGCTCGCCTCTACCCACGGCCGAAAGTTAAAGCGTTGGATGCCGTGTGCCCGGGTTTCATACTGCCGGACGTAAGTCGTGAAAGATTCTCGCCGTCCCGGGGTGGCGAGAATCTTCACACAGTTACGTCCGATAGTATCAGTCGACGCTCTTTGCCGCCGTCGAATCGGGCACGTCCTCGAGCGCCCGTTCTACTGCCCGAACCGCGTCGGCTCCGTCGAGGCGGTCGACGACGACCGCCAGCATCCCCTCGCCGACGCCCGCCGCCAGTACGGCAATCTCCTCGAGTGCGAGCGTCTCGAGTGCGTGCGAAAGCGCCGTCGCGCCCACGTTTCCGGTCGCGACGATCGCGGTCTCGTCGCCTCCGACGCCAGCGCCCAGCGCTGCGCCACCGACGACGAGCAACGCGTCCTCGAGGTCGTCGACGGGACCGATTCCGCTTTGCATCCTCACGCGGGCGTCGCACGCCATCGTCTCGTGAGCTGGCAGGTCGTCGGCGTATCGTCGCAGTGCGGTCGCGACGGCGTCTGTCTCCCCGTCGACGTCCAGAAACCGGGCGGCAGCGGTGAAGTTGACGACGTCAGCGCGCAGCGCGGCGACCAGATACGGGTGTCGTTCGGCGGCACGGCGCGTCTCGGCTGCGAGTGACATGCCTGCGAGAGCGGCCCGAGACGAGATAAAAACGCTGGTCGGTGTCGCCGGGACCGCGGCGTTTTTGCCGCGAGCGGTCGACTCCCGGAACATGAACCCCGACGACGTCGAACGACTCATCGAAGCGGGACTCGAGGACGCGGACGCGACCGTCTCGCGTGCACGCGGCAAACACGACGACGACCACCTCGCCGCGACCGTCGTCTCGCCGGCGTTCGAGGGCCTCCCGCTGGTCCAGCAACACCAGCTCGTCTACGACGCACTCGACGAGCACATGACGACCGACATCCACGCGCTCGAGCTGTCGACGTACACGCCCGAGGAGTACGACGAGCGGTCGTAGCGCCTACCCGTCGAGACTCGGCGCGAACGACTGGTCGCGGGCTACGACGGTGTCCGGCTCGAAGCGGACGAACCGCCACCGGTCGGGATCGAGGGCCGTAAACCGCGGGTCCCACTGCTCTCGCTCCGGACCGAGGTAGCGCTCGAGGAGCCTGTGCGCCCGGCCTTCGTCGAACGGTTCGATCGTCGATCGACCTCGCATGCCGACGTGGTGGACGAGGCCCGCACGCGGATCGAAGTCGACGATCGCGAGTGACGTCTCGGGACGTCGCCGGACGCGATCGGTGTAGGTCTTGCCGACGCCGTCGGCGATGATCCAGACGGCCCCGTCTTCCCAGCAGTACCACAGCGGCGAGACTCGAGGGTGGCCATCGCTCGACGCCGTCCCGAGAAAGCAACACAGCGGCCGCTCGAGGACCGTCTCGAGGTCGTCCTCGAGCGTGTTCTCGACGATCTCCATGCTGATTCCTGCCGGGCGATCGGCATAGTGTTTTGCCCGTCGCCGTCGCGTCCCGGTTCGGTGCGGGACGACGACCGGAAGCAGGATCTTTATCCTCGATTGCTGATACGAGTACCGTATGGAGACCCTCCATCCCCGCATTCGACTGCTCTGGATCGCTCGAGCGGCCCTCGGCGCGATCGCCGTCGGCGTGGTGTTCGCGGCGATCGACAGCCAGTTGTACGCGCTGCCGACGGCCGTCTCCGTCGGGGCGGTCGCGATCGGGCTGGTTCTCGGCGTCGTCTACGCCGTCCGCCGCTACCAGCAGTGGCGGTTCGAACTCCAGGACGACGCCCTCTACCTCGAGCGGGGCGTGATCACGTTCGTCGAGACGTCGGTCCCGTTCGTCCGCGTCCAGCACGTCGACACGCGATTCGGACCCGTAGAGCGGGCGCTCGGGCTCTCGAGCGTCGTCGTCTACACGGCTGGCTCGCGAAACGCGGACGTCCGCGTACCGGGGCTGACGCCGAACCGTGCGCGGGCGCTGCAGGATACGCTCCGCGAACTCGCGGTCGAAAGTGAGACCGAGGACGCCGTATGAACCGTCTTCACCCACTGAGCGCCGTGACGAACGCCCTCCAGCGTGGTGGCATCGGGCTCTCGGTCCCGTTTTTCGTCAGCACCCTCGCGAGCGTCTTCGAGTTCGTCGACGTCGGCTGGGCGCTCGTCCTCGCACCGGTCGGGTTCGTCCTCGGTGCCGCCTACGGCGTCGCGTACTACTACCGGTTCGCGTACGAACTCACCGCGGATACGTTCGACGTGGCCTCGGGCGTCCTCTCGCGGCGGACTCGAGAGATTCCCTACCGTCGGATCCAGAACGTCGACGTCGAGCAGGGCGTCGTCTACCGGCTGCTCGGGATCGCCGTCGTCAACGTCGAGACGGCCGGCGGTGGCGACACCGAAGCGGTGCTCGACTTCGTCGGCGAATCCGAGGCGAAGCGCCTCCAGCGGGCGATCCGCCAGCGGACCGCCGAATCGGCGGGCAGCCGGCGAGCCCCGAGCACGACGGCCGGTGACGACCAGCCTGCGGGATGGATCGCGGACAGCACGGCGGTCGAGCAGACGACTGGCGACGCCGAACCGACCGAACACCGTCCGACGCTGCTGTTCGAGCTGGCACCGCGAGAACTGCTCCTGTACTCGCTCGCGTCGTTCCGTCCCGCAGCCGCGGCGGGCGTTCTCTTTCTCGCTTTCTTCGCGAGCGGACCGATCCTCGACGCGCTCGTCGCGACCGCACGGCCGTTCGGCGGACCGGCGGCGTTCGAGTCGGGATCGATCCGAAGTTACGCGATCCTGACGGCGCTATCGCTCGCCCAGGCGATCGTCGCCACCTACCTGCTGGGTGCCGTCTACACGTTCTTCGCCTACTACGGGTTCCGGCTCGGCCGCGCGGGCGAGGACCTCGTCTACGAGCGCGGCCTGTTGCAGAACTACAGCGGCTCGATCCCGCTCGAGAAAGTCCAGTCGGTGACGATCACCGACAACCCCCTCCAGCGCGCGATCGGCTACGCGGGGCTGTGGGTCGAGACGGCGGGCTACGGGCCCGACAGCGGTAGCGGTAGCCAGTCGGCCGTGCCGCTCGCTCGAGCGGGCCGGATCTACCGGTTCGCCGAACGGTTCTCCGGCCTCGAGAAGCCGACGTTCGAACGGCCGACGACGGTCGCCCGGCGGCGGTATCTCGGACGATACGCGATCGTCGCCGGCGCGGTCGTCGCCGCCGCGTTCGTCGTCTCGCTCGTGACGCCGATCGAGCGGTGGTACCTCGCCGCCATCGTCTTCCTCGCCGTCCCGCCCGCTGCACACCTCCGGTGGGCGAACCTCGGTTACGCCGTCGCCGACGAGCACGTCGTGATCCGGTCTGGCTTCTGGCGACGGCGGACGACCGTGGTACCCTACTACCGGATCCAGACGATCTCGACCCGGCGGTCGATCTTCCAGCGACGGCTCGGCCTCGCTTCGCTGGTCGTCGACACCGCGAGTTCGCGGACGTTCGCCCGGTCGGACCCGACGATCTACGACGTCGACCTCGAGGTCGCCCGCGAGGTCCACGACGCGTCACGCGAGCGGTTGCAGTCGGCGTTGCGCGATCGCACGAGTTCGGACGACGGCGGGGTTTCGGTGGCTTTTACCTGACCGGGCGTGACCCCTCGCGTATGGCAGACGGAGACGAATACCGAATCGAGGAGGACAGTCTGGGCGAGATGCAGGTGCCCGCGGACGCCTACTGGGGCGCACAGACCCAGCGTGCGGTGCAGAACTTCCCCATCTCGGGGATCACGTTCGGCCGCCGGTTCGTGCGCGCACTCGGCGTCGTCAAGAAGGGCGCGGCACAGGCCAACCGCGACCTCGGACTGGTCGACGAGGACGTCGCCGAGGCGATCATCGAGGCCGCAGACGAGGTCATCGCGGGCGAACACGACGACCAGTTCCCGGTCGACGTCTTCCAGACCGGCTCCGGGACCTCGTCGAACATGAACGCAAACGAGGTCATCGCCAACCGCGCCGCCGAGATCATGGGCGCGGAGATCGGCGATCGCGTCGTCCACCCCAACGACCACGTCAACTACGGCCAGTCGTCCAACGACGTCGTCCCGACGGCGATGCACGTCGCCGCCCTCGAGGCCGTCGAGAAAGACGTCATCCCCGCACTCGAGACGCTGCGCAAGGCGCTCGAGGAGAAAGAAGACGAGTTCGCCGACGTCGTCAAGACCGGCCGCACGCACCTTCAGGACGCGACGCCGGTCACGCTCGGCCAGGAGTTCGGCGGCTACCGCACCCAGGTCGAGAAGGGGCTGGCCCGCGTCGACAAGGTCCGCGAACACCTCGCGGAACTCGCGCTGGGCGGGACGGCGACCGGGACCGGCCTGAACACCCACCCCGAGTTCCCCGGCCGCGCCGCGGAGTACATCACCAAAGAGACCGGCGTCCAGTTCCGCGAAGCCGACAACCACTTCGAGGCTCAGGCCGCCCACGACGCGATGAGCGAGGCCCACGGTGCGCTGCGGGTCGTCGCCGGTTCGCTGAACAAGATCGCCAACGATCTTCGACTGTTGGCCTCCGGCCCGCGAAACGGTCTGGGCGAGATCGAACAGCCCGAGAACCAGCCCGGTTCGTCGATCATGCCCGGCAAGATCAACCCCGTCGTCGCCGAGGCCGTCAACCAGGTCCACAAGCAGATCGTCGGCAACGACGCAGCCGTCTCCGCCGGCGCAGCCGAGGGTCAGATCGACCTCAACCTCTACAAGCCCGTGCTGGCGCACAACTTCCTCGAGTCGGCTGAACTGATCGCCAACTCGAGTGAGGTCTTCGCCGACCGGTTCGTCGCGAAACTCGAGGCCAACGAGGAGTACTGTGCCGAGCGCGTCGAGGAGTCGATGGCGATGGCCACCTCGCTGAACGTCCACATCGGCTACGACAAGGCAAGCGAGGTCGCAAAGACCGCCCTCAAGGAGGACAAGACCGTCCGCGAGGTCGTCTTAGAGAAGGGCTACCTCGACGAGGAGGAAGCCGACGAGGTGCTCGACCCCGCAAAGATGACCGAGCGCGGCATCCTCGGCCAGGACGACTGAAATCCGCCACGCGAGTTCCAGCTAGGTTGATCCGTCAGCTCCCAAAAATCGCCTACCTTTTGACGCGACCCCCTCGCGAACTGCCCCACTGACCGAGCCGTACGCCGTCGCCAGCGACCTCGAGACGGCGTGGTCGACCCGCCGGAACAGTGACCTTTTGGCTCCCGCAGCGGTATCCCCGCACATGACGACGCTCGACGAAGAGACGGTCATCGTCACCGGCGCGAGCCGGGGACTCGGCGCGTCGATGGCGAAACGGTTCGCTCGAGAGGGGGCGAACGTCGTGCTGACCGCCCGCAGCGAGGCCGACCTCGAGTCGGTCGCCGCCGAGGCGGACGGCGAGACGCTCGTCGCGCCCGCTGACGTCACCGACGAGCGCGCGGTGCGTGCCGTCGTCGACGCAGCGGTCGACGAGTACGGAACGGTGACCGGCCTCGTGAACAACGCCGGCATCGGGCTGTTGACCATGTACGACGAACGCCGCGTCCTGCACGACGTCGACGTCGAGGACTTCCGGCAGATCCTTGACGTGAACGTCACCGGCGTCTTCCTGTTCTCGAAGTACGCCGTCCGCGAGATGATCGACGGGGGACGCGGCAACGTCCTCAACGTCTCGTCGGGGCTGGGTCGTCGGGGCGCAGCACGCTGGGGGCCGTACGTCGCCTCGAAGTGGGCGCTGGAAGGGATGACCCGGACGCAGGCCGCCGAACTCGAGGAGTACGGCGTCACCGTCAACGCGATCGACCCCGGCGGACGCGTCGAAACCCGCTTCTGGGACCACCTGCCCGACGAAGAACGGGCGGAGATCCTCGATCCCGACGTGATGAACGACGCCGCCACGTCCCTGCTCGCACAGGACCCAGACGGCGTCACCGGCGAATCGATGTCCGCTGCCGAGTGGGAACGGCGGCTGGAGTGACGGCACCGTTTCCAGCGAGCCCGACTCGAGTCGTCACTCGATCACGTCGCCCGCTTTCGATCGTGCGAACAGGTCTCGTGGTGAGTGGTCCCGTCCGAACGTGGCAGATGATGGAGTACTCGAACCCGAGTAACAAACCAGTTCGATAATTCTTTTTTGTCGTCCAGCGATCCCTAAATCGGCGGAATGGAGCCGTATTGCGTCATTTTCGACGGAATAAAAGAACCCAAGCAGTTTTTAGGGATGCTCGCGTCAGACGAAATATGCACACCTGTCGCAACTGCAACCAGTCGTTCCAGACGGAGCTCGCACTCGAGTTGCACCGAGACACCTGTGCGGAAGGACAGCTCTTCTGTCAGGTCTGTGGAGATCGATTCCGAGAACGAGAGGCCACGCAAGACGGGTGGCACTACGAGTGTCCCAACGAGGACTGCGACGGCGAGGGCCTCCAGGAAGACCTGGTCAACGTCGCGGACGTACGGGCGGCACGACACTGACCTCTGTACCGTCTGCGACGATACCGACTTCTGTACCGTCTGCGATTTCGTCGCGTTCGCGTTCGTCTGGAGCGGCCGTCTCGCCGCCCTCGAGTATCGGTCGACTCGAGGTCGGCCGGCGACTGGCGGGGGGTACTCTCGAGCGTCGGTCGACGGGGCAGTTCCCCTTTCCGATCTTTTATTCGTGATCCTGTCGTCTCGAGAGACATGGAACGGCTCGATCCGCGGATCCGCCTTCTCTGGGTCGTCGCGGCACTCGTCCGGACCGCGGTCTTCGGCGGGGTGGTCGTCGGCGCTGCGTTCTATCTGCAGACGACGACCCTCCTCGCCGACTTTCACTCGCTGCTTCTCTGGGGAGCCGTCGCACTGGCGATCGTCCTGGTGGTCGGTCGCACCGTCGTCGCGTGGCTGCGCTACCGAGTCTGGCGGTTCGAAGTCCAGGACGACACCCTCTACATCGAACGGGGCGTCTTTACCCGCATCAAGACCGTCGTTCCGTTCGTGCGCGTCCAGCACGTCGACTCGCGGCGCTCGCCGCTCGAGCGAGCGGTCGGTCTGGCGACGGTGGTCGTCTACACGGCCGGATCGCGCAGCGCCGACGTCGCGATTCCCGGGTTGACGCCGACTCGAGCGGAGGACCTGCGCGAACAGTTGCGACGACTCGCCATCGAGAGCGGCGGTGAGGACGCGGTATGACGAAACTCCACCCGGCCTCCGTTCCGGTTCGCTCGCTCTCGCGGAGCCTGAGCACGGGGACGCTCTTTTTCTTCCTCGGCGTCGTCGCCTCGCCCGGCGGCCCTGGGAACGTCCTCGTGATCGGCTCGATGGTGCTGTTCGGAATAGTCGTCGGCGTCGCCTACGAACTGGCCTACTACCAGCGATTCGAGTACGAACTCACCGCGGACACGTTCGACGTCGCATCCGGCGTCCTCTCGAGGCGCGCCCGCGAGGTGCCCCTCCGCCGGGTCCAGAACGTCGACGTCAGACAGAACGTCGTCCAGCGGGCGCTGGGCATCGCCGCCGTCCACGTCGAGACCGCCGGCGGCGGACAGACGGAAGTCACCCTGCGGTACGTCGACGAAGCCGAGGCGCGACGGCTGCGACGACGGCTCCGCGAGGGGGCAAGCGAGGAGCGCGAGGAGCGACCGGAGGCCGAGCGCGAACGCGCGGACGCCGGCGAACCCGAAGACCTCCTGTTTGCGATCCGACCGGACGAACTCGCGATCCTGAGCGTGTTCACGATCGACCCCGGGGCGAGCATCCTCGGCGGCATCGCCCTCTCGTTCGCCAGCGGATTCGACCCCGCGACGTTCGTCCCGGTCGACGGCCTCGAGAGCGACCTCCCGGGGTCGGGGCTGATCGCGATCGGCTGGGCGCTGTTGCTGTTCTTGCTCGCGGCGTGGGTCCTGAGCGCCGCGTTGACGTTCAACCGCTACTACGGGTTCCGGCTCACGCGCGTCGGCGACGAACTCCACTACGAGCGCGGCCTGCTCCAGCGCTACAGCGGGACGATCCCGCTCGAGAAGGTCCAGACGCTGACGATCAAGGAGTCGGTGCCGGCCCGCTGGTTCGGCTACGGCTCGCTGGCCGTCGAGACGGCCGGTTACGCGCCGGGACAGTCGGGCTCTCGCGGTGCCGAGTCGGCGATCCCGCTCGCCGAACGCGGTCGCGTCGACGCGCTCGCCCGCTCGATCGAACCGTTCGGCTCGACCGACCTCGAGCGGCCGCCGTCTCGAGCGCGCGAACGGTACGCGGTGCGGTACGTCGCGGCCCTCTGTGCGATCGTGGCCGTCGGCTACGTCCTCGCGACCTACACGGCGGTCGTCGAGGACTGGTACGCCGTCGCCGCGTTCCTGATTCTCGTCCCGCCGGCCGCCCACCTCAAGTGGCACAGTCGGGGCTATCGTGCCGGCGAGCGGTACTTCCTCACGCGAACGGGGTTCTGGCGGCGGACGACGAAAGTCGTCCCTTACTACCGGGTCCAGACCGCCGTCTACCACCAGACGATCTTCCAGCGTCGACGGCGACTGGCGAGCGTCACCGCCGACACCGCGAGTTCGGCCTCGTTTTTCGGCCGGCCGGCGACGGCGATCGACGTCGACACGGACCGCGCACTCGAGTTGCAGCAACTGCTCGCGGACCGCCTCCAGGAACGGTTGCAGATCCGCAGACGGCGATCGATCGACGGGTGGTTCGACGACGAGGTCGACGACTCGTCGACTGGCGGGTCCACGTCCGGTCCAACGTGACGTTTCCGTCCGATGCTCGCGGACGGGTCGCTTCCTCGACGCGTCGACGTCGGTCACGCCCGGCGAGACCGTCGACGACGCCGATTCAGAAACGCTGTACTCCCTGTGCCAACTCGTGCCGTGTTCAACAGTAACGTCATTCTATCGACGTGGAACGGTGTCACCCGTTTTTGCCGTCCACTTTCCACGGACCGACCGTGAGACGCATGGCTGATCGACGAACCGTCCTTCGGCTGCTCGGTGCGACGGCGGCGGCGACCGGGCTGGCGGGCACCACGACAGCACAGGACGACGACGAAACCGAAACGGACGACGGAGACGAAGACGATCGCCTGCCGATCGTCCTCGGCGGCAAGCGGGAGTACTGGCTCGGCGTCGCACCCGAAGAGATCGAGGGCGAGGAGAACCCGACGATGGAACTCGAAGACGGCCAGCAGTACGAGATCGTCTGGATCAACCTCGACGGACTCGAGCACGAACTGGTCGTCGAAACCGAAGACGGCGAGGAACTGGCCGCGTCTGACTCGAGCGAGGACGCGGGAGAGGCCGTGTCGACGACCGTCGACGCGAGCGACGAGATGGCCGAGTACTACTGTTCGTTCCACCCCGACTCGATGCGCGGCGACGTCGAGACGAACGGGGGATTCGATCTCTCGGGCGACGGCTCCGACGACGGCAACGACTCCGACGACGGGGACGGCTCCGACGATTCGGACGATCACGACTCAAACGACCACGGTTCTGACGACGGGGGTGACTACTAGCCTCGTCGGTCGTCGCCCGCGCCGGTCTTGCTCGAGTCGACGCCGGATGCCACGCGACCGACTCGAGTCGCCGGCAGCGCTCGAGACTGGACGGTTTTTTACCCCTCGGCCTCCGAGTGCTCGCCAATGACCGAGTACGACTACGACGAGCTCGGACTCGTCGCCGGGCTGGAGATCCACCAGCAACTCGACACGGCGACGAAGCTGTTCTGTAACTGTCCGACCGAGTTACGCGACCCCGAGGAGTCGACGCGTCGGTTCACTCGTTACCTCCACCCCACCCGGAGCGAACTGGGCGAGATCGACGAGGCCGCCCTAGAAGAGAGCAGGGTCGACCGCGAGTTCGAGTACCTCGCGTACGACACGACCTGTCTCGTCGAGGAAGACGACGAGCCGCCGCACCGTCTCGACGACGAGGCGCTCGAGACGGCCCTCGAGATCGCCCAGCTGATGGACATGCAACCGATCGACCAGGCCCACGTGATGCGCAAGATCGTCGTCGACGGCTCGAACACGTCGGGCTTCCAGCGGTCGACGCTGATCGCCGTCGACGGCGAGATCGAGACCGGCGAGGGTGCCGTGGGAATCGAGGACCTCATGCTCGAGGAAGAGAGCGCCCAGCGGGTCGAGGAGACCGACGACGGCGTCGTCTACAGTCTGGACCGACTCGGCATTCCGCTCGTCGAGATCGGCACGAGCCCCGACATCTCGACGCCCGAACAGGCGCGCGAGGCCGCAGAACGGATCGGGATGTTGCTGCGCTCGACGGGACGCGTAAAGCGCGGCCTCGGGACCATCCGCCAGGACGTCAACGTCTCGATCGCCGAGGGGGCTCGCGTCGAGATCAAGGGCGTCCAGAGCTTAGACGACATCGACGACATCGTCCGCACCGAAGTCGGCAGGCAGGCCGAACTCGTCGAGATCGCCGCCGAACTCGGGGCTCGCGACGCGAGCGTCGGCGACACCGTAGACGTGACCGAGGTCTTCGAGGACACCGACAGCGGCGTGATCCGCGGCGCGCTCGACGCCGGCGGCTCGGTCACGGCCGTCCCGCTGTACGGCTTCGACGGCCTCGTCGGCCGCGAGATCGCCCCCGACCGCCGGCTCGGCACGGAGTTTTCCGATCACGCCAAACGCCACGGTGCGGGCGGGATCTTCCACACCGACGAACTGCCGGCCTACGGCGTCACCGAGGCGGAAGTCGCCGCCCTCCGCGAGGCCGTCGGCGCGGGCTCCGAAGACGCCGTCGCGATCGTCGCCGCCGCAACCGAGGTCGCCGAAAGCGCAATCGAGGCCGTCGCCGAGCGGGCCGAAAGCGCACTCGAGGGCGTCCCCGAGGAGACTCGCGGCGCGAACGACGACGGGACGACCCGCTACCTGCGCCCGCTGCCGGGTGCGGCGCGGATGTACCCCGAGACGGACGTCCCGCCGGTCGAACCCGACCCGAGCGCGGTGCCCGAACCCGAACTGCTGACCGAGAAGGTCGACCGCTACCAGGCGGAGTACGACCTCGACGCCGGCCTCGCCGAGCAGGTCGCCTACGGCGAGTACATGCCGCTTTTCGAGTCCGTCGTCGACGGCGTCTCCGCGAGCGATGCGAGCGGAGGCTCGTCGGATTCGTCCGACGGTGTCGACCCGACGCTCGCGGCGACCACCCTCGAGTCCACGCTCACCGAACTCCGTCGCGACGACGTCCCGGTCGCGAACCTCGCCGACGACCACCTCGAGGAGAGCCTGCGACTCGTCGACGACGGCGAGATTCCGAAAGAGGCCGTCGGCGACCTGCTCTCCGCGCTCGCCGACGAGCCCTCGCTCACCGCCGAAGAGGCGGTCGAGCGCGAGGACCTGGGTGGCGTCTCCGAAGACGAGGTTCGCGAGGCGATCCTAGAGGTCGTCGAGCGCAACGAAAAACAGGTCGAAGAGGAAGGAATGCAGGCGTTCTCCGGACTCATGGGCGAGTGCATGGGCGCGCTTCGCGGGAAGGCCGACGGCGACCTCGTGAGCCGACTGCTGCGCGAGGAGATCCAGAAGCGCGCCTGATCGCCCGGGGACGACCTCGAGCGTGAACAGTCGGCGACGTTCGTACGATCGAACACCGGTCAGCACGTACTCGATCGCGCCTCGTGGATCGTCGCCGGCGGTTCTGGCCGTTCGAGTGCGATCGAGTATTCACTGACTGTTGTCCGGTAGTATATCAGTTGAGGTCGGCACGCGAGAAGTGCCAGTAGCCGACGGCGACGGGAACGACCAGCCACGCAAGCAGTACGACGACGCTTCCCCACTCGGTCAGGTAAAACGGGAGGTCGCCGCTCAGTCGATTGGTGAGCAACAGGGCGTCTCCCGACGCCTGCTCCATGGAGACGTCCTCGACGATGGTCGACCAGCCGATCATCGGCCAGAGGTACTGGTCGGTCAGCAGTCCCAGCGCGTCCCGGTACGCCACGAGCGGGTTCAGCCGTAACAGCAGGAAGTACCAACTCGGCGCATCGTAGCCCACGAGTTCGCCGGCGCTCAGGTAGTGGACGGCGGCGACGAACGGATGCCACAGCAACACGAACACGACGTAGCTGCCGATCGCTCCGCCCATGGCCTTCGCGCGGTTCCCGGTCAGCGACGAGATGCCGACCGCGATCCCGGTAAAGGAAGCCGCGAGCAGCACCGTCAATCCGGCGAACGCGAGAAAGGTCCCGACGTCGGGAACGCCGAACAACGCGAGCGCCACCCCGAGGGTCACGAGACAGAGTAAGACCGCGGCGACCACCATGACGGCGACGCGGCTACAGAACTTGCCGAAGACGACGTCGCGGCGGTCGTGCGAGAGGCCGAACAGGATCCGGAGACTCCCGGACTGGCGTTCCCCGGCGATGGCCATGTAGCCGAAGATCAGGGCCGTGACCGGGATCAGCAGTTGGGCGCCGAGCGAGTTGAACAGTCCGAGGATCTCGACCCACGTCGCGTCGCCGAGGTCGTTCGTGCCGATGCCAAAGGAGATGATCGCCATCAGCAACACGAACACGCCGAGGATCGACCAGAGCATCTTCGAGCGGACGACGTCCTCGAAGTCCTTGCGCGCGACGAGTCGGTAACTCATCGGTCCACCTCCACGCTCGCAACGTCGGCCGACCCTGCGGTCGTCGCCGACGGACTCGCTTTCGTGGCCTGGCCGTCGGTCACCTTCAGATCGCCGTTCGTGTACGCCTCGAAGAGATCCTCGAGCGTCGGTTCACGAATCTCGAAGTCGAGCACGTCGACGTCGTTCTCGACGAGTCGGTGGACGACGGTCGCCTTCGCCGCTGGCTCGACGTAGGTCGCCGTCACCGACCCGTCTCCGAGGGCGACGTCGGTTACGCCTTCGATCCCCTCGAGGTCGACCGTCGGTTCGTCGGCGACGCGGACGAAGAGTCGCGAGCCCGCGCCTGCGGTCTCCCGAAGTCCCTCGATGGTGTCGACCGTCACGAGCTCTCCCTCGTCGAGGATGCCGACGCGGTCACAGACCGCCGACACCTGGCTGAGGATGTGCGAGGAGAAAAAGACGGTCGTCCCGTCGGCGGCCCGCTCTCGAACCAGCTCCTGCATCGTTCGGATGCCGTGGGGATCGAGCCCAGTGGAGGGTTCGTCGAGGATCAGCAGGTCGGGGTCGCCGACCAGGGCCATCGCCATCGCGAGCCGCTGTTTCATCCCCTTCGAGTAGTCGCCGACGCGGCGTCGTGCGTCCTCCCGCTCGAGGCCGACCCGCTCGAGCAGGCCGTCGGGGTCCTCGTCGCCGCCTTTCGATTCGATCGCGAACTCCAGATGGCGGTAGCCGGACGACCGTTCCCAGAGGTCGAAGCCGTCGGGAAGGACGCCGACTCGCTCGCGGACCGCGTCCGCCTCCGCCTGCGCGTCGTATCCCAGAACGGTCGCGGACCCGTCGGTCGGTCTGATGAAGTCTAGCAGCAGGTCGATGGTCGTCGTCTTGCCGGCCCCGTTCGGCCCGAGAAAGCCGAACACTTCTCCCTCGCGTATCGATAGATCGATGCCGTCGAGCGCGACGACGTCGCCGTAGCGTTTCGTCAGGTCGTGCGTTTCGATCGCCGTCATTCCACGTGGACCGACGCGACCTGTTTGAATAGAATCGGATGCACGGTTTCTGACCCAGAAACTGTGGGCGAACCGGGCCCCTGTCTGCCGAAAACGCTGAGTAGCTGGGGTGACGACACGACTGGTATGGCCGGTCGCTTGCGGCGTCTCCTCGTCGACCCCGCCGGGTTCTTCGAGACCGCGTCACCCTCGCTGTCGCGGTCGGCCAGCGTGCCCGCAGCGATCGGCGTGCTGTGTCTCGGGGTGTTTCCGCCGGTTCAGTCGCTGTTGCGGTCGCCGATGATTCCCGACGAGAAGGTCCTCGGCGCGTTTCCGCCGATTCGGTACGCGACGGCGGGCTGGGAAGTATCCCTTCCTGGCCTCTTCGGGATCGTACTCGCGACGCTGATCGTCGGTCCCGCGTTCTTCTGGCTCGTGTATACGGCGATTTTTTACGTGCTGTCCTGGCCGGTCGCGAGCGAGCGCGGGTTCGGCCGGACCGCGGCGCTGGTCGCCTGGGGGTTCGTCCCCCTGCTTTTCGGCAACGTCGTCGTCCTGTCGCTCCTGCTGGTCGCGTTCCCGGCGACGCCGACGGAACTCTGGAGTGTCGGGGTTACGCTCCCCGCCCGGATCTACGCGCTGCCGCCTAACCCCGGCCCGGCGTTCGTGGTGGCAAACGGGTTCTCGATACTCTGTACGCTCTGGTCGGGCTACCTGTGGGCACACGCAGTTGCCGTCGCTCGAGGCGTGAGGTTCCGGCGGGCGATCGCCGTCGTGGCCGTCCCGGTCGTGCTCTCGCTCGGGCCGATCTGATACTATCGGACGTAACTGTGTGAAGATTCTCGCCACCCCGGGACGGCGAGAATCTTTCACGACTTACGTCCGGCAGTATGAGATCACCGCTCCTCGAGGTCCGGCCGTTCAGTCGCCCGGCGTAACAGCCCGAGGAGCGTGTTGACCTCTCGCTCGGTCGGGTCTGCGCGACCGTACACGCGGCGGATCATCCGCATCGTCTTCTCGCGTTTCTCCTCGGGGTGGTTGATCTCCGCGAGCAGGGCGGCCCACTCGTCGTACAGGCGCTCGACCATCGGTTCGGGGGCGCGAACGCGCTCGACGTCCGGCAACTGGGTTTCGGCGAGCGCGAGATCGCGGAGTTCGTAGAGGACGATCGTCGCGGCCTGGCCGAGGTTGAGGACGGGATACTCGGCGCTGGCCGGGATCGAGCAGATCTCGTCGATCCGGGCGAGTTCCTCGTTGGTGAGGCCGACGCGCTCGCGGCCGAAGACGAGCGCGGTAGGAGCGTCGACCGTCGGGAGGCGGTCAGCGAGATCGGCGGGCGTCGAGAACGGGAAGCGGACGTGGCTGCGGTCGTCCTCGCCGGTCACGGCGGTACAGCCGATCGTGTGGTAGTTCTCGACGACGTGGTCGAACGTGACCTGCTGGGCGTTCGGGAGGACGTCCTCGCGGGCGTGACCCGCGAAGCCGTAGGCCTCGCCGTCGGGGTCGAGTTCCGGCGGGTCGACGAGCAGGAGGTCGTCGAATCCGAAGTTCTTCATCGCCCGGGCGATGGTGCCGACGTTCCCGGGCGTCTGTGCGTCGACGACGGCGACGGCGGGCGGATCGCGACGGGCGGACGCGCCGTCTTCCGGTCGGCCGTCGCTCATTCGTCGCTGGGGTACTCCGAACCGAAGTCGACGCCGCTCTCTGCGATCTCTTCGTCCGTGAGACCGACGCGGTCGGAGACGTCGCCTCCCATCAGGTCGCCGTGTTCGTCCGGATCGGGTTCCGGCGGCTCCGGGAGGTCGTCCGGGTCGGTCGAGACGTACTCCATGCCCTCGTATCCCTCGGGTGCGCGATTGCCCTTGAGGAACCACTCGTAGAACTGGTCTTCGAACTCCTCGGTGCCGCGGTACGCCGAGCCGCCGTCCTCGCGGAACCAGTAGACGAAGTCGGGTTCGTGTTCCTCACAGAGGATGACCTCCGAGAGGGGCTCGCCGTAGACGTACCGGGCGGTGTTACACTCGTCTACGTTCTCGTCGCCGTGGATCAACCAGCAGGCGTTACAGGGCGCGTTGTAGATGGTGTCCAGCCGGATCATCCGCTCGCGGGCGTCCTCCGGCATCTCGTCGAGCGGGAGGAACTCCCCGTTCTCGTCGAGGATGTCGTCCTCGTCGAAGCGCCAGCCGAGCATGCCGATGCTGACTTTGGCCATGTCCGTGTGTTTCGACCGAGCGGACAAAAAGAGCCTGTTCACGGTCTGGTCGCCCGCTGACCGCGTCGGTGCCCAGTTCGCCGGAACCGCGTCGTCTTTTTGTCTCGCCGCCCCACTCGAGGGTATGGACAGCGTCGACGCGGCCGGGCTCGGGATCGGCGACCAGTATCCGCCCCGGATCATGGGCGTGTTGAACGTCAGCGAGGAGTCGCCGTACGACCCGAGCGTCTACGACGACCCCGGCGAGGCCGCCCGCTACGTCGACGAACAGTTGATCGACCAGGGAGCCGACGTCGTCGACGTGGGACTCGAGTCGGCGAACAAACGCTTCGAGGTCCTCACCGCCCAGCAGGAACTCGAGCGCCTCCACGTCGCCATCGAGACGCTCGAGAGCGTCTCCGGCGACGCGGTCTTCTCGATCGAGACGCGCTACGCCGCCGTCGCGGACGAGGCGCTCTCGCGGGGATTCGATATGGTCAACGACGTCTGTGGCTTCGCCGACCCGGAGATGCCGACCGTCTGTGAAGAACACGACGCGCCCGTCGTCAAGATGGCCAGTCCGCCGGACCTCGAGCGGCCGGGTGCGGTCGAGGAGACCGACTGGGCCGAACGGAAGAGCGAGGAGTGGGCACGCGAGGCCGACTACGTCGACATGGTCTACGAGGCGCTGAAACAGAACGGCCTCACGGAGAAGACGATCGTCGATCCCGCCTTCGGCGGCTGGAGCGAGGCACAGACTCTCGCGGACGACCGCGAGACCTTCCGCCGGTTGCGGGAGTTCCGTGCGCTCGGCAAGCCGATGCTGGTCTCGATCAACAGGAAGAACTTCCTCGGCGAGATCGCAGGCAGGGAGACCGACGAGCGCCTGCCGGTCAGTCTCGCCGCCACGTCGATGGCCGTCGAGCGTGGCGCACACGTGATTCGCACTCACGACGTCGCCGAGACGCGGGACGCGGCCCTGATCGGAGCGGCGTTTTCCGAGCAGTCGACGACGACTCGAGACGACGTCACGGTCTCGCGGCTGGACGTCGGGTCGACGAGGGAGTTGCGCGCACACCTCGCCGAACGCGACGTGGACCCCGAACAGGCGGCCGACTGGGTCCACCACGCCTTCGAGATCGACGGACTGACTCCCGACGAGCGGGGCGTCCTCGAGCGCGTCGCAGGCGAGAGCGGCGCGGTGTGGATCGACCTCGCGAGCGGTCGGTCGCTGCTGGTCGGATCGACGGCGGCGATCGGGCGCGTGACGGCCGGAATTCGGGGCGAAGACGGCCGGCTGTCGGTGATCGAGGACGAACTCGAGGACCGCACCCGGTAAGAGAAAGCTTATGCCGGAGGCTTCGAAACAGGGGTGTGGAAGCCGGGCGGCCTCCCGGGTAGGGGTACTTTGGAGGCGTCCCCCGGCCCACAACACGGAATTATTGTGACGTCGAACTCGACAGTGACGACCATGACGTTCGTCAGAGGGAGCTGAATGCGGTTCGACGAGTGGGAACCGGTCTACGAGGCGATCCTCGAGTCGTTCGGCTTCGACCGCGCGGCGGACGAACGCGCGCGGGACGTCCTCGCCTCGCAGACGACCGCGTTCGACCTCGAGACGCTCTCGCCGATCCGGGGAGCGACCGTCGCCGTCGCCGGTGCGGGACCCTCCCTCGAGTCCGCGGCCGCCCTCGAGCGCGCTCGCGAGGCCGACGTCGTCGTCGCCGCCTCGACGGCGGTCGACGTCCTCGAGCGCCACGACGTGAGCGTCGACTGCATGGTGACGGACCTGGACAAGAACCCGGAGACGGTCTGCCGGCTCACGGAGACGGGGACGCCGGTCGCCGTCCACGCACACGGGGACAACGTCCCGGCAGTCCGCACGGTCGTCCCCGACTGCGTCGACGAGTTCGTCCTGCCGACGACGCAGGCTGAACCGCGAGGACCGGTCCGGAACTTCGGCGGCTTCACCGACGGCGACCGCGCCGCCTTCCTCGCCGACCACCTCGGGGCCGCCCGCCTCGCGTTCGTCGGCTGGGACTTCGACGACCCGTCGGTCGACGCGATGAAAGCGCAGAAACTCGAGTGGGCAGAGCGTCTGCTCTACTGGCTCGAGTGCCGCCGCGACGAGCGCTTTGCCGTCCTCGACGGCCGGCGAGACGGGATCGACGCGACGGCGCTGCCGCTCGAGTGATACGGTCTGCTGTAACGATTTACCGGTGCAACCGCGACCGCCCTGCGGTTGCACCGGAAATGACTGACAGTAGTCCGTACGAGGGTGCTGGACGCTCGAGCTATAAGTGGTCCGTCGGTGTCGTTCGGCCCGTATGTCTGCCGACCTGCCGACGAGAAACGAACTCGTGACCGGGATGGCCGTCGAGGTCGAACAGGAGAACGGCGACAGGATCGTCGGCGAGATCGGTGCGATCCTGTCCGACGAGCGCACGCACCCCGAGGGAATCCTCGTGAAACTCGAGTCCGGCGCTCGGGGCCGGGTCAAGGAGATCGCGCCGGAGACCTAACCCGTCTCACCCGACCCGTTTCGTCCGAGCGGCCGTCGAGTCGGGGTCGGTCACGGACGTTCGCGTTCGTACGTGATCGGATCGTCGCCGACGCGCTCGACTCTCCCCGTTCGTTCGAGCCGCTCGAGGTGTGCTGCCGCCTCACCGGCCCCGAACTTGACGTGGATCCCCTCGAGGTCGCCGAACAGGTCGCGGGCGACGTCCCACGGCGTCGCGGTTTTCCTGGACTCGAGTGTCGCGAGCACTCGGTCGGTTCGCTCCCGGTGATGTGAGCGGATCGTCTCGATCCTGCCGGGGTCGACGGTCGTTCCGTGGCCCGGGAGGAGCGTCTCCGGGCGTGACTCGAGACACTCGAGCGTCCGGTCGAAGTCGGCGAGTGGATCGGTCGTCCGGGTGTCGCTGCCGCCGACGTTCGGCGTGTACGTCGAGAGGACGGCGTCGCCGACGGCGATCGCGTCGGCGGCGGCGAAGGCGACGTGGCCGAGCGTGTGTCCGGGCGTCTCGACGACCTCGAGGCCCGCGACGACGTCGCCGTCGGCGAGCGGTTCGACCGGGAACTCGTCGGGTATCGGCGACGGCTCGTCGCCGGCGATCACGGCGTCGACCGCGTCGTCGGGAACGCCACAGCGTCGCATCGTCGCCGCGTCGCGGCGGAGCCGTCGGTCCCGTTCGGCCGCGTAGTCGGCGATCAGCGCCGCGTCGTCGTCGCCCATCGCGAGCGTGGCGTCTGCTGTCTCGGCCAGCCGCGGCGCGAGTCCGGCGTGGTCTGCGTGCCAGTGGGTGACGAGGACGTGATCGATCGACTCGAGGGCGAGCCCGACGCGCTCGAGTCCCTCGCGGAGGTCGGTCCAGGCGGATTCGGTCGGCGGACCCGGATCGATCACGACGCCTCGATCCGGAAGTACGTACGCGCTGTTGGTTCCCTCGGGCGTGCCCTGCCCGACGGCGACGCGTTCGACGGTCATCACCTCGGGCGTGGCACTCGAGGGTCGTCACTCCGGCGGTCTCGGTCGATCTTGCTATCAGACGTCGGGTGCCAGCGCCTCGATCGTCGACTCGAGTTCGTCGGTCGTCGCTCCGCGAGGGAAGCTGACGGCGACGGCGTCGAGGCCGTCGATCTCCTCGAACTTCCGCAGCTGTTCGCGGGCGTGCTCGGGCGTGCCGACGGCACCGAGATCGTCGAGCAAGTCGTCGGAGATGAGCGAACACGCCCGCTCCTGGTCGCCGCTCGCCCACGCCGCCGCGATCTCGTTTGCCTCCTGTTCGTAGCCCTGTCTCGAGAGGGACTCCCGGTAGTAGGTCCCCATCGCACCGACGTAGAACGCGAGGTGCTGGCGGGCGAGTCGTCGGGCGCGCTCGCCGTCCTCGAGTGCACACGCCGTGATCGACAGCGTGGTGCGGACGTCCTCGGGGTCGCGGTCGCCGAGTTCGATCCCCCGCTCGAGGTCCTCGAGCCGTTCTCGGAGTCCGTCGGGCGTGAAGACGATGGCGTGCCAGCCGTCGGCGAAGCGCCCGGCCAGTTCGACGGACTTGGGGCCCATGCCGGCGGCGTCGATCGGGACGGGCTCCTCGGGTGGGTCACAGCGCAGGCGGAAGCCGGCCAGCGAGAAGACGTCGCCGTCGTAGTTGAGCGTCTCGCCCGCCATGACCGTCCGCATGATCTCGAGGTACTCGCGGGTGCGCCGGAGCGGCCGCTCGAAGTCGGCCCCGTGCCAGCCCTCGATGACGGCAGGGCCGCTGGGGCCGATGCCAAATCGCATGCGGCCGTCGGCGACCTCCTGTAACGTCGTCGCGGTCTGGGCCAGCAGCGCGGGCGACCGCGAGTAGATGTTCAGGATGCTCGGTCCGAGACCGATCTCCTCGGTCTCGTGGGCCATGCTGGTCAGGACGGTGACGGCGTCGCGACCCCACGTCTCGGGGAGCCACGCGCGTTCGTAGCCGTGCTCTTCGCCGAGGACGGCGAGGTTCACGAGCGAGTCGACGCTCGGCTGTGCTGCGACGGGCAGGTGGAGTGTACGATCTGTCATGAATGTCAGACGGTTGGATCTTCGAGAATCGCGGGTTTTCCGGCCGGCTCGAGGGTCTGGCCGACGAGATACGACGAGGCGGGACTGGCGAGAAACTGCGCGATATCGGCGATCTCCTCGCTGGTCCCCATCCGCCGATCGACCTCCTCGCGGTCGACGTCGTCGGCGCTGATTCCCATCTGGGCCTCGACGCCCTCGGTCGCGACGAATCCGGGGGCGATGCAGTTGACGCGGACGCCCTCGCTCGCCCACTCGAACGCCAGCGAGGAGGTCAGTGCGACGACGCCGGCTTTCGACGCCGCGTAGTGGCTCATGTACGGCGCTCCCTGGCGGCCGGCGACGCTCGCGAGGTTGACGACGGTGCCACCGCCTTCCTTGAGGTGCGCTGCCGCGGCGTGCGTACAGTGGTAGGTGCCGGTGAGGTTGACGTCGACGATCGTCTGCCAGCCGTTGGGGCTGATGTCCTCGAAGTTCGCCATGAAACTCGCGCCGGCGTTGTTCACCAGTACGTCGAGGCCGCCGAACTCGTCGACCGTCGCTTCGATCAGCGCCTCGACGGCCTCGCGGTCCGTGACGTCACACTCGACGGCCAGCGCCTCGCCCGGCCGATCGCTCTCGGCGATCGTCTCCGCGACCGCGTCGACGTTCTCCTGCTCGCGCGAGCAGATCACGACGTCGACGCCGTCGGCGGCGAATCGCGTCGCGATCTCGCGGCCGATCCCGCTCGAGGCACCGGTGATCACGGCAGTGTCGCCGTCGACGTGGAACCGCTCGGTCGTCATCTACGTCGCCTCCGTGTCGTGCGAATCATTCGCAGGCTGAAACACACAGTCAACGCTCTTAAAATTGTATGGCGCGGCGTCCCGTGGACGGTCAGGCGTAGCGGCGCTCGAACTCGGCGACGCTCTCGTCGGTGCCGGCCAGGACGACGTGGTCGTCGGACTCGAGTCGGAACGAGTCGGGATCGAACTCGGTGATCGTCTCTCCACCTCTCTCGACGGCGAGGACGGTACAGCCGGTCTTTGCCCGCACGTCTGCCTCGACGAGCGTCCGACCCGCCAGGCCGTCCGCGGGCAGCCTCGTCACCTCGATCTGCTGGCCGAACGCCAGCACTTCCTCGTCTTCTAGCACCGTCGACGCCATCATCCGGCCGCTGACCGTCGCCAGCGACTGGACGTAATCCGCCCCCGCCCGGTAGAGCTTCTGGACGTTCTCCGGTTCGGTCGCCCGGACGATGATCTCGAGGTCCGGGTTCTGGTCCCACGCGATCAGCGTCGTGAAGATCGCGGTCGTGTCGTCGCCCGTCGTGACGATGATCGCCGACGCGTCCTCGAGGCCCGCCTCGGACAGCACGTCCGGATCGCGGGCGTCGCCGACGACGTCGACGCCGTCGCTCTCCTCGAGGTCGAGGACGGTCACCTCCGTCCCCTGGTCGGCGAGTGCGTTCGCCGCCGCCGTCCCGGAGTCGCCGTACCCGGCGATCAGTACCTGCTGTGGTGCCAGTTGCTGGATCGTCGACGACGCCTCTTTGCGTAGCGCCTCGATCTGTTCTGGCTCGCCGGCGACCAGGAGCCGCGTTCGGGCGTCGATCGTGGCGTCCGGGTCGATCGGACTCTGGAACTCCCCGTCGAACCACGCGCCGATGACGTCCACGCCGAAGCGGTCGCGGAGCCGCGCTTCGCCGACGGCTCGTTCGCAGAGTTCGCTCCCCGGCTCGACGGAGAGTTCGACGAGTTCCACGTCGTCGCCGATCTCGACGCCTTCGTCGACCACGGGCGTCACCGCCGTCGGCACCTGGGCTGCGAGGCTCTCGCCGACGAGCTGGCGGGGCGACAGTACCTCGTCTGCGCCCGCGATCCAGTGATACTCGGCCAGTTCCTGGTCTTCGATCAGCGTCACCACCCGAACGTCGGGATTCGCCTCCCGCGCGGACAGCACGATACTCGCGTTCGTGTCGTCGGCTGCGTCCGCCACGACCGCCGTCGCCGTCTCGATGCCCGCACGCTCGAGTACCGCCACGGATTCTGGATCGCCGTGAACGACCCGGTAGTCCGTCTCGTGTAACTCGGTCGCGACGTCCAGGTCCGGTTCGACGATGACGTACTCCCGGTCGCGTGACTCGAGTTCTGCGACGAACACCTCCCCGCGTGGCGTGTACTCACAGACGACGACGTGATCCTCGAGTCCCGACACTCGCTCCGGCGGCGACGGCGCGAGTGCGGTCTGCAGCCAGGGAACGGCGAACACGTCCACCGCCGTGAGGATCAGGCCGATCCCGGTGAGTTGCATCCCGATCACGAGCAGGTTCATCTGGGGGGACTGCCAGGGCGAGTCTTCCCCGTAGCCAGTGGTCGTGAAACTCTGGAAGACGATCTCCAGGGAGCGATACAGCGGCTGTGGGCGGCCTTCCCACGCCGACATCCCGTAGTTGTACGTCAACGTGAGGACGACGGTCGCCGTAGCGACCAGCCCGATGTAGTACCAGGTTCGACGGGACTGCCACAACGCCATACGATACCTCACTCGGTCACCCGTAGAAACGTGTTGGTCGAACGTATAGACTCGCCGTCAGGTAGTCGGAGGCTCTATGTCCGCGTCCCGTCCACCTCGAGACGGGCATGGATCGATCGAACCGAGGCGACGACGCACGAGCGATTTCGGACGTGGAAACGACGATCGAGTGTCGACCGATCGGCGTCGTGCGAACGCCGTTCGAGACGCTCGAGGACGCCCCCCGGCAGGGGATCGAATCTGACGCGAGAGGCGAGATCGTCCTGGACGACCAGTATGCACCCGGACTCGAGGGACTAACGGCGGGCGATCGCGTCGACGTGGTCTGGTTCGCCGACCGGGCGGACAGGGAGACGCTGCGGGTTCGCGACGATACCCGGGGCGTGTTCGCGACCCGGTCGCCGATGCGACCGACCCCGATCGGGATCAGCCCGTGTCGCATCGAACGCGTCGACCCGCCACGGGTGGTCGTTCGCGGCGTCGACGCCCTCGACGGGACGCCGGTGCTCGACCTCAAGGTCGGACTCGAGTGATCGACGCTCGAGTCCGCGCTCTACGAAGGACGGGCAGCTAAGTCCCCCCGCCGTCAACCGACGGACGTGACCGAACGAATCCTGGTTCCGACCGACGGGAGCGACGGGGCGACCGCAGCACTCGAGCACGCGATCGACCACGCTGCAGACCGCGACGCGACGATCCACGCGCTGTACGTCGCCGACGCGACCCGCGACGAGGCCGTCGCGAGCGATCCCGAGGTACTCGAGGTGTTCGAACGGCGGGGCTCGCGGTTCGTCGCCGACGCCGCCGACCGCGCGGAACGGCGAGACGTCACCGTCGTCGACGCCGTCGAACGCGGCACGCCACACGAGACGATCCTCGAGTACGCCGGCGCACACGACGTCGACCTGATCGTCATGGGGACCCACGGTCGTCGCGGCTTCCAGCGGTTCTTCCTCGGCAGCGTCGCCGAACGGGTCGTCCGGATGGCCGACGTTCCCGTACTGACGGTCAACGACACCGGGGCGTCGATCACTTACCCCTACGAGGACGTGCTCGTCGCGACCGACGGCAGCGAATGTGCACGCGTTGCCGCAGCCCGCGGCGTCGAACTGGCCGCGAGACACGACGCGACGGTCCACGTCGTCTCCGTCGTCGACACGGCCGCGACCAGTTACGACGTCGCCGCCGGCCAGCTACTCGAGGCGCTCGAGGTGGCCGCCGAGGAGACCGTCGAGACGGCGGCGACGAGCGCTCGCGAGGCCGGCGTCTCGAGCGTTGAGACGGCCGTCGAGGTCGGGAACGTCTCGCGAGAACTCACCGCGTACGCCGACGACCACGACGTCGACCTCGTCGTCACCGGGACCCACGGCCGGTGTGGCGTGGATCGGTACGTCGTGGGGAGCGTCGCAGAACGGGTCGTCCGCACCGCGCCGTGTCCCGTGTTGACCGTGAGTCAGCGAACCGACGAGTGATCAGAACAGCGCGTCCAGTTCGCCGCCCGTGTCCACCAGCGCGGCGGTCTCGTCCTCGCTTCGGGCGTCGATCTCCGCCGTCGTCTCCTTGGCTTCGATGGCGACCTGCTGGAGCCGTTCGATCCGGTCGACGTCGGTGACGCCCGAGAGGAGGACGATCGAACTGACCTCGTCGCTGCCCGGAATGGGGTAGTCGCCACCCCGGACCTCCATGCTGCCCGTCTCCTCCTCGAGCCAGGTTCGACCGCGTTCGACTCCCTTGCGGTTGAGCCGGTCGGGCGGGCCGGCGGCGACCACGAGCGCCCGGTCGGCGCTCGAGACCGCACACGGGAGCGTGAGTCTGCCGAGCGTCGCCTTGCGGACGAGACTCGTCATCCGGGTCGTCTCCTCGACCTCGGTTCCGGCCTCGGATCGGCCGAACCGTGAGAGCAGTCCGCCGTCGCTGGTCTGGACTGCCTCGGTCGCGTAGCCGACCGTCGAGACGCCGCCGCCCGAGAGCGTGTTGATGATCTCCGAGGAGTCGACGACGCTCTCGGCGACGTGTGTGCCCGATCCGACTTCGCCGGCGGCGAACAGTTTGCCGAACCGCTCGACGATCTCCCGGTTGATGCGGTCGTAGCCACTGCCGACCGACTCGCCGGTGCGTCGCCAGTCGTCGTTGTCGAAGACCAGCAGATTGTCCACCTCGCGGACGAACGTCTGGAACGACCTGGCGGCGTTCAGCGTGTAGATGCCGCCCTCGTCCGTCCCGGGGAGGATCCCGAGCCCGTAGACCGGTTCCGAGTAGACCCGCTTCAGGTGTTCCGCGAGGACGGGCGCACCGCCCGAGCCGGTGCCGCCACCCATTCCGGCGACGACGAGAAACGCGTCGAGGTCGTAGACGGGGACGTCGTCGATCGCCCCCTGGATCTCGTCGATGTCCGCCTCGGCGACCTCCGCGCCGAGTTCGTTGTCCGCACCGACGCCGTGGCCTTTCACGCGTGCCCCGCCGATCAGCACCTGTTTTTCCGGCGGGACGTGCTCGAGTCCCTGGAGGTCCACCTTCGCCGAGTTGATGGCGATCGCGTCCTCGACGAAGCCGCCGTCGATCGCTGTGTCGTACGCGACGAACTCGTCGACGACCTTCCCGCCCGCCTGTCCGAAGCCGATGAGTGCGAGTTTCATGGGTATCTCTCGTGTATCGCGCCCGTAACCCGACGTAAGGAGCTGCTGTCGACCGGAAAGGACCGCACACGGGTCGACTACAGTCCGATTTATCGGGTTTCGTGAACGCGTTCCACACGGATCGAATCCCGAAGACGGCCATTGTTATGACCGTGCTAGCTGGTCGTTAGGAACCCTGTACGCTCGAGACCAGCCGGTTTCGGACGTTCTCGCGAGACGCAAACGACGACAGGTTCGCGCGCTCGACGGTTCGGGCACGCGCGGTGTCGTACGGCAACAAAGTCCGACACGGC
Source organism: Natribaculum breve (assembly GCF_023008585.1). Taxonomy (GTDB): domain Archaea; phylum Halobacteriota; class Halobacteria; order Halobacteriales; family Natrialbaceae; genus Natribaculum; species Natribaculum breve. The sequence goes on along the minus strand of NZ_CP095390.1, from coordinate 435,310 downwards.
GTGGTTGGTAATAACTCCCTTACGGTGGTCTGGAGAGCGCACGTTCTCGCTCGCACAGTCGAGTCCCTCGAGGCGGGGATTCGCGTCGCTGCGACGACCCGCCGCTCGCGCGTCGCGCGGCGGTGAAACGACTCTCGTCGCTGAGTGCCATCCCTACGCTTTCGTTCCTGGGATCCCTTTCTCGAGTATGTACCTCCACTGGCACCGGCGGGACCTTCGTGCGAGCGACAACCGCGGACTGTCGGCGGCGACCGACCGCGGCCCGGTCGTTCCCGTCTTCGTCTTCGATCCCGTCGTCCTCGAGCACGCCTCGCCGCCGCGGGTCGCGTCGATGCTCGAGGCACTGTCGGCGCTTCGGGCGTGGTACCGGGAGCGCGATAGCGACCTCGTCGTCGCTCGCGGGGAGCCGAGCGCGGTCCTCCCGGAACTCGCTGACGAGTACGGCGTCGACGGCGTCACGTGGAACGCAGACTACAGCGGGCTCGCACGCGACCGGGATCGGGCGGTCACCGCCGCGCTCGAGGACGAGGACGTCGACGCGACGCCGGTCCAGGACGCGCTCCACCACGAACCCGGCTCGATCACGCCCACCCAGGGCGACCACTACTCGGTGTTCTCGTACTTCTGGAAGAAGTGGCGCGACCGGGAGAAAGCCGACCCGCTCGAGTCGCCGGCGGCGGCCGATCTGGCCGACGTCGGGGGCGCGGACCTCCCCTCGCTCGCCGACCTCGAGTTCGACGAGCCGGCGGCGTCGCTCCCGACGGTGACGCCCGAGGCGGCTCGCGCGCGGCTCGAGGCGTTCTGCGACGAGGACGTGTACCGGTACGCCGACGAGCGTGACTATCCGGCCGCCGACGCGACCTCCCGGCTCTCGGTCCACCTCAAGTGGGGGACGATCGGCGTCCGCGAGGTGTACGCCGCGACCGAGGCCGCGAGAGCCGCGGCGGCGACCGAGGCCGACCGCGATTCCGTCGTGGCGTTCCAGCGCCAGCTCGCCTGGCGGGAGTTCTACGCCCACGTCCTCGCGTTCAACCCCGAGACGGTCACCGAGAACTTCTCGGGGTACCAGCGAGCGATCGAGTGGCGCGACGCTCCCGACGAACTCGCGGCCTGGAAACGCGGCGAGACGGGCTACCCGATCGTCGACGCGGGGATGCGCCAGCTGCTCGCGGAGGGGTACGTCCACAATCGCGTGCGGATGATCGTCGCCTCGTTTCTGACGAAAGACCTCCTGATCGACTGGCGGGAGGGCTACGACTGGTACCGGCGAAAACTCGCCGACCACGACACGGCGAACGACGTCGGCGGCTGGCAGTGGGCCGCCTCGACGGGCACCGACGCCCAGCCGTACTTCCGCGTGTTCAACCCGATGACGCAGGGCGAACGCTACGACCCCGACGGCGAGTACGTTCGGACGTACGTCCCCGAACTCGAGGGCGTCCCGGCCGAGACGATCCACTCCTGGCACGACCTCGACGACGACCGGCGGACGGCGGTCGCGCCCGACTACCCCGCGCCCATCGTCGATCACGCCGAGCGGCGCGAACGAGCGATCGAGACGTTCGAACGGGCGCGTGGCGAGTGACGAGGGGTTCTGAGAGATTCAAGTCTGTGGGACGCGAACACACCACACGATGTCCAGCGACGGAACTCTCACGTTCGTGCCGAGCGTCCACTACTCGCCGACTCACCGCCGTCGCACGCGCGAGGCGATCCGCGGGGAGCGGCCGGACTTCGTCGCGGTCGAACTCGACGAACGGCGATTCGAGCGACTCGAGTCTCGCGTGCGAGCGTCGCCCGCCGACCTGCTGCGCGAGCTTCCGCCGGGGATGGCGGTCACGTACGGCACGCTCCGGGCGATCCAGCAGACCGTCGTTCGGCTGTACGGCTTCGACCCCGGGAAGACCGAGATGGAGACCGCCATCGAGACGGCGGCCGAACTCGGAATCGACGTCGCGCTCGTCGACGATCCGATCGCGGAGACGTTCGACGCCCTCTCGTCTCGCGTGGGACTCGAGACGATCCCCCGGACGATGGTCCGGGCGCAGTTCATGGGGCCGAAACAGCGCCTCGACCAGTTCGAACTGCTGACGCTACCGTTTCGCGAGATCGAGAGCGGCGACGACGTCCAGCCGGCGATCGATCAGTTGCGGTGGCTACTCCCCGAGGTCGCCGAGGTGCTGATCGACCGGCGCGACCGGGCGATGGCGACGCGACTCCACGCGCTCCGTCGAGCGGGTCACGACGTGGTCGTGGTCATCGGGGCGGGCCACCACAACGGCATCCGCCGCGTCCTCGCGGAACTCGAAGCCGCCGACGCGGTGCCGGAGGTGGACGTTCCGATCAGAACGCCGACGCGGGAGGTCACCCGCATTCCGATCGAGTGAGTCCCGTCGGGTCCGGCCTACTCGGCCCAGTACGCCTCGCCCGGCTGTTCTTCGAAGATCGCCCGCTCGAGCAGTCCGATCGCCTTCTCGAGGCCCTCGTGCGAACTCGTCAGCGAGTCCTCGTGTTCGATGCTCAACGCGCCGTCGTAGCCGACCATCCGCAGCGTCGAGACGACGTCTTTCCAGTGTTCTTCGCCGTGGCCGTAGCCCACCGACCGGAAGAGCCACGAACGGTTCGGTTCGTCGTCGTAGGCCGTCGTGTCGAGGACGCCCTTCTCGCGGGCCTGGGCCTCGTAGACGCGAGTATCTTTGGCGTGGAAGTGGTGGATCGCGTCGCGTTCGCCGAGGTAGCGGATCGCGTCGGTGATCGAAATGCCCTGCCAGTAGAGGTGTGAGGGGTCGAAGTTCGCGCCGATCCGGTCGTTGGTCTCCTCGCGCAGGCGCGCCATTCCGTGGGGCTCGTAGACCAGCATGTTCGGGTGCATCTCGATGGCCACGTCGACGCCGTGGTCGTCGGCGTGCGTGGCGAGGTCGTCCCAGTACTCGAGGGCGACGTCCCACTGGTACTCGTGGGCCTCGGCGTGTTCGCTCGGCCACGGTGCCGTGATCCAGTTCGGTACCTCGTCGTTCGGCCCGCCCGCGGGCAGCCCGGAGAAGCACGTGACGGTGTTTACCTCGAGCTGAGACGCCAGCCGGATCGCCTCGCGGAGCTCGGTGTCGGCCGTCGCCGCCTGCTCCTCGTCGGGATGGAGCGGATTGTTGTGGGTCGCGAGGGCGCTGATCTCCATCCCGTACTCCTCGAGCAGGTCGTGGAGTTCGGCCTGGGCGTCCTCGTCGTCGAGGTACCGCTCGCGGTCGAGGTGGTCGTCGCCCGGATAGCCACCGACGCCCGGCTCGACGGCCGAGACGGCGGTTTCGGAGAGGTACTCGAGTGCTTCTTCGAACGACCGATCGTACAGCGGTGGGGTGTGCAAGCCGATGTGCATGTGGCGACGTACTACCCGGAATTGAATAAATCTTCGAGGTGGGTGAGCGTTCGACCGCCCGACAGGTTACGCTACGCCGCAGAGATTCCAGCCACGGCCGGTCTGTCCGCTCAACACTGGACGGAAACGCCCTCCTCGCTCGAGCGGTAGATCGCGTCGATGATGCGCTGGACCGCCAGTGCGTGTTCGACGCTCTCGCCGACGTCCCGGCCGGTCACGATGGCGTCGAAGAACGCCCGCTGCTCGTCGGTGTGCGTGTCGTTCTGGCGGGTCTGGACCGTCGCGTCCTCCAGGTGGTCGGGACCGATCGTACTCGCCGAGTGAATAGAGAGGTCGTTCTCGAGGAGGTCGAACCGGGCGGCGGCGTCGGTGCCGCGGACGACGAACTCGTGGTTGGCCGGTCGGTTCGTCGCCCACGCGGTTTCCAGCGAGATCGTCCGGTTGCCCGTACAGCGGACGAACGCGCTCGCGGAGTCGTCCACGTCGAACCCGTCGGGTCCTGCATCCTCGCCCCACATCTCGAGGTAGGCGTAGTCGTCTCGGGGGCCGAACTCCGATCTGGTAACGCCCGAGACCTCCTCGATGTCGGGGTAGCCAAGCAGGTACAGCGCGAGGTCGATCGCGTGGACGCCGAGGTCGATCAGCGCGCCGCCGCCGGCGATCGCCCGCCGGGTGAACCACGAGCCCCGTCCGGGGACGCCACGGCGGCGCACGTAGTTGGCCTCGAGGTGCGTGACCTGGCCGAGTTCGCCGCGGTCGATCCGGTTTTTGACGATCTGGACGGCGTTCGAGAACCGGTTGTTGAAGCCGACCATGCAGGTCGCGTCGGCGTCGGCCGCCGCCCTGGAGATCCGTTCTGCACTCTCTAACTCGTGGGCGAGCGGTTTCTCGAGGAGGACGTGCAGGCCGCGCTCGAGGGCGTCGACGGCGTACTCCTCGTGGAACTTGTTGGGCGTCGTCACGACGACGGCGTCGACGGTCTCGAAGAGGTCCTCGTGGTCCTCGTAGACGTCGACGCCGTAGCGCGTGGCGAAGCGTCTGCGTGCCTCGGCGGAGACGTCCATCCCGCCGACCAGCGGCACGCCGAGGTCGACGAGCCGCTCGGCGTGGTACTGGCCGATGTTTCCGAGACCGACGATGCCCGTTCGAACGTCGGTGCGATCTGTCGTCATCTGTGGATAATTCGAGCGCGAGGGTCTGTCAGCGGACGATACCGATGGCAGCCGGTCGGCGGCCGCGTTCGCCGCTGCGATCCGCCGACGGTGTATCCCCCGGAATCGAGGGGAGGTACTGGCCGGTCGGGGCGGCTGCCACTGTTTCTCTTCACGTTCTCCCGTACGTTCTCTGTCCTCTTTGAGCTTCGTTCACTCGTGGCGATACTATCCGACACCTGGAACGATCTCGTTCGTCGAGACGGAGGACGACCGGGGCGATCCGCTCGAGTGCGGTCTGCCGTCCTACTCCGCTTCGGTGACGGTCGTTCCCGGTCCTCGTTCCGCGAGATCGCCGATGCCGTGGACGAGCGCTTCGCCGGTCGTCGAATCGAACAGGTGGATCTTGGAGCCGTCGAGGACGACGTCGACGCGTTCGTCCGCTTCGATGTCCGTGTCGGGGCTGACGCTCATCAGGAGCTGGTTCTCCATCGTCTCTTTGCTCTCCATGGTGCCGTCCACCGTCTCGTCGAGCAGGATGTAGACGAAGACCTCGTCGCCCATCGGCTCCAAGACGTCGGTCGTCGCGTCGATCGACCTGGTCGGCCGGGTCAGCGAGTCCGCGTAGTCGGCGAGGTGGACGTCCTCCGGTCGCACCCCGAGCGTGATCTCGTCGCCCACGCTCGTGGCTGGCACCTGCGCCGGATCGAACTCGACGGCGAAGTTCTTGGTCCGAACGCCGTCGTCGACGAGTTCGCCCTCGACGAAGTTCATCGATGGCGAGCCGATGAAGCCGGCGACGAACCGGTTCGCCGGCTCGTTGTAGCAGGTCAGCGGCGGATCGATCTGCTGGAGTTTGCCCTCGTTGAGGACGGCGATGCGGTTGGACATCGTCATCGCCTCGGCCTGGTCGTGGGTGACGTAGATGATCGTCGTCTCGAGTTCCTTGTGGAGTCGCTGGAGCTCCGTGCGCATGTGCACGCGCAGCTTCGCGTCCAGGTTCGCGAGCGGTTCGTCCATCAGGAAGACGTCCGGGTCACGAACGATCGCACGGGCGATGGCGACGCGCTGGCGCTGGCCGCCCGACATCTCGTCGGGCATCCGATCTAACATCCCCTCGAGTTGGACGATGTCGGCCGCCTGCTCGACGCGGCGGCGGACCTCCTCGTCGTCGTACTTCCGGAGTCGGAGCCCGAAGGAGATGTTCTCGTAGACGTCCATGTGCGGGAACAGCGCGATGTTCTGAAAGACCATCGCCACGCCGCGATCCTTGGGTGCGAGGTCCGTGACGTCGTCGTCGCCGATGTACACCTTCCCCTCGGTCGGCCTGGTGAGTCCGGCGACCGCCTCCATCGTCGTCGACTTCCCACAGCCGGAAGGGCCGACGAAGGTGACGAACTCGCCGTCTTCGATCTCCATGCTCACGTCGTCGACTGCGGTGACGTCGTCGTAGCGTTTCGTGATGTGTTCGAGTCGTACTCGTGCCATTGTCTTACTCTTTGAGTGCGCCTGCGGTGAGTCCGCTGACGATCTTTTCCTGGGCGATCACCACGAGAATCGCGACGGGGATCACCCCGATGATGCTCGCGGCGGCCATGAGGTTGTACAGCACCTGGTACTGGCCCTGGTAGGCGAGAATTCCGTCGAGGATCGGCGCCCAGTTCTCGGGCTGGCCGTCCGTCATCAAAAACGAGAAGAAGAACTCGTTGTAGACGGCGATGAACGTCAACACGCCGGCGGTCGCGACGCCGGGTGCCGACAGCGGGATGATGACCCGGAACAGCGCGCCGAGTCGGGTCGTCCCCTCGACGCGCGCGGCGTCCTCGAGGCCGTCCGGAATCTGCGAGTAGAACGTCGTGAGGATGAAGATCGCAAGCGGCATGAAGATCGCCGACAGTGGCGTCACCAGCGCGAAGGGCGTGTTGTAGATCGTGCCGTCGCCGGTGATCGGCCTGAGGATGGCAAAGTGCGTGTTGAACAGGTCGTTCAGCGGGATGAAAAAGGCCGCTGGCGGGAAAAACGAGATGATCAACACGAGTAGCATGAGCGGCGTTCGACCGGGGAACTCGAGGCGGCCGAACGCGTAGCCGGCGAGACTGGCGATTATCAACACGAGGATCGTCGATCCCAGCGCGATCACGAAGCTGTTGAACATGTACACGTGAAACGGGATGACCTGGAAGACCTCGACGAACGCGCCGGGGTTGAAGCCGTTCGGCGTGAAGACGATGTCCTGAAGCTGGCCTTCCGGCGTCAGCGCGACCATCAGTAGCCAGTAGAAGGGAAACAGCGTCGTAAACAGGAAGAAGATCGCGGCGACGTAGAACATCGCCCGGTAGGCCCGCTCCGGGTTGGAGATGGAGTTTGCGACCCACTGCTGGAACGGGCCGCGGTCGAGTTCTGCCTCGCTGTCGCGCTCGAGGACTGTGCCTCCGTCGGGGCGGTGGAGCGTCGGATCGCGCGGCTGACCGTCGCTGCCATCGTCGATACCGCGGGTGTCACTCGAGTCGGTGGCGGTCGTCGGATCGGTGGAGTCGGTTGGGTCAGTCATCAGTACATCCCTCCTTCCGTGTCACGGAAGAGCAGTACGTACACGCCGATGATCAGGCCGATGACCAGCGCCGTCGAGAAGGCCACGGCGGCGGCCGTCGCGTAGATGCGCGTGCCGCCGAACATCGCCTCGACGACGAGACAGCTCAGCGACGGCACGGTCGTACAGCCGGCGGTCGACTCGATCAGGCCGTACACCCGCATCGCGTCCATGGTTCGGAACAACATTGCGACCAGCAGGGCCGGCATCACGAGCGGGAGCGTGATCATCTTGAACCGCTGCCACGGCGAGGCCCCGGCGACGCGGGCGACGTCGTACAGACTCCGGTCGACGCTCTGGAGCCCCGCGAGGATCAGCAGGGCCATAAACGCCGAGGACTTCCAGATGTCGGCCACGAGGATGATGATGAACGCGTCCTGGCTGTTGGCCAGCGGCGTCCCGCTGAAGACCCCGAGACTCTGCATGAGGTCGGAGCCGAACCCGACCGTCGGCTGGAACAGCAGGAAGAAGATCATCCCCTGGATGACGATCGGCACCGCCCACGGGAGGATGATCGCCACGCGGACCCAGCGCCGGCCCCTGAAGTCCTGGTCGAGGACGTAGGCCTGTCCGAACCCGATCACCGTCTCGACGACGACGCTGATGACCGCGAAGGCGAGCGTGACGAACAGCGCCTGCTGGAAGAACGGCGTGCCGAGTTCGATAAAGGGAAACGACGACGTCAGCCCGACGTCGAGGAACTGCCGAGCCAGCCGCGCGTTCCCGGTGAGGATGTCGACGTAGTTCTCGAGGCCGACGAAGCTACCGAGCGGGTCCAGTCCCCGCGTCTGGTTGGCACGCAGCGACATGACGAACGTCCGGATCATCGGATAGAACGCGATCAGCGTCAACAACGCGAACGCCGGCAGCAACAGCAGGTACGCGTAGGCCGCTTCGCTCAGGTTCTCCATCCAGTTGACGACGGCGTTGCCCGTCCGCTCTCGTTCGCGACTCGTCTCCCGTTCGCCGCCGGTCACCGTCCCGCCGTCGGCGACCGTCCCGTCGTCGGTCCTCGCTCTGTCGGTATCAGTTGCCATTCGTCTGCACCTCCGCTTCGCTTTGCTCGAGTTCGTTCGCGAGGTCGTTCATCGCCGCCTCGGGCGCTTTCGTACCGCGGTACGCCGCGTTGACTTCCTGATATATCAGCGCCGACTGTTCGGGCCAGAGATCCGTCGCCGGTCGCGGGATCGCGTTCTCGCTGGCCGACTGGACCACGTCGGCGTAGCGAGCGACGGGACCGACGTCGCTCGGATCGACCTCCCCGACCAGCTCGAGATTCGGCGGTAGAAAGCCGCCGAGTTGGAAGACGGTGAGCATGACCTCCCTGTTGGCGAACGCCTCGAGGACCTGTAGCGCCTCCTCCTGGCGGTTCGAATACGGACTCACGGCCAGGTTCCAGCCGCCGAGTGCCGCGGTGGTACCGCCGGTTCCCTGGTACTCGGCTCCTTCCTGGGAGACCGCGTACGGTCTCGTCGTGACTCCGAGGTTCTCGCCGAAGGCGTCTTCTGTCCCCGTCTCCGCGATGGCGTACGACCAGTTGCGGTTCGAGACCGCTTCGCCGCCGGCGAACGGGTTGAGCGACTGTTGTTCCGTCCACTGGACGATCGCCGACGGACAGATCTGGGGGTACCCGTCGAGCGTATTCTCCTCTTCTCCTTCGATGAACGAACGCATCATCCGGATCGCGTCGATGACCCGCTGATCGTCGACGGTGATCGGCCGGTCGCCGGCGGTAAACAGGTTGTTCTCTCCGCCGTAGTACGCCCCGCCCCACGACGTCATCACTTCGTTGAACGTACAGCAGGACAGGCCCTCGTAGGCGGCCGCCTGGGTCGTGAACCCGTAGTCGAGACCGGCCTGATCCCTCGCATCGCGGACCGCAGCCGAAAACTCCTCCCAGGACGGTGGGTCCGTCGCCCACCCGCCCGTGTCGTAGCCGGCGTCCTCGACGAGATCCTCGCGATAGAGGGTAAATCCCAGGTCCGGAAAGAGCGGCAGGGCGTGGAGGTCCCCGGTCTGGGGGTGGCGCGCCGTCTCGAGGCTCGCCTCGAGGTAGTTGTCGTTGACGTACTGCAGCGTCTCGTCCGGGAGCCGCTCGGTCAGGTTGACCGTCTGGTTCCGCAGGACGAACGGAACCGTCCAGCCGCTGTCCATCATGTGGATGTCGGGTGGGGCACGTCCCGCCTCGAGCGCCGACTGGGTGGTCTGCATTCGTGCTGCGGAATCGCTGACGACGGTCTGTACGTCGACGCGGACGTTCTCGTCGAGGCCAGCGTCCCACAGGGCCTGCTGAACCGAGGGATCGTCGCCCTCGCTGTGCATGATCCCCGCGACGTCTGAGGCGGCAGTCATCACTACAGCCCCCGGCTCACGGCCTCGACTGAGACATCCGGCGACCGCTACCCCGGCGGCCGCTGCCGAGGTCGTCGCCGCTCCGAGGAACCGACGACGGGACACCCCCCGCTGATCTTCACGACCTGTGCTATCTCGGCCCATCCTTCCCGAACAAAAACGCTCCTTGGCACATTAATTGTTAGCTTGCACGTATGTAATAAATGATGACGGTCACGAGCGTATACTGGTATAACGATCGATTACGACGACTGGAATCTGCCGACGAGTTAGTTAGACGATATGTCGACGTCGCTCGTCGCGACAGGTCGAGTGATCACGCTATCGTACAATTCGACCGGTTTACACGCTGCTCGCAGCGACGCGGCCAGTACTGGCCGCCGAGTCGCAAGCAGATGTGCAACGACGTTCAGCAGCTACTACCAGCTGTCGGTAATATAGTTTCTTTATTTAGAAATATAATAAAAATCGATTCGGGAACCTCGATAAGTACGAGAGGAGGGCTACTCATACTGCCGGACGTACGTCGTGAAAGATTCTCGCCGTCCCGGGGTGGCGAAAATCTTCACACAGTTACGTCCGATAGTATCAGAGTTCGACTCCGTACTGGGCTTCGTAGACTCTCTTCAGTATGACGTAGGCAGCGAGACTGCCGAAGACCGCCATCATCAGTGCAGCCGTCTGCACGATTCCCTCGAGGAAGGACAGTCCAACGTAGGCCGTCACAACACCATATATCAGTGGCCCGCCGTACAGGATTGCCTGCAACTGGGTTCGGGGAACGTCTACCGTGTCTTCCATAGAGACGAGAGATACTTGTCTTCTGATACCAATAATATTTTGTATCGAACAGTTCGGTCACAAACATTCTATTGCCGACAACAACGTACCGTATCTATTACTGACCGACGAGTTGTCTCACTGACTTCTCCCACGACTGAAGTCCTGTCTCTTACCCACAAGTTGCGCCACCAGTCGCGGGCGATCCATCGGAGAGTGGCGATCGAGATACCAGTATTCAGCGCCTTTCGCCGGGTGAAATCCGTAATTGTGGATCCGAACGCAGTCGACTCGAGTACTACGCTCCGTACCGAGCGTCGATCTCGTCTCTCTTCCTGTGGGTCTCAGCTCGTGCTCGCCCGCCTCGAGAGCTTCCGAAACACCACTTTCGCGAGACTCCGACGTATGGGTAAGAGACAGGGCTAAAGCCGTGGGCTTTCTCCCTGCCTCCGCTGTAACGCTACACCCCGGCACACACGAGCCGGAGTGTCATTAACTCACCGGGGGTGAACGGGTATTTCAGTCCTCTATCGTCGGCGGTTCGTTCCGACCGATGCGAATCATGTGCGCCTCGACGTCCTCGAGTGCGGCGACGCGGCCACCGACGGTGACTTCGCCCTCGGCGGTCTCGAGCGTGATGGAGGCGACTTCCTCTGTCATCTCGAAGGAGATGTCGACGACCTGTCCCCGGACGACCCGCGGACTGCCGGTCTCGACGTCGCGGCCTTCGATCGTCGCGTAGAACTCCCCGCCCGCGTCGAGGAGGTCTTTCACACACCGGCGGATCGACGCGTACTGGCGCGGGTACGGCCGGCCGTCGCCGTCTTCAGCCAGCGTCTCGTCGGCGGTCGTCCAGAGGACGGTTCCGAAAAAGCCCGACACGAGGAATCCGAGCGCGGATCGGTTGAAGATGACGCCGTACCGGTCCTGGTCGTCCCGGAGTGCGTCCTGGGTCGCGTAGATCGAGTACTCGCCGTCCGCGACGGCGACGACGGGCGTGGTGATGCCGCGGCGGGCGCGAGCGGTCGTCGCCACGTCGCGATAGTCGAAGTGGTCGGGATCCGGTGCCTCGGCAGCGGGCGTGACGATCAGGTCGACGCTCACCCCGTCGCTCGTGGCCCGGGAGAGTTCCGACTCGAACCGGGACAGCAGGTCCGGCGTCAGCGAGAGCGCGAGTTCGTACTCCGCGGCGTCGATCACTTCCTCGAGGTAGCGCAGGATCGTCGACCGCGACTTGACGAGCGAGACCGCCTCGGTGTCTCGCGCGGGCGCGGTGTAGCGTGCCTCGAGTTCGTCGATCATCGCCTCGAGGGAGCTCTGGACGTCGTCGAAGGCCTCGCCGGGGTCGAGCGCGACGATCTTCATCGGCCGCGACTCGCGGAGTTCGACCAGGCCGCGGTCGCTCAGACTGCGAACGGTGTCGTAGACGCGAGGCTGTGGGATGTCGGTCCGATCGGCGATCTCGCTCGCCGTGAGCTGGCCGTGCTCTAAGACGGTGAGGTAGGCGTCGATCTCGTACTCGCCGAGGTTGAACCGATCCCCGACGCGCTCGACGGTCGAGCGGAGTTCGTCCTGGGACATACTCGTATCCACGCACTCTATCGATAAAACATTTATTATGTATTGAGTAGCACTGTATTTCGGAATTGGGTTGTCAAACGGCAGGCGGGCGGGGTCAGAACCCTTAACCAACGTGGTCATGAGTGTGCGTTCATGCGCGGGGTCTTCTTACAGCAGGTCAACGAGACCACGGACGAGGCGGTCAACGAGACCACGGACGTGGTCGACAGACACCTGCCGTTTCTCCCCGAGTGGGTCGTAGAGCCGCTGCTCGCGCTTGTCGTTCTCGTCGTCGGCTGGTACGCCTCGAAACTCGTCGTCAGGTACGCTGGTCGGACCGTCGCCCGCCACGTCGAACGGCCGAGCGTAACGCGGGCGATCTTGCGTGGCGTTCGTATGGGCGTCCTGTTGCTCGCTGCGGTGATTGCAGCGAGTATCCTCGACATCGGCCGTTCCGAGATCCTCCTCTCGGTCGGGGTCATCTCCGCCGTGGTCGCGGTCGTCCTCGCGCCGCTGATCGGGAGCCTGATAAACGGTCTGTTCGTCCTCGCCGACCGCTCCTACGAGATCGGGGACATGATCGAGGTGGCCGATCAGGGCTACCGCGGCTTCGTCGAAGACATCACGATCCGGTACACGAAGATCTTCACGCTCGACAACACGTTCATCGTCGTTCCGAACTCCGAGATCCACACGCGAGACGTCGTCAACTACTCCGCAGAAGACGAGCGAACGCGCATCTCGATCCAGTTCGAGGTCACCTACGAGAGCGACGTCGACGAGGCACGCCGCCTCGCCGAGCGCGCAGCACGCGACGTCGACACGGTGATCGCCGGCGGGCCGGACATCCGGATCGGCAGCGCACGCTACTCGGCCGCGCCGACGTGTTTCATCGAGGAGTACGCAGACAGCGGCGTCTTGCTCACGCTCCGCCTGTGGGTGAAACACCCGTACAAACTGCTCGTCGTCCGATCGGCCGTCCAGGAGCGCATTCGAGACCGGTTCGCCGACGCGGACGTCGAGTTCGCTTACCCCCACAGACACCACGTGTTCGACGGCACGAGCGGGCAAGCGCGCGTCGCGGTCGGTTCGCCGCTCGAGGCCGACGGCGATCCCTCGCGCCGGTCGTTCGATTCCGACGGGGACCAGTCGAGACAGTCGTTCGATTCCGACGAGCGAGACCGGTAGCGTCCCCGGCCGTCGACCGGGGACGATCGAAGACGGTCTTCGGCCGTCGACTCGAGACGGACACCGCCAGTGGCGTCCCAGGCCCGAACTGCAGGGTTCTAGACCGTCGTTCCCTCGACGGTGATGATCTCGCAATCGAGGTGGTTCCGGAGATAGGCCTCGATGTCCGGGTTGTCCGTCAACCGCTGGAAGAGACGCCGCCACCGACTCGCCTGCTTGTGGCCGACGACGACGACGTCGGCTTCCTCCGCTGCGACCTCCTCGAGGATGCTCTCCTCGACGAGAAATCCCGTCCGGACCACGTAGCGTGCGTTCTCGAGTCGGCCGACCGTTCGTTCGACCTCCTCTTTCAGGTCCGTCCGCGCCACTTTCCGGCCGTTCTGGTAGAGGTTCACGTGCAGGATCGTCAGCGCTGCGTCGCGCTCGCGGGCCACCTCGATCGCTTTTCGCAAGGTGCGTTTCGAGCGAGCCGACAGCGGATACCGGACGGGAACCACGACCAGCGTCATCAGGAAAGCGAACGTGACCGGACCGGGTAAACCTTTCAGTTATCGCGTCTGACCTGCGAATCGACAGACGCTGTACCGCTCGCTTCCGAGAGCGGGCGGTCGTCGCCGACGACCGGGCGTCGGACGTGAGACTCGATTCTTCGCAGAAAGACAGTCCTTTATCGGGAGCAGACGTAGCCGTGAGCATGGAAGCGAGGTCGACCGACGACGGCGAAACGGTCTACGTCTCACGGACGGAAGGCGACAGAGGCTCGAAGGGGCCGTTTCTCGTCGCCTACCGATCACCGGATGGGACGGAGCGATACGGCTGGTTCTGTGCGAACTGCGAGAGTTTCGACGTCGCGATGGACGCGATGGGACGCGTCCAGTGTAATCGGTGTGGGAACTTTCGAAAACCGACCGAGTGGGACGCAGCCCACGAGTGATCGTCTCCCGGGTGTCGTCTTTTCGGATCGTTCGACCGATCTCTCCGCAATAACTGCAACTGGTCCGTCGAACTTCCGAACTTTCGTCCAGGATTATCGGCATTATGTTGCCACGCAACAAGACTTATACCGTCGCCCCGTGTATCGTCTCACTGAATGGGTCCTGTTAACATGCGACTCGTCGAGCAGGCCAGGTCGATTTTCGCAGAACTCGGCTACACCGTCGAGGGCAACGGCCCCGAATTCAGAGCAGAACGCGCGTGGAAAGTCGTCTACGTGAACACGGTAAGCGACACGCGAGAGATTCCGTCTGGATCCGGTGAGTTCCGCTGTTTCGTCGCGCAACCGGAAGACGCAGACGACCTCGAGCGGCGACTTCGCGAGACAGATCCCGACTACGAGTGGGCCGTCATCGTCGTCGACGGAGAAGAGTATCAGGTCGAACGCGCTCCACCAGGACCGAGAGTATCAGCGTAGGTGGCGTCGCGCCGCCGCGACGCCCGCCTCGGCGTCGACGTCCGCACCCATCGACTCGAGGACGTCACCCAGTGCCGTCACGACGAACAGCACGTTCTCCGGCCGCGCGGAGTGGCCCATACAGCCGATCCTGAAGATCTCTCCCGAGAGGTCGCCGAGGCCGCCGGCGATCTCCAGGTCGTAGCGCTCGAGTAGTTCGGCACAGACCTCACCGTCGTCGACGCCCTCGGGGACGCGGACGGCGTTCAGGCTCGGTAGCCAGTACTCGTCGGGAGCGTTCATCTCGAGTCCCATCGCCTCGACGCCCGCCTTCAGCGCGCCGGCCACGCGTTCGTGGCGGTCCCAGCGCTCCTCGATGCCCTCCTCGGCGACCAGCCGCAGCGCCTCGCGGATGGCGTAGACGTTCGTGATCGGGGCGGTGTGGTGGTAGGCCCGCTCGTCACCCCAGTAGCCCTCGAGCAGGGAGAGGTCGAGGTACCACGACCGGGGATCTTCCTCGCGAGAGAGGACCTTCTCCATCGCCTCGTCCGAGAGCGTCAGCGGGCTGGCACCCGGCGGACAGGAGAGACACTTCTGTGGGCCCGAGTAGGCCACGTCGATGTCCCACTCGTCGACGCGGAGTTCGACGCCGCCCAGCGACGTGACGGTGTCGGCGATCACTAATGCGCCGTGATCGTGGGCCGCCTCGGTGAGCGCCGGCACGTCGGGCTGGCGGACGCCCGTGCTCGTCTCCGCGTGGACGAAGCCGAAGACGTCGGGTTCGTGTTCGGCGAGTGCGGCCTCGACGTCGGCGGGGTCGAGCGGTTCGCCCCAGGGCGCGTCGACTTCGACGACCTCGCCGCCGGCGCGACGGGCCATCGAGGCCATGCGACCGCCGAAGTAGCCGTTCGTCGGGACGAGCATCGTGTCGCCCGGTTCGACCAGGTTCCCGATGGCCGTCTCCATCGACGCGGAACCGGTGCCGGAGACGGGGATCGTCCACTCGTTGTCCGTCCGGAAGGTGTACCGAAGGAGTTCCTGGACCTCGTCCATGATCTCGACGAACGAGGGATCGAGGTGACCGACCAGCGGGGTACTCATCGCGCGCAGCACGCGCGGATTGACGTCGCTCGGCCCGGGACCCATCAGCGTTCGTTCCGGTGGTGTCAGCTCTCCTACTCGTGGCGCGTCGTCGCTGTCTGCCATGCGATCACGTGGTACCGGCATCACCAAAAGCCTTCACGACTCGGCGACCGTTTCGGGGACGACACTCTTCGCACGGGACGACAGTCGCTCGAGCGCGAACGACGCGGGCGCTCGACGCACACGCGCCGGCGCGTCGGGTCAGTCGCCACGGTCGTCGTGACGGTGGCAGGTGACCGGTCGGTCGTCGACGTCTATCTCCGGCGGGACCTCCGCTTCGCAGACGGTCGTGAACGCCTCGGCGAGACGACGAGCACCGCGTTCGGTCGCGCCGTCTTCGACGTCGGTGAGCGCCCGCTCGAGGACCGCCTCGGCGTCGGGATCGGACAGGGGCGCGGGAACGCCGTGGGCCTCCCGGAGCGATCGATCGCCCGTCCGAGGGTCTTCGTCCGCGTCGGCCGCGTCGGCGACCGCAAACCGGAGGTCGAGCAGCGCGCGCCACTCCTCCCGTGGGAGGTCGTACTCGGGCGGCGGTATCACCGCCGGACAGCGGGGGTGGAACCGGCAGCCGGTCGGTGGATCGGCCGGATCGCCGACCTCGCCGGTCAGCGTCACCAGCTCTCCCCGATCCCCTGGATCGAGTGCCGGCACCGAACCCAGCAGCGCCCGAGTGTACGGGTGGGCCGGTTCCTCGAACACCGTCTCGACGGGGCCGCGTTCGACCAGTTCGCCGAGGTACATGACGGCGACGCGGTCGCAGAACGACCGGACGACGTCGACGTCGTGGCTGATGAACAGGATCGAGAGGTCGAACCGTTCCTGGAGGTCCGCCATCAGGTCGAGGACGTCGTCCTGCACGCGTCTGTCGAGTGCGCTGACCGGTTCGTCCGCGACGACGACCTCGGGATCGAGGACGAGGGCGCGGGCGAGCGCGAGCCGCTGTTTTTGCCCGCCGGAGAACTCGTGTGGGTACCGATCGTAGTGCGACGCCGACAGCCCGACGAGCTCGAGCAGTTCGGTGACGATGGCGCGCTCTCGTTGCTCGTCGCGCATGCCGTGGATTCGAAGCGGCTCGCCGACCGCCTCGCCGACCGGCATTCGCGGGTTGAAACTCGAGTCCGGGTCCTGAAACACCATCCCGACGCGCCGACGGAAGTCGGTCGCCACCCGGCCGTCTGCGGTCGTCACGTCGGCTCCGTCGAAACGAACCGTGCCGCCGGTGGGATCTTCGAGTCCGACGAGGGTTCGAGCCGCCGTCGACTTCCCACAGCCCGATTCCCCCACGAGCGCGAGCGTCTCGCCACGTTCGAGGTCGAACGAGACGCCGTCGACCGCGCGAACGCGACCGACCTCGCGCCGGAACAGTCCCCGGGTGATCGGGTAGTGTCGCTCGAGGTCGCGAACCGAGAGGATCGGCTCACCGCTCATCGCTCGTCACCTCCCGCTCGAGTCGGCGAGCGCGTACGACCGACGAATCGTGGCTCTCGTCGTAGTAGACGCAGGCGGCCCGTTGCCCGGTTCCCGTCGGACGCAACGGCGGCTGATCGCCGCGGCGGCAGTCGGGAATCGCGTGCGGACACTCGCGGTGGAACCGACAGCCGACCGTCGGCGCTGTATCGTCGGCGTCGTCGACCCGTCGATCGGCCACGTCCTCACCACCGAACAGCGCCTGCGTGTACGGATGTGCCGGCCCGTCGAACACGTCCCCGACGGAGCCACGCTCCATCACCTTGCCGTCGTACATCACGACGACGCGATCGGCGAGCTCGGCGACCACGCGGAAGTCGTGCGTGACGAGGATCACCGCGAGCTCGAGCGTCTCCTGGAGGTCGGTGAGGAGGTCGAGCAGCTGGGCCTGGACGGTCACGTCGAGCGCCGTCGTCGGTTCGTCGGCGACGAGCAGGTCCGGTTCGGCCGCGAGCGCGATCGCGATGGCGACCCGCTGGCGCATGCCGCCGGAAAACTGGTGAGGATACTCGTCGACGCGAACCGACGGCCGCGGAATGCCGACGCGGTCGAGCAGGCCGACCGCTCGCTCGCGCGCCGCCGTCCCGGACGCGACGTCGTGGATCGCCATCGCCTCGACGAGTTGCTCGCCGACGGTGTACACCGGCGACAGCGACCGCTGTGGGTTCTGGAAGACGTGTGCGATGCGGTTTCCACGAATCTCGCGGAGTGTGGCCTCCGGGAGCGTCGTCAGGTCGACCCCGTCGAACACCACCTCGCCGTCGACGAGTTCGGCCGGCGGCTCCTCGAGTAGCCGGGTGATCGACTCGCAGGCGACGGTCTTTCCCGACCCGCTCTCGCCGACGATCGCCAGCGTCTCGCCGCGGAAGACGTCGAAGTCGACGCCGTCGACCGCCCGCACCGTCTCCCGGTCGGTTCGAAACTGCGTCCGCAGGTTCGACACCGACAGCAACGGTTCGGTCATCGGTCACCCCGCGGATCGAGCGCGTCCCGCAGCCCGTCGCCGGCGAGTTTGAACGCCGCGACGGTCGTCGTCAGGAAGACGGCGGGGACCAGCGACACCCACCACTGGTCCAGCGGGGCGGCCCACGTCTCGTCGAGGCCGTGGGCGATCGTCATCCCCCAGGAGTTGAGCCCCGTCTCGCCGAGTCCCAGGAAGGCGATTCCGGCCTCCGTGAGGACGAGCACCGGAATCAGGTGTGCGACGGCGGGAACGACCGTACTCGAGACGTTCGGCAGGAGATGCTTCCGGACGACGTACAGCCTGCCCGCCCCGGCGCTGCGGGCCGCGAGCACGTACCCCTCTTCGCGCCGCTGGAGCGTCTCGCTGCGGACCAGTCTGGCGATCCCACCCCAGCTCAGCAGGCCGAACGCGACGACGAGCAGGAACAGCGACCGGCCGAAGTACACCTTGAACAGCAAGTAGAGGAGGATCGCCGGCACGAACTGCTGGACGTCGACGTACGCCATCGCCAGGTCGTCGACCCGGCCGCCGACGTATCCCGCGACCACGCCGACGCCGAGCGCGATCGGGACGACGACCGTCGCCGTGATCATCGAGACGTAGAGCGCGACGCGGGCACCGAGCACCGAGAGCGCGAGCACGTCGTGCCCGCGGACGTCCGTCCCGAGTGGGTACTGCAGGGACCAGCCACAGCGTCCGTCGGCGGCGGTCCCGAGACAGTCGTGGACCAGAGACGCGTCCGACGTGAATCCGATCGGCGGCTGGAACTGGTGTTCGAACCGGATCCGAGCGTCGCCCGTGACCAGCGGCCCGACGAGGCCGACGAGTACGAATACAGCGACGTACGCGCTGGCGATCAGCGCCGGCCGATCCCGGCGGAGCCGTCGCCAGTAGCCGAGGGTCCGCTCGCGGTTTCGCGCCGCAGGCACGAGGACGTACGAGACGAACACTGCCAGCGAGAGCAAGAACAGCCAGTCCAGAAGCGATACCTTCCACTCGCCGACGAGGTAGACGTGAGCGTAGTACCTGTCGTACAGGTAGAGCCCGCCGATGCCGGCGAGCCAACACAGGAAAAGAACCGTTCGCAGCCGCGGCCGGTACCACCGATTCTCGAGGTCGTCCCAGTCGACGCGTTGAAACGCGGCGGTCTCTGGAGGGTCTTCGGGAGCGGGCATCGAGACTCTACGTTCACACTGTAGCGTTTATCACAAATACTTATGTGGTTCGTCAACAAGGGGTATCCGATGCCCTCCAGACACCAGCCACGCGTCGGTTCCGGCGGTGACACGCCGTGAGCCTGTACAGACGAATCGGCCGCCGGCTAGCGCTTGGAGCCGTGACCGGCTGGGCCGTGCTGACGATCGTCTTCCTCCTGCTCACCCAGACCCGGGACACCAACCTCGGTGGCCTGATCGCCGGGGCGATGATGGGTGCTGCCTTCGCGGGCAAGTCTCCGGCGGAGATGGCGACCCAACGCGAGGAGATCCGACGACAGTACCTCGCCGAACGCAACCTCGACGGACCCTTCCTCGAGAACTACGTACACTGGATGGTCGACATGGGCACCCTCCGGTGGGGACACTCCATCGAAACCGGCGACCTCGTGACGTCGCTCGTCTTCGAGTCGGTACTGCGGACCGCCGCGTACGTGCTCCCCGCGATGGTGCTGGCGGTCACGATCGGAATCACGCTCGGCGTCTACGCGGCGCTCCGACGCGGCTCCCGCGGGGAAACGGCGGGCCGCGTCACGACGTACCTGCTCTTCGGTCTCCCCAACTTCTGGATCGGATCCATCGTCCTCGTCCTGCTCGGGAACCCGGCCTCGGTCGGCGACGGCTCGGTGCTCCGCGAGCACCTCCTGCCCGTCGCGTTACTGACGACGACGCTTCTCGCCGGACAGGTGAGCTACGCCCGCTCGGAGTCGATGGAGTACGTCTCCGCGGCGTTCGTCAAACTCCTCCGGGCGAAGGGGGCGAGCGACTGGCGGGTCGCCAGACACGTGCTCAGAACCGCCGCGATCCCGCTTATCTCGCTGTTTTTCACCGAGATGCTCGCGGTGCTCGTCCTCAGCGTCTTCGTCCTCGAGTACCTGTTCGGCATCGACGGCTTCGGGATGGTGCTGTACGACGCGGTGAACGCTCGCGACCTCCCGGTCGTTCTCGGCTGTACGCTCGTCGTCATCGTCGTCGGCGTCCTCGGCAACGTCGTCCAGGACGTCGGCTACAGCGTCCTCGATCCGCGCGTCGACACCGGTTCGCGACGCTGACTCGAGCAGCAGCGTCCTCGCGAAGTACCGTTCTCTCTCTCCCGACCGATCGCTCTGGTCGAGACCTACGGAACGACCTCGAGCGGTTCCCGTAACCGCCAGCTGTCGGTCGTCGGGTCGAGCCGGTGTGGTTCCGCGCCGCGGTCGGCGAGGATGCCGGCGTGAAACAACATCGCCTTCAGCTGGAAGACGGTCGGCGCGTGGAAGACGTTCCCGTCGGCGAGTTCGTCCACCTGGAGGGTGCCCGTCTCGTCTAGCACGCGAGAACGAGCGTCGTCCGTACCACGGACGAACAGTTCGACCGTGAACGTCGGATGGTGGACGTGGAGCCACTCGACGAGATCGACCAGCGACGGATCGCGAACGCCGTCGTCGTGCATCGTCTGCAGTTCTTCGACGAGCAGTTGCGTCGCGGGATACGTCCAGACGACGCGTCTCGTGAGCAGGCCCCAGTTCGGCGCGAGGTCGCAGAATCGCGTCGGCGATCCCTGCCAGTCTTCGAAGACCGCCAGTGCGCTATCGATCGACTCGTACTGGCTCAGCGCGAAGCGAACCACCTCCTCGCCGAGCGGCGTGAGGCGGGTCCGGTCGGGGCGCTCCTCGATCAGCCCGAGGAACGCAGCCCCTCTCAGCGCGTCGTCAGTGGCGCGGACGACGCGTTCGGCGAGCACCGTCTCGGTCTCGTCCGGATGGTACAGCGCGAGCGGAACCGCGAGGTAGTTCTTCGGGTGGTTCAGACCGAACGACCTGTCGGCGACCCCCTGTGCGGTCGCCTGGAAGCGAATCGCCGTCGCCTCGTCGGAGGTTCGATTCCCGACGACGCGCGGGACCTCGAGCGGTTCGACGGTTCCACTGTGAGTGACGCCGAGGACGCCGACGTTCAGTTCGCGCGCGATCGTTCTCGTCGACTCCGAGATGGCACCAGCGGGTGCCGCGACGTAGGCGGCGTTCGCCTCGTGGAGGCGGTCGTACGCCTGTACGACGCCGCGCTCGACGTCGACGCCGCCGGCGTCCGTATAGCCCTTCGCTTCGACGGCCACCAGCGGCGGCTGGTCACCGAAGCGCTCGACTGCCAGCAGGTCGGACTCGAGGGTTCGCACTCCGACGAGGTCGGGGTAGCCCGATCCCAGGCGAACGTGGTTGAACGGCGCGAGCTGCTCGCGGACGGTCGGCGAGATGGGGTGGCCGGGAAGCCACTCGTCTATGGCGAACTGCGTGTCACAGACTGCGTACGCGTTCGACTCGTCGGCGTCGGGGAACAGCCGTCGCTTGGCGTGTGCGAGGACCTGCGGTTCGGAGAGCGATGCCGCGCTGGCCATGCATCGAAGTCCCACAGCGCCCATATGAAGATTCGGGCCGCAGCCGTCACTCGAACGCCGGCCCGTCGTCTGCGGTATACGTTTAAGTAATTGTGCGGTGTAGTGACATTTGTCATGGTCTTCAAGAAGATCACGCTGATCGGGACGAGCACCGAGAGTTTCGAGGCGGCCACCGACGACGCGATCGATCGTGCCGAGCAGACGATACAGAACGTCCACTGGATCGAGGTCGACGAACTCGGCGTCGAGATCGCGAGCGTCGACGACCGGGAGTATCAGGCAGAAGTTACCGTCGCGTTCGAACTCGAGGACTAGGTTCGGAAGGACTCGCCACAGCCACACTCGCTGACGACGTTCGGGTTCTCGACGTGGAACCCTTCCGCCTGGAGGCCGCTCTCGTAGTCGAGGACGCTGCCCTCGATGTACTTCAGGCTGGCCGGGTCGACGAACACCCTGAGGTCGTGGTGTTCGTAGATCGCGTCGTCCTCTTCTGGCTCCGTGTCGAACCGCATTCCGTAGGAGAGACCGGCACAGCCACCCTGCTGGACGAACAGGCGAAGCCCCGCCTCGCCGACGTCCAGTCCCTCGTCCTCGAGGAGGGCGAGCGCTTGCGCAGCGGCGTCTTCGGTGACCTCGATCCGGGGGCGCGTCTCCCCGCCCTCCGTGCTGTCCGTACTCATATCACGTACTTCTGTCGCGATCGTGTTAACCTTGACGCTCGAGAAAGATCCGATCGGTTTCAGTCCTCGTCGACGCGCTTGCGGACGCTCTCGGCGTGGGCCTCGAGTCCCTCGGCGTCGGCCAGCGTCGTGATCGTGTCGGCGAGGTCCGCGAGACCGTCAGCCGAGAGCCGTTGGACCGTCGTCGACCGGACGAACGTCTCGACGGAGAGTCCGCCGACGACGCGTGCGCCGCCGTTGGTCGGGAGGACGTGGTTGGTCCCGCTGGCGTAGTCGCCCGCGGCGACCGGCGTGTGTGGGCCGAGGAAGACGCTGCCTGCGCTGTCGATCCGTTCCAGGATCGCCTCGTCGTCGTCGGCCACGATCGAGAGGTGTTCGGGCGCGTACTCCTCGGTGAAGAGGATCGCCTCGCTCATCGATCGGGCGAGGAGGACGCCGCTCCCGTCGCCTGCGAGCGCCTCGCGGACGATCTCGGCGCGTTCCCGGTCGTCGGTCTGCCGGTCGACCGCGTCGGCGACGGCCTCGGCGAGGGCTGCGTCGTCGGTAACGGCGACGGCGGCGGCGTTCGGGTCGTGTTCGGCCTGGGCGATCAGTTCCGCGGCGACCAGTTCGGGATCGGCCGTCTCGTCTGCCACGACGACGACCTCGCTCGGCCCGGCGAGGAAGTCGATCTCGACGTCGCCTCGCACCTCGGCTTTCGCAGCCGTCACCCACCGGTTTCCGGGGCCGACGATCTTCTGGACGCGCGTGATCGTCTCGGTCCCGTAGGCGAGCGCGGCGATCGCCTGTGCGCCGCCGACGCTGTAGACGACGTCGGCACCCGCCGCGTGAATCGCCGCCAGCGTCACCGGGTTGATCTCGTCGGCCGGCGGCGTCACGACGGAGACGTGGTCGACGCCCGCGACGACCGCCGGCACGACCCCCATGATCGCACTCGAGGGGTACGCCGCCGTGCCGCCGGGGACGTAGACGCCGGCGCGGTCGATCGGCCGGAACCGCCGCCCGAGTTCGCGCCCCTCGTCGAACTCGCGTCGCCAGTCCTCGGGTACCTGTCGTTCGTGGAACTCGCGGACGTTCTCGACTGCCGTCTCGATCGCCTCGCGGACGGTCGCGTCGATCTCGTCGTAGGCTCGCTCGCACCGGTCGGTGATCTCGAGGTTGCCGACTTCGACGCCGTCGAACTTCCGGGTGAAGTCGCGGACGGCCACGTCGCCTTCCTCGCGAACGCGGTCGACGATCTCGCGGACGTCGCCGCGAACCTCGTCGATGCCGGCGTCGCGTTCGAAGAACGCGGCCCGCTCGTCGGGGCCGAGGTCGGCGATCTCCCGCACGTTGATGGTCATGACGACGGATTCGGACGGCGGTCGAAAAACGGTTTCTCTTCGTCGACGGTCGGCAGTCGCCGGTCGTCGCTTCGGTCTATCGACGCACGTCGCCACCCGTCACCGGTCGACCACGACGGACGGTCGGCGTGCGAGGCGTCTCTCTCACGAGGGGGTCGGGCTGGAGGGGATCAGGCCGGCGTAGCGGCCGGGCTGGTCGCCCGCTCGAGCACGGACCGGCTCCGCAGCAGGAGGAACCCGAAGCCGACCTTCGCGGAGAGGTCGAGCACCATGAACGCGGCGGTCTCCCAGTACAGCGGGATGAGCTCGAGGGTGCCCTCGGTGCCGACGATCCAGACGATCGGATACAGCAACCAGAGGGCGATCACCAGATTCCGGAGCGTGGTGAACAGCTCGCGGACCTCGGCGGGCTTGTCGGCGGCCGACTGCGAGAGCGTGCCGACGAGGATGTACAGCAGGGCGAGCAACGCGCCGGTGCTGATGCCCCACCAGAGGATCCGGTAGGCGCCGACGGTCTCGAGCGCTGCGATGGTGCCGGTCCCGATCATGAACACGTCGAGGCCGATCAGCGTCGCGATCGTGTTCCGATCGGCGCCGGCGAGCAACGACAGGTCGAGCAGCAACAGCGGCGTCGTAAAGACCCAGTCGGCGTATCGCGCCCAGTAAATCGTCAGGGTTTCACCACCGACGTTGACCGTCGTGAGGCCGGTTCCCGTCGCCATCAGGAGATACATCGCCGCAGCGATCGTCGTGATGAAGATCGTAATGATGTAAAACTCCTGCATCTTGCGATCGGTGACGCTCCGCCCTCTGCCGATAAAGTACAACGTACCGATCGTCATTCCGATCGTGCCGATCCAGAGCCATATCGATTCAGGGCCTACTGTGGCCATATCCACAGGTAGGTTGTGTGTGAACATATATGTCGACCCTAACCAGATGAACGTCCAATAAAGAACGGTGAAAGTCATTATTTGTTGTATATTATGCGGCGATTAAGGAACACTTATGTGGCTCTTTGCTCATCAACGGACCAACCACCTCCGCTACTCACACATGACTGATAGCGACACGGACGTTCCTGCCAACGACTGGATCACCGACTCGGTGCTCGACGGATCGACGTACGATCGTCTCCGCGTGAGGCGATTTAGCTACTTCAAACAGCCGATTTCACAGAAACTAACGTGGATGGCCGGGTTGCTCGCCCTCGTCGCGCTCGTCGCGCCGATCGCCCTGACTCTCCCCTCGTCCGCGAGCGAGACGTTCCCAGGACGCGATCCGCTCACGGCATCCCCGAAAGTCGTGCTCCTCGGGCTGTTCGCCATCGTCGTCGTCTTCACCGCCGCCGCCAGTCTCACGGCCGTGGAACTGTACCGTCGCCGACTCGAGCCAGTCTCCGAAATCCAGGCGAAACGGCTTTTGAACCTCGAGGAACTCGCCTCGCTGATCGGGCTCGTTACGGGATCGGCGATGATCCTGCTGACGCTCGGGCTGTTCGCCGTCGGATACGGCGGCGAGAGTGCACTGGCGTCGTTCGTCGGCTCCGGCGGTGGACACCCCTTCGAACCGTCGGGAACGGGACTGTCCGTGGCGAGACTCGCGGTACTCTCGCTTACGGCGTCGGGAACCGTGTTCTCGCTTCGAACCCAGTTCGTCAGCTAGTCGCCGGCACTCTCGCTCATACGGTCTGCTGTCCCGGAAACGACTTCCAGTAGTCCGTCTCACTCGGTGTCGATCGGGGAGACGCCGATCGACGAGAGCGTCGCCCGAACGAACAGGTAGGTTCCGAGCAGGAACCCAGCGATCCCGACCGGCGCTGCGAGCGTCTGTGCCACCCGGTAGGGCAGGACGAGCCGACTAAAGCCGAGGACGACGAAGCTCAGGACGACGAGGCCGAACGCGACGACCGCGAGCCGAACGAATCCCTGCTGGTCCATACTCGAGGTGGGACGTCGGGGTGTTAATGACTGTCGACCGAACGTGAACGACGGTTCGCTCGCCGGCCCGCCGTTCACTCGAGGAGTCGACGCTCGAGGGTCCGCTGGAGGTCCGTCGTCTGCTCGTCGAGACCGTCGCTAACGGTGACCTCGTAGGGGTCGGGATCCTCGAGTCGACGGTGGTCCTCGGGGAGTCGGCCGACGTTCTCGACGGCGGTGGCCCGGACGGTCTCGAGGTCCGGGAAGTCGTAGACGCGGTCGCCGTCCTCGACGACGGTGACGAGCAGTTCGTCGCCGGGGAGGTCCTCGTCCCGGAGGCCGACGACGTCGCCGACAAATTGCCCGTCCGCCTCGGTTCGCCGGACTGTTTTCGCCCCGGGATAGGTCACTTTGCCCGTCGAGAGTTTCATCGACGGCTGCATCTCGCCGTCGCGTTCGACGGCGACGAGTTTGTAGACGCCCTCGACTTTCGGCGCGTCCGTGCTCGTCACGAGCGCGGTCCCCGGCCCGAACCCCGATCCGACGCCGTCGCGGGCGAGGAATTCACGGATCGCGTACTCGTCGATCCCCGAGGAGACGAACTGGTCGACCGCCGGGATCACCTCGTCGACGTCCTTCGAGAGCGCGGCGAGGTCGCCCGAGTCCAGCCTGACGCCGCGGACGTCGACGCCTCTCTCATCGACGATCTCCTTCGTGATCTTCGCGCCGTTGACCGTGTCGTAGGTGTCGATCAGCAGGATGCTGTCCGTGCCGTACTCGTCGACGAACGTCTCGAACGACTCGCGTTCGTCCTCGAAGCTCTGGACCCACGAGTGGGCCATCGTTCCGTACACCGGGACGTCGAACAGTTCCCCGGCGGCGACGTTCGACGTGCCGTCGAAGCCGCCGACGTACGCGGCCCGGGCGGCTTTGACCCCCGCGTCGGTTCCGTGGGCCCGTCGCGACCCGAAGTCGACCAGTTGCTGGCCGTCGCCCTCGCGTTCGATCACGTCGCGCATCCGCATCGCCTTCGTCGCGACGAGCGTCTGGTAACCGATCTGGTTGATGACGGCCGTCTCGAGCAGTTGCGCCTGGAGGATCGGTGCCGTGACCTCGAGCAGCGGTTCGTTCGCGAACACCGGCGTCCCCTCCGGGAGCGCGCGAACCTCGCCGGTGAACTCGAAGTCCTCGAGGTGGGCGAGAAACGCGTCGTCGAATCCCTGCTCGGCCAGGTACTCGATCGCCCGATCGCCGAAGGTGACGTTCTCGACGTAGTGGACGGCCTGCTCGAGGCCAGCAGCGACCATGTAGCCGCGGTCGGGCGGCAGGTCCCGGAAGAACAGGCTGAACGTCGCCGTCGGATTGTGCCCCTGGTCGTAGTAAGCCTGCATCATTCGCAACTCGTACAGGTCGGTAAACAGCGCCAGATTGTCGGGGGTGACGTGGCCGAACTCCGTCGACATGGGGTCGTCGATTCGCGGTCCAGCGTCTTCAAACCAGGTAGCAGGGCGGATCCCCCGCCTCACCGTGGGCAGTCGACCCAACTGTCGATCCTTCCAGCGTGTAACTCGATGGAATGCGCGACTGCTCGCTTTCGGTGTGGCGTTCGAAGCGCAACTTTCGAACGTGTGGATGCCGCGTAGCCGCAAAATACTGCTTTCAACCTCCGGTAAAAATGTGATTCACGAATTAATGGCAATTCTTAGACAAGAAGGTTTATAATCTACTGCCAGAGTTGACCGACGTATGGGACGCAAGGATCCGGTACGAAACCGGGACAATACGCCCCGAAACAACGAAATGCTACCGAATACGCTTACAGTCGTCGGACAGGGTACGCCCGCGAGTTTCGAAGTGACGTTCGATGGAGAGTTCGAACCGGAAGAGCCGGGTCCGTCGGACGCGATGACGATCGTCTCCGGCACGACCGCGGAGGGAACCATCGAGAGCGGAACACAGCGGTTCCGGTTCTCTGGAGACGTAGCCGACGTCACGATCGTCAACCGCGGCGGCCTCGCTCCCTCGTCGGTCGTCGATCCCGAGATCTACGTCGAAGACTAGTTCGTTCTGGCCGATCTCGAGTTCTGTCGCGATTTCTCACTGCTGGTGACAGTTTTCCGGACCGACGCTGTACAGAGCCAGTAGCGAGTATAGAACTCGCTCGTCGACGCCGTCGTCCACGTACCGGAGACGTCTCTACGGTCGTTCGAAATGTCGCCCGGAACGCTACCGGGCGAGAATCTACTAGTAGACTCGGTGAACGTGAAACACGGGGTCTCAGGGGAGGTAGCCCGGAAGGACGTAAAGACTCTACTCGTTTTCGAGGGCGTCGTAGATTTCACGATGTTCGTCCCGATCGGCCTTGGCGACTCGCAACACGATTTCTCGACGAATATCTTCCATCACGTCGTCGAGCGGCGTGCGTTCGCCCGTTCTCTCTTCCGTCGCCATATCTGCCCCTTATCGACGAATCCGGTTAATCGTTCGGGTCCGGTGATTCGTCAGACAGTCGGTCAAGCCCGTACTCGACGAGATCGCCTCGCCACTGCGCGATAACTTCGTTCAAATCGACCGCCGTGGTACGCGTTCGGAGATAATCGATCACACAGTCCTCATCGACCGTCGTCTCGTCCGTCCCGAACTGCTTCAGTATCTCTCTGATCTCGTCATCGTACTCGAACCGATAGCCGTTGAGCAGATAGAACGCAGTCGTCGTGTTGAGAGAGGTCCGCTTGTTGCCGTCGACGAACGGGTGATTGGCAACGAGGAGTCGAAGCAGGTGGAACGCCTTTTCGTGAATCGTCTCGGGAGCCTCCCGGAAACTCCCTTCGCTGACGTACTCCAGTACGAATTCGATATCTCCGCGGTGCTGGACGCCGGAACTCGTGTCCGGATACTCCGAGACGATGTCCTCGTGAATAGCGAGAACGTCCTCGACCGACGGATACCAGAACGAGTCGGTCATCATTGGACGCTCACGTCGAATCGACCTATTGTTTTCTCTCTGCGGCTGGGCAAGTTCCGGAAAACCTCTGTTGACCGCCTGTGTGTACTGGTATCGGCGGAATGTACGCCCGGAACGCCACCGGGCGCGTTTCTACTAGTAGACTTGGCGGAGGTATCACACTCGAACGTCCGGCGACCGAGCGGCTCGAAGAGCCCGGAAAGTCGCCGGTTCACCACGGCGAACGAAGTGAGCCGTGGGCCGATGAGTGACCAACGCGAGCGAAGCGAGCGGCGGGAACGAAGACGGCTTTTGGTCGAGCTTTTGCCGAGCGAGCCAACGGCTCGCGCAGCGTAAAAGGTCGATGTACGCCCGGAACACTAACGTCCAGCCTCATCCCGGGGCGGCGTGCCGCGTCGGCTGGCTAACCCTCGTGCCGGGCGGGAGATCCCGTCAGGAATCCCCGAGTCAGTGGTGTCGCGCGCCCGGGTTCGCCGTTCCGTCATCGCACCCGAACGGGTATGCTCGGACGGGGACTTGAGGCACGCACTGGACGTAGGCGCCGTGGCGTAAAAACGCTTTCTCGTCCGGCTGTCGACCGACCGGTCGGAACGGTCAGGAGGCCGACGGCGCGGTCGCGTTCTCCGAGTCGGCGTTCCCCTCGAGCCACCGCTCGTACTCCTCGGGTTCGAGCGCAACGACGGTGGCGCGCATCCTCGAGTGGCCCGCGCCACAGAACTCGGTACACGTGGCGTCGTACTCGCCGGGTTCGTAGACGTGGGTCCTGATCCGCGTGTACTCGTCGGGGAAGGCGTCCTGTTTGACGCCCAGTTCGGAGACGAAAAGCGAGTGGATGACGTCGTCGGACGTCAGCCAGATCGTCACGTCCTCGTCGGCGGGGACGACGATCTCGTCGCGGGTCGTCACGTTCGCGTCGGGGTAGGTCGCTTCCCACCCCCACCGATACGCGAGGACGCGGACCTCCTCGTCGTCGGTGTCGGGCAACGACTCGAGTCCCTGTTCCGCTTCGTCGCCGGCGAAGTCGGTCGACTGTGCCGGCGAGACGTACGGGCTCACGAGCACGGAGTAGCCGGAGATGCCGACGAAAAGCAGGATGATCGCGGTCGCGGCCGTCCAGGTGATCTCGAGTGCCGGATCTTCGGTCGTCGGTTTCGGATCGTCGTTGTCGTGGAACGTGACGGCAGCGTAGACGAGGATTATCAGGACGAAAAGCGAGAGCGGGAGCGCGACGTACAGGAGCTGAAAGTTGAGCCCGTCGATGAGATCGCGGTTCGTGGCCTGGGCGGCGACGGGAGAACTGAGCCAGAGCGTACAGAGCAGTGCCGTCGCGACCACGAGTAGCGAACGACGTCGCATCGTCGTGGCCTTCGTCGCGAACCGTAAAATACGGCTTTCGTCACGACGGTGAGTGTCGGCGACTCACGACATTTCAGGACGCCTCGATTGAGGTTTATTGACGTCGACAGTGAGGTTCTGGCTATGAATCGGCGAGTTCGTCGCGACGGACGCGACCGGGTGAGACGATGAATCGGGCACTCGTCGAGATGACGCTGCTGGTGGCCATCCTCTCGAGTTGTCTCCTGCTCGTGGTCTACGCTCGGCACCGGCAGGCGTCGGCCCAGCCGGACGGTGGGTACCCGGTCATCGGCGAGCGCGGGGTGTCCGTCTCGACGGCGCGTGCGGAGGCCGTTCGCTGGCTGATGACGACGAACCACCGGGAGATCGGCCTGCTCTACATCGCCTTCGGCACCGTCGCGGCGCTGTGGGGTGGGGTCGACGCGATGATGATGCGGACGCACCTGCTGACGCCTGCAGCCGACATCTGGACCGAGCAGACGTACAACGAACTGTTCACCACGCACGGGCTGACGATGCTCATCTTCTTCGTCGCGCCCGTCTTCTTCGGCATCGGGAACTACTTCCTCCCGCTTTTGATCGGCGCCGACGACATGGCCTTTCCTCGGCTGAACGCGGTCGGGTTCTGGATGCTCCCGCCCGCGCTCGTCCTCTCTCGACTGGGCATCCTCGCCGAGGTGACCGGCAAGGCACTCTCGCTTATCGTTCCGTCGGAGTGGATCTCGTTCCTGCTGGCCCTTCGCGAACCGGCGATCGGCTGGACGCTGTATCCGCCGCTCTCGTCTGCGACGCAGAACCCACAGATAAACTTCCTCCTGCTCGGACTCCACCTGAGTGGCATCGCGACGACGATCGCGGCGATCAACTTCATCGTCACGATCGTCTACGAGCGCGCCGACGACGTCGGCTGGGACGACCTCGACATGTTCTCGTGGAACATGCTCGTGACCAGCGGCATCGCGATGTTCGCGTTTCCCCTGCTCGGCAGCGCCCTGTTGATGTTGCTCTTCGATCGCAACTTCGGGACGACGTTCTTCGCGACCGAAGGCGGGAGTCCGATCCTCTGGCAGCACCTGTTCTGGTTCTGGGGCCACCCCGAGGTGTACATCATCTTTCTTCCAGCGGCGGGACTGCTGAGTCACATCTTGCCGAAGTTCGTCGGCCGTCGCCTCTTTGGTTTCAAGTTCGTCGTCTACTCCACGTTCGCGATCGGGGTCCTCTCGTTCGGCGTGTGGGCCCACCACATGTTCACGACGGGAATCGATCCCCGCGTCCGTGCGAGTTTCATGGCGACGTCGGTCGCCATCGCCGTCCCGAGCGCGATCAAGGTGTTCAACTGGATCACGACCATCTGGAACGGCAACGTCAAGCTCGCGGCACCGACGATCCTCTGTGTCGGCGGTATCGGGACGTTCATCTACGGCGGCATCACCGGCGTCTTCCTCGCCGTGATCCCCGTCGACATCCTCTACCACGACACCTACTACGTCGTCGGCCACTTCCATCTCATCCTCATGGGCATCATCCCGCTGATGATGTTCGCGGCGAGTTACTACTGGTATCCGGTACTCACCGGCCGAATGTACGACCGCCGACT
The DNA here is from genome assembly GCF_023008585.1 of Natribaculum breve. GTDB lineage: Archaea > Halobacteriota > Halobacteria > Halobacteriales > Natrialbaceae > Natribaculum > Natribaculum breve. Next base: position 403,907 of record NZ_CP095390.1, on the reverse strand, counting down.
CGCGATCTTCCAGTCGGTCCTCCTCGTCTTCGGCTCTGCGCTGACGTTCGCGACGCTCGTCGTCATCGGGTTCCTCGAGTTACCGCGCCGCTATGCGACCTACCCGCCGGAGTTCGTGCCGCTGCAGGTCGTCGCGACGGTCGGCTCGTATCTCATCGGACTCAGCGTCCTGCTGTGGCTGTACAACGTGCTCTGGTCGTACTTCCACGGCGACCCGATCGAGAACGCCGATCCCTGGGACCTCAAGTCGACGGAACAGTTCACCCGCGAGTGGCAGTGGCTCGAGGACAAACTCGAGCGCGAGCGCGGGATCGAACCGGTCGAGCCCGAGGAGGTCCGTCCCTCGTACGTCCCGCCGACGGAAGTCGAGAAGACGTTCTCAGAGCAACTGCTCACGGTCGGACGGCGCGTCGGGAACAACGCGATCGTGGGGGCCGCCGGCGGTCTCGTCGGGACGCTCCTCATGTCGGGCGTGCTGTTCGCCGCCGTCACCCTCGGCGTTTTCGATCTCGCTTCGTTCGCCGACCTCGCCGGACTCGTCGGGCTGCCGGCCACCGTCGGACTCGGCTACCTGATCTTCCTCGTCGGCGGGATGACGGTCTGGCCGCTGCTCTTTCTCACCCTCGGCGAGTACCTGCCGGGCGAACTCAACCTCGTCACCGGGCTCGGGTACGCGACCGTCATCTCCACCGGGTTCGCCATCGCGTTCTACGCCGGTCAGATCGGCCTCGAACTGGTCGGCTACCTCGTGTTTACCCTCGTCGCTCACTGGGCCTACGGCCTCGGGCTCGCCGGCACGCTCGAGTATCTCGGCGTGTACAGACCACCCCGTCGGAGGAGTTATGAGCGGGACTGACGCCGACACCGCGAGCGACGAGGAGTCCCGGATCGTCGTCTACGCCGTCCCGTTCGTGGGCGTCCTCCTGATCGCCGTCGGCATCCCCAGTGCGATTCTCGGTGGGTACGTCGTCGTCCAGGACACCATCGGTCTCTGTAACGACCCGGACGTCACCGTCACGCCGCTCGAGGACGAGGAGGCCGACACGCCCCGCGAAACGGTCGAGCGGCTTCCCTACGACCGACTCTCACCGGCGGAGCAGGCGGCCGTTCGGGAGGCGATCGACGGACCGACCGACGACGCGACCGTCCAGGGCGATCTCGAGAACCGGGCGACCTTGCGTGAGGGCGTGATCGTCGACGTCGACGGGCGGTCTTACTACGTGACGATCGCCTCGCTGAACTCGTGTCTCGAGGCCGAACCCCTGTTGTTCCCGATCGGCGTCGTCGCGATCCTGCTCGGGGTCGTCGGCGTGCTGACGCCGCCGATATACCGGCGGATGGCGGGCTTCGAAGAGCGGATGGAGCAGCGCCCGCCTCGGGAGTGATCGATCGGCGCGGTGGCGACGCAGGCCGTCAGACTGCTGCGCCGCCGTAGAGCACGAGCACGAGGAAGAGCCAGACGGCGTCGACGAAGTGCCAGTAGAGCGAGACCGTCGCGACGGACGTGTCGCGCTCGGTGCCGTAATCGCCGCGAAGCGCTCGCCAGCAGAGGATCGCGATGGCGGCGACGCCCAGCGTGACGTGGAACCCGTGGAGTCCGGTCAGACCGAAGAACGCGCTCCCGAAGACTCCAGACGAGAGCGTAAACCCCTCCCGGACCACGAACTCGTAGTACTCGTAGACCTGTCCGCCCAGGAAGAGTACGCCGAGAACGAGCGTCGTCCCGAGGAGGCCGAGAAATCGCCGCCGACGGCCGTGGTCGAGCGCCTCGTGAGCGTAGTGGAGCGTCACGCTGCTCGACAGCAGGACCAGGGTGTTGACGAGCACGAGCGAACTGAGAAGCGGCGGGAGCTCCTGGGGCGGCCACGTTCCGACGCGAATGAAAAAGTAGTAGACGAACACCGCCCCGAACGTCGAGACGTCGGTGGCGAGAAACAGGACCGTCGTGTCGACGTAGGACTCGCGTGATTTGTGGCTCGTCCCCGCCCGCGCCGGGGCGAGAAACGCCTGCTCGAGCCAGCCGGCGAGACCGACGAGCAGGACGACTGCGCCGACGCCGGCCAGTCCGATCCCGACCGCGGGCGGTGCGACGTCGGCGACGCTCCCGAGGAGGTAGACGCCGAACCCGGCGTAAAGTCCGCCCGCGCCCGCGGCGGCGACCAGCGGCCACCGGCTCCGGTGTTCGTGCTCGTCGTGATCTGCGTGGTCGCCGAGGTCGTGTCGGGGTTCGTCGCTCGCGTCCCGTCGACCGGTCACGTCTGATCCCGACGTTTCGGTCGGATCACCGGGGGTCTCGGCGCCGTTTCCCATATCGACGGTACGACGGCGAGTGGGAAAAAAGCGACACCGCTTGCGGTCGCGGCTAGAGCGTGTACTCGTCTTCCCGGAGCTGGACGTAGTTTCCGTTGCGGTACGTGAACTTTCGGCGCTTGTAGGCGGCGACGAGTTTCGTCGCACCGACGCCGGCGGAGTACTTCTTGCGCAGCAACGACCCCTCGAAGTCGCCGGCGGTCATCCCGTTGACGATTTCGAAGGTTCGGTCCCAGTCGTCCGGGTCGTACTCCTCGACGATGTCCGCAAAGGAGACGTTCCGGAGAATCTCGTCCCCGATCGCGCGCTTCCAGACGTCGTTGTAGTGCTCGAGGGAGTCGGTCGCGGCGAGGCGACCGGCGATCTTCCCCGACCGAACGGCGACGTGGTAGCCGCCCTCGTGGAACGCCGACGTGGTACCCATCGCGCCACCGGCGACCGCGATGTTCGCCTGGACGGGCGAGTCGATCGGTCGCGTCGAGGAGATCGGGTACGTCTCGGTCCCCTTCGACTTCCCCCGGCCTTCGACGATCGGGAAGTCCTCCTCGACGTCGTACTCGTCGCCGTACTCGAGTTCGAGCAACCGCCGCACGTACTCGGACCCGCTCGGGAGCCGCTCGTCGGTCGGCTCCAGGAGCTTGTACGATCCGGGGTGGGCGACGTCCTCGAGACGCATCCCGATGGGCATCGTCAGGCCGACGCGGGCGACGGTGCCGTCGTTGGGGAACACCCACGGGTAGGCCGTCTCGCCGGGCATGTACCCCCACCAGAACTTCAGCCGGTTCTCCTCGAAGACCTCCTCGGGGAACTCGCGGTACTCCTGGTAGGCGATGTGGTTCGCCTCGGGCGGCGAGAGGTACTCCGAGACGCTGGTCCCCGGCGGAGTGAACTGATCGAGCGCCTCGAGCGTGACTCGACGCTGTGGGCCGTCGGCGAGGACGACGTACTCGGCTTCGATCTGTTCGCCGGACGAGAGCGTGAGCGTGTGGGTCGGCCCGGAGAGGTCCGTCTCGAGGTCTTTGACGCCGGTGCCGACGCGCAGGTCCGCCCCGGCCTCGGTGGCGCGCTCGTGGAGCCAGTCGTCCATGCGGGCGCGGTGGAACGTGTACCCGAATCGGTCGTACGACGACTCGATCCCGGTCGAGGTCAGTTCGACGCTCGTCGTCGGCCCGACGAAGTCGACCGCGTCGAGTTCCTGCAAGACGACGTCGTCCGGCAGCTCCCGGTAGTCGACGTCCATGATGTCGACCCAGTAGTCGAGCATTCCGGCGGCATCGGTCGAATCCGGACCGAGGCCGTCCCGGTCTTCTCGCGGTACGCCCTGCTCGAAGAGGACCGTCTCGGCACCGTGGGCTGCGGCCCGCTCTGCCGCAGACGCCCCCGCCGGGCCACCGCCGACGATCGCGACGTCAACGCGCTCCATACACCGTGGAGACTCAGCGATACCTATTAAACTGCCTGAAAACGGTTCAGTCTGTTCGAACTGTCGTTCACGCTCGTCGACAACAACGTTCGGCGACCCACTCCACGTGGAGAAAGACAGCTTCACCGACCTCGACGACACCGGCGTCGTCGTCGGTCTCCGTTGCTTCCTCGAGAAGGCGTCGCCCGAGTTCGACGGCGGGTGATAACGATGGCTGTGAGTGGAGCGACCAGTACTGGTCGAGTCGTGGCGGGTGTGCAATGGCGTTCGGTGGCTACGATCGGGTCGTTGTCGGACGATCCACTGCTGGTAACGGTGCCGGTTCTCGTCGTCTCGATTCTCGTCGTTTTTCCGACGTCAGATCGGTTCCTGCCCATTTTTTACCGTGGGCCCGCTCCGGGAGCGATAGAGATGTCTACGGAAAGCCACGACGTGGTGGTCGTCGGCGGTGGCACTGCCGGCTGTTTCGCCGCGGCGACCGCCGCCCGAGAGGGCGTCGACGTCGTCCTCCTCGAGCGCAAGACCGAGGAGGAAGGGGGACACATCGCCTGTGGCGACGGAATCAAGGGCGCGAGTGCGTTTCCCGACGTCGTCGACCGCGACCGACTCGACGAGGAGGCGTTTACCAACCGGAACGTTAGCAGAGCGATCTTCGAGAATCCCCAGACCGGTGAGTCGATCGACGTCCCGTTCGACGAGTCCGGCGGCGTCGTCGACCGCTGGAAGTACGGGCAGGTGCTCCTCGACGAGGCCGACCGCGCCGGCGCGGAGATCCACTACGAGACGGTCGTCCAGGACGTCGTCCAGCCCGACGATCGGGTCGAGGGCGTGACGGCAGTCCGCGAGGGAGAGCCAGTCACGTACGAGGCCGACGTCGTCGTCGACGGGGCGGGATCGCTCTCGTTGCTCCAGGACAGGATCGACTTCTCCGGGTCGACGTTCGACACCAACGTCACCTACCAGCAGTTCTGCTCTGCCTATCGCGAGATCATAGAGGTCGACGACCCCGTCGACTGGGACGACGCGCTGGTGTTCAAGCCCACCGAGGAACTGGGTTACCTCTGGTACTTCCCGCGTTCCTCGACGGAGATCAACGCCGGGCTGGGCTTTCAGATGAACAAACCGCCGATGAAACTCGTCGAGGTCCTCAAACGCGACCTCGAGAGCCGACCCGAGTTCCGGAACGCGACGGTGACGGACAAACTGGGCGCTGCCCTCCCGACCCGGCGACCCTACGACTCGGCCGTCCATCCGGGGTACGTGGCCGTCGGCGACGCCGCAGCCCACGTCAATCCCTGTACCGGCGGCGGAATTCCGGGCGCGGCGAAGGCGGGCCACTGGGCCGCGGAGGTCGCCGTCGAGGCGATCGGCGACGGCGACGTCGGCGAGGCCGCACTGTGGGAGTACAACCGACGCGTCCAGACCGACTTCGGCAAGCGCTTCGCCGCGATGGACCTCTACAACATCTTCGGCGGCGCTCACGACGTCGACGAACTGGTCTCGGTGATCACCTCGTTGCCCGGCCAGCAACTCGTCGACGCCATCGGGAAAAGCGGCACCGCCTCCATGGGCCTCGGCCTGAAGCTCAAGACGCTCCTGAAGACGTTCGGCCACTGGGACGTCCTCTACGAACTCTACAGGGTCCAGAACCTCGCCGCCGATCTCAAGGACGTCTACGACACCTACCCGGGCGACCCGGCCTACTTCGACGCCTGGCAAAAAGAGCGCGACGCCGTCATGGACCGACTGTACGACGTCACGGGCGCGGAGCCGAAGTACTGATACTATCGGACAACAGCCAGTACGTACTCGAGAGCGACTCGCCCCGTCGGACGGCGAACCGCTGACCGCTATCCAAACTCCTTTTCCCGCCGCTCGACTATCCGTTGTCGATGACAGACGAGATTCCCGTCGACCGCTACCCGACAGCCAGCGGTATGCCGGTCCTCGGACTCGGCACGTGGCAGAACACCGACCCGGAACAGTGTGCCGAGAGCGTCCAGACCGCACTCGAGGTCGGCTACCGGCACGTCGACACCGCACAGGCCTACGACAACGAGGAGGCCGTCGGCGACGGACTCGCGGCTGCCGACGTCGATCGCGAGGACGTCTTCCTCGCGACGAAAGTCTGGAACTCGAACCTGGCGTCCGACGACGTCCTCGAGACGGCGCGGGCGAGTCTCGAGCGCCTCGGCGTCGACTACGTCGACCTGCTGTACGTCCACTGGCCGGCGGGACCGTACGACCCCGAGGAGACGCTGTCGGCGTTCGCACAGCTGTACGACGAGGGACTGATCGAACGGATCGGCGTCAGCAACTTCACGCCCGCCCTCCTCGAGGAGGCGGTCGACGTCTGCGACGCGCCGATCTTCGCCAACCAGGTCGAGCTCCACCCACTGCTCCCCCAGGCGGAAATTCGCGAGACCTGTCGGCGCCACGACGTCGAAGTCGTCGCCTACTCGCCGCTGGCACGCGGCGAGGTCTTCGACGTACCCGAGATCCAGGAAGTCGCGGCCAAACACGACGCGAGCGAGGCGCAGGTCAGTCTCGCCTGGCTCCGCGAGAAGGGCGTCACGGCGATCCCCAAGGCGACGAGCCGGGCGCACGTCGAGGACAACTGGCGGTCGCTCGACCTCGAGCTAGACGACGAGGACGTCGAGACGATCGACGCGATCGAGCGGACGGAGCGCCAGGTAGATCCGGACTTCGGTCCCTGGAACCGGTGACCAGTCAGACGGAGAGACTGTCTTCGCGTCGGGAAAAGCCGGAACGTTAACGGTACGCCGGTGTCACGGGTTCGGTATGGCTACCCGCGCACGTAACAGCGGTGGCATCGTCGGCGCGGTGAAAGTCGACTTAGAGCGGTTACACGGCGCGTGGATGGAGATCGTCTTCCCCCGCCAGCGTGGCCGCGGCCACTCTGTGATGGGCAAGTGGCGACCCGAGACGCTTCCACAGAAGATCGGCTACCACCTCTGGAGCGTCCTCGGGACCGTCGGCTTGCTCGTCCTCTACCCGCTGACCGTCATCGGCTTCGCGACCCGCTTTTACGCGGCGAAACTCGACTCGACGACGACTCGACTCGGCATCCTCGGCGTCACGGGCGTCGCACTGCTCGGCTGGGGGCTGTTGACGGTCGCCTGGGGTGCGATGTCGTACATGGAGCAGATCGACATCCCCCTCGACGCGGTCGTCGCGGTCGCGGCGGCCAGCGGCGTCGCGACGGTCGCGACCGCACTCGCCGCGACGTTCTCGAAAGTCGGCGGGCGGGGGACGTCGGTCGCCCTCGCGTACCCGTTTGCGATGACGGCCCTGTTCCTCCCGCCGGTCGTCGCGGCGCTCGTCACGCCGTCGCTCGAGGGCTACGTCCTCGAGCCGAGTTACGACCTCGCCGCGTGGCTGCTCGACAACGTGTTGTTCGTCGGCGGGGTCAACGAGTACCTCCGGACGAACTACACGCTCGAGGGGGCCGCCTACGCGGGGATGTGGCTCGGCTTCTCGTTCCCGCTGGGCTGGTTCTTCGGCGTCGTCGTGGCGCTGGCGAACCTCGTCCGCCCGTCACAGTGACCTGCCCCGTTTTCGAACGGACTGCCGGTTCCCGGTATCATTAGTACATTCCGTCGCCAAGAGTCTCGTATGGAACTCGACCTGACGAAGACGGTCGCCGCGTTCGTACTGGTCATCGCCGTCGGAACGGGCGCGTTGATCACGATGCCGATCGGGATGGCCCAGAGCACCATCCTGATGATGGTGTTGCCGTCGATGGCGGTCTTCGGACTGATCATGCTCGCCATCGGCGTCGCACACGGGCAGTATCGGGCCGTACACTGACTGGGTCACCGAACTGCTGGTTTCCGGTCGGCGCTGCTCGAGGAGAGACCTCTCTCCGTGGCATTGCTCGGCGTCGTTTGCCGATCGCGAAACGGCGTTCGATCAGAAGAGTGGCGACCGGATTCCGCGCGAGAGTCGGCGGGTGACCCGGTGTCGGCCTACATGTAGCCCAGATCGCGCAGCCGCTCCATCAGTTCCTCTTTGTCCTGGGCGCGGCCGGCGCGTTCGGTCGTGCTCTCGAGGTCCTGCAACCACGCGGGCTCATTGTCGGACTTCTCGGTCGAGACTTCGCTGCCCAGCGAGCGGAAGCCGGCGAAGTACTTCGGCGAGACGGGGATGTCGTCTTGCGTGAGGTCGTTCGGCAGGTCGTCGTCGCCCTGTGGGACGTAGCCGTCGTCGGGGTACGCCTCGACGGTGTCGGGGACGACGTAGTTCCAGAAGGCCTCCCAGACGGCGGCCTCGTCGAACTGGAGGATGGGCTGGATGCGGTCGTGGGGCGGGTAGATGTCCGGATCGTGACGGGGTGAGAAGAACGTCTCGTCGGCGCGAGCTTCCTGTTCGTCCCAGCGGACGCCGGAGATGACGCCGTCGACGCCCAGGTCCTCGAGGGCGTCGTTCAGCGCCACCGTCTTCAGCAGGTGGTTGCCCGCGTAGGTGTCGAGCAGGAACGGGAAGGTGTCCTCCTCGTACTCGAGGATCTCGCGGACGTGGTGCTGGTTGTGCTCGGAGAGGTCGGCGACGGGGATGTCGTCGCCCGGTTCGAGGCCGTGTTCGTCGACGTAGTCGCCGATGTCCTCGTTGCGGGCGTAGACGACCTCGAGGTCCCACTCGTCGGCCCACTTCTCGACGAAGCCGTGGATCGCGTCGAAGTGCTGGTAGTGGTCGATGAAGATCGCCGTCGGGAGGTCGTAGCCGTGTTTCTCGGCGACCTCCTTGACGAAGTACAGCGTGAGCGTCGAGTCTTTGCCGCCGGTCCACATCACGGCGGGGTTCTCGTACTCCTCGAGGCCTCGCTGGGTGATCTCGATCGCCTTCTCGATCTTGTCCTCGAGGCGCGGGTAGTCCGCCGGGTCTTCGCCGTCGCCATCGTCGTAGTCGACGTCGACGTACTCGGGGAAGTTCTCGGACATGGGGTGTAATTAGATATAATTAGCAGGCTTAAACTCTTTTTGCCGGCGGAAACCTCTGACGGGAGTTGATGCGTTAGCACGTACCGATCGTTGCGACTCTCACGATCGGAAGGCGACGACGAACGGAATCGATCGGTTCGAGGACCCGCTACTCGTCGCTCGCGTCTCGCACGACGAAGACGGGGACCGACGCGTTGTCGACGACTCGCTCCGAGACGCTGCCCATCGAGATCTGCTTCTCCCGCGGGCTCTTCCCCTGCGTCCCGATGACGATCAGGTCGACGTCGGCGTCGGCGGCGTACTCGAGGATTTCCTTGTCCGGCGTGCCGTGTCGAACCGACTCGACCGTCTCGAGACCGGCCTCGCCTGCCCGGTCGGCGACGTCCGCGACGGCCGCTCGGCCTTCGTCCTCGAGGTCGGCTTCGATCTCCGCTCGCGTCCCGTCGGTCGCCGCCTGCAGGAGGCGCGTGTCGACGACGTAGAGCGCGTGGACGGTCGCGTCGTTGGTCTCGGCGATCGGGAGCGCGTGCTCGAGCGTCTGGCGAACGGTGCTGCTGCCGTCTGTCGGGACGAGGACGTTGTCGTACATCGGTCTGGGAACCTCGCGTTCGGCTACGTGTCCCCTCTCACCCCGTGGTCAGAAGTGTTTCGACTCCGCAGGTGGTAGCGTTCAGCGTCGCTTCGATCCGGGTTCGGACCCGTCGTCGGGTGCCGACGCGTCGCTACTGCCGGCATCGTCGGTCCGCACGTCCTCGCCCTCCTGGATCGCCTTCGCCTCTCGCTCCAGCGCCTCGAGGTCCACTTCGGCTTCCTGACCGATCTCGCCGATGATCTCGGCGATGTCGTCCAGCCCGATCAGTTCGCGCGTCTCCTCGTCGAACTCGAGACTCTCGAGTCGAGCGCCGTCTGCCTCGACGTCGCTGCCGGTGAGGCGTTTGCCGTAGCGGCCGACCATCGACGACAGTTCCTGCGGGAGGACGTACGTCGTCGACTCGCTGTGGCCGATCTCCGCGAGCGTCTCCAAACCCCTGTCGATGACGGCGCGTTCGCCCATCGACTCCGCAGACCGGGCTCTGAGGACGGTCGAGATCGACTCTCCCTGCGCCTCGAGGATCTGACTCTGTTTCTCGCCCTGCGCGCGGATGATCCGGCTCTGTTTGTCGCCTTCGGCCCGCTCGACGGCGCTTCGGCGTTCGCCCTGCGCCTCGAGGATCATCGCCCGTCGGTGCCGTTCGGCGGCGGTCTGTTGCTCCATCGCTCCCGTGACCTCGCGGGACGGGGTCACTTCTCGAACTTCGACGCTCTCGACGCGGATCCCCCACTCGTCGGTGGGTTCGTCGAGTTCCTCGCGGATCCGCGCGTTGATCCGCTCGCGCTTGCTGAGCGTCTCGTCGAGTTCCATGTCACCCAGGACGGCACGCAGCGTCGTCTGTGCGAGGTTCGAGACCGCCCGCCTGTAGTCGTCGACCTCGAGGAACGCGCGTTTGGCGTCCATCACCCTGATGTAGACGACGGCGTCGGCGGTCACGGGCGAGTTGTCGCGCGTGATCGCCTCCTGGGTCGGCACGTCGAGCGTCTGGGTTCGCATGTCGAAGGTGTACACCCGCGAGACGAACGGGGGGACGACGTTCAGGCCCGGCTGGAGGAGTTTGCGGTACTCGCCGAAGACGGTGAGGGCACCCCTGTCGTACGCGTCGACGATCTCGACCATCTGCCAGACGGTGATGGCCACGACTGCGACGGCGAGCGCTCCGACGGCGACCGCCGGATCGGCGAGTTGCAGGGGAACGAGTGCCGAGGCGTTCATCACGTACACGAGAGGGCCCAGGCGGGATAACCCTTGGTATACAGTCACACTTCCCGACCAGTTCGTGGGTTCCGGCGGTTCGATCGCCCGCCGATCGCTCGAGTCTCCCGGCCGAACGTCCGCGACGGTCAGGCGATCGATTCACACGGACCGCTGTCCGTCCCACAGCGACCGCGTCCCGTCGGGCGGTCGCTGCGGCAAAGCGGGACAGCAGACCGCATCACGCCACCGGGACGATACGGAAGAGACCGCCCCCGTCCTCTCCGACGCCGAGTACGTACACCTCGCCGTCGCCGTCGCGACCGAACGCGAGGATCTGCTCGAGATTCGCTCCGTCGTCGGGAAGTTCGACGACGGTCGTCGGCCACAGTCCGTCGTCGTCGGGTCGCAACGCGGCGAACAGCCGCCCGGCCGCCTGCAAGTCACCGAAGACGTACGCTCCCTCGAGCGCCGGCAGGTCAGACCCGCGGTAGACGTAGCCGCCGATGACCGCCACGCCGCTTACGGCCGCGTCCGAGTGGGGGTACTCGATTATCGGGTCGAGGAGGGGTTCGCCGCCGCGGACGTCCTCGGGCGTCTCGTCCGGGCAGTCGTCCGCGTTGAGGCAGTGGGTTCCTTCCCTGACGTTCCAGCCGTAGTTGCCGCCTTTCTCGACGAGGTTCACCTCCTCGTAACTGCTCTCGCCGACGTCCGCGACGTAGAAGTCGTCCCCGTCGAACGACAGCCGCCAGGGGTTTCGAAAGCCCCACGCGTAGTACTCGTCGAGACCCTCCCGTCCGACCAGCGGGTTGTCATCTGGTACGGCGTACTCCTGGTCGTCGGCCCGTTCGTCGACGTCGATACGGAGGATGCTCCCCAGGAAGTCCGTGGTCACGTCCTGTCCGCCTCCCTCACCGCCGCCTCCCGCGCCGACGGAGACGTACAGGTATCCGTCCGGGCCGAAGGCGAGGTCGCCGCCGTTGTGAAAGTCCGACGGCTGTGGAATCTCCAGCACTGCTCGTTCGGACTCCGGAGTCGCTCGCACGCCGTCGTCGGTCGCCTCGAACTCCGCCAGCACGGTCGTGTGATCGTACTCCGCCGGCGTCCCCTCGCGCCGCTGGGTGCTGTACTGGAGGAACAGCCGCCGGTTCTCGGCGAAGTCCGGATGTAACGCGATCCCCAGCAGTCCGCGTTCGCCGCCGGTCACGACCGCGTCGCGGAGATCGACGAACGGTTCCTCGAGCAGGCCGTCGGACTCGTGGACGAAGACGCGACCGTCCCGTTCGACGACGTACCGCCGGTCGGCGTCCGGTGCGAACGCGACGGCGACCGGCATCTGTAACCCGTCGACGATCGTCTCGAGGCCGACCGCATCCGGAAGGTCGGCGATCGCGCTCGGCGACCCGCTCGTTCCGGGATCACCGATCGAAGACCAGCTCGAGCACCCGGCGACTCCGGTCGCGACGCCGACGGCCGTCGCGGCCAGGAATCGCCGTCGACTGGTAGTGGGCACCATAGCGTTCGCACACCCTCGAGACGGAAATACGTGCATTCGACAGTCACTCGGTTCGACGGGTAGCGAACGCGACCAAAAATCGACGGTCCTCGAGCAGTTCCTGCCAGCCGGTCGGGAGACGACGCCGTCGAATCGGGTCGTTTCGCCGCTCACGACGGTAGTCGTCCGAGACAGTTCCGGCAGTACCTCGCGTTCGGCGTATTCGATTCGCCACACCCAGGGCACCTGAGGCTCGAGGAACCGTCCGCGTCGACGCCGACCCCGCTCGCCAGCGCGGTCAGCACGTCGTCCTCGAGTTCGTGACCCTGTTCGTGCAGCCACCGCTCGACGAACGCGTCGTCGCGCAGCCGCTCGAGCCCTCGCACCAGGCCGAGAAAGAGCAGCGTCGGGGCGACCATGACGAACGCTGCGACGGCGAGTCGCCAGATCGTCTCCACCGTTCCGGGATCGTCCATGGTAGAACGGAACGCGGCGAGAGTCAAGTACCTCGGGGTCAAACCGGTCGAGAATCGAAGATTCTCGCGATCACGGAACTCTTCGATTTCCGAACGACTCCGTCGCGTTCGCCTCGAACCACCCGTAGATACCGGAGCCGAACTGCTCGAGACGGGTCCGTCGTCCACGCGACTCACTCACCGACGTTCGCACTCACCTACGTTCGTTCCCCGAGAAAACGCTCGGCGCGTCGCGTTCCCCGCTGCATCAATCGATCGACGAACTCCGGATCCCGGTCGACTTTCGACGGGACGGAGAGATCGCCGCCCAGGTCGATGAACTCGACGTCGATCGGCTTGTACTGTTCCGGAAGACTCCCGCTCTCGATCAGGTCGTTGATCTTCTGGATAAAGTAGACCTCCTGGTACAGCGAGAGATTGCCCGCCAGTTCGTTACGTCGGTCGACGACGTCCTCTACCGACTTCGGCACCTCCTCGCGGTGTCTGGGGTTGATCTGGACGATCCAGATCTCGTCTGGTTTCTCCGCCGCGTCGTCCGGCATCGTCAGAAAGTCTCGAATCGGCGGATTCTGCGAGAAGAGGCCGTCCCAGTACCAGTGGTCGTCGATCTCGACCGCTTCGAACAGCGTCGGAATCGCTGCCGACGCGAGAACCGTCTCCGCAGTGACTGCCTCGTTGTGGAAGGTCGCGAACTCGCCTTCGGTGACGTCCGCCGCCCCGACGATCAGATCCACGGACGTACCGCCGGCGAGTTCGGGAACGCGATCGAACCCGATGTGCGTCTCGAGCGTGTCGAGAAACCGATCACGTCCGGCGTCGGTGTACGGAACCTCGTACGGGCTGAACAACGGCAACGGCCCACCGCGTGCGGCGAACGTCGCCAGTGCGACGGCCCACTCGTTGGCGATCCTGTCGATCGGCGACCGGGCCGAGAAATCCCGCCAGATCCCCTCGAGCGTCTCGACGGCACGCTCCGTCCCACCTGCGAGCAGGCCGTACCACGCGGCGGTCGCGCAGACGGCCCCGCCGGACGTCCCACTCAACCCGACGAGTTCGTACGAGCGCGTGTCACACTCGCGGAGAAGCCGTTTGAGAACGCCTGCGGTGAACGCAGTGTGGCTGCCGCCTCCCTGGCAGGCAATCGCGACTCGAGTGGGACCGTCGGCGTCGGCACCGCTGCTCATGTGTGGATGTCAACACATCTTCCCTTAGTGTTCGGGGAAGCGATGTCGTGACGGAGGCGTCGAGAAGCGTGGCCGCGCGGATTCCGTCGCGGAGACGTCGCTCCACGATCGATCGCGCTAATCGTCGCTCGTTAATCGTCGCTCGTCGGAGAACTCTTTCGAACGCCTCTACGAGATGAACTTGTTGTCTCGCCAGTTGACCCCACCCTGCGAACTCTGCCGGTCGCGTGGCCCTTCGACGACCTCGACGTCGGCCGGCCGAATTTCACCGTCGACGATGCGGGTCGCCTCGAGGTCGCCGTCGTTCTCGGAGATCGCCGTCAGCGTCCCCTTCTCGGTCTGCTCGGCGATGCCACAGAGGACGAGGAACATCTCGTACTGCAGCAGCGAGTTCTGGAGGACGGTCTCGCGGTCGCCTTTGAACGCGGCGAACTCGACGAGTTCGGACTCGATCTCCTCCTCTTCGTCTTCGTCCCAGCGGAACGAACTCCGGCGTTCGTCGGGGTCTTCCTCGTAGACCCGGTTTTCGGTGATGCTCGCTTTGAGCTGGGCCGTCGGCGTGTACTTGCTGACGTTCTCGTCCTCGGCGACGGCCTTGAGGATCAGCGTGTTGTTCCTGCGGGTGATCTCCACGTCGGCGATCCCGTCCGGGTAGGTCGCGTCACCGATGTACTCGCGGAGGTCTTCGAGTGGCAGTTCGAGCGTCGAGTGAAGTCGATATACGTGTCTGGATTCCTCTGTTGACATGGTGGGAAGGTGTGTGCGGCGACAGTCTTCTGGTTCGTAGTACGGGAGCGTCGCTTATATGACCTGCTGTTAAATTCCCCTTCCTGTGGGGTGGATGAATTATCGGTCGGGGAGAACGGTCGATCACGACGTCTCGAGCGTCTCCGCGAGTTCGCCTCGGTCCTCGAGTTCGGCGAGGACGTCCGACCCGCCGACGAACTCGCCGTCGACGAACGTCTGCGGGATCGTCTCCCAGCCGCTGTGTTCCGCGAGTGCGGTCCGGTACTCGTCGAGGGACTCGAGGACGTCTACCGTCTCGTACTCGGTCCGGTGGTTGCCGAGCAACTCGAGCGCTCGCTGGGAGTAGCCACACTGGGGCATGAGTTCGGTTCCCTTCATGAACAGAACGACCTCGTTCGTCTCGATGGCCTCCGCGACGATCTCGTCGACTTCCTCCTGCTCGAGGCTGCTGTCTGGCTGGAACGTCATGCATCCACATACGAGCGTCCGTCGGATAGACTTTGCGTCCTCGAGCGGTCGTCAGGCGGGTTCGAGGCGGAGCAGTCGGTCGTCGCCGTCCCGGGGGAACTCGCCGCTCGCCCGCCCGTCGCGGTTCGACGTCAACAGGTAGAGCGCTCCGTCCGGTCCCTGTTCGACGTGGCGCAGCCGACCGAACTCGCCGGCGTAGAGCGGGTGCGCGGTCGCCGTAAAGCGGTCGTCGAGCCAGTCGGCGTCGTATCTGACCGCCTCGTCCTCGAGCGACGGCCCCTCGCCTTCGTGGGTCAGCGTGACGGCGAACAGCGTCTCCGAGGCGAGGCCACAGACGAACAGGCGGTGTCGCCAGGCTGGAATCGCGTCGGCGGTGTAGAAGGCGATGCCCGAGGGTGCCCACGTGACGTCCGGGCCCGTGTTCAGGACCGGCGGCGTGACCGCATCGTACTCGCCGTAGGCGTCGTACTGCGGGTCGTCGGGACCGCCGCGGACGACGTCCCAGCCGTAGTTCGCGCCCGCCCGCAGGACCGACACCTCGTCGCGGGCGCTCGGCCCGTGTTCGGCGGCGATCGGCACGTCGGCCGGCGTGAACGCGAGTCCCTGCGGGTTGCGGTGGCCGAGCGTGTACGTCCGCGGGTCGCTCCCGTCGCCGAAGTCGGGATTGTCCGGTGCCGGATCGCCGTCGGGCGTAATCCGCAGGACGGCTCCGGCGAGCGAGGACGGATCCTGGGCGAGCACGGGATCGTCGGCGTCGCCGGTCGTCACCCACAGCGCGTCGTCGGGGCCGAACGCGAGGCGGCCGCCGTCGTGGATCATCGCACCCGGCACCCCCTCGAGGATCGGCTCGAGGTCGCCGTCGTCGACGTCGTAGCGCACCACCCGGTTCTCGAGGCCCCCGTCGTCGGCGGTGTAGTAGACGAACAGGTCGGGAACGTCTGGATAGTCGGGGTGGGTCGCGACGCCGAGGGTGCCGCCTTCGCCGTGAGCCGCCTGATCTGGGAGGTCGTCGCGAGCGAGGACGACCTCGGCGTCGGCTGGCTCGAGTCCGTCCCGGTCGGTCACCGCCTCGCGGTCGAATCGCGAGACGCCGCCGTCGCGTTCGGTCAGGAAGACGTCGGGGCCAGCGAACGAGAGGCTCCAGGGAATCTCGAGGCCGGAGACGACGGTCGTCGCCGCGACGTCGGCGTCGTGGGGCGACCCCTCGGCCGGCTCCCACTCCGGCTCCGGCAGGCCGTCGCCCGGCGCGTCGCCGGGGTCCGCCAGCTGGGGTTCGCTGCCGTCGGTGAGACAGCCGGCGACGGGAAGCGAGAGCGACGCCGTCGCCGCGAGAACGCGTCTGCGCGTCGTGTCGAGCACGGTCGAAGTACGCGGCGCAAGCGTATAGAAATGCGGGAGCGGTCGACGCTACTCTTCTTTGCCGACGCTGATGACCTGCAACAGCGAGTAGACGGGGACGCCCTCGAGTTCGTCGAGACCCTGTTTGTCCGCGAGGACAACGCAGGCAAGCGGCTCGCCGCCCTCGGAGCGGATCGCCTGGATCGTCTCGCGCATTGTCGTCCCGCTGGTGATGGTGTCGTCGACGACGTAGCACTCGCGGTCGCGGATGCCGGCGAAGTTCCGCGAGAAGGTACCGCCGAGTTCCTCGATGTCGCCTTCCTCCCACTGGTGTTTCGAGGGGGTGTACGTCGAGAGGTCGGTCTCGAGTTCGCGGGCGACGAGGGTCGCGATCGGGCCGCCGGCTTTCTCGATGCCGACGGTGAGGTCGACGTCCTCGCCGTGTTTCGCCAGGAGGTCTGCCATCGCTTCCGCGATCGCGCCCATCCGCTTGCTGTCCCGGCCGACGGCCGACCAGTCGACGTGGATGTCCTGTGGGCCGCCGGTCGCCGATCGGTTCTGTGCCTGGGTCGCCGCGCCGCTGCGCTCGACGAGCCAGCTCGCAGTCTCCCGGGAGACGTTCAGTTCGTCCGCAATCTCGCCCTTCGAGAGGCCGCGATCCGCGAGTTCCGCCGCACTCTCGATCAGGTCGTCGACGTTTTTCATATGGACGTGAATTCGACCGCCGTTTTTATAGTCGTGTCGTCGTCCGCAAACGTCGTCCCCTCGTCGAGCGAGAACGCCCGCTCGAACTCCTCGAGGCCGTAGACGCCGGTCACGAGGTCGTCGGTGAACCACGTCGGCAGGGCTGCGAGCGTCTCGACGGCCGACTCGAAGTGGCCGCGGTGGGAGTTGACGCTGCCGACCAGCGCCTTGTTCTGCAAGACGAGTTCCCGGTGGAGTTGGCCGCCGTCGACCTCGAACGTCCAGTCGCCGGGGACGCCGAGCAACGCGCCGACGCCGTTGGGGGCGAGCGCGTCGATCGTCTCGAAGGCGTGTTTCGCGTACCCCGTCGCCTCGTAGACGACGTCCATCCCCTCGTATGCGTCGGCGACCTGCGAGACCGGCGTCTCCCTCGAGTCGACGTACGTCGCGCCCAGGTTCTCGATGATGTCGATCGTCGGGTCCGGCCTGTGTCGCCGGCCGAGACAGTAGGTGCGGTCGTACCCGAGGACCTCCTCGAACATCGCCAGCGTCAGCAGTCCGAGCGAACCGTTCCCGAGGACGAGCGCGGATTCGGGCCGCCAGTCGAACGCCGAGCGGGCGGCGTAGGCGTGCTCGATGGCCTTCTCCGAGATGCTGATGGGTTCGACGAGGAAGCCAAGCGGTGCGAGTTCCTCGGGGATCGAAACGAGGTACTCGGCGGGGCTGGTGAAGTACTCGGCCATGAAGCCGTGGGCACCGACGATGCCACGTTCGACGTACTCGCCCTCTGGGGCCATGTCCGGCTGGCCGCGCTCGAAGTGCTCGGTCGGCCCGTCCAGGGGCCGCCGAACCGTCGGTACGACGACCGCCCCCTCCTCGAGGTCGGTCCCGTTCGCGTCTTCGACCACGCCGACGGCCTCGTGTCCCAGCACGAGGTGGTCGTCGCCCTCGGGGACGTCGCCGTGGCGTCCCTCGATCACTTCGCGGTCGGTGCCGTCGACGCCGACGCGAAGCGTCCGGACGAGGGCCTCGCCCGGCGCTGGTTCGGGGACGGGCTTCTCGAGTATCGTGGGTTCGCCCGACCCTGGTTCGACTGCGATCACGTTCATACCGTGTCGGTTGGGGCCAGAGGGTTAAAGATTTATTCTTTATTGAGTAAAATTGTCTGTATCGGCGAACGCGAACGCGCTGGAAAGCGGGACCGAGACGGAAAACGATTATCGTCCTGCCCTTCGGTGTTCGTGCTATGGAACGATACGACCTCGTCTACCGGCTCTACGACGAGTTCGACACCCAGCGGCTTCGGGAGTACCAGGAGTTCGTCGACGTCTTCCCGGCGATCGACTCCCGGGTCGCACTCGAGCACTGGCAGAGCGCGAGCGAGGAACTCGAACGCCGGAAAGACGAGATCCGAAGCGAGTTCGCGGCAGGCGAGACCTTCGCGGAGGTCGCCGCTCGCACGACGCGCGATCAGGCGTTCACCGCGCTCGACCTCGAGGCGAAGTACGGTCGCCCGGTGAACGTCCTCGTGTTAGACGTCGACGAGACGCTGCGCTCTGCTGGCGGGACGGACAACGAGATCCCCCGCGAGACGCTCCACATCCTCACGGAGTTTCACGAGGCTGGCGTCCCGATCGTCATCTGTACCGGACAGACCCTCGAGAACGTCAAGGGCTTTGCCATCCAGGGACTCGGCAGCGAGATCGTCCACTCCGGAGAGCTCTCGATCGTCTACGAGGCGGGGACGGGCGTGTTCACGCCGGGCCACGGCGCGGACACGAAGCAACTGCTCTACGAGGACCTCGAGGGCGACATTCGCGACGTCTTCGACGACGTCCGCTCTCGCGTCTTGCCCGAAGCCCCGGAAGACCTCCGGCGTGGGTGTCACCTGCAGGGCAACGAGTTCAACGTCACGATGAAGCCCAACTACGAGACGGGCTCCGGACGCGCACGGGAGATCATCGACGAGGCGCTGGTCTACCTCGTCGATCTGCTGGCCGACGCGGTCGCCACCGCCGTCGAGGTCGAGACCGACGAGGCCGTCGCCTGGACCCGTGCGTTCTACGCCGACCAGGACCCCGAGATCAGGGGCGTCCTCGAGCAGGAAGGGGCCTATCCCGAGGCGTCCCCGGCCGAGGTCCCCGACGACCTCGAGGCCGTCCTCGAGCGGATCGACGTCGCCTACTACGAGGCCGACGCCGCCGAGATCGGCAGCCTCGAGCTGAACAAGGTCGTCGGCGTCGAGCGGGCGCTGGACGTGCTGGGCGTCGACGACCCGTTCGCGCTGGTGATGGGCGACTCCAAGAGCGACCTGCGCGTGATGCAGTGGGCCGCCGAGAACGACGCGGGCATCGCCGCCGCACCGGAACACGCCTCGCGCGAGACGCTCGACCACGTCATCCACACCGACGAACTCGTCTTCGACCGCGGCAAGAGCGTCGACGTCCTGCGAACGATCTACGCGCTCAACCGCTTCGCACGCCTCGGGCAGTAGCGCTCCGGCGTCGCGACGACCCGTCGCGTGTATCAGTCCACGAGTCCGACGTCGTGGACGTGCCGTTCGAGTTCGTCTTCGGACTCGAACCGTTCGCCACAGACGCCACACTCGTAGGGTCGGTCGGGGTCGTCGTTCTGTTCGTCGTCCATACTCGAGGGAGGGGCGCAAGCGGCGTAAGTCTGTTCACAGTTCCGTTTTCGCCTCGCGGACGAGCCCGTCGACGATTTCCGGCGTCGTCGGGTGATAGGCACGATCCGGGACGTCGTCGACGGACAGTTCGTTCTCGACGACCACCTGCAGCGTCTTCGCCATCACGTCGGCGTGATAGTGGAACCCCTGGTAGCCGAGCACGGTACCGTCGTCGGCGTCGACGACCAGTTTTGCGAGACCGTGGGGCGTCGCTTTCGTCTCGAAGACCCCGTCACTCGAGGCCTCCCGGGTCGCCGTCACGTACTCGATCCCGGCGTCCGCCGCCGAGCGTTCGGTGTGACCGACGCGTGCGTACGGGTAGACGCCGACGCCAGAGAACACGACGTGGTGTGGCGTCGGGTCGTATCGCGCGAGGTCCTCGCCAGCGACGTGGCGACGGACGTTCTCCGCCGCCAGGAATCCCTCCTCCTTGGCGACGTGAAGGATCGGCTCACGGCCGTTTACGTCACCGATCACGAACACGCGGTCGTCGGCCCGGGCCTGCATCGTGTCCCGCACCCACCCTCGCCCGGGCTCGATGGAAGTGTTCTCGAGTGCGAGCGACTCCAGCGTGGGTTTCCGACCGGTGAACGTAAAGAGCCGGTCGGCCTCGATCGCGTGCTCGCCGCCGTCG
Source organism: Natribaculum breve (assembly GCF_023008585.1). GTDB lineage: Archaea > Halobacteriota > Halobacteria > Halobacteriales > Natrialbaceae > Natribaculum > Natribaculum breve. The sequence goes on along the minus strand of NZ_CP095390.1, from coordinate 383,715 downwards.
TCCTCGACGAACAGGCGAACGCCGCCGTCGTCGGTGGGTTCGACCCGCTTTTCGTACGCGTTCGTCAGCACGTCGATCCCGAACTCGTCGCGGTAGACCTCGAGCAGTGCGTCGCCGAACTCGGGATCCGCCTCGTCGAGCGGGCGGTCGTCGTGTTCGATCACGGTGAGCGCCTCGACGCCGGCCTCCCGGAGGTACGCCACGAGTTCGAGACCGACGTATCCGAACCCCATCACGACGCCGGAGTCGGGGAACTCCGTCGCCTCGAGAACGTCGACGCTGGTCGCGTACGTCACGTCGTCGATGCCGGGGAGGTCGGGGACGGTGACCGACGACCCGGTCGCGACGACGACGTAGTCGGCCTCGATTCGTCGCCCGTCGACGTCGACGACGCGATCGCCGACGAACCGGGCAGTCCCGTGGACGAATTCGACGTGGTCCGCATCGGTGAGCATGTTCACCGCGCCGCGACGGTGTGCTGCGAAGTTGGAGATGTGCTCGTCTTTCGTCTCGATCACCGTCTCGAGAGCCAGCGTGGGATCACCCTCGAGACGGTCGTCGTGGCGCACCTGGTATCGGTGGCTCGCCGCCGAGAGAAGTTCCTTCGAGGGCATACACCCTCTGAGGATACACAGCCCACCGCCGGGCTCTCCGTCGTCGACGAGCGTCAACCGGTCGACGTCACGCGTATCCGCGAGCGCGTCGGCCGCGGCGACGCCAGCACTCCCGTATGCACCGACAATGAGTGCGTGTACCATGGTGGTTGATACACGAGAGCAGCTATGTCAATTGCGGTGCCGAAACAGACACGACGATCGCGACGGCATCGCCCGGAGGAATTATACTGCCGGACAACACGGTGCAACCGTCGGTCGCACTCGAGACGCTGTCGTCGCTGCCGACAGCCGTCGAGACGCGATCGAGTACTCACTGGCCGTTGTCGGGTAGTATTAGGGACACTCGGCCGTCTCGAACGACTGGTTCTCGCTTCCCTGTCGGACCGCCCGCGTCGCGCCGGTCTCGAGGGTCACGAGCATCGCCTGGCCGCCGTAGCCGTGGGTCTGGTCGTGTCCCCGGACCACGACGCAGGTCACGTCCGACGGAACCGAAACGGTCGCAGATCGGGTGAACTCCCGCGTTCCGTGGGCGTGGGCGAGCTCCCGCCGTCCCAGCCGGTCCCCCTCGAGCGTCTCGACTTGCCACCAGTTCGCGTAGCCGTCCTCGCCGTCGTCGTCGTGGTACAGCGTGACGTCGAACCGGTATCCGTCGCCGTTTTGCTCGACGGCGACGGCGGTGACGTTCGCTTCGCGGAGGTCGAGGTCCGTTTCGTCCGAAGCCGTCGAGTCGCCGGCATCCGAGTCGTTCGGCTGGCCGTCGGTCGGCTGCTCACCGTCGTCCTCGCCGGTATCGTCGAGACAGCCCGCGATTCCGACGGTCCACAGCCCACCGCCGACGAGGAAGTCCCGTCTGGTGACGTGCATACGTCGCCTGGCGACCGAAATCGTCAAAAACGTTGGGTTCGATCTCGTCCGAAAGCTGGCAAAAAGCAGGTTCGAAGCGCGCTCGCGGTCGTTCGGACGATCTCACCTCTCGGTCGGCACTTAAGCGGTCGGAACAAACAGGCCGGGAGGCCAATGCCGTCGATGGCCAACCGTGGCGTACCCGCCGACGGTCCATCGGGATGGCCGTTTTTTCTGACCCACACCACCCGCGGACCCGAGGCCGAACCACCGTACTGTACCACACCGTCCCCACGAACCATGCAATTTCACGTATCCACGCCCGTAGACAGTCGCACCGCCCGCGACCGACTCACAGACGCCACCCGAGGGGGTGAGTTACTGTGACGACCGTCGCAGAGATCACGCTGTCAGCGTCGGACCTCGCACTCGAGGAGACGATCACCTCGCTTCCGGACGCCGAGTTGCGCGTCGAAAGCGTCGTCGCCGAAGGGCCGTTGCGACCGATACCGCTGGTCTGGATCGGCGGCGTCGACGTCGACGACCTCGAGGCCGTCCTCGAGGTCGACCCCTCGGTCGAGACGTTCACGCGACTGCTCGAGGACCCGAGCCAGCAGGAGTGGCTGTATCGACTCGAGTACGCCGACGTCGTCACCGACCGCTGTCGAATCGTCTTCGAGCACGACGGAACGGTCCTCGACGCGCAGTGTTCGTCGGGTCGCTGGACGCTTCGGCTGCTGTTTCCCGACCGGGATTCGCTCTCGAGTGCGGTCGCCGACCTCGAGGACCTTGGCGTCCGCATCGACGTCAAGCGGATGGTCGACGCCGGGCGCGACTCTGACCTCGAGGTGAGTGCGGCGCTGACCGAGGCCCAGGAGGAGGCGATCAGCGAGGCCTACAGGCGCGGTTACTACGACGTTCCGCGGCAGATCTCGCTCGAGGACCTCGCCGACGAACTGGGGATCTCCCACCAGGCGCTGTCCGAACGGCTGCGACGCGCGAACAAGGTGCTCGCCGGCGAGCAACTCGACGATCCGACGCCCGAACCGGCCCACTGACGAGCCGATCGGCGACGCGCGCCGACGCGGCCGCTCGAGGGCCCGTCGGTCGATCGCGAGAATCGCCGCCCATTCGACCGTGGGTGTTTATACCAGTACCGACGCAAGACCCGACATGGCCTACCACGACCCCGGGGAAGCCGATCCCCTCTCGCTTCACGGCGTCGTTCCGCCGACCGTCACCGCGTTCGCAGAAGACGAGTCAGTCGACTACGAGCAGACGGCGGCCCACGCCCGGTTCGTCGTCGACCGCGGCGTCCACGGCGTCTTCCCGCTCGGAACCAACGGCGAGTTCGCGCTGCTGACCGACGACGAGCGCGACCGCGTCGTCGAGGCCGTCGTCGACGAAGTCGGCGACGAGGTCCCCGTCATCGCCGGCGTCGGTGCACCGAGCACCCGCCGGACCGTCGCCCGCGCCGAACACGCCGAAGCCGTCGGCGCGGACGGCGTCGTCGTCGTCACGCCCTACTACTACCCGTTAGACGACGAGGCCTACCTCGAGCACTACCGCCGGGTCGCCGACGCGGTCTCCCTCCCGGTCTACGTCTACCACATCCCGAGCCGAACCGGCAACGCGATCCCCCTGTCGACGCTCGACGAACTCGCCGCCATCGACAACGTCGTCGGGCTGAAAGACTCGAGCAAGGACGTCCCGTGGCTCGCACAGGCGATCGACGCCCACCCCGACATGACCTTCCTCGCGGGGTCTGACTCGCTTTGTTTCACCGGCCTCGAGATCGGCTGTTCGGGGATGGTCAGCGCCGTCGCGAACGCCGTCCCGGAACTCGTCGTCGACCTCTACGAGGCGTACGACGGCGGCGACGAAGAGCGCGCTCGCGAACTCCAGAGTCGAACGTTCGCGGTCCGTGACGCGTTCAAGTCCGGCGGCGGCTACATGTCGGGGGTCAAAAGCGCCCTCGAGTTGCGCGGCTTCGACGCCGGCCCGCTGCGAAGCCCCCTGCGGACCATGACCGACGACGAGCAGGCGGCCCTTCGGGATCGACTCGAGGAACTCGAGGTACTCTAGACGGTCCGCCGACCGGTGTCGGGCCGTCTGTAGCGATCTACCGAAGTCTTGAATCGTCCCCCCGTCGTATCGACGACCGTGACGGAGTACGACGCAGTCGTCTACGACCTCGACGGGACGCTCGTCCGCCTCGACGTCGACTGGGACGCGGCGGCCGTCGACGTCCGCGAGGTGTACGAGGAGGCGGCCATCGACCCGCCCAGCGACGACCTCTGGGACCTGCTCGCGCTCTCGGAGGAGGTCGGCCTGGACGACGAAGTCGAGGCGGTACTCGCCGCCCACGAACGCGACGGAGCGCGCACCTCTGAGCAACTCGCACACGCAGACGAGTTACTCGCCCGCGAGGGGCCAGTCGGCGTCTGCTCGCTCAACTCCGAGGCTGCCTGTCGCCTCGCCCTCGAGAGACACGGCTTGCTCGAGGCTGTCGACGTCGTGGTCGGACGGGACACGGTCACCAACCGGAAACCCCATCCAGAGCCGCTGCTCGTGGCCGTTCGCGCGCTGTCGGTCGAACCGGAGCGGACGCTGTTCGTCGGCGACTCCGCGCGCGACGAGGAGACGGCGAAGCAGGCGGGGACGGCCTTCGAGTACGTCGGTGACGGCCCCTCGGGCCACTGATACGGTCTGCTGTACCTGTGTCCCGGGGCAACCGCGAGGCGGTGCGCGGTTGTCCCGGCACCGACGTACAGCGGTCCGTATGATACCGCCGGCCGACGGGACGACCGGACGATCAGTCGTCGACCGCGAGCCGCTGCTGTCGTGCCTCCCGGAGGCCGTCGCAGATGCCGCCCTGCCCGGACATGTTGACCGTCGCCAGTCGGCCGCGCCGGTGGACCAGGTCGAACGACTCGGGATCGATCGGCTCGCCCTCCGGCGTTCTGAACAGCGCGTCGTCGGGAGTCGAGACGACGCCCGTCGCCTCGGCCTTCTCGAGGTAGGACTCGATCGGCTCCATCGGGACCGTCACCGCGAGCGCGCGGTCGCGCAGGTAGACGGCCGCGACGTCTCCCGTCTCGTCGGCCGGTTCGACGTCCGCCACCCGCAGGGCGGCGATCTGGGCCGGCTCGAGGCCGGCCTCGAGCAGTTCCTCGACGGCGTCGTACTGTCTTGCGATGCGCGCTTTCTCGTCTAACTCCGCGCGGACGGCGTCGACGCCGCCGTCGGCGTCGGGAAACGCCTCCTCGAACGACAGTCGCTCGTTTACTCCGCGGTTGATCTCCTCGTCGTGCATGTGTTCGCGGAGGATCACCCGCGCCTCCGTGACGCCGGGCAGCGCTTCGATCCCGTCGCGGGCGTCGACCGCCATCATCCAGGCAAAGGCCGGCGAACACCACGCCGTCGGGAGGGTGAACGCGACCGTCACGCGCTCGTCGTCGATCTCGATCGCGTCGACGTACTCGAGTTCGACGATCGAGCGGTCGAGTTCGGGGTCGGTCACGTCGTCCAGGGCTTCGCGTACCCGCTCTCGGGTTGGCGCGTCGGCGCGTCGGTCGATCGCCTCGTCCGTATCGCGTGCGTCGGTCATCAGTCGTCAGCCGCCGCGGGTTCGCCGTAGTGGTCCGTGAGGTCGAACTGCTGGCTGATCTCGTCCTCGCGGAACTGTCGTTTTTTCTCCTCGACGTCGATGTCGTAGAGTTCGGCGGCGTTCTCGCCCATCACCTTCTTTTTCGTCTCGAGGTCCCACTCGACGCCGTACTCCGCCCGGTGTTCCTCGGTCAGCTCGGCCTCCATGACTGTCTCGACGAGCCAGTCGGGGTTCCAGATGGCGTAGTCGGAGCCGAAGAGCACTCGGTCCTCGCCGAGCCACCACAGCAGTTCCGAGAGGATCTCCGAGAACTTCCCCGGCCGGTTCTGGGCGAACGGGGCGGCGACGGCCAGCCCACCGTAGACGTTCGGCTCCTGGGCGGCGATCCAGCAGAAGTCGTCGAGTCGGGGCAGCCCGACGTGCTCGACGACGAAGTTGAGTTCGGGGAACGACGACGCGGCGTCGTCGACGTCTTTCACGTCGAAGGCGTCGCGGTTCAGCGGCCGGATCGTCGGCCCCTTGTGGGGGTGGACGTTCTCGATGCCGAGGTCGGCACACTTCTCGAGGAACTCGAAGGCCTCCTCGTCGTCGAGTCGCCACCCCTTCGACTCGCCGCGCCACTCGGCGGTGTAGAGCTTGACGCCCTGGATGTCGTAGGTGTCGTGGAGTTCCTCCAGGTACTCGAGTCCCTCCTCGCCGTCGCGCGGGTCGAACGTACCGTTGAGGACGAACCGTTCGGGATACTCGAGTGCGAGTTCGGCGTTCTGTTCCGTCGTGTTGAACCCCTCGTCGTAGAAGTCGGTCAGGTACGTCGGCTGGAAGATGGCCATGTCAGCGGCGGCGTTCCCGAACAGGTCCTCGACCATCCGCTCTTGGCCGTACTTCCGATACTCGTCCATGTCCCACTGCCGATCGTCGGGCGTGAACGTCGTGTGATAGTCGTAGAAGCACTGGATGAACTGTTCTCCCCCGTCGTGTGTGATGTTCTCCTCGGACGCGTCCCACAGGTGCACGTGGGCGTCGATGACGAACACGTCCTCGCCGTCGTGCTGATACATCGCACCGTGGTAATACATACCATAACACATCTTTGTTTTGCCGCATTGAATGGAATGTCCATCGAAATAGACAATAATACGGATCCGAAACCGACGCGCCGGCCGTGGCGAACGAGGTAGCGAACCGAGGGAGTCGGACAGCGCGAGCCGGTCACCGATAACCGAGTTGTCGCAACCGCTCTTCGACCTGGGTCCCGGGCGCGGACGAGGTCTCGCCGACCCGAACGTCCGTTCGCTCTCCCTCGACGACCGCCCAGGGGACGACCACGAGTTCCGGGAACCGGAGGCGAGGTTTGTGTGCGAAGAGGCCGAGCGAGCGTTTGAGTCCCGTCGAGTACAGCCGGCCGTGATCGGCCGTTATCACCGTCTTCCCGGGAAGCGTTTCGGTCACCTCGAGGGCGTAGTCGAGTCCGTACTCGAGGTTCTCCGCGTACGCTCGCCAGTGGGCCGCTTCGCTCTCGGTTGGATCCTCGACGTCGCTCCCGACGAAGGGGCCGTGCGGTTGCATGAAGTGTACGACGAGCCGTTTGTGGGGATACGCCTCGCTCGCCGCGACGGCGGCGTCGACGACGGCGTCGGGGAGCACGACGCCGGCCTCGTCGTCGAACGCGTCTTCCCAGAGCTCGACGACGTCGTGGAAGGAATCGCCGGCCACGAGCGACGTGTGCGGGTTCGCCGAAACGTACACGGTGTCGCCGAACTCTCGCCCCCCGAAGTTCCGTCGCGTCCACTCGCTCGAGTGGCTGCCGAGGCTCACGACGCGTCGGTACTCGTCGAACGTCTCGAGGTCGGCGACCCGCTCGAAGAAGTCCGCACGACAGGCGTCGAGCACGACGAGCACGTCCCAGTCTTCGTCCATGACGTGGACCGCCTCGTCGTACCCCGGATACGCCGGGTGAAGACGGGTCGCCGTGCCGACGACGTACGGCACGAAGACGCGGTTTCGCCACCACTCGAGCGAGTCGTAGTTCCCGCGTACTTCCGAAATTCCGTGGCGTATCGCCGCGATCATCGGTCTACGATAACGACCACCGACGGTATCAATAGCTGGGGTGTCGGCCACGTCGAGTGTCAGTCTCTGCGCCAGTCGGCTTCGGTTTCGCTGCGAGGATTTTTATCGCAGCACGATGTGACATACGATGACATCATGCAAGCAGCACGTCTCCACGAGTACACCGAGGACATGAGCGACGCCCTCTCGATCGACGAGGTCGATCGGCCGACGGCCGAACGGTCCGATCACGTGATCGTCGAGGTCGAGGGTGCTGGCTGGTGCCAGACGGACAATCACATCATCGAGGGAATGTGGGACGAGTACGCCCCACAGGACCTCCCGATGACGCTCGGTCACGAGAACGCGGGCGTCGTCGCGGAGGTCGGCGACGAGGTGACGCTGGTCGAGGAGGGCGATCCGGTCATCTGTCACCCCGTCCAGACCTGCGGCATCTGTCGTCCCTGCCGGCTCGGCGAGGACATGTACTGCGAGAACAGCGAGTTCAACGGTCTCACGACCGACGGCGGCTTCGCCGAGTACCTGCAGACGAACGAACGAGCGGTGATCCCGCTCCCCGAAGGCGTCGACCCGATCGACATCGCGCCACACGCGGACGCGGGCATCACCGCCTACCACGCCGCCAAGAAGGCCGTCCGCGAGTTGAACCCCGGCGACACCGCCGTCGTGATCGGAATCGGCGGCCTCGGTCACATCGGACTGCAGTGTCTCGAGTCGATGAGCGCCGCAAATATCGTCGCCGTCGACGTCAAAGACGAGGCACTCGAGCTGGCCGAGCAGTTGGGTGCACACCACACGGTCGACTCGAGCGAGGCGGATCTGCCGTCGGTCGTGGCGGATCTCACCGACGACGTGGGTGCCCAGCAGGTGCTCGATTTCGTCGGGGCCGACGAGACGACCGGCTACGCGCCCGACCTCGTCGCCAGCGGCGGCGATCACCACGTCGTCGGCTACGGCGGTCACATCCACGAGCCCTGCCAGGCGCTGGTAAACGGCGAGTTCTCGTTCAGGGGGACGCTCGTCGGCCGCTACGCCGAACTCCAGGAACTCGTCTCGCTCGTCGACCGCGGCGACGTCGAGTTGCACACCGAACGCCACGATCTCGAGGAGATCAACGCGGTGGCCGAGCGACTCGAGCACGGGGAGATCGAGGGTCGTGCGGTCGTGCTCCCGCCCTGAGCGGTCACGCCCGGCTCACTCCTGGTGGCGTTTCGCGTACGCGAAGACGACGAGCGCCGTCAGAAACCAGATGACTGCGCCGACGCGGACGGCGAATCCGACGCGTGAACCCCACGTCGGGAGCGTGAACACTGTCGACAGCAGGGCGACGACGGGCGCGCCGACGACGATCGTGGTGACGAACGTCACCTGCATGACCCAGCCGTAGTCGACGCCCTCCGGATTCGTCGTCTCGACGGGTTCTGGCACGACTGCCGCTCGCGCGCCTGTCGTATTAAGCCCCCCGTTTCCCGGTCGAACGCCGCCTCGAGCGTCCACCGCTCGAAGAACGGTGAGGTTTAATCGTCGGAGACGAACGTGTGTGTATGCCATCCGTGCGGGACGTGCGAACGAAAGCCGGCGAGGAACCGATCACGATGCTGACGGCCTACGACGCACCGACGGCGAAGATCGTCGACGAAGCGGGCGTCGACGTGATTCTCGTGGGCGACAGCGTGGGCAACGCCACGCTGGGCTACGAGACGACGCTCCCGGTCACCGTCGACGACGTGGCGAGACACGTCGGTGCCGTCTCCCGGGCGACCGAGTCGGCGCTCGTCGTCGCCGACATGCCCTTCCTCAGCTACGGCACGGACGAACGGACCAGCCTCGAGAACGCCGGTCGAATGCTCAAAGAAGAGGGCGCACAGGCGGTCAAACTCGAGAGCGGGCCACACACCGTCGACCTCACGGAGACGATGGTCCAGCTCGGCATCCCGGTGATGGCTCACCTCGGACTCACGCCCCAGCACGTCAACCGGTACGGCGGGTACCCGCGCCAGGGGACCGACCAGGAGGCCGCAGAGCACATTCTCGACCTCGCACGCGCACACGAGGAGGCGGGCGCGTTCTCGCTCGTCCTAGAGCACGTCCCCTCGAACCTCGCGGCGGACGTGACCGACGCACTCGACATTCCCACCATCGGCATCGGCGCGGGTCCCGACTGCGACGGACAGGTACTCGTCTTCAACGACGCCGTCGGCCTGAGCGAGTGGAGTCCGTCGTTCGCAAAGCAGTTCGGAAACGTCCGGGCGGAGATGGAACGGGCCGTCGAGGGGTACGTCTCCGCGGTCGAACGCGAGGAGTTCCCGGCCGACGAACACAGCCACGAGGAGACCGATCTCGACAGTCTCTACTGACGAGTTCTAGCTCTCGACGGTCTCGAGAAACGCCGTCACCGCCTCGTTGAACGCCTCCGGTTGCTCGAGCATCGCCAGGTGTGCGGCGTCGTCGATCTCCTCGAGGGTGCCGTCGGCGACGTTCTCTGCGATGTACTCGTGGTACCACGGCGGCGTCAGCTGGTCGTACTCGCCGTAGACCGCGAGGACGGGGACGTCGATCTCGTCGAGTCGGTCGCGGACGTCGAACTCGTGGCTGGTGAGAAAGTCCCGACGCGTGACCTCCTGTCCGGTCTCGCGCATCGTCTCCATCGAGAGGTCGCGAATCCGCGGGTCGGGGTCGTGGAAGAAGCGATCCTCGCCGTGGAGGAACTCGAGCGCCCGCTCGAAGTCGTTTTTGAGCCACTCGAGGAGGTCCTCCAGGACGCCGAGTCGCGCGCCGGTGCCGGCGAGGACGGCCGCGTCGGCGTCGAAGTCACGCTCGAGCAAGACGTGCATCACGACGGCACCGCCGAGCGAGTTCCCGACCAGGACGCGTGCGTCCGTCGCCTCGGCGACGGCCAGAACGTCGTCGGCGTACGCCGAGAGCGTGGTGAAGCCGGGACTGGCGTCGACGTCGTCGGATTCGCCGTGACCGCTGAGGTCGAGCGCGGCGACGGGCCGTTCGTCCGAGAGACGGTGCTGGGACTTCCAGACGGCGTGTGTTCCGCCGCCGCCGTGAACGAACAGCGCTGGCGCGCCGCCCCCGCCGCGGTCCGAGTAGTCGTAGGCCAGCTCCCGCCCGAGATTCGTCGTCGTCTCCATGCGTATGCAAACTACCGTTCCCATGATAAACCCTCGAGTCGCTCAACCGCCGGTGTACTCAAGGGCGTCTGGACTCTAGCGATTGTTCGGGCGAGGGTCGACGCGACGTGACTCCGTTTCGAGGCGACCGTCGATCGTCCGCCATCGCCCGCGACGCGCCCACCGACTCGTCTACGAACTGATTGATTGGCGGCGCTGGAGACTGTGAACCGCGAACATCGTTATTTCTCCGTCCCCGCCTCCGTCCTTCGATTACTGGCCAAAAGTTTTAAATAGAAATAGAACTTACCTCGAGTTAGTTGAACCATGAACCTCGAACGATTCGTCCGCGACGACGGACGACTGGCGCGGCAGTACGACTACGGTGACGAGACGGTACTGGCCGTCGACTTCGGCCCGATCGGTGCGGACGCGTCGGTCGACGTCGTCGACGGCACCGTCATCGTCGTCTTCGACGACGAACAGCGGGAGCTCGAGCTCCCGGCCGACGTCGAGGACGCGCAAGCGTTTATCAGAAACGGCGTGCTCACTATCGAGATGGAGGTAGACGCATGAAACTCACCGTCAAACCCCTCAAGCAGAAAGACGCGGGGCGTGGACTCGCGGCGATCGATCGCGCGTCGATGCGCGAACTCGACCTCGAGAACGGGGACTACATCCTCATCGAGGGCAACGGCGACGGGCAAGCGGTCGCTCGCGTCTGGCCCGGCTACCCCGAGGACGAGGGTCGCGGCGTCGTCCGGATCGACGGTCGTCTTCGACAGGAGGCCGGCGTCGGGATCGACGACCGCGTCACCGTCGAGTCGGCCGACGTCAAACCCGCCACGTCCGTGACGGTCGCGCTCCCCCAGAACCTGCGCATTCGGGGGGACATCGGCCCGCTCGTGCGCGACAAGCTGAGCGGCCAGGCCGTCACCGAGGGACAGACGGTGCCGTTCTCGCTGTCGTTCGGGCCGATGACCAGCTCCGGTCAGTCGGTCCCCCTGAAGATCGCGAGCACCTCGCCGAGCGGGACGGTCGTCATCACCGACTCGACGAACATCGAGATCAGCGAGACCCCCGCCGAGCAGATCAGCGCCGGCGGTCGCGAGTCGCCCGAGGGCGTCCCGAACGTCACCTACGAGGACATCGGCGGCCTGGACGACGAGCTCGACCAGGTCCGCGAGATGATCGAACTGCCGATGCGCCACCCCGAGCTGTTCCAGCAACTCGGCATCGAGCCGCCCAAGGGCGTCCTCCTGCACGGCCCGCCGGGAACCGGCAAGACGCTGATGGCGAAAGCCGTCGCCAACGAGATCGACGCCCACTTCCAGACGATCTCCGGGCCGGAGATCATGTCGAAGTACTACGGCGAGTCCGAAGAGCAGCTCCGCGAGGTCTTCGAGGAGGCCGAAGAGAACGCGCCCGCGATCGTCTTCATCGACGAGATCGACTCCATCGCGGCAAAGCGCGAGGAAGCCGGCGGCGACGTCGAACGGCGCGTCGTCGCGCAACTGCTCAGCCTGATGGACGGCCTAGAAGAGCGCGGCCGCGTCACGGTCATCGCCGCGACGAACCGCGTCGACGCGCTCGATCCCGCACTCCGCCGTGGCGGTCGCTTCGACCGCGAGATCGAGATCGGCGTCCCGGACAAGGACGGACGCAAGGAGATCCTGCAGGTCCACACCCGCGGGATGCCGCTGTCGGACTCGATCGACCTGGATCAGTACGCCGAGAACACCCACGGCTTCGTCGGGGCCGACCTCGAGAGTCTGACCAAGGAGGCCGCGATGACCGCTCTGCGGCGCATCCGCCCCGAACTCGACCTCGAGAGCGACGAGATCGACGCCGAGGTCCTCGAGTCGCTGCAGGTCACGGAGGCCGACTTCAAGGAGGCGCTCAAGGGCATCGAACCGTCCGCGCTGCGTGAGGTCTTCGTCGAGGTCCCCGACGTCACCTGGAACGACGTCGGCGGCCTCGAGGACACCAAAGAGCGCCTGCGCGAGACGATCCAGTGGCCGCTCGACTACCCCGAGGTCTTCGAGCAGATGGACATGCAGGCCGCCAAGGGCGTGCTCATGTACGGCCCGCCGGGCACCGGCAAGACGCTACTCGCGAAAGCCGTCGCCAACGAGGCCCAGTCGAACTTCATCTCGATCAAGGGTCCCGAACTGCTGAACAAGTACGTCGGCGAGTCCGAGAAGGGTGTCCGCGAGGTCTTCGAGAAGGCGCGGTCGAACGCCCCGACCGTGATCTTCTTCGACGAGATCGACTCCATCGCGGGCGAACGCGGCCGACGCACCGGCGACTCCGGCGTCGGCGAACGCGTCGTCTCGCAACTGCTGACCGAACTCGACGGCCTCGAGGAACTCGAGGACGTCGTCGTCATCGCGACGACCAACCGGCCGGACCTGATCGACTCCGCGCTGCTCCGTCCCGGACGGCTGGACCGGCACGTCCACGTGCCGGTCCCCGACGAGGACGGCCGCAAGAGGATCTTCGAGGTCCACACCCGGGACAAGCCGCTGGCCGATGCGGTCGACCTCGAGTGGCTCGCAGGCGAGACCGACGGCTACGTCGGTGCCGACATCGAGGCCGTCTGTCGCGAGGCGTCGATGGCGGCAACCCGGGAGTTCGTCAACTCCGTCGATCCGGACGACGTGGACGACACCATCGGCAACGTCCGCATCAGCCGCGAACACTTCGAGCACGCACTCGAGGAGGTCAGTCCGAGCGTGACTCCCGAGACCCGCGAACGCTACGAAGAGATCGAAGAGACGTTCACGACGTCCGAACCCGAAACCGAGGCGGAAGTCGGCCGGACGTTCCAGTGACGTCCCAGCCGGTCTGACTTCCGCGTAGCGGTCCACCCGCGACGTCGATTTTTCCGATCGAACGAGACGACCGCCGGGACTCGAGTCTCAGTGTGCCGCCGGTGCCGACTCGAGTTCCGCGAGGATCTCGTCGGCGTGGCCCTCCGGCGAGACGTCCTCGTAGACGGCCTCGACGCACCCGTCCGCGTCGATCACGTACGTGTTGCGGAAGACGCCGTCGAAGGTGTTGCCGAACATCTGTTTCTCGCCGTACGAATCGTACAGCGTCGACACCTCGCCGTGTTCGTCCGAGAGCAGGTCGAAGGTGAGGTCGTGGTCGTCGGCGAACGCCGCCAGGTCGTCGACGGGGTCGTCGCTGATCCCGACGACGGCCACGTCCAGGTCGTCGAACGCGGCTCTGGCGTCGCGAAAGCTCTCGGCCTCTGCGGTACAGCCGCGCGTGTTCGCGCGTGGATAGAAGTAGACGACGACTCGCTGCCCCTCGAACTCCGAGAGTCGGATCGTCTCGCCGTGCTGGTTGGGTAGTTCGAACTCCGGTGCGTCCGCCCCTACGTCGAGCATAGCCGTGGGTTCGACTGATCGAAGGTATGTTTATCGATATCAACCGAGTGAAAACTTCGCATACGTTTTCGGCCGTTTACTCGAGGACGATCTCACTCGAGCGGTTCCGCCGCGTCGCGCTCGACCAGCGGCGTCGCGTTCGCCTGGGGGAGCGTGACGACGTCGTCGCTCTCGAGGGTGTACTCGCGGTCGTCGACGCCGAGGATCGAGCCGACGTCTCGCGTGATCCGGACGGTGACGCGATCGACGCTTCGGTCCGGGTCGGCGACGTCGGTGCGGTCGTCGTCCGTTCCCGTCCCGTCGCCGTCGTCCGGTTCGTCGTCGGGGTGCCTGTTCGTCGCCGGATCGTCAGTCGATGGCTCGGGAGGTGACGGCGGGGCGTCTTCGGGCGGTTCCGGCTCCGTGGGGACGTCCCCGCCCATGACGTCGGCTGCCGAGACCGACGACGGCTCCGCGTCGCCGGTGGCGACACCTGCGTCTGTAGGTCGGTCGTCCGGCGGTTCCTCCGGCGGTACTGGCGGCGCGTCGTCGGCAGGTGCCGTCGCCGCGCTGTCGGTCCCGGTGGCGTCGGCCGTCGAGTCGTCGGTCGCGTCCGACCCGTCCGGACGTTCCCCCTCGAGGACGTCGAGGACGCGTCCCTTGTTCGTCTGGATGCGGTCGACGAGGTCGGAAAAGAGGTCCTGTTCCTCCGCGGTCAGGCCGTCGTCGTCGGCTGGCATCCCCGCGGCAGCCAGACTCGCCTGCTTGACGAGTTTGCCCATCCGTCGCTCGTAGATCGCCTCGACGACGTCCCTTGCGGCTTCGATCTCGTCCGTGAGCCGTCCCACCTCGGGCGAGGCGAACGGATCGTCGGCGCGTTCGGCGGCGCGGTTGCGTTCGTCCTCGAGGTCGGTGATGTACTCGCCGACCTCCTGGTAGAACGAGGGGCGCAGGTTCTGGAGGCTGTCTTTCTGGCGCTCCTTGCTCTGGACCGTGCGCAACTCGTCTAGGTTCATCGTTCTTTCTCCTTTTCTGCCCTGCCACGCGCCATGAGAAACGTCGCGACGTACTCCGGAAGTGACTGGTCACCCTCCGGAACTGTAAAGATATCGCCGCCGAGTTCGACCTCGCCGCCGCGGGTGACGTCGACCGCGATCTCGTGGCCGCGGAACGTCTCGGGGACGGCGTCGACGAGCGGATCGAACGCGTCGAGTTCGTCCCGGTCGATGCGGCGCACCTCGAGGGCGCTCCCGCCGTGGAGGCTCCCCGGCAGTCGGATGAGCCGGTTGGTGTCGGTCGTCACCGGCTCGTCGATCGGCGCGTTGTCGCGCTCGACCGCCCGCGACGCGAACCGCTCTGCGAGCTGGGCGACGGCCGTGTGGACGGTGACGTTGCCCGCCTCGAGTTCCTCGCGGTTGTTCCGGGCGGCGTTGAGCGTGGCCGTCGCCTTCCCCTCGCCGATGCCGTCGAACGCCTGGAGGCGCTCGAGGGCCGCCGTTTCCTCGAGTTCGAGCAACTCGTCGACGAACGCGACCAGCCGCCGGTGGGTTCGGCGGCCCCAGCCGCCGTCGGTCCGCAGGGTGCGTCGCTCCGTCGGCGTCTTCCGTCCCAGTCCGGCGACGGTCTCGGTCTCGACCAGTTCGTCGAACTCGAGGCCGATGCCGCGGACGTAGTCGACGATCTCGCGGCGGTGCTCGCGGTCGAGGTGGCGGACGCTCTCGTCGCGAACGTGGACGTGGTAGCCGCGGCCGCCGGAGAAGACGACCTCGAGGTCCTCGAAGGCGAAGTCGTCCTCGAGGAAGTCGAGCAGCCGGCGGAGGGCGTCTTTACACTTCGCGAGCATCTCGGCGTAGCTGTCCTCGCCGAGCGTGACCGATGGGAGGTGATCCGCGTCGAGGTCGAAGACCAGGTCGGAGGAGCGCCAGCCCTTCTCGCTCATCGAGCCCGCGCCGGGATCGTCGTACCGACCGGCGGAGAAGTAGACGTGCCGGGGCCGTTCGCGCTCGAGGAACTCCTCGACGGCACCGAGCTCGAGCAGCGAGCGGTGGCGGACCATCGTCGTGCCCGGTCCGTCCGTCCACGGGATGTATCCCCACTCGCGTTCGTTGGCCGCGGGTGGCAGCGTGATCTCCGTCCGGCGGTAGTGATCTCGAAATCGCCCACGTAGGTAGGCTCTCGTTCGCTCCTCCATGCGCCTCGCTTACTCGGCCTGCCGATGGTATAATATTGCCGGACTGTCGTCGCCGCTCGAGAGTCGTTCACGTTCGACTGTCGGCACTGCGAACCGTTTTGATACTATCGGACGTAACTGTGTGAAGATTCTCGCCACCCCGGGACGGCGAGAATCTTTCACGACTTACGTCCGGCAGTATGAGGCGACGAGAGGGGCACCACCGACGCGTCGCTCGCGGGGTGGCAGGTCGTAGCCGGTCCGGGTCTACCGCCGAACCAGATCCGAAATCCGGTCGGTGATGCCGCCGTCGCCGAGTT
Organism: Natribaculum breve; assembly: GCF_023008585.1. Taxonomy (GTDB): domain Archaea; phylum Halobacteriota; class Halobacteria; order Halobacteriales; family Natrialbaceae; genus Natribaculum; species Natribaculum breve. The sequence continues at coordinate 367,592 of NZ_CP095390.1, read as the reverse complement.
TGAGGTAGTAGGCGTCGCCGCCGTCCTCGTAGTAGTCGTCGATCCGGCGTTTGATCTCGAAACCGAGGTGTTCGTAGAACTGGAGGGCGTTCTCGTTGCTCGTCCGGGCGTGACAGGTGATCGTGTTGTGATCCTCCGCGACGCGGGCGATCAGTCGCTTGCCGATCCCCTCGCCGCGGTACTCCGGCGCGACGGCCAGAAAGAGGATGTATCCGTCGCGACGGACGGCCGCGAAGCCGACCAGTTTCTCGTCCTCGAGCGAGCAGTGGACCGTCGCGCGGCGGTAGGCGTCGGTAAAGAAGCCGCGTCGCTGTTTGAGCACGCCCTCGCGCTGGTGGATGCGCTCTTTGAGCTCCCAGGCGTCTTCGACGTACTCGTCACTGCCCGGGGCGACGACACGGCTGTCGACGTTGACGCTCACTACCCTCGAGTAACAGCGACGTCAATATAATTCCACCGGCAACTGCTCGCAAGTCCGTCGATTTCGAAGTCGCGTCCACCGCGGCGATGGACCTACTACCCCTGCCGTCGAACCCACTGTCGAATGCGTACGAGTTTCGAACTCCGCGAGCACACGGCCGACGTCGCCGTCGCCGCGACGGGACCGACGCTCGAGGCGGTCTTCGCCGCCGTCGCCGACGGCCTCGCGGCGGCCAGTTGCGACGACGTGCCCGAAGAAGGCACCCGGTTCGACGTCGACGTCCGCGCCGAAAGTCGAGAGGCGCTGCTGTTCGACTACCTCGACGAACTGATCTACCTGCGCGACGTGCGCGGCGAACTCCCCGTCGACAACCGCGTGACGATCACGGAACCCGACGGCGACGACGAGTGGCACCTCGAGGGAAGCGCCCGCGGGGTCCCGCTCGAGGCCGTCGCCGCCCGCGACGTGAAAGCCGTCACCTACTCCGAGATGCGACTCGAGGAGACCGGGGAGGTGTGGGAGGCGTACGTCGTCTTCGACGTGTAGCCACGTTGCAGGAACAGGTCTTTCACCGATGCTCGCGGACGGTCGAGTATGACCACGTTCGACGCAGACGGCATCACGCTCGAGCAGGTATCGGAGTACGTCTGGGAGATTCCACGGGAGGGGGACATGCGCGTTCCCGCGCGCGTGTTCGCGAGCGAACTCCTGCTCGAGGAGATCGCCGGTGACAAGACCCTAGAGCAGTTGAAAAACTCGACGCAGCTGCCGGGAATGACGAAGTACGGGATCTGCATGCCCGACGGCCACCAGGGCTACGGCTTCCCGGTCGGCGGCGTGGGGGCGCTCGACGCCGAAGACGGCTGTATCTCGCCGGGAGCGGTCGGCTACGACATCAACTGCGGCGTCAGGATGATGAAAACGAACCTGGCCTACGACGACGTGAAGGGCACCGAACAGGAACTCGTCGACGCCCTGTTCGAGAACATTCCGTCGGGGCTGGGCGGCGGTGGCGTCGTCGAGACGGACGTCGACACCATCGACGAGATCCTCGAGGGCGGCGTCCGGTGGGCGCTCGAGAACGGCCACGCCGTCGAGGACGACCTGACCCACTGTGAAGACGAGGGCTTCCGCGCGGAGGCCGACGCCTCGAAGATCTCCCAGAAGGCGAAAGACCGCGGGAAGAACCAGGTCGGGTCGCTGGGATCGGGCAATCACTTCCTCGAGGTCCAGCGCGTCACGGACGTCTTCGACGGGACGATCGGCGACGCGTACGGGCTCGAGGAGGATCAGATCGTCGTCCTCATCCACTGTGGGTCGCGAGGGCTGGGTCACCAGACGTGTACCGATTACCTGCGAAAGATCGAAAAGCAACACCAGGGGCTGTTGAACCAGTTGCCCGACAGGGAACTCGCGGCGGCTCCCGCGGGCTCACAGCTCGCAGAGGACTACTACGGCGCGATGAACGCGGCGATCAACTTCGCGTGGGTCAACCGCCAGCTCATCATGCACCGCACGCGGCAGGTGTTCGAACAGGTCTTCGATCGACCGTGGCAGGAGATGGGGATGGAACTGCTCTACGACGTCGCCCACAACATCGCGAAAAAGGAGACACACACCGTCGACGGCGAGGAAGGCGAGTACTTCGTCCACCGCAAGGGGGCGACGCGGGCGTTTCCGGCGGGCCACCCCGAGGTCCCGGAGGCCTACCGCAGCGTCGGCCAGCCGGTCATCATCCCGGGCAGCATGGGATCGGGAAGTTACGTCCTCTCCGGCGGCGACAACTCGATGGAGCTCACGTTCGGCTCGACGGCCCACGGCGCGGGTCGGGTGATGAGCCGCACCCAGGCGAAGAAAGACTACTGGGGCGGCGACGTCCAGCAGAAACTGCGCGACCAGCAGCAGATCTACGTCAAGGCCCAGTCGGGTGCGACCGTCGCCGAGGAAGCGCCGGGCGTCTACAAGGACGTCGACGAAGTCGTCCGCGTCTCGGACGAACTCGGCATCGGCGACAAGGTGGCGCGGACGTTCCCCGTCTGTAACATCAAGGGCTGATACTCCCCGCTGTCACTTCACCCGGAACGGGTTGTCGTCCTCGTCTTCGTCCCCGTCACCGTCGCCGTCCCCCTCGCTTTCGTACGGCTTTCTCGCCGTAATCGTCACCGTCGCTTCGGGATCGCTCTCGTCGGCCCAGGGACTGTCGTACGCCGAGAGTTCGACGTCCGTCACCTTCCAGCCTTCCGCTTCGACGAGGTCGACCAGGTGGCGCTGGTCTGCGAGCATGTCGTCGTCCATAGGCGTCGTTAGACCTCACACGGGGTAGCTGTTGTGCCAGCGACGGGGACTGCCGACCCCGTACCCTAGCCACGGTCGCCCTCCTCCGACGGACCGATCTCGATCGCGTCCTCGACGAGCGTCCGGTGTGCGCGCCGAAGCCGTTCGGACAGCGCCTGGTGAGAGATCCCGAGTTCGTCGGAGAGTCCCTCCATGTCGACCTCGCGCGGGATCTGGTAGTAGCCTCGCTCGAGCGCCGTCACGAGCGTCTCGTGTTGGGCGTCGGTGAGCCCGTACCGGCCGTGTCGATCCTCGTTCAGCTCGTGGATCTTCTCGACGTCGAGCTGGAGCCCCTGGTTGGTCACGAACTCGTAGGTTCGCGAGAGCGCGTCGCGCTCGGGGAAGAGAATTCGGAGCCGCCACCGGTGGGCGTCGCCCGAGGCGTCGAGGATCGTCGCCTCCTCCTCGGTGAGCACGTGGACGACCACGGTGACGTCTTCGACCCAGCTCATCCGGTAGAGGCGCTCGTCGCCGACGTCGGTGAGCAACGTCGTGTCCTCGACGCTCCGGTCGGCCTCGATCGCCTCGTCGACGTCGGCCAGCTCCGACTCGTCGCCGGAGAACCAGACGTACGGCATGACCCGATCCGGTTCGTAGGCGACGACCCGCTCGACCTCGGCTTCGATCCCGGCTGCCGACTCGAGCGTTCGTCGGAGCGCGAACTCCTCGGTCGGGATCGCGAGTTCGGCGATCGTACTCGTTCCCATCGGGCGAGTGCGACCACGCCTGCGAATAAAGAGCCACGGGGCCGATCCGTCCGGACGCCCCGACCGTCCCGATTCGAACACCGTCAGATCTGCCGAATATTTCGAAACCAGTTTCGGTTATCGAAGTGCGGGTTCCCCCAACGTATTTAATTAGTTTCGACTGCAACAGGGTGACATGCTCACCGACGAGTTCGGGCGCGAGGTGACCGGGGTTCGCGTCTCGCTCACCGATCGGTGTAACTTCGATTGCGTCTACTGTCACAACGAGGGGCTGGGGGACACGCGCGGTCCGATGGAACCGCAGGACGACGAGATGAGCACCGACGACGTCGTTCGCTTCCTCGAGGTCGCCGCCGAGTTCGACGTCGACGCGGTCAAGTTCACCGGCGGGGAACCGATGCTCCGGGAGGACCTGGAGGAGATCATCGAACGCACGCCGGACTCGATGGAGGTATCGCTGACGACCAACGGGACGTTCCTGCCGGGCCGCGCGGAGGCGCTCGTCGACGCCGGACTCGAGCGGGTCAACGTCTCCCAGGACGCCCTCGAGCCGGAGGCGTTCGCCGAGATCACCAAGAGCGGGGCCTACGACAGGGTGATCGAGGGCGTGGAGGCGGCACTCGAGGCGGGGCTCGACCCCGTGAAGCTCAACATGGTCGTCTTCGAGCACACGGCGGGCTACGTGCCGGGGATGGTCGACCACGTCGCCGAGAACGAGGGCCTCCAGCTCCAGCTCATCGAGTACATGCCCGAACTGACGGGCAAGCCGGAGTGGGCGATCGACATCGAACGCGTCCACGACTGGCTCGCCGAGCAGGCCGACGAGGTCGAACACCGGGAGATGCACGACCGCAAGCGCTACTGGGTAAACGGGGGTATGGTCGAGATCGTCGATCCCGTCGAGAACCCAACCTTCTGTGCGAACTGCCACCGCGTTCGGGTGACGCACAACGGCTACCTGAAGGGCTGTCTCAACCGCAACGACGACCTGCGCCCGATGGGCGAGATGACCAAACCGGAGATCCGCGAGGCGTTCCGCGAAACCGTGGCCAACCGTGTCCCGTACTACGGCGAGTACATGGTCCGCGGCGACGACGGCGAGTGGGAACTCAACGACGAGTACATCGGCGTCTAGTTCTGTTCCGATTCAGTTACGCACCCTGATATCTCGGCGACTGGCCGTCCGTTATCGACGGCGCGAACGTCCCGGTCCGCTACCGACGACGCGCGTCCTACCGGCGAGTGCCGTCGCGTCGAACGCGCTCCGTTCCCAGGCCGATCGTGACGAGGATCGCCGCGGTCAACAACAGGACGACAGCCGCGACCGGCTGGCCGCCGCCAGCGACGACGTACACCGCGTACCCGATCGTCGCAGCCGTCAGCCCGACCAGCAGACTCGAGCCGGCGTGGACGGCCTCGAGTCGCCACGTGTCCGCCTCGCGGCCGAGTTGCTCCCCGAGGTCGACCGCGCTCTGGCCGCAGTCCCACGCCAGGACCGTTCCGACGGTTCCGAGCAGGGTCGCCTCGACGGCGTCCCCGGCGAGCCCGCTCGCGACGACGCCGAGAAAGAGCGCGAGCGCGCCGCCGTCGACGGCCCGCCGGCGTCCTCGAGTCACCCCGACGGAAACGGTCTCCACGCCGACGAACCCGAAGACGAGCCCGGACGTCGAACCGGCGCTGGCGGCGAGGGCGACGACCGCCGCGACGACCGCGACCGCACTCGTGACCGTCGTCGGCCGGCGGGTGATCTCGCTCACCGGCGACCACCGGCGTTCGTCCGGGCGAACGCCTCGTCGATCGTCTCCTCGGCACGCCAGTCGACGACCGGAACGCCGGCCCGCTGGAGGTCGAACCGCCGGATGCGACGGCCGACGCGCGCGAGTTGCTGGCTCGTCGTCCGGTCTGTCGTCGGGTCGGGGCTGACGACCGTGACCGCGTGGCCGCGGGCGTCGAGCCGTCGCGCGACGTCTGCCGATCCCTGGTCACAGAGCGGCGTGAGCAAGACGACCTGCGTCTCGGCCGACAGCCGCCGACGGATCGCCCGCAACTGCCCGAGCCACTGCGCCCGTCGTTCGGGCGGCAGCGTCGAGAACTGGGGGTGAGCCGCCAGCGACTCGCGCAGCCGTGTCCGGTGGTGGCGATCCGACGACGGCGCGAGCCAGCACGGCTCGTCCGCGTCGGAACCGTCCGGACGTGACGTCGGTCCGAGCGCCGCGAGCCCGACCGCGTCGCCGTCCTCGAGGAGCGAGGCCGCGATCCGACCCGCGGCCTCGACCGAGCGGTCGACCGCGTGGGCGGCGTCGGGTTCCGGGGCGAGGTAAGCCGCCTCGCGCGCGTCGACGAGGACGAGCACGCGGGCCGCCCGTTCCTCGTGGAACTCGAGGGTCGCGAGGTCGCCGGTCCGGGCGTGGCGGTTCCAGTCGACGCGGTTCAGCGGATCGGTCTTGCGGTACTCCCGGACGGAGTGAAACTCGGTCCCGGAGCCGCCGTCGGCGGTCGAGAGCCGACCGGCGAACGTCGCCGCCGCGGCCCGGAGCGGGACCGGCGTCGCCGTCGGACGCGAGATCGGTTCGCTGACGAGCGTCGTCTCCTCGGCGACGAGCGTCTCGCGCTCGGTCGCACGCGAGAGGTCGCGGGTGAGTACGAGCGCTGGATCGAACGTGTGCCTGCCGCGGCGGGCGGTGACGGTGTACTCGAGCGTGACCGACTCGCCGGGACGGAGGGCAGTACCGAGTCGCGCGGAGCCGTCGGTCACGGACAGGCCGGACGGAACGCCGTCGACGAACCGGAGGTCTGGCAGCAGCGTCCCGCCCTCGTTGGTGATCGTCACCGTAACCGCGACCTCGTCGCCGGGTTCCGGCGAGTCGTCGTCCGTCGTCCGCTCGAGGTCGATCTCGGGGACCGGCGGTTCGCTCGTCCGCGCGAAGCCCGCGTAGCCGACGCCGACGACGCCTGCGAGGACGACCGCCGACGATTCGGCGAGCGCGCCGAGACCGATCGCGAGGAGGGCGACGGTCCCGATCCCGGTCCAGTAGCCCGTCGACCGACTCGTCCGGGTCGCCGTCCCGGTGACGTCGTCGGACGTCGTTCGAGTGGTGACCGACTCGCGTTCGGCGTCGTACCGGGGGACCGTCCCGGTCGATCCGTCTCGGTCGCCGTACCCGATCGACGCGACGGCGGCGGCGGTCCGTCGCACGCCGGTCCGGAACGTCGACGTCCTGCCGAGCGTCGCGGCGATTCGCTCTCGAAGCGGCCGTCCTGGCTCCTCGAGGGTCGGCGAGAGGAAGGCCGCGGCGTGTGGGTCGTCGGTCCACGTCCCGTCTTCGATCCGTTCGCGAGCCTCGTCGGCCGAGAGCCCCTCGAACCGCGTCAGGACGGCGGCCGCCGCGCTGCGCAGTCCGGCAGTGATCCGGCGAGTCGTGGGCGTGAACCCGAACTCGCTCGAGCGAAACTGGTCGACCGTCTCGAGGAGGTCGTCGCCGGGGACCGGAACGTGCCGCCGCCGCTCGGGGTCGGGCGTCTCGGTCCGATCGACGGCCGTCCGTCGTCGGAACATCGCGCTCACCGCCGCGAAGACGGCAAGGATACCGACGAGCGGGATCGTTCCCTGGACCATCCCGACCGCGACGACCCCCGCGAGGACGGCGACGGCACCGGCGAACGCGAGGACGCCAGCCAGGAGGGCGAGCGAGCGACGACTCGCGCTCACGGCTCGTCACCACGCGTTCCCGCCGTCTCGTCGTCTTCGTCGGCGTACGCCGCCTCGATCTCCCGCAGGACGGCGACGGCCCGCGACTCCAGTTCCGCGGTCGGTTCTGCGTGGCCGTACCGGACGTCCTCGAACAGTCGAGTGAGTTCGTTCACGTGCGCGCGGTCCATCCCTGCTGCGACCGCGGCGGTCGCGAACTCGCCCGGCGTGCTCGTCTCGGGTCGGTCGACCTCGAGGAGTCGAGTCATGTCGCGCCAGGCGCGGTAGATCTCGTTGTCGAGGGCGTCGGACGCGTCGTCGCCCTCGATCCGTTCGGCCGCCCGGCCGGCGGCGGCACCGACTGCGGCGACGTCCTCGGTCGTCGAATCCGACCCGACGTCGGCGGTCACGCCTCGTTCGTCGCCGTCGCGACTGACGACGAGCGCGCCTGCGAAAATCGCGGCGACGACCGCGAGGACGGCGAAGACCGGAGCGAGCGAGATCGGGAGCGTCTCGCCCTCGCCGTCGCCCGGCGAGCCGCCAGGAGTTTCGTTCGCCGCCGGCGTTTCTGGCGTCGCGTTCATCGCACTGTCCCAGTCGAGTTGCGAGAGCGCGAGGACGATGGCGGTGACGACGACGCTGATCACGAGGACCACCGCGAGGATCTTGACCAGTTCCCGTCGGTGGACGAGGAGGTACCAGGCGAGCGCGAGCGCCAGCAAGACGACGAGCGCGGCGAGGAGGTACTCGAGGAAGGCCGGGAAACTGCCGCCTGCGGAGGGGTCGTCGGCCGGCGGTGCGTAGCCGGAGCCGGAGCCGCCGTCGGCTCCGAAGCCGCCGGATCCGCCGACCTCGAGCGTGTCGGAGACGGTCGCCGCGGCCATGCCGACGGCGACGATACCCAGCACAGCGACGGCGAGCCGTCCCAGGAAGTCGTTCGGGGACACCTGTCTAGTCGGAGTATCAGTTCGGTGGTGATAAATTGCAGTGGATCGCGTTGACATTACACAGCCAACGCGAGGACGGCAGGCAGACGGTCACCGGGCGACCGAACTTTCGTTGCGCTTAAGTACCCCACGCGGGTACGTTCGAGTGCAATACGCTGCAGGGGACGCGTCCCCGAGTCCGGAAGGGCGACGATAGACGCGAGTCGTGGTAGCCAAGCGGCCCAAGGCGCATGGTTGCTAACCATGTGGCGTCAAGCCTCCGGGGTTCGAATCCCCGCCACGACGTCGGATTCAGACCACACCGGCGGCTTTCCGCCGGTACTCGCAACGCGCGCACAACAGACACAGATACACGACACATGAGCGAGGAAGAACCTCAACAACAGGAGGACGACGACCTTCGATACTTCGTCCGGATCGGTCAGACCGACCTCGACGGGACGAAAAGCGTCGAGCGCTCGCTCTCGGAGATGAACGGGATCGGTCGCCGAACCGCCCGAATCATCGCCGAAGAGGCGGGTGTCGACCGAACGTCGACGTTCGGCCGACTCGAGGACGACCAGATCGACGAGGTCGTCGAACTCGTAGAGAACTACGCCGACGAGGTACCCGAGTGGCTCACCAACCGCCAGCGGGACTTCTACACCGGCGAAACGACCCACGAGATCGGCAACGATCTCCAGCTGACGCGACAGCACGACATCAACCGGATGAAGATGATCGACTCCTACAAGGGCGTCCGCCACAAGCGCGGCCAGAAGGTCCGCGGACAGCGGACGAAGTCCACCGGTCGTACGGAGGGCACCATCGGGGTCAACGTCGAGGAGATCCGCGAAGAAGAAGCCGAAGGCGGCGAAGAGGGTGGTGAATAATGCCGCTCGGAACCGACACCAAACAGTACGAGACGCCGAATCACCCGTACCAGGGTGAACGCATCGCCACCGAGCACTCGCTTCTCGACCGCTACGGACTCAAGAACAAAGAAGAGCTCTGGCGCGCCCAGTCCGAACTTCGCTCCTACCGGCGCGAGGCCCGCGCCCTGCTCGGACAGGCCCAGGGCGACGAGACGGTCCAGCGTCGCTCCGAGGAGTTCCTCGGCCGACTCAAGCGCGTCGGCATCCTCGACGAGGAAGACGGCCTCGGCGACGTCCTCGGTCTCGAGATCGAAGACGTTCTCGAGCGCCGACTGCAGACGGTCGTCTACCGCAAGGGGCTGGCCAACACGACCCAGCAGGCCCGGCAGTTCATCACGCACGGCCACGTCGTGCTCGGCGAGCAGCGCCAGCGGGTCCCGTCGTACGTCGTCGACGTCGACGAGGAAGACCTCGTCGCGTTCGACGAGAACAGTCCGCTCGCGGACGAACTCCACCCGGAACGCGCGGAGGGTCAATAAATGAGTCAAGACGACGAAAAGTGGGGCATCGCCCACGTGCACGCATCGTTCAACAACACCGTCATGACCGTGACCGACCTCACGGGCGCGGAGACGATCGCCAAGTCCTCCGGTGGGACGGCGGTCAAGCAGAACCGCGACGAGGCGTCGCCGTACGCGGCCATGCAGATGGCCGAGTCCGTCGCCGAGGAGATCAAAGCTGCCGGCATCACGGGCCTGCACGTTCGCGTCCGTGGTCCGGGCGGCAACCTCCAGAAGTCCCCCGGGCCGGGCGCGCAGGCGACGATCCGCGCGCTCGCCCGCTCGGGCATCGAGATCGGTCGAATCGAAGACGTCACGCCGATCCCACACGACGGATCGCGCGCACCGAAAGGCAAGGGCGGCTACTAGATCATGACCGAGGAGTACGACGTCGAGTTCGTCGAACGCGAGGATCGCAAGGCGCGATTTCTCGTCCGCGGGGTTACGCCCGCGTTCGCCAACGGCATCCGCCGGGCGATGATCGCGGACGTCCCCACCATGGCCATCGACACCGTCAGGTTCGTCGAGAACTCGTCGGTCATGTTCGACGAGCAACTCGCCTTGCGACTCGGGCTCGTCCCGCTGACGACGCCCCCGGAAGGCGAGTTCACCGAGGATGACACCGTCACCCTCTCGATCGACGTCGAAGGCCCGGCGACCGCCTACTCGGGCGACCTCGTCTCGAGCGACGACCTCGTCCAGCCGGCCGACGAGAACGTCCCGATCATCGAACTCAAAGACGACCAGCGCCTCGAGGCAGAGGCCGACGCCGTCTTAAACCGGGGCAAAGACCACGCCAAACACCAGGGCGGGGTCGCGGTCGGCTACCGCCACCTCCAGCGCGTGGAGGTCGGCGACGACGTCCCCGAGTTCGAAGAACAGGAGCGTCGGATCGTCCGCGGCGTGATCGAAGAAGACGGCGAACTCGTTCCGACGAGCGAGTTCGACCACGACCTCACGAACCGGTACCCGGGGAAGGAGGTCCGCGTCGAAGACGTTCCGAACGCCTTCGTCTTCCACGTCGAGACCGACGGGTCGTTCACGGTCGACGAACTGGTCACGCGAGCCGTCGACTCGATCGAGGCTCGCGCGATCGAACTCGAAGAAGCAGTACAGCTATAGAATGACTTTCCGCCTCTCACCCCACGAGACGTCGGTCGCCGGTGCCGCGAGCTACGAGGCTGGCGACCGCTCGAGATCGGCTCGAATCGAAAGGGGTTTGAAGGGGCACCCAGTAGACGGAAGTGCGAGCAGGGATAGCCAAGTCTGGCCAACGGCGCAGCGTTCAGGGCGCTGTCTCGTAGGAGTCCGCAGGTTCAAATCCTGCTCCCTGCATCACTTCTCCGTGACTTCGACTGCACCCCGTGTAGTCGCCACTTCCACATTTGGAGGACATCAATGAGTAGTAAAACGAACCCGAGGCTCAACGATCTCATCGCCGAGCTGAAGTCGACGTCCCGCGAAACGGACGCCGACGTCTGGCGAGACGTTGCGGATCGGCTCGAGAAGCCCCGTCGCACTCACGCAGAGGTGAACCTGGGGCGGATCGAACGATACGCACGCGAAGAAGAGACAGTCGTCGTTCCCGGCAAGGTGCTGGGAAGCGGCGCGTTGCAAAAGAACGTGACTGTCGCCGCCGTCGACTTCTCGTCGTCGGCAGAGACGAAGATCGACCAGGTCGGCGAGTCGGTACCGCTCGAGCAGCTGCTCGAAGAGAATCCAGACGGATCTGACGTTCGGGTGATTCGATGAGTCTCGCAGAATTCGACGCAGACGTCGTCGTCGACGCCCGCGACTGCATCCTGGGTCGCGTCGCGAGCCAGGTCGCAGAGCGCGCCCTCGAGGGCGAGCGCGTCGCGGTCGTGAACGCGGAAGACGCGGTCATCACCGGCGACAAAGAAGACGTCTTCGAGACGTACCGCACGCGGCTCCAGCTCGGGTCCGACAGCGGACCGTACTACCCCAAGCGACCGGACACGATCTTCAAGCGATCCATCCGGGGTATGCTGCCGTACAAGAAACAGCGCGGTCGCGAGGCGTTCGAGAACGTTCGCGTGTACGTCGGCAACCCGTACGAGGAGAGCGCAGGCTCGCAGAGTCCGCAAAGCGGAGACGGCGAAGCCGTCGAAGCCGAGATCCTCGAGGGAACGTCGCTGGATCGACTCTCGAACATCCGCTTCGTCCACCTGGGCGAAGTCTCTGACCAACTCGGTGCTAACGTCACATGGTAACGAACACGAGCGGAAAGAAGAAGACGGCCGTCGCTCGCGCGACGGTGCGCGACGGCGAAGGTCGCGTGCGAATCAACTCCCAGCCCGTCGAGCTGGTCGAACCGGAGATGTCCCGGCTGAAGATGCTCGAGCCGTTCCGCATCGCCGGGGAAGACCTGCGCAGCGAGATGGACATCGACGTTCGCGTCGAGGGCGGCGGCATCAGCGGACAGGCCGACGCCGTCCGCACCGCCATCGCACGCGGCATCGTCCAGTACACGAACGACGCCGAACTCCGCGACGCCTACATGGAGTTCGACCGGTCGCTGCTGGTCAACGACGTTCGCCAGTCCGAACCCAAGAAGTGGGGCGGTCCCGGCGCTCGGGCCCGCTACCAGAAGTCCTACCGCTAAGGTGATTCAGACATGATGGTACCGGTCCGGTGTTTCACGTGCGGTAACGTCGTGGGCGAACACTGGGAGGAGTTCAAAGCACGCGCTCGAGACGGCGACGAGGATCCAGCGGAAGTGCTGGACGACCTCGGCGTCGAGCGCTACTGCTGTCGACGGATGCTCGTCTCGCACACCGACCTCGTCGACGTCGTCTCACCATACCAGTAATGCAGGGACAACGCTACAACCGATACGAGAAGGCACGCATCCTCGGTGCGAGAGCGTTGCAGGTCTCTCACGGGGCACCCGTGCTGATCGAGAGCGACCAGACGGAGCCGATCCTGATCGCCGCCGAAGAGTACGACGCGGGAGTGTTGCCCTTCACCGTCAAGCGAGGTGGGCAATGACGCTGATCACCGACGTCCGGCTCCGTGAAGTGCTCGACTCGCGGGGCAACCCGACCGTCGAGGCCGACGTCCTCACCGAGAGTGGTGGCTTCGGTCGCGCGGCCGCTCCCTCGGGGGCGAGCACGGGCGAGTACGAAGCGATCGAGCGTCCACCCGGCGAGGCGATCGCGGCGGCACGCGAACACGCCGTTCCGCGCCTCGTCGGCGAGGCGTACGCGGGCAATCAGCGAGAAGTCGACGCGATCTTGCGCGCTGCAGACGGCACCGACGACTTCTCGGAGATCGGCGCGAACAGCGCGGTCGCGATCTCGATGGCCGCAGCGAAGGCGGGTGCCGACGTGCTCGGTGCGCCGCTGTTCCAGCACCTCGGCGGTACGTTCCGCGGCGAGAACTTCCCGATCCCGCTCGGCAACGTCGTCGGTGGCGGCGAACACGCCGCCGACGCGACCGACATCCAGGAGTTCCTCGCGGCACCCGTCGGCGCGCCGAACGTCGCCGACGCCGTCTTCGCCAACGCCGCAGTCCACGGGGAGGTCGCCGACCTGCTCGCGGAACGCGGCGAAGCCTGCGGCAAGGGCGACGAGGGCGCGTGGGCGCCGTCGATCGACGACGCAGAGGCGTTCGAGATCGTCGACGAGGCCGTCTCGACGGTCGAAGACGACGTCGGCTTCGAGATCGAGTTCGGTCTCGACGTCGCGGCCTCCGAGATGTACGACGCCGACGCCGGCGTCTACGAGTACGGCGACGGGACTCGAGACACGGACGAGCAGATCGAGTACGTCGCCTCACTCGTCGAGGAGTACGATCTCGTCTACGTCGAGGACCCGCTCGACGAGGACGACTACGAGGCGTTCGCCGAACTCACCGACCGCGTGGGCGACCAGACGCTCATCTGTGGTGACGACCTGTTCGTGACGAACACCGAGCGTCTCGCAGAGGGGATCGAACAGGGCGCGGCCAACGCCATCTTAATCAAGCCCAACCAGATCGGGACGCTGACCGACGCCTTCGACGCGATCGAACTCGCGACGCACAACGGCTACGACTCGGTCGTCTCCCACCGGTCTGGCGAGACCGAAGACGCGACGATCGCACACCTCGCCGTCGCGACCGACGCTCCCTACATCAAGACGGGTGCCGTCGGCGGCGAGCGAACCGCAAAGCTCAACGAGCTCATTCGAATCGCAGACGACGCGACATGACTGACGACAACGCACAACAGGAGGGGCTCGACGCCGCCGAAGAGGAGATCGACGAGGAGCCGGCCGAAGGAGCCGGCCCCGCCGCCGAACCCTCCGAGGACGTCGAACCCACGGACGAACAGGACGCCGAGGCAGAGGCCGAGGCCGAAGCAGACGAGGGACCGAGCCTCGACGACGACGTAATGTCCGACGAGGAGGCCGACCTGCTCATCCCCGTCGAGGACTACCTCGGAGCCGGTGTCCACATCGGGACCCAGCAGAAGACCGAGGACATGGAGCGGTTCATCCACCGCGTCCGGACCGACGGGCTCTACGTGCTGGACGTCTCGAAGACCGACCAGCGCATCCGCACGGCCGCGGACTTCCTGGCGAACTACGCGCCCGAGCAGATCCTCGTCACCTCCTCGCGCCAGTACGGTCGCTTCCCCGCCGAGAAGTTCGCGGAAGCGGTCGGCGCGCGCGCACGGACGGGCCGGTTCATTCCCGGCACGCTCACGAACCCCAAGTACGACGGCTACATCGAACCCGACGTCGTGGTCGTCACGGACCCGATCGGCGACGCACAGGCCGTCAAGGAAGCGATCACCGTGGGCATCCCGGTCATCGCGATGTGTGACTCGAACAACCAGACCAGCAACGTCGACCTCGTCGTCCCGACGAACAACAAGGGTCGCAAGGCTCTCTCGGTCGTCTACTGGCTGCTCGCCAACGAGGTCCTCGATCGCCGCGGCGCGGAGCCGTCGTACTCGCTCGAGGACTTCGAGAGCGTGGTCTGATCGGTTTTTTTCGATTCTCGAGAGCGTTCCTCGGGAGCGTCGCGTTCACTTCTCGTTCGACCCGTTCGCAGTGGGCAGCGTCGCCCAGAACACGAGCACCCCGATCGCGATCACGATGAGCACGATTGCCGACGTGATCGACAGCTGGACGTCGAAGAACCCGAGTATCGTCCGTAACTCGACGCCGATCACGGCGATGAGCGCGATCAACACGAGGAGGAGCGCCCGGGAGATGCGCATCAGGTGATCAGTCCTCGGATTGACTCGAGTGGGAGCCGGCGAACGGTCGCGTCGACGGCGGTGGAGACGGCGTCGACGAAGACCGGGAACGCGTCAACGTTGGGCCCGAACAGGCCGCCGTCCTGGACGATTCCCGCGAGTGGCATCGAGTACGCGAGGAGGATGAGCACGAGCGCGAGCGCGGTCCACAGTTTCAGGTTGTCGAGGATGCGGGGGGAGTCTTCGGGTCCGGACAGTGCGGGCGGAAGCGACCCGTCGACGACCGGTTCGCTTCCGCTGTTGAACGCTGTGAGGAGCATGTTCCAGAGAAAGAGGATCGCCGAGAGAAAGAGGAGCGTCCCGCCGAGGGCGACCTGCGCGTCGAGTTCGGCGATCGAGCCGACCAGCGGTTCGTACTCGAAGCCCTGGTACTGTGGTTCTGCGGTTCGGCGCGGAATGCCGATCAGACCGCCACGGTACATCGCGTTCGTCATGAACACGATACCGACGAACCAGAGGACGACCTGGAAGAGGCCGACCGACCGGCTCGCGAGCTGGTTGCCGGTCACTTGCGGAACGAGCCAGTAGGCTCCGGCCATGAAGGTGAGCGCGACGGCCGTTCCGACCTGGGTGTGGATGTGTCCCGGAACCCAGAACGTGTTGTGAACGAGGTAGTTGAGACTCATGCCGGCGTTGACGATGCCCGTGAAGCCACCGAAAGAGAAGACGAGTCCCGCGAGCGCCATGCCGGTGAACGACGGATCTCGCCAGGGGAGTGCCCCCAGCCAGCCGAAGTAGCCCTCGCCGCCGCGCTGACGGGCGCCGTGTTCGATGCTCGCGACGACGGTAAACGCCGTCAGGAAACTCGGCAGCAGGAGGAACATCGTGTTCGTCATCACGATGAACTTGAAGCCCTCCGCGATTCCGGGGTCGAGGTACTGGTGGTGGATGCCGACCGGCGTCGACAGCAGGATAAAGAGGATGAACACGACCCGCGCGAGCGGGTCGCTGAACAGGCGACCGCCCGAGAGTTTCGGGAGGACGTTGTACCACAGCAGGTACGCCGGCATCAGCCAGAAGTAGACGACCGGGTGACCGAAGTACCAGAACAGGGTCCGCGTCAGCAGCGGATTGACCGAGTCGACGAGTCCGAGCGACCACGGCAACAGGAACGCGAGGATCGAGATCGCGACGCCGATCGTCGAGATGTACCACATGATCATCGTCGTCAGGACCATGAACGTCGGCAGCGGGATCCGCTCGTCGGGGTGATCGTCTTTCCAGGTCCACCACGTCAAAAACCAGTCTGCACCGGCGAGCCAGGTGCCGATCACGAACAGAACCAGGCCGATGTAAAACAGCGGGTGAGCCTGCAACGGCGCGTAGAACGTAAAGAGGACGTCCGCGCTCATGTCAGTCGCGTCGGTGAAGCCGGCAAGAATCGGGATCGCAACCAGTGTGGTCCCCAGCGACATCACGCCGTACCACGACCAGGTGAACCGGATGTCGACCGGGCCACGCTCGAGGCTGCTGGTCACCGCCCACTGGAAGACGCCGACGAGGAAGAAAATAGAGAACGTGATGACCATGAACACCCCGTGGCCGGTCAGGACGGTGTAGTAGTCGGTCGAGTCGATGACTCTGACCACGTTCGTCCGGTGTAGCGCCTGAATGAACCCGAAGACCGCCCCGAGCGTGAGTGCGACGAACGAACTCCAGAAGGCCATCCGGATCACGCGCGCTTCGGTCGGATACTCGTCGACGAACGTGCTCATGCGTTCCCACCTGGTTCGTACTCGTCCTCGGGGAGGACGATCAGTTGCCCCTCCATCGTGTGGTGTCCCGCACCACAGTACTCGTGACAGATGAGGCCGTACTCGGCGGGTTCGTCGAACTCGACGGTCAGCCTGGCGACTTCACCCGGAATGGCCATCGTGTTGACGTTCGTCCCGACGACGCTGAACCCGTGGATCACGTCAGCGCTGGTGACGTAGAACGTCACGGTGCTGTTCGCCGGCACTTCGATCGGATCGGGCTGGAAAATAAACTGCGACGCGACGACGTACGCCTCGTACTCGTTCTCGCCGACCTGCTCGACGCGTGGCTCTGCGAACCGCCCGTCGTCGTCGACGGCGTTCGGGCTGAGCGTGCCACCGGAGTCGTCGATCATCGAGATTCCCAGCCCGACGGAGCCGTACGTGACCGTCGCGATGAACCCCACGATGAGCACCAGCGCCCCGACCAGCCAGAGTTTCTCGTAGGTGTGTATCCTCATACGACACCCACCACCGTCGGTCCGTTCCCGACGAACTCGACGAAGTACGTGAACAGCCACATCACGACGAGCACGAGAAAGTACAGCGCGATCAGGGCGAGCGTCCCGATCGGATCGAACTCGTCGTGGCCGAGCTCACGTTCCCGAGTTGTCTCGACGGCAACACTCGAGTTTGGCATGGATAGGGATTTCACCACCCCCGGATTCATATAGCTAACACGGAAACGCCCACTTCTGACACCGCCGAGGAGAATCGAGTTCCGGAGACGACGCGTCCGGTCTCGGTCGGCCGATCACACTACTTGACAACGGCCAGCGGTCACTCGAGCGACCGACGAGCGCGTGACGACCCGTCTATCGCTGGCGGTCGAATCGGACAGCTATTAAGCGTCGTCGGACGAACGGGCGGGCATGACTCTCTCGAGCGCTCCCGGCAAGGTGTACCTGTTCGGGGAGCACGCGGTGGTCTACGGCGAACCGGCGGTGCCGTGTGCCATCGAGCGACGTGCTCGCGTGGAGGTGCGACGGCGCGACGACGACAAACTCCGCGTTCACGCCGAAGACCTCTCCCTCGACGGCTTCACCGTCGAGTACGGCGGACAGACGGACGACCGCCCGGACGTCGACGTTTCCGAGGGGCTGATCGACGCGGCGATGGGATACGTCGACGGGGCGATCGACCAGGTTCGAGACGCCACGGGCGAAGACGAGGTCGGCTTCGACGTCACCATCGAGAGCGACATCCCGCTGGGTGCGGGGCTGGGCTCGTCCGCGGCGGTCGTCGTCGCCGCCATCGACGCCGCGAGCCGCGAACTCGGCGTCACGCTCGAGCGCGAGGAGATCGCCCGACGGGCGTTCGAAACCGAGTACGAGGTCCAGGACGGACAGGCCTCGCGCGCCGACACGTTCTGTTCGGCGACGGGCGGGGCGGTCCGCGTCGAAGGCGACGACTGCCGGTCGATCGAGGCCCCCGACCTCCCGATCGTCGTCGGCTTCGACGGCGGGGCAGGTGACACGGGTGCGCTCGTCGCGGGCGTCCGCGCGCTTCGCGAGGAGTACGGGTTCGCCGGCGACACGGTCGAAGCGATCGGCGACGTGGTCAGAAACGGCGAGGACATCCTCGCGACCGGCGACCTCGAGGAACTCGGTCGACTGATGAACTTCAACCACGGCCTGCTCTCGGCGCTCGGGGTCTCCTCGCGGTCGCTCGACGCGATGGTCTGGGCGGCCCGCGACGCCGGTGCCTACGGCGCGAAACTGACGGGCGCGGGCGGCGGCGGCTGTATCGTCGCGCTCGATCCGACGGACGCGACGGAGACGGCCCTGAAGTTCACGCCCGGCTGCGAAGACGCCTTCCGCGCGGAACTCGCCGAGGAGGGGGTGAAACGGCTCGAATGATCGTCCTGAAACTCGGCGGGAGCGTCGTCACGGACAAGGATCGCGCGGAAACCCTCGACGGGCCGGCACTCGAGCGAGCAGCCGACGCCGTGGCTGGGGCCGTCTCGAGTGGCGCGGTCGACCGGCTCGTCGTCGTCCACGGCGGCGGCAGCTTCGGTCACCACCACGCGAGCGAACACGGGGTCAGCACGACGGAGGGGACCCACGACGCCGACGCCGCCCTGGCGATCCACGGGGCGATGAAGGCGCTCGACGAGTTCGTCCTCGAGGCCCTGCTCGAGCGCGACGTCCCGGCGCTGCCGGTCCACCCGTTCTCGGCGGCCCACCGCGACGACGACGGTGATCTCCACCTGTCGACGGGACAGGTCCAGACCTTGCTCGCGGAGGGGTTCGTCCCCGTCCTCCACGGCGACGTCGTCGCCCACGCCGGCGAGGGCGTGACGATCGTCAGCGGGGACGAACTCGTGGCGGACCTCGCGACGACGCTCGAGGCCGACCGGATCGGCCTCTGCTCGACCGTTCCCGGCGTGCTCGACGCCGACGACGCCGTGATCGACCGGATCACGTCGTTCGCGGACGTCGAGGCCGTCCTCGGCGGCAGCGACGCGACCGACGTGACCGGGGGCATGGCCGCGAAGGTCCGGGCGTTACTCGAGTTAGACGCACGGGCGTCGATCTTCGGCCTCGACGCACTCGAGTCGTTCCTCGAGGGCGACGAGCCGGGGACGACGGTGGAGTAGCGTCGAGTCTCGCGCCAACCGTTAGGGGCGTGCGCGTCGAACGTCTGGTATGGCACTCGATAGCATCTTTTCGGAGCTCCCCGACCCGCAGTCACACAGCTTCCCGTCGTACTCGATCCCCGAAGGCGATCCGGTGATGCCCATCGCGGTCACTCGAGCGGAACTGTCGACGCTGCTGTCGCTGTACGACGACTTCGCGTCCGTCGATCCCACCGGCATCGACTCGAACCCGTTTCTCGCGGCGACGAACAAGTACCTGCGACAGACGTTCGGGACGACGTTGCACCGACCGGACGAACAGCTCCACGACGACATCGCGGCGCTGCTCAACGACTTCTCGGACGACCTCGGCGGACGCGACCTCGGGGTCGTCGACGCGACGCCCAAACACCACCAGACGCTGTACTTCTTCCTGACCAGTTGCAAGGGCTACCACCTGGCCCCACACATCCGGTTCGATCCGGACGAGAGCGCCGTCGAGACGCTGTACGACGTCTACGAACGGGTCACGGAACAGGAGTTCTACCTGAAGCGCCCGGAGACCGTCCTCGAGTAGCGACCGGCGTCCACTTCGACGATCAGTCCTCGGGGGAGACCGTCCCGCGCTCGAGTACCTCCGACGTCTCGGCGTGCGTTCTCGAGAGTTCGACGTAGCGGTCGCCGGCCTCGTGCCAGGTGGAGTCCTCGACCTCCTTGACGACCTCGGCGGGCGAGCCGACGGCGAGGACCGAGTCGGGGATCGTCGTGTGCTCGGTGACGACGCTGTTCGCACCGACGAGGCTCTTCTCGCCGACCTCGGTTCCGTCGAGGACGATCGCGCCCATCCCGACCATGCTCCGCCGTCCCACCGTCGCGCTGTGGACGATGGCGTTGTGGCCGACGGTCGCGTACGGACCGATCTCCGCCCCCTCGTGGATGGTGGCGTTGTCCTGGACGTTCGCCCCCTCGCGCAAGACGATGCGGCCGTGGTCGCCGCGAAGCACCGCCCCGGGCCAGACGCTCGCGTCGGCTTCGATCGTGACCTCGCCGACGACGACCGCGCTCTCGTCGACGTACGCCGAGTCGGCGATTTCCGGTTCGTGTCCGTCGAACGATCGGATCATGTCGCCTCAAGGGGCGACGACCCCCATAATAGTTCGCAACTTCTTCGCGTCCCGACGGCGCAGCTATCGGGTCCAGAACCCGCCGGTGAACAACACGAGCGCCGGGACGATCTCGAGGCGACCGATCCACATGAGGAAGATCATCAGGAGTTTCGACGTGGCGGGGAACGCTTCGTAGTTCCCGTACGGGCCGACCGGACCGAACCCCGGACCGATGTTCCCGAGCGTCGCGAGGCTGGCGCTGATCGCCTCGAACGGCGTCAACGACAGGTCGCCGACCCGACTGGTGTCGATCGCGATGACGACCGTCGCGACGCCGAAGACGACGAGGTACATGAACGAGAAACCGAGCATACCGCGGACGGCGTCTTCGTCGACGACGTTCCCGCCGAGGCGGATCGGACGGACCGCCTCGGGGTGAGCGGCCGTGAACAGTTCCCGACGCAGCGCCTTCATGACGATCAGCCACCGGATGACCTTGATGCCGCCGCCGGTCGAACCGGCGCTCCCGCCGACGAACATGGCGAAGAGCACCACGAGTTGGGCCTGCGAGTCCCACTGGGCGAAGTCGCTCGTGGCGTACCCGGTCGAGGTCAGCATCGACGTGATCTGGAACGCGGCCTGCCGGAGCGAGTTTTCGGTCACGCCCTGTGTCACGCCCCCGAGTTCGGCGAGCGCGGGTGCCGAACCGCCGAACAGGAGCACACCGGTTATCGCGGTCAGGACGGCGATCGCGCCGGTGTACGCCCGGAACTCGGGGTTCTCGAAGATCTGCTCTACCTCGCCGGAAAAGAGGTGCCAGAACAGCGCGAAGTTCGTCCCGGCGACGACCATGAAGGGAATCGCGACCCACTGGACGGCCGCCGAGAAGGCCGCGACGCTGTCGGCCTCCGGCGAGAACCCGCCCGTCGGGAGCGTCGTGAACCCGTGTGCGACCGCGTTGTAGAAGGTCATGTTCGGAGCCATTCCAACGAGGTGGAGTCCGTAGAGGATCGCGACGTACAGGACCGTGAACGCGAAGTAGATCATCCAGAGGATTCGCGCCGTCTCGGCGATCCGTGGCGTCAGTTTCTGGAGCTGTGGACCGGGTGCCTCGGCCCGGATGAGTTGCGCGCCGTTGACCGCGAGTTCCGGGAGGATCGCGACCATCAACACGACGATCCCCATGCCGCCCAGCCACTGGGTGAGTTGACGCCACATGAGCAGCGCGTGCGAGTGTCGCTCGAGCGAGATCTCGCCCATCACGGTCGCCCCGGTGGTCGTGAATCCAGACATCGACTCGAAGAGCGCGTTCACGGGATCGACGAGCGTCGAGTCGGTGCCATAGCCCGCGAGGACGTACGGAATCGCTCCCACGAACGCCACGGCGAGCCACGAGAGCGCGACCAGCAACATCGCCTCTCGCGGTCTGACGTCAGGCTCGGAGCTGAGTTGCTCCAGGAGATGACCGATGCCGACGGTCACGACGAGCGTCCCGGCGAAGACGGCGACGTCGTCGCCGTAGACGAGTGCGACGACCAGCGGGACGAGCAAGGAGACGGCCAGGTACTTGAGCACGGTCCCCGTGAGCGCGACGCTCGCACGCCAGTCGATTCTGACGTTCACGGGACCCCCCCACCGACACGACGTCGCATTCGACTCACAGTGTAACGCGAATCAAGGATGGTGCATTAATCCATCGCAACGACGATCGACCCGTCGACTGCCGACAACACGGGTCACGGATCGATCGCACTCGAGTCGCTCGCGCTGGTCGGCGACGACTGCCGAGGCGCGGTCGGGCGTGTACGGACTGTCGTGTGAGCGTCACGTGATTCGGCCGGCGTCGTCGTGGGTCGACGAACTATACTGGCTCGCGTCTAACTGTCGCCTATGGAGGCTCGCGCACCGAGTATTCGTAACCCGCGGTCGTTCTACGACGTGTTCGGCGTCGCCATCTCCGCCATCGGCGTTATGGCCGCGGTGCTGTACGTCTGGCACGGTTCGATCGTCCGCCTCGAGATGGTCACGTTCGTCGCCGTCGTGTTCTTCTGGGTCGGCTGGGCGATCGACAAGATCCTCGAGCGAAGCGCACAGAGAACGGGTCGAGACCGCCGGTGAGTAAATTTCCAGCAGGTGTCGGCGGGTCGTCGAAACCGACTCACGGTTCGTCACAGTCTACGCTCGACCGTCGGGAGCGGAACCGTTTTACAGATATTCAACAATTCGGCGAACATGCGTAGCCTACAGCGTCGGGCCATCTACTACCTCGGGTTCATCGCGCTGCTCATCGTGTTCTATTCGACCGCGTACCACTACGGGATGCGGACGTTCGAGGGGGAATCTCACGCCTACCTGCACTCGCTGCAGTTCACCGTCGAAACGTTCACCGCGACTGGATACGGCTCGGACTCGCCCTGGGCGAGTCCCCAGATGAACCTGCTGGTCATACTCATGGACCTGACCGGCGTCGCGCTATTCTTCCTGGCGCTTCCCGTCTTGCTCTTCCCGCTGTTCGAGGACGTGTTCTCGCCGTCGGTTCCGACGGCACTCGACGACGGCTTCAGCGATCACGTCGTCATCTGTTCGTACTCGGCTCGAGCCGAGACGCTCATCGCGGAATTGCGTTCCCACGGTGTCGAGCACGTCCTCGTGGAACCCGACCGCGACCGGGCGATGGATCTCTACGCGGACGGGCACACGGTCGTTCACGCGGACCCAGCGTCGGTGTCGGGACTCGAGAGCGTCAACCTCGCGGGCGCGCGGGCGCTCGTCGCCGACGTGTCCGACCGGGTCGACGCGAGTATCGTCCTCGCAGCCAGAGAGACCGCCGAGGACGTCGCTGTCGTGAGTGTCGTCGAGGAGCCCGATCGGGCCACGTACCACAGACTGGCGGGTGCCGACGTCGTCTTCTCGCCGCGACGACTGGTCGGCGAGAGTCTCGCTCACAAGGTGACGGCGGGCGTCGGCACGAACCTCGGCGACACGATCCGGATCGGCGAGGACTTCGACATCGCGGAGTTTCCGATCCACCACGGGAGCAGACTGGCGGGGACGACCCTGGCCGACAGCGGCATCAGGGAGCGCTACGGCGTGAACGTCGTCGGGGCGTGGTTCCACGGCGAGTTCGAGACGCCGCCCCCGCCGAACGCCACGCTCGACAGCGGAACGATCCTGCTGGTCACCGGCCACGGAGACCAACTCGAGCGGCTCAAACGGGCGACGCTCTCGACCGTCCGCCGATTTCGCCGCGGGAGGACGGTTGTCGTCGGTCACGGCGACGTCGGTCAGACTGTCACGGCGGCGCTTGCCGACGCCGACCTTCCCTACACCGTCGTCGACAGACGCGATGGTGAGGGCGTCGACGTCGTCGGCGACGCGACCGATCCGGACGTGTTGCGAGAAGCCGGCGTCGAGGGGACGCGGACGGTCGTCCTGGCGCTGTCCGACGACACCGTGACAGAGTTCACGACCCTCGTCGTGCGGGACTTAAACGGCGACGCCGAAATCGTCGCGCGCGCCGAGAGGGCCGAGACCGTCAAGAAAACCTACCGCGCGGGAGCCGAATACGTCCTGGCGCTCGCGACCGTGACCGGACGATCGATCGCTTCCGAGGTGCTGGAAGACGAGGAGGTACTCTCGACGGACACCCAGGTCGAGACCATCCGAACGACCGCGCCGGACCTCGTCGGAGACACGCTCGAGGGGGCCCGGATCAGAGAGCGGACCGACTGCACGGTCGTCGCCGTCGAACGGAACGGAGCGGTCATCACCGACCTCGGTCCTGGCTTCCGGATCCGTCGAGGGGACGAACTGATAATCGCCGGCACCGACGAGGGCACGAACCGGTTCGTCGAACTGTTCGGCTGACCGCGAGCAGCGAGTCGGCCACCTCCGTCAGATTACTTCGATGACGTCGTCGAGCACCGCCGCGTCGACGAAGACGACGACGTGATCGCCAGGCTGGACGACGGTCGTCCCGCGGGGGGTCACGAGGTTCCCCGCGCGCGAGATCGCCCCGATCACGACGCACTCCGGGAGGTCCGCGGTCGCCTCGGCGATCTCCCGGCCCGCGAGGACGCTGTCGGTGCCGATCTCGAGTTCGATCACCTCCGCGCGGTCGTGCTCGAGCATCGCGACCTTCTCGGTGTGGTCGGCGCGGGTAAACCGGACGATCTCCTCTGCGGTCTCCTCGCGCGGGTTGACGACGACGTCCACGCCGACGGTCTCGAAGAGGTCGACGTACTCGACGTTCTCGATGACGGCGACCGTCCGGTCGGCACCGATCCGGTCGGCGAGCAGCGAGACGAGCAGGTTCTTCTCGTCGCTGTCGAGAGCGGCGACCACGACGTCGGCCTCGCCGACGTGTTCGCGGAGGAGAAACTCCGTGTCCGTGGCGTCGCTTTGCATGACGATCGTCTCGGGGAGGGCTTCCGCGAGCTCGCGAGCCCTGTCGGAGTCCTGTTCGATCAGTCGGGGCCGGTAGCCGTGTTCTTCGAACTCCCTCGCGGCGTGGAAGCCGACCTCGCCGCCGCCGACGATCACGACCTCCTCGGTGCCGTCGTCTCCCGGCGTGGCGACGTCGCTCGCGAACCCCTTCACGGAGTCGGGGCTCCCGATGACGACGACCCGGTCGCCGGGACGGAAGACGGTGTTCCCGCGCGTGACGATCATCTCGTCGTCCCGGAAGATCGCGGCGAACGTCAGCGAGTCGTACCGGTCGGCCTCGCTGACGGACTGGTCGGCGACCGGGCTGTCCGCGTCGACCTCGAACTCGGCCATCCGGACGAGTCCGCCGGCGAACATCTCGACGTCGTGTGCGCCCGGCAGTCCCGAGATGCGAAAGATCGTCTGGGCGGTCAGCAGGTCCGTACAGACCATAAAGTCCACGCCGAAGGCGTTCTGAGAGCCCTGCCAGGTCTCCAGGAGCGTCCGCCGCCTGACGCGGGCGATCGTGAACGCGTCGCTTTCGGTCTTTGCGGTGCCACAGACGATCGCGTTCGCCTCGTCGCTGTCGGTGCAGGCGATCACCATCCCCGCCCGCTGGACGTCCGCCTCGCGAAGCGTCTCGAGTTCGGTCCCGTCGCCCTGGATCGCGAGCACGTCGAGCGAGTAGGTCAGTTCCTCGGCGACGTCGCCGTCGCGGTCGACCACGACGACGTCGTGCGTGTCTGCGAGATTCGCGGCGATCGCTCGGCCGACCTCACCAGCACCGACGACGATTACGTGCACGACGACCCCTCCCGTGGCATTGTTACACCGGCATTTAGCAGATGGGGGAAAATACGTTTCGAAGCGGATCGGACGGTCACTCGTCGCGGTGGTAGTTGCGACGGCCACAGACGGCGGAGACGACCGAGAGCGCCCCTCGAGCGTCGAGGTGAACGGGGTCGCGACTAACCCACGGACTTTTTAACACCGGAGGGAGTAGGAGAGCCTAGCGAAACCCGCGGGCAAGTGCGATCGTGACTCGCTGTGTCGCCGAGAGTCGGTCCGGTGACGGGGTGTCGCCGTGCGATCGCATAGCGGGATGGCCGACGCGCAACGACGCCGGGGCCGCACAACCTGGAGTCCGCGGACCGTTTCGATGAGAGTCTCCACGGCTTTCAGTGCTACAAACCATGGAAATCGAAATTGCAACCATTGGCGGTTACGAGGAAGTCGGACGGCAGATGACTGCCGTTCGCGCCGGTGACGACGTCGTCATCTTCGACATGGGACTGAACCTCTCGCAGGTTCTGATCCACGACAACGTCGAAACCGAACGGATGCACAGTCTCGACCTGATCGACATGGGCGCGATCCCGGACGACCGGGTCATGTCCGACCTCGAGGGCGACGTGCAGGCGATCGTGCCGACCCACGGTCACTTAGACCACATCGGCGCGATCTCCAAACTGGCCCACCGGTACGACGCGCCGGTCGTCGCCACGCCGTTTACCATCGAACTGGTCAAACAGCAGATCGAGGGCGAACAGAAGTTCGGCGTCGAGAACGACCTGATCAAGATGGAGGCGGGCGAGACGATGACGATCGGCGACCACGGGGTCGAACTCGAGTTCGTCAACGTCACCCACTCGATCATCGACGCGATCAACCCCGTCCTCCACACGCCCGAGGGGGCGATCGTCTACGGGCTGGACAAGCGCATGGACCACACGCCGGTCATCGGCGACCCGATCGACATGAAGCGCTTCCGCGAGATCGGTCGCGAAGGAGAAGGCGTACTCTGTTACATCGAGGACTGTACCAACGCGAACAAGAAGGGTCGGACGCCCTCCGAGCGCGTCGCTCGCGAACACCTCCGCGACGTCCTCTACAGCATCGAGGACTACGACGGCGGCATCGTCGCGACGACGTTCTCGAGTCACATCGCCCGCGTGAAGTCGCTGGTCGAGTTCGCCGACGACATCGGCCGCCAGCCAGTCCTGCTCGGCCGGTCGATGGAGAAGTACTCCGGCACCGCAGAGCGCCTGGACTTCATCGACTTCCCCACCGATCTGGGGATGTTCGGCCACCGCAAGTCCGTCGACCGCACGTTCAAGCGCATCATGAACGAGGGCAAGGAGAACTTCCTGCCCGTCGTCACGGGCCACCAGGGCGAACCGCGCGCGATGTTGACGCGGATGGCCCGCGGCGAGACGCCGTACGAACTCGACGACGGCGACAAGGTCGTCTTCTCCGCGCGCGTCATCCCCGAACCGACCAACGAGGGCCAGCGCTACCAGGCCGAGAAACTGCTGGGGATGCAGGGTGCGCGTATCTACAGCGACATCCACGTCTCCGGCCACCTCAACCAGGAAGGTCACTACGAGATGCTCGACGCGCTCCAGCCCCAGCACATCATCCCCGCACACCAGGACCTGAAAGGGTTCTCCGGGTACGTGAACCTGTGTGAGGACGAAGGCTACCAGCTGGGTCGGGACGTCCACGTCACGCGAAACGGCAACCTGATTCAGCTCGTCGACTGACATGACCTCGCCCGAGGCACGCGAACAGGCGGTACTCGAGGAGGTCCGAAAACGTCGCGAACGGGTGAACGCGGCGATTCCCGACGAGCTTCCGGTGACGCGGCCGGAACGTCTCTACGAGGCGTCGCGGTACCTGCTCGACGCCGGCGGCAAGCGCCTCCGGCCGACGGTCCTGCTGACCGTAGCGGAAGCGCTCGCGGACGTCGAGCCGCTTACGGCCGACTACCGCGAGTTCCCGACGCTCGGCGACGAGCCGATCGACGTGATGGCCGCGGCGGTCAGCGTCGAGGTCATCCAGTCGTTCACGCTGATCCACGACGACATCATGGACGACGACGACCTCCGTCGCGGCGTTCCCGCCGTCCACCGCGAGTACGACCTCGAGACGGCGATCCTCGCCGGCGACACGCTCTACTCGAAGGCGTTCGAGATCATGCACGAGACCGGTGCGAAACCCGAACGGACCGTCGAAGCCCTCGACGTCCTGGCGAAGACGTGTACCCGGATCTGCGAAGGCCAGTCGCTCGACGTCTGCTTCGAGGAGCGCGAGGAGGTAACGCCGGAGGAGTACCTCGAGATGGTCGAACAGAAGACGGCGGTGCTGTACGCCGCCTCGGCCAGCCTCCCGGCGATTCTCCTGGGAGCGGACGAGGAGACCGTCGACGCCCTCTACGGCTACGGACTCGACGTCGGTCGCGCGTTCCAGATCCAGGACGACGTGCTCGATCTGACCGTCCCCAGCGAGAAACTCGGCAAGCAACGCGGGAGCGACCTCGTCGAGAACAAACAGACGCTGATAACCGTCCACGCCCGCGAGCAGGGCGTCGACGTCGACGGGCTGGTCGACACGAACGACGTCGACGCGGTCACCGAAGCCGAGATCGACGAGGCGGTCGCCGAACTCGAGGCCGCCGGCTCGATCGAGTACGCAAACGACAGGGCTCGCAGTCTGGTCGATCGCGGGAAAGAACGCCTCGAGGTGTTGCCGGACAACGAGGCCCACGACCTGCTGCTCGAACTCGCGGACTACCTGATCGAGCGCGGGTACTGATACTATCGGACGTAACTGTGTGAAGATTCTCGCCACCCCGGGACGGCGAGAATCTTTCACGACGTACGTCCGGCAGTATGATACCGTCGGCTGAAACCGGTTCCCGGCACGACCGGCGACGGGTCGCTGCCTTCTTTCGGGAGTCCGACTCGAGGCGACACCGCGGAGGTTTTGACCGGGGGGCCGGAACTACTCACCAATGGACGACGAGTTACGAGAGCGCGTCGAGCGCGAAGCCGAGAAACACGCGCTGTTGAACGCCGTCAAACACGAGAGCGACGCTGCCGTCGGCGCGGTCATGGGACCGCTGATGGGCGACAATCCCGAGTTCCGCGAGCACGCAGACGCCGTTCCGGGCGTCGTCGGCGGCGTGGTGAGCGAGGTCAACGAACTCGAGTACGACGAGAAGCGCGAGCGACTCGAGGACCTCGCCCCCGACGAGCTGGCCGAACTCGAGGCCGAAGACGAGGAAGACGAGTACGACCTCCCCGCGCTCCCGAACGCCGACGACTACGACGAGATCCGGATGCGGTGTGCGCCGAACCCGAACGGCCCCTGGCACGTCGGCCACGCGCGGATGCCCGCCGTCATCGGCACCTACCGCGAGCGATACGACGGCTGGTTCTGCGTTCGCTTCGACGACACCGACCCGGAGACGAAACGACCCGACCTCGAGGCATACGACCAGATCCTCGACGCCGTCGAGTACCTCGGGTTCGAACCCGACGCGGTCTACCGGGCCAGCGACCGGGTCGAGACCTACTACGACCACGCCCGCGAACTGATCGAGATGGGCGGTGCGTACACCTGCTCGTGCCCGGCCGAGGAGTTCAGCGACCTGAAGAACGCGGGCGAGCCCTGTCCGCACCGGGACAAAGACCCCGAGACGGTCCTCGAGGAGTTCGAGCGGATGATCCAGGGCGAGTACGACAGCGGGGAGATGGTGTTGCGAGTCAAGACCGATATCGAGCACAAGAACCCCGCCCTCAGGGACTTCGTCGCGTTCCGGATAATCGACACGCCGCACCCGCGCGAGGAGGCCGGTGAGTACCGCTGCTGGCCGATGCTCGACTTCCAGTCGGGGATCGACGATCACCTGATCGGCATCACTCACATCATCCGCGGGATCGACCTGCAAGACTCCGCGAAGAAACAGCGGTTCGTCTACGACTACTTCGACTGGGAGTACCCCGAGGTCGTCCACTGGGGGCACGTCCAGGTCGACGCCTACGACGTGAAGATGAGCACGTCGACGATCAAGGAACTGATCGAGACGGGCGAACTCGACGGCTGGGACGACCCCCGGGCGCCGACGCTCGCGAGCCTCGAGCGGCGTGGAATCCGCGGCGAGGCGATCACGGAGGCGATGGTCGAACTGGGGACCTCGACGTCGAACGTCGACCTCGCGATGAGTTCGATCTACGCGAACAACCGCGAACTGGTCGACGACGAGACCGACCGGCGGTTCCTGGTGCGCGACGGCACCGAGATCCCGCTCGCCGGCAGTCCGCCCGAGGAGGCCAATCCGCCCCTGCACCCCGACCACGAAGAGCGCGGCGTCCGCGAGATACCCGTCGGCGACGCCGTCTTGCTCGAGCCCGACGACCTCCCCGACCGCGGGGAGCGCGTCTGGCTGAAGGGACTCGGCCCCTTCGAGTACACCCGCGACGCGCTCCAGTACACCGGCGAGGACATCGAGATCGTCCGCGAGGAAGGCGTCGACGTCGTCCACTGGGTGCCCGCCGCCGAGAGCGTTCCCGTCCGGATGCGAACCATGGACGGCGACGTCTCGGGTCGGGCCGAACCCGGCGTCGCCGACCTCGAGTCGGACGACCTCGTCCAGTTCGAGCGCGTCGGATTCGCTCGAATCGACCGCCACGACGAGGACGAGACGGTCGTCTACTACGCGCATCCGTAGCGTCGTCACGTCTCCGACCTCGAGACGACGACCGAGGTGGGTGAGTCGCGATCGGTTCTCCGTCGAGGACGACAACGCTAGCGAGGAGCGTCGTCCTCGAAACCACGATCCAGCGCGAGTTGCACGCGATGGCGGCACGGCTTGCTTGTATCTGCAACAATGTTTAATACTGTCACACAACCTCTCGTCGGTATGTCAACGAACCGGGGTGGCCAGACGCTGCGATTCGACGCGGGAAGATACGAGGAGTCCGTGCTCGGGCTGATTCTCCTCGTCCAGTTCACGCTCGCGGCGATGCTCGTCGTCACGACGGTGGGGTGGGCGTTCTTCACGCTCGGTGCCTGGACGGATGCCGACCGGTCGGTCACGTTCCTCTCTGGGGCGATCCCGTACCTGGTCGGGATGGCGGTAGCCGTGTACCTGCTCAACTTCCTGTACGAGTAGCGTCGGCCGGTCCCGTCGCGACCCGTGGACTGGCGTGCTCCGATCGAACCTGGATCGAGGCTGCCTACTCGAGCAAGTCCTCGCCGCGCTCGGGGAGCGGATCGGCGACGACGCCGTCTCGTCGGCCGAGGACGCGAGCGTGGGCGGCACAGACGAGTCGGTTGTCGGCCCACGGGACGTGCAACTCGACGGCGGCGGGTCTGTCGCAGTCGTCTTCGGAACACTCCATACGCTATCTACGGCGTCCCGAACGTCAGTGTTTGTTCGCACGAGACGGCGAGACGACGGAGTGGAACGGTCACAGGAGGAGCGCCCAGACGACGAACCCCAGGAGGATCGTCGCCGTCAGCAGCACCTGGACCGCCGTCGACGCGAGCATCCCGACGGTGGCGTAGAACGCCGACCGGGTACTGCGGTCGACGTCGCCGTCCCGGACGAACTCGAGGAGAAAGACCGTCCCGAAGAGGCCGACGAGCAGCCCGATCGGACCGGTGACGAGCACGAGTACGATGCCGACGACGGCGGCGGCGACGGTCGTCAACCAGGAGGCACCGCCGACGCGAGCGGAGACGGCACCGGCGAGGTACTCGGCGAGTATCGTCGCCAGGCCGAGGACGGTGAAGACGCCGAGCACGACCAGCCCCGGTTCCGCAAAGTCGGTGTGCCACCAGTAGAGGTAGACGCCAGACAGCGACAGGAGTCCGCCGGGGACGAGCGGGACGACCGTCCCGACGACGCCGCCGACGAGCAGCGCGACGGCGACGACCGCGACAGCGTCGACCATGTCGAGACGGAGGAGCGCCGACGGCAAAGCAGTATCGCCGTCCTCGAACCAGCCGTCGTGGCTGTAGCAACGGCTGAAACGACTTATACACACATCGCACTCGTCGCGAAGGGTGTGCAGTGACCGTCAGTGGCGACTATAGCTGGACCGTCGGCGTGACTCGTCCGGTAGCCCAGTTTTTATCGACCACCTGTCCGTAGTCGACGTATGGTTTCCCGCGTCCTCGTTCCGATGGACGACTCGGAGATGGCCGAGAGAGCACTCGAGTACGCACTCGAGGTCCACGACGACGCCGACGTCACGGTGTTGAACGTCGTCGGCGTCCCGTCGCCGTTCATGGGCGAGGCGGTGAGCATCGTACTCGAGGAGGACGTCGAAGAGGCGGCCGCACGGCGCGCGGCGGCCGTTCTCGATCGGGCCGAGGAACTGGCCGCCGAACACGGACGGGGGATCGACACCGTCGTCGACGTCGGACGGCCAGGGCAGGCGATCGTCGAGCGCGCCGACGGCTTCGACGTACTCGTACTGGGGAGTCACGGCGGAGACGTCACGGACCGGCTCTACGTGGGCAACGTCGCGAAGATCGTCTTCGAGCGGTCGCCCGTCCCGGTGACGGTCGTCCGCTAGCTCCGGCGTCGGTCCGGTCCCGTCGACGCGGTACCATTACGTCGCGTGACCGAAACGTCTAGCCATGGCAGACGGTGCGATCGTCGTCGGTGCCTCCTCGGGCATCGGCGAGGCGCTGGCTCGAGAACTGGCGGCCGACGGCTACGAGGTCGGACTCACCGCTCGACGAACGGAGCGATTGAAAGAGATCGGCGCGGAGCTGCCGACGAAAGCGTACGTCGCGACGATGGACGTCACCGACGACGACCGCGCACGCGAGGCGTTCGACGACCTCGTCGACGCGATGCCGTCGGTCGACCTCGTCGTGATCAGTGCCGCCGTCGGCCACCTGAACCGCGACCTCGAGTGGGAACCCGAACGCGAGACGATCGACGTCAACGTCCGCGGCTTCACGGCGATCGCGACGGCGGCGATGACCCACTTCGACGACCGTGGCGCGGGACACCTCGTCGGCATCTCGTCGGTCGCGGCCGTCTTCGGCAACGGCGGCGCACCCGCCTACAACGCCTCGAAGGCGTTCGTCTCGACGTACCTCGAGGGGCTGCGCTACCGGCAGGCGGGCCGCGAGGGGGACGTGACGATCACGACGGTCGAACCCGGCTTCGTCGACACCGACCTGGCGATGGGCGAGTTCTGGATGTGCTCGCCGGAGACGGCGGCGAGACAGATCCTGCGGGCGGTCGACAGCGGGCGCGATCACGTCTACGTCACCCGGCGGTGGCGACTCGTCGCGTGGCTCCTGAAGGCACTTCCCGAACGCGCCCTGCGGCGGCTGTTCGTCTGAACGTTCAGGGTTCGTCGAACGCCTCGAGGACGCCCTGTAGCGCGGCCGCGAGCTCCTCGAAGCGATCTCGCGCCATCGCGTCCGTGGTGACGAACACCCCGTGGTCGACGACGATCACGCGGGTCAGATAGCCGTCTTCGAAGACGCGAATCGTGAACTGGTAGGAGCCGAGTTCGGAGTTCCGGTAGGCCAGCTGCGAGCGGAAGCCGAGCCGTTCGGTGTCGGCGAACCCGACGAGGTCCGCGTCCGCCTCGAGGTCGCCACGGAGGTACAGCTGTTCGACCTCGTCCTCGCTGAAGTACGTAACGCTGCGCAGTTCGTCGCCGACGACCGTTCGGGCCGCGCTCGTCAACTCGGTCCGTTCGTCCGCCGAGAGGTAACTCGAGGACATACCGGCAGCCACGATAAACGTCAGTAAAATACACGGTACTCATTCTCACACACTGGGAGTGCGATGGCTAGCGGAACCGATCGCGCACCTCGCGTGCGACGTCTGACCCGTACCGATCGACCAGCGGACAGAGCGCGTCTCCGAGCGCGCGCATGCACTGGCCGGCGGAGTGATACTCGAGTCGGTCGGCGACGGCCGGCCACTCTCGGCCCTGGAGCACCCGCAGCACCAGGAGCCGCTGTGCGCGAGCCGACAGCTCGATTTCGTCGGGATCGTCGACGAGGTACCGGACGACGAGCCGGCGGAACGGTCCGGGATCGACGTCGAACAGTCCCGGTCCGTACGCCGCACCTGCGACGACGCGCCACTCGTGGTCGGTCAGCGCGAGCGGCGGGGTGGCCTCGACGCTCCGCAGGAGTTCGCGGGCGACGTCCGGCTCGAGGTCGTCCAGCGCGTCCGACGCGATCGCCGCGAACCGGCGGAGGAACCAGTCGGCGTGGCGGTCGTGCAGCCGGCGGCCGGCGTCGCTCGTCGGCGCGAGCATGAGTGCGGAGTACTCGCCGCTGGTGTCGTTTCGCGTCGTCGAGACGTGCACGGCCCCGTAGCCGTTCTCGCGCCAGAACGAGAGCAGTCCGGGCGTCGCCCCGAAACCGGTGCCGAGCCAGTCGACCGTCTCGCGAAACTCCTCGCGGACGCACTCGAGCAATCGCGAGCCGAGACCGCGCGAGCGCACGGCGTGGTGGGTCGCGATCCGCATGACGCGCACGCCAGTTGGGTCGCCCGCAGCCTCGTCGCGGAGCTGGCTCGTGAGTACGTCCGGGAGCATGTTCCCGCGAACGCGACCGCCCTCGTACATCGTCGCCCGCGTCTCCCGGGAGAGGTTCCCCTCGCGAGCGAGCAGGGCGACGCTGACGACGTGGCCGTCGAAGACCAGCGCCCGGACGTCGACGTTCGGCGCGTCGAGCAGCCGCGCGAGGTCGTTCGGTTCGGTGCGGTAGTGTGCGAGCACGAGCAGGCCGAACGTCTCGCGGAGGAGCCGTTCGTCGGCGAGGAGGTCGTCGGGCTCGAGTCGCCGATAGTCGACCGTCCTGGGCTGTGCGTCGGTCACGAGCGGGTCGACCGGTGGCCGGGCGTCGAGCAGCAGGGCGCGGAAGGCCCACACCTCGACGGGATCGCCCGCGGCGTACCGGATCGGCTCCGCGAGCGTCTGCTCGCACACGTCGTGGTCGCTCTCCGCGAGACGGTCGCGAAACCGGACCGAGAACCCCCGGCCGGCTCCCTCGTAGCCGTGGATCGTCGTCGCAAAGGCGATCCGGTCGGCCGCGAGCAGCGACTCGAGGCGTCGGACGGGGAGCGCGGCGGCCTCGTCGACGACGACGAGGTCGGCCGACGCCGCCTGCTCGACGGCCGCTGCCGGCTCGACGAATCGGACGCGACCATCGTCGGACTCGAGAACGTTATCGGCCGGTTCGCGTACCGAAACCCCGAGCGTCTCGAGGAGTTCCCGCGCCCGGGCGAACACCTCCGCGGCGTTCCGGAACGCGGGTGCCGTCACGAGGACGTCCTCGCCGTCGGCGGCGAAACAGCCGGCCGCCAGCCCGACCGCGCTCGACTTCCCGCGGCCGCGGTCGGCCTCGAGGACGACCGCCCGATCGGCGTCGGCGAGCGACTCGAGCGCCGAGAGCGCGTCGACCTGATCGGCCGTGTAACAGGCGTCGTAGGCGGCTGCCGGGAACCGCCGGTCGTCGGGACGCTCGAGCGGCGACTCGGAGAGGCGCGGTGCGGGGTCGGTCAGTCCGTCCCGCTCGAGGCGGCCGGCGTCGACGTCGACGATGGCGATTCCCCGGTGTGTGCGAAGCGTCTCGACCAGCCACCGACGGAAGTTCCCGGTCACGTCCGCGCGGTCGAACGGCGGGACGGCGAGCGTCCCGTCGAACGCGTCGCGGCGGTCGGGCCACGCCTCGAGCGGCGGGGCGAGCACCACGAGGAGGCCACCGCCGTCGACGACGCCGGTCACCTGGCCGAGCGCGTTCGGGCGACACGCCTCGTGTCCGTCGACGATCACGACCTCGCGGGTCGTCCCGAGGAGGCGATCGGCGTTCCGTCCCGGGACGTGTTCGCAGCGCAGGCGGTCCTCGGAGCCGACGAGCGTCGTGTCGGTGATCCCGACCTCGAGAGCGTCGAGGATCAGCTCTACGTGCTCGTACCCCTGTTCTCGGTCGCCCGCGAGGACGAGCAGCCGTCGCTCGTCGACGCGCGTCGCCTCCCGGCGGAGATCGGTTGCCACCTCGACGACGTCCATGGCCGGACGTTCTCGCCCCGACGGTAAGATCCCCCCGAATCGACGGCCGCCTCGCGTCGGCGTCGACGCCTCGAGTTTTTATACGATGCCGGGGCCAGACGGCCCATGGTGAACGTGTTGCGATACGTCTCGATGGTCGAGCGACTCGAGGGGAAACTCGAGCGACTCTCCGACGGCTTCGACCTGCTCGGGGAGAGCCTCGCGGTGCTCGGCGAGAACCCGTGGCTGCTCGCGTATCCGCTGGCTGGCGGTCTCGTGAGTCTGGTGATCTTCGCGACCGTCCTGACGACGCTCTACGCCGTGTGGCCGATCAGCTGGCTCGTCGTGCCGGCCGTCCTCCTCGGCACCTACGTCGCGATCGCGTACGTGCTGGTACTGTTCGTCGCCGCACTCGTTCACGAGACCTGTGACTACCATCGTGGAGTCGAAACGAGTCTTCGGACCGGGTTGTCGGCTGCAGCCGACAACTGGCGGACGCTGTTTCTCTGGTCGCTCGTCACGTCGACGATCGGAGTCGTCCTCGGCAACCTCGCGGACAAGCAGGGCGGCGTCGGCGGGCGCGTCGTCGGCGAAGCGGTCGAACTAGGCTGGTCCGCGGCGACGTTTCTGATCGTCCCCGCGATCCTCTTCGACGACGCGACCTGGCGGTCGATGTTCCAGACGTCGGCCGGGCACCTGGGCGACTCGTGGGAGACAGTCGTCGGTGCACTGCTCGGGCTCCGACTGGTGAGCTGGGCGCTCGCCGCCGTCGGCTCGGTGATCACGGGTGCGATGGTCGCTGCCGGGTTCTGGCTGCCGCTGTACGCGCTGGTCGGCGGCACGTTCTTTCTCGGCGCAGCACTGTCGAACGCGACGCTCCAGGGCGTCACGAAGGCGACCGTCTACCACCGGGTCACCGCCAGCGAACGCGACGACGAGCGTGAACTCGTCGAAAACAGTCCAGAGGAGGTAGTTCGCGTCCATTCCTGATCGCCGACGTCGGTCGTGGACGCTCGACGGGGCCGCGTTCAGACCGAATGCGGACCGTTGGCACTCTCTCGAGCATTTGGACACGCTTTTAAGGTGCCGAACGTTACGGAGTCGTACACCCTACGCGGGGTTGATGATGCTCCTAGCCCTACAGGACCTCCGCCGGACCACTCCGGCCCGGGGTCACACTGCAGCCCCGGTCGGGCAGGGGAGCGCGAGCCTGCGCGTAGGAGAGGTGAACAACCAATGTCAGTATACGTAAACTTCGAAGTCCCAGCCGACCTCCAGGAAGACGCCCTCGAGGCGCTCGAGGTCGCACGAGACACTGGAAGCGTAAAGAAAGGAACCAACGAGACGACCAAGGCGATCGAGCGCGGCAACGCCGACCTCGTCTACGTCGCCGAAGACGTCACGCCCGAGGAGATCGTGATGCACCTCCCCGAGCTCGCAGACGAGAAAGGCATTCCGTACGTCTTCGTCGAGACGCAGGACGACGTCGGTCACGCCGCCGGTCTCGAGGTCGGCTCGGCCGCGGCCGCGATCGTCGACGCCGGCGAAGCCTCCGGCGACGTCGAGGACATCGCAGGCAAGGTCGAGGACCTTCGCTGAGGTGACCGAACATGAGTGCTGAAGAGGGAGAAAGCGGCTCTACGCCCGCCGAGGTCATCGAGATCGTCGGCAAGACCGGCATGCACGGTGAAGCCATGCAGGTCAAATGCCGGATCCAGGAGGGCGAGAACAAAGGTCGCATCATCACCCGTAACTGCCTCGGGCCGGTCCGCGAGGGGGACGTCCTCCAGCTGCGCGAGACCGCCCGCGAGGCAGACTCAATCGGAGGACAGTAAGATGGTCGAGAAGCGAACCTGCGACTACACGGGCGAAGAGATCGAGCCCGGAACGGGCATCATGTACGTCCGCACCGACGGCACCGTACTCCACTTCGTCGACTCGAAGGCGGAGAAAAACTACAAGCTCGGGCGCGAACCGCGCGACCTCGAGTGGACCGAGGAGGGCCGTCGCAACAAGGGTCCAGTGCAGGAACAGCCTGCTGAAGAGACCGAGGAAGTCGAAGAGACCGAGGAAGCCGAAGAGGCCGAGGAAGCCGAAGAGACCGAGACGGCTGACGCCGACGACGAGGACGACGCGGAGGACGACGAAGAATGAGCGACCACGAGCGCACCTTCGTGATGGTCAAGCCCGACGCGTTCGCGCGCGGCCTGGTCGGCGAGGTCATCTCGCGACTCGAGGAACGCGGACTCAAACTCGTCGGCATCAAGGTCGTCAACATGCCCCGCGAGCGCGCCGAAGAACACTACGCCGAAC
This sequence comes from Natribaculum breve, assembly GCF_023008585.1. Lineage (GTDB taxonomy): Archaea > Halobacteriota > Halobacteria > Halobacteriales > Natrialbaceae > Natribaculum > Natribaculum breve. The sequence continues at coordinate 329,816 of NZ_CP095390.1, read as the reverse complement.
ACGAGGACAAGCCGTTCTACGACGACCTCGTCGACTTCATCACCTCCGGACCCGTGGTGCCGATGGTCTGGGAGGGACAGGACGCCACGCGGCAGGTCCGCCAGATGATCGGTGCGACGGACCCGCTCGAGGCCGAACCCGGTACGATCCGCGGTGACTACGCACTCGACCTCGGTCGGAACGTCGTTCACGCGGCCGATCACGAGGACGAGGGTGCGAACGAACGCGAGATCGCGATCCACTTCGACGAAGACGAACTGATCGACTACGATCAGCACGACGCGGTCTGGCTGTACGAGTAACTCGTCGCGTCGGTTTCTCGACTCGACCTCGTTCCGACGACCGCCGTTCTCTCGATGCGCTTCGATCGATAGCGACTGCCCAATTTCCGGTCGTGACACGACGAACGGACGTTCTGGGTCAGCTCGTGGCCGATTTCTGGGTTGACAAATACTCTGAAACGATTATTACATATACTGTACTAGATATACGTAACATCTAATGTGCCTGCTGTAGTAGATGGAATCGGTGGCTTCGAATGGTAACTTACGGTAGGTGGTCAGTGAATGCGTAAAAGGAAGCGAGAGGCGACAGCGCTAGCGACGGCGAGAACTCCGTCTCTCGACCTCGTGTTCGACATCCTCGCGGATCAACGCCGGCGGTACGCACTCTACTATCTGTACGGCTCGTCGGACGGCGTCGCGACGGTCGACGAGATCGCAGATCACGTCGTCTCGCTCGAAGAGTACGGAGACAGCGTCGACGACCATCGGTTGCACGTCGTCACGTCGCTCCAGCACATGCATTTGCCAAAACTCGAGGACGCGGGCGTCCTCGAGTACGACCCGCGCAGCGAGACGGTTCGTTACTGGAACCAGCCGTCGCTCGAGGAGTGGCTCGAGCACGCCCAGCACAAGGAACTCTCGTAGTTCTCGGACCACTCGGACGTCGCGTTCTCCCCGCTCGGTCTCGAGTCGAGTCGGGGTGAGTTCGTCACCACGGTACCGTGGGGTATGTTACCATTCCTCTCCTCAATATTTAACAGGTGAGCGGTCGACGTAGAAACAGGGTGTCACCATGACTGACCACGAACTACCACCACTTCCGTACGACTACGATGCACTGGAACCGTCGATCTCCGAGCAGACACTGACCTGGCACCACGACACGCACCATCAGGGCTACGTCAACGGCCTCAACAGCGCCGAGGAGACGCTCGCGGAGAACCGCGAGTCGGGCGACTTTAGCTCGACCCCCGGTGCGCTCTCGAATGTAACCCACAACGGCTGTGGACACTACCTCCACACGCTGTTCTGGGAGAACATGTCCGCCGACGGCGGCGGCGAACCCGAAGGAGACCTCGCCGATCGCATCGAGGAGGACTTCGGCTCCTACGAGGGCTGGAAAGGCGAGTTCGAGGCTGCAGCGGGCGCTGCTAGCGGCTGGGCACTTCTCGTCTACGACCCCGTCGCGAAACAGCTTCGTAACGTCGCGGTCGACAAACACGACCAGGGCGCACTCTGGGGCTCCCATCCCATCCTCGCGCTGGACGTCTGGGAACACTCGTACTACTACGACTACGGTCCCGACCGCGGCAGCTTCATCGACGCCTTCTTCGACGTCGTCAACTGGGACAAGGCCGCAGAAGAGTACCAGAAGTGTCTGGACCACTTCGAGTAAGCGACGAGTCAGTACATCTTCGATCTTTTTTGGCACGGTCGACAGGAGGCGCTAGCCGGTGGTGTCGTCGGCGAACGCGAGCGGCTCACGTCGTGAGACGTATCAACGATCGTGATATTTTCGGAATGATTTATCCGCCGTGCCACGAGTTGTCTACACATGGCCGTAGAGGAGCCCGACGGGACGGAGTCGATCGAGATCGGGTCGTCGGACACACCCGACGAGTACGAATCACTGGCGACCGACCTCGAGTCGGCCTGTGAAGGCGACGTCCGGTTCGACCAGTACACGCGAGTCTGCTACGCCACCGACGGGAGCATCTACAGCGCCGAGCCGGCGGGCGTCGTCTTTCCGCGGGACGTCGCGGACGTGCAGGCGGCGGTTCGAGTGGCGAACGACCACGGCGTCCCCGTCTTGCCGCGCGGGGCCGGCTCGTCGCTCGCGGGACAGGCGGTCGGCTCCGGCTGTATCGTCCTCGACTGCTCGAGACACATGGACTCGATCCTCGAGGTCGATCCGGACGAGCGGACGGCGCGGGTCGAACCCGGCGTCGTCCAGGACGACCTGGACGACCACCTCGCACAGTGGGGGCTGAAGTTCGCGCCCGATCCCGCCTCCTCGAACCGGGCGACGGTGGGCGGCGGCATCGGCAACAACTCGACGGGCGCACACTCGGTCCGGTACGGCATCACGGACGCCTACGTCGACGAGTTGCGGGTCGTCCTCGCCGACGGGTCGGTGATCCACACCCGCGACGTCGTCCTCGACAGCGAGGAGTACGAGCGGATCGTCGAGAAAGACGACCGGGAGGCGGAGCTCTACCGGACCGTTCGGTCGATCGTCGAGGACAACGCCGAGGAGATCGAAGACCGGTATCCGACGCTCAAACGCTGCGTCAGCGGCTACAACCTCCAGAAGGTGATTCGAGAGGAGAGCGGATCCGCGAAAGACCGGACGGACGACGGCGAGGACGGAGAGGGCGACCGGATCATCAACCTCTCGAAGCTGATCGTCGGCGCGGAGGGGACACTCGGCGTCGTCGTCGAAGCGAAACTGTCGCTCGTCACCCGTCCCGAGGAGACGGCGCTCGTCGTCTGCTGTTACGACGACTTGCTCGAGGCGCTCGCGGCCGTCCCCGAGGCGCTCGCGCTCGAGGCGAGCGCGGTCGAGTTGATGGACGACGAGGTGTTTCGGCTGGCTGCGGAGTCGACCGAGTACGCCCGGTACGCCGAACCGATCCCCGAGGGGACGAAAGCGGCGCTGATGCTCGAGTACGACTCGGAGGTCGTCTCCGACCTGCCGGACGCGATCGACGGGGCGGTCACGGAACTGGTCGACGACGGGAGCGCGTTCGAGGCGATCACTGCGTTCACGCCCGAGAAACAGGGTCGACTCTGGAAGCTCCGGAAGGCCGCCATTCCGCTTTTGATGAGTATGGAGGGCGATCCGAAGCCGTACCCGTTCGTCGAGGACGCCTCCGTCCCGCCGGAAGAACTGGCCGAGTACGTCGACCGGTTCCAGGAGATTCTCGCCGACCACGACACGACGGCCGCGTACTTCGCCCACGCCGGCGTCGGGACCTTACACATTCGCCCCGTCCTGAACCTGAAAGACGAGGACGGCGTCGAGACCATGCGCTCGATCGCCGACGACGTCACCGACCTCGCACTCGAGCACGGCGGCGCGTTCTCGGGCGAACACGGCGACGGCCTCGCCCGAACGGAGTTCAACCCGAAGCTCTACGGCCCCGACCTCTGGGCGGCGTTCAAGGAGGTCAAGTCGGCGTTCGATCCCGACTGGCGGATGAACCCCGGCAAGGTCGTCTACCGCGACGAGGAGCCGACGGACATCCGCGAGAACCTCCGGTACGGTCCAGACTACTACTCGCTCGAGCCCCAGACGACGCTCGACTTCGACGACGACGGCGGCTTCTCGCACCTCGTCGAACTCTGTAACGGCTGTGGCACCTGTCGGCAGACGGGCAGCGACGTGATGTGTCCGACCTACCGCGCGAGCGAGGAGGAGATCGCCACGACCCGGGGGCGGGCCAACCTGCTCCGGGCGGCGATCAGCGGCGACCTTCCGCCCGAGGAGCTGTACACAGAGCGGTTCCAGCGCGAGGTGCTCGACCTCTGTATCGGCTGTAAGGGTTGCAAGAGCGACTGTCCGACGGGCGTCGACCTGGCGAAGCTCAAAGTCGAGGTCAAACACCAGTATCACGATCGAGAGGGGACGAGCCTCCGCGAGCGACTGTTCGCGAACGTCGATCGGCTCTCCGCGCTCGGCAGCGCGCTCGCCCCGCTGTCGAACTACGCGTCGCAACTTCCCGGCGCTCGAGACGTCCTCGAGCGGGCGGTCGGCGTCGCACCCGATCGGTCGCTCCCCGAGTTCCGACGGGAGTCGCTTTCCGCCTGGTTCGAAAAGCGGGGCGGCCCACGAATTCCTCCCACGGAGGCGACCGACCGCGTCGTGCTGTTTCCGGACACGTACACCAACTACACCGATCCCGGGCCGGGGAAGGCCGCCGTCGAAGTGCTCGAGGCCGCGGGCGTCCACGTCGCGATTCCGGACCTCGGACCGACGGGCAGGGCCGCCCACTCCCAGGGGATGCTCGACCTGGCGGCCGACCGGGGGCGGGCGCTGCTCGCGGACCTCGAGCCCTACCTCGAGCGCGACTGGTCGGTCGTCTTCGTCGAGCCCTCGGACGCCTCGATGGTCACAGACGAGTACGAGTCGCTCCTGTCTGAGGCCCACACCGAGACGCTCGCGGCGAACGCCTTCGGCGTCTTCGAGTACCTCGACCGGAACCGTCTCGACGAGGAACTCGCGTTCGACGCCCCCGACTCGCGGCTCGCCTTCCACGGCCACTGCCACCAGAAGGCGCTCGGGCGGGATCACCACGCCGTCGGCGTCCTCCGGCGGGCCGGTTACGCCGTCGATCCGCTCGAGACCGGCTGTTGCGGGATGGCCGGCAGTTTCGGCTACGAGGCGGACCACTACGACCTCTCGCGGGCCATCGGCAACCTTCTCCTCGAGACGGTCGAGGAGAGCGACCACGACGTCGTCGTCGCACCCGGCGCGTCCTGTCGAACCCAGGTCGGCGACTTCGAGGGGTACGACCGCCCGCCGCACCCGATCGAGGCGCTCGCCGACGCGCTCGAGTGAATCGAGGCGTTCGCGACGTGGGGCGACGGGTCGTCTCGAACCACACCGTTTACGCCCGTCACGGCAGTACGGACGTGCATGCCAGTCTCGAAGTCGGAGTTCGACCAGCTGTACCCGTGTGACTTCTACACCGCCGAGGAACTGCTCGAGGAAGGGCAGATGTACACCGTCTACGAGATCGCCCGCCTCCTGCAGGAACTCGAGCCAGACGCCGAACTCGATCCCGAAACCGAGGACATCCTCCTCGACTGGGCGATCCCGTGGATCATGACCAACGCCGACGATCTCGTCGTCGGCGAACCGCGCAGCGAGGACGAACCGGGCTACTACGGTCTGAAAGAATGATCCTCCTCGTCGCTGGCGCAGATCGAGTCGACGCCGGGAAGACGACCTTCTCCGCCGGCTTGCTCGCCCGGACCGGCGGCGACGGGTACAAACCGCGTGCGGGAAACGACTACTGGTTCGACCACGACGACTGTCTGCGGGCGCTCGAGTCGGGTCGGCTCTACGGCAAGGACGCGTTCCGGCTCTCGGAGGCAGAGGGGAACGGTCGCACTCCCGAAGCCCTCAACCCGGTCCACCGGCTCTGGCGGCCCGCGCCGCGTGGCGGCAACGGACTGCTCGGCCGGAGCGACCGCGAGTTCGTCGTCGATCGGGTTACGAGCCCGGCCGGCGACGACGCGTTCGTCGTCAACGCGACCGCCGAGATTCCGGAGGCCGTCGCCGCTTCCCTCCCGCTCTCGGACGCCACTCGCGTCGAGAGCGTCGAGGAACTCAACGCCGCCGTCGAGCGGCTGTACGCGCCGGCGTTCGACGCGCTCGCCGCCGAGATCGAATCGACCCCGCTCGCCGTCGTCGAGTCGTACGGCGACGTCGCACTCCCGCTGCAGTCGCTCGACCCGGCTGCCATCGCGGCCGTCGCCGTCGTCGAACCCGGTCGCGCCCGGATCTACCGCGGCGACCGCTACTGTCGCGCCTGCGAGGTCGCCCGCTCGAGCCCGAACGACGGCACACTCGAGAAGCGCGTCCCGGACGTGATCGAGTACCTCGATCCACTCGAGCGCGTGCCACTGCCGCCACTCACCGGCGACGACCGGGGCGACCCCGACCGGATCGCGTCGGCCTACGGGGACGCCTACGACGCGTTACTCGCCGCGGCCAGAGACGTCTGATCAGGTCTGGCGTGCCATCCGTGCCGCGAGTTCGACGTGTCCGTAGGCCTCGTTCGTGACGCTCGGCCCGTGGCCCGCGTGCAGTTCCGCCAGTTCGGGATCGACGCGTTCTACGACGCGGTCGACGCTCTCGATCAGCGTCGCGCGGTCGCCCTCGGCCAGGTCGGTCCGACCGAAGCCGCCGTTCTGGAAGATCAGGTCGCCGGCGAAGAGGATCTCGGCGTCGGGAGCGTAGAAACAGAGGTGGTCGTCTTTGTGGCCGGGCGTGTGCAAGGCGACGTACTCGTGATCGCCGAGCGCGACCGTCCCCTCGTCTTCGATCGCGTGGTCGATGCCCTCCTGTGCCGTATCGTACCCCCACGCGTCGACGTCGAAGGCGTCTTTCACCGCGGCGAGGTTCCCCACGTGGTCCGGGTGGGTGTGGGTCACCACGACCGCCTCGAGGTCGTCGACGCGCTCGCGAAGCGGCGTGACGACGTCGAAGTTCGCACCGGCGTCGACGAGAACCGTCCGCTCGCCTGAGACGAGAAAGACGTTACTCGTGAACGCGGTCACTCCCTGCGCGAGATTCGTGATCATGGCGACCGGTACGGCGGCGCGTGATTTGTGCGTATCGAAGGCTGCTGGCGTTCGATCGACCTGACGGCAGTCGGTCACGTTCGTCGGTCGATTCGACTCGTCGGCCACGACGCTTTTGCCCGTCGGGTGGAACTACTCTGCATGATCGTACTCCACGGCGGATCGGTGGTCGACGCCACCGGGACGCGGACGGCCGACGTCGCCATCGAGGACGGCCGAATCGCCGCCGTCGGCGACGTTCCTGCCGACGCCGACCGAGAGATCGACGTCTCCGGACAGTTCGTCACGCCAGGCCTGATCGACGCCCACGTCCACCTCGCGTTCGACGGCCGTCCCGACGTCTCGACGTATCGAACCGAAAACGACTACGCGGGAGCCTACCGCGTCGCGGCGAACCTCGAGACGCTACTCGAGGTCGGCGTGACGACCGTCCGCGATCTCGGCAGCTGGGGAACGATGGCGATCGACGCCGCCCGCGCCGTCGACGAGGGGACGATCGCCGGCCCGCGGGTGCTCGCTGCGGGACGGGCCGTCACCATGACCGGCGGCCACGGCCACTGGTTCGCCCGCGAAGCCGACGGCCCGGCCGACGTTCGGAAAGCCGCCCGCGAACAGCTCAAAGGCGGCGCGCCCGTCCTCAAGTGCATCGCCACCGGCGGCGTCCTCACGACCGGCAGTCGCACCGGCGTGCCCGAACTGACGCGGGCGGAACTCGAGGCCGCCGCTGACGTCGCTCGGGCGGCGGACGTCCCGATCGCCGCCCACGCCCACGGGACCGAAGGGATCGTCAACGCCGCCGAGGCCGGATTCGACAGCGTCGAGCACGGCACGTTCATGGACGCCGACGCCGCCGAGCGCCTGGCCGACAACGGGACCTACTGGGTGCCGACCGCGAACGCGCTCTACGGCATCGTCGAGGCAGGACCTGACGCCGGCATCCCGCCCGAAGCCGTCGCGAAAGCCGAACGCTCCCTCGAGTCCTTCGACGACGCGTTCGACCACGCGCTCGCAGCAGACGTACCGATCGCCATGGGGACGGACGCCGGGACGCCGTTCAACGAGTTCGCCGCCGTTCCCGAGGAACTCGAGCGTCTGGTCGACCACGGCCTCTCTCCGGAGGCGGCACTCGAGGCCGCAACGGTCGATGCCGCCTCCCTGCTCGGTCTCGACGACGTCGGACTCGTCGACCCGTCGTTCCGTGCCGACCTCCTCGTTCTCGATGCGAACCCGCTCGAGGACGTGACGGCGTGGCAGCGGCCCGCTGCCGTCGTCGCGAACGGCACGATAGTCAAACGACCGTGACAGTATTGGTTCGAATTCACAAGCTCTTTTAGCCACGGCACGTAGTGTAGGACGAATGTATCGGTCGGTTTTAGCAGGAATCGTCGCGCTAGTTCTCGCCGTCTCTGTCGTCAGCGCTGGCGGGTCACTTCCGGTAGCGAGTTCTACCGCGGATCTCTCGTCTGCGACGCTCACGGCCGACCCCGCTCCGTCTCTCGAGACGGACGGTAGCGTCGCGGCGGTCCAGTCACAGGAGTTCGATAGCACGACGTTCGAGGTTACCGTCTACGAGAACGGCGACGCGACGTGGACGTTCCGCCACGAACGGCGGCTGAACACGTCGTCTGACTCTAACGAAACGGACGAGTACAGAGCGTTCGCCGAACGGTTCGAAGAGGAAGAGACCGAACTCTACGTCCGCTTTACCGAGCAGGCCCAGGCGCTTGCGGCCACCGGCTCCAACCAGACCGACCGCGAGATGGAGGCGACGAACTTCAACCGATCGGCGGGTGTCGACTACCGGCCGAATCCCATGGGGTACGTAGAGATGTCGTTCAGGTGGACTGGATTCGCAGCCGACGACGACGACGACGGGACCGTCACCGTCGGCGACGTCTTCGACGGCGGCCTCTACATCGGCCCCGACCAGTCGTTCGTCGTTCGACCCGGCGACGACCTGGTCTTCGAGAGTGCCCAGCCCGAGGGTCAGTACTCCGGGACGTCACTCGAGAGCGCGAGTTCGGTGACGTGGGACGGCGAACGGGAGTTCCCCGATGGCCAACCTCGCGTCGTCCTCGTGCCGGAGGGAACCGACGGAAGCGACACCCAGGTCGGTGGCAACTCGTCTCCGACCGACCTGTTCTCCTCGACCTGGCTCGCCGTCGCCGGACTGGTCGTCGTCGCCCTCGGACTCGGCGGGTTCGCCTGGTATCGGTTCGGTGGCGCTGCGTCGACCGACGACTCGCCGGACGACGGCCCCGCACCGGGTGCCGCTCCACAGCAGTTACCCGACGGGGCTACCGATTCCGAGGCGGACCAGCCCCCCGCACTTCCCGACGAGAGCCTGATGACCGACGAGGACCGGGTCGTCAAACTCATTCGCGACAACGGCGGCCGGATGAAACAAGTCAACATCGTCGAGGAGACCGGCTGGTCGAAGTCGAAAGTCAGCATGCTCCTCTCGGACATGGAAGAAGAGGGCACCATCAGCAAACTCCGCGTCGGCCGCGAGAACATCATCAGCCTCGACGGCTTCGAGCCCGAGGCCACCAAGTCACCCTTCGAGGAATGACCGACGCCGTGCGTGTCAGTGGAATACACTGCCGCTTCGAAACGGAACCCTTAAACACAACAGTGAGCAACGAAAGAGTGCAGGCAAGACGGGCTCCGATAGTGTAGTCCGGCCAATCATATTGCCCTCTCGAGGCAATGACCGGGGTTCAAATCCCCGTCGGAGCATTTTGCTGCGAACAACTCCGTGAGCAGCCGATGTGCTCGGATTTGAACGAGACCAGTCGTGCACAGCGAAGCGAGCACGTCTGGGCGTGGTTCAAATCCTCGTCGGAGCATTCTTCCACCCTCTGCCCTTCTACCGACAGAATCCTTCTTTCGATACGTGGATTATTTGCCACGGTGAGCAACGAGGTTCGTTCACAGTGGTACAGCGCGGCGGCGACCTTCGAAGTGCGAGTCCGCGAATCGGATTCTCGAATCGTCTGAATAGCGACAGAAACCTCTTTCGAGATCGAGTCAGGCCAGCGGCAGGATCGTCGAGAACACGACCGTGCTGATCAAGCCGACGATACCGATGAGTATCGTCGAGGCGGTCCACGTCTTGAGCGTCTCGGACTGCGTGAGTCCGCCGATCTCCTTGACGATCCAGAAACCGCTGTCGTTGTACCACGAGCAGAAGGTCGCGCCCGCGCCGATCGCCATGACGAGATAGGCAGGGTTGGCAGCCAGGCTCCCGGCCATCGGGGCCGTGATCCCGGCAGTGGTGGTGATCGCGACCGTCGCCGATCCCTGTACGACACGGACCCCGGCAGCGATTACCCACGCCGTCGCGAGGACGCCAAAACCGATCTCCTCGAGACCGCTCGCGATGAGCTCACCAGCGCCAGCCTGTTGAAGCATGTACCCGAACGCACCACCGGCCGCCGTGATCGCTGCGATATTCCCGCCGCTTTTGAGCGCCTCCGTGAGTTCGTCGGAGAACACCTCGTCAGAGACGTCACTCATACGGTAGTACGTGTACGCTGCCGCCAATGCAGCCACCGTCAACGCGAAGTTCGGATCGCCGATGAAGCCCGTGAACGAAGCCAGAGCGGACTCCTCGCCGACGAACGTCGTGACGACGGTGTCTGCAGCCACGAGGACGACCGCGAGAAAGATCGGAAGCTGTGCCTCGAACAGCCCCGGCAGTTCTCGTGTCGGCGTTTCGACCTTCTCTCTGACCTCCTCGACCGTCGTCCCCATCGCGTCACGCAGCGGGATGTCAAGCCGCCGGTCGATCAAGTACCCGTACCCGAGTCCGGCGACGATTGCAGTGGGAATTCCGGTGAGCAGTCCGATAAGTATCGTGGCACCAAGGTTCGCGTCGACCTCCTCGGCCGCGAGCAGCGGACCGGGTGTCGGAGGGACGAACCCGTGTGTAACCGCACCGGCTGCTCCGATGGCGACGATAAACAGCGCGTAGTTTCTGCCGGTTCGCGAGCGGGCCGCACGCGCGAGCGGCGCGAGCAGGTAGAACACGTTATCGAAGAAAACCGGGATCGCCATCACGAAACCGCTGCCGAACAGCGATATTTCGGTGTTGTCGCGACCGAACAGTGCGTTGAAACCACGAACGATCCGATCTGCAGCGCCGCTTTCGATCATCGCCTTGCCGATGATCGCCGCCATTAGAATCGGGATCCCGATGCCTGCCATTCCGTCACCGAACGCCCCCGCGAACTCGCTAGGAGTGTCGGCGAACGGTATCGCAGGAGACACCACGCCGACGACGAGCCCCGAGATGACGAGTGCGATGAACGGGGGCAAGTCGAGGACGATCAAGAGGAGTACGATCGTTGCGACCCCGGCGACGAGTGCGAGGAGCGGTGCTTGTCCACTGATCTGCAACACCATCACGTCCGGGAACATGACTCGTGCTATCACACATCGACGCTATTAACTTTTGATGGCATAACGTACAGTATGAATTCACTTCTATCTGTTAGTGATCGTGAACGCCGAGCGGAGAGAACCGAGTTACAAGACGTTAGCGAGCGAACTGTACCAGAACGCGGGATCTGGACGCTATTCCAGGACCGCTAATCCAGAAACTGCCGATACCAGGATCCAGAACGACGCACGCTGTCAGGCAGCTACCAGATCGATTCGACCCGTCGAAACCACGAACGAACGTCGACGGGACACGACCCCATGCACATTACAGATTACGAACTGTTCGAAGTACCGCCACGCTGGCTGTTCCTCAAAGTGACGACGAGCGACGGCACCGTCGGGTGGGGCGAACCGATCGTCGAAGGGCGGTCGAAGACCGTCGAGGCGGCAGTCGAAGAGCTAATGGAGGCCTATCTCGTCGGCGAGGATCCAGCGCGGATCGAATATCACTGGCAGACGATGTACCGTGGCGGCTTCTACCGAGGCGGTCCGATCCTGATGTCCGCGCTTGCCGGGATCGATCAGGCGCTCTGGGACATCAAAGGGAAGACCTACGGCGCACCCGTGTACGAACTCCTCGGCGGCGCGATCCGCGACCGACTGCGCGTATATCAGTGGATTGGTGGCGACGAGCCCTCGGACGTCGCCGAGCAGGCACAGACGATGGTCGACGCCGGATTCACTGCGCTCAAGATGAACGGAACGCCGGCGGTCGAACGACTCGAGTCGCCGGCGACGATCCAGGCCGCCACCGAACGGATGCGAGAGGTTCGCGAGACGGTCGGCGACGGAGTAGACGTCGGGGTCGACTTTCACGGTCGCGTCTCGAAACCGACGGCGAAGCGACTGGTCGCGGCCCTCGAACCCTACGATCCGTTCTTCGTCGAGGAACCCGTCCTCCCAGAACACCTGGACGACCTCGCCGAGGTCGCCCGTCACACGACGATCCCGATCGCGACGGGCGAACGCCTGTATTCCCGGTGGGATTTCAAAGAACTATTCGAAGACGGCCACGTCGACCTCGTCCAGCCCGATCCGTCGCACGCGGGCGGAATCACCGAGGTGAAGAAGATCGCCTCGATGGCCGAGGCGTACGACGTGGCAGTGGCACCGCACTGTCCGCTCGGCCCGATCGCGCTAGCATCGTGTATTCAGGTCGACGCCTGTGTCCCGAACGCGTCGATTCAAGAACAGAGTCTCGACATTCACTACAACGAGACGAACGACGTCCTCGACTATCTTGCAGACCAGTCTGTCTTCGAGTATCGTGACGGATACGTCGACATTCCGGACGGTCCGGGCCTCGGGATCGAACTCGACGAAGCGTACGTCCGCGAACGCGCCGGCGACGTCGACTGGCACAATCCCGTCTGGCATCACGAGGACGGCAGGATCGCAGAGTGGTGACACGATCCATCGACGAACGTCGTGATCCATCCGCGAGAGGACAGAGCCTTCGTCGCGAAAAGCGAGTCACGGCTCTCATCGACAGTAATCCGTCCTTACAGAAATGCAGGAGAAAGCCCACGGCTTTAGCCGTGTGGATGAATCCGTCACTTCTGAAACCAACCACAACTCTACAGCCCTCCTGCAATCCTGACCTTTACAAACCAATACACTAACTATACAGCCACACGTGAGCAGTCGACCACAACGCACTAACGAATACATTGCCGAACCCACCACCGAACGGTATCGGCAATGTCTATTCGGGTGGTTGGCCGCCCACGCCTCATTGTGGAACCAAATCAACTACCGACGCCGACAACAATACTTCACTGAAAACGGCGACGTATGGGACGCAGAATACACCGATCTTTACGATGACTGCGCTCCCATACTCGGCAAAGCAAGTTGCCAGCAACTCGCCCGTAAAAACAGTGAAGCATGGCGAAGCCACTTCCGACTACTCAACAAATACCACGACAAAACCAGCACCACCATCACGGAGAAACCCAGTCCACCCGGATACTGGGGTAATCGAGAAGACGGCTACGAACTTCACGGCCTCGTCAGAAACGACCTCTACACGTTCGACTGGAACGAAAAACAAAGTACACTAGAGTTCGGCGTCGGCAAAGCACTCAAAGAAAAATACGGCCTTGGAGGACGAGAGCGTCTCACGCTTGAAGTCCGAGGCAACCCACAATGGAGCGGTGACGATGCACGGTTAGAACTCGTCTATGACGAAGCGGCAGACGTGCTTCGTGTCAAGCATCCGGTTCGCATTCGGCCAGACAACATACAGAAACAGCGACTGGATGCATTCACTCATACACTCGATTCCGAGAACATGACACATGAAGCCGCTATCGACATAGGTGCAAACAACACGCTTACCATCGTCACCACTACCGGCGAAACCGCCGTGTATCATGCCCGTCCAGAGTTTGAACGGTTCCACACCGTCACCGAAGTAATCGCTGAACTACAATCACAACTCCCTGACGATCAATACACGAGCAAACGCATTCAGCGTGTGTATGATGGGCGTGGGGAGAAGCGTGATCATAGTCGTGATGCTGCGGTGAAACATGCGGCTGACTGGCTCTTAGAACGGCACGTTGATACAGTGTACGTTGGCGATCTAACTGACGTATTGGACACACATTGGTCGGCAGAGGTGAACGAGAAGACGCATTCGTTCTGGTCCCATCGCCAACTTGTAGACCGAATCGAACTCACGTTTGGTGATGTCGGTATCACTGTCGAAGAAGTAATACTGTCAGCCAAAAATATTTCAAAGAAAAGCACGTTACTCCGATATGACCTCTCTCGACAACGTCTCTACCGAAGACCTCCGCCAGGCCTTGGCGGAGGTCGAGGGAAAAAAGCCATCACAACGGCTCATGGCGGCGATCAATTACCTTGAAGAAGACGGTGCAACGCTACAAGAGGTCGCTGAACGCTATGGATACACTGCTGGCTGGCTCTCGCGGTGGCTTGATCGACTCGAACGGCTCGCCGACGAGCCGTTCGAGGAGGTCGTCTACGACGAGCACCGTTCAGGAAGGCCCTCAAAACTCTCCGACAAAGAGCATGAACAGTTCGTTGAAGCGCTTCACAAGTCTCCAGAGGAAGTTGGACTTGACGCGCCTGCGTGGTCCGTTCCACTAGCTCGTCACTATCTCGCCGAGGAATTCGACGTTGAGTACAGTGAGCGTCACGTTCGACGATTGATGACCGAGGCCGGGCTGTCCTGGAAGACAGCCCGGCCGGAGTTTCACAAATCCGATGAGAGAGCACAGGAAGCATGGCAAGACGGGTTCAAAAAAAGCGCGACAACCTGGACGACGAATACACGATCTTAGCCATTGATCAGACGCGACAGGTTCTCTCGACACTGATTCACGCATGGTTTCCCAAGGGTGAGCGCCCGTCACTCCCGGTGACGGGCGCGTGGGACAGCATCAAACTTCTCGGTGCAGTCAGCGATACTGATGAGACGTTCTTTCTCCCCTGCGAAGAGAACTTCAACAGCGACACGACGATTCGTTTTCTGGACGCTCTCCAGACCGAGTTCGGCGAGAAAATCTGCGTTGTCCTCGACAACGCCTCGTATTTCACGGCGAACAGAGTCCAAGAGTTCGTTGAAGGTACTCCGATCGAACTGTGTTACCTTCCGCGGGGTTCACCAGAGCTGAACCCCGCGGAAGAGTGCTGGCGACAACTCGATCAATCACTCGGCAACCGCCTATTCGAAACGCTTGACGAACTTCGTGATGCTGCTCTCTGTGCACTGGACGAGATCAACGTGCCAGATGTCTTTACGTACTTATGTCCGTGAGTATGAATCGGAACGTCGTCTCCCGCAACCGGGAGGATAACCGCGAACCGCTGCGGAACGCCGAGATCGACGCTGTGGCCAATCTCGACGGGTGCTGGCACCTCTCGTTTAGGGAGACGAAACCAGAGTTCCTGGGCCTGCTGGCCGAGAGCATTGACTTCCTCGATGCCCACAAGACCGACTTCATGCACCAGCTGGGCGGTGCCCGCAACTTCGGCGCGGGGATCGTCGACTGTGAACTCATCAACCCGCTCTACGAGGAGCGCGAGTTGAAGCGGGTCTTCGACCGCGGAAAAGGCAACACGAACAAGATGGACGAGAAGGACGATCGCTGGGAAGCAGAGTACCGCCCGGCGTTCGTCGACGCGCTCGAGGAGCGTATCGAGGAGGGGCCATAGATGGGCGAGAATGCTATCCTCGACGAGTTTCAGGGTGACGGCGACCAAGATGTGATGGTTACGGCCTACCGGCACGACGCCCACAAGATGAACGGTCAGCCCCACGATTACGCTCCCGAGACGTTCGCCAGGGTGTCCGTGAACCAGACGGTGCCTCACTGTGCGGACGGCGATGCGTCGGCACTCTCGCGCCCTAACGGCCAACCCGAGCAGACTGTGGACGCCCACGAGACGCACTACCGACTCTCGCTGTTGACCGGCGAGAGTCACTACGACCCTGACGAGTTCTCACGGGCACGTCTCTCTGAAGCCATCAGTGACCTACTGACAGGCTCCGATCCCGAGGCGATGCATCGAGCGTGGCTCACGTCGGACGTAGCGAGCGGATTCAACGAGAGTATCTACTACCCGTACACCTCGCTGAAGTACCACACGCTGCTCGTAGCGGCGTTGCTCAACAACTACCGCGCCGGTAACGAGTTCGAAGACCTGCTGTTGGTTGTGGACGACGCGGGGGAGATTGTGCCCCACCGAACGGTCTACGCGGGCGATCGCTTTGCACTCCGGATCGACGAGAGTGCAGGTGGGAATCCGTGGGCGCGCCTTGGAAGCCGTCCGTGGCGATCGTGGGCGTCCACCTGGACACGGCTCACTGAGCATCCGCTTGACGTCAATCACGATAAGCACGATATGGTACTCGATGCGAACCTTCGCCGGATCTGGAGTTGGAGTACCGCACTCCAGTACATCGAGGACTTCGAAAGCCAAGAGGAGAGCCCATGACCCGCATACAGCAAGTACACTGGGAACTCGAGATGGACTACCTGGGTCACCCGTACTACGTCTCAGGGAACGCAATCTACCACGCGCTCGGGATGCAGCTTGACCACGATGTCCATCAGCACATTAACGCCAGTCACGGGATGTTCGTCCCTGGTCAGTTTGGGACGTTCCCAGAGGAACATAGCGAGTCGGGTATCCGCCCCTACATGGGGTCGTCGCTCCCAGATGTGGAGAGCTACGATGATCTCTTCCTCTTCCGGCATCCTGATCACCCGTGGCTGCTGGATTCTCGCCCCAGAGACGGACTTAACGCCCACGATGTTCGCATCCAGAGCGGAATGCCCGCGCTGTCCCACGAGACGATCACGGGGCGGCCAGAGGACGCGAGGAAGCAGCAACAGACCACGAAGTGGTACATTAACGCCTACCTGCACGCCGATGATCCCGACACACTGCCACTGGGCGAGGACGTGCTCGATGGGCTGCAGTTCGGCGGAAAGCGCAACTACGGCTATGGGACAACCACGCTGAAAGACACGCAGGTCGTGAATCTCGACGACCTGGACTACTCGCGGCTCAAAGATGGCGATGCGTTCATCTTCGAGCTCGTGACGCCATTCGTACTCCGGTCGGAGTACCCGGCGGCGAACAACGTGGACGTACCATGGTGGTGGAGTGTTGACGACGAAGCTCAGCTGCGGCACCGACTGGAGAACGTCGTCGAAGGTGGCGATGTCTACAAGTTGGAAACAGTCGATCACGGGGTGGTCGTCGGCTACGAAGGTGATCGTCCGGTCGAGACCGCGAAGAACGGGCTCACTCGAGTCGGCAACCACTCGAAGTACGGCTTCGGCGAACTCCGGGTCAAATCGGTTCCGAAACGAGAGGTGAGTCAGAAATGTGATGAGAAACGAAAGAACGGTCAGGTTGGAGATAGTAAGACACAAACGAGTCCTGGAACAGACCAGTCCTCTCCGAGGTGACCACGGGCTTAGTTTCAACAGAACGGATTAATAAAGATAATCGGATTACCGAGAACTGGTATTACGTCTCGAGACGTACGCTCTGTATCGAGGTGCGCACTCTCGAGGGAAACGATGACAGAGGTAACGATCCTCGGCGGCGGCGTCGCCGGACTCTCGGCGGCGCAGGAACTCGCCGAACGCGGCTTCGAGGTGACGGTCTACGAGCGCAACCGCCGATTCGGCGGCAAAGCCAGGAGCTTTCCCGGTCCAGGAATCGACGACGGCACCTCCCTGCCGGCAGAGCACGGCTTCCGGTTTTTTCCGGGGTTCTACCGGCACGTGATCGAGACGATGGAGCGGACGCCCGTTGAATCGGGCCCTGACGCGTCCCGGTCCGTCGCGGACAACCTCGTGCCGACGACGCAGATGCTCCAGGCGGTAACGGAGGGTACCTCGAGGGTCATGACCACGGAACGGCCGCGGACCATAGAGGAGTGGTGTGATCGGTTGGCATCGATCTTCGGCGGTAGACAGGTTCCACCGGACGAGTCGGCGTTCTTCGCCGATCGACTGCTGGTGTTGTTGACGAGTTGCCAGCAACGGTTCGACGAGGAGTACGAGCAGATACCCTGGTGGGAGTTCGTCAACGCCGACGCGATGTCGTCGGCGTACCAGAAGTACCTCGCCTACGGCGTCACCCAGTCGCTGGTCGCGATGCGCCCGGAAGTCTCGAGCACCCGCACCATCGGGCGGATCTACCTCCAGATGATGCGCGGGCTGTTCGACGACTCGGTTCACGCCGACCGTCTGCTCAACGGACCGACCAACGACGCGTGGATCGATCCCTGGGTCGACTACCTCGAGGACCTCGGCGTCACGCTCGTTCCGGAGACGGCGGCGACGGCACTCGAGTGCGAAAACGGCCGCGTCACCGGTGTCCGGCTCCGTCGCGACGGGGCCGACGAGCGCGTCGAGGCAGACTACTACGTCGCCGCAGTTCCCGTGGAGGTGATGCGAGAGCTGACGACGGCCGAACTCGAGTCGGCGGCACCGTCGCTCCGGAACCTCGAGCGAATCGACACCGCGTGGATGAACGGCGTCCAGTTTTACCTCACCGAGGACGTGCCGACGGTCGAAGGTCACGGGATCTACTACGACTCGCCGTGGGCTCTGACGTCGATTTCCCAGCGGCAGTTCTGGGAGGAGTTCGACCGCTACGACGGCGACGGTGCGGTCGGCGGCATCCTCTCGGTCATCGTCTCCGAGTGGGACCGTCCGGGCATCGTCTACGGGAAGCCGGCACGCGAGTGTACGCCCGCGGAACTCGCGACGGAGGTCTGGGAACAGTTGAAAGCCCATCTGAACCACAGGCGCACTCGAGACGGCCACAAAACGTCTGTTCTCGAGGACGAGAACCTGCTCGAGTGGTTCGTCGATCCCGCTCTCAGCTACGACGAGGACGCCGGCGTGCTCTCGAACGCCGAACCGCTGCTGATCAACACCGTCGACACGCTGCAGTATCGCCCGCCGGCCGACGTCGAAATCCCGAACCTCGTCGTCGCAGCCGACTACGTCCGGACCCACACGGATCTCGCGAGTATGGAGTCGGCCAACGAGGCCGCGAGGCGGGCCGTGAACGCGATCCTCCGGCGAGAGGACCACACCGCGTCGCGTTGTCGACTTTGGGAATTCGAGTACCCGAACCTGTTCGAACCCGCCCGACGACACGACGAACTCCGGTGGAAACTCGACCTCCCTCACCCCGGTACGGCTGCACCGATGCTCTGGGAGGGATACCGACGGGCGACCAGGGGTCCTCTGACGGGGATCGAAGCAGTCGCTCGCATGTTTAGCCGTCGGGACTGAGACGGTCTGCTGTACCGGAAATGACTTACAGTAGTCCGTACGAGTGGCCGTTCCCGCTCTCGAGAAAGCCGCCCCAGATGGAATCGACAGACGTGCTCTCATTGTGCAATTCAGTGTCACGGGACGGGCGAAACAGAGGATTGATGAGCGAACACCTCCGACCGGTCGATACGGACAGAATTCGAGTTCCCTGCCCTTCCCCCATCGATCCAATATATGCCCTCCGATCAGCTACTCGTCGACAAGTGCCCCGTCTGTGAAACGTACTTCGTCGTCGGCTCGGCCGCCGACTTGCAACGCCGGATGAACGCCCACGAACTCGAGGCCCACGGCAAGGTTCGGCCGACGAGGACGGACCACGCCGCGACCGACTACAAGTAACGCCCTTCTCGCGGTCTCGCGACTGCCAGCGCCGAGCAGCGTCCACGTGGCGTGGTGAAGCGACCGTCGATGGCGTCCACCCGTCGACGTGACGCGCTGGGTTCGGTCCGATGGGCCGTCGCGTCTGTTGATACGACCGGACAACGGTCGGTGACTATTCGATCGCGTCTCGACGGCTGTCGGCAGCGACGACGGCGTCTCGAGTGCGATCGACGGCTGCACCGTGTCGTCCGGCAGTACGACCCACCACCGTTCGACCACCGCTCCGGCTCCCGGAAAGAACACGAGACACGCGAGCACACACGACACGTCCGAACGCAGCCAGCACGGACGCCGGAGCATTCAAACCCGTTCCGCCCGAATCGGCGGCCGAGCGACGATGGAGAAAACGCCTCGAGGAACCTCCGTCGGCGTCGACGATCCCTACGAGTTCGCCGGCGTCTGTGATCACCTCACGGGAGAGGGGACGTGTCGGTACGCCTTCGACCACTACGAGCACGACCCCGAGTTCGCCCGCGAGCGCGCCGCCGCCGACTACGAGTGTCCCGTCGTCGATCCCGAAAACGAGCAGTCGTGGGCGGATTGCCCGCACTTTCGTTCGCGCAACCGCGATCGCGAGTGCATCCGCTGTGGACTCGAGGAGCGACGGATGGGCCACTCGAGCGAGCGCCCGTTGCTCGAGGAACACCACCTTTCGTATCAGTCCGACGGCGAGACGCTCTCCCACGAGATCACGGTCTACCTCTGTCGGTGGTGTCACGCCAAGGTCCACGATTCGTGGGCGCGGATCACCGACGACGTCGCGCCCGATCCGGCGGCGATCGCCGCACTCGAGGAGCGACGCGGTCGCGAACTGGACGAACTGGGGTTCGAGTCGGCAGCAGAGCGCTACGGAGACGAGCGCTGATCGGATCGTCTGCCGTCGGTCAGTGCTGGCGCACCCGCCAGAGGGTCGCGGATGCGCCGGCAAACGGTAACAGTATCAGTCGAGGATGTCGCCGACTCGCCGCGGTTCGCCCTGCAGCGTCGGCTGTTTCGCGACGATCTTCAGCACCTCGTGGTCGGTCACGTCGTAGTAGGATTTGCCGATCGCTTCCTCGACGAGTTCTCGCTCGAGGCGGAACTCCGTTCCTTCGTATACGACGTCGACGCCGTCCTCGTCGAACGCGAGAGTCGTCATGGACTCCCGTATGAGGTGGGCGGTCAAAAAGGAGTGGATCCACGGGCAATCTCGCCGTTCCGTCTGACGGACGGCAGACGTTCGCGCGAAGTTTATTACAGAAGCGTCACGTTGGGTGAGAGTGTGGCGTTCAGTACGGATCCGCTCACCGAACTCGTCGTGCCGGCAGGGACGGAAGCACAGGAGCGCGACCTCGTGACCGACGGGGACGTGCTCGTCGGGAGCCGGTCGACCGTCGAGTTCGGGGTACGCGGACAGAACGTCCTCGCGGGAGAGGGAGTGCGATTCGACGGCGACATCGAGGCCGAGGGCGACTGCCGGCTCGACATGTGGTGTGACGTCGAGGGGAACGTCCTCGTCGGCGAGGACGCCTACCTCGGCGAGCGGGTCCACGTCGCCGGCGAGTTGAAAGTCGCGGGCGACCTGGACATCGGTGACGACGTCGACGTCGAGGAGGGGTTCGAGGCCAACGGCTGGATCGTCATCCGCAACCCGATGCCGACGATCGTCTTTCTATTCGTCTACCTCAAGCACTTGCTTCTCATCGGCGAGGACGACACCGCACAGGCGCTCGTCTCCGAACTCCTCGAGGACGAAGACGACGAACCCGCCGACCCGCTCGTGATCCCCCGGAACGCGACGGTCAGCGACGACGTCTGGCGGGTCTCGACGCCCGCGACGATCGGTGCGGACTGCCGTCTCTACGGAAACGTTCGCGCCGAGACGATCGACGTCGGTCAGGAGTGTAACGTCTTCGGGAGCCTGCGCGCCCGTGGCGACGTCGCCGTCGGCGCCGACACCCGCATCCACGGCGACGTGACGACTCGCGACGGCTCGGTCACGCTCGCCGAGAACGCACGCGTGCTCGGCGACGTCTCCTGTGAGGACCTCGAACTCGGCCCTGAAGCGGAGGTCGACGGGACGATGCGCGCCAGCGGCGAAATCACGATGCAGACGACCGAACGCGACCTCGAGTGACGCGACGCCGATCCGTCCAGAATCGCTCGCGAACGTCCTGACGAGGGTGGCGACGGCCGTCCTGTCTGTTGAGTAACACCCACATTCTTAATAGTCATACTTGCGATAGAGAGAGGTGAGCATGCGAAGAAAAAACACACCGAGGAGGGAGGTATGCGTTCCGCCGTTCTGACGAAAGGCGTCCCCGACTTCTCCGAGGGAGCCGTCTCGTTCGACGAGGACGGCCACCTCGAGCGGGGGAAGACGCCGACGGTGATGAACCCGAACGACGCGTTCGCCCTCGAGGCCGCCTTGCAGACGAAAGTCCGCCACGGCGGCCACGTGAGCGTGATGAGCATGGGGCCGCCGGGGTACGAGAGCGTCCTGCAGGAGGCGATGGCGTCGGTCTACGCCGACGACCTGTACTTGCTCTCCGATCGCGAGTGTGCGGCTGCGGACACCTGGGCGACCGCGATCACGCTCTGTTCTGCACTCGAGAAGTATCAGGAGGAGGTTCGTAAACTGGATCTCGTCTTCGCGGGCTTCAAAACGGCAGACGGCGAGACCGGTCAGACCGGCCCCCAGACCTGCTGGGGACTCGAGTGGCCGATCGTCACGCACGCGATCGCACTCGACGTCGATCCCGACGAACGGACGCTTCGTGCGAAACGGCTCGTCGAGGGCGACGTCGACGAGATCGAGACGGTCGAAGCGTCGCTGCCCTGCGTCGTCGTCACCGATCCGGAGTTCGAGCCGACCTACCGGAAGGCGTCGCACCGACTCGAGCACAAGCGGCTTCGCGCCGAGACCGAAGCGCGCGCCGAGAGCTACGACGAGCACCTGACGACCTGGGATCACGTGGACATGAACCTCGATCCCGACTACATCGGGCTGGACGGGTCGCCGACGATCGTCTCGTCGGTCGATCCGATCCCCAAGGCACCGTCGGAACGCGAGGCGACGATGATCGAGCCCGACGACCGAGACGGCATGGAACGGCTCCTCGAGGAGATGCAACCGTTTGCTGCGGGTGATTGAACCATGGTAGATCCCGACGAACATACGGTCGACGAGCTGATCGAGGAACTGGACACGATCGACGACGAGGCAGAACTGAACGCGATCCTGGAGGCCGAGCGGGGCGGACGGGATCGGAAGACGGCCCGCGAGGCGATCGAAGAACGCATCGCGGCAGTCGGCGGCGAGGGCGACGCGACCGAAGGCGAGTACGAGGAGACCGCGGAGACGGTCGGTGACGAGGCGGGCGGCGAGGAGGCAGGCGACGGGGAACTCGAGGAGGAGGCCGAGGAGGAGTCTGCGACGGCTGAAGAACCCGCGGAGGACGAGGACGAGGACGAACTCTCCCACCCGACGCGGGACAAACGCCACGTCCGGGCGCTCGAGGACGGCCACTACGAGGACGTGTGGGTCTACTGCGAGACCCAGGAGGGCGAGTTGCTCGACGTCTCGAAGGAGATGCTCGGAAAGGCCCGCGAGTTGATGGACGACTACGCCGCGGAGTTCGGAGACGAGGAGAACGTCGTGGCCGTCGTGATCGGCGACGACGTGGAAGGACTCGCCGAGGAGTGTCTCGCCTACGGGGCCGACGTCGCGGTCTACCACGAGGATCCACGACTCGAGCGGTTCCTGCACAAGCCCTACGCCGAGATCACCGCGCACATGGCTCGCGGGCAGGGGAGCGCCGAGAGCACGAACTGGCGCGAGTACGACGAGCCTCGCTACTTCCTGTTCCCGGCGACGAACAACGGGCGGGACCTCTCGGCGCAGACGCAGGCCGAACTCGACTCCGGGCTCGCCTCGGACTGTTCCGGCCTCTTCATCGGGGAAGAGGAGGTCGCGAACCCGGTCAAGACCGGCGAACCCGGCGTCAAGAAGACCTTCGAGCGCGTCTTACACATGAAACGGCCCGACTTCTCGGGGTTCGAGTACTCGACGATCCTCTGTCTGGACAACCCGGGTCGGGACTTCCACCCGCAGGGGTGTTCGGTCATTCCGGGCAGTTTCGAGCCGATAGAGCCCGACCCGGAGCGCGAGGGGCTGGTCGTCGAACACGAGATGGACCTCGCCGAGGACTGGTTCCGCGTCGAGATCACCGACCACGACCGACTCGAGGCCGGCGTCGACCTCACCGGCCACGAGGTGATCGTCTGTCTCGGACGTGGGATCGGCGACGATCCGACGCAGGGAATCGAACTCGGACTGGACCTCGTCGACGCCTTCGACGACGCCGCCCTCGGCATCACTCGCGGGATCGTCACCTCCTCCTACCAGTTCGAGGGCCACGTCGAGGAGTACACGAAAGAGGAGCGCCAGATCGGCGAGACGGGCCAGGTCGTCGCGCCGGACCTCTACGTCGCGGCCGGCGTCTCGGGTGCCGTCCAGCACAAAGTCGGGATGGACGAGTCCGAGACGATCGTCGCGATCAACACCGACCCCGACGCACGGATCAGAGACTTCAGCGACTACTTCGTCGAGGGCGATCTCTTCGAGGTCCTCCCGCGACTGACCGAGGCGATCGAGGCCGGCGAACTCCGCCTCGAGGCCGTCGCAGACGGGGGTGACGACTGATGGCCGACGACGGGTACGAACACTACGAGGCGATCGTCGTCGGCTGTGGGCCCGGCGGTGCGGCCGCCGCGTCCCGACTCGCCGATCACGGTATCGAGACGCTGGTACTCGAGCGGGGCGTCGAAGCCGGGTCGAAGAACGTCTCCGGCGGGCTGATCTACGCCGAGGAGTCCGCGCCGTACACGATCGACGAACTGTTCCCGGGCTTTCGGGAGGAAGCCACCGAACGCCCGGTCACCGATTACTACATCCACAACGTCTCGGGGCGGAAGGTCAAGACCTACGACCTCACCGACCTCCACGAGCACGACACCGACTGGTGTGACGCCGTCCTCCGCCGAACGATGGACGGCTGGCTCGAAGAGCGCGTCCACGAGAAGACGAGCGAGACGGGTGGGGGCGTCCTCACCGGCGTCAGGGTCAACGGACTCCTCCGGGAGAACGGCCGGATCGTCGGCGTCACCTGCGACGAACTGGACCCGATCACGGCGGACTTCGTCGTCGCCGCCGACGGCGTCAACTCCGAACTCGCCCGCGACGCGGGACTGATGGACTGGGAGGAACCCGACGAGTGGTTCCAGGGCGTCAAGGCGGTCGTCGACGTCGACCCCGACGCGATCGACAGCCGGTTCTCGATCGGCGACGGCGAGGGCGTCGCACACCTGTTCTCGGGCGACCTCTTCGAGGACGTCCGCGGCGGCGGCTTCCTCTATACGAACGCGGACTCGCTGTCGATCGGGACCGTCTTCCACCTCGACAGCCTCGTCGAGCAGCGGGCCGAACCGCACGAACTGCTCGACGCCCTGCTCACGCACCCGCTGCTCGCGGGGTGGCTCGGCGACGAGTACCACGAGCGCGAGTACGCCGCCAAACTGGTGCCGGACTCGAAGAAGGTCGCCCACCGCGAACCCTACCGCGATCGACTCGTCCTCGTCGGCGACGCCGCCGGACAGATGCAGGCCCAGGGGCCGATCATCAAGGGCATGAACCACGCCGTCACCGCGGGCGCGCTCGCGGCCGACGCGTTCGCGGTCACGCGCGGCAACGCCGACCCCGAAGCCGCCGGCCGACGCTACGCGAAGATGCTCGAGGACTCGGGCACGATGGAGAAACTCCGGCCCCGTCGATACGACCTCGCCCGGACGGTGGGCGAACGCGAGGCCGTCACGAACGCCGTCGAGGCCGTCCTCGACTCGAGGGTCGGCAGCGCCGCGCTCGGAAACCCCGTCGCCGATCGGCTACTGAAGCGGGCGTACAACTCGCCGCTGCTCGTCTCGATGCTCCCCGACACCCGGACGGGGTACGTCACGATTCCGGCGGTCGTCGGCGAGGAACTCGGCCGGACGATCCACTGGGAGAGCGAGATCGAACCGCCGAGCCTCGAGGAGCGCATCGGCGACCTCACCTACGATACGGACGTGGGCAACCCCCACATTCGGCTGCGCGACGAGTCCGTCGAGGAAAGCGGCGCGGCGGTCTACGCCTGCCCGGTGAGCGCCGAGGACTTCGGCGGCGGCTGTTACCGCGCGGAGACGGTGAAGACGAACGGCACCGAAGAGACGCTCGTCAGCCTCGACACCCAGCCCTGTGTGGAGTGTGGGACCTGCGCCGTCGTCGCCGACACCGAGTGGGAACACCCGCGTGGCGGCAAGGGCGTCGAGTTCCGACAGGGGTAGGATGAGCCGTTACGGACCCAGAATCGCCGCACTCGAGCGTCGCGCCGAGCGCGACCGCGAGTCGTTCGATCCGGACGTCACGCCGGAGCGAGCGGCGGCCGACTACCTCCGCGAGGGCGCAGGGCAGGCGATCTGGCTCTACGTCGAGGCCCGGACCGGCGGCCGGCTGGTCCCGTTCTCCGAGGCCGAACTGGCCGCTCTCCGCGAGTCGATGAACACCTGGCTCGAACTGTACGCCCGGTGCTACGGCGTCTCCCTCGAGGCCGAGTTTACGGTTCGCGAGGCGGCCGAGTTGTTGCTCGAGACGAGAAACGTCCACGACGTGGCACAGTTGCTCACGGACGTCCCCGAGCGGCGGCCGCGACGGACGGATCGGTGACGCGGTGGCTACCGGGTGGCGTCCGCCTCGAGGGCGCGATGTGCGTAGAAGGCGACCGAGAAGTCCTGCGGGCTGGGGACGGCACAGGCGAGCCAGCCGATCGCTGCAGCCGTCACGACGAGCCCGTCGGGTCCGGGCAGGTAGCCGCCCAGCCCGAGTGCGAAGACGGGGAGGGCGAGCGAGAGCGGCATCAGCGCGGCGATCCGGAGGACCCACGGCGACTCCTCGCCGGTCGGACGCGGCCGGACCACGGCCCACCGACCGCTCGCGAGTGCGGTGACGACGCCGTCCGTTCGATCTGGACTGTACTCGAGGGAGTAGTCGATACTGGCGAGTCGAAGCACCGCCGCGTGGGCGTACTCGTGGACGACCAACCCGACCGCCACGGCGACCGCGAGGACGACCCCGGCGGCGATCACGTCGAATTCGATCACGTACTCGAGTAGCCGAACCGCGGTCGGAAACCGCGCCGGCTTCACCTGTCGTCACATTAAATCGACAGGTGAAGCCGACGCGGTGGCTGGCGAGCCAATCGTTAAGTATCGGTGTGTGGTACCACTACTCATGTCATTCAGTGAAGAACTCGAATTTGGACACGAGGACCGCAAACGGATCTACGAGTACGTCGAACGGCACGGGGCCGTCGACCCCGACGAGGCCCAGGAACGCCTCCGGATCGATCCGGGCGGGTTCCGCCACCACGTCGCGATCCTCAAACGCGACGGGCGACTCGAGGAAGTAGAGGGCAAACTCAGGGTCACGATCGACGCCGGGGCCGAAGAGGAGTACGCCACGGACGACCTCGAGTTTCACATCCGGCCGGCGAGACAGGAGGACCTCTCGGGGATCGTCGGCGCGATCAGACAGGTCGCCGAAGAGAAGACGTACATCGTCGCCGAGAGCGTCGCCGACGAGATCGACCACGAGGACGCCCTGCTCCGGCACAACGAACTCGAGGCGCGGATGTTCTTCGTCGCGACGGTCGGCGACGACGTCGTCGGCTGGGTTCACCTCCACGCGCCCGAACTCGACAAACTGAGCCACACCGCCGAACTCACCGTCGGCGTCATCGAGGAGTACCGCGGCCACGGCATCGGCTCACACCTCCTCTCGCGCGGGCTCGAGTGGGCCGCCTCGAACGACTACGAGAAAGTCTACAACAGCGTCCCCTCGACGAACGAGGACGCCATCGCCTTCCTCGAACACCATGGCTGGGAGACCGAGGCCGTCCGCGAGGACCACTACAAGCTCGACGGCCACTACGTCGACGAAGTGATGATGGCCCTCGAGTTGTAGGGCTGCGCCGCCGTCGCGTCGAACTTACCTCCTCTCACCCGGAGCTCTCCTCGGCCTCCGCGATCTCGATGAATCCTTCAGACGAAAGCGACGAAAGCGACCGGTGCGGTGTCCCGCGGCCACCGTAACCGCCACCCCCGGAATCGAAAGACAGTTTTCCCGCACGAGGCTACCTCGTGGCATGCTCTCGATCGCGCTTGCCGGAAAACCGAACGCCGGCAAGTCCACGTTCTACACCGCGGCGACGATGGCGGAGGTAGACGTCGCCAACTACCCCTTCACCACCATCGACGCAAACCGCGGCGTGAGTCACGTCCGCACCGAGTGTCCCTGCCTCGAGCGCGACGAGCGGTGCAACAGCGAGAACTGCCGGGACGGCAAGCGGTACGTCCCGATCGAACTGCTCGACGTCGCCGGACTGGTGCCGGGCGCTCACGAGGGGAAGGGGCTGGGCAACCAGTTTCTCGACGAACTCACCAACGCCGACGTCATCGTCAACGTGATCGACGCCTCCGGGGCGACGAACGAGAAGGGCGAACCTGTCGAGGTCGGCGAGCACGACCCGCTCGAGGACATCGACTTCGTCGAGGAGGAGATGGACATGTGGCTCGCGGGCATCGTCGAGCGAAACTGGGAGTCGGTCGAACGCAAGTCGCGCTCGCCGGATTTCGACATCGACGACGCGCTGGCGGACATGCTCTCGGGCTTCGGCGCCTCGCCGGCCCAGATCGCGATCGTCCTGCGGGACCTCGAGTACCCCGACGACCCCATCCAGTGGGACGACGAACACCGCGAGGCGCTCGCCCGCGACGTCCGCCAGCGGACCAAACCGATCGTCGTCGCGGCGAACAAGATCGACGTCGCCCCCGAGGAGAACGTCGAACGGCTGCTCGAGCTCGACAAACCCGTGATCCCGACCACCGCGGAGGGCGAACTCGCACTTCGTCGGGCGGCCGAGAACGGTCTCGTCGACTACGATCCGGGTGACGAGTCGATGGAGATCGAAGGCGAGGTGAGCGACGCCCAGCGCGAGGCCCTGGAGGGACTCGCCGAGACGATGGAGCGGTGGGACGGCACCGGCGTCCAGGACGCGCTCGACTACGCCGTCTACGACCTGCTCGATCACGTCACCGCCTACCCCGTCGAGGACGCCTCGAAGTGGTCCGACGGCAGCGGCAACGTGTTGCCCGACGCCTTCCTCCTGCCGCGAGGATCGACGCCGGTCGACCTCGCCTACGCTGTCCACTCCGACATCGGCGACGGCTACCTCCACGCCGTCGACGCCAAATCCTCTCGCGAAGTGAGCGAGAGTTACGAACTCGAGGAGGGAGACGTGATCAAGATCGTGAGTACGAACTGACAAGGGTGGAACCGGAGCCTGTTACTCGTTTTCGAGCGCGTCGTAGATATCTCGATTCGTATCTCGGTCAGCCGCGGCCACCCGCTGGACGAGTTCTCGTCGGACGTCGTCCATCACTTCATCGAGCGGGAAACCGGACGCCGAACCGTCCCCGGTCGCCATACGTGGAGTATCGTCCCGACCGCGATCGATCGTTCTCGGCCGCGAAGAGCGAGGCCACCCAAAATAGAGGCTCCGCGCTGGTCGAGCGATCCCACCGTCGGCGACGGTTTTCGTCGAGGTACCCGTGCGTCGTAGAGCTATCGTTCACTGATCGACTCAAGATGTATGAAGCTAAATCTATGCAAAAATTATTTCGTGTCCGAGCGGCGTTATCGAGGTATGCCCTCCAGACGGAACGTTCTCCGGAGAGCCACGACGGCAGCACTTGTCGGTCTCGCCGGCTGTTTGGAGGACGTGAGACGCAGGGACGACGCGGAACCGTCGTTCCCGTCACGGTGGGAGTACCCGATCGCCAGTGCCAGATTCGGGCACCAATCC
Source organism: Natribaculum breve (assembly GCF_023008585.1). Classification (GTDB taxonomy): domain Archaea; phylum Halobacteriota; class Halobacteria; order Halobacteriales; family Natrialbaceae; genus Natribaculum; species Natribaculum breve. The sequence continues at coordinate 300,617 of NZ_CP095390.1, read as the reverse complement.
GGGAGTAGCCTCCTACTCGCCGCGTCGGATACCGACGTGTTCGACCGTACACTCGTTGCACTCGACCCCGACACTGGAGACCCCGAGTGGACGGTTCCCGGAGGGAGCGACGACCGACACGCCATCCAGGAGTTCACCTCGAGCGATCCGTCGATCGCACCGCCGGCCGTCAGTGACGGAACCGCCTACGTCGTCACCGACGGAAACCACTGTGTGGCACTCGAGGTATCCACCGGCGCGCTGGAGTGGGAGACGGCAGTGGGAACTCCTCGCGGTGTCGCCCGACGGCCAACTGCGCTGGCAGGAGTCGCTCGACACCGCACCGACAGCCGTCGCGGCGTCGGACGACCACGTCCTCGCCGTCCGCGGGACCGAGCAGTGTCACACGCCCGCAGCCGTCTCGGCGTATCCACACGTGGTCACGATCCACGACAGAGAGACCGGAAGCCGACTGCACGAGTACGAGTACGACGGAGACGAGTCGCGACCGGTTGCGGCGGTCGAACTCGAGGGGGAACTCTACCTCTCGAACGGGTCGTTCGTTTCGTCGTTCGACACGGGATAAGCGTACCTCGTGAACGAAGTCGAGAACCACCTCGCAGTCTCGGCAGAGTCACGGGTGATCCGAGCGGTCGGCTCAGATCACATCTCCTCGACGATGTAGAACAGCAATTCGAGCTCGAAGCGACGCCGACCGAAGATCGTGTTCGTGAGGTCGTTGAAATCGGTTTCACACGCCTCGTACCAGTACCGTTGGCGTCTCTACCGGTCGTCTCGAGACAGCACACCTTCGGCGTGGTCAACGCGACCGAACGGTCGTCCAGTTGCGACCGTTCAGCCCTTGTTCTCGGGCACCCAGTTGTGGAGCGAATCGCGGAAGATTTCCGCCACGTCGTCTTTCGTGACCGGACGCGGGTTACAGCGGAGCAGCCGCTGCTGGTTCTCGACCGTCTGCGTGGCGAGCCAGTCGATCTCCTCTTCCGAAACGTCGGCGAGGTCGGCCAGCCCGCTCGGAAGGACGTTCAGGTCCCGTTGCAGGTTGACGAACTCCTTTCTGGCCTCGTCGGCCGCCTCGCGGGTGCTCTTGCCCGACGTATCCGCCCCGAGCAACTCCGCGACCTCGACGAATCGTTCGGGGTCGCTGGCGACGTTGTAGCCGAGCGTGCTCGCCGGAGTGAGGGCCGCGATGGTCTGGCCGTGGTAGGTGTGATAGCGATTCCCGACGGGGTAGGCCATCGCGTGACAGAGGCTCGCGCCCGCGGTTAGCCCCGATATAGCCCCGAACAGCGCTCCCTTGAGCATGTTCGCCCGTGCCTCGAGGTCGTCGCCGTTGTTGACGACCCGGCGAACGTTCCCCGAGAGCAGTTCGATCGCCTTCCGGGAGAACATCTCGGTGAGATCGGTTCGGCCGGCGTACACCGGCCGCTCGCGCGGGTCGGTCGCCCGCAGAAGGTCGTCGAAGCGATGGGTGGTGTAGCCCTCGATCGCGTGACCGAGGGCGTCCATCGCCGTCTCCGCGGTCAGGTCCGGCGGCAGCGTCGTCGTGAACGTCGGGTCGAGGACCGCCGCGTCCGCGCGGACGTAGTTGCTCGAGATGCCCTCCTTGGTCTCTTTCTCCTCGACTGCGAAGATGGCCACCGGCGAGATCTCGGAGCCAGTGCCGGCCGTCGTCGGCATGAGGATAAGCGGCGGGCCGGCCTCGGTCAACGCCTCGCCCTCTCCGGTGGGTTCGGCGACGTAATCGAGCACCTCGCCGCCGTTGGCGACGATCGCCCGGGTCCCCTTCGCGATGTCGAGACAGCTCCCGCCGCCGAAGCCGACGTAGAAGTCGTAGCCAGCCTCGCCCTCGTTCTCGCGGACGAACGAGAGACACTCGTCGACGACCGCAGTCGAGGGCTCGCGCTCTGCGCCGTCCCAGACGGTGACGTCGTAGCCGGCTGTCTCGAGGTGGTCCTCGATGCGATCGACGTGCCCGAGTTCGACGAGGTCCTCGTCGGTGACGAGCAGGCCGTGGGCTCCCTCCTCGACCCCGAGGTCCTCGAGCTGGTAGCCCAGCTCCTCGACGGCGTGGGGGCCGAAGCGAATCTGTGGCATCTGGACGCTCCAGACGGTCTCGGGAGTCAGCGTGCGGGAGTCGGCCGAGACCGATCGCTCGTAGCTCACTGCCCCCACCCCTCGCGGATCTCCTCGAACTGCTCGGCGTCGTGACCCAGCACGACCTCCGCGTCGTGACGGCGCTCGAGCGACCGGATCAGCTCGAGGCTCTCGCGCCACTGGGTCTTCCCCCACACCAGCGGTCCGCCCAGGGGGATGCCCTCCTCGTAGTTCGGCATCTGATAGAGCTGGTCGCCGGCGAAGACGATCGTTCCCTCGTCGTCGAGGTGGATCATCGTCCCCGTGAGCCCCGGTGTGTGACCCGGGAGGTGGACGAACTCCACGTCCTCGAAGTGCCGTTCGCGGTCGCGATGGAGGACGTGCCAGTTGAGGTCGTGATCGAAGTCTTCGAGGACGTAGGCGGCGCTCCCCTCGTCGCTCTTGGCGCTGTAGTAGGCGAACTTGAGCTCTTCTTCGTGGACGAACACCGGAACGTCGGTGCCGTCGAAGAACTCGAGGCCGCCGGCGTGGTCGAGGTGGAGGTGCGTCTGGAAGACGTAGTCGATGTCCTCGATTCCGTAGCCCGCTCGCTCGAGGTCGTCGTCGAGGCGATGCTCGTGGGCGTCGTGCGGGTAAAAGGCCTGGTAGAGCCCCTCTGGCCAGTGTCCCTCGAGGGCGTCGTGGTGGGAGCCGGTATCCCACAGAATCGTCCCCTCCGGATGGTCGATGACGAGACTCCAGACGGGAATCTCGCCGTAGTCGACGTCGGGATTCCGTTCGTCGTGCGTCCCCAGAACCTTCCCCTCGACCATGTAATTCTGGTCGCATTTCAGTCCACCGCGATACAGAACGTCGATAGTTGCGTCTACCATCGGTCGAACCTCGAAGGAGCGTCTACACCATTCTCCGTGAAAAGTATTCGCGTGTCGTTAACACGCATATTCTCGACCGGTGAGAGCTACGAACTCGAGGAGGGGACGGCACTAACTGATCGACCCGTGTTAATTACTGGCGTCTCGAATGCGAGGACCGTTCACGACGATCCACTCGGCGACGGTCGCACCGACCATCACGACCAGGAGGGAGAGTCCAACACCGACGGCGGCAACGACGGGTGTGAGGGCGGTAACCACGACGGCGATCTCCAGAGACAGAGTCCGCACGATGGACGTCAGATAAGACAGTTGCCACAGGACGACTCCGATAGACGCCACAGCGCCCGCTCGTCTGTCAGCGCGGCGACTCGCCGTCGGCCGTTTGCCGTAGACGTATCCGACGATCAGGCCGGCGAACAGGAGGGGTGCCCCCGCGATGGCGTGCGGTTCTGACTCACCGGAGAGGACGACAGTAAACGGGATCGAAGCGAGGCCGACGAGGGTTGCAACCCGCAACGACTCGTCGGTCAGGTCGTCCCAGCGTCGCTGGAGTGTGGGCATCGTGATTATCGAACACTTGTTATAGCACTGTAACACTTTGCACCGACGACGCATACACCGGTGTTTCGCCACTCGGTCGACGACGATTCGCCGCCGGCTCACCGTGGTGGCCAGTCAGCTTCCCGTCGGCCGGGGCTCTCGAGTCGCGGTGACGCCGGGCAGGCTCGGCAACGAGAGGTCGACGCGACGGAGGAACTGCGCGTTGATCGCGACGATGACCGTGCTGAGCGACATCAACAGCGCACCGACTGCCGGCGACAGCAGGATGCCGACCGGTGCCAGGACGCCCGCAGCCAGCGGGATCGCGAAGACGTTGTAGCCGGCGGCCCACACGAGGTTTTCCTGCATCTTCCGGTAACTGGCCCGGCTGAGTTTGACCAGCCGGACGACGTCGAGCGGGTCGTTCTGGACGAGAATGACGTCGGCCGACTGGACGGCGACGTCCGTCCCGCTCCCGATGGCGATACCGACGTCGGCTCGAGTGAGCGCCGGCGCGTCGTTGACGCCGTCGCCGACCATCGCGACGAGTGTGCCCTCCTCCTGGAGACGGGTGATCTTCGTGTCCTTGTCCTCGGGCAGCACCTCGGCGAAGTACGCGCCGACGTCGAGTTCGTCGGCGACCGCGCGAGCGACGTCCTCGCTGTCGCCGGTGAGCATCGCCACCTCGACGCCCAGTTCCTGGAGGGCGGCGACCGCCCGACGGCTCTCGTCGCGGATCACGTCCGCGAGGGCGAACGCCGCGAGCACCTCGTCTTCGCGAACGAGGTAGACGACCGTCTGTGCGTTCTCGCCTGCGTCGTCGGCGAACGCCTCGATCGAGTCGGGAGGTTCGAGCTCGAGCTGGGCGAGGAGGTTCGGGCCGCCGACGTGGACGAGTTCGCCGTCGACTCGAGCGCGAACGCCGCGCCCCTTGATCGCCTCGAACGCGCGTGCGTCCGGCGTCGCCACGCCGCGGTCGGTGGCGGCGTCGCGGATCGCCTGCGCGATCATGTGCTCGGAGTCACCCTCGACGGCCGCGGCCAGTGCCAGGGCCTCCTCCTCGTCGACGTCCTCGACGGTCGCGACGCCGACGACGCCCTGTTCGCCTCTCGTGAGCGTCCCGGTCTTGTCGAAGACGATCGTGTCGAGTTCGCGGGCCTGCTCCATCGCGATGCGGTCTCTGACGAGCATCCCGTTTCGCGCCGCCAGCGAGGTGTTGATGGCGACGACCAGCGGGATCGCGAGTCCGAGCGCGTGCGGGCAGGCGATCACGAGGACCGTCACGACACGCTCGACGACTCGAGCGTCGAACGCGACCACGACGGACCAGACGACGGCGGTGACGGCCGCGGCGGCGACCGCGACGTAGAACAGCCAGCCGGCGGCCCGATCGGCGAGCACCTGCGTCTGGGACTTGCTCTGCTGGGCCTCCTCGACCAGTCGCATGATGCCCGCGAGCGTCGTCTCCTCGCCGGTCGCCTCGATCCGCACTCGAAGACTTCCGTCGCCGTTTACCGTGCCGCCGATGACCTCGTCGCCGGGGTCTTTCGAGACCGGCTTCGACTCGCCGGTGATCATCGCCTCGTTCACGTCGGAGTCGCCCTCCTCGACGACGCCGTCGGCCGGCACGTTCGCACCCGGCCGGACGAGGACGAGGTCGCCCTCGGAGAGGTCGTCCACCGGCACCTCCTCGGTGTCCCCGTCCTCGGTGATTCGCTCGGCCGTGTCGGGCAGGAGCTGGGCGAGTTCGTCGAGCGCGCTCGAGGCCCGGCGAACGCTCCGCATCTCGATCCAGTGGCCGAGCAACATGACGTCGACGAGCGTCACGAGTTCCCAGAAGAACGTCGACGCCGTCGGCACCGCGACGCTCGCCAGACTGTAGACGAAGGCGACGGTGATCGCCATCGAGATGAGCGTCATCATCCCCGGCGATCGCTCCCGGAGTTCCGGGAGGGCCATCTCGAGGAACGGCACGCCACCGTACGCGAAGACGAGCACCGCGAAGACCGGGTTGATCCACTCGCTGCCGGGAAACGTCGGGACCGAAAAGCCGAGCCACGCCTGGAGCGTCTCGCTGTAGAGGAGCACCGGGATCGAGAGCGCCGTCGAGACGAAGAACCGACGACGGAACAGCTCTTCGTGTCCGGCGTGCATCCCCCCGTGGTCGTGTCCCCCGTCCTCGTGGCCCCCCTGGTGTTCGGCGTGTGCCGCGGCCTCATCGGCGTCGGCCTCGTCCTCGAGGGGCGACTCGGCTACCCGCGGTTCCTCCCGTTCGTCCGAACGGCGGTGTTCGTCCATCGTGACGTCCCCTGCAGTGAGGTGCGATAACAGGGCTGGTGGATGTACCGTGTCGGCCGACGGGCGTCTGCGTTGTGCCTTCGAATTCCTGGGTGACAGTCGCGTACCGAGATTCGAGAACGGAAACCGGTGATCGAGCTATCGAGGTGGCGACTGGCGGCCGCTCGCCGCTGTCACTCGCCGGCTCCGTCGACCGCCGCCCGGAGGTCCTCGACCGACGGGTTGACCAGCATCTCGTCGTCGACGAACACGGTCGGGGTCCCTTCGACGCCGCGGTCGAGCCCTTCCTGGCGGTCGTCGCTGATGACCTCGCAGAACGGCTGGTCCTCGGCTGCCGAAACGACGTCCTCGCGCGGGGCGTCGACGTCGTCGGCGGCGTCGCCGAACAGATCCGTCCCGAGATTCTGCTGGTTCTGGTACAGCCTCGAGGTGTACTCGAAAAACGTCGCGTCGTCGACGTGGTACTGGACGGCTCGAGCGGCGTTCGCGGCCGGTCGCGCCCACTCCTCGCTGACGGGGATCGGGAAGTCCCTGTGGACGTAGCGGACGCGCCCGTCGGCGATGTCGCCCTCGAGCGTCGGTGCCTTCTCGAGTTCGAAGGTCGCACAGTGTGGACACGAGAAGTCGCTGTAGACGGTCACGGTGATAGGGGCGTCCGCGTCGCCTCTGGCGGGCGACTCGAGGTCGGTGATCTGCTCGCCGCTACAGTCGCCGTCGTCGCCGTTCCCCCCGCCCAGACAGCCGGCGACGGCCCCGACCGCACCCGCCGACGCAGCCGCGAGTAGCGCCCGGCGCGACGTCACGGGGACGTTCGGCCGACGCGATCCGTCCGCACTCCCAGTCGATGTTCGCTCCATGCAGGTCGTTTCCGCGGGACACTCAAGGCGTCTTCGATCACGGTCGTCTAGCTGAACGGCCGGAACCACGCGGCGGCGATGAGCACGGCGAGAAAGAGGTACGAGCCGCGAACCAGCAGCATCGTCGCGAGTTTCGGTCCCGCACGACGGGCCACGAGGGCGACCGCGGCGAAGGGGATCGACGCGAGAGCACTCGAGGGCGGGAAGACGCCCACGGCGGCGAAGCCGACGACAGCGAGGAGGGCGACGATCATCAACCCGTACGCGACGGCGTGGGCGCGATCGGGGCCGACCGCGACGGCGACCGTCCGCTTTGCGATCGAGCGGTCGTACTCGTAGTCCTGGGCGTCGTCGATCACCTTCACGCCCGAGAGCAAGACGAGAAAGACGACCGCGAAGCCGAGCGGAACCGGGTCGATCGCGCCGGCCTGGACGTAGAAACCGCCCAGCAGGGACAGTGCGATCCCCAGCGGGTAGCCCGTCGTCGCCGTCACGGGGTTCGTATCTAGCTGTGGTGCGTGGTGGTAGGCGATCAGCCACGTCGGGACGACCACTGCGACCGTGATCGGTCCGACGAGGACGAACAGCAGGCCACAGCAGACGGCGAACGCCGCCGTCGAGAGCGCCAGCCCGAGACGACAGCCCCGTTCGGTCAGCGGGTGGTCGTCGTCCTCGCCGCGGACGTAGAAGTCGACGTAGCCGTCCTTGACGTGGGCCGTGTACACCGCCGCGAACATCGCGACGACGTGGATCGCGGCGAGTACGGGATCGACCCCGCTCGCGAGGATCGCCCCGAACAGCGACGCCGCAAGCGGCGGCAGCATGAACACCGGATGGACCTGCGAGAGGTACGCTCGCAGCGCCGCCTCGAGACCCGACCCTGCTCTCGCCAGCGCCATGGCCCTAGTGATGGCCTACTGAAACATAATACCGCGGGTGCGGGCGGGTTCGGTCCAGTCACCGCCGCCGACCGCTCGTCTCGTGGGCGTCGAGAACCGACGCGTCGGCCCCGGCGGCTAACAGAGTGGGCAGCGACGCTCGAGCGAGGAACGGGCCCGCTCGAGTCGCGTTCGGAGACTGCGTCCGAACGACGACAGCGACGCTCGGACCGCGTCGTACGTGTTCCCGAGGAGGTTCCCGAAGTAGATCGCGCGAACGTACGCCAGCACGTCCTCGCCCGTCTGCCGGCCGTAGACGGCGTACAGTTCCTCGAGTGCGACCTCGTCGGGGTCGGCGTTCGACTCGGCGTAGTGCTGGGCGAACTGGAGTGCGGGCAGTTCCTCGTCGTCGACCGCCGTCTCGACGTCGTTCTCGAGGATCTCCCTGACCGTCTCGCGGGGAACGTCGGCGTCGGCGGCGAGGTCCGCGTGATAGCGCGCACAGTAGGGACACTCGTTGACCGCCGTGACCGCGAGCATGATCTTCTCTGCGAACGCGTCGCTGACTCGCCCTGCCTTCTTCGCCCGGCGTACGCGCGGGAGGTTCCGGAGGAACTGCACCAGGTGTGGACCGATCGTCCGCCAGGTGAACGTCGCCCCTCGGGATCGTTCGAACGCCGTCGCTGGATCGTCTGCCGTCATTCGTCGTTCCTATCAGCGAATCGAATAAATATGTCTCGATCCCGACGCGGGACCCGACTCGAGTGTGACCAGACCCGAGCGATCCGACTACGGCCGGTCGGCATGAAAGCGAAGACAGGTGGATTCATGTCCCGTCCCGTGCCAGGACACCGCATGACTGGCGAGTACACCGGCGCGGACCTGTTCGTCGACGCTCTCGAGTCCTACGGCGTCGAGTACGTCTTTGGCAACCCCGGCACGACCGAGCTTCCAGTGATGAACGCGCTCGTCGAGAGCGACCTCGAGTACGTCCTCGGCCTCCACGAGGACGTCGCGGTCGGGATGGCGGCGGGCTACGCGAGCACGCGCCGGTACCACGCCGACGGCGCGACCGGGCCCGACGTAACCGAAACGAACCCCGTCGGCGTCGTCAACCTTCACCTCGCGCCGGGACTCGCGCACGGACTCGGCAACCTCTACGGGGCGATGGTCGCCGGCGCGCCGCTGGTCGTGACGGCGGGCAACCACAGCACCGACTTTCGCCACGAGGAGCCGATCCTCTCGGGTGACCTCGTCGACCTCGCGGAGCCGTTCACCAAGTGGAGCGACGAGGTGCTCGACGTCGACGCGCTCCCGACGATGCTCCGGCGGGCGTTCCGGGTCGCGCTGACGCCGCCGACCGGACCGGTCTTCCTCGCGCTCCCGCTCGACGTCACGATGGCCGAGACCGACGCCGAACCCGAGCGGCTGGGATCGATTCCGACCGCCGGCAGCGGCGATCCGGCCGAACTCGAGCGCGCGGCCGACCGCCTCGCGGCGGCGGACAGTCCGGCCATGATCGTCGGCGACGGGGTCGCCAGGTCGGGCACCGACGCGGTCGCGGCGGCGGTCGACCTCGCCGAGGCCGCGGGCCTGCGGGTCCACGGCGAGATCATGGCCAGCGAGGTGAACTTCCCGGCCGACCACGACCTGTGGGTCTCGCACGTGCCGCCGGCGGAGGACCTGGCGTCGATGCTCGCGTCGACCGACACGCTCGTCTTCGTCGGGACCTCGACGCACACGACGCTCGTCCGCCACGAAGGCGACCTCGTCGATCCCGAGACGACGTGTATCCACCTCGGCGACGACGCGTGGGAACTCGGCAAGAACCAGCCCGCGGACGTGACCGTCCTCGGCGACCCGGGTGAGACCCTCGCCGACCTCGCCGATCGGGTTCGCGCCCGTCTCGACGACGAGACCTGCGAGCAGCGCCTCGAGTCGGTCCGCGCGACCGCGGCGGCGCTCGAGGAGACGATCGAATCGATGGGCGAGAGCGACGCGCCGGCAGACGAGCGGCGGGCGTCGAAGGCGCGACTGGTCGACGACCTCCACGCGGTCGCGCCCGACGCCTACGTCGTCGACGAGGGCGTCACGGCGCGGTACGCGATGCTCACCCGGTGGCCCTTCGAAGCGGAGGGACTGATATCGAACAAGGGCGGCGGTCTGGGCTACGGGCTGCCGGCGGCCATCGGCGCGGCGATCGCCGAAGGCGACCGCGAGGACCCCCGGGACGTGATCGGCTTCGTCGGCGACGGCTCGTACCTCTACTACCCGAACGCGATCTACACGGCGGCCCGCTACGGCGTCGACCTCACCGTCGTGATTCCGGACAACCGTAACTACCGCATCCTCAAAGACAACACGGCGAAGCTGTTCGGCGGCGACGCCGAGGACTACGAGTACGTCGGGATGGACTTCGAGCCACCCGTCGACCTCGTCGCGAACGCGAAGAGCCACGGCGCGGACGCGGAACTCGTCGAGACGCCCGACGAGATCGGTCCCGCCGTCGAACGCGCACTCGAGAGCGACGGTCCGACGGTCCTCGACGTGCTCGTCCACGACTGATCGGCGGTACTCGAATCGTGAACACTGCCCCGCTCACTCCGACGGCCGCTCGAGCCGTCCCCCGCCTTCCGTCTCCGGAAAGATCTTGCCCGGGTTCAGGGTGTCCGTCGGGTCGAGCGCCCGCTTGACCGCTCGCATCGCCTCGACGCTCCCCTCGCCGTGTTCGTCCTCGAGGTAGCGCCGTTTGCCCTCGCCGACGCCGTGCTCGCCGGTGGCCGTCCCGCCGAGTTCGATCGCGCGACGAACGATTTGCGCGTAGACGTCCTCGCAGCGCTGACGTTCGTCGGGGTCGTCGCGGTCGACCAGGATCGTGTAGTGGAGGTTACCGTCGCCCGCGTGGCCGAAACAGGGAATCTCGAGGTCGTACTCGGTCTCGAGGTCTTTCGCGTAGCGGACGATCTCGGGGTAGGCGCTGATCGGCACCGTCACGTCGCCGGGGTGGACGGGTTCGCGGTCGGGGTCGTACGCGGCGACGGCGGGAGCGAGTTCCCGTCGCACGTGCCACAGTTCGTCCATCTCGGCCTCGTCGGTCGCCATCTCGAAGCGCGCGACGTCGTGGGCCTCGAAGATCGTCCGACAGAGGTCGATCTCCTCGTCGATGCCGTGGTTCGCGTGGAACTCGAGAAAGACCATGGGCGCGTCGGGCAGGTCCGTCCCGAAGTAGTCGTTGGCCATCCGCGCGCTCGGTTCGTCGACGAGTTCGATCCGGGCGACTCCGACCTCCGTGCGGACTGCCTCGAGGACGGCCTCCGTCGCGTCGTCGAGGTCGTCGAAGATGGCCCGCCCACCGCGGATCTGTGCCGGCCGGCCGGCGAGTTCGAGCGTCGCCTCCGTGATCACCGCGAGCGTCCCCTCGCTGCCCACGAGGAGGTCTTTCAGGTTGTACCCGCTCGAGGTCTTGGCTGCCCGCGAGCCAGCCTCGATCACCGTGCCGTCGGCGAGCACCGCCTCGACGCGACGGACCCAGTCTGCGACCTCGCCGTATCGCACCGTCTGCATGCCGCTTGCGTCGGTGGCGATCATCCCGCCGACCGTCGAGATGTTCCCCGAGGACGGCAACGGCGGGAAGAAGAGGCCGTCGGCCGCAACGTACTCGTCGACGGCGGAGCCGATGATCCCCGGCCCGACGTCGATCAGGAAGTCCTCGGGTCGGTAGTCGCGGACGTCGTCCATCCGGGTCAGGTCGAGGCTGATCCCGCCGTGGGCGGGGACGGCGTTGCCCTCGAGTCCGGACCCGGCGGCGTACGGCGTCACTGGGACGCCGCGGTCGGTCGCGGCGGCGAGCACCGTCGAGACGTCGGCGGTCGATTCCGGCCAGACGACGGCGTCGGGCAGGACGGCCCGTCCGGAGTGCTGTGCGCCCCAGTCTGCCGCGTGGGTCTCTCGTCGCCCCTCGTCGAACGACACCTGATCGTCGTCGAGGGGGAGGTCCTCGAGAAACGTACAGTCGACGGACATACCGGAACGTAGACCGGGATCCGTATCAAGGTTCACGTCTATCCACCACAACGACCACCTCCCTCGCGCGCCTACGAACTGCCGTGACCGACGACGACACCGACCGCTCGCTCGAGGAACGGACCGAGGCGCTCTGCCGTCACCTCGAGGCGACCGCCGAACTCCCGATCGATCCCCGGACGAACCGCTGGCTCGGCGAGGCCGAAGCCGTCGCGCGCGACGCCGCGACGAGCGACCTCGACGAGGCCACGACGAAAAAGCGCGTCGGGCAGGTCGCGCACCTGCTCGAGTCGGCCGACGAGACCGTCCACGACGAGGCGGACGAACACCTCGAGGCGGCGCGGGCGCTGTGTGCGCACATTCTGGAGGAGTGATCGGCCGCCGTCAGAACGACAACTGCGCGTCCTCGCGTCGTTCGCCGTTGGCCGGCGGCGTTCGGTCGGAGTAGTACCGACGCCCGATCGCCTTGCTGTCGACGGCGTTGAAGATCGCCTCCCGCGTCTCCTCGACGGACTCGTAGGTCTCTTCGGGCAGCAAGCCGAGCATCTCGCGTAACGTCTCGGAGCCGTTCTGGAGCTCGACGGCGTCCTCGCCACACTGCTCGAGGAGGTCTTCGGTCTCGATCGGGTACGTCTGTTCGCGCAGTTTCGCCTCGAGGTCGCCGAACTCGATGCCCAGTTCGCGGCTGTGTCTGTCTGTCATGAACGATCGTCAAAGATCCTACGTCGCCGAAGGATATACCTCTGGGGGTGGCACTCGACGGGACGACGCGGACTGATACGGTTCACCGTCAGTCATTACCGTACCCGCAGGACGGTCGCGGGTACACCGGACACAGTGACAATAATCCGTGTGACTCGAGTCGGCGACCGCCTCGAGTTCGCGACTCGAGACTACCGGACCGCCTGCGTCGCCTCGTCGATGATCTCGAGTGCTTCCTTCAGGTCCTCCATGCCCGTCGCGTACGAGAGGCGGGCGTACCCCTCGCCGTTCGCTCCGAACGCCTCGCCGGGGACGACGACGACGTCCCGCGAGAGCACCTCGTCACACCAGCCCTCGGGCACCTTCGGCATCGCGTAGAACGCACCCTCCGGTGTGGGGACCTCGAGGCCGGCGTCCTCGAGGCCGTCGAGGACGACGTCGCGACGCTTCTGGAAGGCGGCGACCATCTCGTCGACGGGCTCCTGGGGTCCCGACAGCGCCGCCTCGGCGGCGTACTGGGCCGGCGCGCTGGCACAGGCCTGGGCGTACTGGTGGACCCGCAGCATCCGTTCGATCCGGCGGTTCGAGCCGAGCACCCAGCCGAGTCGCCACCCGGTCATCGAGTAGGTCTTCGAGCAGGCGCTGACGACGACGACGTTGTCCGTCTGGGCGAACGCCATCGGCGAGTGGTGCTCGCCGTCGAAGACGATGTGTTCGTACACCTCGTCGGAGATACAGAGCACGTCGTGTTCGTCCGCGATCCGGGCGAACTCCCGCATGTCTTCTTCGCTCTGGACGGCACCCGTCGGGTTCGCCGGGCTGTTGACGACGAACGCCGCCGTCTCGTCGGTGATCGCCTCCTCGACCGTCGCGGGGTCCATCGTCAGGTCCTCGCGAAGTCCCACCGGTTTCGGCGTCCCGCCCGCGATCCGGGTTAGCGCGTCGTAGGAGACGAAGCCCGGATCCGGGAAGATCACTTCCTCGCCGGGATCGACGTGCGCCTCAAGTGCGATGTGCAAGGCTTCGCTACCGCCCGCAGTGGCGATGACGTCGCCGGGGTCGACCTCGAGTCCGTAGTCGCGGTCGTACTTCGCCGAGATGGCCTCGCGAAGGCTGCGAGTGCCCTTGTTCGACGTGTACGCGTCGGTCCGCCCGGACTCGATCGCCTCGATCGCGGCCCGACGGGCGTGTGCGGGCGTCGGAAAGTCCGGCTGGCCGATCCCGAGGTTGATCGCGTCTTCGCTCGCGGCTTCGAACACTTCGCGAATGCCGCTGATCGACACCTGCTCGATCCGATCTGAAAATTCCGCCATACCTGAACTCGCGGTGGCGACCCCGATAACTTTGCTGTGTTTCGATCGTGGACATCCGCGATCGTGACAGTGTTCTAATCATACTAAATCGCCCAGAAAGAATATGTCGCGGCCGGCTCACTAGTCGCGTAATGAGATCACGACGATCGCTACTCGCCGCCGGCGCGACCGGGGCACTCACGCTTTCGGCGGGCTGTCTAGACGTCGTCCTCGGGAACGAACCGCTCGAGTTTCACGCGTCTCGAGTCGCTCCGACCGAGGAGGCGCTCGCGGAGACGGGGTACGAAGAGCACGAGTCGACGAACGAAACGTACCGCGAGGAAGTCGACGTCGGCGTCACGCGGGAGATCTCTGCTTCCTACTGGCGATCGATCTACACCAAAGCCGTCGAGATCCAGGGGACGACTCTGGAGGCGGCCACCTTCGCCGCCGTCTCGGTGCCCGGCATGGACGTCCTCGGGACGGACTACAACCCCCTCTCGGAACTGGACAACGAGGAACTGCTCGACCAGCTGCGCGAGCAGATCGAAGGGGACTACGACGGGTTGCGCGACGTCAGTCACGACGAGACGATCTCCCTCGAGATCCTCGGCGAGACGAGAGACGTCGACCGCTTCCTCGCGACGACCGACCTCGAGGGCCAGGAGATCGAGGTCGCCGTCCTGCTCGCGGCGTTCGACCACGACGGCGACCTGCTCGTCCTCCTCGGCGGCCACCCGGAGATGCTCCCCGACGAGGGCGTCGACCTCGAGGTACTGATGGAGTCGGTCGAGCACCCGCTCGAGTGAGACGGTCTGCCGTACCGGTGCAACCGCGACCCCTGCGGTTGCACCGGAAATAACGTACAGTAGTCCGTATGCCCGATCGGACCGCGAAACGCCAGTGGGAACCGATCTCGTGACGCCTGTCCTCGAGTGACACTCGCCCTTATGTGGCTGGCCGGACATACCTCGAGTATGAGCGCCGAGTCGCGTCCGTCGACCGATTCTCGCCACGAGCCGACGCCGTTGCGCGCGATCCTCGAGGTGGAACTGCCCGAGAGCGTCCAGTGCCCGGTCGCCCGCGAGACCCCGAACGCGTCTGCGGTCACGCAGACGATTACGGGCGACGGCGGCGGCCAGACGTGTCAGAACGAGGTTACCGTCGCCGACGGGACGACGACGCAAACGGAGTACGTCTCGACGTCGGTCGACGAGTCGTGTGCCTGTGCGGCGATCAGGCAGTTCGAGTGCGTCTTCGACCTCGAGGGCGTCCGGGACGGCGCACTGCGCGTCTCGCTGGTCGTCCCCGAACGGTCCCTGCTCGGTGACGTCGTCTCGGCACTTCGCGAGACGGGCGCGAGCGTCGACCTCAGGCGCATCTCCCGTCTCGGCGACGACGGCGGCAGCGTCGAACTCGACGCGACCGCGATCACGGAAAAACAGCGCGAAGCGGTCGAACTGGCGGTCGAACTCGGCTACTACGACCGCCCACGCGGGACCGATCTCGCGGAACTCGCGGATCGACTCGACGTCTCGCGGTCGGCGGTCTCCCAGCGACTCAACGCCGTCGAGTCGACGCTCGTGCAGTCGCTCGTCGCCGACCGGGACGTCCAGACGTAGGCGGACGAGTCTGGCATCTACTTGCGGCCAGTCACGTACACTCGAGGAGAACTACAGTAGTCACCGATCTTGCGGTTGCGTCGGCAACCAGTCACAGCCACCGTTATCAGTCGTTCCCACAGGTTCGAGCGCACCGCACGCTCGAGATTCGCGGTGCGTCGAAAGAGGGGAGGGGGAGAAACCACCACAGTGCCCGTCCGGCTGCCCACGCCGGACGGTGTTCCGACCCTGATGCAGGTACGTTCCGTATCCGGTTGCCCGTGCGACCTGCAAGTAGTAGTTGCGACCGTTGCCGAGTGAGCGTTGTGCTGTATATTGAACTGCTTTATATAGTGGTCGCGAGCAGACGTCGGTGCGGCGCGGCTCGGCGGCACGAACGGGTGAGAGACGACGGATGAGAAAGAAGACGAGAGAGACGACGGGCGCTCATACTACCGGACAACCGTCAGTGAATACTCGATCGCGTCTCGCGTGCGATCGACGTCTGAACCGTTTTGTCCGGCAGTATCAGTAGAACTCGCGGACGAGGTCCATCGCGTCCTCTGGCGCGCCGTCGGGGATCTCGGACATGTCGGCGTCGAGGCCGTGCTGTTCGCTGTAGGGCACGGAGTTTTCGTCTTTGTAGATGATGCCCTGGTACTCCTTGTCAGCGTCGAGGATGACCTCCTTTGCGGCGTCGTAGTCGGTCGGGTCGTGGCCCTCTTCCTCGAGGTCGACCAGCGTGTCGCGGAAGTAGTCGTAGGTGTCGACGTCGTTGAACGTGACACACGGCGAGTAGACGTTCACGAAGCCGAAGCCGTCGTGCTCGATGGCCTCCTGGATGATCTCCTGGTGGCGCAGCGCGTCGGAGCTAAAGGACTGGGCGATGAACGTCGCTCCGGCCGCGAGCGCGAGCGCGTGGGGGTTGACCGGAGGCTGTTTCGGACCTTCCGGGGTGGTCGAGGTCTCGAAGTCCGACCGCGAGGTCGGCGAGGCCTGCCCCTTCGTGAGGCCGTAGATGCGGTTGTCCATGACGACGTAGGTCATGTCGACGTTGCGTCGAACGGCGTGGATGAAGTGGCCCGAGCCGATCGAGTAGCCGTCGCCGTCGCCACCGGCGACCATGACCTCGAGGTCGGGTCGAGCGAGTTTGACGCCCGTGCCGACGGGCAGGGCGCGACCGTGGACCCCGTGCAGCGCGTAGCTGTGCATGTAGGTCCCGATCTTCCCCGAGCACCCGATCCCGGCGACGACGAACGTGTTGTCGGGATCGTTGCCGGTCTCCGCGAGGGCTTTCATCATGCCGTTCATCGTGCCGAAGTCCCCACATCCGGGGCACCACGTCGGCTGCTTGTCGGACTTGAAGTCGGTGAATCGTACTTCCGAGCTCATGCTGGAACCTCCTCCGTGAGTTTCTGCTTGATTTTCTCCGCGAGTTCGTCCGCCTTGAAGCGGACGCCGGTGTACTTGTTGATGCGCTTGACGCGGGTAAGCGTGTCGTGCTCGATCAGGTCGGCGAACTGGCCGGTGGCGTTACACTCGACGACGATCACGTCGTCTGCGGCCTCGATCTCGTCGCTCAGGTCGGGCCGCGGGAAGATGTAGGGCACGGAGAGGACGCGAACGTCGACGCCGTCTTCCTCGAGGTAGTCGAGGGCTTCGACCAGCGCGCCCTCGTTCGAGCCCCACGAGACGACGAGCGTGTCGGCGTCGGCGTCACCGAACTCGCGGTAGTCCCAGTCTTCGCGTTCCTGGGCGGTCTCGACCTTGCGGTTGCGCTTGTCGACCTGCTCGACGCGAACCTCCGTGTCCTCGGTTCGGCGGCCGAGTTCGTCGTGCTCGAGACCGGTGCTCATGTGTGCGCCGTCGGTCGTTCCCGGAATCGCACGCGGGCTGACGCCGTCGTCGGTCGCGGCGTGGGCACGGAAGCGACCCTGGTCGTCGAGCCACTCCTCGACTTCGTCTTCGTCGACGAGGTTGCCGCGGTCGATCTCGACGTCGTCCATGTCGAACGTCTCCGGCGGGAACGTCTGCTCGGTGACCGACATCGCCAGGTCGGAGACGAGGAACACCGGCGTCTGGTACTTCTCGGCGTAGTTGAACGCCTCGACGGTCTTCCAGAAACACTCGTCGATCGAGGTGGGGGTGACGACGAACCGCGGGACTTCGCCGTGGCCGCCGTACAGCGCCATGTTGAGGTCGCCCTGTTCCTGTTTCGTCGGCATCCCCGTCGAGGGGCCGGACCGCTGGACGTCGCAGATGACGAGCGGCGTCTCGCTGGTCGCGACCAGGCCGAACGTCTCGGTCATGAGGTCGATCCCGGCACCCGAGGTCGCGGTCATCGAGCGAGCGCCGGCGCGCGCGGCACCGAGCGACATGTTGATCGCCGAGAGCTCGTCTTCGGCCTGGACGACGTGACCGCCGTACTCTTCGATCCGCCCCGTCAGGTACTCCATGATTGACGTCGCGGGCGTGATCGGGTAGCCGGCGTAGAACCGACAGCCAGCGGCGAGTGCGCCCATCCCAATCGCCTCGTTGCCGTTGAGCAGGACGTAGTCGTTGTCCGTGGTCTCGAGGTCGTAGCCGAGGTGATCGAGGTCGTAGTTCTCCTGGACGTACTCCTGTCCGAGGCGTGCGGCCTCCTTGTTGTTCTCGACGATCTTCGAGCCCTTGCCGCCGAAGCGCTTCTCGAGTGCTTCGTCCAGGTACTCGACGTCGAAGCCGGTGATCTCGCAGGCGGCACCGAGTGCGACGATGTTGCGCATGATCGCGCCACCCGCCTCTTCGGCCAGCGACTTCAGCGGAACGTCGACTGCGGTCATCTCGTCGGGAATCTCGGCCTCCCAGGAGCGTTCGCCGTCGTAGATGATAGCGCTTCCCTCGTGCAGTTCGTCGAGATTCTCGTCGATGGTACGCTGGGTCAACGCGACCAGGATGTCGAGTCGGTCGACGACGCTCTGGACCTTGTCGACGGACGTCCGAATCTTGTAGGCGGTGTAGCCGCCGCGAATTCGAGACGCGAAGTCTTTCGACGTGAATACGTGTCGTCCGGCCCTGCTAAGTGCCTGGGCGAAGATTTTCCCCGTGGAGTCGATGCCGTCGCCAGCCTCGCCTCCGACTGCCCAGTTAAGGTCCTCAGCCATATCGTAGCGAACTTGCCCGTGATAAATGAAAAGGCTTCTGAAAGCCCATCTCACAGCCAGTATTTCTGACCATATTTACAATAATTATAGTTAATGAGGGTGTTCGAAAGAACACGGCTCCGAAAGGAACGCCTTTCAGGGCACCGGACGAACCCCCGCGACATGGATGGAACCGAAGTCACCGTCGAGACGGTTCGCGAGGTCGGTACCGACACGGTTGCACTCGAGTTGACCGCGCCCGAGGAGTTCGACGCGCTCCCCGGTCAGTTCGTCTTGCTCGGTGCCGAGGTCGACGGCGAGGAGGTGACGCGCCACTACACGCTCTCGTCGCCGTCGGTCGAGGAGACGTTCGAGATCACGGTCGGCGTCGATCCCGAGGGCGACCTCTCACCGTGGCTCGCCGACCTCGAGGGCGGCGAGACGGTCGCGATCGAGGGACCGTTCGGGCGGATCTCCTACGAGCGAGACGCCGACGTCGTCGCCGTCGCGGGCGGTCCCGGCGTCGGTCCCGCAGTGGCGATCGCAGAGGCCGCTCACGAGGCCGACTACGACGCCGCCGTCGTCTACCAGGACGACGAACCCGCCCATCGAACCCGACTCGAGGCCCTCGAGGAGGCGGGCGCTGACGTCACCCTCGTCGACGAGGGCGACGACGAACGGCTCGCCGCCGCCGTCGGCGAGCGCCTCGAGGACGGCCAGTTCTACGTCTTCGGATTCGGCGACTTCGTCGAGGCCGTCGCCGACGCGATCGAGGGAGCAGGCGGCGACCCAGACGACGCGCTGATCGAGAACTTCGGGTGACATGCCGTCCGTCGACACGGCAGTCGCCGCCGTTTCCCGCCGGCGACGAGCCATCGCGCTCGCCGTCCTCGCCGTCCTCGTCGTCCTCGCCGTCGTCGGTGGCGTCGTCTACCTCGAGACGCCGTACCGCGGCGATCCAGACCGACTCGAGGCGATCGACGCCCGCGAGGACGTCCGACTCGAGCGGGCGGGCGGGGACGTGATCCTCTCTGGCGGTCCAGTTACCGACGAGACGATCGGGATCGTCGTCTACCCGGGGGCCAGGGTCGACCCCGAGAGCTACGCGTGGACGCTCGCCCCGGTCGTCGCCGAGCGCGACGTCGTACTCGTCGTGCCCGAGATGCCGCTGAACCTCGCCGTCCTCGACGTCGACGCCGCCGACGAGACGATGGCCGACTATCCGAGCGTCGACCGCTGGATCGTCGGCGGGCACTCGCTGGGCGGTTCGATGGCCTGTCGGTACGCCTCCGAGAACCCCGATCGGGCCGACGGTCTCCTCTTGCTCGCGGCGTACTGCGACGACGGCGACGACCTCCGGGGCAGCGGCGTTCCCGTCCTCTCGGTGCAGGGGACCGCCGACGGCGTGATCGACCGCGAAACCGAGCGCGCGAACCGCGAACTGCTCGGTCAGAACGCCAGGGTCGTCGAAATCGCTGGCATGAACCACGCCCAGTTCGGTGCCTACGGCGACCAGCGCGGCGACGATCCCGCGACGATCGACGACCGAACGGCTCGAGACCGACTGACCGAGGCCGTCCTCGAGTGGCTCGACCGCTCGCTGCGAGCGGACGCGAACGTATCGGCGACCGAGACCGTCGTCGTCGACTGAAAAATAACATTTACGCCTCGGTATTGTCGGCGTGAATATGAAACGTCGCGACCTGCTCGCTCGCGTCGGCGGCGTCGTCGCACTCGGTGGACTCGCCGGCTGTCTCGGGACGGTCGTCGACGCCGGATCGTCCGGGGACGACGCTGGACCGTCCGGAAACGGCGAACGCGAGACGCCGCCCGAAGTCGACTCGAGCGACGACGACCCGATCGAACGCTACGAGGTCGGCGACGGCGGGCGCAACCCACACGTCGCCACGATCTGGAACGCCGGCGACGAGGAACGCTCGCTCTCGCTGACGGTTCGCCGGAACGACGAGACCGCCCTCGAGAAATCACTGGACGTGCCGGCCGACGCCTACCTCGAGGTCGCCCTGGTCGCTGGAGGACGCCACGAGTTGATCGTCGAGTCCGGCGGCTCGACCACGATGACCAACCTCGAGCGGTCGCCGGCCGACTGTGGTCACGCCGAGACGGTGATCGTTCTCCGAACTGGCGGCCTCGAGTCGCACTCGCGGTCGAAAACGGGGACCGACTGCAACTGATACTGCCGGACGAACGGCAGCGAAAACGGGTGGCGACTCGCGCCGTCGCCGGCCGTCAGTGCTCGACGAACTCCACCAGGATACCGCCCGTCGACTTCGGGTGCAAGAACGCGACGGTGTGGCCCCACGCGCCTGGACGGGGCTCTTCGTCGACCAGTTCGACGCCCAGCTCTCGCGCCCGTTCGAGTGCACCCTCGATGTCGTCGGTCGCCAGCGCGAGGTGGTGGATGCCGGAGCCGTTGTTCTCGAGGTACCGGGCGATGGTGCCGTCCCCGAGGGGCTCGAGCAGTTCGACGTAGCCGTTGCCGGTGTCGAGGAAGACGACGCGCATCCCGTCGAACTCCTCCTCGTGGGCGATCTCGAGTCCGAAGAGGTCGGAGAACAGTTCGGCGAGTGTCGCTGCGTCGTCGGTCGCGACGCCTGCGTGATCGAAGTGCATCGGTTCGACGTGTGCGGCGATGGGGCGTTATTCTTGTGCTCTTGGCTAGTACTCTCCCAAGTGTCGACTGCAGGGTCGAATCGGCTCGCACCGTCGGATTCGACCCTGCAGTTCAGACTTGGGACGCCACCAGGCACCGTGTCCTGTACGGCTGCGTCGCTCCGCCGACTACCGGCGGTAATCGGGATCGACGCCCTCGATCAACCACTCCTCGGCGTGTTCCCGCCAGTTCGGCTCGTCGCTCGCGTTGATGTACCGTTCCCAGTCGTAGATACCGGATTCCTTGGCGAGGCGCTGGAACTGCAGGGTCAACACCGCCGACTCGAGGATGACGGCAGACCGGACCATCCCCGCTTTCCTGTAGAGCTGCTGGCCCTCCCGCATCAGCTCCTGTTCGTCGTCGTCGAGCAGCCGAAGCTCTCGCATGTCGACGAGGATGCCGAACGTCTCCGGCGACGACTCGAGTACCGAACGGGAATCCGCGATCCACTCGCGGAGTTCGGCCTCGTCCATATTTCCCGCGAACGTGATCTGATAGCCGAAGCGGGTTTGTTCGATATTGTACATTGTTGTCGTAGTCTGGGAACGTTCGTGTAATTACGCTTGTGGCCACGGCGGAAATCACTCGCCGTCACCTGCTTGCGCCGCTCGGAGCGACGTTCGCCGTCGCTCGGAGAGAAAATCGACGACTACTCGAGTCGACGCCGGAGACGGGCCGTCGCCGGTCGATCGACCGTCAGATCGCGCTGCCCGGCTGGTACTCGCCGAACTCCTCGCGCAGGACGTTACAGATCTCGCCGACGGTCGCGTACGCCTTCACCGCGTCGACGATGTGCGGCATGAGGTTGTCGTCGCCGCGGGCCGCCTCGCGCAGCGCCTCGAGTTTCGCCTCGGCCTCTTCGCTGTCGCGGTCCGCCCGGACGGACTCGAGGCGGTCGATCTGGCGCTGTTCGTCCTCCTCGGTGACTTCCTCGATGTCCATCTCCGGTTCCTCGTCGACCTCGAACTCGTTGACGCCGACGATGATCCGCTCTTTTTCCTCGATCTCGCGCTGGCGGTCGAAGGCGGTGTCCTGGATCTGGCGCTGGACCCACTGCTGTTCGACGGCCTCGAGCATGCCGCCTTTCTCGTCGACCTGCTCGAGGAGGTCGTAGGCCTCCTGTTCGACCTCGTCGGTGAGGCTCTCGACGTAGTAGCTGCCGGCAAGCGGGTCGATGGTGTCGGCCGCGCCGGACTCGTGGGCGAGGATCTGCTGGGTTCGCAAGGCGGTACGGACGGACTCTTCGGTCGGCAGGGCGAGCGCCTCGTCTTTGCCGTTGGTGTGCAGGCTCTGGGTGCCGCCGAGGACCGCGGCGAGCGCCTGGTAGGCGACGCGGACGACGTTGTTCTCGATCTGCTGGGCGGTCAGCGTCGAGCCGGCGGTCTGGGTGTGGAACTTGAGTTGCTTCGACTTCGGGTCGTCGGCGTCGAAGCGCTCGTCCATGATGTCGTGCCACATCCGACGGGCGGCGCGGAACTTCGCGACCTCCTCGAAGATGTTGTTGTGGCCGTTGAAGAAGAAAGACAGCTGCGGGGCGAAGTCGTCGACGTCGAGTCCGGCGTCGATTGCAGCCTCGACGTACTCGATGCCGTTGCCGAGCGTGAAGGCGAGTTCCTGGGCTGCGGTCGAACCGGCCTCGCGGATGTGATAGCCCGAGATCGAGATCGTGTTGAACTTCGGCGTCTCCTCGGCGCAGAACTCGAAGATGTCCGTGATGATCCGCATCGACGGCTCCGGCGGGTAGATGTAGGTGTTACGGGCGATGTACTCCTTGAGCAGGTCGTTCTGGATCGTCCCGCGCAGTTCCTCGCGGTCGACTCCCTGGCGGTCGCCGACGGCGATGTACATCGCGAGTAAGACGGACGCGGGCGCGTTGATCGTCATCGACGTCGACACCTCGTCGAGGGGGATGCCGTCGAAGACGGTCTCCATGTCCTCGAGCGAGTCGATCGCGACGCCAGCGCGGCCGACCTCACCCGCAGACATGTCGGCGTCGGAGTCGTAGCCCATCTGGGTCGGCAGGTCGAAGGCCATCGAGAGGCCGGTCTGGCCCTGGTCGAGCAGGTAGTGGTAGCGCTCGTTGGTGTCTTCGGGCGTCGAGAAGCCGGCGTACTGGCGCATCGTCCACAGCCGGCCGCGGTAGCCCGTCGAGTACACCCCGCGGGTGTACGGCTCCTCGCCGGGAAACCCGAGGTCTTCCTGGTAACCGACGTCTTCTACGTCCGCCGGCGTGTAGAGCCGATCGACCTCCTGACCGCCCGTGTCAGTCGTGAACGTCTCCTTGCGCTCGCCGAAGCGTTCGACGACCGGCTCGACTTGCTCGCGTTCCCACTCCTCTTTCCCCTCGCGGATTTCCTCGAGCTCGTCGGAATCGAACATTATCGAAAGCGAAGGTCCCGGCCATTTTAAACGTTGTCGAGCACCCGCTATCCTGCGATTCCGGGAGAGTGCAACTACGTATCGAAGAAATATTTTCACCTTCGAGGAGGCGATCAGATCGCGTCCTCGGGGTCGTGTTTCGCCGCCACCCTCGAGGCTTCGGCGGCGTACTGCGCTCGCGTCTCGGGGTCGTCGACGGTACCGAGCGAGTTGCGTGGGACGAGCAGACTCGCTTTCGTCTCCCGCGTCGCCCCAGTGAAACTCGTAAGCGCGCGTTCGCGGCGGTGGTAGCGCTCGCCGTCCTCGGTCGCGTAGACGAGGATGACGATGTTGAGTTCGTCGTCGGAGTACGTGCGCTCGACGAGCCAGACGCGCACGCGGTCGTCGCTCGAGTCGTCGGCCTTCGAGTCGTCGGCCGTGGAGCTATCGTCGGTCACGACAGTCACCAGTACGTGCCCGGACGTTTTTGCGTTTGTCCGTCGACGGAAGAGACGTGACCGCGCCGCTGCCGAACGACGGTGAGACGACGAACCGTCGACGAGCGGCGCTTTTCGTCTCGCCGTTTCTCGCCGTCGCCCTCGTGAATCTCGTGACGCTGCTCGGCTGGGGGATGGACCCGCTGTGGGCGTTCGCGATCCTGCCGCCGATCCTCTTTTTCACCGTGCTCGGCTGGATCGCGTTCCGAGCCGGGGTCGGCGACCGGTCGGCTGACGGCAGGCGGTGACGGCTACCGGCCGGTGTCGTACTTGTAAGTCGCCGTCTCTGGATCGATCCCGAAATCCTCGGGCGTCTCGTCGTCGTCTTCCGCCTCGTCGTGCTCGCTCGCCCGTTTGAACGCCTCGCGGAGCTGCTCGGGCATCCGGAACCGTCCCACCTCGATGCGAGCGGGGACCGCCTCCGGATCCGTCCGCTCGCGTTTCTCCTCGAGTCGTTCGGAAAGCGGGTCCGGCAGCTGTGACTCGTCGATGCGCCGGAAGCCGAACTGCGCGAGGTACCGCGTCTCGCTCGTGAGGGCGTAGACGTGCTCGAACCCCTCGTCGCCGGCGTACTCGAGCAAGCGTTCGACGACGTGTGCGCCGACGCCCTGGCCGCGCCAGTTCTCGAGGACGCCGATGCTCGTCAACTCGCAGACGTCGTCGCCGTCGTCGACTTTGTGGATGCGAATGCGGCCGAAGCCCGCCTTCGTACCGGAGTCTTCGTCGATCGCGACGACGTAGTCGCGCGAGCGGAACGCCGTGTCGTCGAGCCCCATCGCCTCGATCTGCTCGAGAAGCCAGACCTCCTCTCTGTTTTTCGCGTCCCGCACGTACATGATTCGAGGTAGGTGATCCGCGGCCAAAAGCGTTTGTGGGACGAAACAGCGCGAGAACTACCGCACGCCGGGACGGCGACGCTTTCGGAACGAACTCGAGCGGTGGCGTCCGATCGGCCGACCGCGCGTGATCGCCGGACGGAACGTTCTTTGTGTGTGAGGGTAAAACGTGGCAGTGACCATGGAACACGAGCTGATCGACGAGGTGGTCCACGAGCCGTCCCGGGAGTTCGTCGAGTCGACGAACGTCTACGCGTTCATGGAGGAGTACGGCATCGACGACTACGACGAGCTGATCGAACGGACCACGACAGACCTCGGAGACGGCGAGAGCGGCGTCGACTGGTTCTGGGACGAACTGGTCGACTACCTCGACGTCGAGTTCTACGAGGAGTACGACGCCGTTCGCGACGACAGCGAGGGCCCGCAGTTCACCGACTGGTACCCCGGCGGCGAGATCAACGTCGCGCACAACGTCCTCGACCGCCACGCCGACCTCGAGTCGGAGACGCGCAACAGGGTCGCCACGATCTGGGAGGGCGAAGACGGGGAGATCCGGGAGGTGACCTACCACGAACTCCACCGTCAGGCCAACAGAGTCGCGAACGCACTCGAGGAGCGCGGCATCGAGACGGGCGACACCGTCGGACTCTACATGCCGATGGTGCCCGAGGTCGTCTCGATCCTCTATGGCTGTTTCAAGGTCGGTGCGATCGCGGTGCCGATCTTCTCGGGGTTCGGCGTCGAGGCCACCGCGACCCGGATCGAGGACAGCGAGTGTTCGGTGCTCTTTACGGGCGACGGCTTCTACCGCCGGGGCGACCCCGTCTTCCTCAAGGACGCGGCCGACGAGGCGATCGAGGAGGCGGGTCACGTCGAGCACACGATCGTCTTCGACCGCCTGGGTGCCGGTGACGACGACTCGGACGTCGAGGTGCCCTGGACCGACGAGCGCGACGAGTGGTGGGACGATGCGGTCGAGTCTCGAGACGACGACTACGAGACGAAGTCCCTGCCGTCGGACCAGGAGTCGATGCTGCTGTACTCCTCGGGGACGACGGGCAAGCCGAAGGGGATCGTCCACACACACGCGGGCGCGCTGATGCAGTGTGCAAAGGAACTGCACTTCGGCTTCGACGTCAAACCCGCCGACCGCTTTTTCTGGGTGTCGGACATCGGCTGGATGATGGGCCCCTGGACGCTCATCGGGAACCACACCTTCGGTGGGACGATCTTCATGTACGAGGGTGCGCCCGACTACCCCCAGCCCGACCGGTTCTGGGAGATGATCGACCGCCACGCGATCACCCAGTTTGGCATCTCGCCCACCGCGATCCGCGCGCTGCGCAAACACGGTGACGAGTGGCTCTCCGGCCACGACCTCTCCTCGCTTCGCGTTCTCGGTTCGACCGGCGAGCCGTGGGACCCCGAGTCCTGGCTGTGGTTCTACGAGAACGTCGGCGGGAGCGAGGCACCGATCGTCAACATCTCCGGCGGGACGGAGATCTGTGGCTGTTTCCTGATGCCGATGCCGACCCAGCCGCTGAAACCCTGCACCCTCGGCGGTCCAGGTCTCGGGATGGACATCGACGTCGTCGACAGCGGTGGCAACTCCGTGAAAGACGACAACGAGCGGGGCTACCTCGTCGCCCGCGACTCGTGCCCGTCGATGACGAAGTCGCTGTGGTCGGGTGACGACCGCTACCTAGAGGAGTACTGGTCGACCTGGGAGGACCTGTGGGACCACGGCGACTGGGCCCAGAAGGACGAGGACGGCTTCTGGTTCCTCCACGGCCGGGCCGACGACGCCCTGAACGTCGCCGGCCGCAAGGTCGGCCCCGCCGAGATCGAGGGCGTGCTGATCGACCACGAGGCGGTCAACCAGGCCGCCGCCGTCGGCGTTCCCGACGACACGACGGGGACCGCGGTCGTCGCCTACGTCATCCTGGAGGAGGGCGAAGAGGAATCCGACGAACTCCGCGAGGAACTGCGCGAGCAGATCGGTGAGGAACACGGCAAGCCGTTCCGCCCGCGCGAGATCCTCTTCGTCGACGAGTTCCCCAAGACCCAGTCGGGCAAGATCATCCGCCGGGCCATCGAGGCCGCCTACACCGGAGAAGACCTGGGCGACCTCTCGAGTCTCGAGAACCCGGCAGCGTTGGAGGCGCTCGAGGAAGCGACGTAGACGGCTCACTCGTCCCGTGTGAGCCGGCCGGCGGCAGCGACACAGCCCGCACCCAGCAGTCCCAGGACGCCCGCGGTGACGAACGCCGGCGTGTACGTCCCCAGGTGATCGTAGCTGAGTCCCGCAAGCGGCGGCGCGACGAGTCCCGAGACGGCGAACGACAGCGAGACGAGTCCGAAGACGGCGTTCGCGTTCTCCGTGCCGAACAGGTCGGCCGAAAGCGGCGAGAGCAACGCGCCGTTTCCGCCGTAAGCGGTGCCGAAGACGACCGCGAACGCGAACAGGCCGGCCGGACTCGAGAGGGCTGGCAACGCGAGCGTCGCCACGCTCATGCCGACCGAACACGTCACGAACGTCCGCACACGCCCGACGCGGTCGGACGCGAACCCGATCGCCAGCCGTGCCACGGTCGTCGCCGCGCCGATCGCGGCGAGTGCGAGCGCGCCGGTCCGTTCGCTCATCCCGAGGTCGGTCGCGTGGGCGACCAGATGGACGAACGTCACGTAGAGCGTCCCGAAGATCAGGATCCAGCCCGCGAACACGAGCAGGAACGCGGGGCTAGTCGCGACGTCTGTCACCTCTCGAAGTTGCTCGCGCCAGCTTCTCGTGGCCCGTCGCGACGACGGGTCGGCGTGAGGAAACTCGAGCGTCGGATCGACGCCGCGACTGCGCGGGCTGTCCGCGACGACGGCGGTCGCCAGCGCGAGCGCGGCCACCATCACGCCGACGAGCGCGAGGTAGGCCTCGCGCCAGCCGTGCCGGGCGATCAGGGTCGTCGCGACCGGCGCGATCACGACCATGCCGATCCCAAGCCCGGAGGTTGCGACGCCGCTTGCGAACCCGCGACGGCGGCCGAACCACCGCGGAATCGTCGCGTAGGAGACGACGTAGACGAGCCCCAGGCCGAGCGCGGCGACGACGCCGTAGGCGGCGACGAGCGCCGCCGGCGAGGTCGCACGGCTCGTCCACAGCAACCCGACGCCGAAGAGAGCGACGCCGACCGCCATCAGCCGTCGTACCCCGTACCGATCCGCGAGTCCGCCGAGCAGTGCCGCCCCGACGTAGAGCACGAGCGTCTGCACCGAGAACACGAGCGACGTGACGCCACGGGAGAGACCGAACTCGTCGATCAGTGGCTCGAGGAACACGCCGAACGAGTAGGAGACGCCGAAGACGACGAACGAGCCGACGAAACAGGCACCGACGACGACCCAGCCGTAGTAGACGTCGCGCTCGAGTCCCATGGTTTCGCACTTCGGTACGGTCCAGATAACATAAATGTTTAATATAGGTCAGCGAGTCGCATGGGCTATGGCAGCACGCAACGAAGAATCTGGATCGGACGGCGGTCGGCCGGACGGTCCGCCGTCGGAAGGGGGAATATTCGAGCGAATGGGGAAGCGACTCGCGGACGTCGTCGAGCGGTGGATGCCGAGTCCGTTCCTGTTCGCGATCATCCTCTCGTACGTGGTCTTCGTCGCCGGGGTCGTCCTCGAGGGTGCCGGTCCGGGCGAGATGGTGCTGTTCTGGTACGACGGCTTCTGGGCGTTTCTCGCGTTCGCGATGCAGATGACCCTCATCCTGATGACGGGGTTCGTCATCGCCTACCACCCGCGCGTGAACGATCTCCTCGTGCGACTGACCCGGATACCGAACGACGGCCGGCAGGCGGTCGTCCTCGTCGGCGTGTTCTCGATGGCGATCGCGTGGGTCCACTGGGGTTTTAGCCTCATCCTCGGGGCGATCTTCGCCCGCGAGATGGGCAAGACTGCGCGCCGAAACGGCATCGACGTCCACTATCCGCTGCTGTGTGTCGCCGGCTACATGGGCCTCGGCCTGACCTGGCACTGGGGGCTGTCGGCGTCGGCACCGCTGGTTCTCAACACGCCCGAAAACGACTTCGTCGAGGCGGGAGTCGTCGACGGGATCGTCCCCGCGAGCGCGACGATCTTTAGCCCGTACGCGCTCGCGCTGACGGTCCTGTCGATCGCGTTCGCGGCGGTGATGCTCGCCCTTCTCGCCCCCGGTTCCGGGCGTGCCCGCGGGATCGGGGAGTTCGTCCCGGACGAGCAGTTGGCCGACGCCGGCACCGTCGGCCAGACCGGCGTCGCGGCCGACGGCGGTGCCGGCGAGCGGACGACCCGGATGCCCGCCGAGACGATCGACAACAGCAAACTGCTCGGCTTCCTGATCGCCGCTGGCGGCGTGGCCGTCGTCGGCTACACGCTCGCGACGCAGGGTCTCGACGGCTGGAATCTCGACCTGGTGAACTTCGCGTTCCTGTTTGCCGGCCTGTTGATCTACCTCCGACCGGCGGTCTACCGCGAGCGGTTCGGCGAGGCCGCCGAGGCCGCGGCGGGGATCATCCTGCTTTTCCCGTTCTTCGCCGGCATCCAAGGGATGATGAACGCCTCCGGGCTCTCCGAGTCGATCGCCGATGGATTGTTCGCGATCTCGACGCCCGAGACGTTCCCGATCGTCGCCTGGCTCGCGGGCGCGATCGTCAACCTGTTCGTCCCCTCCGGCGGCGGCGAGTGGATCGTCGTCGGCCCCTCGGTCCTCGGCGCTGCCGAGGAACTCGGCGTCCCGTTCGGCCAGGCCACGATCGCCTACGCCGTCGGCGACGCACACACGAACCTGTTCAACCCGTTCTGGGCGCTCCCGCTGCTCGCGATCACCGGCATCAAAGCGCGCGAGATGTTCGGCTACGCGATCGCGATGATGCTCCTGCTGACGCCGTTTCTCGCGGTGGCGCTGGTCCTCGTCCCGTACTGAGGGCGGGCCAGCGTCGACTCGAGGCACCCGAGACCGCCGAAATCGCCGCCGCCGATCTCGTCACCTCGCACTGGCCGGACGACCTCCGCGTCGGTCGATCGTCGCGACCGATCGTACCGTCCGCGGTCGACGGCTCCCCAGTTCGTTTTCGCTCGTCTACGACCGGTTGCGAGTACCGATTCCAGTTTCCTCGGGGCACCGTCGACGAGCCTCGCGACGACAGAGGTATGCTATCTCGTCACGAGGGTTGTCCATGAGCGTCGAACCCACCGATCCGACGCCGAACTATCGGCAGTTGTCCGACGACGCCTTCGACCGGCGGATCGACGACCTCCGGGAGCGGTACGCCGACTGCGACCTCTGTGCCTACGAGTGTCACGTCGACCGGACCGCCGGACGGGAAGGGACGTGCCAGGTCGACGACACCGCCTACGTCTCCTCGTACTTTCCGCACTTCGGCGAGGAAGACTGCCTGCGGGGTCACAACGGGAGCGGTACGATCTTTCTCGCGAACTGTATACTACCGGACGTAAGTCGTGAAAGATTCTCGCCGTCCCGGGGTGGCGAGAATCTTCACACAGTTACGTCCGATAGTATAACATGAAGTGCGTGTTCTGCCAGAACTTCGAGACCAGCCACGGGGCCGACGGCGATCCCGCCACGGCCGCAGAGATCGCCGAGATGGCCCTCGAACTCGAGGCGCGGGGCTGTCACAACGTCAACTTCGTCTCGCCGACCCACCACTCGCCACACCTCCTGGAGGCGGTCAAGATCGCGAGGGATCGCGGCCTCGACCTCCCGATCGTGTGGAACTGCGGCGGCTACGAGCGGCGGGAGATTATCGAGCAACTCGAGGGGATCGTCGACGTCTACATGCCGGACGTGAAGTGGGCCGACGACGGGTCGGCGGCGACGTACTCGAAAGCCCCGAATTACTGGTCGAACGTCACTGACTCGCTCGAGGAGATGCACCGGCAGGTGGGTGACCTTCGGATAGACGACACCGGGCTGGCGACCGGCGGCCTCCTCGTGCGCCACCTCGTGATGCCGAATCACGTCGCGGACGCGAAACGGATCGTCGAGTTCGTCGCCGAGGAGGTCTCCGAGCGAACGTTCGTGGATCTCATGGCCCAGTACCAGCCGTATTACAGGGCCAGAACCGAGGACGTCTACGAGGAGATCAACCGCCGGATCACCCAGGAAGAGTACGAGGACGTGGTGGCCGCGGCTCGAGACGCGGGACTCGAACGACTCTCCCTCGACCAGTCGATGCTCTCGGACCGATCGGGGCTCACCGACCTGTTTTGATACTGCCTGCTGTACCTGTTTTCCCCGGAGCGACCGTGAGCAGTTCGGCGGTCGCGCCGGAGATGACTTCCAGCAGACATCGTGATACTTTACACGTGATGGCCTCGAGTGCGATGGGGACGTCCAGACGGCTCGAGTCGCCCCCTCGTTCGGTTCGTTCGACTGCACCGTCAGGACGTTCGCTTCGACGTGGCCGAGTCAGCCTTCCGACAGCCAGAAGACAGGTTCTACCGACAGTCAGTACTCCCAGAGTCGGTCGATCCGCGAGTCGATCTCGGGGTGTTCGTCTCGGAGCGTCTCGACGTCGGTTTCGCCGCCGACGTTGATCACGTGGACCTCGCCGCGACGGTCTCCGTACACGTCCTGGAAATCGTACACGACGCCGACGACGTCGACGTGCTGTGGGACGTCGTCGCTCTCCTCGAGGAACTCGACCTGTCTGTCGACGTTGTACTCGACGAGTCTGTTTACCGCCTCGGTTCGACTCACGTCCGACGGGAGCGCCTCGACGCCGTCCTCGAGGTGGGGTTTCAGCAACTCGAGGCAGTGTTCGATGCCGGCGGGTTCGGAGATGCCGCCGGTCAGGTCGTCGTAGGCCGCCGTCACGGCTCCACAGCCGGTGTGTCCGACGACGACGATCGTGTCCGTTTCCGTGTGCTCGACAGGGTAGAGGACGTCTCCCGAGACGACGTCACCGGCGTCGGTTCGCTGGACGACGCGGTTGCCGATGTTGCCGCAGGTAAAGATCCGTCCCGGTTCGTCGTTTTCCCACATCCGGTCCTGGAGGACGCGGGAGTCGGAGCAACAGACGGTGACCACGTCCGGCCGCTGAGAGTCCTGGACGTCGTCGAATCGGGACTGAAACTCGCTCGCGTGTTCCGCGTTGTCCTGCAGTAACTCGACGAAGATCTGGTTCATACTCTCACAGAGCGAGCCTGCAAATATATTTCTTGATACACGCTGTCGTGTTACGGGTCGGTGATACGGATCGCTGTAACGTTTTACCGATGATCGCTCGAACGGGACGGCGATCACCGGTGAAGCATCACAACGGACCGTATGATAACGATAGCTGTGAGTCTGTACCGCCGCAACCGCCAATCGTCGTGCGGTTGCGTCGGCGACCAGTCACAGCCATCGTTACGAATCGCCGTGGTGGTTTCACCCGGTGAAACGTTTCGACGGGTGAGTACACGTTCGCCGAGAGCGTTCGATACGGTACTGGTCGGCAGGGATCGACGTCGGCCGACGCGCCGAGTGGCGCTGCCGACGAGACGGCCCTCGAGCGTGCGGCGTCGTGAGGTACTCGCGTAGTGGGTCGGCCTCCCGATCAGAACCGGGTGACACCGATGCACCAGGCAAAAGATACGATACCAGCGAAAATCGACACCCCGGCTGCCGTCGCTCGTCAACAGACCGGGTTCGGAACTGCACGAGAGTACGGCGAACTCAGCGGAGAATATTTTACGCTGACCGCCGGGACGGACATCACACAACTCCTCGAGGGTCTCGAGGACGACGCGTGCCAGTGTCCACACTGGGGATACGTCCTGGAAGGGGCGCTCACCGTCGGCTACACGGACGGCTCCGAGGAAACGGACGTGGCCGGCGACCTCTTCTACTGGCCGCCCGGACACACCGTTCGAGCCGACGAGGATACCGAGATCGTCCTCTTTAGTCCGCAGGACGAACACACGACCGTCCTCGAACACATGCGGGACAGAATGACCGACGATGAGTAACGAGACGGAGCAGCCGTCGTCGAGCGAGCAGCCTCGCGACGTCGAGGTCGCCTGCCCGACGTGTGACCGGCAGACGAGCGTGTCGGTCTCGGATCGGCGGGCCGAATTGCGCGTGCGGCCGTACGTCGCGGCCTTCGGCGAGTACACCACCGCCCGCTGTCCAGACGGCCACCGGTTCTGGATCTACTACTGCCATAGTAGCCACTGACAGTCGTTGCACGCCTGCTCGCGACTCGGCGGCCAGTACTGGCCGCCCCGCCGCGAGGTGTACATCGTTTCGTACGGACCTCTGTCCGTCTCAGTTGTTACTATAGTCTTTCTCGCCGTTCCTGGCACAGTCGTCTCCCAGGAGGTGGGGTACCTATTACCCATCCAGGTGTATTGGTACCAATGAACACAGAAATTCGTGACGTCGAATTTTTGGCGCGGTCGGAACACCGGGTCGCGGTGCTCGAGACGCTGCGCGAGGCTCCACGAGATCGGCGCGAACTTTGCGCTGCGACCGGTGCCTCGAATCCGACGATCGGGCGGATCATTCGCGGCCTCGAAGAGCGTGGGTGGATCGTTCGCGACGGTCGACGCTACGAACTGACGCTGCTCGGCGAGTTCGTCACCGACCGGTTCGTCGAACTGCGACGGGGGATGGAGACGGCGCGAACGTTGCGAGACGTCTGGCAGTGGATCCCACACGAGATGGAGGGATTCTCGGTCGACCTGTTCGCCGATGCCGTCGTCGCCTATCCAGGACCGCGGTATCCGTACCAGCCCGTCGAACGCGTCACGCAGTTGCTCGAGTCGACCGAGACGATTCGTGGCTTTGGAACCACGCTCTACAAGTCCGGCAACCTCGAGGTGTTCTGTCGGCGCATCGTCGACGGGATGGAGGCGGAGTACCTCTACGCACCACAGATCCTCAGCGCGATCGTGGCGTGGAACGCGGACCTGACCGCCGAGGCCTTCGCCTGCGAGAACTGCACGATACTGCTCCACGACGAGTTACCCGACGACGATCGGTGCGGACTCAACATCATGGACGAACGAATCGGCATCTGTGGCCACGATCGCGACTCTGCACAACTCGAGGCAGTGATCGATACGGCGTCGCCCGAGGCGCGTGCGTGGGCGAACGAGGTCTACGAGACACATCGGCAAACGGCGCGACCGCTCGACCCGGACGAGTTCGTGCGTGAGAGTAGTCACGACCGCCTGTTAGGCGTGGAGTCTCGGTAGACGTCTGGTGCGGACGAAAAAACGCTGAGAACTGCGTCTTCGGCGAGTTACATCCCGCCGAGGCTATCGATCAGTTCGCGCGTGACCTGGTCGTGGGTGACGAGTTCGCCGCCGTGCTCGTCGGCGAACGACTCGGCGTCGTCGCGGTCCGAGAACCCGATCAACTCCTCGCCCATCGCGCCGTGGACGTCGCTTCCGACGACCATCGTGAGGTCGGTGACGTCAACCTGATTTTCGGCCTCGAGGTGCGCGGAGATGAACGTCACGCCGTCTTCCCCGGACAGTTCCCAGTCGACGGTCGAGTAGTCCGTCGCGTAGATGATCGTCGGTTCGTGACCGCGGTCTTCCTGGTCGAACACCCAGGTGTACGTGCAGGTTCCGCTGCAGAACCACGCCGGGCCGTCTCGTCCCTCGGGCAGGTCCTCGTCGTAGAACGCCTGCCCTACGGGACCGGGGTGGTGCTCGATGACCATCCCACACTCGTCACAGACCTGCTCGTCGTCGAGCGACACCGGTTCCGGTGCGTCGTCGCCGCCGAGACAGCCGGCGAGGGCGGCCGCTCCAGCCACTCCCGTCGCGACGAGAACGTCCCGTCTCGTCGGGCCGGTACCCGTACGGGCTCTCTCTCGAGTCATACCCATTCTTGGCGTTGCAGTCGTAAAGCGCGTCTGGTGTGAACGCCGAACGGCCGGGCCGTTCGAGAGATGCACCAGACGTCTCTTGAGTCGGCCGTCCATAGTTGGTCACAAATGCAGCGACGTACGTTCCTTCGCCTGGGAGCCGCCGGCGGAGCCGTGGCCGCGAGCGGCTGTCTCACCTCGCTCGTCGGCGACGACGGCGCCGAGAACGTGGTCCTCGGGCCGCCAGAGGACCAGCTGGCCGACAGCGAGGACCTCGCCTACCCCGCCTACGGCCAGGCGTTTCCCGACTTCTCGCTTCCCGATCCGCTCGCCGAGACGACGATCGACACCACCGAACTCGAGGACCAGTGTCTGATCACGACGGCCTTTTACACGTTCTGTCCGGCCGAGTGCGTCTCGTTGATCAGTACCCTCGCCGGCCTCCAGGCCGAGACGATCGATCGCG
This sequence comes from Natribaculum breve, assembly GCF_023008585.1. Taxonomy (GTDB): domain Archaea; phylum Halobacteriota; class Halobacteria; order Halobacteriales; family Natrialbaceae; genus Natribaculum; species Natribaculum breve. The sequence continues at coordinate 265,644 of NZ_CP095390.1, read as the reverse complement.
ACCTCGTCGACGACGTCACCTTCCTCGCGATCTCGTTCGATCCGGAACGCGACACGCCAGCGAAACTCCGGGAGAACGCGGAGATCATGCGCGTCGACCTCGAGGCGGGCAACTGGCACTACCTGCTGCCCGAGGACGTCGAGGAGGCGAGAGCCGTCGTCGACGAGAAACTCGGCATCGCGTTCCAGAAAGACAGCGAGGTCGAAGGCTACGAGTTCTCCCACAACACGCTTACGTTCCTGTCTAACCCCGACGACTACGTCGAACGCACCTACACGAGCGAACGGCCGGACATCGACAGGATGATCGGCGACATCGAAACAGTCCTGTCGGACTGGGAATGATCGTCCCACTCGAGACGTGCGTCACGCCCGAGGTCGATCCCTCGATCGGCGCGCAGACGTTCGGCCCCGCCGTGTTCTTCCTGATCGGACTGTTCGGTGGGGCACACTGTCTGGGCATGTGTGGTCCGCTGGTGACGACGTACGCCGACCGACTGCGCGAGGGCAACGACTCGAGGCGCGACGTCGTGACGGTTCGTGCGGTTCGCCAGCACGCCCTGTTCAACCTCGGTCGGACGGCCAGTTACGCGATCCTCGGCGGCCTCTTCGGGCTGGCGGGCTCGCTCGTGTTCGTGACGCCTCGAGACGTCGTCACGGTCGTCGCCGAGGTCCACGCGCTGGCCGGCCTGCTCGTCGGGACGGTGATCATCGCGATGGGCGTCCACTACCTCCTCGGTCGCGGCGTCCTCGGTGGATCGGTGGGTATCCCGCTGGTCGGGTCGGCGCTCGGCCGGGTGCAGGCGTGGCTGCTCGCCCGCGTCGACGCCTGGGTCGGCGACGGTCGGATCGCGGGGCTCGGGGCGGTACACGGCCTGCTCCCGTGTCCGCTCCTCTATCCGGCGTTCCTCTACGCGTTCGTCCAGGGATCGCCGACCGGCGGCGTCGTCTCGCTCGCCGCACTCGGGGCCGGGACGATCCCGTCGCTGTTCCTGTACGGCACGTTCTTCCAGTCGGTCAGCGTCGAAACCCGGATGCGACTCCACCGCGTGCTCGGCGTGGTGTTCATCGTCCTCGGGTACATTCCGCTCCAGCACGGCCTGGGAGTGCTTGGAATCACGCTCCCGCACCCGCCGATCCCGTACTACCAGCCGATCTGATCGGCGTCGCCGCCGGGCGGCGACGCTCAGACGACGTTCCCAGGCGACGAGAATCGGCGTACGCGCATTTGTTCGACTGCGATCGATCCACGACCATGACCGACGCGTCCGCACGGACGAGCGAGGCTCCCGAAGCAGACGACGGAGACGTTCGCGTCTGGATGGTCGAGCGGACGTTCTCGGAGGATTCGCCGAACATCCTCGTGATGGTGTACGCGACGCCCGACGGCCGATACTACCTGCAAAAGGAACGCGCGTACAACCGCTTTGGCTCGCGCGGCGCGCCGACGGTCACGGCCGCGATGACCGTCGATGCCGAGCGGTTGGCTGCAGTCGACGACGAGAAGACGGTCGAGCGGTACGCCAGCGAGGCACGCCGTATGCGAGAACGCCACGATCCCGACGACAGCGTCTGAAACCCCTCCGCCACTCTACTCGCCACCCTCGACGCGCCGCGTCACTTTCGCAGCGACGCGAGGACGAGCAGCATTCCGCTCGAGACGAGGGCAGCCTGGATGAGTCCCGCCGACTCGATCGACGTGTCGAAGACGAGGTAGATGAGCCCCTCGCAGATCGCGCCGGCACCGATGAAGACGAAGCCGACCGAGACGTACAGCATCGGCTCGCTGCTGTTTCGTCGGTAGCCGTGGTAGGCCAGGTACGCCACCGCGAGGCTCAACGCCAGCGTGACCAGTTTGGCGATGGCGAGCTGTGGCTGGATCATTCGTCACCACGGAGGTCGTCCCAGAGTGCCGTGAAGTTGTCCGCGAGTTCGTCTCGCGTATCGAGGGTCAGCGAGAGGTCCCCGTCGGTCAACTCGAGCGACAGCCCCTCGAGCGTCGTCACGAACTCGCTGCGGTGTGCGCCGTCGGGATCGACGGTCGTCCGTTCCTCGAGCAGCCCGTACTCCTGGAGCGTCGAGACGCGACGGTAGACCGTCGCGAGCGACGAGTCACACGCCTCGCTCAGGGCTTTCGCTGTCATCGGCTGGCGATCCGCGGCGACGAGAATGCGGCGTGCGTAGTCGTCTGCCAGCACGGCAAAGACGTCGCCGGGGTCCGGACTACCCTCCGATTGCACACCGGACGTTCGGAGTCCGCGAGCAAATAGGCGACGGTTTCTCGACTCGGGCGACCGACCCGGGGCACTCGCGGCGGGCGTCGTCCGTCGAACGTCAGCGGGACACATCGGTCTCGATCCGGCACTGTTCTGGATTTCCAGTTCGACCCAGGAAGAACACCAGGAGGACGAGTCCGGCGACGCGAACGAGGTGGCCGTCGAACGGCAACGCCGCCAGTCCGCCGGCGAAGCCCAGAAATCCCAGCAGTCCAGCGCCACAGCTCGCACAGCCGGACGCGAGGAGTCCGGGGAGGACGCCGGCGAGATCGGTGAAACTCGAGAGGCCGACGACGCGCAGTTGCGCGGCGGCGTTGACGACCGCGACGCCGGTGAGGACGGCGTAGAGGACGATCACGCCGAGGGTTGTGAAGCCGTCCGTCTGGTAGGCCGTCTCCGTCAGCGAGATCAGGACGTAGTCGAACCAGTGCAGCCCCGCACCGAGCATCTGGATGGTGAACTCGGGCATCGTGCTGAAGATCAGGACGACGTACGTGACGGCCGCGACGAACGCCAGCCCGGCGATCCGTCGCCACGTCTCGAGCGGGTACGCGAGCGCCGCGCGCAGTCCGCCGAAAAAATCGGCGAACGCGTCGTTACGCATATTGCACCTCCTCGATTGCGCTACGGGACGTCTCGTCGGGCCGTGTTCTCTTTCGCTGTACTGTCGTGTCCGAGTCGACGTGACAGAGCGACGGTGACACCGCGGCCAGTTCAGCGGTAGGTTCGTCGTGCGACGTCGCCTCCACCGGTCGTTTTCCCGCCGAGAGGTGCCTGGGGACGTCCCCGACCGATGCTGCGAGTCCGTCGAGAACGACGCGACGACGCGACGACAGCACTGTGCGGTCGTCCGACACGTCCACCTCGAGCGGTCGTCGGCTGTGGCGGCGACGGTCGTCGGTGTCGATGGGAACCACGTTCGATCGAAACGAGAGCGGCGACGACTAAATTCGTCACCATCGTTTGCTGGGTCAGCAAAACGCCCCTGCGTTTAGGACCGCGCGACGATAACGGGGAAGTGATCACAACGTATGGATTCGTATCGGCCATCACGCCGCGCGTTCCTCGGCGGTTCGCTGGCAGTTCTCGGCGGCGGTGCCTACCTCTTCGGTCGCTCCGGCGGCTCCGACGACGGACCGACGACCGTCGGTTCGTCAAACGGCGACTCGTCCGACGGCATCTCGCCGACGTTTCACTCGAGCGAACAGACCTCTGAACTCGGCATCGACCTGGAGGGGAAGCCGCTGATGGGGTCGCCCGACGCACCGATCGACCTCTACTACTGGACGGACTTCCAGTGTCCGTTCTGTGCGCGATTCGAACGCGAGACGCTCCCCGAAATCGTCCGCAAGCAGGTCGAACCGGGGAACGTTCGCGTCGTGTTCATCTGGCTGCCGTACTTCGGCGAAGACTCGATGACCGCTGCCGTCGCGGCCGCCTGCGTCTGGCGACGGGTCCGGGACGACTCGCCGGACACCTACTGGGACTGGCAGGCCGCGGTCTTCGAGGAGCAAGGCGAGAAGAACTCCGGGTGGGCCTCCGAGGAGAACCTCCTCGAGATCACCCGGTCGGTCTCGGGCGTCGACGCCGACGCACTCGAAACCTGCCTCCAGAACCGACGCGACGAACTCGAGGCCGAGATCGACGCAGACGTCGAGCAGGCCAGTTCGTACGACGTCACCGGCACGCCGACGTTCGGAATCTTCGACCGGGAGTCGAAGACGTGGGGGAAACTCGTCGGCGCACAGCCATACGCCCGGTTCGAGGAGGCGATCAGACGCGTCGACGAAGCAGAGGGCGAGTAATACTGCCGGACAACACGGTTCAGCCGTCGATCGCACTCGAGACGCGATCGAGTATTCACTGACTGTTGTCGGGTAGTATAATTACAGCGCCTCGAGTAAGGCGTCGACGTCCTCGCGGGTGTTGAACGCGTGGACCGACGCGCGGATCGCCTCGGGATACGGGAGCGAGCGGACGACGATCCCGCACTCGGCCAGCCGTTCGACGGTCGCCTCGGGGTCGTCGACGGCGATCGTCACGAGACCGGACTCGTACTCCCGGGGACTCAGGAGTCGCTCGTCCGGAATCCCGTCTTTGAGTCGGTCGGTGAGGGTCGCGATCCGGTCTTCGACCGTCTCGATGCCGACGTCCTCGAGGAGGCCGATCGCCGTCTCGAGTCCGGCGTACGGCGCGGGATTCGTCGTACCGACCTCGAACCGGCCCGCACCGGGCTCGTACTCGTAATCTGTGGCGTTGGCCTCCACGACGCTCCGGTAGCCGATCGCGCTCGGCACGAGGTCCCGTTCGACGCCGTCGCGGACGTACAGGAACCCGGCACCGAACGGCCCGAGTAGCCACTTGTGTCCCGCGGCGGCGACGAAGTCGGCCCCCCACTCGTCGACGTCGACGGCCGTCTGCCCGGGTGCCTGCACGGCGTCGACCAGCACGGACGCGCCGGCGTCGTGGGCGACGTCGACGATGTCGCCGATCGGCAGGCGCGTGCCGTGGGTCCAGGTGAGCGAACTCACGCAGAACAGGGTCGCGTCGTCGGCCGCCGCCTTCACGTCCTCGAGATCGACGTATCCTCGCTCGGTCTCGAGGACGCGGACGTCGATCCCGCGGGTGCGCTCGAGTCGTCGCCACGGGAGCACGCCCGCGGAGTGCTCGAGGTCGGTCCGAACGACGACGTCGTCGTCGTCCCAGTCGATCGCGCCCGCGACGCGGTTGATGCCGTCTGTCGTGCTCTGGGTCAGCGCGATCTCGTCTGGAGACGCGCCGAGCAGGTTCGCGACGGCCGTGCTCGCAGACTCGTAGACGTCAGCCGCGGCGGTGTACATGCCCTCGCTTGCCGGGGCCTCGTACTCGTGGTACTCGAGGGTCGACTCGATCGCCTCGACGACGCGGCGCGGACTCGGGCCGCTCGCGCCGGTGTTGAAGTAGACGCCGTTCTCGAGGGCGGGAATGTCGTCACGGAGGTCTGTGGGTTGCATCGGTCTCGCGCTAGGTATCTCGGGAAATTGTCTTGAAAACGCCGGTGTCGTCGTCCTGGAGCGGGCTCAGGCAGGGGTAGCCGCCTCGGCGCGCTCTGCGTCCTGTTCGTCGAGCCACGCTTCCGCGTCGAGGGCGGCCATGCTCCCGGTTCCGGCGGCGGTGATCGCCTGCCGGTAGTCCGGGTCCATCACGTCGCCAGCGCCGAAGACGCCGTCGACGTTCGTCTCGGTCGTCATCCCCTCGAGGGTCAGCAGGTGGCCGTCGTCGTCGAGGGAAACGGGCGTCTCCTCGAGGAAGTCCGTGTTCGGGACGTGGCCGACGCCGTAGAAGATTCCGCCGACGTCGACCTCCTCGCGGTCGACGTCTTCGCCGTTTTCGAACTTCTCTTTGGGGTAGCCGTCGGGGTGGCTCACCAGCGTCGCGCCGGTGACGCCCTCCTCCTGGCTGCCGTGGATCTCGAGCAGTTCGGTGTTCCAGCGGAACTCGATCTTCTCGTGGTCGAGCGCGCGGCGGGCCATGACCTCCGAGGCGCGCAGTTCGTCGCGGCGGTGGACGATCGTCACGCTCTCGGCGAACTTCGCGAGGAAGAGCGCCTCCTCCATCGCGCTGTCGCCGCCGCCGATCACGAGGACGTCGTCCCCGCGGTGGAACGCGCCGTCGCAGGTCGCACACGTCGAGACGCCGTAGCCCATGAGTTCGTCTTCGTTCTCGGCACCGACCCAGCGAGCGCTCGCACCGGTCGCGACGATCAACGCGCGCGTGCGAAGCGTCTCGCCGTTCGACAGGGAGATTTCGAACGGTCGATCCTCGAGAGCGGCGGACTCGACGGTCGCGCGGACGAACTCCGCGCCGAACCGCTCGGCCTGCTCTTTCCCGCGCTGGATCAGCTCCATCCCACCGACGCCCTCGGGGAATCCGAGGAAGTTCTCCACGTCGGTCGTCAGCGTGAGCTGTCCGCCCGGTTCCGGCCCCTCGAGGACGACCGGCTCGAGGTCGGCCCGTGCAGCGTAGACTGCAGCCGAGAGGCCGGAGACGCCGGAGCCGACGACGACCACGTCGCGTGTCGTCTCGGTCATTTACGCTGCGTAGTTGTCGATCAGCTGTCGGAGCTGTTCGGCGGGCTGGACGCCGACGGTGCGTTCGACCTGCTGGCCGTCCGAGTAGAGCAAGAGCGTGGGGACGCCCTGCACACCGTTCGCACCGGCGAGTCGCTGGTGTTGATCGATGTCCACCTTCGCGATGACGGCGTCTGTGTCGCTCGCGAGGTCTTCCAGGACGGGTTCGATCATCTTACACGGGCCACACCAGTCGGCGTAGAAGTCGACGAGGACGACGCCGTACTCGGAGACGACTTCCTCGAGGTGTGACTGACCGTCGATATGAACTGGTTCGGTTGGGGTCTGCGACATCGTACCTCCACGTACTGGCTCCAGTGCTTTAACGGTTTTGGATATATTGTGCAATACCAAAACACACACAGCGGGCCGAGCGGCGCGGATCACCGGCGATTCGGTCACACCGGCGGGACGTTACGAACGACCGATCGATCCCTCACGTCTACGGGATCGACGAGCGAGCCACGTCGGGAGATCTCGAGAACGGAGACGACGAGATAGATCGGGAGTAGTAGAGCGTCGCGGGTTACGACTCGACGGCCATCTCCTCGAGGCGCTGGTCGTACTTGTCCTCGAACTCCTGGATGAGCTGGCCCATCTTGGCGTACCAGTCGTTGAGCATCCGCTGCATGTCGTCTGCGACCTGCTTGGGATCGGTCGGGTAGTAGACGTGGTAGTAGCCGCCCTGGTCGTAGTTGATCTGTTCTTTCTGGATGAAACCCGTCTGGAGCAGTCGCTGGATCGAGCGGTAGGCCGTCGAACGCTCGCGGTCGACCCGGTCGGCCACCTCGTCGATCGTCAGCGGCTCCTCGCTCTCGACGAGCGTCCGGAAACACTCCTTGTCGAGCTGTTTGAGTCCGTGGAGACACTCCAGCAAGCCCTCACACTCCATGTCTTGCTGGAGGTACTCCGACATCGAGTCTGCCATGATATTGGCCGAATGTAGGGTCTACGGTGTTAAAAGGGTTTTGTGTACCATGCACAATGCCGGAAGGTGACGAGATCCCGTCATAAGGTCGATTGTAACTGGTTCCCGGTGCGACCGCACGAGGGTCGCGGTCGTACTGGAACCGACGTCACCAGTGAGTATTTGGCCAACGTGTGACACTACTGGACGACATTCAGGCGCTCGATCGCGGCTCGAGCGTGTCACCGCCGACGAGGACGTCTCGAGTGCGATCGAAGTCCAAACCGTGTCCGACGGTACGACCCGTATCGTCCCACGGCGACGATCGCAGACGCCGTCGGCTACCTGATCCCGATCTCTGGTACTCGAGCAGTAATGTACGGCTAGCACTTTTTCGTCTGTGCGTTTCCGCGTCGCCACCGCCGCACAGGCTGTTTTGAGAATAGTGTACAATTGTGCCGGTGTTTCGGGAACCGCGAGTCGAATACAGCGGTCCGTATCAGGTACTGGGCCGATCAGTACGGCAGGAGAGTCGTCGGCAGGTCGAGGTGGCCTCGACTGCCGTGGGGCCGACGGAAACAGTGAGGACCGTCGATGGGCGTGACGGGGATTAGTCGCCCGTGAGCGCCTCCTGGCTGGCGGCGCAGTTGTTCGGACCGAGTTCGAGGGCGAAAGCTTCCTCGTCGTCGTCGACGACGTTCTGGCCGAGGTTGGTGGGGATGATCGTCTCGTAGTTGGCCGGGCGGGGCGGCATGTCCGAGAGGATGAGTTCGACGAACTCCTCTTCGTCCATCGTCAGCGCCTCCATCTCGTCTTCGAGCTGGCCGATCGGGGCGGTGTAGGTGCCGTCGTCGGCGGGTTCGGCCGCGTCGCTGAAGTGTGCGCCACCGATCAGGGTGTCGTCGGGCAGCGGCAGGACGCGCTCCTGGAGCGACTCGTAGAGCATGCGGGCGGCGTCGGGCGCGCCGTCGTCGCCCTCCTCGAGGTCGGGGCGGGCGACGCTCTCGGTGAACAGGCCGTCGCCGGTCGCCAGCAGGCTGTCACCGATCAGGTAGGACGTCATGTCGGTGGTGTGGCCGGGCGTGTAGAGGGCCTCGATCGTGACGTCGCCGACCTGGAACTCGTCGCCGTCCTCCGCCAGGGTGACGATGTCGGTGTAGGTCGCCCCGCGGTCGGCGGACTTCTGTGGGATGACGCCCTCGACGCCCTCCTCGACGAGTGCACGGACGCCGGAGATGTGGTCGGCGTGCATGTGCGTGTCGATGGCGTACTTCAGGTCGACGCCGAGTTCGTCGGCGTCCTCGAGGTAGCGGTCGGTGAACGCCCGGAGGGGGTCGATGACGGCAGCCTCGTCGTCGTCGTAGACCATGTAGGCGAGGCAGCCACTCGAGGGGCGCTGGTACTGGACGAGCGTGCCGGGGCCGTCGTAGCGCGAAACCTCGACAGTCTCGTAGATCGCGGCCCAGCCGTTCATCCCGTCCTCGAGGTGGACGGCGTCGTAGCCGCGCTCTTTCAGCGTCGCCGCGACGTACTCGCTCGAGCCGCCTTTCGCACAGAGGACGACGATCTCCCGGTCGTCGGGGATCTCTGCCAGGACGTCGTCGGCGATCTCGTCCTCGAGGAACTCGAAGTAGGGGACGTTGATCGACTCGACGGTCTCGCCCTCGATGTGCCACTCCTCGTAGTCGTTCGCCGCGCGAACGTCGAGGACCGTCACGTCTTCGCCCGCGTCGATTCGGCTCTTGAGCGTCTCTGGATCGATCGTGTCGACCGAAACGTCTGGCGTTGGCAAGTCCATGTCGCTCATGTTGTACAGGTACTGCTACCGGGTGAACCCACATAAGAGTTTCCATAGTATTTTGCAATACGCACAATACAGATGTGCAGCCCCATTCTACGAATTGTTGTTTAGTGCGCGCGATACACGATTTGAGGCAGTATTTGGAGAAGAGTAGAGGATAAACTCGAGTTGCAGTTGTTCGAGTTTTTCACAAGAAACGATATCCTTTTAACCGTGGACGTAATATTGTGCGCTAACCACAACACAGAACATCGAACTATGAGCACGAAATTCGACGTTACGGAGACACTCGACGTACAGGGTGCGAGCTGTCCGATGCCGGTCGTCAAGACCAAGCAGGCGATCGACGACCTCGAGGAAGGGGAGGTCCTGGAAGTGGTCGCGACCGATTCGGGGAGCATGAGCGACATCGAGGGGTGGGCCGCCGGCACCGACGGCGTCGAACTCCTTGCCCAGGAGGAAGGCGACGGCGTTTACAAACACTACGTCGAGAAGACCGCGTGAGATGAGCTCGGATACACAGCCATCGGGGGACGCGGCCGCTCCGACCGAGGCCGAACTCAGACAGCGCCTCGAGGACCTCGAAGCGCAGTTGGCCGACCTCGAGGCGGCCGTCGGCGACGACCAGAAGCAGATGACGATCGTCGCGACGAAGGGGACACTCGACATGGCGTACCCGCCGCTGATCCTGGCGAGTACGGCCGCCGCTTTCGGCTGGGACGTCGTCGTCTTCCACACGTTCTGGGGACTCGACATCCTCCACGAGGAAAAATCCAAGAACCTCAAACTCTCGGCGGTCGGCAACCCGAGCATGCCGATGCCCAACGCGCTCGCCGCACTCCCTGGCATGGACGCGATGGCCACCCGCATGATGGAAAAGAAGATCGACGAGAACAACACCGCCACCATCGAGGAACTCATCGAACTCTCGCTTGACAGCGGCGTCGACCTCCAGGCCTGTCAGATGACCATCGAACTGATGGACTACGACGAGGACGACTTCTACGACGGCGTCACCACCGGCGTCGGTGCCGCCACCGCCCTCCAGCACATGGCCGACTCCGACGTCCAGCTGCTCGTCTGATACGGTCCGTCGTCCCGCTTTGCCGCAGCGACCGCCCGACTGGACGCGGTCGCTGCGGGACGGACGGACAGCGGTCCGTCTGACTTCCCGCGTCCGCGCCGGTCGTGACGAGTCGACCCGCTACTCCTGGGTCTGACTGTACTTTTCGACCCACTCTTTCAGCGTGATCCCCATCGCAGACTGGGTGATCGCGTTCGACGACGCGGAGTTGGCCGACTTGACGAGTTCCGCCTCGAGCGTGCGCGTCGGCACCTCCCCGAGGAAGTGGGGGATCGCACGCTGGACCTCGAGTGGACAGCCCACCTCGTGGGCGAGGGCGTACCCCGAGATGGAGTGGGGGATCACCTCGGTCGCGTACGTCTCGCGGTCGGGGTCGACGAGCGTCTCGGCGTCGACGAAGTCGACGTACTCGTAGCACTTGCCGACGTCGTGGAGCAAGCAGGCGGCGACGATCACGTCGACGTCGGGGTCGGCACCGTGGAACTCCCGCTGGATCTCGGCGGACTCGAGTGCGATCTTCGTGACTCCGCGGACGTGCTCGACGTTCGTCACCTCGTGGATGTTCCACGCGTAGGGGACGTCCTCGACGTGTTTCCAGCCACCGCGTTCGAGTCCCAGCCGCCAGGCCTCGACGACCTTCTCGCGGAGGTCGTCGTCCTCGATGTGCTCGAGTTCGGGGTAGGCCTCGCGGATCTGGTGCTCGTAGTCCGGGTCGGTCATCGCCCCAGGTCGTCGGCCTTGACGAGCCGTTCCTGTCCGACGAACCGGGGGCGGTCCTCGAGTGCGAGGAAGTTGTCGACGTCTTCGCGGGGGGCCTTGGCCCTGGGGTGGTCGGGGTCGTAGTCCCGGGAGGACTCGTGGCCGAGGCCGGCACGCAGCGCGTCCAGGCTCTCGAAGTAGAGTTCGGCGATACCGTCGAACTCGGCGTGTTCGGGTTCGGTCGGGACGACGCGGGCGTACCGGACGACGCCGGGGATCTCGCGCGCAAGCGGGACGTGTTCGTTCGCCCAGTGGTCGAGGAACTCCTCGTGGGTCATCCCCTCTTTGCGAACGAGAAACGCCGAGTGTTTGTACAGGCCGTCGGTGTCGCCGTCGACCTCGTCTTTCTCGACGATCTCTTCGCCGATCAGTCGCGGGCGCTCCTCGAGTGCGAGGAAGTTGTCGACGTCCTCGCGGGCCTCCTTTGCCTTCCCGCGGTCGGGGTCGTAGTCGCGCGACCCCTCGCTGCCGAGCGCGTCGTAGAGTCCCTCTAGGTCCTCGAAGAACAGCTCTGCGATGCCGTCGAACTCCGCGGCGTCGGAGTCGGCAGGGAGAACCTGCTGGTAGCGGACGACGCCCTCGATCTCCCGGGCGATCGGAGTGTGCGTGTTCTGCCAGTGGTCGAGGAACTCCTCGTGGCTCAGCCCGTCCTTGCGGACGAGCAAGGCTACGTGCTTGTACATGCGAGCGAACAATGACAGACCATCCTAATAAAATATGACACCGACGACCGGTCACGTCCGGGAGAGCGTCGTGTCGGCGTCGTTACGGCCTCGACGGCCGTTCTGCCGGCGGTCGTTGCACCGCGTCGACGATCGGTTCGTCGAACGACAGGCGCATGCGGAGGTCGGTGCCGCGGCGTTCGACCGTCTCGAACCCCATCCGCCGGTAGACGTGGATCGCCCGCTCGTTCGCGACGTCGACGTCGAGCACGATCGCCTCGTGGTCGCCGTCCGCTGCCGCGTAGGCGATCGTCTGTCGGCAGAGCTCGCTGCCGATCCCCCGGTCGTGATAGTCGGGGTCGACGAAGACGATGAACTCGGGTTCCGCACTCGAGTCGGGGGCGTACGCCGCGTGGCCGACGACCCGGTCGCCGTCGCGGGCGACGAAGTTCGTGCCGTCGTCCGCCAGCGCCTCGAGCCACTCCTCGATGCGTTCGCGTCGCACTGGCGGCAGCCCCATCGACCGGTGGGCGTCGGGGTAGCCCCCGTACATCTCGACGAGCCCATCCCGGTGGCGCGAGTCGAACGGTTCGACGAGGATCGGTTCGCCGTGCTTGTCGACGAACCGCGGGCAGCGCGGCGGACAGTAGGGCGTCCCCTCACACGCGTCCGGGTTCCAGGCGGGGCAGGTGTCGGTCGTCATCGGCGTTCACGTCTATACGATGGCGGCGCACGGGGATCACTCTCCTCCACCACATAGACGGGGTTCAAATAGGAGCAGGCGGACGAGCCAAGCGACCACGGCGGTCCGACTTACTGCTCCGGACTGACCGTGACGACCGGAGTATCGGTTCCGAGGATGACCGCCTGCGTGACGCTCCCGAAGATGACTTTCCCCGTCGGGGTCTGCTGGCGGCCCGACAGACAGATCATGTCGAAGTCCTGCTCTTCTGCCATCCTGATCAGTTCGCTGGCCGGCTCTCCGCTCGTCTCGTAGTATTCGTAGTCGATACCGCGCTCGTCGAACGACTCTGCGGCCTGCCGAACCGACTCGAGTTGTTGCACCGACGCACCCTCCGGGTTGTCCTGGAACACGTGACACAGGACCGCCGTGATCTCCTCGTCGGCCGCCGGCAGTGACGCGATCGTCGACGCCTGTGCACTCGCTCGCCGTTCGTCGGTGTCGATACCGACCAGTATGCGGAACATGCCTCGATCGTCGAAGGCTCCCGACATAATTCCTCTGATCGGTGTGCCCTTCTGTGACACGAGAACGGTAGACGCCCTCGAGCGCCGCGAACGGAAACGTATTTACCGACATTGTTTGAACAGTTTCCCATGGCGTACAGCTACGAGCCTCACTACTTCGAAGACTTCGAAGTGGGTCAGACGTTCGAGAGCGTCGGTCGCACCGTCACCGAGTCCGACTTCGTCATGCACTCGATGTTCACCGGCGACTGGACTGAACTTCACACCAACAAACACTTCGCCGAGGACGGCCACTTCGACGGCCGCGTCGCACACGGTCCCATGACGTTCAGCCTGGCGACCGGGTTCGTCTACCGGTGTGGCATCGTCGAACGGACCGTCTACGCGTTCCTGGGGATGAACTACATGGACATCCCGAACCCGGTCTACATGGACGACACGATCAGCCTCGATATGGAGGTCACCGAAAAACGCGAACTCTCGAGCAAGGACGACGCCGGACTGGTCACGATCGACACGACGATGACGAACCAGGACGACGACGTCGTCTTCGAGGGCGACATGAAGTTCCTGATCAAGCGCAAGGACTGATCGCGACCCGGTCGCGGCCGTCTCGAGTTGTGTCGACCGCGATCTATTTTCGACAATCGTAATATATTCTTTCCAACCACTGATTCGTCTTTTCTCTCTCGTCGTTTCTCCCCCAGGTGTTAGTATCTCGTCACGTATCGTTCGTCTACTTTCGTTACAGAAGTATATAAAACCGCTATAAAGACAGGTGAATATTTATAGAGTGTTCTAAATTATTCAGCCTGTGATTTCAGACAGCGAGTCACACGGTAGTAGGCGACAGTTTATCAAGGCGATTTCAGCTGGGGGAGCGGTCGGTCTGACCGGACTGGCCGGTTGTATCGGTGACGCCGACGACGTCAACGACAACGGGAGTGGTGGATCTGATACGGTCCAGTACGGCGTCATCGAGCCGCTGAGCGGGTCGTTCAGCGACCTCGGCGAGGAGCGACTCCAGGGCACGGAGCTCGCGATCCAGCAGATCAACGAGAGCGACGAGTACGACTTCGAGATCGACTACGAGACGTACGACAGTCAGTCGAACGCGTCGACGGCGACCCAGAAAGCCACGGAAGCGGTGCAGTCAGAGGGAGCGCAGTACCTCACCGGCTGTATCTCGAGTTCGGTCGCGATTGCGGTCAACGACTTCGCGAGGGACAACCAGGTCGTGTACACGCCTGGGGCGGCGGCCGTCTCGGTCACCGGGGAAAACTGCAACGACTACGTGTTCCGCTTCGAGACGAGCACCGCCCAGATCGCGGAGGTGATGGCGCAGTGGACCGCCGACGAACTCGGTGATCAGATCTTCTACCACATCGCCGACTACGCGTACGGCGATTCCGTCAAAGCGGAGGTCGAGTCGCGACTGTCGTCGATCAGCGACTCCTACGACGAGGTCGGGACGACGAAGTCGGAGTTCGGCTCGACGGACTTCGAGACGTTCATCAGTCAGATCTCGAGCGCCAGCGACGAGGCAGACGCCGTCGTCGTCGGCATGACCGGTGCCGACCTCGCGATCTTCCTCTCGCAGGCCGCCCGCCGCGGACTGGGCGAGGAGATCCCCATCGTGACGACGACGGCCTCGTTCCAGCCCGTGTTGCAAGGTGCCGCCGAGGGCGCGTACGGCGTCTACAGCGGGGTCCGGTACGTGCCGAGCCTCGAGACGGGTGACAACCAGACGTTCGTCGAGGCGTACCAGGACGAGTACGACGCCATGCCCGACAACTTCTCGCGGGTCGGCTACGAGTCGATCCGGATGGTCGCACGCGGGATCAAGGAGGCCGGCACGACCGATCCGACGGCGGTCAAAGACACTTTAGCGGGCCTCGAGCAAGAGACGATCTTCGGTTCGAACAGGTTCCGCGAGTGCGACCACCAGGCGACGAACCCGGTCTGGATGGGCGAGTGTGTCGAGCCGGACAGCGGCGAGGTCGCCGACGTCGAACTCCTCACCGAACTCGGCGGCGAGGAGGCCGCTCCGGACTGTGAAACGACGGGTTGCGAACTGTAAGCAGACACAGTTTTTCTCAGACCAATGCTTGGAGGACTCATACAACAACTGTTGGACGGCCTGACGATCGGCGTGGTGTACGTCCTGCTCGCCGCCGGACTTTCAGTCATCTTCGGCGTCATGCACGTCATCAACTTCGCCCACGGCGAACTGTTCGCACTCGGGGCGTACTTCGCGCTGGCGCTGATCGGGCCGCTCGGAGGGGGCACCGGCTTCTTCGTTGCACTACTCGTCGCACCGCTGCTCGTGGGCGTCATCGGCGTGTTGATCGAACGGTTCACCGTCCGGCCACTGTACGGACGGAACCCGCTCTATCACATTCTGCTGACCTTCGGGTTGGTGCTCGTGATCAACGACCTGATATACGTCGGCTGGGAACCGGGCTCGGTCAGTATGCCGATCCCCGAGTTCCTGCGGGCTACGGTCGACGTCCTCGGAGCGAGCTACGCGCTGTACAACCTCTTTATCATCGCGTTCGGTGGCGCGATGGCGTTCGGCGTGTGGGCGCTGCTCGAGTACACGAAGTTCGGACTCATCGTCCGTGCCGGCTCACAGGATCGACAGATGGTCCGCAACCTCGGGATCGACATCGACCGCTACTACTCGCTCGTCTTCGGGATGGGCGCGGCACTCGCCGCGGTCGCCGGGATCGTCCTCGGTGGCTACCAGACGGTCAGTCCAGAGATGGGGACGTCAATCATCATTCCGGCGTTCGTCATCGTCGTCCTCGGTGGCCTCGGGAGCTTCAAGGGTGCCGTCGTCGCCGGACTCCTCGTCGGGATCATCCAGACGGTCCTGCGAACCCACGTGCCGATCCTCGAGGGACTGGTCATCTTCCTGTTGATGATCGGCATTCTGCTGATCCGACCCCAGGGGCTGTTCGGCTCCGAAGCGCACGACGACGACGGCGGCGAACTGCTCACCGGCACCGGTGGCGTCCTCGACTCACAGACGCGGACCAGGCTGGCGATCGCCATGGTCGGATTGCTCGCGCTCGTTCCGCTCGGGGTGGGAACGCTCTACTCGCCGTACGTCGTCTCGCTCGTGATCGAGATCCTCATCTGGGGACTGTTCGCGCTCAGCCTGGACTTCGTGATGGGCTACACCGGGCTGGTGTCGCTCGGTCACGCGCTGTTCTACGGCACCGGTGCGTACGCGGTCGCGATCGTCCTGCTCAACGTGAGCCAGTCCGCGTTCGTCGCGATCGCGCTTGCGGTGCTCGTCTCCGCCGGAATCGCGTGGTTCGTCGGCTTCCTCTCGATCCGGGTTTCGGGCGTCTACTTCGCGATGATCACGCTCGGCTTCGCCGAACTGTTCTACAACGTCGTCTCCCGACTCGAGATCACCAACGGCTCCGACGGACTGTTCGGCGCGTCGGCGTACTACGGCGTCGCCGGCGTCGGGGTCGACCTCGATTCGATCGCCATCTTCCTCGGCTCGGTGGCGCTGACCGGCCAGATGCTGTTCTACTACGTCGCGCTGGCCGCGCTGCTCGGTGCGTTCTTGCTGACGCGCCGGATGTTACAGTCGCCATTCGGCTCGGTTCTGAAGTCGATTCGCGAGAACGAACAGCGGGCGACGTTCCTCGGCTACGAGACGACCGTCTACAAGCGCCGTGCGTTCGTCGTCAGCGGCGCGCTCGCGGGGCTTGCTGGCGGGCTATTCACCCTCAATACGGGGTACGCCACGCCGTCGTTCGCCCACTGGCTCCACTCCGGCGAGGTGATCGTGATGGTCATTCTCGGCGGTATGGGGACGCTGTACGGCCCCATCCTCGGCTCGTTCGTCTTCTTCGGACTCGAGGACGTGCTCACGGACTTCACCGCCCGGTGGCGTCTGGTGCTCGGGACGGTGTTCGTCCTCTTCGTGATCTTCCTCCCGCAGGGGCTCGTCTCGCTGCCGTCCCAGCTCGTTCCGTACCTCTCGGGTGGATCCAGCCCCGAAACGGAGCCAACGCCCGAAGATCCCGGCTTCGGAGGTGACGGCTGATGGCCGTCGAAACGCCCCGACAGGAACGGGACGCCGACGGCGACGCGATCCTCCGGACCGACGGACTCGTCAAACAGTTCGGCCAGTTCACGGCGACCGACCGGGTCGACCTCGAGGTCGAACGCGGGGAGTTCCGGAGCATCATCGGCCCGAACGGCGCGGGGAAGACCACGCTGTTCAACCTCATCTCCGGTGCCCTCCCGGTCACCGACGGCTCGATCTACTTCGCCGGCGAAGAGATCACGGACCTCTCGCCGCCCGAGCGCGTCCGCCGCGGGATCGGCCGCTCGTTCCAGATCTCGAACGTCTTCGGCGGTCTCTCCGTCCGCGAAAACGTCCGGCTGGCGTCCCAGGCCGTTCACGACGACGAGTACACCTTCCTCGAGTCGCTTTTCAAACCGACCGACCGGTACGAGACGATGAACGCCGACGCCGAGCGCATCCTCGAACAGATCGGCCTTGCGGACGTCGCCGACGAGCAGGCGGAAGCGCTGGCGTACGGCGATCGCCGCCGCCTCGAGATCGGCGTCGTGCTCGCGACCGACCCCGACCTGGTGTTGTTCGACGAACCGACCGCGGGCATGAGCGTCGAGGAGACCCAGGCGACGATCGACCTGATCGAGGAGGTGCTCGTCGACCAGACGCTGTTGCTCATCGAACACGACATCGAACTCGTGATGAACCTCTCAGACCGCATTACCGTGTTGAACCGTGGCGATATCCTCGCGGAAGGAACGCCCGAGGAAATCGCCGAGAACCAGGACGTCCAGGACGCCTACCTCGGAGGGATGATCGAATGAGCGATCCGCTGCTCTCGGTCGACGGCATCGACTCGGGATACGGCGAGACGAAGGTGCTTCGCGACCTGTCGCTGTCGGTCGATCGCGGCGACGTCGTCTCGCTGGTCGGTCGCAACGGGGCCGGGAAGACGACCACCCTGCGCAGCATCATGGGTATCGTCACCCCGACGGCGGGTTCGGTCACCTACCGCGGCGAAGACGTCACGACGCTCCCAGCGACCGAGACGGTCAAACGCGGTATCTCGCTGGTACCCGAAGAGCGGCGGATCTTCCCCGAACTGACCGTCATGGAGAACCTCGAGATCGCCGACCACGGCGGCGGCACCGAGGCGGACTCGCTGTCGATCGCGGAGGCACTCGAGACGTTCGAGAACCTCCGGGAACGGACCGACAACGCCGGTTCGTCGCTCTCGGGTGGCGAACAGCAGATGCTCGCGATCGCCCGCGCGCTCGTCGGCGGTGCCGACCTCGTCTTGCTCGACGAACCGACCGAAGGGCTCGCGCCCTATATCGTTCAGGATCTGATGGACGTCGTCCGCGAACTCAACGAGCAGGGCATCACCGTCTTGCTCGTTGAGCAGAACGTCCACGTCTGTCTCGAACTCGCGGATCGAAACTACGTGATCGACCAGGGAGAGATCGTTTACGAGGGCACGTCGGACGACCTCGCGGACAACGACGAGGTGCTCGACAGGTACCTCGGCGTCTCCGTCTGACTTCGCCCGTCGGAACCCCCTCTTTTCGCCACGTCGTCCGCTCATACTACCGGACAAAAGTCAGTGAATACTCGATCGTGTCTCGACAACTGTCGTCAGTGACGACAGCGTCTCGAGTGCGATCGATGCATGAACCGTTTTGTCCTGCAGTATCAGATCGAACGTCGGTTCGCGAACGTCGATCGTGAGACGAGTCGATCGCCGGACGGCGCGATTACTTGCCCTGCCACTCCGGCTCGCGATCCTCGAAGAACGCGTCGATCCCCTCGTCTTTGTCCTCGGTCGCAAACAGCTGTGCGAACAGTTCGGCCTCGTACTCGATGCCCTGCTCGAGATCCATCCGCGAACTCGCCTTCACGGCCTGTTTGGCGAACTCGAGGGCGACCGGGCTCTTCGCGGCCATCGACTCGGCGAGGCCGTAGACCTCGTCGTCGAGTTCCTCGTCGTCCTCGCAGACGACGTCGACGAGGCCGATCTCGGACGCCTCGTGGGCGTCGATCAGTTCGCCCGAGAGGATCAGGCGCATGGCCTGGCCCTCGCCGACCAGCCGGGACAGCCGCTGGGTGCCGCCGCCGCCGGGCATGATCCCGAGGTTGATCTCGGGCTGGCCGATCTTCGCGCGCTCGTGGGCGATACGCACGTCACAGGCCTGGGCGAGTTCGCAACCGCCGCCCAGCGCGTGGCCGTTGACCCGGCCGATGACGGGCTGGGGCAGGTCGTCGACGACCTCGTAGACGCGCGGCCGTTTGGAGATTTCTCGCTGCTCGAGTGCGCCGCGGTCGCGGAACTCGCCGACGTCCGCCCCGGCGACGAACGCCTTCGCCTCGTCTGCCCCCGTGAGGACGACGACGCGGACGCCGCTTCCCTCGATCGCCGCCGCGACGTCTTTCAGTTCGGCGCGGACCTGGGCGTTCAGGGCGTTTCGCGCGTCGGGTCGGTCGATCGTGACCGTCGCGACGCCCGAAACCTGGTCGCCGACGCTCGCGTGGACCGTCTCGCAGTCGTCGGCGACGGCCTCGATCTCGTCTGCGCCGTCGACGGGACCGTCGGGCAGACTCATTCGTCACCCTCGCCGCTGACGCCGACGATCTCGCCGTCCTCCCAGACGTAAAAGCCCTCGCCGGTCTTCTTGCCCAGTTTGCCCGCACGGACCTTCCGTTTTAGAACCTGTGGCGGTTTGAACCGCTCGCCGAGTTCCTCGCGCAGGTACTCGAGGATGCCGAGGCGGACGTCGAGTCCGACGACGTCGCCGAGTTCGATCGGGCCCATCGGGTGGTTGTAGCCCAGTTCCATCGCGGCGTCGATGTCCCGCGGGTCGGCGACGCCCTCCTCGACCATCCGCATCGCCTCGACGCCGAGTGCGACGCCCAGCCGCGAGGAGGCGAAGCCGGGCGAGTCGGTCACTTCGACCGGCGTCTTGTCGATGTCCTCGACGTACTCGTGGGCGAACTCGAGGGTCTCGTCGTCTGTCTGCTCGGCGACGACGATCTCGACGAGTCCCATGATGTGGACGGGGTTGAAAAAGTGCAGGCCGATCACGCGCCCGTCCTCGTCGGCGGCGCTCGCGATCTCCGTGACCGACAGCGACGAGGTGTTGGTCGCGATGACCGCGTCGTCGTCGACGAGCTCCTCGACGTCTTCCATCGTCGACTTCTTGAGGTCGATGTCCTCGGGGACGGCCTCGACGACGAGGTCTGCCCCCTCGACCGCCTCCGCGAGGTCCGTCGTTCCCGAGAGGCGCTCGAGCGTCGCGTCGGCTTCCTCGCGAGTGACCTTGTCGCGCTCGACGCCGCCCTCGAGGTTCTGCTCGATCGACTCGAGTCCGTTCTCGACGTACTCCGTCTCGATGTCCCGTACGATCACGTCGTGGCCGGCCATGGCGGTCACCTGTGCGATGCCGTGACCCATAGTACCGGCTCCGAGTACTGCAACGTGCATACACGACGAATCTCGTGGGGGAGTGAAAGCAGTTTCCGTTTTCGGGAAGCGGTACCGTTCAAAAGACGAGCGCGGGACCGAACTGGAGCGCCCAGAGGGCGACCATGCCGACGAGTATCGTCACCAGGACGTCGCCGCGCCACCACGCCACCGCGGCGGCGACGATGCCGGCGGCCAGCCGCTCGTCTACGACCATCTCGGCGACGTCCGGGCTCGGCGTCACGAGCTGGGGTGCGACCAGCGCCGCCAGCACCGCCGCGGGCACGAACTTGAGAACGAGCGTGACGCGCGGTGGCACCTGGTTGATCCGGCCGAACAGGTGGATAAACGAGAGCCGGATGAGGTAGGTCGCGACGGCGATGACGAGGATCACAGCCCAGATCTCGAGAACGGCGTACTCGCTCATCGGGCCGTCACCTCCTCGGCGGTCACGCCAGCGACGATCCCGACGGCTGCCGCGATCAGCAGATCGAGCCCCTGTGGCAGGCCGAACTCGGCGACGGCGTACGCCGCGGCTATCGCGACGACTGCGCTCGCGAGCGCGGCGACGACCTGCGGGGCGTCCTCGATCGCCGGAACCAGAATCGCGAGGAAGACCAGCGGGATCGCGAACATGAGGTTCAACGAGTCCGGAATGCCGGCGCCGAGGACGTAGCCGACGACCGTCGTGGCGACCCAGACGAGCCAGATGCTCACGCCGAGTCCGAGGTAGTACAGCCGCTTGTTCCGGCTCCGGGCTTCCTCGGCGTACTCGGCGATCGACATCGCGTAGACGTGGTCGGTGAGGAAGTACGCGAGAACGGCACGCGTGCGCTGTCCGTACTCGGTGAAGTGTGGCGCGATCGACGCCGAGTACATGAGCATCCGCAGGTTGATCACGATCCCGGTGACGACGATGATCGCGAGTCCCGCGTTCGCAGCGATCAACTCGACGGTGACGAGCTGTGCGGTGCCGGCGAAGATACCCGCGGACATCACCACCGTCTGGATCGTCGACAGCCCCGCACTGTCCGCGGCGATCCCGAAGACGAGTGCGAACGGGACGAGACCGAGCAAGACCCCGATGGAGTCGCGGGCACCCGCTTTGAAGTCTTCAGTCATCGTTCGACGGAGAGTTTCCGGCAGTCGGCGGTACGGCACGCGTTCGAGAGCGGTACGACTGGTGGAATCGACGAGACCGACGGCCACGTCGATGCGGTATCTATCGCGGTCATGATGGGGTCGAGACGAACTCCGACAGGCGGGCGTCGACATCCGCGCAGGGTTGCAGAGATCGTCGTTGGTGTGGCTCTCCCACTCGTGGGTGTTGCCTGCGTCAACCTCGCCACGTGCGATTCAAAACCATATCGAACTTTCATACGATAGTGAATCGGTACCGAGTACCGCGAGCGTGCCAGCAGCTCCAGCGTCACACGGTCAGAGCCGAAGGCTTAACCCCGAACCGTTCGACCTACCTCGTGATGACGCAAGCCGAGGCTGTAATCGTCGACGCAGTGCGAACCCCACAGGCGAAAAAGGACGGTGGACTCGCCGACACCTACCCCGAGGACCTCGTGATCACGGTACTCGAGGCGCTCGAGGAACGGACGGGCGTGCCGGCCGAGGAGTGGGACGACTTCCGACTTGGCTGTGCGAACCAGGAAGACGAACAGGGTCGGAACCTCGCCCGCCAGTCGCTGCTCACGGGCGGGTTCCCCGAGACGGTACCCGGCGCGACGACCACCCGACTCTGCGGGTCCTCGCTCACGACGCTGGTCGACGCCGCCCGCGCGATCGAGACGGGCGACGGCGACGTCTTCCCCGTCGCGGGCGTCGAACACATGAGCCGGATTCCCTTCTCCGACTGGCTCCACCCCGGCATCGAGGAACGCTACGACCCCGACGCCCTCCCGATGGGTGTGACGGCCGAGCGCGTCGCCCGGAAGTACGACGTCGGCCGCGAGGAACAGGACGAGTTCGCGCTGCGCTCGCACGAACGCGCGATCGACGCCTGGGAGTCGGGCCGGTTCGACGACGAGGTCGTCCCCGTCGAAACAGAGGACGGCGTCGTCGACCGCGACGAAGGACCCCGGGAGGACACCGACCTCGAGACCCTCGCCTCCCTCCCCACCGTCTTCGCCGACGACGACGCGGCGACCGTCACGCCCGGGAACGCCTCGCCGCTGACCGACGGCGCGGCCGGTCTCCTCGTGACCAGCGCCGAGTACGCCGAAGAACGCGACCTGGACGTACTCGCCCGCGTTCGCTCCCGCGGCGTCGCCGGCGTCGACCCCACGGTGATGGGCATCGGCCCCGTCCCGGCCACGCGGAACGCACTCGAGGGGACCGACCTCACCGTCGACGACCTCGACCTCGTCGAACTCAACGAGGCCTTCGCCTCCCAGAGTCTCTACTGCAAGCGTGAACTCGGCTTCGACGACGAGAAACTGAACGTCAACGGCGGCGCGATCGCGCTCGGCCACCCGCTCGGCTGTTCCGGTGCGCGCATCGCGACGACGCTGCTGCACGAACTCGAGCGCCGCGACGGCCAGTACGGCCTGGCGACGATGTGCGTCGGGTTCGGTCAGGGCGTCGCGACGGTGTTCGAGCGGCCCTGATCAGGGCGACTCGTTTTCTGCTGTTTCGATCCATTCATCGCACGATTCGGCCCCCAGCACCTCGTCGAGAAACGTTGCTGTCGAACTGTGGACGAACGCGTGCCTGACGGCCTCGAGATCGTCGACCGTCCAGCCGGATTCTCCGTCCCGGACGAGGTCGAGATCGCGGAGCCGTTCGAGAACCGACCGAACCGAGTTCTCGGTCGCGTCGATCCGGCGGGCTATTTCGCTGGGTTCGAACGTCTCGTCCCGACGCTCGAGAAAATCTAGTCGACCATAGCTTCACTCGAGGAATCAGACGAGACGCGTTACTCCTCGAGGGGCCGCATCTTGAACCCGTAGCGGGTCACGCCCTCCTGGGTGTAGATCTGGCGGATCGTCGCCGCGACGCGGTCGCCGACCTCGACGGTCTTGTCGCCGACGGTCAGGACCTGCGCCGGCGTCGAGACGGCGTCGTCCGCACCGTCGGGGCCGTCGAGGGCGACCACGGCGCTGACGTACGCGCCCTCGCGGGCCTGCTGTTCGACGAACTCCGGCGGGGCACCGCCCTGGCCGATGACGGTCGCCCCCTCGACGGTGCCGGTGCCGGGCAGTTCGACCTCGTCGTACTCCTCGAGCGTGCCGCAGTTCGTACAGGCACCTTCGGGCGGGAACGCGAGGTCGCCACACTGCCGGCAGCGACCGGCGACGAGCCGGTGGCGCTGAGGGAGGGTGCGCTTCCAGCTCGGGACGCTGACGTACGCGCCGCCACCGTCGGGTTCGCCCGGGGTGACGTCGCCGCGCATCCGGAGGTACTCGCCGTAGGTGAGCGTCTCCGCACCCTCGAGATCCGTCTCGACGGCGACTCCGTCGCCGTCGACGGCCAACGCCGTCGCGCCGCCCCCGGAGCCGTAGCCGATCAGGACGAGGTCGGTGTGACCGTCCTCGAGCGCGTTCGCGAGGCCGAGGAGCGTGCTGGCCGCGCCGGTGTCGCCGAGGTCGTGGACGGTCGTCCCGCGCTGGAGCGTCTCGCCGTCGACGCCCAGCGCGCCCGTCGCGCGGTAGGGGAGTTTGCCGTTCGGCGACTGGAGGCAGACGGCGTCGGCGGTAGCGAGGTCGGCCTCGAGGTCGTCGGCAGCGGCCGCGACGGTGTCGGTGAACGCCCGCCGATCGTAGCCGGTGACGCCGAGGCCGGTCGTCTCCTCGGAGCCGCGCGGGCGGAACCGGGTGCCGGGGAACGCCTCGACTCGTTCGGCGCGCTCCGTCACGGACCCGGAGCCGTCTGGCGTGAGCACGAGCGCGGCAGCGCCAGCGCCGCCAGCGTGTTCGATCTCGTCGTCCGGCGCGCCCCGCGGCGCGTCGGTCGCGACGACCAGGGAGGTGCCGTCGCGCTCGAGGCCGGCCGCCAGCGCGTCGACGCCGACGCGGGTGCTCCCCGTGAACTGGCGGGTCTCGAGGGCCTCGGGGAGGCCGAGCGTGCTGGCCAGTCGCGGTCCCATCGCCTCCTCCTCGTTCGGCGGGGTCGTCGTCCCGACGAGCAGGGCGGTGACGTCCGCCGGGTCGACCTCGCCCGCTTCGAGGGCACTCGAGGCGGCCTCGTAGGCCATCGTCAGCGTGTCCTCGTCACCTGCAGGCACGGCGGTCTCGGAGACGCCCGCGCCGTGGAACTGCCCCCAGGCCTCCTCGACGGCCTCGGCGGTGAGCCGGTAGCGGGGCGCGTACGCGCCGACGCTCTCGATGCCGGTCATCGTGCCACCTCCTCGTTCTCGAAGACGTGGACGACTGACGCACCGCCGCTCCCGCCCACGTTGTGGGTGAGACCGTACCTGGGATCGTCGAGCTGGCGCTCGCCCGCCCGACCGGTGAGCTGGTCGAAGGCCTCGACGACCTGGCCCGTGCCGGTCGCACCGATCGGGTGGCCTTTCGACTTCAGCCCGCCGGAGGTGTTGACCGGCAGGTCGCCGTCGGGGTCGGTGACGCCCTCGCGCAACAGGCGGGGCGCTTCGCCGGGTTCACAGAAGCCCAGATCCTCGTAGGCGACCAGTTCTGCGATGGCAAAGCAGTCGTGGACCTCCGCGAAATCGATGTCCTCGGGCGTCACGTCGGCCCGATCGTAGGCCGTCTCGGCCGCGACCTGGGAGGCCGAGATGCCGGTGTAGCTGTCCCGTTCGGCCAGCCCGACGCGCTCGCTGGCCGCGCCGACGCCGGCGACGCGGACGCGCTCGTCGGTGTACTCGCCGACGACGTCCTCGCTCGCCAGCAGGGCGACGGCCGCGCCGTCTGAGGTCGGACAGCAGTGATAGAGGTTCAACGGATCGGCGACCGCGGGTGCGGAGGTCGCGTCCTCGAGCGAGCACTCGAAGCCGAGGTGGGCCTTCGGGTTTTTCGCGCCGTTCGCGTGGTTCTTGACGGCCACGCGCGAGAGGTCCTCGTTCGTCGCGCCGTATTTCTCCATGTAGGCGCTGGCCATCTGGGCGTAGACGCCCGAGAACGTGGTCCCGGTCAGCCGTTCCCACTCCGTCTCGCCGGAGACGCCGAGCCAGTACTTCGTGACGTCGCCGCTCATGTCGGTCATCACCTCGTAGCCGCCGACGAGGACGACGTCGGCCAGCCCGCTCTTGATCGCCTGGACGCCCTGGCGGACGGCGAAGCCGCCGGCCGCACAGGCGTTCTCGACCCTCGAGCAGGGCGTGTTGTGCAGCCCGACGTGTTCGGTCACCGCCGGGCCGGAGAGGCCGAGCTGGCGTCCCCCGACGCCGAGGCTGCCGACTACTGCCTCGTCGATCTCGTCCGTGTCGATTCCGTCGTCGACGCTGTCACGGGCGGACTCGTACGCCTCGGCGAACAGATCCCGGTAGCTCCGGTCCGGGAACGCGCCGAAGGCGGTCTGTCCCGCTCCGATGACGTAGACATCCCGCATATCCGCCCGTTGTCCCGGGCAGAAATATAGCTTCGGGACGCGGATCGTTACCGTCGGTTACCTGTCTGGAAAGCGTGGCTTTCCGTACCACATAATTTTTAACAGGTGACTATAGAGTGGGAGGTGAGGATGATTTACGAGGACATAGAGACTGCCTCACGCGACGAGATCCGGGCAGTCCAGAACGAGCGCCTCCGCGAGACGGTACGGAACGCGTACGAAAACGTCGACTACTACCGCGAAGAACTCGACGAGGCCGGCGTCTCGCCCGAGGACATCGAGACGGTCGACGACATTCACAAACTCCCGTTCACGACGAAAGAGGACTTCCGCGCCGAGTACCCCGACGGCCTGTTCGCCGTCGACGACGAGGAGATCCGGCGCATCCACGCCTCCTCGGGGACGACGGGCAAGCCCAAGATCGTCTCGTACACCGAGAAGGACCTCGAGGTCTGGAGCGACGCGGTCGCACGCTCGCTCGCCGCGGGTGGCGTCGAACCGGGCGACACCGTCCAGAACGCCTACGGCTACGGCCTGTTCACCGGGGGCCTCGGTCTCCACTACGGGGTCGAAAAACTCGGCGCGACGGTGATCCCCATCGGCGGCGGCGGGACCCAGCGCCAGGTCGAGATGCTCCAGGACCTCGAGAGCGACGCGATCTCCTGTACGCCATCGTACGCGCTCTACCTCGCCGAGACGGCCGAGGAGATGGGCGTCGACGTCAGGGACCTGCCTCTCTCGACGGTCATCTTCGGCGCAGAGCCCTGTACGG
This sequence comes from Natribaculum breve, assembly GCF_023008585.1. GTDB lineage: Archaea > Halobacteriota > Halobacteria > Halobacteriales > Natrialbaceae > Natribaculum > Natribaculum breve. The sequence goes on along the minus strand of NZ_CP095390.1, from coordinate 239,047 downwards.
AACCGATGCGCGAGGAGATCGAAGAGCGCCTCGACGTCAACGGGATCGACATCTACGGCCTCTCGGAGATCGTCGGCCCCGGCGTCTCCAACGAGTGCCACGAGGCCCAGGACGGCCTGCACCTCTGGGAAGACCGCTTCTACCCCGAAGTCGTCGACCCCGAGACGGGCGAACCGCTCCCCGAAGGCGAAGAGGGCGAACTCGTCCTGACGACGCTCTCGAAAGAGGCGCTGCCGGTGCTCCGGTACCGCACTGGCGACCTCACGACGCTGAACTACGAGGAGTGTGAGTGTGGCCGGACGATGGTCCGCATGGACAACGTCACCGGTCGCGCCGACGACCTGCTGATCGTCCGCGGGGTCAACCTCTACCCGAGCGAGATCGAGGACGTCGTCCTCGAGTTCGACGAGGTGGCACCCTACTACCGCATCGACCTGGACCGCGAGAACAACCTCGACACCATCGAGGTCACGGTCGAACTCGTCGACGACTTCGACGGCGACGTGGACGAACTCCACGACCGGATCCTCACCCGCCTCGAGAACGTCCTCTCCTTTACCCCCGACGTCCTGACGCTCGCCGAGTACGGGACCATCGAGCGCACGGAAGTCGGCAAGGTCCAGCGCGTGTTCGACCACCGATAGTCCCTGCGGACTGTCGACCCGAGGGCCTCCGGTTCGTTTTCTTCGAGACCGACGACCGAGTCGTACTGCCCGAACGCTGGTCACACGCTGCTGTCCGCTGGACACAGCCGTCGCCGGCGTGGTGGACGTGTCCGTCGCCGACCGTCGGTCTCTCTGCCCGTATCTTCGCGAGAAGAACGTAACCGACGTCCGATTCTAACCCAGGACGTACACCCGGCCGCGGAACGTCGAGATCCGTTCGTCGTCCTGGTCGGTGACGACGACCTCGTACTCGGCGGTTCGGCCGGCGACGTGGGTCTCCTCTGCGGTCGCCGTGAGGACGTCACCGACGTCGACGGCGTCGAGGTAGGAGATGTTCGTCTCGAGGGCGACCGCGGTGTCGCCGTGGGAGTTCGAGGCGGCGGCGAACGCCGCGTCCGCGAGCGAGTAGACCGCGCCGCCGTGGGGGGTGCCGTGGAAGTTCAGCAGGTCTTCGGTCACCGTCAACTCGGTCGTCGCGGTGCCTTCGCCGATGTCGAGCAGTTCGATTCCGAGGGTTTCACAGTACGGATCGTCCTCTGCGAGCGAACGCGCAGTTGCGACTGAGTCCTCCATGGCCGGGCGGTGTACGTGTGAGACCAAATAGCTATCGGGCGGGTGCGGTCGTCACATGAAAATCTGCTCGAACAGCGACGCCTCCGCCCGGTGGAGTCGCTCGAGGAACGCCGATTTGCTGATGCCGAGTTCGTCCGCGACGTCGCTCGCGGTCGCCTCCCGCGGAATGGAGAAGTAGCCGAGCTCCAGCGCGGCGCGAATGCACTCTTCCTGTCTTGGCGTGACGTTCCACTGCTGGCTCGGGACCTCCTCGGCTTCCGACTGGAGCGGGTAGACGCGCTCGAGTCGCACGCCGACGGCCTGTCCGGCCCGTTCCATGACGCCTTTGAGGACGTCGCGGCCGACGACCGCACCGAAGATGGCGGCCCGGCCGTCCCGGTACCGGAGGTTCTCGACGATGAGCCCGCCGCTGATGAGCGTGTGGACGATGCAGGGGTGTTTCGAGAGACAGCGGTAGGTGTCCCGGCCGTCCGCGGTCGCGACGTGGAGGTAGCGGATCCGGTCGTCGGCGTCGAGGGTCTCGCGCAGGGCCTCGTTCGTCGGCGAACTGAACTGCAAGAGAACGTAGCCGTCGTCACGGAGCTGGGGCGGGAGCGCGTTGATCTGCACGTCGACGTCCCGCGTCGCGTCGGCCAGTGGACAGTCGTCGTCGGTGACCTGGAACTCCACGGCCAGACACTCCTCGATCATGGTCGATCGTAGCGCCCCCGGGTACTTAAACCCACTCTATGTCCGGGTCAATCACTAAGACCGTGTCCGTGCTAGAGAACTATGAACGATGGACGTCGACACAGTCAAAGAACGGGCGGAACCGCGGGCGTTCAGCCCCGCGGACGACATGCCCGAGGAGTACCGGAGGGCGGCGACCCGGATGATCGAGTTCCACGCCAACAGCGAGATCATGGGCGCGTACCTGGAGCGTCCGTTCATCCGGCAGGCGCCGAGTATCGACCGAAAGCTGGCCTTTTCCGCGAAGGTCCAGGACGAGATCGGCCACGGGCAGTTGCTCTACCGCGCCGCGGAGTCCCTCGGCGTGAAGACCCGCGAGGAGATGCTCGACGACCTCGCGAACGGCAAGGGCAAGTTCCTCAACTGCTTCCACTACCCGATGGACAGCTGGGTCGAGACGCCGATGATCGCCTTCTTCGTCGACGGGGCGGCGATGCGCCGGCAGGCGACCCTGCGTCGTACCAGCTGGGAACCCTACGCCCACGCGATGGACAAGGTGTGCTTCGAGGAGGGCTTCCACGTCAAACACGGCGAGAGCATCCTCGCGACGCTGATGACGGGCTCGAAGAAGGAACAGGAGATGACCCAGGAGGCCTTCGAGAAGTGGTGGCCCCGCATCATTCAGTTCTTCGGCCCCACCGACGACAAGAGCACCCACCACGACTTCTCCTCGGACGTCGGGCTGAAGACGAAGTCTAACGACGAACTTCGCTCGATGTTCCTGCGCGAGTACATCCCGAAAGCAGAGCGCTACGGCCTCGAGATCCCCGACGAGCCGCGAATTCGCGAGCGCGACGACGGCACCTACGAGGTCGTCGAGGACGATCTGGACTGGGACGAGTTCTTCCAGATCGCCAAGAACGACTACGAACCCGGACTGGGTCAGATCAACGGTCGCAAGGCCGCACAGGACGCCGTCCAGTGGGTCCGTGACACGCTCGAGTGGGAGAACGTGCCCGAAGGAAGCGCCAAACCGCAGGCAGCCGACTGACCATGATTTGGGAAGTATTCCGACAGGAAGAGCAGGGTGGCTACCACACCCACTGTGGCAACGTTCACGCGCCGGACCGTGAGATGGCAAAGCAGTTCGCCGCTATCCAGCACGGCCGGCGCAAACCGACCAACAGCATCTGGGTCGTCCCGAAGTCCGAGATCGGCGAACTCGACGCCGACGAGATTGCCTTCGGCGGTTCGACCGACAAGAGCTACCGCTGGGCACCGACGTACAAGTCGGACGTCGAGCACGCGGCAGAGGTCATCGACTCGGAAGGCCAGCAGGCCGAAGCCGAGAAACAGCGGGGTGACGCCTGATGGTCGGCGAGATCGAGAGCCCCGAGGAACTCGACGCCGACGAGCGAGACGCGCTCGAGGCCCTGCTACAGCGCCTCGCCGACGACGAGTACGTGCTCGCAGAGCGCTACACCGAGTGGCAGGTCCGCGCACCCACCCTCGAGTCGGACCTGGCGCTGTCGAACAACGCCCAGGACGAACTCGGTCACGCCAGACTGTGGTACGACGTCCTGGAAGACCTCGGCTACGAGGAACACGAACTCGTGTACGAACGCGATCCCGACGAGTGGCGCCACAGCACGCTCGTCGAACGGCCGTTCGCCGAGGGTGACTGGGCCGACGCCATCGTCCGCCACTACCTCTACGACGTCGCCGAGGAACTCCGCCTCGAGGCGCTCGAGGAGTCCAGTTACGCCAAGATCGCAGACCGCGTCGGCAAGATCCAGTCCGAGGAAGGATACCACCGAGAGCACGCCGAAAACTGGATGGAACGGCTCGCCACCGGCGAGGGCCACGAGCGCCTCCAGGACGCCGTCGATCGGCTCTTCCCCCACGCGCTGACGCTGTTCGAACCGGTCGACGAGCAGACGGAGGAAACGATCGTCGACGCCGGATTCCGGACCGAGAGCCTCGAGGACCTGGCCGAGGAGTGGGTCAACACGACCGTCCCGTTCCTCGATGGACTGGGCCTCGAGACGCCGGCGGTCGAACGGGTTCACTTCGACGAGTACGAGTTCGAAGTGTTGGACGAAGAACTCCCCGACAAGCGCGGCCGCGACGGCAGTCACACTGACGCGTGGAACGACCTCCACGACGAGTTCACCCGCACCTACCGCGAGCTCGGTCGCTCGGAAGCGACCAAGATCATGGAGACCGCCGAATAATCACATCATGAGCAGCGAGACTCCAGACACCGACCCCGACGCGACGCCGTGTGCGTACACCGACTACCGGGAAGGCGAAGCCGTCGAGGAACTCCCCGCAACCGGCGAGGACGCGACGGGCCTCGAAGCCGACGTGTGGGAGGTCCTCTACGAGATCGAAGATCCCGAGATGCCGGTCAGCATCGTCGACCTCGGCCTGATCTACGGCGTCGCCGTCTCCGACGACGGCGTCGCACACGTCGACATGACGCTCACCTACTCCGGCTGTCCTGCACGGGACATGCTCGAGGGCCAGGTCGAGGAGGCCGTCGCCGACGTCGACGGCGTCGAGGAGGTCGACCTCCAGCTCGTCTGGAGTCCCGGCTGGTCGATCGAGATGGTGACCGAACGGGGCAAAGACGACCTCCGCGAGTTCGGACTCAGTATCTAACCATGCGAGAAGATCCATCCGTTGCCACGAGCGGCGAGACGGCGGGCGCCGAGTGTCCCTACTGCGGATCGACCAACACCGTTCGCGAACACCCGAAGGGGCCGTCGCTCTGCCGATCGATGCACTACTGCAACACCTGCGATCAGCCGTTCGAGAAGTTCGAATAGGCCGACCGAACCCAATCCTCCAATTTTTGCCCGCTCGATCAGCGTTCGCTCTATCGACTCGAGTGCTCGTCCCGAACCCCACTCGCGCGCGTTATTCCAACTAGTGAAACACTAGTGAAACGAGACGCCCAGGTCGTGCAGTCCGTCGTTTTCCACCGCCAGGTTGATCAAAAGTGGCGTCATCGCCTCGACCTCGGCGCTGTTGGCCAGCGCGCCGCCGTCGAGCGCGCGGAGCCCGTCGATCTCCTCGACGAGCGCCGTCACCGTCGCTTTCGCGTCGGCGTCGTCCCCGGTGACGATCACGTCGAACCCGAGGTCGTGCTCGAGGTCCGCCAGCGCGCCGGCCGCGAGGTTCTGGAAGGCACCGACGACCTGAACGGCGTCGGGTGCGGCCTCCGCCGCGACCTCCGCGACGCTTCCGTGTGGCGGGCGGTTGTAGTGGAACCCCTCGTCGTCTCTCGAGATGCCGACCGCGGGGCTGACGAGGACGGCGTCGTCCAACTGGTCTGCGACGGATTCGACGGTGTCCGAGACGTGGTACGGTGGGACGCAGACGGCGACTACGTCCGCGTCGACCGCCGCGTCGTCGTTTTCCGCACTCGAGAGCTCCGCGGTGAGGTCGTCGCCGAGCCGGTCGGCGTACTCCTCGACCGCCGACGCCGCCTTCTCGGCCGTTCGCGAGCCGACGACGACCTCGTGGGTCGTATCGCGAGCCAGTCGCAGGGCCAGTCCTTCGCCGATGTCACCGGTTCCGCCGAGTAACGCGATTCGCATACGCAGTCTCGTTCGAACGCCCCCGTGAAAGCCGTTCCCGTCCCGGCGAGATACACTGCAGCCGACGTCTGGATCTCGAGACGTCCCGCGACGAGGAGCCGTCGACGGCTTCCACGCGACCGGTCGGCGACGCCGGACGTGGCTCGTCCGGTTCGCAGGACGGTGAGACTGGATATCAAGAGCTTTGGTACATGACCTCATTGCCCTCGATGAGGAACCATGATAGAGGACATCGAGCGAGCGTCCCGTTCCGAACTCCGCGACCTGCAGTCCGAACGGCTCCGGCAGACGGTCCGCCACGCCTACGAGAACGTCCCGCGGTACCGGGAGAAACTCGAGGAGGCGGACGTCTCGCCCGACGACGTCGAGACGATCGACGACGTTCGCGAGCTCCCGTTCACGACGAAAGCGGACTTCCGCGCCGAGTACCCCGACGGCCTGTTCGCCGTCGACGACGAGGAGATCCGGCGCATCCACGCCTCCTCGGGGACGACGGGCAAGCCCAAGATCGTCGCCTACACCGCAGACGACCTCGAGGTGTGGAACGAGGTGATGGCCCGCTCGATGCGAGCCGCGGGGATCGACTCGAGCGACACCGTCCAGAACGCCTACGGCTACGGGCTGTTCACCGGGGGGCTGGGCTTTCACGGCGGAGCCGAGGCGCTCGGCGCGAACGTCGTCCCCACGAGCAGCGGGAACACGCAGCGACAGATCGAACTCGCACGCGACCTGGGGAGCGACGCGATCTCCTGTACGCCGTCGTACGCGCTCTACCTCGCCGAGACGGCCGAGGAGATGGGCGTCGACCCCCGGGAGTTGCCGATCTCGACGGTCCTCTACGGCGCAGAGACCTGCACGGAGCCGATGCGCGAGGAGATCGAAACGCGCCTCGACGCCACGGGGATCGAAAACTACGGCCTCTCGGAACTGATCGGCCCCGGCGTCGCCGTCGAGTGCCACGAGGCCCAGGACGGCCTGCACATCTGGGAAGACCACTTCTACCCGGAGGTGATCGATCCCGAGACGGGCGAGCCGCTCCCCGGGGGCGAGGAGGGCGAACTCGTGCTCACGTCGCTTTCGAAGGAGGCGCTTCCCGTCCTCCGCTATCGGACCGGCGACGTGACGACGCTGACCTACGAGGAGTGTGCGTGTGGCCGGACGATGGCCCGAATGGACGGCGTCACCGGCCGCGCCGACGATCTGCTGATCGTCCGCGGGGTCAACCTCTACCCGAGCCAGATCGAGGACGTCGTCCTCGAGTTCGACGCCGTCGAACCCCAGTACCGCATCGACCTCTATCGCGAGGGGACCCTCGACCGGATGGAACTCACCGTCGAACTCGACGAGGCGTTCGACGGCGACCGCGACGAACTTCGCGAGGACGTGCTCGCGCGACTCGAGAGTGCATTGTCGTTTACTCCCGACGAACTCGAGTTCGTCGAGTACGGCAGCATCGAGCGGACGGAAGTTGGAAAAGTAAAACGCGTCTACGACCACCGCTGACGGCGCGACGGGCGTGAGTCGGCCGTACCGAACGATTACTCGAAGTTGATGTTGACGTTCTTCGCCTGGGTGTACTCGCGAATCGCCTCGTAGCCCTGTTCGCGGCCCTCGCCGCTCTCTTTGACGCCGCCGAAGGGCGTCTGTGGGAAGGTTACGGGGTACTCGTTGACGCTGACCATGCCGTACTCGAGGTCGCGGGCGAACCGGTGGGCACGCGAGAGGTCGTTGGTCCAGACGCCGGCGAGCAGGCCGTACGGCGAGTCGTTGGCGACCTCGAGGGCCTCCTCCTCGCTTTCGACCTCGATGACCGACAGCACGGGCCCGAAGATCTCCTCGCGGGCGATCGTCATGTCGTTCGTGACGTCGGTGAAGACCGTCGGCTCGAGGAAGTAGCCCTCGGGTTTGTCCTCCGGAACCTCGCCGCCGGTCTCGAGCGTCGCACCCTCCTCGAGGCCGGTCTCGACGTACTCCATGACTTCCTCGCGGTGGGACTCGCTGACGAGCGGGCCCATCCGGGCGTCGTCGTCGATGCCGTCACCGAGCGGCGTCGCCTCCGCGCCGGCGACGATCTGCTCGACGACCTCGTCGTGGACGTCCTCGTGGACGACCAGTCGCGAGCCGGCCCAGCACATCTGGCCGGCGTTCATGAAGATGCCGTAGTGGACGCCCTGGGCTGCGGCCTCGAGATCGGCGTCGGGGAAGATCACGTTCGGCCCCTTGCCGCCCAGTTCGAGGGTGACGCCGGTGACGTTCTCGGCGGCCTGGCCCATCACGCGCTTGCCGATCTCGGTGCTGCCGGTGAACGCGACGTGGTCGACGGCCGGGTTCTCCGCGAGTGCGTTTCCGGCGACGCTACCGCGACCCGGGACGACGTTGAGGACGCCGTCGGGGAGCCCGACTTCCTCGGCGGCTTTCGCGTAGTACAGCGCCGACAGCGGCGTCTGGCTCGAGGGCTTGACCACGGCGCTGTTCCCGCAGGCCAGCGCGGGCGCGAGGCTGCGTCCGGCGAGCTGGAACGGGTAGTTCCATGGCACGATGTGGCCCGTCACGCCGACGGGTTCGCGGATGGTGAAGTCCAGCCGGTTGCCGGGGACGGGGATCTGGCTCCCCTCGAGTTTGTCCGCCCAGCCGGCGTAGTACCGGAAGGTGTCGATCACCATCTGTACCTCCAGTCCGGCCTCGAACAGCGTCTTGCCGTTGTCGCGCGATTCGACGAGCGCGACGTCGTCTTTCCACTCCTCGATCTGGTCTGCGAGTGCGTGCATGTACGCCGCGCGGTCGGCGGGGTCGAGCGTCCGCCACTCGCTTCCCCGCTCGACGGCGCTTGCGGCCGCGTCGACCGCTGCGTCCACGTCACTCGCGCTCGCGGCAGCGACCGTCGCGTACGTCGTCTCGTTCGACGGATCGAGCGTCCCGATCTGCTCGTCGGTCTCGCCATCTGTCCACTCGCCGCCGACGTAGAGGCTCGTCGGTCCTTCGTAGCTCATGCGTTCGAATAGCGGGTTCACGTTACCTTATGCGTTTACATCTCGGCACGTGACTGCGTCTACGTAACCACAATGGTATATGTTCACGTCGACCGACGATTCGAATCGAACGGTCTCGTCTAGTTTTATGTTCGTCGCGCGTGAGCATGGCGTATGGACGTCGAAGCGTTCTTCGAAGGGATGCCCTTCGCATCCATGCTGGGTATCGACGTGACCGAGTGTGCGGACGGCCACGCCGAGGGCCACCTCGAGATGACCGAAGACCTCTCCTGGAACGCCGACCGGCTGATGGCCCACGGCGGGGTCACGTTCACGATCGCGGACACCGTCGGCGGCGCGGCGCTGGTCTCGCTGGTCGACCAGCCCGTGCCGACGATCGACATGCGGATCGACTACCTCTCGGCGGGGACGGGCGACCTCTACGCCGAGGCCGACGTGGTCCGGTGTGGCAGCGACGTCGGCACCGTCGACGTCGCGGTGTACGCCGCAGACGACGACGAGGCTCCGTCGGAGCCTCGTGAAGACGGCGAAGCCGTCGGTACGCTGATCGCGGACGCTCGAGGCGTCTACAAGACGGGCTAAAAACGGCTGTTTTCGCACCGGGATCGGGCGTTACCGAAGCTCGGGAGCCACTTCCTCGCCGAGACGGTGGACGCACTCGACCATCTCCTCGGTGCCGACGCCGGGGTGATACGTCCGGAAGATGAAGTGAATGTCGTCGCCGAGCGCCTCGCGGTAGGCCTCGAGTTCCGCGACGACCTGCTCCGGCGTGCCGAAGATCGCCTGCTCTTTGAGTTCTGCCTTGCGCTCGTCCTCGAGTTCGTCTACGGGTTCGCCCGAGAAGATCTCGGCGTAGCGACGCTGGATGTAGAGGTAGCCGTCTTTCATCGTCTCCCAGGCCTCCTCGCGGGAGTCGCCGACCCAGCCGTGCTGGAGGACGTAGATCGTGAAGTCGCCGTCGAGGCCCTCCTCCTCGCGAACCGACCGGATGTCCTCGACGCGCTTTCGCACGCCCTCGATCGAGAGCGCGGAGGGCGCACACCACCCCTCCGCGGTTCGGGCCGCACGCCTGACGGCCGGTTTGGCCGCGCCGCCGAGCATGATCGGGACCGTCCCGTCCGTGGGCTTGGGCGTGATCGAGACGTCCGTCGGTACGTCGTGGAACTCGGAGTCGTACTCGAGGTCACCCTCGCTCCAGGCTCCGCGCAGGAAGGGAACGAGGTCGCCGAGGCGTTCGGCCCGCTGCTCGCGTGGGACGCCGAAGACGTCGAACTCCCTGGGGTTCGAGCCGATCGCCAGCCCGAGGGTGAGCCGGCCATCGGAGAGCAGGTCGACGGTAGCGGCGTCCTCTGCGAGTCGGATCGGTTCGTACAGCGGCCCGAGTGCGATACAGGTGCCGATCTCGATCTCGTCGGTCTCGGCGGCCATCGCCCCGAGCGAGGGCATCGTTCCCGAGAGGTAGCCGTCCTCGGCGAAGTGGTGTTCGGAGACCCACGCGCTGTCTAATCCCGCGTCTTCGATCTCACGGGTCAGCGTCAGCATCTCGTCGTAGAGGTCGCTCGTCTCGCGGTCGTCGTCCGGCCGCTGCTGGGCGGTGAACAGACCAGTCCCGAGTTGCATACACCACTCAATTCGGGGGAACCGTCTTAATCCTTGGCGAAGGGGCGAAGCCTCGCCTCTGACCCCGTTCGGGGTGCCAACCCGGCCGTCACAACGAAGCCGATCGCGTCGAAAGGACGTCGCATGGCAACGTTCACGTACGAGACCGAAGTTCCAGTTCGCTTTCGCGACCTCGACCCGATGGGACGCGTGCACAACGCCGTCGTCCTCGTCTACGTCGAGGAAGCCCGCACGCGGTACTTCCAGGAGGTCGTCGGCGAGCGACTCGAGCAGACCGGCGGTGCGCTGGTCCACCAGGAGATCGACTACACCGGACCGATCGAGCTCGAGGACGCGGTGACGGTTCGCTACCGCGTCTCGAAGGTCGGGGGCTCGAGCCTCACGACGGTCTTCGAAGTGCGGACGGACGACGACGTCGCGGCGGACGGCGAGGTCGTCCACGTGGTACTCGACGAAGCGGGGGTACCTCGAGCGGTGCCCGACGCCTGGCGCGAGCGTATCGTCGCGTTCGAGGACGGTCGGGTCGACCTCGAGTAGGTCGGGTCCGCACTCGAGTCGGGGGGATCAGTTCAGTAGTCGATGACCGTGATCTCCTCGACGGGCCACTGACTCAGGATCTCGACGCCGTTCTCGCGGACGACGACCATCTCCTCGACGCGGACGCCCTGGCGGCCCGCTGGTTCCTGGGTCTCGACGGCCATCGTCATCCCCTCCTCGATCTCGATGGGGTGGTCGGGCGAGAGGCCGCGCCAGATCAGCGGCACCTCGTAGAGCTGCAGCCCGAGGCCGTGGGCCCAGTGGTTGGTCGTCATCTGCCAGTGCTCGTCGGCGTCGTAGAAGTCGGCGTGCTCGCCGTCCATGTCCGGAAAGCCCATCGCGATCTCGTCGGTGGTCGCGCCCGGTTCGATGCGCTCTAACACGTCGTAGAGGTTGTCGCGGGCGGTCTCGTAGGCGTCCTTCTGTTCCTGGGTGGGCTCGCCCATGCTGAACGTGCGGTAGTAACAGGAGCGGTAGCCCAGGTAGCCGACGTTGTACATGTCGGCGTAGACGAGGTCGCCGGGGCGGATCATCCGGTCGGTGGTGTTCGCCTGATGTTTCGGCCACGTGTTCGGCCCGGAGGTGAGGTAGCCGCCGCCGACGAACGCCCCGTGACGCCAGAGTTCGCTCACGGCCTCGCCCCAGACTTCGGTCTCGCGCATCCCCGGTTTCGCCTCCTCGGTGATCCGCTGGAAGCCGGCCTCACAGATCGCGGCGACCATCCGCAGACACTCGATCTCGTCGTCGGTCTTGACCTTGCGGGCGTCCTCCATGATCGCGTTGCAGGTCTCGACGTCCGTCTCGAGGCCCTGGCCCTCGAGTGCCGACAGCAGTCCCCGGTTGCCGACGTCGACGCCGAGTGTCTCGTCGGCGACGCCGTACTCGGCCATCGCCTCGGCGACACCCTCGGCCATCGTCTCGAGCAAGAACTGGCGAGCGGAGTTTCGGCCCGAGGCCCGCGGGACGTTCCCGAGGCCGGGACAGGCGTAACGGACGTCCTGGAGCCACGGGCAGTTCGCGCGCTGGTTGCTCGCGTGATCGGCGGTGTCCCAGTGGACGACGTCGCCCTCCTCGGTGAGCAGGGTATAGTGGTCCGCGCCGCTGCCGCCGGTCATCGCCAGGCCGGTGACGTAGCGGATGTTCGGATCGGAAAGAAGGAGTATCGCGCCCAGGTCCGTCTCCTGCAGTCTCGTCAGGGCCTTCTCTTTTCGCTCCTCGCGCAGCCGCTGGGTGTTGATCCGCTCTTCCCAGTCGACGGCCTGCGTGCCAAGCGTTCCCTCCATGAAGCTCCGCTCGTGGAATGTCATGTACGGCCGTACCAAACGGGGCAGGGGTCATAAATCGTACCGCTTCCGGCGGGCCGTGGGACGTTTCGACCTACAGTTCGACCTCGATCTCGAGCAGGAACTCCTCGAGCGCGAGCGCGTCGACCCCGAGGATGGTGTGACAGGGGTAGGGTTCTGTCTCGAAGGTTTCCTCGTAGACCTCCTGGTAGGCCTCCCTGTTCTCGGGCGCGTCGACGAGGTAGCTCGTCACCTTCTTGACGTCCTCGAGGCCCCGGTCGGCCGCCTCGAGGGCGATCTCGAGGTTCTCGAAGGCCTGGTGGGCCTGGGAGGCGACGTCGTCGCCGGCGATCTCGAAGTCCTCGTCCCAGCCGACCTGGCCGGAGACGTAGACGTCGTCGCCGTCGACGACGACCTGGCTGTAGTGCATCCGCGTCGAGTCGATCAGTCCGTCGGGTTCGATGGATCGCATACGCCACGGGTTCGAAGGCGGGGATCAAAGGCGTTGCCTCGCGATCGTCGTCGCTCCCGCTAGGAAGTCGAAACGGGGAACAGACGTGAACGACGTGTGATCAGTCGTCGTCGGCCTCGGCGTCCGTCTCGCAGTGGCCGTGGCCGGGGACGTCCTGGTTCTCGATCGCATGCTGGGGTGGGACGTCGATCGCCGGGCTCTCCTCGAAGAAGTTCACCGGCTGCAGTTTCACGCTGTAGACCTGCGCGGGTAGGATCGGCCAGTCCTCCGGGCGGGTGACGTGGTTCACGCCGAGCGTGTACCAGAGTACGAGATCTTCGGCCTCGAGATCCCGATCGGCCTCGGTCCACTCGGGGAGGCCGGCCCCGCCGGGGTGCTGGTTGGGGTACTCCCCGGCAGGGAACCGTTCGTCCTCGCGGTAGGGCGTCGCCCAGAGGTGGTACTCGATGAAGCCCGACCGTTCCATCACGCTCGAGTTCGGCTGGACGGCAGCTTCGACGTTGTTCCCGGGCATGAGTCGGTAGCCCGTTGGCTTGCCGAGGCGGTTCGTCTCTTCGGGGTTGACGACCTGCCAGTACCGACCCTTCAGCGGATCGATGAGGTCTTTCGCCTCGGACTCGCTGGTGAGTTTCGTCCGCTCGGCGTAGAAGGCCTGACCGCCGGGGTTGTGATTCCGGTCGTCGGCTTCTGCCATCGGCTCGAGCCCGTCGGGGCCAGTCGGAACCTGTCTGTTCTGGACGCGATAGAGCGTGTTCGGCCCGTCGTCGACGTTCATATCGAGCCGGAAGTTGAAGAAGTGCTGGTGGATTGGGCCGTTGAGCTGTGGGGCGAGCAACTCGCCGTAGCCCTCGGGATCGTCGTCGGGACCGACGGCCGAGACGCTGTCGATGCCCGTCAGCCGGACCTCGACCTCCATCGAGGCGTCCTGGTAGAAGTACCAGTTGAAGATGTAGTCGTAGTTGCCGACGGCGGCGACGAAGGAGACGACGAGTCGACGACGACGGCGCACCTCGTCGGTCTCGGTGCGCCAGTCGCTGCGTTCCCACAGCGTACCGTTGTCTTCCTCGTGGAGACAGATAGCGTTCTCGAGGACGTTGACCTCGCCGTCGGCGGTGTTCATCACGGCGTCCCAGTAGTGCATGTGTCCGAGACAGTCACAGCCGTTGGTCAGGGACTTCGCCAGGCGACCGATGTTGTACTCGCCGACGTCCATCGCGTTCTTGAACCGGTCGTTGCGGTTCTGGCTCCCGTAGGGGACCGACATCTCGGCACAGGAGGCCCGATCGAGGATCGTCCGGACCTCGCCGTCGTCCTCGTAGCCGACGTCGTACAGCACCAGCCCCTCCCGCTGGGTCCAGCCCACGCGCATGTGCCAGCCCTGCCACTCGAGTTTGTGGCCGTCGACGGTCCAGGAGGGGCCGTCGGGCTGGTCGACGTTGTAGGCCGCGAGGTCGCGGAAGTCGACCTCTCCCTCGCGGTAGGCCATCCCCTCCGGCGGGAACGGCTGGTCCTCGTCGGGCGGGCCGTAGTCGAGCACCTTCACGACCTCCATGCGATCGAGGTCGACGAAAGTGTGCAGCCCCGTTACCGGCTTCGCATACCCCTCGTCACCGCTGTCCTCGCTCGGCCGGAGGAAGGTCAGCCCGTGGGCCAGCCGCTTCGAGCGGTCGACGTCCTCCGGGATGAACTCGTGGCCGACCGACCACGGGTCGACCATCGCGCGGTCGGTGTTCTCGACGCCGCGGTCGTGGAGGGCTGCCTGCCACTCCTCGTCCGCTTTGACCGTCTCCTCGCAGGCGATGAACTCCTCGATGGCGATCGACGGCTGGGCGTCTTCGACGTGCTTCCAGGCGACGACCGCCCCATCCTCGAGGGAGACGATCGCCTCGTTCGTCTGCCGGTCCGAGCTGTTTCGAACCACGATCCGTGCTCGCCGGTCGGGTCGTTCCCCACCATCGTCGTAGGCCCGGAGGGCCTCCTTATCGGGTTCGTCGAGTTCGATTTTGATACAGAGACTCGCCTCGCCGAGGTCGTGCTCGGCAGTCAGTACCTCGTAAGCGGCCTCGATCTCCTCGGGCGTCAGCGGGTCGAGTGGATGGTCCGCTACTTGAGTGTGTATCTCTGCCATGGACTAGCAAATCACGACCTAGGATAAATAAGTATCGTGCAGCTACCGATTCATCGTGACCAGTGTCGCACCACTCGTGACGGCCATCGCGATCGCCCACACCAGCCAGATCACGGGCTCCTCGAGACGGTAGACGACGTACAGCGTCACACAGAACAGGGTCGCCAGCCCGCCGACCGCGCGCGTTTCGTTCATCCCGAGCGGACGATGGCCGGCGACGAGAAAAACGCTTCCGCCGGGGGTTCCGAACGGCGCCGCTAGACGGGGTCGAGGCCTTCCTCCTCGCGGAGGACGTTGATGTACTTGCGGAAGCCGGACTCGAGGTCGTACTGGACCTCGTAGCCGAGGTCTTCCTGGGCTTTCGTCATGTCCAGGTTCTGCGTCCAGGGGAGTTCGCCCTCGTCTGTGACGTCGATGTCGGCGTCGGGCATCACTGCCTCGACGGCCTCGGCGGCCTCCCGGACGGTCGCGAGCACGCCGCGGACGTTGTAGACGCGCTGGGTGAGGTCTTCCTCGGGCGTGAACGCGGCCTTGCGGAACGCCTGGGCGATGTCTTCGACGTGTTGCCAGTCGACGTACTGGTCGCCGTACTCGACGCTGTAGGGCTCGCCGAGGGCGGGTTTCTCGACGATGTTCGCGAGGAACGCCGAGCCGCCGGTCTCGCGGTAGGGGCCGTAGGCGACCGTCGGGCGCAGGGCGACGTGGTCGAGGCCATAGTCTTCGTGGTAGACCCGCGCCTGGTGTTCGTTGTACTCCTTGGTCGCCCCGTAGAGGGTGTCGGGGTAGACGAGTTCGTCCTCGTCGACCCACTCGGCGTCGTAGTTCTCCGGCGGCGCGTACGCGGCGGCCGAGGAGGCCCACGCGACCCGTTCGACCTGGTCGTCGAGGGTGCGCGCGGCCTCGAAGACGTTGTTCGTTCCCATGACGTTCACGTCGGCCGCGGCCCGGGGGTTCTCCCGCGCGGTGGTCGTCAAAAGCGCCGCGAGGTGGACGATGTGGGTCGTTCCCGTCTCCTTGACCGCGCGGATCACGTCGGTCGGTTCGGAGACGTCGCCGCGTCGTACCTCGACCTCGTCGGCGACGCCGAGTTTCTCGAGAATCTCCGTGTCCGTCGAGAGGTCGTAGGCGACGACGTCGTGGCCGTGTTCGATCAGATCCTGTACCACGTAGGAACCGATGAAGCCGGTTCCACCCGTTACCAGTACCGTGTTGTCGTTCATGTCGTATCGTGTTACTTTCCGCTGATCCTTTGTAATCCTATTCGTGGAGGCCGCCGACCGACTCGTAGAACGAGGACGCGAGCGTGTCGGCCATGTCCTCCTGGCGGTCGATACGAACGTCGATCACGTGGGGGACGTCGGCGGCTTTGCCCTCCTCGAGGGCGTCGGCGAGGTCGGTCGGTTCGGTGACGCGCCGGCCGACCGCGCCGAACGCCTCGGCGGCTTTGACGAAGTCGGTGTCGTGGAACTCGACGCCCGCGATGTCGTCTTCTCCGTGTTGCATCTGGCGGACCATCCCGAGGCTGGTGTCGTTTAAGACGACGAACGTCGGCGCGACGCCGTACTCGACGGCCGTCTCGACGCTCGTCATCGTCATCGTGAAGCCGCCGTCGCCGGCGACCGCCACGACGTCTTTGCCCGTCGTCAGCGCGGCCGACACCGCGGCCGGGTTCGCCCACCCCATCCCGCCGACGCCGCCGCTGCCGAAGTAGGTGCGAACGGCCGGCGTCTGGAGGTAGTAGAGCAGCCAGAAGCGGTTGTTGCCGGAGTCGGCGGTGACGATCGTATCCTCGTCGACGACTCGCTGAATCTCCTTGACCGCCCGCTGTGGCTTGATCGGTGAGGAGTCGTCTTCGCACGCGGGCGCGTCGAACCACTCCCTGGCCCGGGTCGCGCGCTCGAGCGCCCAGTCGTTCGACGCCTCCCCTGCGTCGGCGAGAGCGGCGAGACTCTCCTTCGCGTCGCCGATGAGACCGACGTCTGCAGGGTAGACCCAGCCGGCGTTTCGCGTGTCCACGTCGGCGTGGACGATCGTCTGCTCGTCGGGGCGGATGAACTCCGGTGCCTGCCAGTTCGTGTCCATCGGGTTCAGGCGACAGCCGACGACGAGCAGCGTGTCGGCCTCGCTCACCGCCTGGTTCGCCCCCTCGTGGCCGAACGAGCCGATGACGCCCGCGGCGCGGTCGTCCGTCTCGGGGTAGGTCGACTTGCCCAGGTAGGAGGTGGTGACGACGCAGTCGTAGGCCTCCGCGACGGCCGCCAGTTCGTCGTAGGCCTGGGCGGCGTGGACGCCGTTGCCCGCGACGATCACCGGCCGATCTGCGGTCTCGAGCGCCTCGACGGCCGCGGCGACGTCGCTCGCGGTCGGTGCGGCGTCCCACGTCCGCGTCTGCTCGCGTGCGTCCCACGCGGGCGGCGTCGAATCGTCGGGGACGTCGGCGGTGATGGCGTCGCCGTCGAGGACGACCGCCGTCGGCCCCGGTCGGCCCGCGACGGCGTGTTTGAACGCCAGTTGCACCGAGCGAAGCGTCTCGGTCGGCGTCCGGGGGAACCACCACTCCTTGGTCACCCCATCGAGGATGTTCGGGAGGCTGAAGCCGCCGTAGTCGCCTCGAGCCTGCTGGTACGGCGCGAGCGTGGAGTACTCGCCGCGCTCGGACGCCTCGGTGAGCGCGACCATCGGCGACGAGGAGAGCCGTGCCTCCATCTGTCCGATCGTCCCGAGGCTGCCGACCCACGGCCCCTGCCCGGCGAGCACGCCGGGAGCGCCGGTGAGTCGGCCGTGCACCTCGGCCATCACGCTCGCCTCGCGCTCGTCGCGCGGCCGGACGAGTTCGACCTCTGACTCGGGAACGTGATCGAGCAACTCGATGACCCGGCCGCCCGGATAGCCGAAGACGTACTCGACGCCGAGTTCCTCGAGCGTCTCGACGAGTGCTGCTGCCGTGCCCGTCATTCGTCCTCGAGCTGGACGGTCTCGTCGACGATCATGCGCGGTCCCGCGCCGACCTCGACGAACTCGGCGGCGTCGGCCATGACCTCCTCGCCGACCTCGGAGGCGAACGCCTCGTTCAGCGCCTGTTCGCTCTCGAAGGCGAGTTCGAGAACCCCGTCGTACTCGACGTCGTCGGGGTTCGTCGGGACGGACGTGCTGTACCGTCGGAGGCCGGGGAGTTCGCGTGCGACGTCGGCGTGGTCGCCCTCCCAGCGCTCGACGAACTCGTCGTGGCTGTACTCGTCTTTCCGGACGAGAAACTCTACCAGTTTTATCATGCACGCCTACCGTCGAAGGCCGGTGACTTTGATCTATCGGTGTGCCGTGCCCACTCGTCTCGCGGGACGTGTAACCGCGTTCCAAACGACTATGTACCAGGCCTGCGCTCACCAGCGTATGCCCGAACTACCAGCGATGCGGGTCGACCACGTCGGAATCGCCGTCGAATCGATCGCGGAGGCCGAAGCGCTGCTGTTCGCGCTCGGTTGCGAGAAGATCCACGAGGAACCGAGCGAGTACGGCGACTTTCGCTGGGCCACGTACGTCCTCGGAGGTGCCTCCCGTCTCGAACTCGTCTCCCCCGAGGAGGGGTCGGAGTCGTTCCTGACCGACTACCTCGCGGAAAACGGCCCCGGTCTCCACCACGTCACGCTCGAGGTCGCCGACCTCGAGGCGGCGGTCGAGGCGCTCGAGGACCGCGGCGTCTCGGTGGTCGACTACGCCGAGTTCGACCACTGGGGGGAGGCGTTCGTCTCGCCGGCCAATCCGACGGGCGCGCTGTTTCAGTTGATGGAGTACTACGACGGATACGCCGACGCACGTGACGCCGGCTGTCGGCTGTTCGTCGACGGTAAGTCCCTGTGAGCGCCGGCGGCCGTTCGGCTCTCCAAAACAACTAAGCGGCTGTAATTCTCGTTCATTAGCTATGAACGACGACGTACGGACGATAAACGCGGTCGAAACGGCGTTCGACATCGTCGAATACCTGAAGGAGTCCGACGGGGCCGGCGTCACCGAACTGGCGACGGAACTCGACCTGGCGAAGAGTACCGTCCACAGCCACCTCGCGACGCTGTACTCGAACGGCTACGTAACCCGCGACGGAGACACGTTTCACGTCGCGCTCCGGTTTTTCAACCTCGGGAACTACGCTCGCGAGCAGAGTTCGCTCTACCAGGTCGGTCGGAAGAAAGTCGACGAACTCGCCGAGGAGACGGGCGAGAAAGTCTACATCCTCGCGGAAGAGCACGGCCGTGGGATGCACCTGTACATCGCGACGGGGAAGCGGTCGGTACAGACCTACGCGCGAACCGGCCAGCTCAGCTATCTCCACCAGCTCGCGGCCGGGAAGGCCATCCTCGCCCACCTCCCCGACGAACGGATCGACGAGATCATCGACCGGTACGGTCTCCCCGCCCGGACCGAGGCCACGATCACCGACCCCGACGAACTCTGGACCGAACTCGAGGAGATTCGCGAGCGGGGATTCGCCCAGAACCGCGAGGAGTCGATCCCCGGTCTCCACGCCGTCGGCGTTCCGATCACCGACGAGGACGGCGTCGCCGTCGGCTCGCTGAGCCTCTCGGCACCGGCCAAACGGCTGCGTGGTGAGCGGTTCGACGAGGAGGTGCCGCGTCTCCTGCTCGGGATCGCGAACGAGATCGAGATCAACATGGCGTACGTCTAGCGAGAGTCGCTATCGTTCGTCAGAGGGGAACGGCGATCGACCTCGTCGACGGGTAACTCGTGGCTCATTCGATGAACGACGACGTACAGGCGTGAACGGTCATCCACAGTACTGTCACCACATCGCACGTCGATCACGATTTCTTTACAGACATATGTCCGTAAGAACGTGTGCCCGTTTCGTTCCCGAGGGGCGAACGAACGGGTGACGTTCGGAGTCGTACCGGCGACTCGAGACGGTCGCCAGCCAGGACAGTGACGGCGGATGAAGCGCGAACGAGTCAGATTTCGGTGATCGTCTCGTACTTCTCCTCGAGCGGTGCCGCGTCCTCGGTCAGCAGCGCGACGACCAGGTACTCGGCGTACTCGGCGACGTACTCGACGAGGCGGGCGATTCGGTCGGAGTCGATCGCCTCGAGCGAGTCCAGCAGGATGAAGGGGACGTCCTCGTAGACCTCGTGGGCGAGGTAGCCGGCCAGCGCGAAGACGATGCCGGTCACTTCGCGTTCGCTCTCGCTCAGGTGCTCGATCGTGTCCTCGTACGCGCGTCCGGAATCGGCCGTCCGAACGATGTGGAGGTCGAAGCGCCCGCCTTCGTATCGATCCGACCCGAGTTCGGGACCGTCGGTTCGCTCGATCCAGATCCGCTCGAGGTTGTCGTAATCGAGCAACTCGAGGATCGTCTCCATGTGCTCGTTGAAGTGGTCGACGGCTTCACGCTCGATTCGCTCGATCCGCGTTCGCTGTTCTTCCAGCGCCTCGCTGACCTCGTCGCGCTGTCGTTCGAGTCGGTCGCGGTCGTCGAGGCGGGTCTCGATTCGGTCGATCTCCGCCTCCACGTCGTCACGTTCGCTCTCGAGGTTACGCAGTTCGATCTCGAGCGTATTGACCTCCTTGTGGAGGTCGACGACCTCGCCGTACTCTTCGGACTCCAGTTGCTCGACGTCCGCCTCGAGCGTTTCGATCTCCGCCGTGAGGTCCTCGCGGCGCTCCTCGAGGTCGTCGATGCGCGCCTCGCGCCGTTCGATCTCGTCGTCGATCTCGTCGAGTCGGCGCGTGATCCGCTGGCGGCGATCCTGTCGGCTCTGCAGCTCCTTTTGCGTCGACGTGAGTTCGCGCAGGTCGCTCTGGATGGTCGACCGCTCGGAGACCTTCTCCTTTCGGAGGTCCCGGAGCCGATCGAGCGTGTCCTCGATCTCCTCTCGTTTCACCTCGCTCCCGCAGGTCCAGCAGACGACGGTCTGTTCGTCCTCGAGCAGCCGGTCGGTCACCGACTCGCTCTCGTCGTCGCGAAGGGCCGAGAGAACGTCGGCGCTCGCCCCGTCGAGCATGTCCTCGTTGAACCGGACGATGGTCTGTAAGTCGTTGATCTCCGAATCGAGCGCCTGCTTCTGCTCGCGCAGCGTCGCGATGCGTTCCTCGACCGTCTCGATCGTCTCGGTTTCGGTCTCCGAGAGCGACTCGAGTTCCGCCTCGAGTTCGTCCCGCTCGTCGCTCACGTGCGAGAGCGTCTCTCGTTCGGTCTCCAGGTCGAAGCGGACGTCTTCGAGGTCCGACTGGGTCGACTGCAACGCCGCGAGCGCGTCTTCGAGTTCCGACTGACCGTCACGCCCCTCCGAGACGTTCTCGTCGACCTCGTCGAGTTCCGTCCGTTTCGCCTCCAGGTCCTGCCGTTTCTCCTCGATGCTCTCGGCGAGCGTCGTTCGCTCCTCCTCGAGCGAGGGCAGTCGTCGGGATAGTTCCTCGAGGTCCTCGAGTTCGGCGTCGATCGTTCGCTTCTCCGACTGCAGCCGTTCGATCTCCGCCTGTATCGCCGCCGTGTCGATCGGCCGCATGATGAGTTCGCGCAGGTCGTCGCCGCCTTCGACCGCCCGGCGGGCCTCGTTGGTCTGGAGGTGGAACGCGAACAGATCCGCGACTTCCGGATCCTCGAGGTACGGGTCGCCGGCCGTGGCGAGTCCGTCGCCCGTCCGCTCGAGGTATCTGGTGTACGTCTCGTCGCCGATCGTCAGTTCGATCTCGCCGCGCTCGGCGTCGCCTTTCAGCGAGACGTCGTCGCTTCCCAGCGCGCCCATCACCGATCGAAGAAACGACGTTCTGTTCGTCGCGTTTCTTCCCGAAAGGATCGTTATTCCCGGCGAGAACGAGACGGTCGTACTGTCGATACCGCCCACGTTCTCGACGGACACCTGTACATCCGACGTTCCTGTCACGTACGAGTTCACGTGTAGTGCTGTCGTAGCCAGCCATATTAAACTATACACTCCTTGTGACGGGAGAGGAGTACCGATTTCTCAAGGTTTTTCTACGGGGCCCGACTCACGTGGTACTGATGAGCCACCATCGCGGGAACGACGATTTCTCCGACGAGCCGGTACCACGGTGTTCGTGCAAGGTCGGACGGACGATCGAGTCGTACGACCTCTCGGGAATGAACGCGGACCTCGCCGCCCGATGGACGGGACGTGGCAGCGAGAAGTACAGCCTCCGTGACCTCGAGCGTTACTTCAACGAACGAGTGCTGCAGGCGGCGCTGGAGGCCGCCGGCGTCGATCCGCTCGACGGCGAGGTCGAGAACCTCTACGCACTCCTCACGAGCGACGACAGCAGCGAAATCGAGGCGCGCCGACGACTCGAACGCGAGGGCATCGACGTCGAACGCGTTACCAGTGACTTCGTCTCCCACCAGGCGATACACAGCCACCTCCGGGACTGCTGTGACGTCGAACTCGAGAAGGACGCGGGCGATCCCCTCGAGAAGGGGCGAGATACGATCGCCAGCTTGCAGAATCGGCTCACCGCCGTCACCGAGAACACGCTGCAGCGGCTCGCCCGTACCGGCGTGCTCTCTCTCGGCGACTTCTCCGTGTTCGTAAGCGTCCAGATCACCTGTGAAGAGTGTGGGCAGTACTACTCGATCACCGAGTTACTCGACCGGGGCGGCTGTAATTGTCAGGAGGATGTCGGTGACGAGGTGGACGAGTGACGTGTGTTTCCAGGACTCACGCCCACGAATACGACTGCTTACAGCGATAGACGTGTAATCACCCTCGAACAACTATCGTGATACTGGTAGTCCGTCGCTCTCGACGACTCCGCGCCCCGTCTCTCGTATCTGCCCGAGCCGTGTACTTCGCCGCTGCCGACACATCTATCTGTCATGCGGTCGTCCCCTCCCGTGTATGTACACAGTTGTCGTGGGTGTCGACACCGACGCCGATCGCGCTCGAGTACTGGCAGAGGAACTCCTCGCTCTCCCCGGCGACGACGTCACCGCGGTTCTCGTCCACTCGTTCGACGAGAATCCGGAGGGTGCGTCGATCGCCCAGGTCGGTGCGGTCCGTCGTGCCCGGGAAATCCTCGAGGAGGCGGGTATCGAGGTGACACTCGAGGAGGGAAGCGGCGATCCGGCATCGGTCATCCTCGAGGTCGCAGACGAACACGACGCGGACCTGATCGCCGTCGCCGGCCGGAAGCGATCGCCGGCCGGGAAGGCGGTCTTCGGGAGCGTCACCCAGGACGTCATTCTCGGTACCGATCGCTCGGTGCTCGTCGCGACTGCATCGGAGTGAGGGGGTGGCGATGCCGGCAGACGACCGTCACGACCGCTTTCGGCCAGCGATCGACGCACACACGCACCTGTTTCCCGAACGACTCACCGAGGCGATTCGACGCGCGCTCGGCGACCAGACGGGCTGGTCGTTTTCCCACCCCACCGCTCGCCCGGAGATCGAGGACGTGCTGTCCGAGGCAGGTGTTTCGACCTACGTGGCCTTGCCGTACGTTCACGAGGCAGGTCTCGCGACCGAGTTGAACGAGTGGCTCTGTGCGCAGGCCGCACGGTCCGACCGACTCGTCCCGTTCGCCACGGTCCACCCCGACGACGAGGACGTCGGCGACGTCGTTCGACGGGCGTTCGCGGACGGCGCTCGAGGGCTGAAGTTCCACTGTCCGGTCCAGAAGTGTACGCCGGCCGATCCGCGTCTCGAACCCGCACTCGAGGCCGCCGCCGCGTTCGACCGGCCAGTGACGTACCACGGGGGCACGGCCCCGATGTTCGAGGACAGTCCCTACGTCGGCGCAGACGTCTTCGAGGACGCGGTCGCCTCGTATCCCGACCTTCGGGTCTGCTGTGCCCACATGGGCACGTACGAGGTCGATCGCTTCCTCGAGTTCGCACGCGAGTACGACGACGTCTACCTCGATACGACGTTCGCGATGTCGACGTCCGCCGAGGAGACCATGGGGTTCGATCCGTCGACCATCCCCGACGAAACTTTCGTCGAACTCTCGGAGTCGATCATGTACGGCTCGGACTTTCCGAACGTTCCGTACCCGTATCGCAACGAGCGGGTCGGCCTGCTCGAGCGCGACCTCCCGGCGGACGCCGCACGCGACGTCTTCTACCGGACTGCAGCCGACTACCTGGGTCTGGACCTCGAGTCGGCGCGCGCGTAGGTGAAAGCGCCGGCGTCTTCCACCCCGGCGATTTCTCGTCCGTACAGTACTGCTTTGTACTCCCACCACGTGTCGACGATCACGAACGATGAAAGATGCGATCCGCCGAAACTTCGACGCGAGCGCCGTCACCTACCGTGAGTTCGAAGCCGAGACGGGCCAGTTCGAGACGCTGGCGACGCGACTCGCGACGGTCGTCGACGACGCCCTCGAGGACGACCCCGTCCGTCTCCTCGACGCCGGTGCCGGAACCGGAGCGAGCACGCATCGCCTCCGAACCGTCGGGGACGGAGTCGTCGCGCTCGACCTGAGCCGCGAGATGCTCCTCGAGAATCCGACCACCGGTCGGGTGCAGGGCGACTTCGACGCGCTCCCGTTCGCGACGGACGGCTTCGACGCGGTCGTCTTCACCGCGTCGCTCTTTCTCACGCCCGATCCCGAACGCGCGGTCGCCGAAGCGAGTCGCGTGCTCCGATCCGGGGGCGTCGTCGCGGCCGTCGCACCGCTTGGCTGGTACGCGGCCGACGGCCGAGACGTCTTCGAGACGCTGGCTCGAGACTCGCGGTCGCCGAGCGACGCCACCGACGTCGAAGCGGCACTGCAGGATCGGTTCGCCCTCGAGACGGGCACCTGGGAGAGCGAGATCAGCGCCGACCACCTCCGACAGTTTTACTCGATCCCCGCCGTCGCAGCGCGGCTGTACCCGACGCTGCCGCCGGACGAGCGCGTCCAGAAGGCGCGGACGCTCCTCGCTGACGTCGAGGGGCCACTCGAGCAACGCTGGCAGTGGTTGCTCGGTCGCAACGAGTGACGGCACGGAGTCGACCGACGCCGACAGGTTCGGGACGCGACCTCTCGAGCCGGTCACTTACTTCTCGGATTTACACATAGATATAGTATCTGACCGGTAGTTCATATTCACTCCCGCGTCGAGTCGACCCGTCGTCGGCCGGACACGCTCGAGTTCGATCGCTCGAGCGACCGGTACGATCGCTATCGGGCGCACTGGCGGCCGATCACGTTCGACCGAGACGGCCCGGCGGTGAGCCGACTCGTGTTCGAGCGGACGATTCGGCGCGCTCGACTTCGGAACGTCGTTTCCGGCACGTATCGCCACCGAGCGCGCGTCTCGCCGCCGAACGGGCAGTACCCCGGCTGGTTCGGACGCGTTTCGTCTCGCGCGTCGAGATCGTCGAGAAGAAATATGGGAAAACTGTTGATTCGAGGGATCCACCACCTACCTGTCATTTCGAGAGTCGGGACCGTCGACCTGCGATCGGGAACGGCCACCGAGCCGACGGCGTCGAGCGCGTCGGCGATGCTCTCGAGGCCGGACCACCGGGCGTTACGCCTCACTCGAGCGTTTCAGCGACAGCACGGTCCGATCGAACTCACAGACGAGCGGTTCGTCCGGGTCGTTCACCTTGAAGACCTCGACGTGCATCGTGACGATGCCGCGCTCGCCGTCGCTGGTCTCGCGTTTGTCCGTCACCGTCGACTGGACCCGGATCGTGTCGCCGTGAAAGACCGGCTCCGGGTGTTCGACGTCGTCGTACGAGAGGTTGGCGACGATGGTGCCGTCGGTCGTCTCGGGGATGGAGATGCCGACCGCGAGCGACATCGTGTAGAGGCCGTTGACGAGGCGCTCGCCGAACTGCGTCTCGCCGGCGAACGCCGCGTCCAGGTGCAACGGCTGCTGGTTCATCGTCATGTCACAGAACCGCTGGTTGTCGCTCTCCGAGATCGTACGGCGACGCTCGTGTTCGATCCTCTCGCCAACCTCGAACTCCTCGTAGTACAGCCCAGTCATGGGTTCGTAATTATCGCTGGTGTGTTCGTCATGCTTGTCATCGTGTGGTCAGAGGATCGTTCCGTGTTTCTTCGACGGGAGGTCCTTCTCGACGGTCTCGTAGAACTCGAAGCGTGCCTCGAGTTCGTCCCGGAGCGAACTGGGGGGGACGATCTCGTCGATGACGACCTCGCTCGCCATCCGGTGGACGTCGATGTCCTCGCGGTACTCCTCGCGTAACTCCCGCTCGCGCTGCTCGCGTTCGTCCTCGTCGTCGATCGCCGCGAGCTTGTTCGCGTAGACGGCGTTGATCGCCGCCTCGGGGCCCATGATGGCTATCTCGCCGCTGGGGAACCCGATCACACTCTCGGGGTCGTACGCCGGCCCCGACATCGCGTAGATGCCCGCGCCGTAGGCCTTCCGGACGACGACCGACTGTTTCGGAACCGTCGCACTCGAGGTGGCGTAGATCATCTTCTTGCCCTGCTCGAGAATGCCGTCTTTCTCGACCTGCGAACCGGCCATGAAGCCGGGCGTGTCACACAGGTACAGCAGCGGGATCTCGTAGGCGTCGCAGGTCCAGATGAACTCCGCGGCCTTCTCGGCGGCGTCGGGGAAGATCGCCCCGGCCCGCTGGTTGGGCTGGTTGGCGACGATGCCGATCGGGCGACCGTCGATCCGCGCGAACGCCGTGATGATCTCCGGACCGTACTCGGGGCGCAACTCGAGGACGGAATCTGCGTCGACCACCCGCTCGATGAGGTCGAACATGTCGTAGCCGCGATTCGGTTCCTGGGGGACGACCGCGTCGATGCCCTCGGGAGACAGTCGCGGTGCCGTCCCGTCCGTCCGGGGCGGCGTCTCGTCTGCGTTGTCCGGCAGGTAGCCGACGAGTTTCGCCACGAGTTCGCGGGCGTGTTCTTCGTCCTCGGCGATCAGGTCCGCGCTGCCGGAGTGGCGAGCGTGGACGTCGGGACCGCCGAGGTCGTCCATGCTGATGTCCTCGCCCGTGACCATCTGGACCATCCGCGGGCTCGCGATGGCCATCGCGCTCATGTCCCGGACCATGACCGTGAAGTCGGCGAACACCGGGGTGTACGCAGCGCCGGCGATACACGGCCCGTAGAGCACGCAGATCTGGGGGACGCGACCGGAGAGCATCGAGTGGTTGTAGTAGTACTTTCCGATGCCCTCGCGGTTGGCGAAGAAGCCGGTCTGCTGGTCGATCCGGCCGCCGGAGGAGTCCATCAGGTACAACACCGGCTTGCCGGTCTTCAGCGCCCGCTGTTGCATCCGCAGGAACTTCTCGACGCCTTTCTCGGCCATCGACCCCGCCTTGACGGTGAAGTCGTTGGCCATGAAGTGGACGTCGCGGCCCTCGAACTCGGCCGCGCCCGTGAGCAGCCCGTCGGCCGGCAGTCTGTCGTCCGAATCGAAGTTCGCGAACTTGCCGTCCTCGAACAAAACGCCGTCCTCGCCGTTGAACCAGAGGTCGAGCCGATCGCGAACGAACAGCTTCCCCTGCTCGGAGAGGCGCTCTTTGTACTTCTCGGGGCCGCCCTCGAGGATGTCCTCGATCTCCTCGAGCAGCAGTTCCTCGCGTTCGGTCGGCTCGAGGTCGTCGACGGCTTCGCCGTCTGCTCGAGGCGCCTCAGACCCCTCGCTGTCCGAGAGCGGTCCGCCGACACCGCCGCCGTTCGCGCTGGCCGACGCGCTCGCGAGCGGATCGTCGTCGCCGCCCACGTAGAGGTCGACGTCGTCGCCGAAGTGCTCGGCGAGCGCCTTCGCGATCGCCCGCGCTTCACCTTCCGTCGTGGATTCGTCGATCCTGAGTCGCATGATTACTCGAACACCACCAGCGGATCGCCCATGTCGACGGAGTCGCCCTCCGAGACCGGAACCTCGGCGACGGTGCCACCCGCCGGCGCGACCACGTCGTTTTCCATCTTCATCGCCTCGAGGACGCAGACGACGTCGCCGCCTCCGACCTCGTCGCCGGGGGCGACGTTCACCGAGAGGACCGTCCCCTGCATCTCGGCCGTGACGGCGTCGTTCGCCGCGACCTGCGCGCTGCCGCCGCCGTTCGAGGACGCCTCACCGCCGCTGTCCGGTCGTCCGGTGCTCGCGGCCGGTCGCGGGAGGGCGTCCTCGACGACCACCTCGTAGCGCCGGTCGTCGACCTCCACGACGAGTTCGTTCGTCGCACGGTCGCCGTCGGCCCCGCCGACCGCTTCGGGCCCACCCCAGCGGTCGACGGCCGCTTCCAGGTCGTAGGCGTCGACCTCGTGATCGAGGTACTTCGTCGTGTGGTCGCCGGCCCGGAAGACGTCGTCTTCGAGCATCAGCCGGTGGAACGGGATCGTCGTCTCTACGCCGGCGACGTCGAAGTGGGCGAGCGCCCGGGCCGAGCGCTCGAGACACCGCTCTCGCGTGGGTGCGCGAACGATCAGCTTCGCGATCATCGAGTCGTAGTCGCCCGCGATTTCGTCGCCCTGCGAGACGGCGTCGTCGAGGCGGACGCCGAGTCCGCCCGGCGGGTCGTAGGTCTCGAGGGTGCCGGGCGTGGGGGCGAACTCCTCGGCTGGGTTCTCGGCGTTGATCCGGAACTCCATCGCGTGGCCCTCGATTTCCACGTCGGCCTGCGATACGGGCAATTCCTCGTCGGCGGCGACGCGGATCTGCTGGCGAACGACGTCGATCCCAGTGACCTCTTCGGTGACGGTGTGTTCGACCTGGATGCGCGTGTTCACCTCCATGAAGTAGAACTGCGGTTCGGCGGCTTCGCCGCCTTCCTCTCGTTGCGTCTCCGACGCAACGCCGTCTTCTACGAGGAACTCGACGGTCCCCGCGTTCGTGTAGCCAGCCTCGCGAACGCCGCGGCGGGCCGCCTCGCCGATCTCCGCGCGCAGGTCGGCGTCGAGGGCCGGGCTCGGTGCCTCCTCGATGACCTTCTGGTGGCGACGCTGGAGCGAGCAGTCCCGTTCGCCAAGGTGCAAGACGTTGCCGTGGTGGTCGGCGAGAATCTGCACCTCGATGTGCTTTGGCTCCTCGAGGAACTTCTCGACGTAGACCGACTCGTTGTCGAAGTAGGCTTTCCCCTCGCGTTTGGCGCTCTCCAGGGCGTCTTCGACTTCTTCGTCGCCCCGGACGATCTTCATGCCGCGGCCACCGCCGCCGCCCTCGGCTTTGATCGCCAGCGGATAGCCGTACTCCGCGCCGAGTTCGCGCACCTCGGCGGCCGACTCGACGGGTTCGGTCGTTCCGGGGACGACGGGGACGTCTGCCGCCTCCATGACACGGCGGGCCTTCGTCTTCTCGCCCAGCGACTCCATCGCGTCGCTCGACGGACCGACCCAGGTGATTCCCTCGGTCTCCTCGACGCGACGGGCGAACTCGGCGTTCTCCGCGAGGAAGCCATAGCCCGGGTGGACGGCGTCCGCCCCGGCGCGGTCGGCCACCTCGAGGATCGCCTCCTGGTCGAGGTAGGAGTCGCTAGCGGGTGCGGGGCCGACGTTGTACGCCTCGTCGGCGTACTCGACGTGGCCCGCCGAGCGGTCGGCGTCGCTGTAGATCGCGACTGTCTCGACGCCCAGCTCCTCGCAGGCCTGCATGACGCGGACGGCGATTTCGCCGCGGTTTGCGACCAGCAGTTTCTCGAACATGGTCAGTAGGACTTGGGGAAGCCGAGCTGCTGGCTGATGTGGTTGTACGCCATCTGCTGGGAGACGGGCGCGAGGCGGGTGAGGTTGATCTCGCGCCACCAGCGCTCGACGTCGTACTCCTTGGCGTAACCCCAGCCGCCGAAAGCCTGCATCGAGTGTTTGACGGCCTCGATGCCGGCGGAGACGGCCGTCGCCTTCGCGACGTTCGTCTCGTAGCCACAGTCTTCGCCCTGGTCGTAGAGCCAGGCGGCCTTCTCGCGCATGAGCGCGGCCGTCTCCATCTTCGCGTAGGCCTCCGTGATGGGGAAGGAGACGCCCTGGTGGGTGCCGATCGGCGCGCCGAAGACCTCGCGGTCGTTTGCGTACTCGATCGCCGCGTTCGCCGCGAGTTTCCCGATACCGGTCCCGGCGGCGGCGAAGCCGATTCGCTCGGGATTGAGCATGTCCACGAGGACCCACCAGCCGTCGTCTTCCTCGCCGAGCAGGTTCTCCGCGGGAACCCGGACGTCCTCCAGGAAGACCTCACACGACTTCGAGTAGTTGATCGCGTGTTTGGGGATGGGCGAGACGTCGATGTTCGGGTCGTCCATGTCGACGACGAACAGACTGATGCCGTCGGTCCCCCGATCGACGTCCTCGAGTGGCGTCGTCCGCGTGACGATGATCATGTTCTCGGCACGGTCGGAGAACGTGATCCAGGCCTTCTGTCCGTTGAGGACGTACTCGTCGCCTTCTCTCTCGGCGGTGGTGGCGACGTTCAGCGTGTTCGTCCCCGCCTCGGGTTCGGTGATGCCGATCGAGAAGTTTCGCTTCCCGTTGGCGATGTCGGGCAGGTAGGTCTCTTTCTGTTCGTCGGTACCGTACTCGCGGATGCCGACGGCCGCCATGCCGGCGGTGAGCACCAGATACCAGGTGCCGGCCATGCCACAGCCCTCGGCACAGAGGGTCTCCATCGCCAGTCCCATCTCCTGCATGCCCATGCCGGCCCCCTCGTACTCCTCGGGGATCAGCAGGCCGTGGAAGCCGGCCTCGGCGAGTTCGTCCCAGAACGCCTCGGAGAACTCCCCTTTCTCTTCTTTCTCGCGCCAGTGCTCCGGTCCGTACTCGGCGGCCACCTCTTCGGCCGTCGAGCGGATCAGTGATCGCTCCTGTGATGGTTCGAAATCCATTGTCTCTAGTGTCGGCTCAGTCGTCCGCTTCGGCTTCTGCGTCGTCCTGGAGTTCCGTCCGGCGGATCTTCCCGGTGACAGTTTTGGGTAACTCCTCGCGGAACTCGATCTCGCGGGGGTACTCGTGGGCCGAGAGTTCCTCTTTCACGTGGGTCTTGATGTCCTCCGCGAGGTCCTCGGAGGGATCAGCCCGTTCGCTCGGTACGACGTACGCCTTCACGATGTTGCCCCGCTCGCGGTGGGGTTTCGGGACGACGGCGGCCTCGGCGACGGCCTCGTGTTCGCCCAGCGAACTCTCGACCTCGAAGGGGCCGATGCGGTAGCCCGAGGAGATGATGACGTCGTCCGCCCGGCCCTCGAACCAGAAGTAGCCGTCGTCGTCTTTGTGTGCGAGGTCGCCAGAGAGGTACCACTCGCCCTCGGGACCGTCGACGAAGCAGTCCCGGGTCTGCTCCGGTTTCTCCCAGTACTCGGCGAAGAAACACGGGTAGTCCCCGCGCTGGGCGATCTCGCCCGTCTCGCCGGGCTCTACGGGATCGCCCGTCTGCGGGTCGACGACGTCGGCCTCGATGCCGGGGAGGGGCTTGCCCATCGAACCGGGTCGGACCTCCATCGATGGATAATTGTTGATGATCATATTCCCCGTTTCGGTCTGACCGTAGGTGTCGTGGATCGTCACGCCAAGCGTCTCCTCGCCCCACTCGACGACGCCCGCCGAGAGCGGTTCGCCGATCGACAGCGCGTGGCGCAAGTCGAGGGAGGTCCCCTCGAGTACCTCCTCGTGTTCCCGGAGCATCCGGTAGGCGGTCGGCACCGAGAACAGGACGCTGATCGGGAACCGGTCGAGGAGGTCGGCCCAGGTTTCGGGGTCGAACTCGCCCTGGTACGTGAACAGCGCGGTTCCCCAGAACCAGGCGCCGAGCGTGTTGATCGGCCCGGTCAGCCAGCCGAGGTCGCCGGTCGACCAGTAGCAGTCGCCCTCCCGCAGGTCGGCGGCGTACTTCTGGGTGGCGGCGACGCCGGCGACCCAGCGGTGCTTGTGGAGGACGCCCTTGGCCAGCCCGGTCGTCCCGCTGGTGTAGTACAGCAGGGCGTCGTCCTCGCCGCCGGTCGCGGCGGGTTCGTACTCGCGGCTCGCGGTCTCGAGTTCGCCGTAGTAGCTGACGTCGCCGCGCCGGATGCCCGTCCCGTCGTCGCTGACGACGATGACGTGCTCGACGGAGGGCGCGTCCTCGAGTGCCGTCGCGACGGTGTCGCGGTTGTCGGCGGTGGTGACGACCGCCGTCGCGTCGCAGTCCGACAGGCGATAGGAGATGCCGTCCGGTCCGAACCGCTCGTTGATGCCGCCGAAGACCGCGCCGCGCTTGAGCGTCCCCACGAGCGCCACGTAGTGTTCGGGAATCCGCGGCATGTACGAGAAGACCCGATCGCCCTGCTCGATGCCCAGGTCCTCGAGGACGTTGGCGAACCGGCTCGTCGCCTCGGCCAGCTCCCAGAAGGTCATCGTCGTCAACTCGCCGTCCTCGTCGACCTGATAGAGTGCGACCTTCTCTTTGTTTTCGGCGTGGCGATCGCAGACCTCGTGTGCGACGTTCAACTCGTCCGGTGCGTCCCAGTCCGCCTCGGCGTAGATGTCCGCCCACGAGAACGACTCACGCTCTCGCTCGTAGTCGGACATGTTGTGTTTCGGTGGCATACACCGCAGGAGGTTCCGGCAGTTGTAATAACTACTTCGGAGCGTTTCCTGACGCGTCGCGCAGAATAAAACTCGAGTCGACGGCGCTCTGCGATTCGACCCCGACGCAGTCTTGCGTAAACAGTTTCGTATACAGCGTTTGCCGGCTCGAACGGCCCTCACAGGTCGCCCTCGAGGTCGCTCTCGAAGCCGAGGTCGGCCCACGACTCGAAGACGGCGTCTCTGATCTCTGGTGGATACGAGTCGGTGACGGAGACGCGGGGAGCGATGTACTCGTCGTCCCACCGGGGGTCCCACGTGGCGTCGACGTAGAGGCGAGCGCCGGTGTCGCCCTCGCTGTGGTAGGTCGGCATGCGAGCCGACGGTGCGTTGGGTTCGCTGAACAGCCAGTCCCGCGACGGGTGGGCTTTGACCCAGATGTCGCCGAGTACCCGTCCGAAGTTCCGGGGACTCGTCTCCCCGTCGACGACGACGACCTTGTCGAAACAGTCCGAGAGCGAAAACAGGAAGTTCGCCAGCTGCCACTCGAAGCCGGCGTAGAGGGTTTCGGTCGCGACGAAGCAAATGCCGAGCCGTCCCTCGACCGGCAAGAGCAGCCACTCGACGGGCGAGACGCCCCAGTAGCTGTTGACGCGGTCGAAAAGCGTCGCCGCCGTGGCCAGCGTCACGAGCAGGAGGTCGTCGGACAGCGGAACGCCGAGGGGCGTAAACGGGACGACGGCGTCGTCGCGAGCGAACACGTCGTCCACCTCGAGTGTGAGCGTCGTCCCGTCGACGAGTCGCTCCCAGAACTCCCGCTTTTCCGAGCGGGTTTCGGGCTGCTGGTCGGCGACGGTCGTCTCGAGGACGACCTCGGCGGAACTGGGGACGACCCCGCCGGCAGTCGGGACGACCGGAACGGCGGCCCCGACGCCGCGGTCCTCGATCGGCGTCGAGAGCCGGTCGGTGACCGCGAGCAGGTACGTCGCCGCCAGCGCCTCCGACGGGACGCCGAGTGCGACCGAGACGGCGTCTCCCTGCTCGAGTCGGTCCGTGATCGCGCCGGGGACGCGAGCGCGAAGCGTCCGGTCGTCGATCACCGTCCCGTGGATCGGTGCCCAGTAGGACCCCTCGTCGGCACCGACCGAGAGCACGCCGAGCGTGAACCGCGGCCAGGTCTCGTCCGGCGGCGTGGGAAACTCGAGGTCGCGCACGTTCAGGTCGGTGGTCGACGCCGCACGCGCGACGTAGGTGACGTCGCGCTCGTCGAGCCGTCTCCCGAGCGCGAGCAGCGCCTCGAGGACGTCGACGTACGCCGGGTCGCGGTCGACGCCCAGGCCGATGCCGAGTCGCGTCCACGGACAGCGGTCTCGGCGTTGCAGCTGGTCGACGCCGCCGTAGACGCCGCTGGCCAGGCCGAGCGACGAGCCGTCGGTGGTAAACTGCAACGCTGGGCCGTTGGCGCGAAGCGCCTCCGCGGCGACGACCTGCGGCGACGGCGACTCGGGCCGCTCGAGCGACTCGAGGTCGTCCGTCTTCCGGAGGAAGCCGAGGTGGTTGCGAAACGCCGTCATCGATCCCCTCCGGCGTGGTGGTCGAAGATGGCCTCGTCGACGCCTGCCTCGGCGAGCAGTTCGCGGGCCCGCTCGCGCTCCGTCCGATCGCCGATCGTCTGGACGGGACGCGAGCCGTCGGACAGCGCGTCGACGTACGCTTTCGCCGTCTTCGACTTCGACGTGCCGACCGTCGCGCTGCCTTTCTCGTCCGGCGTCTGGTAGATGTTGAGCGGCACCTTCGGCATCCGCTCGACGCCGAACTGGTGGAAGTCGCGGTCGGGATCGGCGTGCAACGCGATCGCCTCGAGGACGGCACGGGGGTCGAGCGGGTTCACGTCCGCGTCGACGAACACGAAGAAGTCGATGTGGAGCATCCCCCAGGTCGTGAAGATGAAGTTCGCGAGTTCGTGCAGCGTTCCGGGGTAGGACCGTTCTGTCGCGATGACCCAGACGATCCGGGACGTAAAGTCCCACGGGACGGCCATCTCGACGTCGAACCCGGCGGCCCGGAGTCCGAGCGTGGCGTCCGGCCCGCTCGCTGCGGTCTGGAACGTACTCGAGGAGTTGCGGCTGTAGCCGACGCCCGACCCCTCGACGCAAAACGGCAGGTACGGCGAACGCCGGTGGGTGATCGCGTCGACCTCGAGGACCGGCATCGACCGTCGCGGGCCGTTCATGTAGCCGAAGTAGTCGCCGAACGGCCCTTCGTCGAGCCGTTCGTTCGGGAGGACCCGCCCCTCGACGACCACCTCCGCCGACGCCGGGACGTGGAGGTCGTTCGTCTCGCACTCGACGAGTTCGACCGGCGCGTCCTGCAGTCCGCCAGCGAAGGCCGCCTCGCTCCGACCGACCGGGATCCACATCCGCGAGGCGGCCTCGACGGCCGGTCCCGCACCGATCGCGAGCGCCACCGGCATCGGCTCGTCGCGGCGTTCGTACTCGTAGTAGTAGAGGTTCGGCACCTGCTCGCCGGCCAGAAAGAGGACGCTCGCCTGCGAGGCGGCGTGGATCATCGCGCGGTGGTGTGACCAGTTCTCCCAGTCGCCGTCCGGGTCCGGCGCGACGAGCGTCGCGAGGTTGGCGTACCGCCCGCCGTCGCCCTGGTGGATGTACGGCCAGGGAAACTCGAGCAAGCTGGCCGCGTCGCCCGTTCGGACGACCTCCTTGCACGGGGCCGCCGACGCCTCGACGACGGTCGGTTCGTGCGGCGAACGGAGCCGATCGATCACCGCCTCGTAGTAGGCCGGCCCGGACAGCCCCGCATCGAGGCCGAGCGCTCGAGCGAACCGATCCCAGGGACGGCGTCTCGGTCCGCGGTAGGGATCGCCGACGAGGCGCGCGCCGTCGACCGCCGACTCGACCCGCTCGAAGACGGGAATCCGGTCGTCGAGTTCGTTAGCGAGCATCGTGATCGCGCTGGCCTCGAGGTCCCAGGAGATCTCGTCGGCGACGCGGTTCGTCTCGTCTCCCTCCTCGAGGACGTCGAGAAACTCGCGGAACGTCCGGGCGGCCACGCGATCACTCACGCTCTAACGCCTCGCGTAGCGGATCGG
Source organism: Natribaculum breve (assembly GCF_023008585.1). GTDB lineage: Archaea > Halobacteriota > Halobacteria > Halobacteriales > Natrialbaceae > Natribaculum > Natribaculum breve. The sequence continues at coordinate 203,963 of NZ_CP095390.1, read as the reverse complement.
CCTCGTACTCGGTTCGCAACTCGTCGTACGCCTCGAGCAGCGACGGATGGGCGTCGGCCAGCCGTTCGAACATGAGTTCGCGAGCGGCTGCCGACGTCGACTCGTAGTGGTCCGCCTCGACGAGATACCGGAGCAACACCGCCAGGTCGTCCGAGCGAGTGTTGACGACGTTCGACCCCTCCTGCTGTTCGCGGGCGATGCGCCGGAGTCGGTCCTCGTCGACGGCGTCGTCGACGAGTTCGACGTACCACTGCTCGGCCGTGTTCTCGTGTGGGCCCCTGACGACCGACAGCGGCTGTGGATCGTCGAGACGCGACGGCTCTTTCGCGATGCGCGCTCGTGTGCGGAAGATTTCCTTCGTCTCCGCGTCCCGGATCTGGAGCACCGTCTCGCCCTCGCCGTCGTCGGGAACGTGCTCTTCGGCAGTGATGTACTTCGACATACGTGACGTATTGGCGAGGCCGTCGACGCCGCGCCGTCGGACGGCCCTCGAGTGAGACGATTCTCGAAGAGGCAAAATAATAATTCTTGTTACCAGGTCCCAGTGGCGAGCGCACTCGCCGCGAATGCGGCGAGCCACGTCAGTAGCTACGATAGTGCGACCGCACGCCGGGTCGTGGTCACACCGAAACTACCTTCCAACCGGCGAGATCAGTTCTCGATCGACGACCGGTCGTCGTCTACCTGTCCGTACTTGTCCTCGAACTCCTGGATGAGCTGGCCCATCTTGGCGTACCAGTCGTTGAGCATCCGCTGCATGTCGTCTGCGACCTGCTTGGGATCGGTCGGGTAGTAGACGTGGTAGTAGCCGCCCTGGTCGTAGTTGATCTGTTCTTTCTGGATGAAACCCGTCTGGAGCAGTCGCTGGATCGAGCGGTAGGCCGTCGAACGCTCGCGGTCGACCCGGTCGGCCACCTCGTCGATCGTCAGCGGCTCCTCGCTCTCGACGAGCGTCCGGAAACACTCCTTGTCGAGTCGTTTGAGCCCGTGGAGACACTCCAGCAAGCCCTCACACACCATATCCTGCTGGAGTTGCTCGGCCATCGAGTTCGCCATATCGTACCGCTCGGTAGGTGCTACTGCGTTAAAAGAGTTTTGTGAGTGTTGTACAATTCTGCGGCGGGAAAATACTCGTCGAACGCCGACGGCTCGTCTAGTCTGCGGCGACCGCGGTCGCGTCGGGTTCCTGGCGGAGGGCGACGACGCTCGAGTAGACGACGGCGCCGCTGACGAGGAACGCCGACAGGAGGATCAGCGCGAAGCTGACCGTGTTCAGGACGTCCATACCCAGGTAGTCACCGAGCTGGCGGAAGGCGACGGCGACCGAGCCACCGAGCAGCATCAGGCCGAAGTAGATCTTGATCTCGCCTTCGTCGACGATGCCGGTCGCGGCCGAGCCGATGCGGGCACCCAGCGCGCTGCCGGCCAGCAGCGGGGCGACGATCGAGAGGTCGACGCCGCCGCCCTGGGCGTAGAGGAACGAGCCGAGCCCGCCCGAGAAGACGATCTCGAACAGGTCGGTCCCGACGGCGATCGGCACCGGCACCCCGATGAGGTAGAACATCGCGGGCATCCGGATGAAGCCACCGCCGACGCCGAGGAAGCCCGACAGCAGCCCGGTCGCGAACGCGACCGCCAGCACCATCCACAGCGAGACCTGGATGCCCCCGCGGATGGTCATCATCGGCGGGACGTGGTACGACTGGATCTTCTTGGCGATGTCGGGGATCGCGTCCGGGTCGATCTCCTGGTCGGCACCGTCGTGGTGGCCGCCGCCGCTGTCGCCGCCGTCACTGTTGAGCGCGTTGTAGGTGACGAAGACGCCGACGCCACCGAGCAACAGCACGTACGTGACGCCGATGACGCCCGACGCCAGCCCGATCGACTCGAGGTGGAGGACGATCTCCTTGCCGACCTCGATGCCGGCGGTCGTGCCGGCGATCATCAGGCCGCCGAGTTTGTAGTCGACCTGGCCGAGGTCGTGGTGTTTCAGCGTCGCGATGACGGCCGTCCCGAAGACGAACGCCATCCCGCTACCGACCGCGACGCTGGCGGGATACCCCATGACCAGCAACGCGGGCGTCACGAGGAACGATCCCCCCATCCCGAAGAAGCCAAACAGCACGCCGACCATCAGCCCGAAGCCGACGAACAGCACCAGCGTAGTGAGTGCGATTCCAAGTATCTCCATGGATCAGGCGTTCTGGATCGCGTCGATCAGTGGTTTCGTCACGGCACTCGAGATCGCGCCGTACCCCACGTAGAGGACGATCGCCTCGAGCAGGACGACACCCACGAGGACGATCGCCTGGACCGTGGGGGAGAGCGATGCGACGTCGATCATTGGTTACTATCACCGTTGCGTTGCGGTTGTGTGCAGATCATACTTTTCTACTCAGTACTCCCTAATCCACAGGGCATAATAACGCTTTTGGGAACATCGCACAATACTATTTTGGGAGTCAACGAATAACCTATAGACAACACACGCATCACGGACGAGCCTCGGCCTCGACGCGACCGTTCTCAGAACGCGGGCGAGAGAGGGTCAGAATCGAGAGCGTCGATCGCTCGCGCGCGTCGACTGTGCGGACTCGGCCGTCAGATCGCCGTCGTCGCGGCGACCGAACCGTAGCCGATGGCGAACGCGACGACGAACGACAGGATCCACGCGACGCCCGTCACGAGGAGTTTGCGCCTGCTGACCCCACCGCCGCCACCGACGGCGAGTCCGCTCCCGACGATCGCGCTGACGATGATCTCGTTGAACGAGACCGGAACGCCGAGTAACACCGCCGTCTGGGCGATGAGAAACGAGGGCACGAGCGTCGCGATCGATCGGCGGGGACCGAGCGAGGAGTAGTCCTGTGCGAGCGACTTGATCATCCGCGGCGCTCCCGTCCAGGAGCCGACGAGAATGCCGACGCCGCCGCCGAAGAGAACCGCGAACGGCGAGACGGCCGGCAGTTCGTCGAGCAGCGGGAACAGCGGGCCGACGGCGAGTCCGACCTGGCTACCGCCGGCGGAGAACGCCACGAGCGCGCCCAGTGCGAGGAGGAATCGTCGGAGTCCGCCCGTCACGTCGCGGCCGACGTCCCACCGGAGTGCGAGCCACACTACGAGGCCGAATCCGAGCGAGACGACGAGCGTCGCGAGCGTTCCGTCGATCGGGAGGCGAGCGCCGAGCGTCCCCGCGACCGTCCCGCCGTCGGGGCCGAGGAACGCGAACTCGAGGTTCGCGAGGACGACGCCGACGAGCCCACCGAGCAGCGGGACGCTCTCCCGCTCTGGAACGTCGTCTCGCGGCAGGACCCTCGCGATTCCGTAGGCGATTCCTCCGCCGACGAACGGCGTGAGGACCCACATCGCACCGATCTGCTGGTACTTCGCCCACGCGGGCGCGCCACCCAGCGCGAGTCCGACGCCGATGATCGCGCCCGTCACCGTAAACGCGGTCGCGATCGGGTACCCGGTGTAGATTCCGACAGCCATGAGTCCTGCACCGACCGTGAGCGCGAGGATGACGCCGCTGGGCGGCAGACTGATGCCGTGGACGAGCCCTCGTCCGACGGCCTCCGAGACGTTCGCTCCCTGCGTGACTGCACCGACGAAGCCGAAGATGCCGACGACGAACGCCGCGCGCATGGTCGAGATGGCGTTCGCACCGACGGCCGGCGCGAACGGCGTCGCACCGCTCGAGCCGGCGCCGATGACCCACGCCATGAACAGACTCGCGACGGCAGCAGCGAGAAACAGCAGTATCGTCGTGATTTCCATCGTAGAGAAGTGAGCGTTACAGCGTCGCGGTGGTTAGTCGGCCCCGGCACTGGCCGTCTCGGTTGCCGCCTGACGGCTGCGCCACAGGCCCTGGACGTACGCACCGGCGAACATGCCGGCGAGCGCCCACAGGATGGTGACGTTACCGATGCCGATGCTGGCGTAGGCCGCGCCCGGACAGATACCGGACAGTCCCCAGCCGACGCCGAAGATCGAACCACCGATCAGGACGTTCCGATCGAACGGTTTCAGCCGGCGTTCGTACTGGTCGCCGGTCAGCGGTGCCCGACCGAGCAGCCGCGGGGCGAGGAAGAACGTCACGCCCGTCACGATCGCGGCACCGAACATCACGAACACCAGTCCGAAGTCCTCGAACTGGAGGAAGTTCAGCACTACTTCGGGGCGGGCCATGTGGCTGAATCCGAGTCCGAAGCCGAAGATCAGGCCGCCGACCAGGATCAGCGGCATGAAGAGGGGATGACGGTCAGACATTACGGACTCACCCCCAGTGCGGCGACGATCTGTGCGGTCAGGATGGCCACGATCATGAACGTGACCACGCCCGTGATCGAGGTCTTCGACGCGGAGCCGACGCCACAGACGCCGTGTCCGGACGTACAGCCCTTGCCGATACGCGTCCCGACTCCGACGAAGAAGCCGCCGACGAGGAGTCGCCACGGCTGGACGTCCGTCAACCAGAGCGTCAGGCCGCCGACCTCGTACAGTTCGCCGGTCGTCCCGGGCTGGTAGAGCGAACTCGTAATCACTCCGGACTGGAACGTCGCCGCGAACGCCAGCGCACCCAGGATGATGCCGAGCGTGAACACGAGCCGCCAGTCCCGGGAGGAGACGTACTGCTGGAATCTCGACTGGCCGGAGACGTACGACAGCGTCGACTCGAGGAACGTACTCGCACCGGCGGGGATGCCGGTCCCGAGGTAGATCACGACCGTCCCGAGACCGACGAAGAGTCCGCCGATGGCGTACCGGCTGATCCCGTTCGGGAACAGCTCGGCGGCCAGCTGTAGTGGTACTGGGTCAGTTACCATTGATAGAGAGATTAGTCACCAGCGAGCGATTCCTGGCTGGCGGCGCAGTTGTTCGGGCCGAGCTCGAGAGAGAAGGCCTCGTCGTCGTCGTCGACGACGTTCTGGCCGAGGTTGGTGGGGATGATCGTCTCGTAGTTGGCCGGGCGGGGCGGCATGTCCGAGAGGATGAGTTCGACGAACTCCTCTTCGTCCATCGTCAGCGCCTCCATCTCGTCTTCGAGCTGGCCGATCGGGGCGGTGTAGGTGCCGTCGTCGGCGGGTTCGGCCGCGTCGCTGAAGTGTGCGCCACCGATCAGGGTGTCGTCGGGTAACGTGAGCACGCGCTCCTGGAGCGACTCGTAGAGCATGCGGGCGGCGTCGGGCGCGCCGTCGTCGCCCTCCTCGAGGTCGGGGCGGGCGACGCTCTCGACGAACAGGCCGTCGCCGGTCGCCAGCAGGCTGTCGCCGATCAGGTAGGACGTCATCCCGGAGGTGTGTCCAGGCGTGTAGACGGTCTCGATCGTGACGTCGCCGACCTGGAACTCGTCGCCGTCTTCGGCCAGCGCCACGTCGTCGGCGTAGGTGACGCCACGATCGACCGACGCCTCGGGGATGACGCCCTCGACGCCTTCGTCGTCGAGTGCGCGAACGCCCGAGAGGTGGTCGGCGTGGATGTGCGTGTCGATGGCGTACTTCAGGTCGACGCCGAGTTCGTCGGCGTCCTCGAGGTAGCGGTCGGTGAACGCCCGGAGGGGGTCGATGACGGCAGCCTCGTCGTCGTCGTAGACCATGTAGGCGAGGCAGCCACTCGAGGGGCGCTGGTACTGGACGAGCGTGCCGGGGCCGTCGTAGCGCGAGACCTCGACGGTCTCGTAGATCGCGGCCCAGCCGTTCATCCCGTCCTCGAGGTGGACGGCGTCGTAGCCGCGCTCTTTCAGCGTCGCCGCGACGTACTCGCTCGAGCCGCCTTTCGCACAGAGGACGACGATCTCCCGGTCGTCGGGGATCTCTGCCAGGACGTCGTCGGCGATCTCGTCCTCGAGAAATTCGAAGTAAGGGACGTTGATCGACTCGACGGTCTCGCCCTCGATGTGCCACTCCTCGTAGTCGCTTTCCATGCGGACGTCGAGGAGCGTCACGTCTTCACCCGCGTCGATTCGACTCTTGAGCGTCTCCGGATCGACCGTGTCGACCGGGACGTCTGGGGTCGGAAGGTCCATGTCGCTCATATTGTGCAGTCGCTTCTACCGGACGCACCCACATAAGGGTTTGCATAGTATTTCACAAGTAGTGCAATATGGCGGAAGCGATGAACGAGATTCGGTTCACGCAAACGTGATCAGAGACGAAGACGCGGACGGTGTTCGAGATGCGCGTCGATAATAGACTTGTGCTCGTGATTGAGAACCGGTATTCTTTTAATCCTGGGAACAATATTGTGTGGTAGCTCCAATACAGAGCACTAAAGAAACCACCATGAGCACGAAATTCGACGTTACGGAGACACTCGACGTACAGGGTGCGAGCTGTCCGATGCCGGTCGTCAAGACCAAGCAGGCGATCGACGACCTCGAGGAAGGGGAGGTCCTGGAAGTGGTCGCGACCGACTCGGGGAGCATGAGCGACATCGAGGGGTGGGCCGCCGGCACCGACGGCGTCGAACTCCTCGAGCAGGTCGACGAAGGCGACGTCTACAAACACTACGTCGAGAAGACCGCGTGAGATGAGCTCGGATACACAGCCATCGGGGGACGCGGCCGCTCCGACCGAGGCCGAACTCAGACAGCGCCTCGAGGACCTCGAGGCGCAGTTGGCCGACCTCGAGGCGGCCGTCGGCGACGACCAGAAGCAGATGACGATCGTCGCGACGAAGGGGACACTCGACATGGCGTACCCGCCGCTGATCCTGGCGAGTACGGCCGCCGCTTTCGGCTGGGACGTCGTCGTCTTCCACACGTTCTGGGGACTCGACATCCTCCACGAGGAAAAATCCAAGAACCTCAAACTCTCGGCGGTCGGCAACCCGAGCATGCCGATGCCCAACGCGCTCGCCGCACTCCCCGGCATGGACGCGATGGCCACCCGCATGATGGAAAAGAAGATCGACGAGAACAACACCGCCACCATCGAGGAACTCATCGAACTCTCGCTGGACAGCGGCGTCGACCTCCAGGCCTGCCAGATGACCATCGAACTGATGGACTACGACGAGGACGACTTCTACGACGGCGTCACCACCGGCGTCGGTGCCGCCACCGCCCTCCAGCACATGGCCGACTCCGACGTCCAGTTGCTCGTCTGATACCGATGGCTGTGACTGGTTGCCGACGCAACCGCACGACGGTTCGCGGTTGCAGCGGTAACGACTCACAGCTGTCGTTATGAGTTCCCGCGTCCGCGTGTCACGATCTCCTGTCTGCGCCTCCGCTGTCCGCGTGCCGTTACTGTTCGTACACTGGTCGCCGTTCGACGTCCTCTAGCTCGGTCAGTTTGCCGACGTTTGTCGCGATCTCGGAGAGCCTCGCAGTCTGCTCTTCGGTCGCGGCAGCGACGGACTGCGTCTCGGTCGAGACGCGATCTGCCTTCTGTGCCGACTGTTCGACCGTCCGGTGGATCGCCTCCGCGCTGGTCGCCTGATCGGCCGACGCGTCCGCGACGTCGTCGATCCCGGTCGAGACTTCCGCGACCGCGTCGTGGATAGCGTCGAAGTCCGTGACCGCCTCGTCGACGCGGTCGACGCTCCGTTCGAGCCGATCGGTCGTCTCGTCGACCGTCTCGATCGTGTCGGTCGTGACTTCCTTGATGCCCTCGACTTCGGTCTCGATCGCGTCCAGGTCGGCCTGTGCCTGGTCGGCGAACGACTGGACCTCCTCGGCGATGACCTTGAGCGTCCCCTGCGTGTTGTCGCCCCGTCCCGCCTCGACGGACGCGTTCGTTCCCAGCACTCGCGTCCGCTCTGCGAGTCCGCTGACGCGGTCGATCACGTCGTCGATCGCGTCCGTTCGCTGCTCGAGTCGTTCGACCGTTTCGGTGAGTTCCGCCGTCACTTCCTGGACGGCCGCCAGTTCCTCGAGTGCCGCGTCGGCCTGTTCGGCACCGTTTTCGGCCAGCGATTCGGCCTCGTCGCTCATCTCGCCGACCGTGTCGGCGGTCGCGGCGATCTCTTCGACGTTCGCGCTCAGCGACTCCACCTCGTCGGCGATCGTGTCCATGTCCTGGGCCTGACTCGACGCGAGGTCGTTGATCGTCTGGGCGCTTCTCGCGACCGACGCGGACGTCTCGTTCATGTCCTTGATCGGCTTCTGGACGTCCCGTTCGACCTCCCGTGCGAGCCGTTCCCGTCGCTCGATCGCCCGGTCGAGGTCGTTGCTGTAACTCTCGAAGTAGGTGTCGGCCGCCACCTGCATGTCGAGGTTGATGATCCGGAGCAACGCCAGGACGTCCGCCATTCCGTCGTGGATCGCCTCGCGAACCGCCTGCTCGAGCGACGGATCGAGTCCGTCACCCTCGTCTCTCCCGTCGTCGCCGGTGAGTCCCCGGAATCGGTCGACGACGCGCGACTGGAAACCGCCCTCGTCCATCTCCTCGTCGACCCACTGCTCGATGGCGCTTACGGTCTGTTGCTGGACGCGCTCGTCGACTTCGGAGAAGATGAGGTCGTAGTAGACGCCGTACTGGCCGACGTAGTGTTTCATCGGCATGTCGAGCAGTTCGTGAAGTTTTCCGATCCGGGCCCGCTGTCGGAAGTACTCCTCGTCGTAGTCGCCGGTGGCGAGCGAGACGAGGTAGGCGCGCTGGGTCTGCTTCAGCGCCTCGATCCCCTTCGGCGACCGACTCATGATCTCGAGAGTCCCGTCGTACTCGGTCAGGTTGTCGTAGAATCGATCCGCGATCTCGTTTTGACTGTCGCGCAACAGCGGCTCGAGGTCGGCGAGACGTCGCTCGTCTTCCTCGTCGAAACCGATGAAATCCTTCCGCTGAGAGATCTCGTCCGCGTCGAGGTCGATGTCCTCGAGAAGTTCGGCAGGATCGACGTGCTGATTCAGTTCGCCCTGACCGAATACCTTCGCCGGGTTCATACTTGCCCGAGACGACTCAGCTATTTCAGCGTTAACAAACTTCCGTACAGGTCAGATAGCCTTATATTATATACATATTGACTGTATGGGTGACAATCACTATACTGAACGCACATTCGGATTCAGCAATCGTCCCGTCTCCGGTAGTTATATCGGAAATCTATCATAGATCACTCGAGGTCTCGAACGTCGGAACGGCCACGCAGGTCCCGTCGTTTTTCGCTCCCGGCCGGTTTACCTTGTGGTGTATTGCCACATTCACGAAATACTTTAGCCGATAGGAACTGTACGCTCACTCATGAGTGAAACGTTCGTAATCGTCGGCGGGGACGCTGCCGGGATGAGTGCGGCGAGCAAGGCGAAACGCGAGCGACCCGACATGGACGTGATCGTCTTCGAGAAAGGCGAGTGGGTCTCTTACGCCGCCTGTGGGATGCCCTACTACGTGAAAGGCGACGTCGACGATCTCGACGACCTCGTGGCGGTGACGCCCGAGGAGTTCGTCGAGGAGCGAGACGTCGACCTCCGAACCGGACACGAAGTCGTCGGGATCGACCGTGACGACCAGACGGTCACCGTCGACGTCGACGGCGACCGATTCGAACAGCCGTACGACCACCTGCTGATCGGCACCGGCGCACACGCGATCGAACCGCCGTTCGACGGGATCGACCTCGAGGGCGTGTTCACGATCCACGACATGGACGAGGCAGACGCCATCGACGACTACGTCGCCGACCACGACCTCGAGACCGCCGCGATCGTCGGCGGTGGCTACGTCGGCATCGAGATGGCCGAAGCGCTCTCGGCACGCGGTCTGTCCGTCGGCCTCTTCGAGATGCTGCCACACGTTCTCCAGCCGTTCGGCGAACCGGTCGCGGAGGTCGTCGAGGATCACCTCCGCGAACAGGGCGTCGACCTCCACCTCGAGACGGCCGTCCAGGGCTTCGCCGGGGACGAGCGGGTCGACACGGTCGAACTCGAGGACGACGCCGTCTCCGCCGACCTCGTGATCGTCGGCGTCGGCGTCGCGCCGAACACGGACCTCGCCGAAGAGGCGGGTATCGAACTCGGTCCGACGGGTGCCATCGCGACCGACGAGTACGGTCGAACGAACGACGATCGGATCTACGCGGCCGGCGACTGCGCCGAGGCGACGAACGTCGTCACCGGCGAACCCGACCACGTTCCGCTGGCGTTGACGGCGAATCGCGCGGGACGAGCGATCGGCCAGACCGTGACCGGGTCGCCGACGCCCACCGGGAAGATCGCCGGGACGGCGATCGTGAAGGCGTTCGAACTCGGTGCGGCCCGAACCGGGATCGTCGACCCCGAGCAAGCACGCGAGGCCGGGTTCGACCCCGTCTCGGTCACGATCGACGCGCCCACGCGCCCACACTACTACCCCGGCGCGACCGAGCTCACCGTGACGCTGCTGGCCGACCGCGAGAGCGAACGCGTCCTCGGGGCGAGTCTCGTCGGTCGCGACGGCGTGAAACGAGTCGACACGGTCGCGACCGCGCTCTCTGCGGAACTGACCGTCACGGAACTCCAGAACCTCGATCTGGCGTACGCGCCGCCGTTTAGCCCCACCTGGGACCCGATCCTCACCGCAGCGAAGGTCCTCTCCGGAAAACTCGAGGGCTGATCGCGCCCGAATCCGAACGCGTCGTCCGCTTCTTTCGTCGATCGAAAACGGTCAAATAGCCGCCTGCAGTGTTAGCGCTGCGTCGGCGGGACGACGAGCACGTTGCTGTTCGCGCGAGCGGTGACGCCCTCGGAGACGCTCCCGATGAGCAGGCGGCGCAGCCGGCTCTGCCCGCGCGATCCCATCAGGATCACCGTCGGATCGTACTCCTCTTCTGCGGCGAGGATCTCCTCGACCGGCGCTCCCTCGCGGACGTCGATCGTCGTGTCGATGCCGTACGACTCGAGGTCGTCGGCCATCGCCTCGAGGCGCTCGCGTGCCTCCTCGGTCTCGACGCCGGCGTCCTGTTGTTCGCGGTCGCTGACGTGGACCAGCGTCGCCTCCTCGGTGGCGTTCTTGAGGACCCGGAACTGATCGAACGCGCGGTCGGCGTTCTCGGAGAAGTCCGTCGCGTACAGCACGCGCTGGAAGAGGTGCTCGCGGGCGACCTCGTGGCCATCGTCCTCCTCGACGATGCGCTCGATCAGCAGCGGCCGGACGGCGGTCCGTGCGACGTTCCGTGCGGTGCTCCCGATCAGCCGGCGCTCGAGCGCGTTCTGTCCCTTCGAGCCGACGATGATCATGTCCGCGTCGACGCGCTTTGCGACGTCGTTGATCCGGCGGTGTGGCGTCCCGCGGACGACGTCCATCTCGACGTCGAAGCCCTCCTCCTCGAAGAACGCGCGCTGGTTCTCGAGAGCCTTCCGTCGCTGGGAGTCGAGGTCGAACCCCGGCATCCCGTAGTGGACGTTCGAACTGATGACGGTGACGAGGTGCACCTCGTCGATCCCGATCCGGTTGAGGCACTCGAGGCAGGCCTGGGTACTGATCGCGGCGGTGCTGGCCTCCGACAGGTCGGTTGCAAATACGGCTCGCATGGTTCGACGTACGCTGTCGGCAGTGATAATCTTGTCCCCTATGCACAATTCTGATGTCTTCGAAATTCGTGGACGTGAACTCGCCATTTTCGATTCCTGCCGTCGACGCTGGCGAGCGTCGGCTGTGACGCTGTTGCTCGAACGCGTGCTCGAACTCGAACTGGGCCGATTCGGGTCACGGACGTCACATACATACGCCCCGGAGCCTAACCGGACGACCATGAGTTCGACACGGAGAGCGACGTTCGGCGGCGGCTGTTTCTGGTGTACGGAAGCGGCGATGAAGGAACTCGAGGGGGTCACGTCGGTCACGTCGGGGTACGCCGGCGGCCACGCGGAGAACCCGACGTACCAGCAAGTCTGTAGCGGCACGACCGGCCACGCGGAGGTCGTCCAGGTCGAGTACGACCCCGACGTGATCGGCTACGACGACCTCCTCGAGGTGTTCTTCGCCACGCACGATCCGACGCAGCTGAACCGACAGGGCCCCGACGTGGGAACGCAGTATCGCTCTATCGTCCTCTACCACGACGACGAACAGCGCCGGCTGGCCGAGTCGTACATCGAGGCACTCGACGAGGAGTACGACGACGAGGTGGTGACGGAACTGGAACCGCTCGAGGAGTTCTACGAGGCAGAGGAGTACCACCAGGATTACTTCGAGAAGAACCCGACCGACGCGTACTGCCAGATGCACGCAGCGCCGAAAGTCGAGAAGGTACGCGAGAAGTTCGAGGCGAAGGCACGCCGAACGTAGGCAGTCCGTCTCCCGAGTGGCTCGTTCTCTGCGGACTCGTACTGCTTGACGACACGGGTCACACACTAATCGCACGTGAGACGCTGTCGTGGTGATACACTCGAGTCGCGATCAGGTGTGTACTGTTGATACTATCGGACGTAACTGTGTGAAGATTCTCGCCACCCCGGGACGGCGAGAATCTTTCACGACTTACGTCCGGCAGTATGAGTAGTGTCACTCGACCACGGCGACCGCACGCACCGGCGATCCGTCAGCGTTCCGGACCGAGAGCGGATAGGCGTGTACGTCGAACTCGCACGGGACGGCCTCGAGCGCGCGCAGGTTCTCGACGATCAGTCGGCCGTCGGCGAACAGGACGCGGTGGACCGGGTAGCCGTCGGGTTCGCCGTCTCGAGCGGCTGCCGTCGGCGTCGGATCGACGTTCGGCGCGTCGATCCCGAGGTGACAGCCCCACTCGACGAGCAGGTCGGCCGCGCCGTCTGTGAGGTAGGGATGCTCGAAGTACCGGTCCGTTCCCCAGTGTGCCGCCCACCCGGTACAAACCGCGAGCAGGTCAGCCTCGAGTGCGGCGTCGGCGTCGACGGCGCTGTACAGTGCGTCGGCGTCGATCGGTTCGCGGTCGGCGAGCGGCCGCAGATCGGCGAGACGTGCCGCGAAGCGAAACGTCTCGAGCGGGTACTCCTCGAGCGTCGGCCCGTCCGCGAGCAGGTGCGCCGGGGCGTCGACGTGGGTTCCGGCGTGGGTGTCGACGTCGAGGCTCGTCGTCCGGTAGCCGTCGTCCGCGACGGTCGCCGCCGGTTCGATCTCGACCGGCGGATCGCCGGGGTAAACCGGCATCCCGCTCTCGAGGGGGTGTGAGAGGTCGTAGGTAGGCACGGGTAAGCCGTCGTCTCGAGGGGCCAAAAGACGTTGTGGCTCGCGGTCGTCGGCCAGTCACGGTATCGGATCCGAGATCGCGACGATCACAGCACGCCCCGGAACAGCAGGACGGCCCCGATTCCAGCCCCGAGGGCGAGCAGGATGTTCTGTGTCCGCCACGCGAGCAAGAAGACGACGCCGGCCGCACCCCACTCGGCGGGGCCTGCGGACGCGAGTTCGGGGCCGAGAATCGAGATCACGATCGCGCCCGGCAGCACCGACAGCCCGGACTCGACGCGGTCTGACACCTCGAGACGGCTCAGCACCCACAGACCGCCCGCCTTCGTGACGTAGGTCGCGACGGCCATCGCGGCGACGATCGCCACGACGTACGGGTCGAGGGCGAACGGGCTAGTCGTCATGAACGGGCTAGTCGTCATAGCGGATCACCTCGAGCGTCGCTGCGGCGAGTCCGCCGAGCAGGATGTACCAGCGACCCGGGAGCATCTCGGCGGCGGCGACGGCGACGAAAAGCGCCACGAGCCACGGCAGCAGCGACGACCTCCCCTCCCAGAGTTCGACCGCGAGCGCGACGAACACCGCCGAGAGGACGAAGTCGAGGCCGAAGCGGGCGGGTTCGCCGATCACGCCGCCCGCGGTCGCGCCGACGATCGTCGCGACGACCCAGAACGACCAGATGGCGAGGCCGCTGCCGAGGAGGAACGCGCCGCGAGCGCTCCCAGAGCGGAGGTCGCTCATCGTCAACGCCCAGTTCTCGTCGGCCATGAAAAATACGCTGACGTAGGTGCGAGCGGCCGACAGGTGCTCGAACCACGGCCTGAGCGCGGCACCCATCAGCGAGTACCGGAGGTTGATCACGACCGTCGTGACGACGATCGTCGCGACCGGGATCGGATCGGCCCAGAGTTCGATCGCGACCAGCTGGGCCGCGCCCGCGACCACCGTCGCGCTCATCAGCGTCGCCTCGGCGACGCTCAACCCCGCCTGTCGCGCCAGAACGCCGAAGACGACGCCGTAGCCGCCGACGCCCAGGGCGACCGGGACACACCGCAGAAAGCCCGCTCGAGCCCCCTCGAGCGTAAACGACACGTCCTCGCCCTCTCGAGTGGACTCCGATTCGTCGTTCGCGCGCCGGGGTCGCTGCTCCGTGCGCCCGGACGCCTCCTCGGTACTCATCAGTGGCGGTCCGCCGGCCACGACGAGCCGTCGACGGGTCGCTCTCGGACGCTGACGGTACGCGATCGATCGTTCTCGACGTCACTCCGACGGCTCGATCTGAGAGAGGGCATAGTAGACGACTGCTTGCCGTCGAGCCGTCATCAACCCGACGGTTGCGCGGCGGCGGTTCGTCCCGAGAACCCGGCGACTCGTCGCCGACCGTCCGGCGGTATCACACGGACCGCCGTCCGGCCGTCCCGAAGCGACCGCGTCCCGTCGCGGTCGCTGCGGAAATCGGGACAGGAGACCGTATCACTCGACGACGAGAACGGGAATCGACGTGTCTTCCGAGACGCGATCGGAGACGCTCCTGCGAAAGAGGCGGTCGACGTCGATGCCCCTGTGTCGGCCCATGACGATCAGGTCGACGTCGTGTTCCTCGGCGTACTTCAGGATCGCCTGGGGCCGTAGTCCGTGCGTGACGGTCGTCTCGACGTCGGTGACCCCTTCTTCGGCGGCCAGTTTCGCGACGTGGTCGACCGCCTGCTGGCCGATTCGCTCGAGGTCTTCGAAGTCGATCCCGGGCGCGATCGCGGCCGAGTTGATGACGTAGAGGGCGTGGACGGTCGCACCGTGGACGGCCGCGAGTTCGATCGCCTCCTCGATCGCCCGTCGAGTACTCTCCCGGCCGTCCGTCGGGACGAGGATGTCGCCGTACATGGGTGTCACGTTCGACGGCGACCGTCAAAGACCTGTCGTGGCGTTGACCGAAGGTGTCGACCGGGAGTAGACTTATTCTCGTCATCGACGAACGAGACGTATGTCGATGCGTGTACTGGTCGCACTCGACGGCTCCGAGCAGTCGACGGCCGCACTGGCCTACGCCGCGGAAACGTACGCCGACGCGACGATCGTCTGCTTTCACGCCATCGATCCGTTCGACCGCGATCCAGAGGAGTCGACTGCAGAGCCACTCACCGAAGAGTGGCTCGAGTCAGAGCGCGAGCGCGCCGACGACCTGTTCGACCGTGCGCTCGAGGCCGTCGACCTCCTCGACGAACGGGTCGAGCGGGAGACGACCGTCGGCGCACCGGCGGAGTCGATCGTCGCGTACGCGGAGAGCGAGGACGTCGATCACGTCGTCGTCGGAAGTTACGGGCGGGGCGAGGCGACGCAGTTGCAACTCGGGAGCGTCGCGGAGGTCGTCGTGCGACGGACGCCGGTACCCGTAACCGTCGTCAGATAATCGCGACGGCAGTGAGTGGACGGAGGCGAGTGAGGTGCGACGTTCGGCGTGCCCCCGGGTGACATACCGTTATTGGGTCGCCGGTCGAAGACTGTGCTATGATAGACCACGTCCTGGTCCCGGTCGACGGCTCCGAACAGTCGAACGCGGCCCTGGTGTACGCCGTCGAACTCGTTCCGGACGCGACGATCACGCTCTTGCACGTCGTCGATCCGGTCAGCGAGATGGACGACCCGTCGACGACCGACGGCCAGTACACGGCGGCACAGCGCCAGACCGCCGAACAGGTGTTCGAGCACACTCGAGCGCGCCTCGACGACGAGGACGTGACGGTCGAAACGGCGATCGAGACGGGGTCGCCCTGGCGCGAGATCGTCGACTACGCCACCGAACACGACGTCGACCACGTCGTGATGGGGAGTCACGGCCGCGACGGCGCGACGCGGCTCCTGCTCGGGAGCGTCGCGGAGGTCGTCGTCCGCCGATCGCCGGTTCCGGTGACGGTCGTCGGCCAGGAATCCGTTTCCGAGATCGATCGCTGAAGGACTATACTTTTCGACGCCGTAGTGGAGCTATGTTCAGGAGCTATCGGATCGGGTCGATATTCGGCATTCCGATCAAGCTGGACGTCACGTTCCTCTTGATCCTGCCGGTGTTCGCCTGGCTCATCGGGAGCCAGTTCACCGACCTGGCGACGGCTCTGAACGCCATTTTCGGCGTCGGTCTCGACGCGACGTCCCTCGCCGGGACGAACGTCGTCTGGGTGCTCGGCCTGGCCGCCGCGCTCGGGCTGTTCGCGAGCGTCCTCTTGCACGAGCTGGGCCACTCGGTGGTCGCGTTGCACTACGACGTCCCGATCGAGTCGATCACGCTCTGGCTACTCGGCGGCGTCGCCCAGCTCTCGGGACGACCGGACGACTGGCGACAGGAACTCGCAGTCGCGATCGCCGGCCCCGTGGTCAGCGTCGTCCTCGGCGTGCTCGCGTACGGACTGTTGCTCGCCACACCGACGAACGCCGACGCCGTCCGGTTCGTCTTCGCCTATCTCGCGCTCATGAACGTCGTGCTCGCGGCGTTCAACATGCTTCCGGGCTTTCCGCTCGACGGCGGCCGAGTGCTCCGGGCGCTGCTCGCGCGAAATCGCCCCTACGCGGTCGCGACGCAGCAGGCTGCCCGGGTCGGCCAACTGTTCGCCATCGCGCTCGGCCTGTTCGGACTGCTCGCGCTCAACTTCATCATGGTCGCCATCGCCCTGTTCGTCTACGTCGCCGCCGCCGGCGAAGCCCGACAGACCGCACTCGAGTCGGCCTTCGGCGACGTCCAGGTAGCGGACGTGATGATCCCCCGCGAGGACCTCGTGACGATCGGCCGGGACGAGACGATAAGCGGCCTGCTCGAGCGGATGCTCGGTCGACGACACACGGGATTCCCGGTCGTCGACGAGGGGACGATCACCGGCGTCGTCACGCTCGAGGACGTCCACGACGTGGCACCGGTCGAACGGGACGCCTACACGGTCGCGGACGTGATGGCGACCGACGTGCCGACGGTCGATCCCGACGACGACGTGATGGACACGCTCCGGACGCTCCAGACGGCGGGCGCCGATCGACTCCTGGTCACCGACGCGTCCGGATCGGTCGTCGGGATGGTGACCCAGTCCGATCTCGTTCGAGCGCTCAGCGTCGGCGTGATGCTCGGCCCGCAGGAGGCCGACAGAGGCGACCGGGCCGACGAGGTTTCGATCGCCGACTCGCCGACCCACCGCTGGTGACGGTCACGGCCGACGGCGGCGTCGAACTACCCGCCGTCGAACTGCTCGAGGACGGCGTCGCGACACGTTCCGGCGTCGGGGTTTTCGACGACGAGATCGCCCGACCCGGGGACGACCGACGTTCCCGCCTCGAACACCTCCGTCGCTTCGACGATCGGGCCGTACTCGAAGGGGCCGAACGCCTCGCTGGCCGAGATCGTCCGCTCGCCGTCGACGCCGCCGACCGGTTCGCTGATCGTGCCGACCGTCGCCTCGTCGGCTTCGGTCCACCAGACGACGTGGAGCAACACGTCGGCGAACGTCCCCGTCACGCGAACGGTCTCGCAGTCGAGGTACTCGACGGTTCGACCCTCGGACCGGTCGGCGGCGTCGTCTGACTTTCCGCTGTGCCGTTTCCGTTTCTCGTCGATCGACCGCGCCCAGGCGTCGGTGTCGTCGTCACCGTCGTCGAACCGCCTTCCCGCGGCGACGAGTCCGTCGTTCTCGTCGTCACACAGCGACGTGACGACGCTCCGGAAGTCCGCCTCGAAGAACGGACGCTCGAGCGTCCCGACCCAGCCGCGACCGTTTCTCGCACCGCCGGCGACGACGCCTCGTGGAGTTCGCGTCGCACCGAAAAGCGGCGTGTCCGCTCGTTCCTCGAGCCACCGGCGGTCGCCACCGGCGGTGTAGCCGGCGACGAAGCCGTCGCCCTCGAGGGTATCGTCGGGGAGCGTCTGGAAGTCGCGGGCGTCGAGACGCGGGCCGACGGAGCCGACGACGAGGACGTCCTCCCTGGCGGCCGTCTCGTTCAGTTCCACGTCGGTCGCTCGCGTCGGTCCCCTCCCCTCGAGGGCGAACTGGTCCTGCCAGCGGACGGCCCCTCGCTCGTCGACGCCGACGACCCAGGCTCGTTCGTCACCCGACTCCGATTCGAAGTGACCGGAGAGTACGTACCCGTCTGCCGTCGGGACGATGCCGGTGAACACGTCCTGCCTGGCGGTCTCGGCGAGGTCGCGCTCCGTCGCGGGGATTCGACGGAACCAGTTTATCGAGCCGTCGGTCGCGACCGAGACGAGCCAGCCGCCACCGCCGAGCAGGATCCCCGGCGACTCGATCCCACAGAGCAGGAAGCCGTCCTCGGTCACGACGCCGTCGGCGAGGTAGCTGTACCCAGACGCGTCCTCGAGGTCGACGAACGATCGCTCCCACTGCACCCTGCCGTCGTCGTCGACGCGAACGAGCCGGCCGACGTAGACGGCCGTGTTGTCGT
Organism: Natribaculum breve; assembly: GCF_023008585.1. Taxonomy (GTDB): domain Archaea; phylum Halobacteriota; class Halobacteria; order Halobacteriales; family Natrialbaceae; genus Natribaculum; species Natribaculum breve. The sequence goes on along the minus strand of NZ_CP095390.1, from coordinate 185,445 downwards.
AGTAGGTCCAGCCGACGAGCAGGTGGCCGTCGTCGGCGGGGAGTGAGAACGCGAACCCGTCTTCCGGGATCGGTCCGATCACGTCTTCCTCCAGGGCCTCGCGCTGGTCCGCCGAGGCGTACTGGCGCTCCCACTCGACCACGCCGTTGCGGGTCAGTTTCGTCGCGAATCCCCTGGCCGGCGACGGCAGGTCTCGAACCGTCCCGACGAGGAGGAAGCCGTCGTCGACGCAGCGCACGTCCGAGACCGAACTGAACCCGTCGTCGCTACGGCGCCACTCCCACTGGCGATCCTCCTCCGTCGGTTTCGTCTCCGTCTTCGACCCCGTTCCCCCGACACGTCCGGCGACCGATCCGATCGTTACTGCCCCTGCCGTCGTCAGAAGAAAGTCGCGGCGGTCGACGATCGTCATACCGCCCGAGTTCGGCGACCCGAGATATCAATCATTTTTCGCGTCTGACTGAGTCTCACGGGAGGCGACCGAATAGGGGCAGACTACCCGCCGCGTCCCGATAGCGTCGGTTCTCGAGCGACGAGCCGCCCGCCGGTGGTGGATCGCCGCGGCGAAATTGTCACGTACTCGTACGGTACGCCCGGACAAAATCGGTCACACCGACGGCGTTCGAGTGAGCGGCGACGGTAGAACGCCACCGTTCGACCCGAGCACCGCTCGGTCTGCTCGCGGTCAGCGTCCCCACTCGTAGAACCACCAGCCGATTCCGAGGAGCATCAGTCCCGCGCCGAGCGCGGACGTCGCTGGCTCGGGAAAGACGAACAGGACGAAACCGACGACGATCAGCACCGTCGGCTCGAGTTCGTTCCAGTACGACGAGAGCGATGGCATCGCCATGGTACGGGTGTTTGCGGGCCAGACTCAAAGCCGTTGACGCGGGTTCGGGACGGCCACCGCCGAGCGCCAGCCGAACGGGCCTGCTGTCGGCTAGAGGGCTACATTACGCACAGTATACGGGTAACGGAAAGCGCTCGCCGGACGGTCGTCTCTGCCGGTCCGACAGATCGCCGGGCGCGTCGTCGACCTGTTCGACGAACTCGAGGTAACGACCGGGAAGCAGATTTAACACGCCCGTCCTCGAGATGTCGGTATGAGTGAACGGACAGCCGTCGAACGGGTGGACGAACCCGTCACCGTCTCGTCGCTCGTCGCCGACCTCCGTGACGTCGGCGTCACTGGGGGCGAGACGCTGCTGGTCCACTCGTCGCTGAGCGCGCTCGGCTGGGTCTGTGGCGGTCCGCAGGCGGTCGTCGACGCGCTTCGGACCGTCGTGGCCGAGTCGGGAACGCTCGTGATGCCGACCCACACCGGACAGTACACCGATCCGGCGGGCTGGTCGAACCCGCCCGTCCCCGAAGCGTGGGTCGAACGGATCCGCGAGACGAGACCGCCGTTCCGTCCGGACGTTACGCCGACGCGGGGGATGGGCGCGATTCCCGTGTGTTTTCGGACCTATCCCGACGTCGTTCGCAGCGACCACCCCGAGGTCTCCTTTGCGGCGTGGGGCGCGGACGCCGACGCGATCGTGGCCGACCACGGACTCGACTACGGCCTCGGCGAGCACTCACCGCTCGCACGCGTCTACGACCGAGACGGGAGCGTCCTGCTGCTCGGCGTCGGCCACGACAGCAACACGTCGCTTCACCTCGCCGAGTACCGCGCCGACGTTCCCGAAGCGACCGCGGTGAATCGCGTGCCGATCCTCGAGGATGGCCGACGAACGTTCGTCGAGTACGAGGACCTCGAGACGAGCACCGACGACTTCGTCGACCTCGGCGAGGCGTTCGCCCGAGAGCGCGAGGGCGAGGTCACGACGGGTACCGTCGGCGCTGGGGACGCCACGCTCGTCGATCAGCGAGTGCTCGTCGACTTTGCCGTCGACTGGTTGGAAGCGAACCGATAATCGGCTCCGCGACCAGCGCGAGCGCCTAGGAGCGCCGAACCGCGACCGTCGCGACCGCGAGGGACACACCGGCCCAGAGGAACAGTCCCAGCAGGCTCGCGATCGGCGCGGCCGTCCGCGGTCCCGTTCCGGAGGCCACGACGACCGCCGTCTCGAGGACGAGCCCCCGGTAGGCGCTGATCGGGCTGAGCGCGAGCGTGTACACCAGACTCGAGTCGCCGACGAATCCCGAGGCGAGGCCGTAGACGATCGCGAGGTCCGCGCCGACGAGCACGACGACGAGTGCGACCACCGCGAGTGCGAGCGCGCTTCGGGTCGTGCTCGCGACCGCCGAGATGGCGATCGCGACCGCGAGGACGACCAGCGCGAACAGGATCGTCAGGACGACGACGCGGGCGAACAGGATCGGCGAGTCGGCACCCGCGTGGGTCGCGTAGATGCGAACCTCCTCGGTTCCGGTCAGCGCGACCGCGAGGGCGACGACGACCAGCGGGAACGCGACGGCAGTGACGAGTCCCGCCGCCCGGCCCAGGTACGCGCCGCCGACGACCTGCCACGACGAGACGGGATACGTTCGCAACACGTCGAGTTCGCCGCGGCGCTCGTCGGCCAGCACCGCCCGGTAGCCGAAGGCGACGGCGACGATCGGGACGAGCAACTCGAGCGGCGTCAGCAGGTCGACCGCCGTGGGAACGTAGCCACCCCTGACGCCACCGCCGACCCACGCGACGCCGAGGAGCACGACCGTCAGCGCGAATCCAAGCAGGAGAAACGTCCGCGTTCGACGTACCGTCTGGAGTTCGCGTCGGACGATCGTCTCGAGGACGTGGCTCTGGCTCGGGGTTGCCCGCTCACCGACGCCGGTTTCGTGTTCCGTCTCTGTCGGCGTCGCCGTCCCGGTACCGGTCTCCCCGTTCACGCCGACTCACCCCGGACGCGGACGGTGCCGGCCTCACCCGTGACCGACGCCTCGTAGGCCTCGAGCAGCGAGTCGGCCTCGAGTGCGTCCCGGATCGCTGCTGGCGAACCCGTCTGGACGATCTCCCCCTGGTCTAGCAACACGACCTGATCGACGCCTCGCTCGACGAGCGCGAGGTCGTGCGAACTCAGGAGAACCGCCGTCCCCGCGTCGGCGAGGTCGGCGGCGACGTCGTAGATGTGGACGCTCATGCCGGGATCGAGGCCGCTGCCGGGTTCGTCGAGGACGACGACCGGCGGATCGCCGACCGTCGCCTGTGCGACGCCGAGCAGACGCGTCATACCGCCCGAGAGCGCCTCGACCTGACGGTCTGCCGCGGCCTCGAGTCCGACACGTTTCAGAAGCTCCATCGCGGCGTCTTCGTCGTCGCCGACCAGTGAGGCGTAGAACGTGAGCGTCTCCCGGACGGTGAAGCCGGGACGAAACGCCGGATGCTGGGGGAGATAGCCGATCGGCCGGGCGGTTTCGGGGCCCAGGTATCGGATCTCGCCGGCCGTCGGTTCGTGGAGACCGGCGAGCGCGCGCAAGAGCGTCGTCTTCCCCGAGCCGTTGGGCCCGATCAGCGCCGTTACGTCGCCCGCCGAGATCGAAACCGAGACCTCGTCTAACACGGGGACGTCGCCGTACGACTTGTCTACGTCGACTGCCTCGAGTATCGGTGAATCTTCCGTCATGATGTCTCCTCGTTCACGCTCGTTTCACACGCGTAGTCGTCCGGATCCCAGTCGGTGTCCGCGAACAGTTCCGAATTTGCCGGTTCACACAGCGGTGCGGTGTCGACGACGCTCCCGGCTCGCATCCCGGGGACGGTTCCCTGCAGCCCCTCGACAGCGTCGAGTGCGGGCGAGCGCGCGAGCGCCGGGGTGCCGTCGACGCGGTGGAGACGCTGATCGACGGGGTCCGTCGGGGAGTACGACCGATCGAGAACGCCGCCCTCCGCAGTCCCGATGGCCCCCTCCCAGTAGTTGCCACGACCGTCGTGCGTGTAAATGCGCAGGGGTCCCGAACTCGCCGTCGCGTGGCGGTCGTTGTCGACGAAGTCGTTGCCGACCACCCGGTTCGAGGGGACGATCGAACTCGCCTGGAGGCCGACGTCGTTGTCCGCGATGAGGTTGTGCTCGTAGATCGAGTTGCCCGCCGCAGTCGTCATCCCCAGTTCGTTGCCGACGACGACGTTCCCGGCGATGTAGCTGTTAGAGCCAGCCGTCCGAATCCCGCCGGGGGTGTCGCGAACGTCGTTTCCGACGATGGCGTTCAATTCGGGGCCGGTCATGACGATGATTCCGGAGAGTTCCTGATCGCGGACGCGATTGTCGGCGATCAGCGTCTCCGAGGTGTGCATGACGTGGACGCCGAATCGGCCGTCTTCCATCACGTTGTTCCGGACGACCAGCCCGTTCGAACGGTGCATGTAGACGCCGTCGCGCCCGTGGCGGAACGTCGAGTTCTCGATCACGCCCGGCGAGCGCATCGTCATGACGCCCATGAACCCTTCGGCCCACTCCTCGCTGCCGTTTACCGTGGCGTTCCGGACGACCATGTCGGGACTGTCACGAAGCAACACGCCGTTTGCGGGCGTCTCGATCGTCACGTCTTCGATCAACACGCCGGACGTGTCGACCGCCGCCACGCCGGCGTCGCCGTGTCCGTAGCCGAGTTCGACGTTGTGGTCCCACGCGTCCGTCTCGATCTCCGCGTCGGGATCGCGCGTCGTGTTCCCGACGCCAGTGACGTCGAACCCGACGACCGCCGCACGGTCGGCGTTCAGCCTGACGACCGTCCCGTTCCCGTCGCCGTGGATGGTCGGCGTCCCCTCGCCAGCGAGGGTGATCGACTCGTTGACGACGACGTTCTCGTCGTACGTCCCTTCCGGCACGACGACCGTCGTGTTCGCCGGTGCCTCGTCGACCGCTTCCTGGATGGTCGACGCGTCCTCGCCGACGACGACCGACTCGGGTCGATCCCGGAGTTCGGCCGCCGCGGCGACCCGTTCGTCGGCGTCGAGACGCTGCTCGTCGACGCGCTGGCGAACCGTGTCGGCGGTGTCGACGTCGAACGTCCGCTCGAGGACCGCCTCCCAGGAGAGGACGGTCCCGTCGTACTCGTCGGCGAACGCGTCGGCGTCCGCGCGGTCGGAAAACGGGATGACCGTCTCTCCGGCGGGCGTTCGCGCCTCGCTGTCGACGACGAAGTGAGCCTCCTCCGCGTTCGTCCAGCCGCCGAAGCGGTCGGTTCGCGGGTAGCCCTCGTCGGTCAACTCGAGGTCCGTCCCGCTGTAGTCGGAGACGTAGACGGCGAGCGGGTAGCCAAATCGCTGTTCGTGGTTCGGCTGTTGCTGGGCGTCGACGAACGTCTCGACGCCGTAGTAGCCGACGACGTAGCGGTACTGCGAGTAGAACACCTGCACTCGAGGGAGTTCGACGTCGTCCTCGAGTGCGTACTGTGACTGCAGCGAGATGCCCATCGAGATCGTATCGTCGAAGTTGACGGGCTCCGGTGAGGTCGATCCGGCGTCGACGGTAAACAGCCCGACGGCACCGCCAGCCACGACGAGGATCGCGACCAGAATCCAGACCGACCGTGTTTCGCGCACAGTGGACGTTGGACGAGGACTGAAATATACCGTCTGGTTTGTCCGTCGAACGATCGGCAGCGATCACTCCGGGTGTGCGCTCGCGTCGGCGTGGGCGTCCTCGAGGAGGGAGTCGACGAGTCGAGCGAACCGGTCGACCAGCCGGTCGGCGACCGACGGGGTCACGCGCGCGAGCAGTTTCCCGGTTCGCTCGGGGTTCGCGAGGTGGAGGGTCACCCGGTTTCGCTCGTCGTATCGCTTCTCGACGAGACCCTGCTCGACGAGGTGTGAGAGGTGCCACTCGAGCGTGCTTCGCGCGATGCCGAGTTCGTCGGCGACGGCGCTCGGCGACGTCGGCCCGCGCTCGATCAGCGAGACCAGGACGTCACGGCTCGTCTCCCGGCGGAGCAACGCGAGCGCCCGGCGGTCCCAGGGATCGTAGTCGGTGGGGTAGTAGTGCGTTCGACCGTAGAGTTCCTCCGAGACGATCTCGTCGGCGCGGAGGAGCCGTCGCGTGTGGTACTGCGTCTGCCCGGCAGCGAGATCGAGTTCCCGTGCGAGCGCGTTGAAGTGGATTCCGGGATCTGTCCGTATTCGTCGTCGAATCTGGTGTCGTACGTCGCTCATGCTCTGGTCTCGATAGCCGTCACTAGTTGTAGTCAGCGACCGCGAACCAAAGTGTGTGTCGCTGTAGCTGTGCCGACGGTCCACGACCGGGGCCGTTCGACCGCCTTCGGCGTGGTCGTGATGCCGGCCGGGAGTGCCGTCTTCCGCCGTCGCGACGGCAGCCGAGGGATGCGACGTCGAGGTTCGATAGGTGGTGTGTCCCGACTGCTGTCCGGCGGTATCGGCTGACACTGCGGTTCGACCGAACCGCGAACGGATGTCGACGGCCGACAGTATATGTCCGCCGAGCACGAAACGTCCGACATCGAACTATGATCTCCACTGCTGGAACGATCGCGACGAACTGGCCGGCGGTGCGCTACTCTCCCTTGCTGCTCGGTCTTCTCGCGTTCGCGGCGCTCGGAACGACGGTTCTCTTCTGGCTCGGAACGGTCGCGTACAGACGGCGACGGTCGACGCCGTACCTCCTCGTGGTGCTCGCACTGAGCGCGCTCGTCGTCCGGACGATCGTCGGCCTCGGGACCGTCCTCGGCGTCGTCCCGATGGGAGTCCACCATCTCGTCGAGCACGGCCTCGACGTGCTGATCGCGGTCGTGCTCCTGGCGGCCGTCTACCAGGGCGGGTCCGTTCGACGGCCACGGGACGAACCCGACAGTCCGTAACGTCGCCCACACGAACCTCTCCCGAGAACGGACGAACGACTGTAACGACGGCTGTGACTGGTTGCCGACGCAACTGCCGACCATCTCGCGGTTGCGGCGGTACAGACTCACAGCCATCGTTGTGGTGGGGAGACGTCGCGAAAAACAAGTCGCAGTTCGAGCGGTTACCTGCTCGCCGTGGTCTGGTCGGGACCCTGGTTGCTCGGCGTCGCGCGCTGTCCGAGTCGGGTGACGACGAACGCCACCGCGATCACTGCGAGACCGAAGACGATCATACTCACGAAGTACGCCGGGGAATCGATCGCGTCGATGGTCGGGACGATCGTGTAGAGACCGATGGCGGTGAGCGCGACGACGACGACGCCGATCGTACCCACGATCGCCTTGAACCATCTCGGTGTTGTGCTCTCGTTCATAGCCCTCTCTTGAAAGTAGGTAGCCGATCAGTACGTAAAAGGTGTGGATCCGATTCCCAGGTCGTGGGAACTGGTACCGAGCCCGGACGTTCACCGTCGATTCAGCGCCGCTCGAGCCACAGCGCACAGATCGCCCAAACAGTTTAATACGACTATCGCATATAGTGTTTCGAAGATAGCCCAATATGGACAATACTGACGGCAGTTTCGCTCACCGAAGATTCGCCGTCGCTTGCTGCTCATCACCTCCCACTCGCTACCGATGACACCCCTACTCGAGACAGACGTCGAACTGGTCGAACAGAAGTCGAACGCGAACGTATACGAGGTCGCCTACGGCCGAACTGATCGACCGACGCTCGCCGTCGTCGACGCGCTCGCCAGGATCGAGAGCGTCGACCCGAGCGAGCTCAGTCCGCTGCACGACGCGATCGATACGGACGCACTCGACCGTCTCGTCGATCACGCTCGAGGACGAACGCCGGAGGCGGCGTTCACCGTCACGTTCACCTTCGACGGGTACGGGATCGAGATCGACCACCCCGGTCGCATTCGCATCGAAGCGCCGGCTCGATAGGCGGCCGGTCCAGGCGAGCGACGAGCGAAGCAGGACGTGACTCGAGCGGACCGGTAGCCGACTCGATCACCATCGGCGACCGACGGGTTCCCAGCCGGCAGGAATCCGCGAACGTATTAATCTGGCGTCCCCCCGAGAGACTAGCGAATGCACGACTGGACGATCATCACGAACGGCCGGCGAGCGTCCACGAACGCGGCCTGCAGCGTGTCTGACGGGACCGATGGGGTCGGTCCCGGTGCCGACCGGCGGCCGTGGGACGCGGTCGGCGACCGAACCGCCGTCCCATCTAACGAAGGAGTAACCGTTGTTAAGTCCCCGTCCCTAGGGAAAGCGTAGATTACGCTCATGAACACTGGAATTATCCTGCTCAACTTCGGCGAACCGCCGCGGCCGGACCGCGAGGTCGTCGTCGAGTACCTCACGAACATCTTCTTCAACAACGCCGACCTCGAGGGCGCAAAGACCGAGGAGGAAGCGATGGAACGCTCCCGGGAACTCGCACGGCGTCGCGCACCGGGGCTGATCGAGGAGTACGAGGAGATCGGCGGCTCGCCGCTGAACGAACAGTCGCGAGCGCAAGCGACGGCACTCGAGTCCGCACTCGAGGACAGAGGCCACGACGTGACGACGTACGTCGGGATGCAGTTTCTCGAGCCCTACATCGACGAAACCGTCGCACAGGCGCGAGAGGACGGCGTCGAGCACCTGATCGGTCTGCCGATCTACCCGCTGTGTGGCCCGTCGACGACGGTCGCCGCGCTCGCCGAGATGCGCGAGGCCGTCGACGCCCACGACGACTGGGACGTCGAGGTCGACGAACTCTCCGGCTGGCACAAACACCCCACGTACAACCGACTGCGAGCCGAGTCGATCACGTCGTTCGCCGCCGACCGCGGCGTCGACCTGACCGAAGACGAGACGGCGCTCGTCTTCTCGGCCCACGGCACGCCCCGACACTACCTCGAGGAGGGCAGTCGCTACGAGATCTACGTCGAGGAGTTCTGCGAGACGATCGCCTCGCTCGTCGGCGTCGACGACTACGAACTCGGCTACCAGAACCACGAGAACCGCGACATCCCGTGGACGGAACCCGACGTCGAGGACGTGATCGAATCGGTCGACGCCGAGCGGGTCGTCGTCGATCCGGTGAGTTTCATGCACGAACAGTCCGAGACGCTGTCGGAACTGGACGTCGAACTCCGCGAGGAAGCCGAGGAACGCGGCCTCGAGTTCCACCGCGTGCCGATCCCCCACGACGATCCGCGCTTTGGCGACCTGCTCGCCGACCTCGTCGAGCCGTTCGTCGCGGGCTTCGAGCCGGGTTACTACCAGTTTCGGCAGTGTCAGTGTCGAGACGAACCGGGAACGATGTGCCTGAACGCCCCCCAGGAACCGACCGGAGCCCCGAACGCCAACGAATGAGAGTCGGCATCGTCGGCGGCGGCCTGACGGGACTCGCGTTGGGTTACTACCTCGAGCGACGCGGCGTCGACAGCGTCGCCTTCGAGGCGTCGTCGTCTCCCGGTGGCGTGATCCGGAGCGGTCGACAGAACGGCACCGTCGTCGAGTACGGCCCCCAGCGGATGCGCCTCTCCGACACCCTCGCGGAGCTGACGAACGACCTGCGCCTGCGCCACGAACTCGTCGTCGCGGACGACGACCTCCCGCTGTACGTCTACGCCGACGGAACGCTCCGCGAGGTGCCGACCTCGCTGCCCGCGTTCCTCCGGACGGACGCCCTCTCCTGGCGCGGCAAACTCCGGCTGCTGGCGGAGCCGCTGACCGCGGACGCACGCCCCGAGGAGACGGCCGCCGACCTGTTCACCCGGAAGTTCGGTCCCGAGGCGTATCACAACGTCATCGGGCCGCTGTTCGGCGGCATCTTCGGCTCCGATCCCGCCCGAATGCCGGCGAAACACTCCCTCCAGGGACTCCTCCGACTCGAGCAGCGCGACGGGAACCTGCTCGTGCCGGCGATCAAACGCGTCGCCCTCGGCGGCAGCAGTTCGCCCGCCGTGGTGTTCGAGGACGGCAACCAGCGTCTGCCGGAAGCCCTCTACGAGGCGACGAGCGACCGAGTCCGACTCGACACCCCCGTCGAGGCCATCGGCGAGGACGGCGACGGCTACGTCCTCGAAGCAGGTGGCGAGTCGGAGCCCGTCGACGAGGTCGTCGTCACGACGCCGGCGGACGCGAGCGCCGACCTCCTGGCCGACGTCGCCCCTGACGCCGCCGAGCGACTCCGTGGGTTGCACTACAACCCGCTCGCGCTCGTCTACCTCGAGGCCGACGCGCCGGTGGACGGCTTCGGCTACCAGGTGCGAAAGGACGAACGGCTGCACACGCTCGGCGTCTCCTGGAACGGCCGGGCGTTCGGCCGCGACGACGTCACGACGTGCTTTTTCGGCGGGATGTGGGAACCCGACCTCGTCGACGAGTCGGACGAGCGACTCGCCGACATCGCCCGCCGGGAGTACGAGATGGTGACCGGCCGCGACGCCGAGTTCCTCGAGGTCGAACGCCTCCACCGGGGGTTCCCCGCACACGACGACTCCTGGGACGCACTCGAGGGGATGGAACTGCCCGACGGCGTCCACCTCGCGACGAACTACACCGGTCGGATGGGCATCCCGAGTCGGGTCCGGGAGGCCCGCGGGCTCGCAGAACGGTTCTCGAGCTAGCTCCGGTCGACGGATTTCGCCGTCTCGACGAACGCGCGCACGTTCTCGACCGGCGTCTCCCTGTCGACGCCGTGGCCGAGGTTCAGCACGTGCCCGGACGGGCCGGCCGCGTCGATCACTTCTCTCGTCCGTTCGCGGACGGACTCCTCGTCACCCAAAAGCACCGCCGGATCGAGGTTGCCCTGCACCGGCGTCTCGCCGAGGTGCTCGCGGGCGCTGGCCATGTCGACGGTCCAGTCCAGGGCGACGACGTCCGCGCCGCTCTCCTCGAGCAGGTCGAGCCTGCCGCCCATGTTGCGCGCGAAGACGATCGTCGGCGCGTCGACCGACTCGAGGATGCGCTGGTGCAACGGCAACAGGAACTCGCGGTAGTCGTCGGGACCGAGCAGTCCGGCGTAGGTGTCGAACAGCTTCACGACGTCAGCGCCGTGGTCGACCTGGTAGGCCAGGTACTCCGCGACGACGTCGGCGAACGAAGAGAGTAGCGTCCGGAACGCGTCGGGATCCGCGACGCGCAGTCGCCGCAACGCCATGAAGTTCCGCGAGGGCTCCCCCTGGGCGGCGTAGGCTGCGAGCGTGAACGGCCCGCCGGCGAATCCGAGCACGGCCGCCCGTCCGTCGAGCCGCTCCTGGAGGCGCTCGAGCAGTTCCCCGACGTACGGGAGGGTCTCGTCGACGGGCGCTCGCTCGCGGTCGACGTCGGCTGGCCCCTCGACGGGGTTCTCGACGACCGGCCCGACGCCGGACTCGATGTGATAGGAAAAGCCAAGCGGCTCGAGGGCGGTCAGGATGTCGGAGTACATCACGATGCCGTCGGGCTCGAACAGCTCCCAGGGGAGCATGGTGACGCGCTCGGCGACCTCGGGCGTCGTGATCGCCTCGTAAAACGTGTGTTCCGAGCGGATCTCCCGGTACTCGGGGATGTACCGGCCGGCCTGGCGCATCAGCCAGACCGGTGGGCGTTCCGTTCGTTCGCCCCGGGCGGCGCGCAGGAAGAGGTCTCTCATACGTCAGTTCCGGGCGGCGGGCACCCATAAGTTGGTCGTTTCTCGGCAGATCGGCGGCGGGAGCGGCCGCATCTGCGCGCCGATAGAAGCGCCGGCAGCCCGTTCGATCCCGCCCACAGCGGCTCCCCGGTCAGTCGACACGGGCAGGATCGAAAGGGGGCGGCTCGCTCGACGAACTCGTGTCGGTCCACCGAACGCGCGATCTGAACGAGGATGGCGGAAAGGTTTTCCCGTGGGGCCGTGGTACGACGGCAAGATTCGTCGTCCGTTCGAAACTGCCAGTCGATCGAGTGGACGCCGTCGCTGCGACAGTTCGGAATCACGTATGAGTACGACACGACGTTTCGCGTTCGCCACCGATCACGGAGGCTCGTATGGGACTCGGTGAGCGCCTCGTCGGGGCGATCACGCGACGGAGCCTGACGGTGATCGTCGTCATGCTCGCGCTGTCGGCACTGCTTGGCAGCGGCGCGACCGACCTCGAGCAGGCGTCGTCGCTCGACCAGTTCGAGACGGAAAGCGAGGAAGCGAGGGCGCTCGAGTACGCAGACGAGAACTTCGGGACCGACGACAACCAGACGATCGCACAGGTCGTCGTCCGCGAGGACGACGCCCTCTCGAAGTCGTCACTGCTCTCGACGCTCGAGTTACAGCGGACGTTCCGCGAGAACGAGACGATCGACGGGACGCTCGCCGACGACGACGCCTTTTCCGACCTCTCGTCGATCGTCGCGACGGTCGCCATCCAGGAGGAACGGGCAGACGACCTCGAGGAGCGACGCGAGGAACTCGCGGCCGACCGGGAGGACCTCAACGCCACCGCCGGGACGCTGGCGGATCTGCTCAACGAGACCCAGCAACTCCAGCGCGAGTACGAGCAACTCAACGCCTCCTACCGGGGCGACGAGATCTCTGCGTTCGAGTACGAACTCGAGTCCGAACGGATCGAAGACGAGTTCGAGGCGGTCGAGGACGACGCCGAGGCGGAACTGACCGACGAACAGGCCGCGACGTTCTCGGAGCTGGTCTCAGAGATGCGGTCTGTCACGGCCGACCTCGTCGCACTCGAGCGCGGCGAGGACGTCGACCAGAGTCGGCGAGTGCTGGAGGCGAGACTCGAGGAGGTCTACGGGGACGTTCAGGATCGCGTCCTCGCCGACGAGATCGACGATCTCGAAGAGCGCGGCGAGGAACTCGAGTCCGACGTCGAGTCGCTGGAGGAGGAGATCGATCCGTCGCTCGACGAACAGATCGACCAGCTCGAGTCGATAAGCGAGTCCGAACTCGAGGACGTCCTCGAGACGGTGCTCGACGAGGACGGTACCGGCGAAGCGTACGTCTTCCTGCCGACGTCCTACGACCGGGGCGAGACGAGCGCCGACGCGCGGACGCTCTTCGTGGCCCAGGAGACCCCGGAGGCCCAGACCGTCGAGGGCGAAGCACCCGAGCGGATCGTCGACGCACAGCTCGCGATGTCGTCGATCCTCGACGATCGCTACGGCGACGACGGGTTCGTCTTCGGCGTCGGCATCATCACCGACGAGATCGACCGCTCGCTCGAGGACAGCGTCGGGATCGTCCTCCCGCTGGCCCTGCTGTTCGTGGCCGTCGTGTTGACGATCGCCTACCGGGACGTCCTCGACATCGCGCTCGGCCTCGTGGGGATCGTCCTCGTGCTCGTCTGGACGTTCGGCTTCATGGGCTGGGCCGGGATCGGCTTCAACCAGATCATGATCGCGGTGCCGGTGTTGCTCGTCGGGCTGTCGATCGACTACGCGATTCACGTGTTCATGCGACACCGGGAGCAACGCGAGACGCCACGCGTCTCGGAGCGAGAGAGCGGGCCGACGGCCCGCGAGGCGAGCGAACCCGACGACGGCGAGTCGACCCGGACCGCGATGGCCGTCGCCCTCGGCGGACTCGGCGTCGCGCTCGTCTGGGTCACGGCGACGGCCGTCATCGGCTTCCTCTCGAACCTCGTCGGCCCGGTCGGCCCGATCCGCGAGTTCGGCGTGGCGAGCGCCTTCGGTATCGCCGCCGCACTCGCCATCTTCGGCGCGCTGGTCCCCGCGATGAAAGTCCAGCTCGACGACACGCTCGAGGGGTACGGCGTCGATCGACGCAAGCGCGCGTTCGGCACCGGCGGCGGGACTGTCAGCCAGCTGCTGTCGGTCGGCCAGCGGATCGCCCGCCGGGTTCCCTGGGCCGTCGTGCTCGTCTCGCTGCTCCTGACCGCGGGCGGCGTCTACGGGGCGACCCAGCTCGACACGTCGTTCGAGCAGGAGGACTTCATCGCCGACGAACCCGCAGACTGGATGACGTCGCTTCCCGAGCCGTTCGCACCGGGCAACTACACCGCAAAGGAGAACCTCGAGTACGTCAACGACGAGTTCCTCCGCCAGGACACCCAGTCACAGGTGCTCGTCGAGGGCGACGTGACGAAGGACGACACGCTAGAGCGCGTCGACACGGCCGAGACGGTGGCCGTCGAGACGGACGCCGTTGCCGTCCTCGCGAGCGGCGAGGCGGAGGTCCAGAGTCCGCTGTCCGTGATGGACCGTGTCGCCGACACGAACGAGTCGTTCAACGAGACGTTCGCCGACGCCGACACCGACGGCGACGGAGTACCCGACGAGGACCTCGAGGCGGTCTACGACGACCTGTTCGAGGCGGACGAGGACCGCGCCGCCGACGTGATCTACCGGACCGACGACGGCGAGTACGAGGCGATTCGGCTCGTCATCTCGGTTCGAGGCGACGCCGGAACCGACCTCGTCACCGAGGACACCCGCGACGTGGCCGCGATGCTCGACGGCAACGGCCTCGAGGCGACCGCGACCGGGCAGGTGATCGTCTTCGGGATCGTCGAGGACGAACTGTTCCGGACGGTGATCGAGAGCCTCGTCGTGACGCTCGTCGCCGTGTTCGCGTTTCTGATGGTCGCCTATCGTCGAGTCCACCGGAGCGCGCTGCTGGGTGCGATCACGCTGTTGCCGATCGTCCTCTCGGTCGCGTGGATCCTCGGGACGATGTTCCTCCTCGAGATCCCGTTCAACGTGATGACGGGCACGATCACCAGCCTCACGGTCGGTCTCGGCGTCGCGTACAACATCCACATGACCGAACGCTACGTGCTCGAGCGTCGACGGGGGCGCACTCTCTGGGACGCCCTCGGTCGGAGCGTCACCGGGACGGGCGGGGCACTCCTCGGGAGCGCCGCGACGACGGTGGGCGGGTTCGGCGTGCTCACCGTCGCGATCTTGCCACCGCTCCAGCAGTTCGGGCTGATCACCGGTCTCACGATCACGTACGCGTTCCTCGGGAGCGTCTTCGTCCTGCCGAGCTTTCTCGCTCTCTGGACGCGCTACGTCGGTCCGAAAGGCGGATTCCGGGCCGACCTAACGACGGACGAGACGGCAGGCGGACGGGCGTACGCCAACGGAGAGGGCTCGCGAGCAGCCGACGAGGACGGGTCGACGTCGTCCGACTAGTGATACGTCTTCTCGCCCGCTTCGATCGGGACCTCGAGCCAGTTGTCCATCGGCGGGAGGGGACACTCGTACTGGTCGGAGTACGCGCAGGTGGGATTGTACGCCTCGTTGAAGTCGAGGATCCACTCACCGTCGGGCGTCCGGTGGCTCTCGGGTTCGAGGTCGAGGTACCGGCCGGCACCGTAGGTCTCCTCGCCGCTGGTCGCGTCGCGGAAGGGGACCCAGAGGCGGTCGTCGTCGGGGTCCGACTTGTACGCCTGCAGCGTCACCTCCTCGCCGTCGACCGGAAAGCGAAACTCGCCCCACTGCAGGTACTCCCGTTCGCCGTCCGTGCTGGTTCCGACCGTGATCCGCTCTTTTTCGTCGTACTCCGCTAGCGGGAGTTCGAACCGGTAGTCCTCGTCGACCGGGAAGTACTCGAGGCCGTCGAACGCGTCGCGTTCGTCCGGCGGAATCGGCGAGTGCGGGTGGTTCCCGAAGTACTCGTCTTTCTGGGCCCGCTGCTTCTCGATCGCCTGACGCCAATCTTCGCTCATGTGCCAGAGTACGAATCGAAGCGCCACATAAGTTTGCGTCGCACGAGCGGACTGCCGCGAGTCGGCGAGGGTCGTCGATCCAGGGCTCGTCCGTCGTGGGCCGACGATCAGGCACGGGTCACCCGCTGCTCCAGGCGAGACCCCGGGTGTACCCGAGGAAGACGGCCATCACGATCGAGCCCCCGACGACGAGAGCGGTGCTCGCGACCAGCAACGACTTCGTAAACTGGGGCACCTGGCCGAAGACCGGCACGAAAACGCGAACGTCGAACGCGGCGACCACGAGCGCGCCCACGCCGTCGAAGACGAGATCCAGCGGCGTGTCGTACTTCCCGTAGTGTTTGAGCACCGGCTCGACGCCGATCCGTCTGCTTACGTCCCGTGCGACGACCTCGAGGAGTTCCCAGAACACGCCGCCGGCCATCGTGAACAGGAACGTCACGCCGATCAGGCCCCCCCTCGAGAGCCGGAACCCGGCCGTGTGGCTCTCGACGGTGACGACACTGGCGTAGACGACCGCCGCGACGAGCGCCGCCGACACCGTGTGCGTGACGTGGTCCCACCACCACACCGTGTCGTACCATCCCAGCATCCCGAGCATGTGGAGAAATCCTGCCGCCGCGACCCACAGCGAGAGCACCGTATCGAAGGTGACGTCGACCTCGAGCGTCGTCCACAGGACGGCCTCGGCGATCGCCGGCATGAAGGCGGCGACGAGCGACACGATCGCGTTCGCGACGACCGATGGGTCGTGCCGTCGCAGGCCCACGACCAGCGTCGCGGCGATAGCTCCCTGCAGGAGCACCGTCCCGGCGTGGAGGGCGTCGGTCATTGGAGCGTTCCTCGCTGGTAGCTGTTTCCGGTTCCGTTATGGTTCTGTTGGAATCGCCGTCGGCGGTACAGAGGGCAGCGTGCTCTCGCGTGACACGCTTCCCGGACAGTTTGGCCAGTACCTACGACGATCGAGCCGGACCGGTTCTCCGGGCGAACCGCGACGTACCGGCGCTGTCCGGCGGACGACGGTCGTTTCGGCCCGTCTGGGGTCGAGGGGCGACTTGTCGTCACCCGTTCGGCCATAAGTCGTCGGCCGGTATCACGGGTAATGACGCTCGAGCCGACACGGATCTCTCGGCGGAGGTATCTCGAAGGGGCTGGTGCGACGGCCGCGGTCGGAATCGCCGGCTGTCTCGGCAGCGACGACGAACTCACCGTCGCGTACATGCCGATCTTCCCCGATCTCCAGTACTTCGTGATGGAGGCGGAAGGGTACTTCGCGGACGTCGACGCGGAGATCGACGGCCGGGAGTTTACCGACGGGCCGGCGATCGTCCAGGCGTACGGCGGCGGCGAGGTCGACGTCGCCATGTTCGGCATCGTCCCGGCGATGATCGTCGTCGATCGCGGGATCCCCGCGAAGGTCGCAGCCACGAACGTCAAAGAGCCGATGGCGATCATGGCCCACGAGGAGTTCCAGGCCCTCTGGGCCGACCACGGTGTCGACGCCTTCGACGTCTGGGAGGAAGAACGCGGCCGCAGGTTCCGCTTCGGGACCTTCCCGCAGGGGTCTGTCCCCGACGTCTTGCTCCGGTACTGGCTCCAGGACGTGGAAGGCGTCGCTCCCGAGGAGGTGGCCGACGTCGTCGAGATAGGCGGCGCGAACGCCGTCTGGCAGGCCATCGCCAGCGGCGAAGTCGACGGCACGTCGATCGTGGAGCCCGTCCCGACCCGCGCCGAACGGGAGGGGACGGCGATACAGTCGTTCCGGACCGCCGCCGAGATCATGCCCGGCCAGCCAGCGGCGGTGACGCTCGTCAGCGACGCCGTCCGCGACACGGACGTCGCCACCCAGTTCCTCGAGCAACACGTCAGGGCGACCGAGTTCATCGAAAACGAGCCCGAAGCGACCGCCACTATCGTCGAGGACGCGATCGGACTGCCCGAAGAGCAGGCGCTTGCGGCGTTGCAGGGGCCGCTCTCGAACTTCGTGAGCGATCCGCGGGAGATCGAGAACGGGACGGAGATCTTCGCGCGGTTCGCCCACGAGAACGGCCAGATCGACGAGCAGCTGTCGCTCGAGCAGATCTTCGACTACAGCGTCTACGACGGCCTATGATCGGAGGTGTGAACGATGGCGACCGACGTCGGTGACGGGCACACTCGGACGGAAGACGGCTTCGGTGCCGCGATCGGAGAGTTCCGGCCGAAACGAGCCCTGCTCGGGGTCGCGGGTATCGTCGCCTTCGTCGCGGCGTGGTGGCTCGTCTCGCTGTTTCAGCCGGCGTACGTGCTGCCGTCGCCGCCAGTCGTCGTCGAGACGTTCTACGCCGAAGCAGCGTCGGGCGAGATGGCGGCCGCGCTCGGACAGAGCGTCCGCCACTGGCTCCCCGGTACCGTCGTCGGGACGACACTCGGCATCGCCGCCGGCGTCGCCCTCGCGTGGAGCCCGCTGCTCGACGGCGTCGCCGCGCCGACCGTCCGCGTGCTCCGTCCCGTCCCGCCGCTGGCGCTGGTCGGCTTCGCCGTCGCGTGGTTCGGCATCAACCACGCCGGTGCCGCGTTCATCATCGCGGTCGGCGCGTTCTGGATCAACTTCTACGCCGCCTACGGCGGCGTCGAGGGCGTCTCGTCGGACCTGCTCGACGTCGCCCGCAGCCTGGGCGTCCAGGGGGACCTCGAACTCGTCCGCTCGGTCGTCCTCCCCGCCGCCCTCCCGGACGTCACGACCGGCGTTCGCACCGGCATCGGCCGCTGCTGGATGCTCGTCGTCGCCGCCGAGATATTCGGCGTCCCCGGCATCGGTCGTCGGATCCTGCGCGCCTCGAACAACCTGCAGGTCGACGTCGTCATCACCTACATCCTCGTGTTGAGCCTGCTGTTTTTGCTCGTCGACGTGGCGTTTCGCGCCGTCCAACGGAGGGTCCTGGCGTGGCGGTAGACGATGCCGACCTCGAGGGCGACCGCGCCCACGTCGTCGTCGACGGCGTCAGCAAGCACTACTCGAGTGCACAAGAGCCCGTGAGAGCGCTCGAGGACGTCTCGTTTGCGGTCGATCCCGGCGAGTTCGTCTGCATCGTCGGCCCCTCCGGCTGTGGCAAGACCACGCTCTTTCGGATCATCGCCGGCCTCGAGTCGGCGACGGACGGCACCGCCTCGCTCGACGGCGAGCCAGTCGACGGTCCGGGTCCCGAACTCGGCGTCGTCTTCCAGGAGTACCTCCTCTTTCCCTGGCGGACGGTCGCCGGAAACGTCGGCTTCGGCCTCGAGAAGCAGGATCTCACGGCGACAGCGCGCGACGAACGCGTCCGGCGACTCCTCTCGCTCGTCGGCCTCGAGGGATTCGGGGACAGCTACCCGAAAGAACTCTCCGGTGGGATGAAACAGCGCGTCGCGATCGCCCGCGCGCTGGCGGTCGATCCCGAACTCCTGTTGATGGACGAGCCGTTCGGCGCGGTCGACGCCCAGACCAGGGAGATGCTCCAGGACGAACTGCTCGAGGTCTGGCACGAGACCGGGAAGACGATCCTCTTTGTCACCCACGACGTCGAGGAGGCGATCACGCTCGCGGATCGCATCGTCGTCATGGACAGCGAACCCGGCCGCGTTCGCGAGGTCGTCGACGTCGACCTCGAGCGACCCAGGTCGCGTTCCGACGACGGATTCGGCCGGTACTACGAGCGCGTCCTCGAACACATCCGGGCCTGAGGGCGGTTATACTACCGGACAACAGTCGGTGACTACTCGATCGCGTCTCGACGGCTGTCGTCAGCGACGACAGCGTCTCGAGTGCGATCGAGGGATGAACCGTTTTGTCCGGCAGTATTAGAGGGGTGGCGATGGATTCGCCGCTCACGGGTCGACAAACGCGGCGTCAGAATACTGCCACGGTTTGCATTGCTCGAGGACGAACGTATAGGTATGAAGTTCCTCGTTGCCGTCGACGGGTCCGAAGAGTCCGAGGAATCCCTCGCCTACGCCACCGACGTCGCAGACGCGATGGACGGATCGATCACGGTGGCCCACGCGGTCGACCCCGCCGTCTACGACGAGGGCGGAACGAGCCGGTTACGAAACTCGCCGAGTACGCCGACGCCGAGGAGGTCGACGCGATCTTCCTCGGCCACCATGGCCGATCAGCACGTGCGGGTCTACTGCTCGGCAGCGTCGCGAAGACGCTCGTCGAACGGGAGACCGTTCCGGTCCGGTCATCGCGAGCGGGGGTATCGCAGCGGCGACGCCAAGAACAGGCGATTTTTGCCCCTCGAACAAAGCGATAGCAACAATGGAACCGTGGAGCGCGAGTCGGCGGCGCGTCCTTCGATCCGGAGGAGTCCTCGCGGTGATCGGAGTGGCGGGGTGCATCGACGACGGGAGCGGCCGGGAGGCGGACGCCGGTGACGGCGAGAGGGAGACGAACGATACGAACCCACAGACGGAGACGCCGAAAGACGCCGACGAGACCGAAACCGGTGCGGTCGACGAGTCGGCGGTCGCCGCCGAGTTGACGCCGAAGAGCGGTGAAAACGGCGACCGATTCGGGACGGCGATCGCGTTCGACGGCGACGCCGCACTCGTGGGCGCCCCCGGCGACGCCGACGCCGCCGGATACCGAGTGGGCGCGACGTACGGCTTCGAGCGATCTGGTGACGATTGGTCGCGACGTCCAGCGCCGGCCCCGAATCGCGACGGTGCAGACGTCGAGTTCGGAGCAGCCGTCGCGCTCGACGGCGATGCCGCGCTGGTCGGGGCGCCCGTCGACGACGGCCCCGGCGGGTTCGAGTCCGGATCGGCGTACGCGTTCGAGCGGGTGGACGGGGACTGGCACCGGCTGGCGAACCTGGCGCCCGACGACGGAAGCCCAGGGGAGTGGTTCGGGACGGCCGTCGCGCTCGACGGGACGACCGCGCTCGCGGGTGCTCCCGGCGACGGTCCGGGTGTCGCGTACGCGTTCGAACGGGGAGACGAGACCTGGCGCCGGTGGGCGACTCTCGAACCCGAGGGCGGTGATAGCGGCGACCGGTTCGGGACGGCGCTCGCGCTCGACGGGACGACCACGCTCGTGGGTGCCCCGGGTGATGGCCCGGGAATCGCGTACGTGTTCGAGCGGACGGACGGGACCTGGCGCCGGCAGACGACTCTCAAACCCGAGGACGGCGATAGCGCCGACCAGTTCGGCGCGGCGGTCGCGGTGACGGGCAACGTCGCCCTCGTCGGAGCGCCCCGCCGTGATTTCGCCGCCGACGGGGCGGGAGCGGCGTACGTCTTCGAGCGCTCGAGCGGGGACTGGCGCAGACGGGCGACCCTCGAACCCGACGGCGACGAGCGGGGGTTCGGCGCGACGGTCGCAGTCGGAGACGGGATCGCGCTCGTGGGCGCTCCCAACAGCGACTCCGACCCGGACGGTACGGGGACGGCACACGCGTACGAGCGGGCGGAGGAGAACTGGCACCGGCGGACGAACCTCGCCCCCGAGGACGCCGACAGCGCCGACGGGTTCGGGACAGCCGTCGCGCTCGACGGCGCCGTCGCCCTTGTCGGCGACGACGCCCGCGGCCCGGGCGCCGTGTACGCGTTCGAACTGTAGCGGCGGGCGTCGCCGGGCCGCAGCTCCGGAAGTCGACTCATTTCGAATATATTACTGCTTTGCAATTATTTATTGTATTTCATGAATCATCAGTTATCGTGTACGATAAATATGTACTAAACGAGTCGAATGAAGTCACAGATCGGGCGACGACGTCGCGATCGGTCGGGCTCGATCGCCGGACGCTGCTCCGGTTGGTTGCGGCGGGGATCGCGGTGCCGGGTGCCGCGGCGACGGCGACGGCCTCGGAGACGTTCGTCGACATCCTGAGCGTCGACCCGTCGGACTACCCCAACGTTCTCCTGAACGTCAGCGTAGACACCGCGGCCGGCGAGGACGGACTGCTGACCGAGGAGGACTTTCAGGTCATCGAAAACGGGATTCAAAAGGAGATCCAGTCGTTCGAGTTCGGGAGCACGAAGTCGGACATCGTCTTCGTGTTCGACGATACCGGCAGCATGGGCGGCGAGATAGACGCCATGAAGTCGGAGGTACGCGACCTGGTCGAAGAGATGGAGGCCGCCGGGATCGACTCCCGGTACGGCCTGGTCACGTTCAAGGACAACGTCGAGGTCGACCTCGAACTGACCGACGACGCCGCGGCCCTGCAGAGCAAGGTGGACGAACTCAGGGCAAGCGGCGGCGGCGACTTCGAGGAGGACAACTTCGACGCGATCGTGCGCGCGCTGGACGCGGACTTCCGGGCGGACGCACAGAAGGTGTTGGTCGACATCACGGACGCGCTATCGCACTACCGGGGCGACGGATCGGGCGTCTCGGACCACACGATCGACGAGGTCGCCGAAGCGCTGGTCGACAGCGGCGTGGCGTACGTGGCCGTCTCGCCGGGGTACGACGACGAGAACGCCTCGAAGAAGACGCTCTCCGAGATGATCAACGGGACGTGGATCGACATCAACGATGCGGACTTCACGGTGATCCTCGAAGAGATCGCGGAACTGGTCGTGACCGCGTACGTCGTGGAATACGTCACCGACTTGCTTCCCGGGGCCGCCGCCCCCATCTCGGTCATCGTCGATGATCCCGAGGAGGGCACCGGAGAGGTCGACGATACCGTCGACGTCCCGTCGGACATCGAGGGGAGCCGCCTGCCGGAACTGATCGAGCGGAAGGCGTCGATGATCGACTCCGTGCGGGCCACTGTGCGGCCGGCGCTGTCGGCAGATCCCGACTCGATCGTTCCCCCGGCACTGAACCCCCGGTTCGACGTCGACGAGTTCGATTCTCGGGCCGAGAGCTATCTCTCGGATCTCGAGGACGGCCGGTCCGAGTTCGACGACGCGACGATCGCACAGCACGTCGAGGCGCTGGAGCGGCTCACCACCGTCGAAACCGTCACCGAGGAGGCCGCCGCCGCGCCGCTCCGGGACATCGGTCCGAACGGGTCGGTCGTCGAAAAGCAGGCCGAGGCGACGCTCGACATCGCGAAGACGCTCTCTTTCGAGGCGGTCGCGCGGGGCGCCGGGAGGGCCGCCAGGTCGAGCCTGGTCCGCGGCATCGCGGATGACATCGTCAGGGGCACGCTCGACCAAGTGGACTCCATGAAGCGCGGCTTCAGCAGCGCCGGGTACGGCGGCGTAGGTTACGGCGGCCGCGGGACGGGCAGCACTGCCAGCGACCAGCGGAAGACGCTCGACGAACTCGACGACGAGTACCGGAGCGAGGTCGTCGACCGCCGCGACGACGAAAACAAGGAGTTCATCGAAAACGGCGCGAACGGCCTCGTGAACGGCGGGCTGACAGTCTCGGACGAACTGCTCGGCGCGTTCGACGACATCACCGGCGACCTCAAGGAGTTCCTGGTGCGCCTGGAGTACGAAAAGTACCTGAACGGCGTCGTCGTCGGCGAGGCGACGGACATCCTCGAGGGATTCGCGGCGTACGAACCGCCGACGATCGACCTCAGCGATGTCCCCGAATCGGTCGACGTGCCGCTTTCGGAGACCGGAAACGATCTCGTCGAGGGCGCCGTCAACGACATCGCCGACTTCATCGACGACAAAACCGACGCCACCGAGGGGGTCGACTACCTCGAGGAACTCGACTACGACAGGGAAGACGACATCGAATTCGGCGCGATTCCCAACGAGATCGAACTGCCGCTATTGTCCGAGCTGCCCGAGAAGATCGACCTCGGCGACGTGCCCGGCGTGAGCGAGATCCAGACGCTCGCAGACCACGTCGCGGACCTGACGGCGATCTCGTCGACGGCGCTGGGGCCGACGATCGACGAACTTGTCGACCAGCTCGAGGCGAAAGCCGACGACGGGGTCCTCGATCCGCAGTCCGCGGAGGCGAGAGAGGCGCTGGTCGACCTCTCCGAGGCGGTGATCTCGGCCGCGGTCGAGGTGTCGGACGCGCTGTTCAGCGGTCTCGACTCGATCGCGGAGCTGATCGACTGGGCAGAGTTCGGGACCGCCGTCTTGCTGATCGCCGGGGCCGTCATCGGGCTCGCAGCGACCGGTGGGGTCGGCGCTATCCCCGCTATCGGCGTGTTAGGCGCGCTCTCGACGCTTCTCATGGCGCTCTCGGTCGTGGTCGATAGGGCCACGTACATCGTCGGCGAGGAGGCGCGGTCCACGTTCGGGCACGTCCACAACGGTGCGGGGTCGCTGCTGACCTACTCCGACCTCTCCGCGTTCGACGGGGGTGTGTAACATGTCGGTGCAGCAGATCCTCCACGACCTCCGCGGTGCCGTCGAGCGCGACGACCGGAATCGCGTCGTGCGACTGACTGAACAGATGCTCGACGAGTTCGAGCAGGCTCGGGCCCGCGAGAAGGCCATGGAGAACGCGGCCCGGTCGATTCGCGGGACGGCCGCGGCGTCCGGATCGAACGCCACGGTGACCGCCCAGTCGGCGATCGACGCGGCAGCCCGGGCGAACCAGGCCAAGATCAACGTCGACACGGCGGTGCTGGACTACGTCGGCGGCGGGGATCGGGACGACCTGCTCGAAACACTCGAGTCGGCGATCGAGACCCACGACGCCCTCGACGAGCGCTTCGAACGACTGCGAGACGAGGCGGCCGACGTCGACCACCCGCCAGCCGTCGGCGTCACCGCGCCGAATCAACTCGTCGTGCCGAAGGGCGAGCGCGTCGACGAGGCGATCACCGTCCGCAACGACGGTGTGGTCGACGTCGAAGACATCGCGCTCGAAATCGACAGCGACGCCGGGATCGCGCTCTCTCGGTCGTCCGTCGAGCGCCTCGACGCGGGTGAGACGACGGACGTCGGCCTCGAGGGGACGGCGACGTCTGCGGACGTGTTCCGGCCCGAGGTGACCGCGACCGTCGACAACGTCGAGAACGACGAGACGTTTTACCTCCACGTCCAGACCAAGCGGACCTTCCTGGAGCAGGCGGTCGACGACCTCGTCCAGCTGTACTCGGAGATCGCCGGCGCCGCCGCGGCCGTCGATCACGCCGGGACGAAGAAACAGAACGGGAACAGTCGCGGGGACGATGACAGCGACGACAACGTCGTCCCGTCGGGGCTTGAGAATAAGATGCGAGGAATCATCGGTCGGACGATAGAAATCGTCGGCCGGATCGAGAACGGCGCGACCGATCGGTCGGTCGACAACCAGATTCGAGCGGTGAGCAACGAGCTGGGTGCGCTGGCCGCCCAGATCGAGGCGAAAGCTGGCACGAAGCTTCGGGCGGCGGACGCGCCCCGGCTGCGGCGAGACGTCGAGGCCATCGTCGAGGTTTACGAGGACGCGCGAACCGCCGAGGCGTGAGCCCACCGCGGGGACCGCATCGACCCCGTGTGCCACCGTTCGAAACGAGATTCGGTCCGACGCGGGTAGATCAGAGGATGCCGGCCGACGTGAAAAGCACGAACAGTCCGACGAGGGCCAATCCGACGCCCAGCGGGCCGTTCCGGCGCACCGCCCGGTACAGCGTGGTACCGGCGTCCGCACGGTCGCTTATTTCCTCAGCTTCGACCACAGCGGTCCCGTCCCGTTCGACGACCGTCCCGAGTACGTGTACCAGGTCACCCGGTTCGAGGACCCGTTCGGAGTATCGACTGGCCGGACCGTTAGGACCCTCGGAGCGGTGGCCCCCGAAGACGCGCTGGAGAAACCCCGTCGCATCGTCGGCAGTCGAGGCGGACGAGACCGACAGCAGCACGCGCGCGTTCGTCGAGTCGACCGCTACCGTCCCGGTATCGTCGGTGAGCGTGAACGGCCGCCGATCCGTCTGCCGGTCGTCTACGATCCAGAACGTGACCGGCGGATTAATCGTGCGCGTCTTCGTCTCGATCCGCGAGTCGTACGCCACGCACGGTGTTTCGGACCACGGTGAGACGAGGAGGTCGCCGTCCGCACCGACTTCGCCGGCGAGGCCGACCGCGTCGCCGACCTCACAGTCGCGCGCGGCGTTGGCGTCGACCGACTCGAGCAGCCGGTACTGCGGGTACCGGCCGACCGCCAGGCCCGCCAGCCCGACGCCCGAGAGAAGCAGCACCGAACCGAGCAGGAACCCGACGGCGCCGGCGCCGCCGAGTGGCGGGGACCCGACAGCGAGCGTCGCGGCGATGCCGGCACTCCCGACTAGGGTAGCCCCAACGAGCGGCAGCCGGCCGATCCCCTGCTGTGCGAGGGCGAGGCGAACGTTCGCGTCGGCCCCGCTCCTCGTCGCGAGGATGTACGCCGGTCCCCCGAACGCGGCGGCGAGCAACACGAATCCGAGTACGGAGTACACACCCATGTGCGTCTCCGGATTTCTGTGTATAGACGCCACTTAATATTTCTGGTGACGGGACCGGAGTTTGCGACGGCGCCGCCCGTCGGGACGCAGTCGCTGCGGAAAATAGGGACAGCAGACCGTATGACAGGGCTCCTCAGGTCACACGGCCACGACGAACAGGAGCCCGACGATCGAGACGGCTCCGAGAACGGCCGTCACCAGGCGAGTGAGTCGGTAGGTCCCGAGGAGCCACACGAGCCCCACTTTCACGAGGGTGTTCGCGACGGCACCGACGACGATGCCCGTCGTCGCGACCTGCTTCGAGATGGTGCCTTCGGCGGCGAACCGACTCAGCGTGATCGTGATCGCGTCCACGTCGGCGAGCCCGGAGACGAACGCCGTCACGTAGACGCCCGACGAGCCGAACCACGAGTAGGCGGACTCGGAGACCAGCAAGACCACGGCGAAGACCGCTCCGAAGAACAGCGCCGGTCGCAGGCGAAACGGATTCTCGATCTCGGGCTCGACGTCGGCCGTCGTGGCCGCTCGCCGGTAGACGGCCACGGCGACGGCCGATCCGAACACGGTCATCGCCCCGAGCGGAACGGCGACGGCGGGGAGGAGTTCCCGGTTGACGACGGCGACCTCGACGAGAGCACGAGGAAACATCACGAGCGACGCGACGACCGTCGAGAACGCACACACTCGATAGAGCGAGGCCGTCTGACTCGCTCGTTCGGCCATCGAGACCGTCGTCGCGGTCGAGGAGACGAACCCGCCCAGCACGCCCGTCAGCGCGATTCCCCGCGTCGCTCCGACGACTTGACTCAGGACGTAGGCGACGAAGCTCAGCCCGGTGACGAACACCACCATGAGCCAGACGAACCGCGGGTTGAGCCCGAACAGCACCTCGAGTTCGCGGTCGGGTAACAGCGGAAAGACGACGAGGACGACGAGGATGAACTTGACCGAGGCACGGCGTTCGCGCTCGTCGATCCGGTCTGCGAACCCGTGGATCGGCCCTTTCGCGGAGAGAATCGCCGTGACGACGCCGGCGACGATGACGGCGAGGACGGCCCCGCGCTCCGAGTGGGTCGTCATCGCCCCGAGGACGACGGTGAGCAGTGCGGCCATCAGCGTCGTGAGCCCGATGTCGCGTTCGAGCCAGACCTTCCCGACGTAGGCCACGGTCAGCGGAATCGTCAGGGCGACCACCACGACGGCGAGCATCGACGGGAAGAACGCCTGGACGAGCGCACCGAGGAGCGCGAACAGCGGAAACGTGCGACTTCCGGCGAAGGCCCCACCGGACTCGCTTTGCTCTCGCTCCAGTCCGACGAGCGCGCCGATGCCGAACGCGATCGCGACGCGAAACACCAGCAAGCCGAGCGAGTCGCCGACCGGGTCGACCATTGCGCAGGGATTCGCAGACCGTCTCCTTATACTGCCGGACGTAAGTCGTGAAAGATTCTCGCCGTCCCGGGGTGGCGAGAATCTTCACACAGTTACGTCCGATAGTATTAACCTTCGGGACGCGCACCGTTCTCGGCCCGTCGCACGACGGCGCTGTGAGATGCTCGTCGAACGAGAACGAAGCGATCACTCCTCGAGCAGCCAGCCGAAGCGTTTCTCCCAGAACTCTTCGCTCGGCGGCTTCTTGCTCCGTCCGTAGGTCTTCTCGTCGCGGATCTGTCGCTCGAGGACCTCGCGCGCCTCGTTGAGCGCGTGACTCGCGCCGTACCCCTCGCCGGAGGCGACGTACAGGCCCCGATCGGTGTGCAGTCGGAGGCGGGCGAGCAGGAGTGGTCGCCCGCGGCGGGTCTCGTCGTGTTCGTGGAGGTGGACCTTCGCGTCCAGCACGTTCATCTCGTGGTCTCTGTCGTCGAACTTCTCGACCATCGCCACGATCTCGTCGTAGGATACGTCGTCGATCATCTCGATCCCGTAGACCTGGACGCTCCGGTTGCCGCCGGCCTCCCACGTGAGCGAGTCGAGGACGTCGGTCTTCGTGACGATCCCGTGTGGGGAGCCGTCGTCCGTGACGACCAGCGACGAGGCGTCGATCTCGAACATCTCGTCGACGGCCACGTCGAGCGTCTCGCTCGGCCGAATCGTCCGCACGGGCGAGGCCATGACGTCCCGAACCGGCAGATCCAGCATTCGCGCCGACTCGCCTTCCCGCGCGCCGAAGCCGCCGCGGCGTGCGCGGGCGGTGCTGGTGGATATCTCTCCCCCGAACGGATCTCTCCCGCCGGCGTCGCCGCCCTGGCTCTGCACCTCGGCCCGGACCGTGAGGTCGGTCACGTCGTAGAGACTGAGGATGCCGACCGCCGTGTCGTCCTCGACGACCGGGAGGTGCGTGATGCGGTTCTCCCGGAAGACGTTGAGCGCGTTCCCGAGAGTCGACGCCGGATCGACCGAGACGAGGTCGGCGGAGTGGGCCTCGGCGACGGTCGCCGCGTCGAGGAACGGCTCGACCTTCCGGAGGATCGCGTCGGCGGTGACGACGCCGATCAGCTCCCGTCCTTCGAACACGGGCAGCAACTGGGAATCGCCGTCGATCATGAGCTGTGCCACCTTGCGAATGTCCTCGTCGGGCGCGAGTCGGGGGACGTGCCAGGTGAGCGACTCGAGCTTTTCGTTGGGTTTGCGATGCGAGGTGACGAGTTGTCTCCTGGTGACGACCCCCTCGAACTCGTCGCCGTGTATCACGACTCCCTCGACGTCGGTATCCGCGAACGTCCCGACGAGCTTCGAGACTGGCGTCTCCGGGGTGAATTCGACGTATTCTTTCGAAACGATGTCAGCGATGTCCATGATCTGTGTGGGTTTGCTCGATCCAGCGGTCTGTTCTCCCGTCGGGACGCCGCTGCCGTCAGCGCCTCCCGAACGGCAGGTCCCCGACGATCGTTGTCGTTACACTCGTTTTCGGTACCGAGGAGACGGCCAACGGATCTCGTCGTGCGTCGGTTGCGTCGCGAGTCGCGCTCCCGGGTCGCAGAACGTGATGTGCCTATATATAACTCGCAGGGGCCACCCGATCAGCGTTCGGTCCCGCCCGTCTCGACGACGTCGTGCTGTTCGAAGTAGAGGCGGAGTTTCCGCATCGACGTCACGACGGCGTCGCAGTGCCGTTCGACGGCCGGCTCCGGATCGTATCCGACGGCGGCCCCGGCCGCCTGGAGCATCGGGGCGTCGGTCGCCCCGCCGCCGACCGCGATCGTCCGATCGAGGTCGGTCCCCTCGGCGACGGCGAGTTCCACGAGCGCCTGATCCTTCTGGCCCTCGAGCAGCGGGCCGTCGACGTCGCCCGTCAGCGCACCGTTTTCCAGCACGAGTCGGTTCGCGACGAGGTGATCGACCGCGACTTCGGCTCGCTCGAGCGCCGCCTCCACGCCGCGCTCGAAACTGCCAGTAACGATCGCCACGGACACGTCGGATCGTCGCAGGTCGGTGAGCAACTCGGCAGCGCCGTCGCGCAACGTACACCGCTCGAACGCGGCGTCGACGCGCTCTTCCGGCATTCCTTCGAGGAGCGAGACGCGCTGTCGGAGACTCGTCCCGAAGTTCACCTCGTCGCGCAGCCCCTGCTCGAGGAGGCCGCGGATCTCGCTCCCGACGTCGTACTCCCTGCCGAGGAGAACCGAGAGGTCCCACTGGGTGAGCGTCTCGTCGAAGTCGAAGGCAACGAGCGTCATGGACAGTTCTTCGTCGGCCACGTCAATAATACCCACTCGAGGGCGAGGTCCGGCTCGGTCGACACGCAGTCACGTGACAGTGTCACAACGTCTGCTGTCCGTCAGGTCCGGTGTGACCGCGAACAGTCCGGCGGTTTTCGGAACGCAGGGCAGCAGGCGGTATCACTCGTACTCGATTCCGCGCAGTTCGTACCGGTACGTCCGCGGCTCCTTTTTGACGACGAGATACTGCGCGTTTCGCGCTCGCTCGAGTCTGTCGAAGTGCGTTCCCAGATCGCCGGGGTTCAGAGAGTGGGAGTCGCCTTCCAGTCCGAACCGGAGGGTGGCTCGTCGCTGGCGAACGTCGTTCACCTGCTTCGCTTCGACCGCCAGCGCGTCACCGGTGTTGCCGACGTCGACCGTGCCGGTGAGCTCCCACGTGTGGTCGCCGTACTGTACTTCCGTGCCGCCGAGTTCCGGCCACTCCGTCTCGACCATACGGGGTCGTACCAGCAACACCCAAATCGTCTTTCGGGTACTCTCGCGAGCGAGAACGTCTTCGCGCTCGTCGGGTCGGTCCCCGGTCGACGAGCGGCCAATCTCTTACTGTCTGCGACCCGGAGTGTGATATATGGACACACTCGACACGGTCGCCGAGACGGTCCTCCGTCGGCGGTACCTGCGACGCGACGAGGACGGCGAGGTCGTCGAGACGCCGGCGGAGCTCTTTCGTCGCGTCGCGGAGACCCTCGCCCAGGTCGAAGCGCGCTTTGGCGGCGACGTCGACGCGACCGAACGGGCGTTCTACGAGGCGATGACGGCCCTCGAGTTCCTCCCCAACTCGCCGACGCTGATGAACGCCGGGACGGACCTCCAGCAACTCGCCGCCTGCTTCGTCCTGCCGATCGAGGACTCCCTCGAGTCGATCTTCACCGCGCTCGAACAGACCGCGCTGGTCCACCAGAGCGGCGGCGGCACCGGCTTTTCGTTCTCGAACCTCCGTCCCGAAGGCGACGTCGTGATGAAGACCGACGGCGTGGCGTCGGGACCGGTGAGTTTCATGCGGATCTTCGACGCCGCCACCGAGCAGATCAAACAGGGCGGCCGTCGACGCGGGGCGAACATGGGCGTCCTCGAGGCGTCTCACCCCGACGTCGAGGCGTTCGTCACCGCCAAGGCGGAGACGGACGCCTTCCGGAACTTCAACCTCTCGGTGGCGACCGACGCGGCGTTCTGGGAAGCCTTCGACGCCGACGACCCCTACGACCTCGTCAATCCGCGGACGGGCGAGGTCGTCGAGCGGATCGATCCCGACGCCCTCTTCGATCTGATCGCCGAGATGGCCTGGGAGACCGGCGATCCCGGCATCCTCTTTCTGGACGCGATCAACGAGGACAACCCGACGCCACACCTCGGTCGACTCGAGGCGACGAACCCCTGTGGCGAGGTGCCGCTGCTCCCCTACGAGGCCTGCGTCCTCGGATCGATCAACCTCGCCCAGCACACCGACGGCGACGAGATCGACTGGGCGAAACTCCGCGAGACCGTCCACCTCGCCGTGCGCTTTCTGGACGACGCCATCGAGGCGTCGACGTTCCCGGTCACCGAAATCGAGGAGGCGATGGCCAGAACCCGCAAGATCGGGCTAGGCGTGATGGGCTTTCACGACCTGCTCGTCGACCTTCGCGTTCCGTACTACTCCGAGGAGGCCGTCGCGATCGCAGACGAGGTGATGGGGTTCGTCCACGACGAATCGTGGGCGGCCTCGAGGAGGCTGGCTGCGGAACGCGGGTCGTTTCCGGAGTGGGAGGACTCCACCCGCGAGGAGCCGATGCGCAACGCCACGACCACCACCATCGCTCCCACGGGGACGATCTCGCTCATCGCCGGCTGTTCGGCCAGCATCGAACCGATCTACAACGTGGCCTATACGAAACACGTCGTGGGCGGCCTCGAGATCGTCGACGATCGCTTCGTCGACCTGGCGAAAGAGCGCGGATTCTACTCCGAGGACCTCGTGGCGGACCTCCACGACCGAACGACGATCCAGGACGTCGAGGAGATTCCGGACGACGTGAAGCCGCTGTTCCACACGGCCCACGACGTGCCCGCCGAGGGCCACCTCCGCATCCAGGCCGCGTTCCAGAAACACGTCGACAACGCGGTGAGCAAGACGGTGAACCTTCCCCGATCGGCGTCCGTCGAGGACGTCGCGGACGTCTTCCGCACCGCGCGGGACCTCGGCGTCAAGGGCGTCACCGTCTTCCGGAGCGGAGCGAGGCCCGAACAGGTACTCGGCGGAGATCCCCTCAAAGAGGAGTGTGTAGGCGAGTGCGACTACGTCGCCACGCGCGAGGAGTAAAGACAGCGTCGCTCGAGACGAACGGCGCTCGACCGACTCGAGGACCGCGATTTCGCGACTCCGGTATCGGCCCCGCGACCCCCGCCAAGATTCACCATGCTCCTCGTGGACGTGCTAGCCGCATGAACTTCGACGAGTTCACAGGCCAGATTCAGCACCGACTCGAACTTTCGGACACGGGCAGGACGGTCCGCACGATCCGGGCGACGCTCACGACGCTCGGCCAGCGCATCCCCGAAGGGAACGCAGAAGACCTCGCCGCGTCGCTCCCGATGGAGATCGGCTGGTACCTGACCGGAGCCGTCCACGAACACGGCCAGCGGTTCGACTGGCACGAGTTCGTCGACCGGGTCAGCGAGATCGAGAACGTGGACGCGCCGAAGGCGGCCTACCACTCCCGGGTCGTCGTCGACCTCGTGCGGACGGCGGTTCCACCCTCGGACTTCCAGCAGCTTCGCGACCAGCTTCCCGAGAGCGAAGGCGACGAGAACTGGCGCAAGCTCTTCGAGGTCGTCGACGCCGGTGGCTGGGGCGAGGCCGAAGAGGCCCAGACCGGCGGCGGACCACAGTCCGAAGACGACTCGGAGTGACCCACTCGAGGACCGACGGCCCGTAGACGTCCACCACCGATCGCCGAGCCACTCCCGTCCGCTAGACAAGTGTGTGTGAGCAGACGGTTTTCCTGGTCGCGAGAAGATCACTCGTGGCTGATATAGCTATTTACGCCCGATTGTACTATGGCAGTACATGGAACCGAAAGCCGAACGTCGCTGTCATATCCTGTTTGCTCTCGCTCTGGTTCTACTTACGGTCGGCGTCGGCTACTGCGTTATCTTCGAGACGTGTCTGGCGGACTTTCTGGTCGTCGTCGCGGGACTTTTCGTCGGGTGGATCGCGTTGTTCTACTGTCTGGGGAATGCCTCGTTCTGGCGGTAGCCACGCGCTCGCTCCGCTCGCAGGGGTCGACGCTGCCGACCGATCACGCTCGCGACGCGCGTTCGGCCCGCCGTCGATCGCCGACCCTGCGATCGAACCGGCGACAACGTCGGAGTAACACAGATCTATATTTCTCGCCACGTACGTCCCGCTATGCTCCACGCTACTGGTCCGCTGCTCACCGTCGACGTGAGCGATCGAACCGCGACGGAGACGGACATCGACGACGTCCTCGAGACGTACGTCGGCGGCCGAGCGGTCGCGACGGCGCTCGCACACGAGCGCATCCCGTTCGACGCCGACCCGTTCGGCCCGAAAAACCGGGCGTACCTCTCGACCGGCCCGCTCCAGCAGAGTCGGATGTCCTTTACCGGCCGGATGAACATGACCGGCCTCTCGCCGCTGACCGACGGGCTCGTCTCGACGAACGCCGGCGGCTACCTCTCGCGAAACTTCACGAGCGCCGGCATCAGCGTCCTCGAGGTCGTCGGCGAGAGCGACGAGTTGCTCGCCGTCCACGTCACCGACGACGGCGTCGAGTTCGAGGCGGTGCCCGAACTCGAGGGAGCCACCGTCCCCGAGACGTCCGACTACGTGGCCGAGCACCACGACCTCGGGCCGGAACACTGCATCGCGATCGGACCCGCAGGCGAGAACCTCGTGCGCTTTGCCTCGGTGATGACGTTCGACTCGCGGGCGTTCGGCCGCGGCGGCCTCGGCGCGGTGCTCGGGTCGAAGAACGTCAAGTGCGTCACCTTCGACGGCGACGCCGACCCGGACGTCGAGATCCCGCCAGTACAGATGGACGTCCACCGCGAGGCCGCGACGTCGGACGACCTGATGCGCCGCCAGGGGACGACCGGCGGCACGGAGTTCATCAACGACAACTTCTCGCTGCCGACGCGGTACTTCCAGGAGTACGAGTTCGAAGACGTCGCCGGGATCGGCGGCAACGCCGTCGAGGAGAAAAAGTACAAGAAAGGCGCGTGTTCGGCGTGTGCCTACGCCTGCAAGCTGCCCACCCGCGACGAGGAGACCGGCGTCGAGACCGAGGGTCCGGAGTTCGAGACCGTCTACGCCTTCGGCTCGAGCCACGGCGTCGGCGACATCGTCGACGTGATGAAGGCGAACGAACTCTGTGACACGCTCGGCATGGACACCATCTCCGCGGGCGTGACCGTCGCGGCCTACCTCGCCGCGGAAGACGAGTTCGGCAACGCCGACCTCGCACAGGACGTCACCGAAAAGATCGCCTACCGCGAGGGCGTCGGCGACGACCTCGCGGAAGGCGTCGCCCGCGTCCACGACGACCTGGGCGTCGGCGACTACACCGTCAAGGGCATGGAGTTCGCCGCCCACGACGGACGCGTCCTCCACGGGCAGGGGCTGTCCTACGCCGTCGCCAACCGGGGCGGCGACCACATGTACGCCAGCATGCTCAGCCTCGAGTACAGCGGCGAACTCGATCCCGAGGGGACACTCGGCAAGGCCGAGACGCTCGTCGAACAGGAAAATCGCGCCGCCTTCCGCGACTCCGGGATCGTCTGTGCCTTCGGCAGCG
This sequence comes from Natribaculum breve, assembly GCF_023008585.1. Taxonomy (GTDB): domain Archaea; phylum Halobacteriota; class Halobacteria; order Halobacteriales; family Natrialbaceae; genus Natribaculum; species Natribaculum breve. The sequence continues at coordinate 151,144 of NZ_CP095390.1, read as the reverse complement.
ACTACGTGACCGACGACCGCCTCGAGGCGCTGTTCGACGCCGACCACGACGCGTTACTCGAGGTCGGCGCGAAGACGGTCGAACTCGAACGCCACTTCAACAACCAGCGCGGCTTCGACCGCGAGGACGACCGTCTCCCCTACGAGATCCCGGACCTCGAGGCGGCGATCGGCGAGTACTACGACGCCCGCGGCTGGAACGACGACGGGACCGTCCCCGACGCCACGGTCGACCCGGTCGCACCCTCGGCGGACTGATCTCCGGTCGAAGGTGTCACAGAACCCTTTCCACGGTGTTGATTACGCCCACTTCGGTGGTGAACTGGCCGATACGTAGGTCGTGCAAATTGGTCAGTAATACTTTCCAAATATCGTCACAACGACACCAAGGCTGATGAGGAAAACCGAAGGGAGGACCACTATCGAAAAATCCTGTATTGTCGCTATCGACCCGGTGATGAGCCCGACTCCGATTAATAAAACACCAAAGGACTCAATTTGATCCATATCCATCGATGGATTTCCGTGTTTTATAGATATTCTGTCTGTCGCACGCAGTTCTTGGCAGGATTCGGGCAGAAGGCTCATACTGCCGGACGTAAGTCGTGAAAGATTCTCGCCGTCCCGGGGGTGGCGAGAATCTTCACACAGTTACGTCCGATAGTATCAGCCGTTTCAGAATACAGAGCGCGTATCGGTTGCGTGCCGTTCTCGATCTCAGGTTCCGGTTTCGTAGTTACAGGTCACTGCTCGGTTCATCTGTGGACGGTGTATCCGACGAGTCATCGTCGGGACGCTTGGCAGCCGGAAATGCTTGGAAGAACTCGTAGACGAGATACAGAATCGAGCCCACAACTATCATGGGCAGGAGGCCTCCTTCCGAGGGGTGCTGGAGACTCATTCCCGTGATTGCAAAGGTTGCGACAAGGACAGCGGTACACCGACGAATAGTCTGACGGAGGAGGGCGATATCGTCCATGCGTGGCTCCATCACTGCCAGTAGGAAAAGTCTTCATCTGATCTATCAGTCAGTTCACAACGGATAGGTTGAGGTCCCAGCCACCTGTGCTGACTACTCCCTCTGGATGTTGCACGCTGTTTTTGCCAGTTGACGTATATGCCATACTTTATTGCGATACATCATCCACCTGTACTTATAAGATCAGGGCGCTCACATCGTAGATAATGCCGTTCTATGACATCGCTAGTCGGCCGACAGCGCCTCGTCGATCCGATCCTCGAGGTCCTCGAGTTCCGCGCGGAGTTGCTCGCCGTCTTCGCCCTCGAGTTCGTCGATCCTGTCGGCGAGTCCCTGGAGGCGCGAGAACTTCTCGTCCTCGTCGACGCCCGTCTTCTGGGCGTAGACCTGTTCGTCGACGTCGTACACCTCCTCCTCGGAGAGGTCGGTCGCGGTGACCACGACGTCGAGTTTGTCCGGGTCGATCCCGAGCACCCACTCGTGGGGGACGTCGTGCTCGTCGAGCGCGTCGAGCACCGTCGCCTCGTCTTTCGGCCGTCGTCGCTCACGCGTCGTCCGGTGGACCGTTCCGAACCGGCCGCGCAGCGACTGACCCGGTCCCAGGCGGTCGAGTACCACCTCGCTGGCCTCCCGCCGAAGCCGGTCGGCACCGCGCTGGACGTCCGACAGCAGGACGTACCGATCGGCCAGCGCGTCGGTCTCGAGCGATCCCGGATCGTCCACCTCGTGTCGCTCGAGGTGGTCCGCGAGCAACAGCGCGTCGTCGTGGAGGCGCTCCGGTCGCGTGCGCGCCGCCGCGGGCGAGACGAGGTACGGCGTCTCGCCGGCCGTCGCGTCCCGGGGTGCGTACGTGACGGCGTCGTCGGCGACCGCGTACTCGCCGGACAGCGTCAGGACCGTGGCGTACGGTTCGACGCCGGGCGTCAACCGCGTGACGTCGATCGGCCCGTCTGCCAGTCGATCCACGAATAGCTCGAACTGTTCGCGTCCCAGCGGGCGCTCCTCGCCGCTGTCCGTAAACCGGACGACGATCCGATCGTCGTAGGTCGCACCGATCCGAAACCGTCGTCCGGAGACCGGCGTCACGAGCTCTGCGCCCGGCTCGAGTCGCTCGCAGGCCGTTCGAACGTCTCGCCAGCGGTCGTCGGCTGTCATACGCTATCTTTCGACAGTCACCGCGAAAAAGAGTGGCCCCGAGGATACCGGGTCCGGCTGGCCGGTCGACCGCCAAAGCACCCTACCCACCGTAGACCGACGGCACAAGCCGGTAGACGTCCCCGTCCTCGAGTTCGGTCTCGAGGCCGTCGATGTGCCGAACGTCCTTCTTGTTCTTCGTGACGACCGTCTCCCCGGCGAGGTCGTCGCCGTCGACGAGTCGCCCCTCGAGGACCGGGTACTCGGTCTCGAGTTCGGCGAGGAGGTCGCCGACCGTCCCGGCGTCGGTCTCCCAGTCGACGGCCTCCTCGCCGACGTCCTCGCGAAACGGGCCGAAGAAGAGACACTCGAGTTGCATACGCGTGCGTTTCGCGCGTCGGCTCTTGTAACCGCCGGTCCCGGAGAGTCGCACAACGACGATCGCGAGTCAGTTCCGACGCACCCGCCGGACGGCTCGCGGTTTGCAGAATCCTGGGACAGCAGGCAGCATCAGAGCGGAACGCGCTCGAGGTCGATCCGCTCGAGGTCGCCGCCACCGCCGACGGCGACGTCGGCGCGGTCGGCGACGGTACCCTCGCCCGGCAGCACGATCGTTCCCCCGACGAGCAACGGCGCGATCAGGCCCGCGGTTACCGTCCGGTGGTCGGACAGCGCTCCCGCGACGGCGACTCGCGTCTGCTCGTCGAGTCCGTACGCGTCGGCGACCGTCGACGCCGCGGTCACGACGTCGCCGTGTGAGACCGTCCGTTCGCCGTCGGAGAGCAACGGCGTCTCCGGATCGATCGAGAGCGGGGGAAACGACGGGTTCTCGCTCCACAGCCCCGCGTCGAAGTGGTGGACGTCCGGCCGCTCCGGTTTCCGCCCGTAGCCCACGCGCTGGGCACCCTGCGGGAGGTCGTAGCGCTCGAGGTCGTCGACGGGCGCGACGAGCGCCCGGAAGTCGGCCTCGTCGGCGAGATCCGTCGCCGGATCGAACCGCGTCGTCGCCTCGAGCAGGGCCGTCCCGAAAAACGCGAGCAGCGCGAAGGGGCCGTCGCCGACGACGCCGACGGAAACCCCGTTTCGGACGCCGCTGTGGCGCAGGAAGTTCCCCGCCTTCCACGTGGACGTACAGAACCAGTGGTAGTCGAACTCGCGTCCCGTCGCGTCCTCGAGCGCCGGCCGTTCGCTCCGTCGGTCCCGCGTCAACAGGTCGTCGACCGTCTCCGCGTCCATACCGGAGGTTCCGGTCGCGAAGTCAAAAGGACGCCGATCAGAAACTCGACTTGAGTCGCTCGAGGAAGCCCTGCTCGACGTCGATCTCCTCGCCGCCGGCCTCGGCGAACGCCTCGAGCGCCTCGCGCTGTTCCGCGTTCAGGCTCTCGGGGGTGACGACCTGCACCTGCACGTAGAGGTCGCCGTAGCCCCGCCGCTGGAGGCGAGGCATGCCTTTCCCCTCGAGGCGGAACGTCTCGCCGCTCTGGGTCCCCTCGGGGATCTCGAGTTCGACCGGGCCATCGAGCGTGGGCACTTCGACGGTGTCGCCGAACGTCGCCTGCGGGAACGAGATCGGCAACCGGTACCGGAGGTCGTCGCCGTCGCGTTCGAACGCCTCGTGCTCTGCGATCGAGACGTCGATCAGCAGGTCGCCGTGTGGCCCGCCGTTCGGACTCGGCGCACCCTCGCCTTCCATCCGGAGGGTCTGACCGTCGCGGATGCCCGCCGGCACCTCGACCGACAGCGTCGCCTCCCGGCGGACGTAGCCCTCGCCGTGACACTCGCTGCAGGTCTCGGAGTACAGCGTCCCCTCACCCTCACAGCGGGGACAGGTCGTCGTCTGCTGGACGCGACCGAGCGGCGTCTGCTGGACCTGCGTGACCTGCCCGCGGCCCTGACACTCCGGACAGGTCCGTGCGTCGGCGTCCGGCGGGTGGCCCTCGCCACCACACTCCTCACACTCCTCGGGCCGTTCGATCGTGAACTGCTTTTCGACGCCCTCGTAGGCCTCCTCGAGGTCGATCTCGACGGCCGTTCGCAGGTCCTGGCCCTTGCGCGGGCGGTCGCGACCGCGACCACCGCCGCCGAAGAACTGCTCGAAGATGTCGCCGAGGCCACCGCCCATGCCGCCGGCACCGCCCATGCCGCCGAAGGGGTCGCCGCCCATCCCGCCGCCGGCACCGGCGTCGAAGCCGTGTTTCTCGGCCTGTTCGAACCGGTCGTGACCCATCCGGTCGTAGGCTTGCCGCTTCTCCTCGTCGGTCAGGATCTTCTTCGCCTTCTGGATCTTCTTGAACTTCTCTTCGGCGTCCGGATCGTCGCTGACGTCCGGATGGTACTCGGTCGCCTTCTTTCGGTAGGCCTGTTTGATCTCCTCGGTAGACGCGTCCCGACTCACACCGAGCACGTCGTAGAAGTCCTCGCTCATTCGTTGTACACCGATACTGTGTTGAGACACTTGAAAAACGCGCCTCGAGCCGAGAGGAGAACGGAACGGTCACCGAACGTTCACGTGTTGGCTGCGCTCCGTCCTCGCACGACGAAGCGTCGTTACTTCTCGTCGTCGTCCACGTCCTCGAAGTCGGCGTCGACGAACTCCTCGCCGTCGCCGGCGACGTCCTCGGGACCGGGGTTCGGACCGCCGCCCATGCCGCCGGGGCCAGCGCCGGCACCTGCGCCGGCACCGCCCGCGCCGGCGGCGGCACCCTGATAGATCTGCTTGCCGATCTCCTGGAGCTCTTTGCTCAGCTCTTCGGTTGCGGCCTCGATCTCCTCCGCGCCAGCGTCGGTGTCGTCGATCGTCTCCTCCAGGTCTTCGACCGCGTCCTCGATGCTCGAGCGCAGGTCGTCGTCGATCTCGTCGTTCTCCTCGAGGAGAGTCTCGGCGCGCTGGATCGTCGCCTCGGCGGTGTTGCGGGCTTCGATGCGCTCGCGGCGCTGCTTGTCCTCTTCGGCGTGCTCTTCGGCCTCGCGCTGCATGCGCTCGATCTCGGCGTCCGAGAGACCCGCGCCGCCTTCGATCGTGATCTCCTCGGTCGTGCCGGTGCCTTTGTCCTCGGCAGAGACGTTGACGATGCCGTTCTCGTCGATCGAGAACGTGACCTCGATCTGGGGGGTTCCGGCGGGTGCCGGCGGGATGCCGGTCAGGTGGAACTCGCCGAGCAGTTCGTTCTTCTCGGCGAGTTCGCGCTCACCCTGGAAGACCCGCACCTGCACGGAGGTCTGGTTGTCCGCGGCGGTGGTGAAGATCTTCGACTCCTCGGTCGGGATCGTGGTGTTCTTCTCGATGAGGCGCTCGAAGAGGCCGCCTTTGACCTCGATACCGAGCGAAAGCGGCGTGACGTCGAGCAGGACGATGTCGTCGACCTCGCCACCGAGGACGCCGCCCTGGATCGCCGCGCCCAGCGCGACGGCCTCGTCGGGGTTGACGTTCTTCTGGGGCTCCTCGCCGATGAGTTCCTCGACCTTCTCGGAAACCTGGGGCATCCGGGTCGAGCCGCCGACCAGGAGGACTTCGTCGATGTCGTCTTTGCTGTAGCCCGCGTCCTCGAGAGCCTGCTCGGTCGGCTCGACGGTGCGGTCGATCAGGTCCTGCGTGAGCGACTCGAACTTGGCACGGGTCAGCGACTCTTCCAGGTGGATCGGGCCGTCGTCGGTCGCCGTGATAAAGGGCAGGTTGATCTCGGTCTCCTTGCGCGAGGAGAGTTCGATCTTGGCCTCCTCGGCGGCGTCCTTGAGCCGCTGGAGGGCCTGGCGGTCGTCGCGGAGGTCGATGCCGTGTTCGTCCTCGAAGTTGTCGGCGAGCCAGTCGATGATGGCGTGGTCCCAGTCGTCCCCGCCGAGGTCGTTGTCACCGTTGGTGGCGACGACCTCGTAGACGCCGCCACCCAGATCCAGGATGGAGACGTCGAAGGTGCCACCGCCGAGGTCGTAGACGAGCACCGTCTGGTCGGACTCGTCGTCGAGTCCGTAGGCCATCGACGCGGCGGTGGGTTCGTTGATGATCCGTTCGACCTCGAAGCCGGCGATCTCGCCGGCGTCTTTGGTCGCCTGGCGCTGGCGATCGGAGAAGTACGCCGGGACCGTGATGACGGCCTTCTCGACTTCGTCACCCAGGTAGTCCTCGGCGTCGCGTTTGATCTTCTGGAGGATCATCGCCGAGATCTGCTGGGGCGTGTACTCCTCGCCCTCGATCTCGACGGTGTAGTCGTCTTCCCCCATGTGACGCTTGATCGAGGCGATCGTCCGCTCCGGGTTCTGGATCGCCTGATTCTTCGCCGGCTTCCCGACGAGTCGCTCGTCGTCGTCGGTGAAGGCGACGACCGAGGGCGTCGTTCGCTCACCCTCGGCGTTTACGATGATTTCCGGATCGCCGCCTTCCATGACGGCGAAAGCGCTGTTCGTCGTCCCGAGGTCGATACCGAGGATCTTGTTGCTCGCCATCTTGGAGGTAGTTATGCGCACTTTGTTTTAAAGGTTGCTACACGGGTCGAGGTGACGAATTAAATTCACGTCCGAGCGAACGTGGCAGCCGCTGCTGTGGACGTTACCGGTCTCGAGAAGTCCTCAGAAATACGTGTGCCGCGACGTTACTCGTCGGCGGGTTCGTCTTCGCCCTCGTCCGCGTCGACGTCGCCCTCGAGTTCGATCGCGTCCTCGTCGCCGTCGTCTGATCCGTCGTCGGCCTCTTCGGACGCCGACTCGTCGTCCTCGAGTTCGCCGTTGCTCACGGTCACCTGTGCGTTCTGGATGACCTTCTCGCCCATCTCGTAGCCGGACGTGTACACCTCGTCGATCGTCCCCTCCGGCAGCGCGCTGTCGACCGTAACCATCACCTCGTGGCGCTGGGGGTCGACCTCGGTCCCGGGTTCGGGGTCGATCTCCTCGACGTTCTCCTCGTCGAGGACGCGGTCGAACTCCCGGAGGGTCATCTCGACGCCGTCCCGAAGCCCCGCGACGTCGCCGCTTTCCTCCTCGAGTGCCCGCTTCAGGTCGTCGCGGACGCCGACGAGTCGCGTGACCAGGTCCTCGGTCGCGCGCTCTTCGAGCTGTTTCTGGCGCTTTTTCGCGCGCTTCTTGTAGTTCTGGAAGTCCGCCTGCGTCCGTTTGACGGCACTTTCGAGTTCGTCGACCCGTTCGTCTCTCTCCTCGAGTTCCTGCTCGCGGTCGTCGAGTTCGTCCTGGAGGTCGCCGATCGTCTCGGCTTGCTCTTCGATCCGTTCGCGGAGGTCCTCGAGTTCGGCTCGCTGGGCCTGGACCGTCTCGTTGAGTTCCCGCGCCGTCTCGACGATCGAGTTGACGTCGTGGGCGAGTTCGTCGTCGTACTCGGTGACGCGATCGAGGATCTGCTGGACGTCCTCGCTCGTCTCGGGTGCACGGTCGGCGTCGCCGTCCTCACCCCGCTCGGTTTCGGGCGCCGATGGAGCGTCCTCGGCGTCGGTCTCGTCGGCTTCGTCCGCGGACGAGACACCCTGGGCGGTCTCGTTCGTGCCCTCGTCTTCGCTCATGTCCGAGTCAAAGAACAGCGATAATAAAAGGGTTGAGGTACGCCGTCGCAAGTCCGGATCGCGACCGTCGCGTCGCCGGTTTCGACCGCCCGCTACCGTGGAATTGGTCGGTTACCACGAAGAGTACCGTCGAACGCGCTCGATCGCCTTCCGCTCTCGCGGCCCGCCCGCCCGATCGACGACCGACGCGGCGTACTCGAGTCGATCGCGAAGCGCCGCGTCGTCGTAGCCGGCCACCCCGAGTCGCGACGCGGCGACCGTCGCCTCGATCACGGCACCGAACCCCCGGTTGATCGTCGGCACTCGCCGGTCGCGGACCGTCGACTCGAGCGGGCGAAGCTCCCAGGCCTCCCATCGCGTCCCGTCCTCGGTACCCTCGTCGACCTGATCGGCGGCGACGCGCACCCACGCGTCGGCGGACTCGAGGACGGGATCGTCGCGTTCCGTGATCGACAGGGCGGCGTCGACGAAGTCCACCGGATCGCTGGTAAACTGGACGTAGCCGCCGCCCTGCCGGTGGAAGTTGCGGCGAGTGCGGGTGTTTCCCCAGGTTCGGGCGGTGACGGGATCGTCGGCGAACAGGCCGAGCGCCGCGACGTTCCAGCGGTCGTTCGGCCCGAGCGTCGTCACGATCGACTCCGTGACGCCGCGGAGATCGACGGGCCACGTCGCCGTCTCGTCCTCGCCGCCGGAACGCTCGTTCATACGTCGACGGCTTCGCGCTCCAGGGCGATGAACAGTCCGGCAGCGGTGAGGTCTGCCGTCGTCCCCGGATTGATCCCGCGCGCGACGAGGTCGTCGGCGAACCGTTCGACGGACTCGCGGTCGGTCGCGAACGCGTCGGCGTCGACGAGTTCGGCTGCCCGTTCCGTCACCTCCCGTGCGACGGCTTCGCCGCGACGCTTGACGACGAGCGTGTCCGGCCGGTCGGCGAGCAACGAGAGGAACGTCTCGGCGGCACGGTCCGGCAACGGGCCGTCGGCCGCGGCGATCCGCTCGGCCGCGGCGAACGACCGCTCGAAGCCGCTTACCCACTCGCGAGCGACGTCGTCACCGGGGACGCTGCGGTCCATCACGTCGAGCAGCGTCAGTCCGCGCTCCTCGAGCGCCGGAGTCGCGTCGCTCCCGCGGCGCACGTCCAGCGGTGCCATGTCCTCTGGCGGATCGGAGACGAAGACGTCCACGTGCTCGAACGCGCGGTAGAACGATGCGGCGTCGGCGACCGTCGTCTCCTCGACGACCGACTCGAGGACGGGCTGGGAGAGGTCCTCGCGTGCGGCACGGACGAGCGGGACGAGCAACAGGAGCGCGCCGAACTGCGTGTTGCCGCCGCCCTGGTCGGCCATTCCCTCGACGCTTCGCTCGAACGCCGGGCCGACCGAGGCACCGCTTGCTGCCATCCGAAGGCCGTCCCGTGCACCGACGGCACCCGCGAGGAAGTGCTCGAATCGCAGGTCCTCGAGGTCGCGGTGTCGGTCGACGTTGCCCGGTTTGGGCGTGCCGGCGACCTCGAGCAAGAGCGCCAGTTCCGCGTTCTGGTCGGGGCTGCGCATACTCGATGGTGTGTGCCGAGGGGTTTAGCAGTGATCGATGACGGCGGCTGTCACCGGTAGCACACCGTCGACCGGTGTCAGGCTCCCGGGCAGCCGAGTTCGTACGTGTTCTCGATCTCGTCGTAGGGGAGTTCGACCGACACCGGTTCGTCGTACTCGGCGTATCGCATCGTCGACGACGCGTGGGCCGACCCGTCGCCGCCCGTGACCTCGAACTCGAGCGTCGACTCGAGCGGCAGGTCCGTCTCCCGATCGATCCAGAACTCGACCGTCACGTCCTCCACGTTCGGCCCGCCGAGGCCGGGGATCGACCCGCGTCCGGCCTGCTCCTCGTCGAGCGCACTCGCCGGCGGGTGGCCGACGAGGTGGACTGCTTCGCGCCCGTCGACGGTCCCGGTCCCGTTCCAGGTGAGCGACCCCTCCTCGAGCACCGAGAGCTGTGACGCCGCGGGCGTCAGGTCGAGCCAGTCGCCGTCGCTGTCTGCCTCCTCGACCGCCCAGCCGCCCCAGGGTCGGGGGCACTGCTGGTAGGTCGTCCGATCGACGAGAAACGACTGCGTCGTCTCCCCGTCGGTCGTCGAGTTCGTCCGCATCTTCCGTTCGTCGACGTCGACGACGCTTCCGTGGTCTACCGTCACCTGCTCGGTCCGGTCGTCGGCGCTGGCGACGACACGAATCGTGCCGTCGGCGCGGTACGATTCGACCCCCTCGAGTCGTTCCTGTGACTGCTCGAGGGCGGCGACCGCACGATCTTCTCTGGTCGGATCCGGTTTCAGTGCCGAACAGCCGGCGAGGACGACCGCGAGCGTGATCACGACTGCAAAACTGGCGTGGAGGGACGGCCGCTTCATCGGCAAACGTGCGGCCCAGTCACGGGAAAATTTTTTGATCGATCGCTCGCGGTCACACCGACTCGCTCGCGGAACGTGAGTGCGCTGCGTTCACCGCCCGTCGTCCGAAGACGAACCCACCTCGAGCGCAAGCTGTCGATCGACGGCCTCGCGAACGCGACGGCGGACGACCGGATCGTCGCTCGGCCGGCCGATGCTCACGGCGTCCGCCCCGTACTCGACGTACTCCCGCACCGTCGGCTCGTCGCGAACGCCGTTGTTCGCGATCACGAACAGGTCCGTCGCCGCGACGACGTCTGCGATCACGGACTCCGTGTCCATCGCGTCGACGTGGACGAACGACGCGCCCGCCGCATCGAGGTCGGCGGCCAGCTCCGGGAGGTCGACGCCCGGCACTTCGGCCCGGACTTTCGCGCCGACGGTCGCGCCCGTCTCGGCCGCCGTCGCGACGTACTCACAGAGCCTGGGACCGTCCCGGAGGAGCGTCTCGCCACAGCCGACGGCACAGAGTTCGTCCTGTCGACAGTGGGCGTTTATCTCGAGCAACGCCCCGTGGTCGCGACAGCACTCGGCGACCGACTCGATCGGCTCGACTGTCGCGCTCCGGACGTTGACCCCGGGTACGATGGGGGCGTCCTCGAGGGCGGCGAGCTGTCGGTCGACGAACGCGAGCGGATCCGGCGGGAGGAACTCCTCCCGGCCGCGGTCGACCATCCGTCTGGCGGCGTCTCGAGCGTCGTCGTCGAGCGCGATGCCGCCGAGGAAGGCCGCGCCGGCGTGATCGGCCCCGGCGCGGGCCCACGTGGCGTCGGATCGACCGCTCAGGCTCGCCAGCGCGAGTGGAGGCGTGAACATCGATTACGAGACCAGTTCGATCGCTTCGGTCGCGGCGCGGACGACCCGTGCGGCGTCCTCTCGGCCGTCGATCGTGATGTCGGTTCGAATCGTCGGGCGGTCGAACGCCGCGCCGTCGTTCTCGTCGACGACGAACGCGTCGGCGAAGGGGTACGCGGCCGCGAGTCCGCGGGTGCTCGGCTCCGCACCGACCGCGTCCATGAGGTCGGCTGCCGGCCCGGAGAAGGGTTCGTCGCCGAGAAACGGCGAGACCGCGACGACCGTCGTGTCGTGGAGCGCGTCGCCGACGCCCGGCAACGAGAGCATCGGGCCGATGCTCGTGACGGGATTCGACGGCCCGACGATGACGGTGTCCTTGAGCGCCTCGAGGACGCCCGGTGCGGGTTCGGCCTTCGACGACCCACGGAACTCGACGTTTTCGACCGCTGGTTCGCCGCCGCGTCCGACCCAGAACTCCTGGAAGTGCATCATCCCCTCGTCGGTGTGAACGAGACTGGCGACGGGGTCGTCGCTCATCGGCACGACGTCGATCGTCAGCCCGAACGCGTCCGCGAGCGTCGCGGTGACCTCGCTCAGCGTCTCGCCCTGATCGAGGAGACTCGTTCGCGTGACGTGGACGGCGCGATCCCGGTCGCCGATCGTCATGAACTCGGCGACCCCCGAGAAGCGCCGCCAGCGAGCGATCTCCCGCCCGGCGGTCTGCAGCTCCTCGTCGAGGTACTGTGGCCCGTCGGGAAGCCCTGCCGCCGAGGCGACGTTCCGCAGTGCGGTGTGCGTCCGGTGAGTGTCGCCGTCGATCCCCCACCACTTCTCGCGGTCGAGAACGCCGCCACCCTGGAACAGCAGCGTGTCGACGTCCGGCGAGACGAACAGTCCGCCGATCTCGACGTCGTCGCCGGTGTTCGCGACGACCGTGATCTCCTCCGGCGAGAACGCGACGGCGGCGCCGTCTAGCATCTTCGGCGTCCCAGTGCCCCCGGAGAGAAACGTGACCATATCCCCCACTATTTCCGGTGGTACTTAATCCCTTGCGGCCCGACGCCGCGAGGTCCGACCGTCGTACGGACTTCCGTCCGTCGGTTCCGGCGCACCCTCGTGGTCGCAGGTGCGCCGGACCACGGGGACAGCAGCCCGTCTCACTCCCGCACTTCGGGACGCGTTCGCAACCACTCGTAGGCCCACGCGACCCGATCGCGACCCGGCGCAGAGACCTTGATTCGCTTGCGTTCGCCCTCGGGGTAACAGCCGACCCGGACGCCGAACCGTTCCCGGAGTTCGACCAGCAGCGGGTTCAGGTTGCTCTCCGGAGCGTACGCGACGACCGTCCGCGAGGTGACGTCGCCCGAGAACTCCCCCTCGACGCGCTCGAAGACGGCTTTCATCTCCGACGGAATTCCCGGCAGCACGACGACGTTCTCGACGGCACAGCCGGGCATGATCCCCTCGTCGTTCGGGATCGGCCGCCCGCCGGCCGGGAACCGGGCCGCCCGCTCTCTGTCGAACTCGAACTCGAGATACTCCGCTTCGATTTCGCGGACCGTCTCCGCGACGTCTGCACGAGCGACCGTGTTTTCCTCGAGTGGCCGCTCGAGCGCCGTGGCGACGGCCTCGAGGGTCACGTCGTCGGGAGTCGATCCCAGTCCACCGGTGACGGCGACGTGATCGAACCGGTCGGAGAATTCGGCGACAGCCGTCTCGATCGTCGCCTGCTCGTCGGGAACCACCCGAATTTCGGTGACGGCGACGCCGCTGTCGGTCAGCCGGTCGGCGAGCCACGTCGCGTTGCTGTTTTCGACCTCGCCGGCGAGGAGTTCGTCGCCGACGGTGAGTATCCCCGCGCTCGTCATGTGATCTGTCGTCGCTACGACTGCTGCATTATTCAACCTGCGGTCGCGAGGCGGCGAACGACCGCCGTCTTTCGCGTTCGCTGGTGCGTGAGTGTCGACTCGAGAGAAACGTTCTCCACGGCGCGTCGCTCCCGTCCGCTGTCCACCGTAGCTGACGTGGGACTACACGCGATCACGTATTCGAAGCCAGCGGCGGACCCTCTCGGTTCATACGGACCGCTGTACGCCCGTCCCGCAGCGACCGCGTCCCGTCGGGCGGTCGCTACGGCAAAGCGGGACAGCAAGACCGTATCAGAAGAACTCGCGGCCGAGAAGCGTCGGCTCGACCTCGAGCGCAGCTCGTGGCACGACGCGACGTTCGGCAACGGCACGCCCGTCGAGATCAAGCGCACGATGCTCGAGTACGTTGCCGATGCGGATGCCGCGACGACCAGCCTGGTAACTGGAAGGTCTACCGACCTCACGGGTGGTTATACTGTCAGCCAAAAATATTTCAAAGAAAAGCACGTTACTCCGATATGACCTCTCTCGACAACGTCTCTACCGAAGACCTCCGCCAGGCCTTGGCGGAGGTCGAGGGAAAAAAGCCATCACAACGGCTCATGGCGGCGATCAATTACCTTGAAGAAGACGGTGCAACGCTACAAGAGGTCGCTGAACGCTATGGATACACTGCTGGCTGGCTCTCGCGGTGGCTTGATCGACTCGAACGGCTCGCCGACGAGCCGTTCGAGGAGGTCGTCTACGACGAGCACCGTTCAGGAAGGCCCTCAAAACTCTCCGACAAAGAGCATGAACAGTTCGTTGAAGCGCTTCACAAGTCTCCAGAGGAAGTTGGACTTGACGCGCCTGCGTGGTCCGTTCCACTAGCTCGTCACTATCTCGCCGAGGAATTCGACGTTGAGTACAGTGAGCGTCACGTTCGACGATTGATGACCGAGGCCGGGCTGTCCTGGAAGACAGCCCGGCCGGAGTTTCACAAATCCGATGAGAGAGCACAGGAAGCATGGCAAGACGGGTTCAAAAAAAGCGCGACAACCTGGACGACGAATACACGATCTTAGCCATTGATCAGACGCGACAGGTTCTCTCGACACTGATTCACGCATGGTTTCCCAAGGGTGAGCGCCCGTCACTCCCGGTGACGGGCGCGTGGGACAGCATCAAACTTCTCGGTGCAGTCAGCGATACTGATGAGACGTTCTTTCTCCCCTGCGAAGAGAACTTCAACAGCGACACGACGATTCGTTTTCTGGACGCTCTCCAGACCGAGTTCGGCGAGAAAATCTGCGTTGTCCTCGACAACGCCTCGTATTTCACGGCGAACAGAGTCCAAGAGTTCGTTGAAGGTACTCCGATCGAACTGTGTTACCTTCCGCGGGGTTCACCAGAGCTGAACCCCGCGGAAGAGTGCTGGCGACAACTCGATCAATCACTCGGCAACCGCCTATTCGAAACGCTTGACGAACTTCGTGATGCTGCTCTCTGTGCACTGGACGAGATCAACGTGCCAGATGTCTTTACGTACTTATGTCCGTGAGTATTAGGATCGGCGATTCGATCGGCCAGACCCATCACGTGCTGGCTGCAGTCGGCGAAACTCTCGATCGCGTACTCGACAGACTCGACGAGGCGGCCATCGCTCACCTCCGATCTCGCGGTTCGTATCCGTGTGAACTGACCGTTCTACCCAATCTTTTAAATGTGTGTTGACGTACCATTCGGTAGATGGCAAGTTCGACGGGTGACTGCTCCACCGAGGAAGAGGATCGAGAAGAGACCGGATGGGTCGATAAGTTGGTCGACGTCGTACTCGAAGTTCTCGGTCTCTTTTAGGATGTCCCGCTGATCGAGTACAGTGACCGCGCTGAGTACCGTCCGTAGCGTGACCGCCGTTCGTCCGAATCGTCCGATCCTCGAGCGCACGCCGGACGTCGTCGGTTGCCTGGCAGGCGGGGGAGCAATCAGGTTCCCGCTCTGGACGTTCTAGCGGGGACTTACACGACACGCGTTCTCTCCTAACTGGTGTGCTGAACCGTGTTGTCCGGCAGCACGAAACCAAGAATCGAATTCGGCGGTCTCGAGGAGACGAACGGCCAAGAGTTGAACACGTAGAGAATCTGTATGGGACCGCCGAGAGTCGAACTCGGGTCCTACGGACCCCATCCGCAGAGGATACCACTACCCCACGGTCCCGCATCAGGAACGACGAGTGTGTTCCCTTTAAGGGTGTCGTTTCACTGGCGGGCTGTCACGAGTTCCCCCTCGTCGCGGACTGCCATACTCGCGACGGGATCGTTCTCGTAGACGACCGGCGGCCGTCGGCCGAGGACGTAGCCGTCGTGCTCGCTCTCGAGCGTCTCGAGGACCTCGCCGTGTGGGTCGACGACGTCCGCGACGGGATCGCCGCGCTCGACCACGTCGCCGGCTTCGACCCGGTGGCGAACGAATCCCGACCGGGACGCGTGCGGGCCGACGTACCGCCGTGCCGGAAACTCGACCGGTGCCTCGAGGCCGCGCGACGCGTCGATCCGGCTGGGGACCGCCTCGAGCATCCCCAGGCCGACCATCGCTCGATACGCGGCCGCGACGCCTGCCGCCCGGTTTTCCTCCTCGACGACGTCGAAGCTGCCGAGCTCGAGCGTCAGCGCGGGGATGCCGGCGTCGTTCAGGACGGCCCCCGCAGTCGAGCGGTGGAGGTTCCGGTCTTCGTACTCCGCCGTGGGATATTCGGTGACGAGCGGAAGGTCCACCGTACGCGCGAGGTAGTCGAGTCGCGCCGCGAGCGTCCGGGCCGTCTCCTCGTCGCGACGGGAGCCGTAGAGGACCCGATCCCGGATGACGAACGGCATCGAGCCGACCTGTGCGGTGTGGAAGTCGAGCAGTGCGTCCGCGGAGTCGACGATGGCGTCGTAGAGCCGCCGGTCGATCAGTTCCTGGACGCGCCGGGGGCGCACCCGGTCGGCCGTCGAGTCCGGGAAGAACCGATTCGGATCGTCGTCGTGGTAGTACGACGTCCGCTCGAGTCGGCGAAGTCCCGCGGGGTTGCACGTCGGAACGCAGACGACGGTGCCGGCGAGCCCGTCGGGAACGCCGTCGGCGAGGACGTCCTGGACTGCCGCGATGCCCGTCATCTCGTTGCCGTGGACGCCGCCGGTGATCCACAGCGTCGGCCCGGCGCGCTCACCGCGAGCGACGATCACGGGCAGGCGTTCCGTCCCGCCCGTCGGCAGGTCGGCTACCTCCAGGTAGCCGGTCGCGCGCTCTCCTCGAGAAACTGCTGCCGTCCCGATCTCCATGCCATTCGAACGCGTACCAGGAGTCAAAACTCCTGCGTTCGTCCGCTCGAGCGACGGCCGGTGGCGATTCGACCGCTCGCGGCGGCTCGCGACTCGAGTCGCGGAACGTTCGAATGCCAACCCGTCGTTTGATCGTCCGTGCGAGCGACGTGTTGGCATGGACAGTCACGACATCACGGCCGACGACGGAACGCGACTCAACCTCTGGGAACGGTCACCGCCGGACCCCGACGCGGCGGTGGTGTTCCTCCACGGTGCGCTGACCTGTTCTCGCGCCCTGTTCGCGCCGCCGGTCCCCGGTGACGATTCGTACTCGTGGCTCCACGCCGCTGCCGAGGAACGGGCCGCGTTCGCACTCGACGTCCGCGGGTACGGGGACAGCGAGCGACCGCCGGAGTTCGACGAGCCACCAGAGGCGAACGACCCGCCGGTACGTGCGAACGACGCGAAACAGGACGTCAGGGCAGCCTACGAGTACGTCGCCGATCGACACGAGACGGTCCACATCGTGGGCGTCTCGTGGGGGACGATGACCGGTGGCGTCTTCGCGAGCGAGAACGATCCCGACCTCGCCTCGCTGACGCAGTGTGCGCCCGTCTACCTGCCGGCCTACGAGTTCGAAGCGGGCCTCGCAGCACTGGGCCTCGAGCCGGATCTCGACGCGTACGTCGTCGAGACGAGAGCGGCGGTCGAGGATCGCAAGGGAGACGAGGACGACGAGGAGCTGTTCGAGGCGGTGTGGCGGACGCAGGTCGAGTCGGGACAGGGCATCGACGGCGAGGACGCATACGTGGCCCAGACGGGTGCGTTCGCGGACGTCCGGGACGCCTGTGACGGGACGCCTCCCTACGACGCGAGCGAGATCGACGTCCCGACGCTGGTCGTTCGCGGCTCGGCCGACGTGATCTCGAGTCGCGAGGACGCGACCCGGCTGTACGACGACCTCGAGGTCGCAGGCGATCGGGCGGCGTACACGGAACTCGACGGCGGCGACCACTACGTCATGCACGGCTCGCGGCGACGCGCGCTCTACGACGTCGTGTCGTCGTTCCACGCGCGAGCGGAACGGCTGCAGTGAGACGAACCGGGTGCGTCCTCGAGACCCGCAATCGCGACGCGGCTGACGGTTTATCCGGGTGGACGTCGTATTCGTATCCAGACGCATGCTATCGTTTCTCGTCTGCTACGGCTCCAGCGAAGGCCAGACGGCGAAGGTCGCCGATCGAATCGTCGAAACGCTCGCAAAGCGCGGTCACGACGCCACGGCCGTCGACGCCGGCGAGCGTCCGTCGGATCTCGAGATCGACGACGTCGATGCGATCCTCGTCGGGGCGTCGATCCACGCCGGCCGACACCAGTCGTCGGTTCGCGAGTTCGTCACGTCGAATCGCGACGCGCTGGCCGCGAAGCCGACGGCGTTCTTCCAGGTGTCGCTGTCGTCCGCCGACGAGCAACACGAGGGGCAGGCGCAGGCGGCCGGCTACGTCGACGAGTTCGTCGAGGACACCGGGTGGCACCCCGACCGGATCGGCCTTTTCGGCGGGGCGTTGCGCTACTCTGAGTACGGCTTTCTCAAGCGCCTGGTCATGAAACAGATCGCCAGACGCACCATGCCGGACGTGGACACGTCGAGCGACGTCGAGTTCACCGACTGGGACGAGGTCGAGGCGTTCGCCGCCGACGTCGCCGCGTTCGTCGAGGGCCGCCTCGGCGTCACGCCGCCGGCGTCCGACGCGCGAGACGAGGAGTGAGCGCGGCGCTCGAGGGACGTGAAGGCGGATCGCTGCGAGTCGCTTTTGCTGTTGGCGGCGTAAGAGGTTCATGGACGACGAGACGTTCGACCCCGAGACGAGATCGGCCCGTGAAGTGGCTGCGGACGCGGGACAGAAGTCGACGGACTTTCTCTCGCTGCTTCCACACTACTACCGCGGGGAGGTGAGCCAGATGTCGACGCAGATCGGTCGGCTCGACCTCACGATCGACTGGGCCATCGGCGTGATCGCCGCCGTCCTCGCCCTGTCGTTCGCCTCGCAGGACAGTCCGCCCTACTTCCTGTTGATCGGCATGCTCGCGCTGACGATCTTTCTCGTGTTCGACGTCAGGCGCTATCGGGCGTACGACGCGACGCGTTCGCGAGTCCGAATGATCGAGGAGAACGTGTTCGCGAACGCGTTCAACCCGGAAGGATCGGTCCACCGGGAGTGGCGGCGTGAGCTCGCCGACGATCTCCGAAAGCCCACCCTCAAGGTCTCCGGCCGAGAGGCGATGACCCGGCGGTTACGACGGGTCTACTTTCCGCTGTTGACGATTTTGCTCGTCGCCTGGCTGTTTCGAATCACGTTCTTCGTTTCGGGCGAGCCGTGGTTCGAAACCGCGGCCGTGCCAGGGATCGCCGGAACTACCGTCGTCGCCGCCGTCGTGTTGTACTACCTCGGCGTCCTGCTGGTGACGGTGTGGCCGACCGCCCGACAGGCCAAAGGAGAGTACTACGCCGTCGAACCGGGCGACTGGAAGCGAGACGAGTGAGTTCCTCCGTCGAGTCCGGGCGTCGAACGCCCGACGCATACGCTTTAGTAGCTTTGAGTCTAACGGACGTGTATTAATGTCATATATCATTCGAATGCCAAAACTCGGCCTCGAGATGCAACAGGGGACGCTCCTCGAGTGGGCGATCGAGGAGGGGGAGACAGTCGAGGAGGGAGAACTGATCGCGGAGATCGAATCCGAGAAAAGCATCGGCGAGGTCGAAGCGCGAGAGGACGGCGTCCTGCGTCGAACCTATCTCGAGGAGGGCGAGACGGTCCCGCCGAGCACGCCGATCGGCATTCTGGCTCCCGAAGACGCCGACGTGTCCGACCTCGAGCAGGAAGTCGAAGGCGACCTCGAGGACGTCGAGGTCGACGCCGAGGCCGACGAAGCACCCGAACCGGCCGAGTCGGCCGCGACGGAGGCAGAACCCGATACGGGGTCGACAGACGCCGGCGACGTGAAGGCGACGCCGCGTGCCAAACAGCGGGCCGACGAACTGGGCGTCGACCTCGCGACCGTCGAGGGGACGGGCGTGCAGGGGGCTGTCACCGCCGAGGACGTCGAGGAGGCGCAAGCGGCGGGCGGTGACGGCGTCGAAGAGCGGGAACTCAGCGGGATGCGCCGGACGATCGCCGATCGACTCGGCCAGAGTTACCGCGAGGCCGTCCACGTCACCGAACACCGGACGGCCGACGCGGCGGCGTTGCGTGCCGCTGCGACGGCGGCGTCCGACCAGCTCGAGGCGGACGTCTCGGTCACCGACGTCCTCCTGCGAGCGCTCTCTGCGACGCTTGTCGAGCACCCCGAGTTCAACGCGACCTACGAGGACGGCGTCCATCGGATCTACGACGCCCAGCACGTCTGCATCGCCGTCGACGTCGAGGAGGGGCTCGTCACGCCGGCGATGCGCGACGTCGAGTCGCTGTCGATCGACGAACTCGCCGACGAACGGCGGCGCGTCACCGACCTCGCGCTCGAGGGCGAGTACACGATGGACGACCTGCGGGGCGGGACGTTCACCGTCACGAACCTGGGCGTCCTCGGCGTGGAGTCGTTCGATCCGGTCATCAACCCCCCGCAGGTAGCGATCCTCGGCGTCGACAGTCTCGAAGAACGCGTCGTTCCGGGCGACGACGGCGAGCCCGCGGTGCGTCCGGTGCTCCCGCTCGACCTCTCGTTCGACCACCGGATCGTCGACGGTGCCGACGCTGCCCGGTTCCTCGCCACGCTCGTCGAGTACGTCGAGGAGCCGTGGGACCTCCTCGAGGGCGTCACGCCGACCGAGGCGGCCGCCGTCACGCTCCCCGACCGGTCGGTGACGGCCTCGGCGGGGCCGGAGTTCGCCGGGACGGTCTCGGCGGGATCGTTCGAGTACGAGTTCGCCCCCGAAGCGCAGTTCGGCGGCGGCGACGCCCCGACGCCCGTCGATCACTTCCTCGGCGCGTTCGCCGCCTGCCTCTCGGGAAGTATCGCCATCCAGGCGGACATCCGCGACGTCGACCTCGAGTCCGTCGACGTCGAGATGACCGGCGAGCCGACGGAGGGGTCACTCGAGTCGGTCACCGTCGACGTCGAAATCGCGGCCGACGCGGACGACGACGTCCTCGGGCGGATCGTCGAAAACGGCGAACGGACGTGTCACGTCTCGGAACTGCTGCGCGAGGACCTCCCCGTCGATCTCGACTGGACGCGGGCGTGAAGAGATCGGAGAGCGGGATTCGCGTCGAGACGCAGCGAATCGGGGGCGATATTTTGCGCTCTAAAGATAGCAATACTTACGGTATCGATCGTCGAGCCTATCGGCATGGGACGATACGGCACCCTCGATTATCCGACGTTGACGAAGCGCGGACTGCTGCTCGGACTGGGGTTGTTCGTCGTCGGCGTGGGCGGTGCGATGATCGGGAACGCGTACTTCGAATCGATCCCGGCGTGGGAACAGACGCTGTTTTTCGACCTGGCGGTCGGCGGTCTCCTCGTCGGCTTTCTCTCGCCGCTTATTTTCGGGGTCGTGTTGCCGCTGACCGAGTGACCTCGAGATCGGATCGAAACGGGACGACTGCGGTCACTCGAGTCGATCCGTTCGCAACGCCCCCTCTGCAGCCACGAATACGGCGTCGACGTCGACGATTCTGGGGCCGTCGTCG
The DNA here is from genome assembly GCF_023008585.1 of Natribaculum breve. GTDB lineage: Archaea > Halobacteriota > Halobacteria > Halobacteriales > Natrialbaceae > Natribaculum > Natribaculum breve. The sequence continues at coordinate 130,447 of NZ_CP095390.1, read as the reverse complement.
ATCGGTGCGACGTCGACGACCGCGTTCTGGAGTTCGAGTTCGCGCTCGCCGTCGACCGAGAGGACGCCGCGGTCGACCTCGAACCGGATCGACTCGTCGGCCGCGAGCGGTCGCCACTTCTCGACGCCGACGCGTTCGATCACGCCGGGAGCGACGATCGCCCGGACTGTCTCCGCGGCGGCCTCCGGCGGCCCGAGTCGGAATCCGACGCCGCCGGGCGTCTCGGGACGGTGGGTCGTGAGCGCGCCGGCGACGCTCGAGAGGCCGACCTCGGCGGAGAACGCTCGAGAGACGACGCCACCGACGACCGTCGATGGGTCGAGGATCGCGCGGGTGCCGACGAACTCCACGTCGAGGACGCCGAGCGTCGCCAGCCCCTGGAGTCGACTCTCGCCCGTCGGCGTGTCGGCGACCGCCTCTACCATTCCGTGGTCGATGCTGACCGCGTCGGGATCGACCGCCCCGGTCGCGATCAGCGCCGCCGCCGCACCCGCGACCGTCCCGTCGACCGCCGTCGGCACGACGTTGTTCGTCCCGGTCGAGACGCTCACGAGCGGGACGTCGCCGACCTCGTGGGCGACGTCGCGGTTCGTCCCGTCCCCGCCGAGGACGACAACGACGTCGGCCTCGTCCCGAAAGCGCGCGGCGGCACGGCGCGTGTCCGCCGGCTCCCCCTCGATGGGGATCTCGAGTAAGTCCGCCGTCACCGCCGCTGGGGCCTCCGAGACGGCGTGGGCACCGATCCCGGCGCTGTCCGGCATCACCGCGAGCGTGCACTCGGCCGCCGCGACCTCCACGCCGGCGGCCACGCACTCGGCGATCCGTCGCTTCGCGTAGTCGTCGACGACGCTCGCACCGCCGGTCAGCCGACGAATGTCACGCCCTGCTGCGGGGTTGACGACGAGTCCAATGGTTGCCACGGGAAAACGCCCGAGTCAGACGATCCGGTTGATGGCGTTTTCGACGTCGGCCCCGCTGGGAAGGACCTCCTCCTCGAGCGGCGGACTGAACGGAATGTGCGTGTCCGGCGTTCCGACCCGCTGGACGGGCGCGTCGAGGCTGAAGAATCCCTCCTCCATGGCCCGCGTCGCGATTTCCGCGTGGGTGCCGTAGGAGAGCGGACTCTCGTCGGCGACGACGAGTCGGCCCGTCTTCTCCAGACTCGAGACGATCGTGTCGGTGTCGAGTGGGTACAGCGACCGGAGGTCGATGACCTCGACGTCGACGTCGCCCTCGAGGTCGTCCGCGACGTCGAGCGATTCGCCGACGAGTCGCTGGGTCGCGACGACGGTGACGTCGTCGCCGGCGCGTTCGACCGACGCCTCGCCGATCGGAATCGTGAACTCCTCGTCGACGGGAACCTCGCCGCTGTCCTCGTAGATCATCTTGTTCTCGAAGAAGAACACCGGATCGTTCGACCGGATGCTCGACTTCAGCAGTCCCTTGGCCGCTGCCGGCGTTCCCGGCGCGACCGCCTTGAGTCCGGGGAAGTGTGCGATCCAGGTGTGGATGGTCCCCGAGTGCTGACTCGCGGCACCCATCCCGCCGCCCTCGGTGGTTCGGACGGTCACGGGCATCTCGATCTTGCCGCCGAACATGTAGCGCATCTTCGCCATCTGGTTGATGATCTGCTCGGCGGCGACGCCCAGGAAGTCCGAGAACATGATCTCGATGACCGGGCGCGTGCCGGTCGCGGCCGCCCCGGTGCCGAGACCTGCGAGTCCGGCCTCGCTGATCGGCGAGTCGACGATCCGCTTCTCTCCGAACTCCTCTAAGAGGCCGTCTGTGACGCCGAGGACGCCGCCCATGACGCCGACGTCTTCGCCCATCACGAACACGTCCTCGTCCCGCTCGAGTTCCTCGCGGAGGGCCTGGTTGATCGCTTCACGTACGGTCATCCGGTCGGTCGCTTCCGTCTCGAGTTCTGCGTGTGCTGTCATCGGTCGTCACCTCGCTCGCCGCCGTCGGCGCGGAACTGCGCCGCGAAGTGCTGTATCTCGGGTGCCGGTTGCGCGAACATGTCCTCGTAGGCCTCGTCCGGTTCCGGCGTCGGTGCCTCTCGAGCGTGCTCGACCGCCTCGTCGACGGCCGTCGCGATCTCCTCGCGGAGTTGCTCGAACTCCTCGTCGGTGAGTTCGTCGCGGTCGACGAGTCGCTGTTTGAACGTCTCGATCGGGTCGTCCTCGCGCTGCCAGCCCTCGACCTCCTCGTCGGTGCGGTACTCCTCTTCGTCGCCGACGAAGTGGCCGCGGTAGCGGTACGTCTTCGCCTCGATCAGCGTTGGGCCGTCGCCGGCGTCGGCCCGGTCTCGGGCCTCGGCGACGGCCTCGTACACCGCCGTCACGTCCATCCCGTCGATCGTGAACCCGGGGATGTCGTAGGCGTGGGCGGTGTCGCTCAGGTTCTCGACGTTGTGTTGTTTCTCGACCGGCGTCCCCTCGCCGTACTGGTTGTTCTCGACGACGTAGACGACCGGAAGGTCCCACGTGGCCGCCATGTTGATCGCCTCGTGGACCTGCCCCTGGGCGATGCCGCCGTCGCCGCAGAACGCCAGCGCGACCTGGTCGCGGTCGTCGTACTGGATGCTAAACGCCGCGCCGGTCGCCAGCGGCGGTCCGGCACCGACGATGCCGTTCGCACCCAGCATACCGGCGTCGACGTCCGCGATGTGCATCGAGCCGCCTTTCCCCTTGCAGTAGCCCTCACGTTTGCCGTACAGTTCGGCCATCATCCGCTCCGGGTCGAGCCCCTTCGCGAGACAGTGACCGTGTCCACGGTGCGTGCTGGTGATGTAGTCGTCCGGCTCGAGTGCGCCGATCGCGCCGACTGCGACCGCCTCCTCGCCGATGTACGGGTGGACGAACCCAGGAATGTCGCCGTCGAGGAACCGCTTCTCGGCGGTCTCGTCGAACAGCCGGATCGTGAGCATTCGGCGCAGGCCCTCTTTGCGACCCTCCGGTTGCTCCATATCGATTGTTACCATTGTACATTATACGCTACCACGCAAATGCAGATGTAGTTAATGGACGATCGTCATATATGTCCGGCCGGGAGACGGGTCCCGACGTGTCGAAATCGGCCGTTGGACGCGACGACGTCACCGGAAAGCGCGCCGGGTCTCACTGCAGACGGCTCAGAGATGAGTCCGAACGACCGGTTCACCCTCGAGCCGACACACTGGACACACCGTCACGCAGGATGGCGGTTCCGGCTACGGGCGATCCACCGTCACCGGCATTAACGTCGACACGCGCGCGTTCTCCTTGAGGCGAAGGCCACCGTCGGCGACGGTCAACGGCACCAGCGGCAGGTGGTCGAACACCCGCATCGACGGGTGCGAACCGCCGCGTGCCAGTAGTTCGTGGCGCGGCTGCAAGAACAGCGGTTCTGCGACGTCGGTGACGAACTCGTTGTGCTGGATCACGTACTGGCCGCCCTCGAGGTCCCACCACTCGTACTCGTCGTCCGGATTCCGTCTCGTCGTCGGGTGTGGCTCGAGGTCCGCGTCCTCGAGTTCGTCACCGCCGAAGTCGAGTCGGCCAGGCGCGACGACGTCGTAGACGGCGCCGACCGTGAGGTCGACGCCGTGGTCGTGAACCTGTGCGGGTTCGTAGACGAGGTTCTCGACGTGCTCGGAGACTGGATTGTCCGCGGACATCTCGAGTGTGACGACGATGTGGAAACTCAAAAAGTATCTGCTGGTGTGGGCGGCACGCCGGGACGGGCCGGGTGAATCACTAGTCGTTTCATCTCGCGGATAGTGCGCCAGATTTGAAACCACATCTGGTTATAATATCAGTTTAGTATCATAGCTTTTTATTTGCCGCCTGATTGCTAGCTGTAGTACAGCAATTGCCAGAATAGTTGGACAGTGTCCAACCACTGGACGAGACCGACCATGACAGACGAGCAAACTGACTCCCGTCTCTTCATCGGGGGCGAATACGTCGCTGCATCGTCCGACGAGCATCTCACGAGCACCGATCCCGCCACGGGCGAAACGATCGCCGAGGTGGCGGCCGGAACCGAAGCCGACGTCGACCGGGCGGTCGCGGCCGCGAGTGACGCGTTCTCGGCCTGGCGAACGAAGTCCCCCGTAGAGCGCGGGCGGATCGTCGAGCGAGTCGGCGCGATACTCCGGGACCGGACCGAGGAACTCGCACGCCTCGAGAGTCGCGATCAGGGCAAGCCGCTGTCACAGGCACGGCAGGACGTCGAGGGTGCCGCGCGGTACTTCGAGTACTACGGCGGTGCGGCAGACAAACTCGAGGGCGAGAGTATTCCGCTCGGCCACGAGTCGCTGAACCTCACCGTTCGCGAACCGTACGGCGTGAGCGCACAGATCGTCCCCTGGAACTTCCCGCTCAACATCACGGCTCGCGGGGTTGCACCGGCGCTCGTCGCCGGCAACACCGTCGTGGTCAAACCCGCGCCGACGACGCCGCTTACGGCGCTGGAGCTGGCCGAGTGCTGCCGGGAAGCCGGCATCCCCGACGGCGTCGTGAACGTCGTCACCGGCGGGACCGAACCCGGTGTGGCGCTCACGGCACACGACGGCGTCGACACCATCACGTTCACCGGCAGCGTCCCGACGGGACAGGCCGTCATGACGTCGGCAGCCGAGACGATCACGCCCGTCACGCTCGAACTCGGCGGGAAGAATCCGGCGATCGTCATGCCAGACGCCGACCTCGAGGAAGCGGTCGACTGGATCGCCACCGGCATCTTCACCAACGCCGGACAGATCTGTTCCGCCGCCGACCGCGCGATCGTCCACGAATCACGGTACGACGAGTTCGTCGACCGCATCGTCGAGGTAGCCGAGTCGTACGACCTCGGGCCCGGCGTCGACGACCCGGACATGGGGCCGCTCAACCACGCCGCCCACCTCGAGAAAGTACAACGGTACGTCGACGTCGGGACCCGCGAAGGAGCGACCCTCGAGTGTGGCGGCGAGGCGCTCGACCGCGAGGGTCACTTCGTCCCGCCGACGGTGTTCTCGGACGTCGACCCCGAGATGCGCATCGCGAACGAGGAGATTTTCGGCCCCGTCCTCGCCGTCGTCCCGTTCTCGGACCGCGACGAAGCCGTCGAGATCGCAAACGACGTCGAGTTCGGCCTCACCGGCGGCGTTTTCTCGAGAGACGTCAAACGAGCGCTCCGGATCGCCCGCGACGTCGAGGCGGGAAGCGTGTACGTCAACGAGTGGTTCGGCGACTCGAACCAGACGCCGTTCGGCGGCTTCAAGAAGAGCGGCATCGGTCGAGAGAAGGGACTCGAGGCGCTGGATTCCTATCTCCAGACGAAGCACGTCTCGGTGAACCTCGCGGAGCACTGACGGCCGACACCGCTCGAGTCCAGGGCGGTGGCGGCCGGGGCTGGCAGTTCCGGGCGAATCGTTAACCCCGTGACTGAGATAGGAACCGTCGCATGACGCTGAGTGCACGAAACAGGCTCACTGGAACGGTACAGTCATACTATCGGACGTAACTGTGTGAAGATTCTCGCCACTCCGGGACGGCGAGAACCTTTCACGACTTACGTCCGGCAGTATCAGTCGAGACGAACGACCCGATTGCGGAAGTCGTCCTCGAACTGGACGACGGCCAGACCGTCGCCGCGATTATCACGAGCAACTCGATCGACCGACTCGAACTGACCGAGGGTGACGACGTCGACGCGGTGGTCAAAGCGACGGAGGTACTGATCGACGCATAGCGATCCCGCACGAGCGAGACGGTACAGAACTGCGAGTCACCCGTTCCGCCATCCGAAAGATTAGGTGGATCGGTGCCGCCGAGCCACGTATGAACGTTCTCACCGACGACGTCGCGCGGTTCGTTCGCGCGGTCGGACCCGACCCGGACGAGACGCTACTCGAGATGGACGAGTACGCGGCCGCCGAGGGGTTCCCCCACGTCGGCCCCGAGGTCGGCGGGTTCCTGCGACTGCTCGCCCGGTTGACCGACGCCGAGCGAATCTTCGAGTTCGGCTCGGGCTACGGCTACTCCGCCTACTGGCTCGCCGACGCGCTGCCCGACGACGGCGAGGTCGTCCTCACGGAGGTCGACGAGGACGAACTCGAGTTGGCCCGCGAGTACATGGCCAAGGGTGGCTACGACGACGTCGCCCGGTACGAACTCGGCGACGCACTCGAGACCGTCGACCGCTACGACGGCCCCTTCGACGTCGTCCTGATCGACCACCAGAAATACCGGTACGTCGACGCCTTCGAGGCGGTCCGATCGAAGGTCCCCGTCGGCGGCGCGATCGTCGCCGACAACGCGATGCGGGCCGGCCCCATCCAGTTCGAGAAACTGCTCGAGATCGTCGAGAACGAGGCGAAAGCGAGACGCGGACAGCGACCCGACGAGGCCCCGGACGACGTCGACGAACACACCCGGGGCATCGCCGACTACCTCGAGGCGGTGACGGCGGATCCGGCCTTCGAGACGATCGCGTTGCCCCTCGGGGAGGGAATCGCGGTGAGCTATCGGGTCGCCTGAGATCGACGAACGGACGACTGCGCTCTCGAGTCGCGCGAGAACGACCGGAACTGGCGGTGCTCTCGACCGAGCCTCGCTGTGTCACAGCCCGAGAGCCGAACCGCGACGCCCTAGAGGTCCAGGTCCTGGTCGAGGACCTGCTCTTCCGGCGACTCCGAACCCCGCTGTGCGCCGAGTTCGCGAAACCCGAGAAACGCCGTCGAGCCGCCGGCACCGAGGAGCATCGACCACGTCACGCCCTCGACGAGCGCGATCGTGGTGGTTCTCCCACCGGGGGTGCTGGTCGCGACCGTCTCGAGGCCGACGAGGTACGCCAGCGAGAGGACGAGAAACGCACACCAGAGGCCGATCGAGAGGATCGCGAGTCGCTTCCTCGAGATCGTCCGTGCGTGCCGGGCGAGCGCGTAGACCCCGACCACGGCGAAGGACGTGGCGACGACAGTCCCCACTCCGGAGTCGAGAGACGGGTTCGTCGCGCCCGCTACGGCGAAGAAGCCGAGTGCCAGTGCGAGTCTGGACCGTTCCGAACGTTCGAGAGTCGGAATCACGTCGTCACCGGTGTTGGTGGGACCTGTACCCGGTCGTATAAATACCTGTTGGGTACCACGCTCGTCGCCGCTCGAGCCGCGGTCACCGCCTGCTTCCGGGCTGTGGATCGACGTGGGGGTCGGGAACCAGGTCGTCGAACGGCTGGTCGTCGAGCCACTCGAGCAGTGCCACGAGCTGGTCCGTCGCGGCCTCGAACAGCCGCTCGCCGATCTCGGGCGTCGCGTCGGTCTGGTCGCCGAAGACGCCGTTGTCGCTGACCTCCACGGAGTCGTACGAGACGCGCGCCCCGTGAAGGGTCGCCGGGACGTTCTCGAGACTGGTCCGGCCGCCGTCGCGGGCGTCCTCGAGGCGCTCCTCTCGGACGAGCTCGCGGGCGATGTGCATGATCATCGCGGTCTCTTTCGGTCCGCCGTGGGGACCGGGCGTCTCGAAGACCTCGTCGATGAGGTCGGGGATCGACTCGTCCCACATCCACTCGACGGCGTAGGCGGTGCCGTCGTCGCGCAGCCGACGGCCCACCTCGCGCAGGTGGTCGACGTTCCCCCCGTGGGCGTTGACGTAGACGATGCGGTCGATCCCGTGGTAGGTGAGGTTCCGCGAGAGACTCTCGACGTAGTCCCGAAAGACCGGCGCGTCGACCCACGTCGTTCCGTGGAACTGCCGGTGGTGGGGACTGACGCCGACCGTCACGGGCGGCGTACAGAGGTGTCCCGTTCGGTCGGTCGCCGCGCGGGCGAGCGCCCGGGCGATCAGGTAGTCGGTCCCCTCGGGGAGGTGTGGACCGTGCTGTTCGGTCGAGCCGAGCGGGACGACCGCGAGCGACTCGCCCGCGACGTACTCCTCGAGGTCTGGCCACGTCTCGTGAGGGAGGTACATGTAGCGTGCGTGTGTCTCGAGGGAGACCGTTTTGTGCCTATCGGTACCAGTCGACGCTGGACGGCGGCGGTTCCCTGACCGGGCCGAAAGCCAGCTCACAGCCCGCGTATGATAAGGGTTAATACTCAAAGGGGCCCAGGTTATTATATGGCAGTCGTCAGCGTCTCGATGCCGGACGAACTTCTCGAGCGGATCGACCAGTTCGCAGACGAGCACGGTTACACCGGCCGGAGCGAGGTCGTCAGGGAAGCCTCGAGAAATCTCCTGGGCGAGTTCGAGGACACCCGACTCGAGGACCGCGACCTGATGGGGATCGTCACGGTACTGTTCGACTACGAGACGACGAGCGTCGAGGAACGGATGATGCAACTCCGCCACGAACACGAGGAACTGGTCGCCTCGAACTTCCACAGTCACGTCGGCGACCACTACTGTATGGAACTGTTCGTCCTCGAGGGGACCCTCGAGGACATCTCGACGTTCGTCGGCAAGATCCGGGCGACGAAAGACGCGCTGACCGTCGACTACTCGGTGATCCCCGTCGACGACTTCGAGCCGATCGCCCACCAGGATTGAACGGCGGCTGGCGACACCGGAGCCGAACCGCGAGCGAGTCGTGGCGTAGTTTTACTACTTGCCCCTCGAAAAGAGCGGTAGGATGTCGTACACGAAGGTCAACTACGAAGACGTCGAGCAGGTGTCGAACGCGATGCACTTTCTCGGAGAGCCACTCGAGACCGAACAGGTCGGCGTGACGATCGCCCGCTGTGACCCCGGCTGGAACAGCAGGCCACACGACCACACCGACAACGACCACGAGGAGGTCTACGTGCTCATCGAGGGGAAGGCGACGGTCGTCGTCGACGGCGAAGCAGTCGAGATGGAGACCGGCGACGCGGTGTGGATCTCGCCGGAGTCGACGCGCCAGATCAAAAACGGCGACCGCGAGAGCGCGTTCGTCCTCGTCAGCGCACCGAGTATCGGCGACGAGAACGCCGAGAGCGATGACTGGCCGTTCGTCGGCCTCACCGGGTGAGGGCGTGGGGCCACGTCGGAGGGCGAGCGACCAGCAGATGCTCGAGTCGAGGCCGATACGGACCGCCGTACGGCCGTCCCACAGCGACCGCCCGACGGGACGCGGTCGCTGCGGCAAAGAGGGACGACAGACCGTATGAAACCGGGCGAGACGGTTTTGTACCTCCACGTCGTCGTCGAGGACGGGTGATCGCCGATCTACTCGAAACACCACGCTGCCATCTCGTTCGTCGTCGGCACGGCGGTAGCGTACGCGTTCTCGCCGATCGTCCTCTTCGAATACGAGATCCCCACGCTCGTCCTCGTCGCGTACGCGGTCGCCACCGGTGTCCTGATCGACCTCGATCACTTCGTCATCGCCCGGATCAAGACGGGCAGCTGGGACGCCCTTCGATTCTGTCTCGAGAACCCCCTCGCCGCCCTCGTCGACCAGGACGGGATCTTCGAACGGGGCGACGTCGGCGTCCTCTCGAGGCTGTTGAGTCACCTCGTCATCGTCGGCGTACTGGCTCCCGTACTCGCACTCGAGAGCACAGAACTCGCCGTACTCACCGCCGTCGTCCTGTACGCACACCTCGTCAGCGACGTGGTGTGGGACATCTCGCAACTCCGCCGTCGAAACGAGACCTTCGTCACGCAGGTTTCGGATTGACGGCGGCGGCCGACCTCCGGTCGACGGTCGTACCGGACGCGTCGTACGTCTTCGCCTCGAGGCAGTCGAAATCGGCGACGGGCCGCCGATTCGAGAGTAGCCACCCGACAGTCAGCACACACTGCTCGAGCGGCGCAGCCGGTACTGGCGAGGTACCGCCAGCACTGGCCGCCGAGTCGCGAGCAGTGTGTACTCCGTTTCAGTTTCGCGATTCCTTTCCGGCGGTAGATCGGCGTCGTGTGGTGCCATTCGTCGTCGCCCAGATTTGACGTCCCCACACGGCTGATACGGTCTGCTGTCCCGCTTTGCCGCAGCGGCTGGGCGGGAGGCGGTCGCTGCGGGACGCCGTACCGCGGTCCGTATGAAGGACTTTCCCCTGTCATCCGTGTGAGTCCCGCTGTTGGGTCGTCGTGTCCGAACCTCGTTTGAGAGGCTCCCCCTCCAAAGAGGGACTCAAATTGAGATATCTCGAATCGTTCGCATCGTGCTGGTGTCGGCCACACAGCCTCGATGTGAGACTGTCTGATCGAGCAGTGAACGATCCGTACCGACGACTCAGACGGTCACCCAGAAGGCGAACACGGTCGATACTGCGCCGAGTTATACGTAGCTCTGAAGCCGATCTAGTCAAATTTAGTTGTGTCGATTTGATCACCGCAGCCCGAAAGGAACCACGCAGAGACGCCGACTTCGATCAGCTACGCTCTTGGCGTCAATTTCCCGCCCTAAAGCGCCGATAAACCGGGATTCGGCGGTTATCACGTTGTGTGGATCAGTTTATCTGAGGACCGGATAGCCCGTCATACTCGGACCGATCGCTGAAAACGAATCGAATATTATCGAAACGTACTTGTGCCAAACCGAAAAATAGCGATATGAATGGCAGCTCCGGAACCTGGCGAGACCGTGACCGCCACGGGTCGAACGAATTCAGTCGCCGGTGGCAGTGTCTACAGTCGCGCTCGCGGTGTTGGAGCGGCCAGAGGTGAACGATGAAAATCACGATCTACGGACCAGACGGTTGTAGCAACTGTTCGAATCTGAAAGACAAAACGCAGAACGTCGTCGACGAGCACGGATTCGACGCCGACGTCGAGAAAGAAGGCGACACCGTGAAGCTCGCCGAGAAGGGCATCATGTCGACACCCGGGTTCGAAATCGACGACGAGATGGTGTTCACTGGGTCGAATCCATCTGAAGCAGAACTGAAAGAATACATCGAGGAGCGCCTGTAGCCGAGATGGTCTTCGAGCAGTTTGCGACCTGGGTCGTCGATACCCTCGGCCTGACCGGTGCACCCAGAGCAGCAGTCCACTTCTGGGTCTACGATACGCTGAAAATCGTCACGCTGCTGGTGGCGGTGATCTTCGGTGTCGGCTACCTGCGGACGTACTTCCCACCGGAGAAGATTCGAGACTACCTCTCGGGCAAGCGAGCGATCACCGGCTATCTCCTCGCCGCACTGCTCGGCATCGTCTCGCCGTTCTGTTCGTGCTCGACGATTCCGATATTCCTCGGGATGGTCGGCGCAGGGATCCCCTTCGGCGTCACGATGACGTTTCTCGCCGTCTCCCCGATGATCAACGAGGCTGCGCTCGTGGTTCTTCCCGGTGTCGTCGGGTTCGAACTGACGGCACTGTACGCTGTAAGCGGCATCACCATCGGAATGACGAGCGGGTTCGTCCTGAACGAGGCCGGCCTCGACAGGTACATCAAAGAGTTCGATTTCGGCAACTCGGACGTCGACATCGACGAGCCAACGCACAGAGAACGTGCACGACAGGCGTACGTCGAAGCGAAAGACATCATCACCGACATCCTCCCGTACGTCGTGGTCGGTGTCGGACTCGGGGCAGCCATCCACGGCTTCGTTCCACAGGCGATCGTGACCGGGTACCTGTCCGGACCGCTCGGTGTCTTCGGCGCGGTCGCCGTCGGCGTGCCGATCTACACGAACATCCTCGGCGTTATTCCGGTCGTCGAATCGCTCATCGGGAAGGGACTGCCCGTTGGTACGGGACTCGCGTTCATGATGTCCGTCGCCGCACTCTCGCTCCCGCAGTTTATGATCCTCAAGAAGGTGATGGAAAAGGAACTCATCGCGTCGTTCGCGGCGACGGTCGCTACGGGCATCGTGATCATCGGGCTACTGTTCAACCTCCTTCTTTGAGATAGTCGATCCCAGTATCTCTCTTCGCGAGGTGGTGCACGGGCCAGTGACCGCAACCGAGTAGTGCCAAACCGAACAGCATCGATTTGTTGATGCAGGACATCGACTAGCACGTTGCCACACACCGGAGGACCAGAGTTGGCCCGAGATACGAGCAGGTACTTCACGGGAGCGGCGAAATAAGAGACAAACAGACGAAAGAATGACCGACTCAGTGCCCGAATCAACGCGTCAGACGCTCGAACGACTGTACGAGAACCCGGAGAATCGACTGACGTCGCTGTTCGAACTCGCTCCAGACGACGAACAGGTGGAGGGTCCGCTCACGGTGTTCAAAGCGCTGGCGAACGAACACCGAATTCGAATCCTCGAAGCGCTCAGAGATGGTGAGTTGTGCGCGTGTGAACTGCAAGTCGTCTTGGACGCGCCCCAGTCGACAGTCGCCAGCCATCTTCGAGAACTCAAAGATGCAGGGCTCGTCAAGACGCGACGGCAAGGGAAGTGGACGTACTACCGAATCGGAGACACAGCCGCGGTTCAATTGCTCGATCTCGCGAGCGCGCTCGCGACAGATTCAGGCTGAACCTCACTGGGACCGAGACCCGACGTGTCGGACTCGTTCTTTCCCTTGATCGGTCGTCGGGCCGCTTCTGTACACAATCGGCGTCGATACGGAAGCTGCGGCGGCGACCACGTCACAACGATGGCCGTGAGTCTGTACCGCCGCAACCGCGAACCGTCGTGCGGTTGCGTCGGGTTTTACAAGCGGTCTAGGAGAATGCCCCGGGGCTTGACCCCGGGGTTGAATCCGATAGGCAGGGATACAAACCATTAAGTGAACATATCGCTAATCAAGAGACAGCGATGGAGTACAGTCACCGCTACCATGCATACCCGACACAAGAGGTAGCGGCTGAACTGGAACGTCACATCGACATTCATCGCCAAGCGTACAACTACACCCTGTACGAGTACGAGAACGTGGACGCCGACAACATCGGCTCTGCATACAAACACCACTACCGACTTCCTGACTGGAAAGACGAGTTCCCTGTCTTCTCGGAAGTCAACTCGAAGGCTCTGCAACGAACCGTCACACGGTTCTACGACAACCTCTCGAACCTAAACGGCCAGAAAGAGGACGGTCGTAAGGTCGGGAAGCTCAAGTGGAAGTCACCGAGGGCGTTCCAGAGTATGACGTACTCGCAGTCCGGCTTCGAACTCAAAAACACGAGTGGCCGACGTGCGACGCTCTGGCTCTCCAAAATCGGTGACATCAAAATCCGCTATCACCGCGAAATCCCAGACAAAGCCGACATCAAAGAACTCACGGTCAAAAAAGAGACGACCGGCGACTGGTTCGTCTCCTTCGGTCTCGAAACTGACGACGCTGACTTACCCGAGAAACCCACGCTGGACGAGTTAGGTTCAAGCAACAGCGTGGGTATCGACCTCGGAATCCACAACTATATCCACACGTCTGACGGCAAGACAGTGGATTGGCTCGACCTCGAAGACGAGTATGAGCGTCTTCGACGCGAACAGCGCAAACTCTCGCGGAAGGAGAAAGGGTCGAACAACTACGAGAAACAACGCCGGGAAGTAGCGAAGGTGAAGCGTCACATCAAGCGGAAGGTGCTGGACTACCAGCATAAGATTACGACGTGGCTCGTCCGCGAGTACGACGCCGTGTTCGTGGAAGATCTCAACGTGAGGGGGATGCTGGAAGACTCGCACAACGCTCGGAACAAGCAGGACGCGGCGTGGCGACAATTCATTACACTCCTCGAATACAAGGCAGACTTGTACGGCTGTCACGTCGTGCAGGTCGAAGCGCGAGGCACCACCAAAGAGTGTGCGTCGTGCGGTGTGGAGACGGCGAAGCCTATCTGGGTGCGGGAACACTCCTGTCCGTCGTGCGGATTCGAGACAGACAGGGACGCGAACGCGGCGATGAACGTCCTCAAGCGCGGCTTTTCTGAACTAGGGCTGGGATGGCCCGAATCAACGCCTGTGGAGACTGCGCTCCCTACGGACACACCTGAATTTCAGCGTGTGTCTGCAAAGCGCGTCGTAGAAACAGGAAGCCTCGGGGCTTGACCCCGAGGCGATTCACACACCGTTCTACGAATCGCATCAGCTGTACCGTAGCGCCCTGCAACGTATCGAAGGCGAATACGTTCGTGAACTCCAATATCTGGATATAAACGACTCGACGCCGAACATTTCGTATGGAGCTTCTCGACGACAGCCTGGTTCCGGAACGCGCCAGAGACGTGAAAGCCGAGGCTCGAGAGTTCGCGAGCGAGTACATCGAACCGAACGCCCGGGAGTACTTCCAGTCGGGTGAGTATCCGAGAGAGATACTCGAGGCCGGACAGGACGCGGGTCTCGTCGCCCAGGACGTCCCCGAAGAGTGGGGCGGACGGGGGTTCGATCTGGCGCAACTGCTCGCGCTCACCGAGGAGTTCTACCGGGCGGACGCCGGAATCGCCCTGACGCTCCAGCTCGCCAGCTTCGGCTGTGAGATGACCTACGAGTACGGCACCGACGAGCAGTGCGAGGAGTACGTCCGGCCCGTCGCCGAGGGCGACCAGCTCTCGGGGCTCGCCGTCTCGGAACCGGAGACGGGAAGCGACCTCGCGGGGATGCAGACGCGGGCGGAGAGAGACGGCGACGAGTACGTGTTGAACGGCGAGAAGTACTGGATCGGAAACGGCGTCGAGGCCGACTGGGTGACCGTCTACGCGCGGACGGGCGACGACGAAGACGACCGGTACGGCAACCACTCGCTTTTCATCGTCCCGACGGACACAGACGGGTACGAGGCCGAGCACATCCCCGAGAAGATGGCGATGCGCGCCTCGAAGCAGGCCCACGTCACCTTCGACGACTGTCGCGTCCCCGCGGAGAACCTGATCGGCAGCGAAGGGGCCGGCTTCATGCTGCTCGCCGACTTCTTCAACCACGGACGAGTGATCGTCGCGGGCCACGGGATCGGTCTCGCCGCGGCCGCTATCGAGGAAGCCTGGGAGTTCACCCACGAACGAGAGGAGTTCGGCCGCACGATCAATCAGTTCCAGTCGGTCCAGCACGGGCTCGCGGACATGCTCACCGCGTTCGAGAGCGCTCGCACGTTGACCTGGCGCGCCTGCGAGAACGTCGCAAACCGCACGAACGAGGGCTACTGGGCGGCGATGGCCAAGACGAAAGCGACCGAAACTGCAGTCGACGTCGCCGAACAGGGAATGCAGTTCCACGGCGGCCGGTCGGTTCTCGACGAGCGACGAATCGCCCGCGTCTACCGGGACGCACGCGTTCCGGTCATCTACGAGGGGGCAAACGAAGTCCAGCGCAACCTCGTCTACCGGCAGGCACCTTCACCCGGCGGACGCTCGGACCGGAGATCCTGAAACGCACCCACGAAGTCGTCGTGACCGGCCATCCCCGAGACGGCGTCGTCGACTCGTCGCCGGAGGCGGTCGACGCGTTCGCGGAGTCGCCGATACTCCTCGTTGTCCTCGAGTTCCCACTCCGTCTTCTCCGTCTCGAGGAGGGCCTTCTTCGAGACGAGCGAGTAGTACTGCCGGACGTCGGCCTCGTAGTCGGCTCTCCTCGAGACGCTCTCGACGACCTCGACGAGTTCCTCCTTCGAGACCGGTTTGACCAGGTAGTCGTCGAATCCCATCTCGATGATGTCGAAGTCGGGATCGACTGCAGTCACCATGACGACCCGGCAGTTGCATCCTGCGTCGCGGATCTTCCGGAGGACGTCGTCGCCCGAACGGCCAGGCATTCGCCGATCGAGGAGAACGACCTCGATCGAGTCGGCCAGCATCTCGAGTGCCTCTTCGCCGTCGTAGGCCGTCGCGACGGCCCAGGTCGGCTCGAGCCACGCCGCGAACAGGTCCGCGAGTCGGGTTTCGTCGTCGACGACGAGCACGTCTGGCTCGCCACTCATCGACGGCCCCCCTCAGATCTCCTCATCGATCGTATCACAGGTTACCTATGGTAGTAACCAGTAATAAAACTCGCGCTCGCTGTTATCCCGTCGGGCGAATCGCGCTGGTCCGATCGCACTCGAGACGCTGTCGCCAGCGGCGACAGCCGGCGAGAAGAGATCGAGTATCCACTGACTGTTGTCCAGTAGTATGACTTCGGCCAGTAGTATCAGTCTCGGAGTACCCGTGAACTTACGGGTACTTTGGAAAACAGGTACAGCGGGCAGTGTCAGCCGACAGTCCGAGCGTCGAGACCGGCGTTATTTGCCTTCGAACTCGGGTTCGTCGTCGCCGAAGAAGGCGTTGATGCCCTCGTGGACGTCCTCGGAGTTGACGACGTGTCCGAAGCCCATCGACTCGACCTCGAGGCCGGCCTCGTGGTTGTCCCAGCCTTTGTGCATCGCGCGCTTGGTAAAGCGCATCGCGAGCGGCGGGCCGCCGGCGAGTTTCGCGGCGTACTCGTGTGCGGCCGTCTCGAACTCGTCGGGTTCGACGACCTCGTTGACGAACCCGTACTCGGCCATCTCCTCGGCGGGGAACCGCTCTGCGGTGAAGATGATCTCTTTCGCACGGCCCATGCCGACGATGCGCTGGAGACGCTGCGTGCCGCCCCACCCCGGCAGCAGTCCGAGGTTGAACTCTGGCTGGCCGAACTCCGAACGCGTGGTGGCGATCCGGACGTCGGCACACGTCGCGAGTTCCATGCCACCGCCAAGGCAGTAGCCGTCGATGGCGGCGACGACCGGCATCTCGACCTCCTCGAGGCGGCCGAACGTCTCCTGGCCGTACTTCGAGAGTTCGACCGCACCGAAGGGATCGGTGCCGCTACCGGCGATGCTCATGAAGTCGGCCCCTGCGGAGAACGCCTTCGAGCCGGCACCCGTCAGCAAGAGCGCGCGAACGTCGTCGTCCTCCTCGACGAGGTCGAGTGCGGCGTCGAGTTCCTCGATGAGTTCCAGGCTGATGGAGTTCATCTGCTGGGGGCGGTCGAGTTCGATCTGTGCGACCTTGTCGCCGGGGTAGGTCAGTTCGATCGTGTCGAACTCCGGCGCGCCGTCTTCGTCGTCCGTGTCGTCGTAGAAGCCACCCTCCTCGGCGACGGTGGCGAAGTAGTCGAAGGGCTCGTAGCGCGGGTGTTCGGTCTCCTCGTAGGCGTCCTCGAGGGCGTCGAAGAGCGTGGCGACGCCGTACTCGTCGGCGAACTTCGCGGGTCCTTTCGGCCAGCGCCCGCCGAGTTTGACCGCGGTGTCGATCTCCTCGGGCGAGGCGACGTCGTTCCCGACGAGGAAGGCGACTTCGTTCGCGAGCACGGCCAGCAGGCGTTCCTTGACGGCCTCGCTGAACAGGTCCTCGTCCATCGAGACGTCGGCGCCGTCGCCGTCCTCGTAGTCGTAGAAGCCTTTGCCGGACTTCTGGCCGAACTCCTCGTTCTCGACTTTCTCGTTCATCAGCGGACACGGCTCGTAACGATCGCCCGCGACGTCGTGCATGTACTCGAGGACGTGGTAGCCGACGTCGATGCCGACGTAGTCCGCGAGTTCGAAACTCCCCATCGGCAACCCGACGTCGAACTTCGTCGTCGCGTCGACCTCCTCGATGGTGGCGACGTCGTCCTCGACGAGCCAGGCGGCCTCGTTCATCAGGGGGACGAGGACGCGGTTGACGATGAACCCGGGGACGTCCTTCCGGACGCGCACCGGCGTCTTCCCGAAGTCATCCGCGAGCGCCTCGACGACGTCGAGCGTGGCGTCGTCGGTGTGCTCGCCGGAGATGACCTCGACGAGGTCCATCCGGATCGGCGGGTTGAAAAAGTGCATCCCGCAGAAGCGCTCGGGACGCTCCGTGAACTCCGAGAGGTCCGTGATCGACAGACTCGAGGTGTTCGTCGTGAAGACGGCGTGGTCGGGGGCGTAGGCCTCGACGTCCTCCCAGACGTCCCGTTTGATCTCCATCCTCTCCGGGACGGCCTCGACGACGACGTCCGCGTCGGCGACGGTCTCCTCGAGGTCGACGAGCGGCGTCACCCGTTCGAGGGCGGCGTCGGCGTCGTCCTCGGAGATCTGGTCGTTCTCGGCGAGTTTGCCAAGCGACCACTCGATCTGGTCGTAGCCGTTCTGGACGAACTCCTCGTTGATGTCACGCATGTTGACGTCGTACCCGGCGAGGGCGGCGACTTCACTGATACCGTGACCCATGTTTCCGGCTCCAAGAACTGCGACGGTGTTGATTTCCTCGAGTTCCATAGTCGGGTATGCAACCGGAACCCGTTTGAACGTTTCCCTCTCTCGGAAACAAAACTCTGTTTCAGTTTACTCCCGGTTACAAAGCTCTTTATCGTTCAGGCAAGAATGCGACGTTATGGATTTCGGACTTACTGACGAACAACAGCAGATTCGCGAGGAAGTTCGACGCTTCGCCGAGAACGAAATCGCACCCCACGCAGAGGAGTACGACGTCGAAGAGAAGTTCCCACACGATATCGTCGAGAAGGCAGCCGAGATGGGACTTACGGGTCCGTACATCCCGATGGACTACGGCGGCGCGGGCTACTCGATCCTCGACACGACGATCATCGTCGAGGAGCTGTTCGCCGTCGACCCCGGGATCGCGCTCTCGATCGTCGCCTCTTCTTTCGGCTGTGAGGCCATCATGGAGTTCGGGACCGAAGACCAGAAAGAACGCTTCCTCGAGCCGGTCGCTCGCGGCGAGAAGATCTCCGGCGCGGCCATCTCCGAACCGGACACCGGCTCCGACGTCTCCTCGGTCTCGACGACGGCCGAGAAAGACGGCGACGAGTGGGTGATCAACGGGAACAAGATGTGGATCACCAACGGCACCGTCGGCGACTTCTTCGTCGTCCTCTGTAAGACCAATCCCGACGCCGAGGGCCGGTACAACGGCTTCTCCCAGATCGTCGTCGAGGCAGACCGCGACGGCTTCTCCGCCGACAAGATCACCGGCAAGCTCGGCATTCGGGCGTCTGACACCGCCGAACTCATCTTCGACGACGTCCGCGTTCCCGAGGAGAACCTCATCGGGACCCGAGACGCCGCCTTCATGCAGCAGATGCAGTTTTTCGACCAGACTCGCGTCGCGGTCGCCGCCCAGGGCGTCGGCATCGCGAAAGGCGCGTCCGAAGCCGCACTCGAGTACGCCCAGGACCGCGAGCAGTTCGGCCAGTCCATCTCGGAGTTCCAGGCGATCCAGCACAAACTCGCCGACATGCACACCAAGACCGAGGCCGCGCGTAACCTGACCTACAAGGCCTCCTGGAAGGTCGACCAGGGCGAGAACATCACGAAGCTCGCCTCGATGGCCAAAGAGTACGCCTCCCGCGTCGCGACCGACGTCGCCGACGAGGCCGTCCAGATCCACGGCGGTGCCGGCTACGTCAACGACTTCCCCGTCGAGCGGTTCTACCGCGACTCGAAGATCACCCAGATCTACGAGGGGACGACCGAAATCCAGAAGAATATCATCGCCCGCGAACTGCTCGGGAAAGGATTCTAGGTACTCGACCCGTCTGAGCCGCCCCGACTCGTCTCCCCTCTCGCCACCGCTGCCCCGCTGGCGCTACGCAGACCCGGCACGACGGTTCTCCGTCGACGAGAACGTCGAGGTGGACCGACCTCGAATCCGTTCCCGACGGGATTTGCGTGACTCCTTTGCCGTCTCGGCCCGTACGACCTCGTAATGAGAGAGTTCGTCTTCGCCCTCGAGTACGATCCCGGGGCGAATCCGGTCGCCGACGTCCTCGAGGCGTACCCCGACACGACGATCCGCTCGCTTTCGTGTCACGTCACCGAAGAGAGCCTCTGGCGGGTCGACCACGCGAGCGGATCGGGGGAAGGACTCGAGGCACTCGAGGGAGCCTACCGCGAGTCGAGCTACTGTGCGGACTGTCTCGTGAAAGACGAC
The DNA here is from genome assembly GCF_023008585.1 of Natribaculum breve. Lineage (GTDB taxonomy): Archaea > Halobacteriota > Halobacteria > Halobacteriales > Natrialbaceae > Natribaculum > Natribaculum breve. The sequence continues at coordinate 110,740 of NZ_CP095390.1, read as the reverse complement.
TGCGGGGCCGACTGCGAGACGCAGGTAATCGATCGGTCAGACGATACGCTCGTCGTCTACACCTACTGGGACCGGACGGACGTCTGCGAGTCGGTCCCCCACCTCGCACTCGAGTACCTCGGCGAGGGACTGCTGTTCGAGACCTACCGGGAGGGACGGCGCTATCGCTGGCGGATCGTCCTCGCGAACGACGCGCCGATTCACGACTTCTTCGACGCGCTCGGCGACGAAGTGGGCCACTGTGCGGGCGTGGAGATGCTCCGGCTGACCGACCTCGACCCGGATCGCTCCCGCGAGGAGCGGATCGAGTCGCTCCCGAAAGAACAGCGCGACGCGCTGCGCGTCGCCGTCGAACGCGGCTACTACGAGACGCCGCGGCGGATCGACCTGTCGGAACTCGCCGAGCAGCTCGACGTCCCGCGGTCGACGCTCTCCTACCGGTTGCGACGCGCGGAGGCCGAACTCGCGACGGCGTTCGTCGACGCCGACGACTCGCTCGAGGCGCTCTCGCCGGGTCTCTGACGGCCGCGGGGCACCGACGACAGACCACGAGTTTGGCGCGCGCCAAATAATCCGTATAGGGACGGCTCCCGTACCGACCGGTGATGAGCGAGCAGGAACCACCAGCCTCGGCGTCGACGGACGGCTCGACGCGAATTCTCGAGCTGTCGGTCCCGGAGATGGACTGTCCGTCCTGTGCGGGGAAGGTGACGAACAGCGTCGAGCGACTCGACGGGATCGAGGGGCTCGAGGCGCGCGTGGCGGCCGGCACCCTGGTCGTCGAGTACGACCCCGACGTCGTCGGCGACGCGGACGTTCGCGACCGCGTCGAGGCGGCGGGATACGTCGTCGAGTCGAGCGAGACCGAACTGGCGCTGTCGGTCCCGGAGATGGACTGTCCCTCGTGTGCGACCAAAGTCGAGAACGCACTCGAGGACGTCCCCGGGGTCTCGGACGTCGAGACCCAGCCGGCGGCCGGCCGAGTTACCGCCACGGTCTCCAGTGGTGCGGGCGATACCGAGACCGCGATCTCGGCGATCGAGAGCGCCGGCTACGAGGCGACGCCGCTCGACGGCGGCGGCGACCGGTTCCGCGACCCGAACGAGGTCTGGACGAGTCGTCGGGCCGGCACGACGGCGATCGGCGCGGTGCTGGTCGCGACGGGGCTGGCCCTGCGTTTTCTCTTCCCCGCGGTCGATCCGACGCTCTTTACGCTCGCCGGTCGGTCGTTCGCCGTCTCGCACGTCCTCTTCGTCGTCGCGGCCGCGATCGCCGGCACGCCGATCGTCCGAAACGGCTACTACTCGGCGCGCAACCGCAGCCTCGACATCGACTTCCTGATGGCCGTCGGGATCCTCGCCTCCGTGGCGACCCACCACCCCTTCGAGGGGGCGACCCTCGCGGTGCTTTTCAGCGTCGCCGAACTGCTCGAGCGGTTCTCGATGGACCGCGCCAGGGACTCGCTGCGCGAACTGATCGACCTCTCGCCGGAGACGGCGACGGTGCTGCGAGACGACGGCAGCGAGGAGACGGTGCCCGCGGAGACGGTCGAGGCGGGCGACGTGGTCGTCGTCCGACCGGGCGAGAAGATTCCGGCCGACGGCGTCGTCCGCGAGGGCGAGAGCGCGGTCGACCAGGCCCCGATCACCGGCGAGAGCGTCCCCGTCGACAAGACGCCCGGCGAGGAGGTCTTCGCCGGGACGATCACCGAGTCGGGCTACCTCGAGGTCGAGGTCACGAGCGACGCGGCCGACTCGACGATCTCGCGGATCGTCAGGCTAGTCGAGTCGGCGGAACGCGAGCGGACAGACCGCGAGCAGTTCGTCGAGCGATTCGCCGACGTCTACACGCCGATCGTCGTCGCGCTGGCGATCCTCGTCGCCGCGGGGCCGCCGCTGGTCGTCGGCGCGTCCTGGAACACGTGGTTCCTGCGGGGGCTGACGCTGCTGGTCATCGCGTGTCCCTGCGCGTTCGTCATCAGCACGCCCGTCAGCGTCGTCTCCGGGATCACGAGCGCCGCCCGAAACGGCGTCCTGATCAAGGGCGGTCGCTACCTCGAGGCGGCAGGAGAGAGCGACGTCCTGGCGATCGACAAGACGGGGACGCTGACGACCGGCGACCTGTCCGTGACCGACGTCGTCGCCCTCGAGGGCGTCGACGAGGAGACGGTGCTCCGGCGTGCGAGCGCCCTCGAGCGGCGCAGCGAACACCCGATCGGCGAGGCGATCGCCGCCCACGCGGCCGACCGCGGGATCGACGGGGACGTCGCGGTCGACGACTTCGAGGCCCTGACCGGCCGGGGCGTCAGCGGTGACGTCGACGGTGTGACCCACTACGTCGGCAAGCCCGACCTCTTCGACGGCCTCGGACTGGACCTCGAGCACGCACACGTGACGACCGACGGCGGGCGACTCCTCGAGTCGGCCGACCCGCAGTGCGACGAGGGCGACTGCCTGAACGTCCTCGAGGACGCCGTCGCGAAACTCGAGCGCGAGGGGAAGACGGCGGTCCTCGTCGGTACCGACGACCGACTGCTCGGCGTCGTCGGCGTCGCCGACGCGGTCCGTCCCGACGCGTCGTGGGCCGTCTCCCGGCTGCAAGCGCAGGGCGTCCGCGTCGTGATGCTCACCGGCGACAACGAGGGGACGGCCCGCGCGATCGCCCGGGAGGTCGGCATCGACGAGTACCACGCCGAACTGCTGCCGGAGGAGAAACTCGAGGAGATCCGCCGCCTCGAGGACGAACGCGGCGACGTCGTCATGGTCGGCGACGGGATCAACGACGCGCCCGCGCTCGCGACGGCCACCGTCGGCGTCGCGATGGGAGCCGCCGGCACGGACACCGCACTCGAGACGGCCGACGTCGCGCTCATGGGCGACGACCTCACGCGCCTGCCGTACCTCTACCGGCTCGCCCGGAAGGCAAACGGCGTGATCAGACAGAACATCTGGTCGAGTCTGGCGGTGAAAGCCGTCCTCGCCGCTGGCGCGCCGTTTGGCATCGTGACGGTGGTCCACGCGGTCGTCGTCGGCGACATGGGGATGAGCCTCGGCGTGACGGGCAACGCGATGCGTCTCTCGAAAGTCGAACCCGAGACGCCCGACGGGGGCGGCGACTAGCGCACGGTTCGCTGCGTCGACTGCGGTCGGATCGCGGTGGACCCGACGTCGGCGCACTCGAGCTGCCGGTATACTTTTATTTCTGACAGTTCATTACGGGTGTATGTCCTCCAGAAACGCCCTGGTCGTCGGATTCCTCGTCGCAGTCGCCGCCGGCGTCGTCGCCGTCCTGAGCCGTTACAGCACCACGATCGGATTCGAGTACTTCGGACTGGAGACGACTGCGGAACTCTCGGCGCTCGCCATCGGAACCAACCTCCTCACGCTCCTCGTCGAACCGCTCGGCGTCTTCGTCGTCGGCGTCGTCGCCGTCCGCTGGCTCGGCGAGTCGGGATCGTACGCCGCGTTCGCGGTCGTCCTGTTTCTCGGGGCGGCGATCGGCAGCGCCGTCTGCCAGTTCGCGCTTCGAGGGCTGCTAGACGCCGCTTCGGAACCGCTCGGACGCCTCGCCCTCGGATACCTCGAGGTCACGGTCGGGACGGGGCTGCGGGTGGCCGTCGCCGGACTCGCCGGCGTCGGGGCACACTATGCGTTCACGGACGACCTTCCGTCGGCGGGACGAACTCGAGCCGACTGAGCCGAGCCTGACGCCTGACGCGATCGTGTGAACGTTCGGGTGGCGGATTTTCCGGATTTCATCTGACACGTTTCGGAGACGGAGTGTACGAAACGGCAACCTGCGAGACGCCTATACGCGTACGGTACCTATCTCGTATTGATGACAGACACGTCCCCAAGTGACCACGAAAGGCCCGGCGGCGGTGTGCAGATCGGTGACGTCGAGCGTATCGTCGACGGTTCGACGAACGGAGCGACTCGAGGGGACGGTCCCGTCGAGTACGAGGAGCGATCGGTCCCGGTGTTGATCGTCGGCGCGGGAGCAGCAGGTGCTCGAGTCGCCATCGAACTGGCCGAGCGTGGCGTCGAATCGCTGGTCGTCGGCAAGCGCGACCACGGCGACGCCCACACGACGTGGGCGGCCGGCGGCGTCAACGCCGCCCTCGGATCGCGCGACGACGAGGACGACTGGACGATCCACGCCGCGGACACCCTGAAGGAGGGACACTTCCTCAACGACCCCGAGGCCGTCGAACTGACCACGAAACACATGCCCGATCGGATTCGCGAACTCGCGACGTGGGGGACGCCGTTCGATCGGACCGACGACGGGCGAATCGACCAGCGATACTTCGGCGCACAGTCGTACCGGCGCACCTGCTTCGTCGGCGACCGGACCGGCGAGGCGATGCTCGAGACGCTGATCGAGCGGGCCCGAGAACTCGAGGTACCCTACCGCGAGAACGTGATGATCACGCGGCTGCTGTCGGACGGTCGCCGCGTCTACGGTGCCGTCGGCTTCGACATGGAGGACGGCCACGACCTCCTGTTCCGGACGAACCACGTCGTGTTGGCCGCCGGCGGCTTCTCCGCGCTGTACGACCGCCACTCCTCGCGCGCAGACGAGAACAACGGCGACGGACCGGCGATGGCGCTCGAGGCGGGGGCGACGCTGCTGGACGTCGAGTTCGTCCAGTTCCACCCGACGGGAATGGTCGGCGCACGCTACGGCCAGGAGTGGGACGGGAGGCTCGTCACGGAAGCCGTTCGCGGCGAGGGCGGCCGACTCTACAACGCGGACGGCGAGCGGTTCATGGAGCGGTACTCGCCGGACCAGATGGAACTCGACGCCCGTGACGTGGTGGCCCGGGCGATCGCCCAGGAGCTACGAGAGGACAGAGGGACCGAGAACGGCGGCGTCTACCTCGACGTCTCCCATCGCGATCCGGAGTACGTCAAAGAACGCCTCCCGACGATGTACGAGCGGTTCCAGTCGCTCGGCGTAGACATCACCGACGCGCCGATGGAGGTCGCGCCGACCGCCCACTACACGATGGGCGGCGTCGACGTCGACTTCCGAACTGGCGAGACCGGCGTCGGGGGACTGTACGCGGTCGGCGAGACCGTGGCGGGTGTCCACGGTGCGAACCGTCTCGGCGGCAACTCCCTGGCCGAAACCGTCGCCATCGGCAAACTCGTCGGCGAACACGTCGGCGACCGCGTGACCGAGGCGGACGACGACCCCGACCTCCCCGACGGCCAGCGCGCGCTCGCCGAGCGGGAGTTTCGTGCGCTCGCCGCACTCGAGACCGCAGACGGCGACGTCACCCCGCAGGAACTGCTGTCGGACCTCGGCGGCCTGCTGTGGGACCACGCCGGCATCCTTCGAGACGAGGAGAGTCTCGAGGAGGGCCGACGGAAGCTCGCCGCGCTTCGCGACCGAACGGCCGACCTCCGGGTCGAGGGCGACCGGACGTCCCGGTCGTTCGAGTTCGCCGTCGACCTCGCGTTCAGCCTCACCATGGCGGACGCGATACTCCGGGCGGCGACGGAGCGCACCGAGTCTCGCGGCGCACATCATCGCACCGACTATCCCGAGACCGACCCGTCCTGGCGAGCGAATCTCACGATCACCGACGATGGAACCGGAATGACGCTTCGCCGCCGCGGCGTCGCCGAACCCAGCGACGCCGTCCAGGAGGCGCTCGAGGCGGGCTACGAACTCGACTACCACCACCTCGAGTGACGAGGGAAAATCACTCGTCGGACTCGTAGGCGGCCCAGACGTACCGCGTCGCCAGGCTCCGGTACGGACGCCACGGCTCGGCGATCTCGCGCATCTCCGCGCGCGTCAACGACGCGCCGTCGTTGTACAGCGTCTCGATACCTCGACGGACGGCGAGGTCGCCGAGCGGGAGCACGTCGGGGCGCTCGAGGACGAAGATGAGGTACATCCGGGCGGTCCACTCGCCGATCCCCCGGATCGACGTCAGTTCTGCGACGACGTCCTCGTTCGATCGGTCGGCGAGCCCAGCTCGCGTGAAATCGCGCTCGAGAAACGCGCGGGCGGCCTCGCGGACGTACTCGAGTTTCTGCGAACTGAGCCCGGCCTCGAGCAAGGCCTCCCCGTCGGCGTCGAGTACCGTCTCCGGGCGGATGTCGCCGTCGAGAACCTCGAACGCGCGCTCGCGAACGGCCGTCGCCGACGCGGTCGACAGCTGCTGGTTGACTATCGAGACGAACAGCCGTTCGTACTCGCAGCCGAACGGCTCGATCGGATGGGGGTCGTAGCGCGCCAGGAGGTCGGCCATGACCGGATCGTGCTGGAGGACGGTTTCGGGATCTGACGCCATCGATCGAGGATAGGACGCGAGCGGAAAAACCTCGTCGGTTGCCTTATACTACTGGACAACAGTCAGTGAATACTCGATCGCGTCTCGCCGGCTGTCGCCGTGGCGACAGCGTCTCGAGTGCGATCGAGGTCTGAACCGTGTTGTCCAGCAGTATTACTCTTCTTCTTCGGGACTATCCGGCGCGTCGCGGTCGACGCGCTTGCTGACGTCCACGCGGTAGTTCTCGAGGATGTCCCGGCCGAGCAAGACGGGGTAGTCCATGTGACCGCGATCCTCGACGCTCGCCGTGACGGTGTGCTGGTTGCCGCCGACGCCGACGACGACGTCGACGACGGGTCGGCTCTTCGATCGCTTGCTGCTGCCCGACTTCACCTTCGTGATGGACTTGATCGGCCCGGCACCGATGTCGGCGGCGAGGCGCGTGTCGATGCTCGTCCGCGTCGCGCCCGTGTCGGACTTGGCGATGACGGACTTCGAACCGCTGGTTCCCGAGAGGACGACCTCCTCGGTGTAGCCGATGTCGGTCGGCTCGGCCTCGGTGACCGAGAAGGCAGCGGGCATCGCGGAGGGCATCGAGTCGTCGAGCGTCGTCGAGAGTTCTTCGACGCGGTCGTCGTCGACCTCGCCACCGGCGCGTTCGATGGCGAGTTTCGCGATGTACGGGGCGGGACTGACGCGGGTCGCCTCGTACAACCCCTTGAAGCCCGCGGTCGGGTTGACCTCGAGGACGAACCAGCCCTCCTCACCCTCGACGAGGTCGACGCCGGCGTAGTCGAGGCCGATCGTCTCGGCGGAGCGGCGGGCCATCTCGCGGACCTCCTCGGGGATGTCCTCGGTCGCGTCCTCGACCGATCCGCCGAGGGCCACGTTGGTCCGCCAGTCGTTGTCCGGTGCGTAGCGGTACATCGCGGCGACGACCTCGCCGCCGACGACGTAGACGCGAACGTCCCGGTGGCGCTGTCCGTCGCGATCGACGAGTTCCTGCAGGAAGGCGTACCGGTTGCCAACCTTCGCGTTGATCGGGTCCTCGGGGCCGACCTTCCAGGTACCGCCGCCGTGGGTCCCGATCGCCGTCTTGTACACCGCTTCCTCGCCGAACTCGTCGCGGGCCGCGTTGAGACGATCGGAGGCGAGTGCCAGCAAGACGTCCGGCACGCGAACGTCGTTCGCCGCGAGTGCGGCCCCCGTAGAGAGCTTGTGTGTCGCCGTCAGCGTCGTACTCGGCTCGTTGAGCATCGGGACGAGCTGGGCGAGCGTGTTCGACAGTCCGAGCTCCTCGCAGGGCTGTTCCGTGTTCGAGAGGAGCATCCGGTTCGCGATCACGTCGACCTCGGGCTCGAGCGTGACGCTGCCGTCTCGAACCCTGATCGTGGTGTTCTCGCTTCGGAGCCACTCCGCGTGGTGGCCGAGGCCCTCGACGGCGTTACAGATCGCCTTGCTCTCTTTGCTCGTGTGTAGACTCAATACCCCGACGCGGACGGGCTCCTCAGCGGTCATACTCGATAAACTCCCGCCCACCGGAAAAGCGTTGCCAGACGCGAAAAGTCTGGCAGGAACTTACAGCCGGTTCTCCCGCTATCACGTGAGGGCGGTGCGAACTTCCTGGAGGTCGACCAGTCCGCTCGCGACCGCGAGCGTCGCCCACGTCCCCGCGCCGAGTCCGATCACGCCGACCAGCCAGAGCACGTCGGAGACCAGCGGCGTCGCCAGCAGGACGGCGACGGCCATCACGCCGGTGATCGCACAGATTCGTTTCACGGACGCCGCGAGTTCCTCGAGCTGCAAGGAGAGTTCCGCGTGGACGACGTAGAAACTCACGCCGGCGTAGATCGAGTGCGTGAGCACCGTCGCCACCGCCGCGCCCACCACCCCGACGATCGGAATGAGGAGGACGTTCAGTCCGAAGTTGCTGATCGCGGCGACCCCCTTCGCGAGCGCCCGCTCCCGGGCGCGGCCGAGGTAGTCCAGCCCGTCGGTCGTGACGTTCAGGACCGCCTGCAGGACGACGAAGACGGAGAAGACCTGCAAGACGGGGACCGCACCGAGGTAATCGGGTCCGAAGACGAGGCGGACGAACGGCCTGGCGACGATCGCCAGACCGGCGGCCGCGGGCACGTAGAGCAACAACGCGTTGGTGAGTGCGGTCTGGTAGAGCGCCCGGGTCTGTTCGAGCTGGTTCGACGCCTTCTGTTCGCCGAAGTTCGGCGAGATCGTAAACCCGAGCGAGGCGGCGGGGGCGAGCACGAAGTCTGTGATCTGCTTTGCCAGCGTGTAGAAGGCGACGGCAACGGGACTCAGGAAGTAGCCGACGAGGACGATGTCGATCTGTTTGTCGATGACGTTCGAACTCCGCGTCGCCGCCAGCGGGACGCTGTACTCGAGCAGCCGTTTGGGGAGCCCCGACTCGAACGTGGGTGCGGCGTCGTACTGCAGGTAGAACCGGTAGTAGAGGACGGCGAGGCCGAACGTGCCGGCGGCGGCGTAGCCGACGATGTAGCCGAAGAACGCACCGAGCGCACCGAACCCCAGCAGGACGAACGCGACGGCGAACACGAGACGGGTGACGCCGCCGATCGCCTGGACGGCGGCGCTGTAGACGAGCCGGTTGAATCCCTGGAACGCGACCTGCGTGAAGCCGTGGAACGAGGAGGCGGCGATGTAGGCGATCCCCGCCGCGAGAAACGGCGTGGCGTCGGGATTGCCGAGTGCGATCGCGATTCGCTCGTGGAAGATCAACAGGAAGTACGCGACCAGCGCGAGGAGGATCGTTTTGTAGGCGATCGTCGACTGGATCAGGTGCGGGATCTGCCCCGGATCGCGCTCGCGATACACGGCGAAGTACCGCGACGCGGACTTCCCGATGCCGAAGTCCGCAAAGAGCTGGACGATGCTCAGGATCCCGATCGCCCAGAACAGCGAACCGTAGGCGCTCGGCTCGAGGAGGTACCTGGCGAGGACGAACATCAACAGCCCGCTCGAGATCATGTAGACGGCGCGTGCAGCGAGCGTCGCCTTGAACCCGCGAACGATGTGCTCTCGTGTAACCATGTCGTAGGTAGCTTCGAGACGGTGTGCGAGCGAACCGGCCGAACGGCGTATTTACTCGCGAACTAAACGGTTCGGCGGTTGCAGATCGACTGACACACCCGGCAGGTGGACGGATCGACCATTTGTTATACGGTCCGGACAGCGACGAACGCGCCGACTACAGCGGAACGGTCTCGATCGCCTGCCGACCGTTATCGAGGTGACGAGACGTCGCGTCCCCAGATCGACTCGTCGTGATCGCGGCCTTCGACGTCGGTACGACGGGCTTACGGCACCTATCGGTCGACCTACCGCGAGAAATCACCGCGTATCGGCGTCGATCGCTCGGTCGCCGGCCGATACGATCGGACGCGGTCGCACTCGAGACGGGACGCGACCGGGCGTCACGGACTGCCGTTCGAGAGTCTCACAGCCAGGCCGAGTCCCAGCGCGTCGGCTTCCGACGGTTGCCACAGACGTTGCACTCGACCCGTCCCATCGTGTCCATCGCGATGTCGACGCTCTCGCAGTTCCCACAGAACCAGCTGTACCGACGCGTCCCCTCCTCGCTCTCGTAAGCCGTATAAAACGGCGCTTTCGATCCGCGTACTGCCTCCCCGTAACTGACGTAGACCGTCTCCCCGTCCAGTTGAACTTCCTCGATCGCACGCCACGTCTCGTCGCTCTCGAGTTCGCCCCCGACGAAGACGTTCTCGGTGTAGGTCTCGTCACCGACTTCGATCTCGCGCGTGCCGGCGCGCTCGAAGCCGTGGTTCGCGTAGAACTCGTTGCCGAGTTCGTTGTCCGCCAGGACGAGACCCCGGATCTCCTCGGCCCCCAACTCGAGGAGTTCTTCACGAGTGCGAACCAGCAGCCGCACGCCCGTCCCGGCCCCGCGGTGGTCGGGATCGACGTGCAACCAGAGGATCTGCCCGGTCTCGTGTCCGTCGCCGACGAGTTCGCTCTGGGAGAATCCGGTGATCGTTCCGTCGTCTTCGGCGACGAGAAAGAGCACGCGGTCGCTCTCGAACGCCCCCTCGAGGGTGTCGTCGCTGTACCACTGCTCGACGGCGTCGTCGATCGTCGACTCGTCGAGGAAGTCGGTGTACGACGATCGAAGGGACGCGTGGGCGATCGATCGAATGCTGTCGGCGTCGTCGACGGTAGCCTCGCGAAGCTCCATGCGCAGACGTATGTGAGCATGTTACAAAACCTATGCGCCGACCGAAATCGCGTTACGTCGACGCCGATCGCCTCGAGCGATGATACCTGCTGTCGCCGTTTCCCGGAGAACGCAAGCTGTCCGGTGGTTGCTCCGGGAACGACCGCCAGCAGACGTTATGATACACGCTTTATGTGCTCGCCCCCGACAGGGACGTATGAGCGACGTCGACACCGGCACCGAGCCGCCCGACGAGAGCGACGTATTCACGTACAACGGCGGTCGCGTCGACCCCGGCGAGTCGGCGAACATTCGCTACGGGATCAGCGAAACGTACCTCGGCGACCCCGTCAGGGTCCCGGTGACGGTAATCAACGGCGAGCACCCCGGGCCGACGGTGTTTCTCTCTGCGGCCGCACACGGCGACGAACTCAACGGCATCGAGGTCGTCCGCGAGGTCGCACACGACTGGGACCACTCGGTACTCCACGGGACGCTCGTCTGCCTGCCGGTGATGAACGTGCCGGGCTTTCTCGCCCAGGAACGATACCTGCCGATCTACGACCGGGACCTCAACCGGTCGTTCCCCGGCCGCGAGGGGTCGACGAGTGCAAAGCGGATGGCACACCGAATCTTCACGAACTTCATCGAACCCTGTGACCTGGGGGTCGACTTTCACACGTCGACGCGCGGGCGGACGAACATGCTCCACGTCCGGGCGAACGTGGACCGGCCCGAGGTCAAGCGGGTCGCGAAGGCGTTCGGTTCGAACGTCATCATCTCCGGCGAGGGGCCCTCCGGGACCCTGCGTCGCGAGGCGACCGAAGCGGGCATCCCCACGATCACCGTCGAGATGGGCGAGGCCCACCGCTTCCAGCGCGGCCTCATCGATCGCGCGCTCACCGGCGTCGCGAGCGTCCTCGCCGAGTTCGGCCTCCACCGGGACTCCTCGGTCCACTGGCCCGGCTGGCGGACCGTCATCGACGACGCCGACGAGAAGACGTGGCTTCGAGCCGACGCGGGCGGCATCGTCGACATGAAACACGGCCGCGGCGGCCTCGTCTACGAGGGCGACGTCATCTGTACGATCACGAATCCGTTCAAGGAGGAAGACGACATCGACACCGTCGAAGCACCCTTTACCGGGCTGATCGTCGGCGTCCTCGAGAACCCCGTCGTCTACCCCGGCAACCCGCTCTGTCACCTCGTCGGCCTGAGCGAGGACACCCTCTCCGCGCTCGAGCGCGAGGTCACCGGCGCAGACCCGATCACCGACGTCCTCGACTGATACTGCCGGACGTACGTCGTGGAAGATTCTCGCCGTCCCGGGGTGGCGAGAATCTTCACACAGTTACGTCCGATAGTATGACCGACGACCGGCGGCCCACCTCGCGATCGAAAGTGGCGAACTCGTACGGTCTGCCGTACCCGTGTACCGGGGCAACCGCGGGAGTTCGCGGCTGTCCCGGTACCGACGTACAGCGGTCCGTATCGGCTCCTCACGTGCGTCTCGGGTGTGATTTCTCCCGTTCGAGGAGATAGTACTTCGGAGGAGACAAAAGTAACTTCTATACCCCAGCGGTCCAACCCTCCGACTGAGAGCATGAGTCAGTCTTACAATCGCGGTCTCATCGAGGACTTCGGTCGCTGGAAGGAGTTCTCGGCCGGGATGTGGGCGTGGATCTTCCACAAGTTCACCGGGTGGATGCTCATCGGCTACCTGTTTACCCACATCGCCGTGCTGAGCAGCTCCCTGACCAGCCCCGAGGCGTACACGACGACTATCCAGGGACTCGAGAGCCTGTTTATCATCCGGGTCCTCGAGGTCGGATTGCTCGCGGTCGCAGTCTTCCACATCCTCAACGGGATCCGACTGCTGATGGTCGACCTCGGTGTCGGGCTCGAGGCCCAGGACAAGAGCTTCTACGCGTCACTGATCATCACGGGCGTCATCGTCGTTGCGAGCGTCCCGACGTTCCTCGACGGGGTGACCTTCTAATGGCAGAGCGCTACTCTTCGTTTACCCCGGGCGGAACGGGATGGCTGCTCCAGCGGCTCACGGCGGCGTTTCTGATCGTCGTGCTCGCGTTCCACTTCTTCCTGTTGCACTTCGTCAACCACGCCGCGGACGTGACGTTCGCCGCGACGCAGGCGCGGATGGAGAACGTGGGCTACTTCCTGACGATGGTGCTGTTTCTCGTCACCGCCGCGTTCCACGGCGTCAACGGCGTCTACAACGCACTTGTCAACCAGGGGTTGACGGGCACTCGAAAGAAAGTCGTCTTTGCAGTCCTTACGCTCGCCGGACTCGCACTGGTCGCCCAGGGCACCTACGTCGCACTCGTCATGGCGGGGTGGATGTAACATGAGTACACAACGACAGAAGCAACCGGACGAACCCGAAACGCAGGAAGCGCCGACGGACCAGGAGATGAAAGCGGAGGCGTCGCCCCAGCAGAAGCGACTCCAGCGCAAGCGCGAACAGCAGAGCGCACGCGAGGCGTCGGCCGACGAGGGCGAACCCGAGGAGGAGACGGTCCACCTCAAGGTGTTCCGCTACGACCCCGAAGTCGCGGACAAACAGGAGCCGCGGTTCGACGACTTCCACGTCCCGTTCGAGAAGGGGATGACGGTGCTCGACGCGGTGATGTACGCGCGAGACCACTTCGACTCCTCGCTGACGTTCCGCCACTCCTGTCGGCAGGCCGTCTGTGGCTCGGACGCCTTCTTCGTCAACGGCAAGCAGCGCCTGGGCTGTAAGACCCAGATCAGCGACCTCAGCCAGCCGATTCGCGTCGAGCCGCTGCCCCACCAGGAGGTCGTCAAAGACCTCGTGGTGGACATGGACCACTTCTACGAGCAGATGCACGCCGTCGAGCCGTACTTCCAGTCCGAGGACCTGCCTCAGGGCGAACTCGAGGAGCAGCGCCAGAGCCGCGAGAACCGCGAGAAGATCAAGATGAGCTCGCGGTGTATCTGGTGTGGTGCGTGTATGTCCTCGTGTAACATCGCCGCGGGCGACAACCAGTATCTCGGACCAGCAGCGATCAACAAGGCCTACAAGTTCGCGATGGACGATCGCGAAGAAGAAGAGATCAAAGAGCACCGACTCCGCATCTTGGAACAGGAACACGGCGTCTGGCGGTGCCAGACCCAGTTCTCCTGTACCGAGGTGTGTCCGAAGGACATCCCGCTAACCGAGCACATTCAGGAGCTCAAGCGTGAAGCAGTCAAGAAGAACCTGAAATTCTGGTAAAACAATGTACGAACACGACGTCATCGTCGTCGGCGCCGGCGGCGCCGGCCTCCGGGCTGCGGTCGCAGCGCACGAAGCAGGAGCGGACGTAGCGATGGTCACCAAACTCCACCCGGTGCGCAGTCACACCGGGGCCGCGGAGGGCGGTATCAACGCCGCGCTCCGCGAGGGAGACGACTGGGAACTCCACGCCTACGACACCATGAAGGGCTCGGACTACCTGGGCGACGCGCCCGCAGTCGAGACCCTCGCCCAGGACGCTCCCGAAGAGACGATCAACTTGGAGCACTGGGGGATGCCCTTCTCCCGCGAGGACGACGGTACCGTCTCCCAGCGTCCCTTCGGTGGGCTCTCGTTCCCGCGGACCACCTACGCCGGTGCGGAGACAGGCCACCACCTGCTGCACACGATGTACGAGCAGGTCGTCAAACGCGGCATCGAGGTCTACGACGAGTGGTTCGTGACGCGACTCGCCGTCACCGACGAACCCGACCCGAACGACCGCACCTGCCACGGCGTCGTCGCCTACGACGTCCAGACCGGCAAGATCGAGGGCTTCAAGGCCCGCAAGGGCGTCGTCCTCGCGACCGGTGGTCCCGGCCAGGCGTTCGACCACACGACCAACGCCGTCTCCTGTACCGGCGACGGACAGGCCATGGCCTACCGTGCCGGCGCACCGCTCGAGGACATGGAGTTCATCCAGTTCCACCCGACCTCCCTTCCCTCCACTGGCGTCCTCATCTCCGAGGGCGTTCGCGGTGAGGGTGGCATCCTCTACAACGACGAGGGCGAGCGGTTCATGTTCGAGTACGGCTACGCGAACAACTCCGGCGAACTCGCCTCTCGCGACGTCGTCGCCCGCGCCGAGTTGACCGAGGTCAACGAGGGGCGTGGCGTCAACGACGAGTACGTCCACCTCGACATGCGCCACCTGGGCGAAGAGCGCATCATGGACCGCCTCGAGAACATCCTCCACCTCGCGGAGGACTTCGAGGGCGTCGACGGGCTCGTCGAACCGATGCCGGTCAAGCCCGGCCAGCACTACGCGATGGGCGGCATCGAGACCGACGAGAACGGCGCGACCTGTATCGACGGCCTCTACGCTGCCGGCGAGTGTGCCTGCGTCTCCGTCCACGGCGGGAACCGCCTGGGCGGGAACGCCTTGCCCGAACTCATCGTCTTCGGCAAGCGCGCCGGTTACCACGCCGCCGGTGGCGACCTCGGTGAGGCCGAGATCGAGACGGGCTACGCCGACGACGTCGAAGACGACGACACCGACCTCCCGATCACGCCCGGCGAGGCCGGCATCGAACCCGAGGGCGTCGCCGCCGACGGCTCCGGCCAGGTCACCGACGCCGCGGGCTCACTCGAGCGGGCCGTCGAAGCCGAACGCGAGCGCGTCGACCACCTGCTCGAGAAAGACGACGGCGTCCAGCACTCGGAGATCCGTTCGAAGCTCCAGCAGGCGATGACCGACTACGTGAACGTCTTCCGGACCGAGGAAGGCGTCAAGAAGGCCCTGAAGATCATCCGCGAGTGTCGCCAGGAGTACCAGGACGTCTACGTCGCCGACCCGTCGCGGACGTTCAACACGGACCTCCAGCACACCATCGAGACGCGGAACCTGATCGACGTCGCCGAGACGATCGCACTCGGCGCGCTCGTCCGTGACGAGTTCCGCGGCGCTCACTGGCGCAAGGAACACCAGGAACGCAAAGACGACGAGTGGCTCAAGCACACGCTCATCTCCTGGGACCGCGGCAAGCCGTCGGTCTGGTACCGCCCCGTCATCCTCGAGGGAGAGGAGAAGACCTACGAGCCGAAAGTGCGCAGCTACTGATCGCGGCGGCGATTTTCAGTTTCTAGATTCCGAGTACGTCGAGGACGTCGACGCCGACGTCGAAGTACCCGATCAGTTTGTACCCGAGGTAGATACCGACGATCCCCATGAGCCCGGGCAGCTCCGGCGGGGCAGGGATCGGAACGTGGAGGAATCTGAACAGCGCGCCGGTGAGCAGACCCGTCAACAAAGCGAGGACGGTGATCTGTAGGGACATGTCCGTCTATCTCCCGTGTGACGATAAAAACCGTGTGGCGCGAGTCGATCTTACCGGGAACTCCCCGGTGTTCGTCGATCGTCGTAGAGTAGTTTTATTATCGTCGATAAATATACGGTGCACGTATGGAGATGAAGCTGCAACGCGCAGACGTATCGGTACCGGACGACCTCACGTCGGCACGGGCGAAACTCCTCTACCTCTATCTCTCCGTTCGGGGGCAGGCGACCGCCGACGAGGCCTGTTCGGATCTCGATCTCGACAAGGGGACGGTGCTCTCGATCACGGGAACGCTACGCGAGCGAGGATACGTGCGCCGAGAAGACGGCCAGTACGCCGTCTAGTGCTCGAGACGCCTCAACGCACCCGCGCGAGGAGGACGTCGGCGACGAACGACCCGATCATCAGCGGCACCAGTACGTAGCCAAACGCCTGGAGCAAGACGAGCGTCGACCACTGTCCGAGCGGTTCGGTCGGTGGCCAGAGCATCGGGACGACGTCGACGAGGAAATCCCGCGTCAGGAACGCGAGTACCAGAAATGCCACGAACGAACACGCCAGTCTGACGGCGAGCTGTCGCGGATCGACGCCGTCGTCCCGATCTGGATCCGGCCACTCCTCGTCTGGCATACCCACACGTAGGGACATCGGCCGCTTGAACCGTTCGACTCGACGCTACAGTTCGATGCGTTCGACGAGCTGCTCGCGGTTCTCGTTCGTGTTGACGGCGACGATTCGGATCAGGTCCTCGAGTCCAGACCCCTTGAGCTTGGCTTTCAGCAGGTTGTCGACCTGGTAGACGCCCGCGGCGTTGGTCATCTCGATTTCGACCATCACGGGCCGACTCTCGCCTTCGTGCAGCGAGACGCGGCTGATCGCCTGACTCGAGAGGGTGTTGATGCCGCGGCCGCCCTGTTCGTAGGGAATGCGCGACCGCCCGCGTTCCATGTCAAGCGCGTCGGCGACGCGGATGACGCCCGCCTCGGTCGTCAACGGCGTCTCGGCGGTGTGGTGACAGAGGATCGCGTGGAGGATTTCGCTTTTCGTCCTGACGGCCTCGGGGACGTCGTAGAACTCCGGCAGGACGTTGTCGAGAATGTCCGACGCGAGTGGGATCGAATAGTAGGGGTGCTGATCGCGGTGAACCACGTGCCCGACGTCGTGGAGGGTGGCAGCGAGTGCGATGATGACCGACTCGTCTTCTTCCTCGAGTCCCTGCTGGCGGGCACCGTTGAAGTCGACGTCGCCGGCTTTCAGCAGGTCGTAGAGACAGAGTGCACGGTTGCGGACGATCGAGATGTGTTTGGGACCGTGGTCGTTGTACCCCTTGCGGTCGACGGCGTTGACGTTCTGGGCCTCGAGGAAGGCGTTGATCTCCTCGTCGGCGTCGACGTACGCGAGCACCTCGTTCAACTTCTCGTCGGGGAAGTGGTGGTCGTCGTCGGGAGAGTAGACGCGACGGGAATCTCCACGAGTCTCGCTATCGCTCATACGAGAACGTCGACTGCAGGGCAAAAAAACGCTCCGCCGGCAGGCCTCCGGCGGGCAACCGGATCGGTGGGTCGTCCGTGGGTCGGTCTCACGACGACTGTTGTGAGTCAGTCACAAGACGTTCAGGCGGCGTCGGCGACTGCGTCCTCGACCTCGTCGTAGTCGGGTTCGACGCCGGGGTCGTCGCTCACCCACGCGTACGTGATCGTCCCGTCGGCGTCGATTACGAACACCGAGCGTTTCGCGACGCCGTGGACGCCGAGGTCGTCGAAGTCCATGCGGACGTCGTAGGCGTCGATGAGCTCGCGGTCGAAGTCGCTCACGAGGCCGAACGTGAGGCCGTTCTGTGCGCGAAACTCGTTGAGCGCGAACGGGGAGTCGACGCTGACGCCGTAGACGCTCGCGTCGAGGTCGTCGAACGCCGCCAGGCGATCCTCGAACGTACACATCTCGGTCGTACAGACGCTCGTGAACGCACCGGGGAAAAAGGCGAGGACGACCGGTGCCTCGTCCTCGAGGCGGTCCGAAAGCGTGATCGACTCGACGTCGCCGGTCGCGAGCGGTGCGGTGAAGTCCGGGGCAGTGTCGCCAGTCGTGGGCATCACCGGTGCTTGTTCATTCACGAAAAAGACAGTTTCGTTCCAGGATAGTTCCGGCCGCGTAGACGCCGAAACGCGAAATCTCGTGAACCGAACGAGCAAAAAGGTTATAATTGACAGCGGGTAAGCCACGCGTAGAGATGCACGCCGAAATCACACCGCTGTTTATTCCCGGCGGACTCGGACCGCCGGAACTGGCAATCATCCTGGTCCTCGCGATCCTGCTGTTCGGGGCCAACAAGATCCCGAAACTCGCACGATCGACCGGCGAGGCCATGGGCGAGTTCCAGAAGGGCCGCGAGAAGGTCGAATCGGAACTCGAGGAGATGCGCGAGACGGGCGATTACGACGACGAACCGGCAGCCGACGACGACTTCGTCGACACCGAACCGGTGACGGCAGACGAGGAGACGGAGACGGAAACGGAACCGAACTGAGTTTTTTCGAACGAGGGCGTGTGGCCTAGCGGATAGGGCAGGAGGTTCCTAACCTTCTGATCGCGGGTTCGAATCCCGTCACGCCCGTTGCCGGTCGCGAACGGACGTGAGCGCCCGCAACGGGCACTGCGGGATTCGAATCAGGGAGCAGCTTTGCTGCGACCGTGGTTCGAATCCCGTCACGCCCGTTCTGCGACGAGCGAAGCGAGGCGCTCGTCTTCGCGCCGATCGAATCCCGCCACGCCTCGAGTCGTACCGATCTCACCTCCATCCTCGAGTAATCGTCGCCTGCGCCCTCGAGTGATCCCGTTACCGACGTCGAGTACGGCCGGCGTGGTTCCAGTCGACGTCCGTTCTGGATTTTCGTTCTAATAATAGGCGGATTTATTAATCAGACGTCGAGCTACGTAAAGTCGTGGGAAACGTTTCATCAGGGCAACGTGTGTGCGAACATAGCAGCCAGCGGTGGGGAGCGAGCGCGACGCCGGCGAAATTATCAGAAGTGGTAATCCGCGGATGAATTTTTTTAAGGGTGAGTGATTGGTGGAACGCAATGGCTATTGACGAGACCGACCAATCCGGTGCCGGGCAGTTTTCTGACGCCGAGGCATCAGAACCTGGGTCGGGAGAGAGCACGGCCCACGTGCCGACGCGCGATTCGGACGTCCGCGTCGGCGAGTACACGTGGGCAGACTTCATGGAGGAGTACGGACACGGCGACGAGGTATCCGTGCTGTACCCCCACGGAACGGACGGTCCCGACGACCAGCTCGGGCTCGACACCGACGGGGAAGCGCGGGCGACGGTTCCGACCGGAGACGACTGGGACCGCGTCGAGTTCGACCCCGAGGCGTACCTCGGCTACCACCCGGACGACGTACCGGAGTTGATCTCCGACGTCTTCGCGCCGAACGCCAACCAGCTCTGGGACGTCTTCCTCGAGTACGTCGACCCCGAGACGACGCCGGTCACAAAGGACGTCTACACGTGGGAACACTACAAGTGGGAGTACTACTACGAGGACGACGGCAGTCGGCCACGCGACGGCGAGGGGAACCTCGAACGGTTCGACGGAGAAGAGGCCCTGGGCTTCGACCCCGACGAAATCGAGCGAAAACTCCACCAGGGCGGGACCGCCGCGATGGAACTCGACGAGATCGTCGAGGAACGAACAGTCAACGTCCGCGAGGACGTCGACGAAGACGAGTTCTTCTCGACGGCAGACGGCCACACCACCGTCACCAACCGCTACGACCTCGAGAAGGCAGTTCCGCTGAAGAAGAAACGTCACTTCCGCGAAGAGGAGCGCTACTGGGTCAACAAACCCTACGCGTTCGTCGTCATCTTTCACTCCGAGAAGGAAAACGAGAAGAAGTACTACCTGATCGAGCCGTACCGGAACGAACTCGAGAACGAGGTCCAGGAGTTCCTCTCGGGCAAACTGCGGACGTCGATCAAGTACTCCGACGACCGCGTCAAGCGGACCGCCGACGAGGACAGCAGGCAGGAGGTCATCGAAGAGGAGACGCGTCGCCTGCTGAAACGGTACGACCTCTTCGAGAACCCCAGCGACGACTCCGCTGGCGGGCTCCTCGAGACGTTCAGGTCGCTACTCGACGACGAGGACGACGAAGACGACGAGAGCGAAGACGTCGGGCAACTCGACGGCATCGAAGTCCGTCCCGAGCCGGTGCTCCTCGAGGAGGACTCGGACACGCTCAACGAGTACCAGGCAGAGAAACTACTGTACTTCCTCCAGCGGAACTTCATCGGCTACGAGCGGATCGACGGCATCAAACACGACATCAACGTCGAGGACATCTCGTGTGACGGGTACAACTCGCCGGTGTTCGTCTACCACTCGGGATACGAACAGATCATCAGTAACGTCTACCACGGCGAGGACGAACTCGACGACTTCGTCGTCAAACTCGCCCAGCGGTCCGGCAAGGGGATCAGCAAGCGACTGCCACAGGTAGACGCGACGCTTCCCGACGGATCGCGCGCCCAGTTGACGCTCGGCCGGGAGGTGTCGGACCACGGGACGAACTACACGATCCGGCAGTTCAAGGACGTCCCGTTCACGCCGATCGACCTCATCAACTGGAACACGTTCAGCCTAGACGAGATGGCGTTTCTCTGGCTGGCGATCGAGAACCACAAGAGCCTGATCTTCGCCGGCGGGACGGCGTCGGGGAAGACGACGTCGCTCAACGCCGTCTCGCTTTTCATCCCGAGCAACACGAAGATCGTCTCGATCGAGGACACCCGCGAGGTCGAGTTGCCCCAGCGAAACTGGATCGCGAGCGTGACGCGCCCGTCGTTCTCCGACGACGACCAGGGCGACGTCGACGAGTTCGACCTGCTCGAGGCCGCGTTGCGCCAGCGCCCGGATTACATCGTCATGGGCGAGATCCGTGGCGAGGAAGGTCGGACGCTGTTCCAGGTCATGTCGACGGGTCACACCACCTACACGACGTTCCACGCCGACTCCGTCGACGAAGTGCTCAAGCGATTCACGACGGACCCGATCAACGTCTCGAAGACGATGTTCACCGCCCTCGATCTGGTCTCGATCCAGACCCAGACGCGAGTCCAGGGCTCGAAAGTCCGTCGAAACAAGTCCCTGACCGAGATCAACCACTACGAGGCCGAAAACGACGAGATCAACGTCCAGGACGTCTACCAGTGGCAAGCCGAGACCGACGAGTTCCTCAAGATGGGGGACTCGAACACCTTAGACGAGATCAAGTTCGACCGCGGGTGGAGTCGAGAGAAACTCGAGGAGGAACTGTTCAAGCGAGAGGCCATCCTCGCGTACCTCATCAAGAACGAACTCAACACCTACGCGCAGGTCGCCGCGACGGTCCAGGCGTTCATCAACGATCCGGACACGATCCTCACGCTCATCGCGAACGGGCAACTCGAGGACAGCCTCGAGGACTTGCGGGAGATGGAGAGCGTCCTGATCGACGTCGACCAGGAGAAAGAGGAACTCGTTCCCCGCCCCGATCCGACCGACGAGACGTACAATCTCTCGCTTGACATCCTAGAGCGTGCCGAAGAGTCGCTGTTCGAGGAGTACCGTGGCAAAACGCCGAGCGGGCTCGACAGCGCCCTCGGCGGCGTCGAGGATGCCGACTCGATCGACGTCGAGGCCGAGCCGGATCCAGCCGACGAGTGGGGCCTGGACGACGAGCCGGCGCAGTTCACGTTCGACGCCAGCGAGAGCCTGGGCGAGGAGGGTCCCTCGTGGCTCGACGACGACGGTGGATTCGACATCGGAGACGACTCGGATTCGGACGCCGCGACGGCGACGGCGGGTTCGGACGTCACCTCGGCCGACGCGGACGCGACACGGACTGTCGGGGCGGAGCCGGGAGACGCCGAAGCCGAGACGCCGGACAGACCGGCACTCGAGGCTCCCGACGTCGACGCCGGTGGAGACGAGACCGGCTCGCCCGCCGGTGACTCGCCACCGCCCGAACCCGGACGCCAGCCAGAGGATGCGCCGCAACTCGAGGGCGAGTCGGACGACGTCGATACGTCGGCGTTCGACGCGATGTTCCCCGATCGCGACCTCGAGACGATATTCGGCAACGACGAGTCCGGGGGGCGGCCGTCGGACGAGTCGAGCGACGACGCCGACTCGCTGTTCGGAGCCGAGTCCGGATCGATCTTCGACGACGTGGACGACGACGACCAGTCGCTGTTCGACGACGACGCTCCGCTCGGGGACGGGCGTTCGATCTTCGGTGACGACGAATCGGAACCCACCTTCGACGACGATAACGAGGACGACGACAGATGAGTCTGGAAGTAGGTGACAGTACGGGCAGTGGGATGGCCCCCGGCTCCGACGCCCTCGGCGAGACGTTCTACCCGCTCTACGAGCGGCTGTTCAGCGAGGACAGCGAGTTCGTCGTCGACGTCGAGCGGAAACTCGCACAGGCGCGGATGACCGACACCGTCGAGCTCTATCTCTCTCGAGCACTCGGCATCGGGTTCATCAGTGGACTCTTGCTGTGGCTGCTCGGATTGTTGCTCGGGTACGCCATCTTCGCGACGGGACTCGTCACCGTCGACACGCTGATCGGGATGCCACTCCAGAACCAGGCGCTCATCGACCTCATCGAGACGGTGAAGGTTCCGGCACTGGTGCTCGTGACCGGGCTGGTCTTCGGGGCGATCGGATTCGCGTTCGGGTTCGGAACCCTGGTCGCCGTCCCGTACTCCCGTGCGTCCGCTCGCAAGCGCGAGATCAACATGCTCCTGACCGATTCGGTGTCGTTCATGTACGCGCTGGCGGTCGGAGGCCTCAACCAACTCGAGATCCTCGAGGCGATGGCGAACGCCGAGGACACGTACGGCGAGGTATCCAGGGAGTTCCAGAGTATCGTCCAGGAGACGGAGTACTTCGACGTCGACTACCGAACGGCGATCCGAAAGCAGGCGATCGAGACGCCGAGTGACGAACTCTCGCAGTTTCTCACCGACATGCTCTCGATCGTCAACAGCGGTGGCGACATGGAGAGTTTCCTCCAGGACAAGAAGGAAAAACACATGCGAACCGCCAAACAGCAACAGGAGACGACCCTCGAGACGCTCGAGCTGTTTGGCGAGATGTACATGACGCTGTCGCTGTTCCCGCTTCTGTTGATCATCCTCATGGTCATCATGAAGATCATGCCCGACGCGAGCATCTCGAATATGATGCTCTACATGACCGTCTACGCGCTGATCCCGCTGACCGGGCTCGGGTTCATCGTCCTCGTCTCGACGGTCAAACACGACGAGCCGGGTGACGGCTATCTCACCTCGGGCGGCGACGACCGCCGGATTCAGAGCGCACAGAACAGCGGCCTGCTCGACCTCGGCCTGGTCGAACAGTTCACGGGCGAACACAGCATCTTCGATCGCATCAAAAACCGCGAGGGGACGTACGAGACGATCCAGGTCCTCAGGCGGCCACACGTCTTCTTCCGGGACAACCCGCTTCTGACGCTCGCACTGACGGTGCCGGCAGCGTTCGTCGTCGTCGCGACGGCGATGGCCAACGGATCGGCACCGACGTCCTGGGACGGCCTCGTCGACAACCCGGTCTGGGGGACGTTCATCTACCTCTACGTCCCGGTCTACGTGACGATGATCCCGCTCGCGATCTTTCGCGAGTGGAACGTTCGCTCGCGCAAGAAGGTCGTCTCGACGCTGTCGGAAGACCTCCGGAAGCTCTCGAGTGCGAACGACACCGGGATGACGCTGCTCGAGTCGCTCAAGGCGGTCGCCGAGACGACGAACGGGAAGCTGGCTCGAGAGTTCGAGATGATGCACACGAAGGTCAACTACGGGATGAGCCTGACCGAGGCGCTGACCGAGTTCAACAACAAGTATCACATCCCGAGACTGGCACGAACGGTCAAACTCATCAGCAAGGCACAGGAGGCCTCCAACGAGATCTCCGACGTCCTCCGGACGGCGGCGACCGCGAGCGAGAACCACGACGACGTCGAACGAGAGCGGAAGTCGCGAACGATGATGCAGGTCGTGATTATCGTCATGACGTTCGTGACGATGCTCGCGGTGATGGCGATTCTCAAGACACAGTTTCTCGACACGATGGCCCAACTCAATCCGGGCAACGGCGCGGAAATCGAGTCCGGTGGCGCGGCGGGCGGTGCTGCCGGTGGTGCCGCCGGTGGATCCAGCATGGCACTCGACATCGACACGAACCTGTTTTCGATGCTGTTCTTCCACGCGGTGACGCTGCAGGGGCTTCTCGCAGGATTCATCAGCGGCTACATCCGCGATGCCAATCTGTTGAGTGGCCTGAAGTATGCAATCGCGCTGGTGACCGTCGCACTCGTCGTCTGGATCATGGTGGGCTAACATGAGACGAAAACGCACTCGGACGGTGTCGGTTTCGTTCGACGGTCGCGGGCAGACGACCCAGGACTTCGCCGTCGGGATCGGCATGTTCTTGCTCGCGATCGCGTTCGTGTTCGCGTACCTTCCGACGCTGCTCACGCCGTTTTCGTCGCCGGTCGGCGGCGCAGAATCGGCCCAGGCCGACCGGATCGCCGCGACGATCGTCGACGACCTCTCCGAGACGGACCAGCCGAACAACCTGAGCGCGGCGGAGTTCACCGACCGGTACGGCGACGAGGACAGTGCAAAGCTCGCGTCGAAGCTCGGTCTCCAGTCGGCAGACGGAACCGCCATCGACCGGGTGAACGTGACGATCAGGCAACTCGATGCCGACGAGGACGAGCGCGACCTCGTCACGGACGACGACGGAAATACCCTGAGCGCTGGAGACCGATACCGGAACCAGTCGGCCGCGAGCGCGGGACGGGTCGTCACGGTCTACACCGAAACCGACGACGACGTGTGTGATCCCGCCTGCCGACTCGTCGTGAGGGTGTGGTGATTCGATGCGAGAAGACAGACTTTCGAGAGCGGAACGCGGGCAGGCGTACACCCTCGAGGGGTTCGTCGGCGCGATGGTCGTCCTGATGGCGGTGCTGTTTGCGATTCAGGCGGTCGTGATCACGCCGACGACCGGCGGTGCGGTCGATCGGACCGCTCAGGCACAGCTCCAGCAGGAACTGCAGGATTCACTGCTGGTCGCCGAAAACGAGGGGAATCTCTCGTATCTCGTCCGCCACTGGGAAGTAGACGAGAGCGAGGATGAGGTCACGTTCGACGGTAGCGACCCCGCCCTGGACGATCGGCGCGGACACTACAACACGTCGGCGTTCGAGAAGAAGTTCGCGATCGGTGAGATGCTCGACGAGCGATTCGCGAACCGAAGCGGGCAGAACTACAACGTCGTTCTCACGTACCAGAACGGGAGTCGAGCCGACCGTGAGGCGCTGGTATACCAGGGAAAGCCGGATACGAACGCGTTCGCCGCGAGTCATCAGGTGACGCTGTACGACGATCAAGAGCTAACGAGCGATAGTGAGTCACGATCACTCAAAGACGTCTACGACGATCCGGATCTGGAGCCACCGATACCGCGATACAGCGACAAAAGTAGCGAGGTCTACAACGTCGTGGAGGTGCGGGTGATCGTATGGTAGCCGACGGCCGCGACCGCGGGCAGTTGATCCTCGTGGGTGCCATCGCGATCGCCTTCATCGTCCTCGGCGTCGTCGTCGTCTTCAACGGCGTCCTCTACACGCAGGCGATCTCGTCCGGGGACTCCGTCGAGAGCGTGACGAACGCCCAGACGACGGAACTCGAGGTGCAGCGTGGCGTCTGTGGCATCATCGAACGGCTGAACGAAGACGGTACGGTAAACGCTACCGCACACGAGGTTCGCTACCACGAGAACGTCGCGGTGTTCAACGACACCTATCGAAGCACGACGGCGCAGTCGAGGCCTGCGCTCGTACACGTCGAGGTGGACGACGTCGGTGTGGACAAAACGGCGACGCCACACGAGGCCGAGAACATCACCGTGGACGTCACGTACGACTCGAGCGACCTCACCTACGAGCGAACGATCGAAATCTCGGAGGACGACTGCCCATGACGGTCCGATTGCACGAAGACGAGAGAGGTGTATCGATCGCGATCACACACGTCCTGACGATCGCCATCACCACGACGCTCATCGCCGGACTGCTGGTCGGGGCGGGAACCGTCCTCGACGGGGAGAAAGAGCGGAGCGGAACGCAAGCGCTCGAGACGATCGGGGAACGAGTGGCGGGCGAGGTCGCGAGCGTGGATCGACTCGCGGGAAACGAGTCGGGGGACGTCACGCTTTATGCCGACCATCCACGCGAGGTGTCGGGGTCGACGTACACGATCGAGGTGCTAGGTAGTGACGCTTGCTCGAACGAGGACCTGATCGAGGACGTCGACGCGTGTCTGCGATTGACCTCCCACGGCGGCGACGTCACCGCCGCCGTGCCGATCGCAAACGAGACGGCACTCGACACCGACAGCACTGCGTCCGGTGGATCGATCGCGATCGAGTACGACGGCGACGAGATCAGCATCGAGAGTGATCCCCGATGAGAGGTGACGACCGCGCCGTCAGCGAAGTGGTCGCGTTCGTCCTCGTCTTCGGCATCATCATCGGCTCGGTCGCGCTCCTGTCCGTCGTCGGCTTTCAGTCGATGGAGGAGTACAAGGAGGGCGAACAGCTCCGAAACGCAGACCGGGCGATGAGCGCGATCGCGGACAACTTCAACGACGTGTTGCGAGACGACGGGATCGAGGAGCGTGCGGGCGAACTCGCGCTGCGGGAGGGGACGATCAGGACCGGAAGCGACGGTGCGACGTGGGAAGTTACCGTACTGGAAGATGGAAACCCAACCCCACTACTTGAGGAAGACGGCGCGTTCGGCACCTTCGAGTACGTCTACGGCGACGACGCGATCACCTACGAGGGCGGCGGCGTCTTCCGACGCGACTCGAGTGGGAGCGTCGCGCTTTCGGAACCACCGCTTCGCTGTAGCGGTGATGCGGCCGTCGTCTCGCTCGTCGCGATCGACGCCGACGAACGCTCGCTCCAGAGCAGCGGGACACAGCAGTTCACCGTCCTTCAGAACCGATCTCACGAGGATACTGTCAACGAGACGTTTATCGGTGACGATCTGACAGTTAAACTAGAGGTAGACGGCTCCCAGTATCAGAACGGCTGGGACGACGTACTAAACGGCGGCAACTGGGACAACGACGGCGAATGCGAAGACGTCGAACGCGTCTCCGTCCACGTCGTCGTCGTCGACGTCGAGTACTGACGCCCCGTTTTCGTCAGTCGGTCGTCGCCGACCAGTCGCCCGTCAGCATCGCTCGTAGTCCCGCACGTTCGGCCATCGCGACGACTCGAGTCGCCTGTTCGTCGCTCGTCCCGCTGGTGTCGAGGTGCCAGCCGTTCGAGAGTTCCCGGGACGACGGCATCGGCGTGCCGTCAGCGCGAACCGGTTCGTCGTTGAGCACGACGACGCCGTCGTCCGACTGCCAGGGGACGCGGACACCGGAGAGCCCGCGCTCGAGGAGGTACTCCGCTGCGTGGGCCATCGCCGATTCGGGACTGGAGTGGCCGACCGCGCCGATCGAGCCACGGTCGTTGAAAAACCGGACGACGTACTCGCCGTCCTCGTCGGTATCTGGGCCGTCGTCGGCCCCTGCCGATTCGTCACTCGTCGAGTCTCGGGGCCTGCGGGATCGACCGGCGTCAGCGGTGCTCGACGTGGTCGAAGCGGCCGACTCGGTCTCGCGTTTCGTCTCGGCCAGGTGGTCGGAACGGGAGTCGTCGGATCGAGACACCAACTCACGACGATCGTTCTCGTCGGCGGGTCGGTCGGTGACGGCCTGGTGGTCGAACTCGAACGTGCTCCCGTCGGTCTCGCCGTCCGTGCTGGTCGCTCGAGGGGAGTCGTCGACCAGCGATTCGACCAGTTCGTCGACGAACCGACCGGCAGCCGTTCGAAACTCGTCGCTGTAGGCGTCACCGGCGACGGACGCGAGGTCGGTGGCGATCGAGCTTGCGAGTGTGGCCCGATCGACGGCCAGCCGTCGTGCGACGAGCCGTCGAGAGTGTCGCTCGAGTCGCCGTCGCACGCTCGCCTTCGAGAGCGAGGCCAGGGCGTCGTCGCACTCGAGAAGTGACGGGAGCCGACACTCGAGGGGATCGCCGTTGGATCCGGCGAACACGAGCCAGTGGCGACCGTTGGTGTAGATCGCGCCGTCGACGCCGGTTCGATCAATCGCAGTCTGGAGTCGCCGCGCCCGTTCGGCGTCGAGTGCGTGGGCGAACGACTCGACGGCGACGAACACCGACGG
Organism: Natribaculum breve; assembly: GCF_023008585.1. Taxonomy (GTDB): domain Archaea; phylum Halobacteriota; class Halobacteria; order Halobacteriales; family Natrialbaceae; genus Natribaculum; species Natribaculum breve. The sequence continues at coordinate 82,603 of NZ_CP095390.1, read as the reverse complement.
CGTCGACGCGGCGACGAGGAGGTACTCGAGACGAACGCCAGCGACGGGGTCGTCGGGTCGCCGTGTGTCTGCGTGGACGTCCCAGCCGAGGGTCTCGAGAAGCGGCTCGACGAGCCACGCGCGCGTCTCGGCCGCCGACGTCGGTGGTGCTGCCTCAACCAGCGCTCGCGAGCGCTCGAGAAACGAGCGAAGGTCGGCTCTGTCCATGGGACGGCGTACGTCGAGTCGACTTATGTATTGATCGACTGGCACATAAATGTATTTTCGACGGTAATGTTCTCAAGAGTGATAATCGTGGGTGAGGATTTATTGTCGGCGAGATACGCTGTCAACCGTATGTTAGGGCCGCTTCGTAGAGTGATACCAGAATTTATAAGACGAAGATATACGCTAAAATTTATGATAGCGTTGCTCGTCATTGGGCTTTCCGTCGGGGCGATCGGGTACGTCGGGACGGACCGGGTCGCTTCGGAAGTCCAGGAGCAGACGCAGGCCGAGCAGGCCGAATTCGCGGAAAAAGAGGTCAGAAACGTCATCAACTTTCACGAGCGGAACTTCCTCGTGACCGAGATCATCGCGTCGTCGGAGCAACTCTCGCCGCCGGGTGGCGAACGACCGTCGCCCGACGAGGCCCAGGAGTTCCTCGAGGAAGAACGGGACCGCCACGACACGACGAACCACGTCCACCTCGTCAACGTCACCGAGGGCGAGGTCGTCTCCAGTACGTCGGAGGAACTGATCGGGACCCAGTTCGACCAGACTCAGGCGCCGTGGTCAGAAGAGTTGCAGACGTACGAGAACTCGGACAAACTGATCACCGAGTATCCGCAAGTTCGCTTCCTCGGGGCGTACGAGGACCACGAGGGGACGGAGGTAATCGCGTACGCGAAACCGGTTCCCAACGAACACGGCAGCTACATGGTGAGCCAGCGGTTCGTCGTCTACACGTCCGATCTCCGGTCGTACTCCGAGCAGATGATCAACGACGACGAGCGTATCTCGTATCTGGTCGATCCCGGGACCGACAGCGTCATCATGGACCCGTCGGGTGAATCGGTGTTCGCCGAGTACGGTCACAGCGACCTCATCGACGGACAGAACGGCTCGGAAACCATCGACTCACCTGGCGAAACGCTCGTCAGTTCGATCTCGGCGTCTACCGGAGAGTCGTACGACGACGGCGAGTATCTCGCGTCGTACGCCCGTATTCCCGGAGATCAGGGCTGGTACGTCGTCGTTCACACCCCCAAAGAGGAGGCGTTCAGCTTCGTCTACACCGTCCAGGAGTACGGCCTCTACGCTTCCGTCGCCGGCCTTCTTCTCATCGTCCTCATCGGCGGCCTCGTCGGTCGGAACACGTCTCGATCGATCGATCGACTCAAAGAGAAAGCCCACCGGATGGAAGAAGGCGATCTCGACGTCGCCTTCGAGACCGAACGCGTCGACAGCATCGGCCAGCTGTACCAGGGCTTCGCCAGCATGCGCGACTCCCTGAAAGAGCAGATTCAGGAGGCACAGAACGCTCGCGAGGAAGCCGAGCAGGCTCGTGCGAGGACCGAACAGGTCAACCGCCAACTCGAGGCGAAAGCCGACGAGTACAGCGACGTGATGCAAGCCTGTGGCAGCGGCGATCTCACCGCTCGCATGGATCCCGACGCGGAAAACGAGACCATGCGAGAGATCGCCGAGGAGTTCAACGCGATGATCGGCGAGATCGAACAGACCACAGAACAGCTCAAGGCCTTCGCGACCGAGGTCGCGATCGCCTCCGAGCAGGTCACCGCCAGTTCCGAGGAGGTCCGGTCGGCGTCCGAGCAGGTGACCAGGTCCGTTCAGGAGATCTCCGACGGTGCCGAGCGCCAGAACGAGAGCCTCCAGTCGGTCACCCACGAGATGAACGGCCTCTCGACGACGATCGAGGAGATCGCTTCCTCGTCGAACGAGGTCGCCGACATCGCCGAGCGGACCGCCCAGACCGGTCAGCGCGGCCGCGAAGCGGCCCAGGAGGCGATCGACGGGATGAACGAGATCGAGGCCGAGTCGGAGTCGGCCGTCGAGGAGATCGAACGGCTCGAAGAGGAGATGGGACAGATCGACGAACTCCTCGAGTTCATCACCGAGGTGGCAGAACAGACCAACATGCTGGCGCTGAACGCCAACATCGAAGCAGCCCGCTCGGGCAACTCCGGTGAAGGCTTCTCCGTGGTCGCCGGCGAGGTCAAGGAACTCGCCGAGGAGACCAAAGATGCCGCCGAGGACATCGAACGACGCCTCGAGCGGATCAAAGGCCAGACCGACCGCACGGCGACGGAGGTGCAGGCGACGAGCGAACACATCTCCGAACACACCGAGTCGGTCGAACGGGCGGTCCAGGCACTCGACGAGATCGCCGAGTACGCCGACGAGACGAACACCGGCGTCCAGGAGATCTCTGCGGCCAGCCAGCAGCAGGCAGCCTCGACCCAGGAGGTCGTCGCGATGGTCGACGAGGCCGCGACGATCTCCGAGCAGACGTCCGCCGAGAGCGAGAACGTCGCCGCGGCGGCCGAAGAGCAGACTACCGCGCTCACCGAAGTGTCGCGAAGCGCGAGCGACCTCACGGATCAGGCGACCCAGCTCTCGGAGGCGCTCGACCGGTTCGACACCGACGCCGGCGTGATCTCCGACGCCGAACCGCTGTCCGAGACCACGATCGATCGCGAACCGCTCGTCTCGGAAGACGACGCACTCGCCGACCTCACCCAGGAAGACGATCTCGAGACCGAACCGTTCGAGACGGCCGTCGACGTCGACGACGGTGAAGAACTCACGTACGACCAGGACACCGTGACCGTCGAGACGGACGAGGCGTCGACGTCGACCGACGACGGCGAGACCGATTCGGCCTCGACGACGCTCGAGGAATCCGCAAACGAGCCGGTCGCACTCGGTGGTGACGACTCGAGTGAGGCAGCGACGACCGAGAACGACGACGAACCCGTCGCACTCGGAGAGGGCGGCGAGTCGGCCGAATCAGCGGAAGCCGACCCCGGCGAAGACGACGAGGACGAAGACGCAGAGGACATGTTCTCGTTCGGGGACGACCGGTAACGCCCCCGTTCGATTCGACGGTTTGGCTCGCTGATCCACCGGCATCAACGCTCCTCGCTCGCGAGTGAGCGTACTACCGCTTTCGTACTGTTCTACTATCGCTTTCGTGCTGTTCTACTATCGTTTTCGTACTGTCGGACAGCGCGGTTCAGAGCCGATCACACGCCAGCGGCCGTCGCCGCTGGCGACGGACCTCGAGGCGCGATCGAGTGGTTACCGATCGCTGTCCGATGGTGTCAGGACGACGTCGGCAGGCCACACCTGGCCACTAGCGAATCAGTTCGTGGTCGCCGAGTGCGACTCCGTCGCTTCGCGCTGATAGATCCGCAACCGTCCGTCACGCGCTCGAAACGACGATTTGAGCTCCGGCGGGATCGTCTCGGCTTTCCCGATGACGAGGTACCCTCCGGGACGAAGCGACTTCGCGATCGTCTCGAGCATCGACTGTTTGTACTCGCTGTCGATGTAGATGAAGAGGTTTCGGCAGACGACCACGTCGAAGCCGGACTTGGGATCGTCGTTGATGAGGTCGTGGCGTTCGAACGTTACGTTCCGTTTGACCTCGTCGACGACGCGGAAGGTCCCGTCCGATCGGTCGACGAACCGTCCGTAGTTCGGGAGAAACTCGAGTTGGTCGCCGATGTCGACGGTTCGAGACTCCTCGTAGACGCCTCGGCGGGCCGTCGCGAGTGCCGTTTCGCTGATATCGGTCGCGAGAACGTGAACGGAAGCGGCGTCGATCCCCGGGTCGGCGTGTGCGAGCATCGACAGCGAGTAGGGTTCACGACCGTCGGCACAGGCAGCGCTCCAGACGTGGACGGAGTCGTTCGCCCTCGAGAGCGTCCGGAGGACGTCCCGGATCCCCTCCCAGACGTCCGGATTGCGAAAGAAGCCGGTGACGTTGATGCTCATCGACTCGAGCAGCGCCTCCTGTTCGTCGGTGGTCGTCCGGAGCAGTTCGAGGTACTCCTCGTAGGTGGTCGTCTGGGTCCGGCGCATGCGCGAGGAGATCCGCCTGTCGAGGTAGCCGTCGTTGTAGTGGCTCGTCGCGAACGACAACTCCTCTTCGACGTACTCGAGCAGTTTCCCGAACGCGTCTGCGTCGGCCGTCACAGTTCCGTCACTCCAGCGTCGCCGTTTGCGGTCTGGACCGAGAGCGTCCCCGTCGCTGGCGTGAACTCGACGGTTCGGCCGTGTTTGCCGCCGGTGTCCTCGTCGATCAGCGGGACGCCGAGTTTCTCGAGTTCGTCGATCGCCGCCTCGACGTTTCGCTGGCCGACGCTCTCGTCGAAACTCTCGAACTCGAACATGTCGCTCCCGCCGGCGATCTTGGCCTCGACGGACGTGTAACTCGCCCCGCGCTCGACCATTCGCCGGAGGAGCGCCCGGATCGCCGTGTCGGCGTACTTGCCGGGTTTCTGGTCGCTGTTTTCGGCCTCGTCACCGTTCGGGAGCATGACGTGTGCGAGCCCGCCGATGCCCGAGTCCGGATCGTAGAGGGCGATCGCGAGACACGACCCGAGCCCGTAGGACTTGAGGGTGTCGTCGCCTTCGGTTACGGCCAGTTCGGCGATGCCGACCTGTACCGGGTCCGGAATCCCTGGTTCGCTTCCGTACGTTTTCATGGTGTGACGGCGCGGAAGTGCGCCCCTCGATGGGTGTGGGTGTGGGGGTGGGGGCGGGGGCGAGGATGCGCGTCGACCGCGCGACCGACCACCGCGCGCTGGCCGGCGACTGGTTGGACGTCGATACGACCGCGCGTCGCGTCCCGTCCGCTTGCGGCGTCACCGACGGTCAGTCGGGTCGACGAACACGGGTCGACGGAGACCACCTCGTGACGGGCGTCAGCAGCTTCGATCATGAGTCACCCGACGTGTTCTCGACTTCCTGGAACTCAGCGGTGGTCGGGGTGTCGTCGACCCGGTCGACGTCGAGGTCGTTCAACGCTCGCTCGAGGTCGTCCTCGTCGGGAATCGCGTAGATCTCGCAGTCGAACTCCCGACCGTCGGCGACCACGACCGTGTCGAAGACGAACGCGAAGTCCTGGTTCTCTCCGAGCTGGATGATGACCGGATCGACCGCGGCCGCCCCGAGGTCGTGGATGAACTCCGGCGTCGAGTGGTCGATCGTCGTATCGAGGACGTTCGCCCAGCCGTCGAGGAAGCCACTGGCCATGATGTTCCCGAGTTCTTTGATCGCGCTCTTTTCCATCTCGTCGAAGCCCTCCTCGTCGGACTCCATCGGCACCATGGCGTCGACGATCTCGTGGGCCGACTCCTCGTCGAACAGAAACAGGAGGTAGCCACTCGGAATGCCGTCGAACTCGAAGGCGATGCCGACGAGCATCCGATCTGCGACTTCCTGTGGGATCGCCTCGAGCGAGAGGAAGTTCAGCCGTCGAATCTCGACGCTGGTTTCGATCCCGGTGAGCGTCGTCGCCGTATTCGCGACTTCCTCGGCTCCCTGCTGGGCCATGCGATCGAAGCCGTCGAGTTTGTCGTACTCGATCCCGCCGCTGGTACGGAGACGGTCGAGCAGCGACGCCATCGAATCGTGCTCCGGGAACAGGTAGTGACTGAAGGCGATCTCGGTACCGACGGCCTCGATGTGGCTCTGGAACAGCAACGCGAGGTCGTCTTCGCCGGGCATCTCGTCGCTGTCGCCGAAGAACAGTTCGACAGATCGGCCCTCGACGAACTCGGGCGTCGAGACGTCGATGACCGTCTCCAAGACGTCGGCCCAGCCGTCGATGAACCCGCTGTTCATGATGTGGCCGACCTCGGTGGTGGCGCTTCTGTTCATCTCGTCGAACTCCTCGGCGTCGGATTCCGAGAGCAGCGTCTTCACGATTCGAAGCGCGCTGTCGCGGTCGAAGACCATGACCGAGTGGCCCTCGAGTCCGCCGCTCAGTTCGACGCGGACGCCGACTTTCTCGGTCCCGTCTTCGAAGTCGCGTCGGATCTCCTTGCCACGCATGAAGTTCAACTTCGTCACACCGACCCGCGTGTCGACGCCCGTCATCCGCGTCAGTCTACCGGCCGCGAGTCCGGCTCCCTCGCGGGCGATCCGGTAGAACGTTCCCAGTGCGTTGACGTCGAGTTTCATGTCGTCTGGACTTCGATCCCGTTGACCATCTCGACGAACTCCTCCAGGTCGGGGAGGGCATAGATTTCGGCCTCGAGCTGGTAGCTCGGCACGGACAGGTTCGAGTCGAAAAACAGTGCGAGGTCGTCACCACCCAGGCCAGCGGTTCGAACGACGACTTCTCCGGCGGGTGCGTACACGAGCTGTGGTGCGGCGATATCGATGCCGCGACCGAGGACGTCGGCCCAGCCGTCGATGAATCCGCTCGCCATCATGTTGCCCATCTCTTCGACCGCGCTGCGGGCCATCTTCCCGGAGACGCTCGACATGTCGTCGACGACGTCGCGAAGCATGATCGCGGTGATCTTCTTCGCGCTCTCTTCGGGGAAGAGGACGAGAATGTGCCCGTGTGGCGGATCGAGCAGTCGCACCCGGACGCCGACTCGCTTGCCCGCGTCGAGTTGTGACTTGATGTCCTCGACGTCGATGAAGTTCGTCTTCGTTACCTCCATCCGGGCGTCTTCGCCCGTCAGTTTGCTCATGTTGTCGGCGACGCCGTTCGTCCCGACTTTTGCCATTTCGTTGATGAAACTTAGCTTCCTGATATCGACCATCATCGTCCTAAATATCTCCGTAGTGTTCGCTGTCGTTCATAGCGTCTTCACGTCTAGAATGTTGATCACTTCGCCCCGGCCGCGAACCGTCGCGCCGCTCAACCCGGGAATGTCTCCCATGAACCCTTCGAACGGCTTGACGACGACCTCCTGTTGGCTGTGAACTTCGTCACACCGTAAGGCGACGGGGCGGACCCCGTCACGGATGCGGACGAACATGCCGTCGTCGGTCGCAGCGTCGTCGGGCGTGTCGAGCGCGTCGGCGAGGTCGACGACGGGGACGTCCTCGCCGTCGGACTCGAGGAAGTCCGGATTTTGCCCCGACTCGACGGCCGCCGCCGTTTCGACGTCGTGGACGACCTTCGTCGGGACGCCGAACTCTTCGCTGCCGCTCTCGACGAACAGGACGTCCGCGATCGCGACCGTCACGGGGAGAGACAGCGTGAACGTCGTCCCCTCGCCAGGCTCGCTCTCGACCGACACGGTCCCGTCGAGGTCGTCGATCGTTCGCCTGACGACGTCCATCCCGACGCCGCGACCGCTGATGTCGGTGACTTCGTCGGCCGTCGACAGACCGGGATGGAAGACGAGTTCGTACGCGTCGTCGTCAGAGAGGTCCGCGGCCTCCGCTTCGGTGAGGACGTCGGCGTCGACGGCGGCCGAGCGGAGCCGATCCGGATCGAGCCCGCTGCCGTCGTCTTCGATCTCGATCGTGACGCGGTCGCGGGCGCGATCGGCGCGCAGTTCGACGGTTCCCTCGCGGGGCTTGCCCGCCGCTTCGCGCTCTTCCGGCGGCTCGATGCCGTGATCGACGGCGTTTCGAACCAGGTGGATAAGCGGGTCGCCGATCCGATCGAGGATGCTCCGGTCGAGTTCGACGTCTTCACCCGACATCTCGAGGGCGACGTCTTTGTCCTGCTCTCGAGCGATGTCACGGACGACGCGCGGCAATCGACTCACGACCGTCTGAAGCGGCACGAGACGGATATCCATAACCGTCTCTTGCAGGTCGGACGTGATGTCGTCTAAGTCGTCGAGTTCCCTGTCGATCGTCATCAGGTCCGCACCCGACTCGATCGCGTGTCGGAGACGAACACGACTCGTGACGAGCCCCTCGACGAGGTTGAGCAGGGAGTCGATCTGGTCGACGTCGACTCGCACAGACTGGATCTGGTCGGTCGTTTCGTCGGTCTCCGGCCGGTCGTCGACGTCGGGAACGGTGATGTCGGGGATCACCAGCCCGCTGTCGTCGGCGGTCGGCGACTCTCGAGCGTCTCTCGAGGCGGGCCCCGACTCCTCGTCGGCGGTCGGCGACTCTCGAGCGTCTCTCGAGGCGGGCCCCGACTCCTCGTCGCCGACGGTCTCTCCGGCTTCGTCCGCCGAGGCGAACCCGGTGTCCGATACGGCGTGGTCGTCGACCGATCCCGTAACGTCGAACTCGCCGACCGAATCGGTAACGGCCGACTCGGCGAACTCGCCAGCGGTCGGCTCGTCGATCCCATCGTCGAACGCGTCGACGCTCGAGCCGGCAAATTCCTCGTCGAAGCCGTCGTCGAATCCGCCCTCGATCGTCTCGAGCCCGTCGTCCTCGAGCGTCGCGTCCGCGAACGGATCCGTCTCGTCGGTCGAGTCAGTGAACGCCGTCTCGTCGGTCGAGTCGGTGAACGACGCGTCCGTCGGCTCGCGTTCGAACGCGCCGCCGAAATCGTCCGTCGCTCCGTCTTCTGGTTCGACGTCGACGGGGTCGTCCTCGTCTGCCGTGGACTCGTCGGCCGCGACGTCTTCGTCGCGTCCCTCGACCGTCTCGTCGTCGGATTCGACCGCGTCCTCGTCGAACTCGACCTCCGTGGACTCCTCGAGTCGGTCGTCGGCGTCGGCAGTGACGCCGTCGATCGGTTCTGGATCGGGATCGGCATCCGAATCCGCCTCGAGGCCGTCCTCGCCGAACTCGAGGTCGTCGACCGGATCGGTCGTCGTGACCTTTTCCGTCCGGTCGGCGTCTCCCGTCGGGTCTGTCGCCGTCGCGTCGTCGTTCGGCTCGGACTCGACGAGGGAGTCTTCCGCGTCGCTCGCGTCGACCTCGAGGAACGAGGGATCGTCGACGTCCACGTCGTCGCCGAGGAGTTCGTCCATCCCGACCTCGTCTTCGTCGAACTCGTCGAACTCGAGGTCGTCGAGTTCGTCCTGTAACTCGTCGAAGCCGACCATCTCGACTTCCTCTTTGAGTTCGTCGAAGACGGCACTCGCGTCGTCGACGTCGTCGGCGTCGTCCACGTCGCTTTCGGACTCGTCGTCGCTCGCCTCGGTGGCTTCGTCGCCTGCCTCGGAAGCCGCCGACTCGGGCTCGAGGTCGTCTTCGTCCTCGAACAGGTCGTCGAACGACCCGGCCTCGCCCATGTCGTCGAACGCGCTGACGTCGCCGACCTCTTCGACCATCGCGTCGAGGTCGTCGAACTCGTCGAACTCGCCGAGCAGTTCGTCGACGGACATCTCGTTTGCCTCCTCGGGAGAGAGGTCGTCGTCGACGTCGAGTTCGTCGTCGACAGTCGTGGCCGCCGGTTCGAACCGGTCGGTCACGACGGCGATCTCGAAGTCGGTGACGGCGTCGACCGGCTCGAGTGCGGCGGCGATCGAACTCTCGCCGACCGGCGTTCCGAAGACGGCGTCGAACGTGCCGCCGTACGCGCCGGTCGCGATCGTCTCGCGGCCCGGATCGGTGTCGATCAGGTCGAACGCGTCGATCAGCGCGTCGACGACGCGGATTCCGTTGTTCACGTCTCCGTCTTCGTCGATCGAGAGGCGGACGAAGTACGCTTCGTGACCGTCGTCGGTCGGCGCGTCGAGCCCCTCGAGGACGGCGTCGATCTCGTCGTCGGTCGGCGGAGAGAGGTGTGCCGCGTCGCTTTCGATCTGGTCCCGGAGGGCGTCGATCGTCGACGCCGGATCGGTTCGGACCTCGCCGTGGGCGGCGACCTCGTCGATCATCGCCTCCAGTTCGTCGACGCCGTCGAAGACGGTGTCCATGAGTTCCGGCGTGACGGTGGCGTCTCCCGCACGAACCGCGTCGAGGAGGTCCTCGATCGCGTGTGCGAGGTCGCTCGCCCGGGTCAATCCCATCGCCCCGCAGTTCCCCTTCAGGGTGTGTGCGGTCCGGAAGATCGCCTCCATCGCCTCCTCGTCGTCGGGCGATCGCTCGAGTGCCAGCAGCGAGTTGTTCAACTCCGTGATGTGTTCTTCACTTTCCTGAACGAAGTCGGTCCAGTAGTCACTCATTGTTCTCACCGTCCGTTCTGCAGGCGTCGACGATTCGCTCGGCGATCGCGCCGGCAGGGGCGACCTCGTCGACGCTGCCCGTCTCGATCGCCTGACAGGGGATGCCAAAGACCGGACTCGTCGCCTCGTCCTGTGCGATCGTCCGACCACCGGCGTCTTTGATCGCCTCGATCCCGGCAGCGCCGTCGCGTCCCATCCCCGTCAGGACGACCCCGACGAGCGGGTCCGAGACGCGCTCGGCCGCCGTCTGCATCGTGACGTCGATCGCCGGTCGGACGCCGTGGAGTCGCTCGCCGTCGTCGAGTCGAACGCGGAGTTGTCCGGCGGCGTTGTTCGTCACCTCGAGGTGGTAACCGCCGCGAGCGACGAGGGCTTCGCCAGCGCCGATCCGGTCGCCGTCGTCGGCCTCCCGGACGTCGTAATCGCTTTCGTCGTCGAGTCGCTTCGCGAGCCGTCCGGTGAACTCCGCGGGCATGTGCTGGACCACGAGGAGTTTCGCCTCGAGTTCGGCCGGGAGCGTCGCCAGCAGTCGTTCGACGATCTTCGGACCACCGGTCGACGCGCCGACGACGACCGTCGGGTCGTCGACGTATTCGCCGTCGGGATCGAGCGACGGCTCGACGTCGGTCGTCGCCTCGGCTTCGCTGGTCGATCCGCCAGCCGGGACCGCTCGCCGGAGGCGGCCGGAACTGACGGCGTCGATGGCCGTCGCGGCACGCGCCAGCGCGAGCGAGGAGACGTCGGTCGTCGCGAGGTCGTCGACTTTCTCGACGAGTTCGTCGGTGAGGTGGACGATGTTTCGCGATCCCGAACCGTCGGGTTTGTGAAGGAAATCCGCAGCGCCACGCTCGAGTGCGTCGAGCGTGGGATCTGCGCCACGTTCCGTGTAGGCGCTGAGCATCAGGATCGGGGTCGGATGTGACGACATGATCCGTTCGACTGCTTCGATTCCGTCCATCCCGGGCATCTCGACGTCCATCGTCACGACGTCCGGGTCGTACTCGGGGACCATCTCGACCGCCTCCTCGCCGTCGGACGCCGTCTGGACCTCGTAGCCCGCCGCAGAGAGCGCGTTGTCGACTACCGTCCGCATGAATCGCGAGTCGTCGACAACCAGTACGCGCGTCATGCCGCGACGACGTCTTTCAGGGCCTTCCGGACGTTCTCTTCCTCGAACGGCTTCGTCACGTACCCGTCAGCGCCGGCTTTCACTGCGAGTTTCATCTTCTCTCGTTGGCCGACGCTCGTACACATGATGACCTTCGCGTCGGGGTCGAGTTTCTTGATCGCCGCAGTCGCCTTGATGCCGTTTGCTTTCGGCATCACGATGTCCATCATGACGATGTCCGGCTTTCGCTCCTTGTACAGTTTGACTGCTTTAGCGCCGTTGGACGCCTCCCCGACGATGCGGTAATCCTGCTCTAAAATCTGGCGCAGTAAGTTCCGCATAAAATGAGAGTCGTCTACGATGAGCACCCCTGTCGACATTCAGTTGTACACCAAGGTTTGATTGAAATACAACTACCATAAATGCTGTCTCTCGATTATCAGACGTGATAAACGTCGTCAACGCCACTTGACACGACTCGAGTCACCCCCACACCGGGGCAGAAATCACTGCGTCTGGCCGGACGCCAGCAGTAACCGTTCGACGTCGAGCAGCGGCGTCTCCTCGAGGACGACGTCTGCCTCGTCGTCTTCTCGCTCGTCTGTCAGCTGGTTCGATCCGTCGCCGGCGTCGAACTCGGTGCCGACGGTCTCCTGGGCGCTGGCGCCGACGAACTGGCTTCGCACTGCCGACGCGTCGTCACTCGATCCGGCCTCGTCGGGGTCGGTCAGTGCGTCCCGCGAAACGACGTCGTCGACGTCGGGGTGGTGTTCCGTGGCGACGATGGCGGTGACGAGTGGGTGCTCGAGTGCCCGCCCCGAGACGTCCCTGCTCGCTACGCCGTCCTCGTCTAAGACGTTGCTCGCCGGGACGGTCTCGACGCCGTGGACGTCGTCGACGCGGATCGCCGCCGATTGCTGGTCGTTCGGTCGATCGAAGACGACGAGTCGCCGGTCGGCCGACGGCTCCTCGTCGACCGGAAAGTGCGTCCGAAGGTCGACGACGGCGGTGATCTCCCCCCGCAGGTCCATCACGCCCTCGACCGCACTGGGCGATCGCGGGACGCGCGTCAGTTCCGCCGGCGAGTCGGTGATCGTTGCCACGTCGTCGACGTCGAGTGCGAGGCGGTGTTCGCCGTGCTCGAAGAAGACGAACCGCTCGAGGTCCTCGTCGTCGCCGTCGTCTTGCGCGCGGCGCTCGTCTGGCTCGTCGAGACTGATACCGAGGAGTTTGTCGGGGAGATCCGGAGACATGTTCGTGCTCGTAACTTACGTCGCATCATTAAAACGTTGACTCCTGTCAGGACGACCCCTTCGCGACGATTCTGTCGGCTTCGTCGGCGGGAAAACGCGAGACTGCGACAGGTTTACCTTTCGGACGGGATGCAGTACGACCGATGACGACCGTCCCGAGCCCCGACTCGACCGACGAACCGGAACCGGTGCTGACGTTCGACGTTCGAGAGACGCAGTACTGTACCGCCGTCGAACGTATCACGACCGTTCTCGGCGTCACGGTCAACGACGCGCTCGAGGACGCCGACCCGTGGCACGCGGGCGACGTCGTCGTCGACGGAACGCGGGTTCGCGTCGTCGACCTCCCGCGGGTCTTCGGTGCTCACGCCCGGGCACTGCCCGGGGGCGACGAGCGAAAACTCGTCGTGTTCGAACCCGTCGACGACGCGGGAACGTCGAGTGGCTGGCTCGTCGACGCCGTCGGTGGCGTCCGCTCCGTCGACCGCTCGACGCTACTGCCCGCTCGAGCGAGCGAGCGGTTCGTCCGGGGGCGACTCGAGGTCGACGGGACGACGACGCTCTGGCTGGACGAGCGTGCGATCAACGGGTGATACCGTCGGGAGAAACTGGTTGCCGGCGGGTCACCGAAAGCCCGGCGGCGGGCCACCGCCTGAGTCGTCGTCGACGTCGACGTCGACGCCCATCTCCTCGCGGCGTTCCCGGAGGCGCTTCATCTGCCGGTAGTAGTAGGCGACGCCGACACCGCCGAGAGCCACGACGAGGACGACCAGTCCCGCAAACAGCGTCACGTCACGCGGGAGGTAGTACCGGATCGAAATCGGCCGGTCGTTTTCCTCCCACGTCAGGTGTTCCTGGCCGTCGACGACCTCCCGTTCGTAGTCGCCCGGATTGACGTCACCGAACAGGAAGTTCGTCGTTCGGTATCCCTCGGGCAAGATCACCTCGTACGATCCCGAGACGTACGCTGGCAGGCGGAACGTCCGACTCCCGGCGCTCCCGGTGAACGCGACCGTCCCGTTCCCGTCCGGAACGCGCACGTTCGTGTTCGACCGGCCCTGGTCGACGTCCAGTTCCGAGCCGGTGACCACCGTCCCGTTCGGGTACCAGTACCGGACGCTGTGGACGTCGAGCGCCCGGTCGCGGTAGAACGACGACCGGTGGAGCGACAGTTCCTCGGTGTCGTTCAGGTCGTACACGGCACGGAACTCGCCGTCACTTACGAGCCCGACGTCCTCGATCTCGATGGCGACGTCGGCGTCGCGATCCCGGAGGTCGTCGTAGTCCTGTTCCCGGTCGAGGTCTTCGTCCGAGATGCCACCGAAGATCGCCGAGCAACCCGCCATCGTGACGAGCAACCCGACGACCAGGACGGCGAATGCGAGACGTCGATTCATAACTAGGGAACGACACACCGAAGTTCCGCAGGGAGATACTCGCCGACGCTCGCGAGCAGTCCCGGCGGATCCGTCCCTTCCGTCGTGACGACGCTCTGCTCGAGCAAGCCGAGGCGTTCGACGGTCACGTAGTCGCGGGCGTGGCCGGCACGGTTGAGCGTCGCCCGGACCTCGGCACGCGTGGCGCTGTTGACGTTGAGTCGGCCGTTGCCGCGCGTCCAGTCGTACAGCCGGTCGCGTTCCTCGTCCGCGAGCCGCGAGCCGCCTTCGGCGTAGACGAAGCGCATCGGCAGGTGCTGGACGAGCCCGTACCGTTCGCGGATCTGGGCGGGGGTGCCGGGTCCGAGCCCGAGTTCGTCGGCGGGGATCCGAACTGGCTGGCCCGCGTCGAGGACGAATCCGTCCTCGTCCCAGGACTCGAGGGTTCCGACGTACGTCTCGCCCTCCTCGAGGTCGGGGACGATCTCCCCCCACTCCTCGCGGAGGACGTTGCGGGCGACGACCGCGTCCTCGCCCTCGATCGTCACCGACGGGAACTCGTCGTGGCGAACCCCGACCTCGAACTCGACCTCGAGGTCGCCGATCTCGTTGTCGACGAGCGAGCGCAGCGAGTCGAGCGCGCGATCACGGGCGTCTCCGTCGACGTACAGTTTCGTCGCGAGTACGACCATTATGCGTCGATGTTGAGTTCGTCCTCGAGTTCCTCGAGGCGCTCGTCCATCGCCTGGACGAGTCGGTCGTTGTCCATCGATTCGAGCGGCGAGCCACACTCCGGACACTCGAAGCCGAAGTCCATCGCCTCGCCGAACTCGAAGCGAATCGAGCAGATCTCACAGAGGTAGAACTCGTGGTTGCGTTCGTACTCCCGCCGGTCCTCCAAGGCGTCGTGGAGGCGGTACATCTCCTCCTCTAGATTCTCGGGAATGTTGTCGTACTCGAACGTCCAGAGGTAGGTCAGCCACCCCGAGTCCTCGTCTCGGAGCCGTCGGTAGGACGCGAGATCGTTCTCGTACAGGATAAACAGCGCCCGCCGGACGTCGTTGAGCTCGAGGTCGAGTTCCTCCGCGAGCTCCTCGTCGGTCACTTCCCCGTCCGGCGGTGCCGCCGCGACGGGCATCCCCTTGGGACCGACCAGCTCGTGCAAGTATTTCTGTATTACCGGATCCTCGAGCAGGTCCTCAAAAGCCATTATCTATCCGTAACGCCATGCAGCCATTAAGTCTTTTGAGCCATCTCGGTCGTCGGACCGGCGGCCGGCACACGACGGGCGTTCGGAACGCCGTTCCACCGAAAACGATATTATGTTTTAGGCCCACCTAAACAGTGACGGGACGAATCGACCGAACCGCCGAGCGATAGAAATCCATCACACAGAGCATACATGACTCGAGTTCGCAAACGCCGGGGTCGAGCGTGGGCGTACGTCTGTCTCTGCCTCTTCGGTCCCGACGAAGACGAGCGAGACAACCGACCGACCGGCGTGAACGGAGACGGCACCGAATCGGATCAGTAGCCGGGTCGAGCGGACGAGAACGACGCCCCACCCGGTCGAAGACCCACCGACACAGCCGTCACTGTGCCTCCGGGTCGTCGTCGCTCGAGTCGGCCGAGACGACGCGCTTGCCCGTCGCCTTCGGAATTACCCGCCGGTCGGCGTCGTTCCACTCGCGCTCGAGTTCTCTCCCCTCGAACAGCCGGTCGAGGAAGACGGCGAGGCCGGCGACCTCG
Organism: Natribaculum breve; assembly: GCF_023008585.1. GTDB lineage: Archaea > Halobacteriota > Halobacteria > Halobacteriales > Natrialbaceae > Natribaculum > Natribaculum breve. The sequence continues at coordinate 67,056 of NZ_CP095390.1, read as the reverse complement.
GAGTGGGGCTGGTTCGTCACGCCGACGTTCCAGTCTGCCGCCTCGTAGACGTCGAACGGGACCTTCTCCGCGCCGACGACGACCAGAAGCGGTTCGTCCCGGTGGACGGCCCGGATCTCGTCTTCGACGTCCTGCACTCGCTCGCCGTACATCGTCAGGTGGACGACGCGCCCGTCCCAGTTTCGGACGACGCCGCGAGGGGAGTCGGTGAGTTCCGCCTCGAAGGGACCGCCGAAGCGGTCGGTGATGTCCTCGACGGTCTCGAGCGAGCCCCCGGCGTTGTCCGGGAAGATCACGCGATCCGCGCCGAGTGCGCGTGCCGTGAGGCCGACGTGGGTCGTCATCCGTTCGTCCCGGCCGGGGCGGTGACCGAGTCGGAGGACTGCGACCGCTGGAAACTCCTGCATGACGGTACCCACTGCGGCGGGAGGTTAGGGAATTTCGTTTTGCTCTTCGTCGTCGGGTGGTCCGATCGGGTGATCGTCGACAGGCTTTTTCGAGGTCCCTGCGAAACACTCGCGTAATGATAGCATCCAGCAGCCGGGTGAGCGCTCGATGACCGGCGTTCGCGAGTGGCTCCAGACTGCACGAGAGGAGCGGTGGGGGATACTGACCGATCTCGCGTTCGCGATCGTCTGGGTGACGATGGTCGAGCTCGTCGACTACCTGCTCGGGACGCCGACCTGGGTGTACTACATGCTCATGCTCGCGGGAATCGTCGCGTACTTCGGGTTCGTCTGGAATTTCGAACTCGCGCTCCGCCAGCAGAACCAGTAGTCCCGACGACGCTCGCGGTTCGAACGAACGTCGCTCTCGCGGAAACGAGGAGCACGATTGCTGCTACGGCCGCACAACAAGGCATACTGCTCGACGACACGGGTCACACACTGCTCGCACGTGAGACGCTGTCGCCGGTGGCGACACACTCGAGTCGCGATCGGGTGTGTCCCGACTGTTGTCCAGTAGTATCAGTACGGACTCATCGCGTCTCGACGGCCGAACCGCTGGCGAGGACGCCTCACGCCTCGAGGACGACCGACGGCTGAGCCGCGTCGTCCGGCAGTATGAGTATTCTCCGACAGCGCCGCCGCTACTCGTACCCGGTGTGGCGTCCAAAAAACCAGCATCAGTCCGCGAGTCCGCGATCCGCTACTCGCTTCTGTCCACGTCGACGACGAGGATCGGAGCGTGCGTCGACCGGAGCGTTCGCTCGGTGACGCTGCCGAGCAGCGCTCGCCTGACGCCCGAGCGGCCGTGCGATCCCATCACGACGAGATCGATCCCGTTACTCTCGACGTAGTTGTCGATCTGCGAGTGGGGTCTGCCCGCCGAGATGTGTTCGACCGTCTCGAGTCCGTGCTCGGCTGCGCGATCGGCCACGTAGCCGGTGGCGCTTTCGGCGCGTTCGCGAACCTCGTCCATCTCGCCGAACTGGCCCTGCTCGATGCGGTCGAGTTGTTCGCCGCCGAGACTGAGGCTCATCGAGTCGGTGTCGACCACGTACAGGGCGTGGACCTCTGCCCCGTACTTCTCGGCGAGGTCGATCGCGTGCTCGACGGCGGCCTCGGACGTATCGCTACCATCGGTCGGAACGAGTATTTTGTCGTACATGATTTAATCGTCTGCGGGAGCGTTGCCACCGTCAGCAACGACGTCTTCTGCAGTCTTGTGCTGGCCCATCGGCTCGGGACTGTGACACTGGCGCACGACCCGTTTCGTCTCCATGTCCGGCTCGTCGGTCAGCAGCGAGACGACGATGGTGACCGCGAAGACGATCGGCAGGGTGATCAGCGCCGACCCGATCGCCGGCATCCACTGTGCCAGTCCCGCCGACAGCGGTGCCTCGAGCGAGGACACGTACGTCGGGACGATCTCGTTGATCATCGGGATCGACCAGAGGACCAGCCCGGTGGTCATACCGGCGAGAGCACCCTGACGGTTGGCGTTCTCCCACCACATCCCGATGAAGAACATCGGGAACAGCACGGACCCGGCCAGCGCGAACGCGTAGCTGACGAGCGCGGCGATCGACGACGCGGGGTTGAGGGCAGCCAGCGTGGTCAGCACGCCGAGCAAGATGATGGCCAGGCGGCCGACGAGGATCTGCTGGCGCTGGGTCGCGTCCTCGTTGATGATGTTCGTGTAGATGTCGTGGCTAACCGCCGACGAGCCCGCGATGAACAGTCCGGCGACGGTCGCGATGGCCGCGGCGATACCGCCGGCCGCGACGAACCCGACGAACCACTGTGGCAGGTTCGACAGCTGGGCCGCCAGCACGACGATGACCTCGCTTGCGGCACTGGCCATGCCGGGATCACCGTACGTCGGGCGGACGTTCGTGCTGTAGAGGTCGGTCCCGAACGCCGCGAACGCCGGTGCGCTCCAGTACAGGAGGCAGATGAAGAACAGGCCCCAGACGGTCGACCAGCGGGCCGTCCGCTCGCTTTCGACCGTGTAGAACCGCACCAGCACGTGCGGGAGCCCACAGGTGCCGACGATCAGCGAGAACGTGGTCGCGATCCACAGGTAGTAACTCGAGTGGGTGAACGGTTCGGAGAACTCGCCACCGAGGTCGTCGATCAGCATGCCGTACTCGATCTGCGGCAACACCGTCGAGTAGCCGTTCGTCCAGCCGACGACGAACAGACCCACCAGGAACGCTGTAATGAGGATGACGTACTGGACGGCCTGGTTCTTCGTCGCGCCAAGCATGCCGGACAGCGTCAGGTAGCCGACGGTGATCGCCATCATGAAGACGACCATCACCTGGTAGCCGTCGAGTCCGGGGATGAGACCGCCGTAGTCCCCGAAGACGTACAGACCGACGAGCGCCATGCCCTTCGCCTGGCCGATCGCGTAGACGAAGCCGATGAGGAACGTCGTGACGGCCGCGATGGCGCGTGCGGTGTCGGAGTTAAAGCGGTCGCCGACGAAGTCCGGTGCGGTGTACTTCCCGAACCGGCGCAGTTGCGCCGCCAGGAAGATGAGCAGGATGAAGTAGCCCGTCGTCCAGCCGACGACGAACACCAGCCCGTAGAAGCCGGCCAGTGCGATCGAGGCCGCCATCCCGAGATAGGATGCGGCCGACATCCAGTTCGCACCGATGGCCATCCCGTTCTCGACGTTCCCGATCGAGCGGCCGGCGACCCACATGTTCTCGGTGTCGGCCACGCGGAAGACGAACCCGATGGCGAGGAACAGCCCCAGCATCCCCAGCACGAGGATAGACGGGAGCAGCTTGAACGAGATGTTGAGCGACTCGGGAAGGAGGCTCTCCTGCAGCGGAACGACCGGGACTCCGGTCATTCGTCGACACCTCCGTCGGTGGCGGCGGCCTCGCTGCCGTGACTGGTCTCTTCGACGGTCGCGTGGTCGATGCCGTACTTCTCATCGAGCGCGTCGCGCTTGCGCGAGTACCAGAACGAGAGGATCAACGCGCTGGTCGGTGCGCCGAACGCGACCAGGAAGTAGTGCAGCGGGAAGCCAAGCACCGGCATCGGGGTCGTCATCGCGTCGGTCGCCAGGTACGTCAGCGTCACTGGTCCGAAGACGGCGAGCACCCAGATGACAAAGCCCGTCCAGACCACCCGCAGGTGGTCACGCATGAACGGCGTGCTCGGATTTATGATGTTCACCTCCGAACTGAGGTAATCGGTGTTTCGGTGGGCCTGGCCGGCCTGTCCGGCCACGCCGCCGTCCGTCTCGGCTCGTTTGTCAGTCGAATCGTGAGTGTTGTTATCTGGCATATGTGTTCGAATCGTGTGTTGTCGTCGTCTTGCGTTCTCGAAAATCGGATGGTGATCAGTCGCCTTGCACCTGTTCGGCGATGTCGTCGACGACCTCTGGGTTGCGAAGCGTCGAGGTGTTGCCGAGTTCGTTGCCGCTGGCGATGTCCTCGAGCAGCCGGCGCATGATCTTGCCCGAGCGCGTCTTGGGCAGCTCGGGCGTGAAGACGACCTCCTCGGGGCGGGCGATCGGCCCGATGGCGTCCTCGACGGCCTCGACGATCTGTTCGCGGAGGTCGTCGCCGCCCTCGTAGCCGTCCTCGGGAATGACGTAGGTGTAGACGGCCTCGCCTTTGATGTCGTGTTCGCCGCCGACGACGGCGGCTTCGGCGACGCCGGAGACGCCCACGATGGCGCTTTCGATCTCCATCGTGCCGAGGCGGTGGCCGGAGACGTTGATGACGTCGTCGACCCGGCCGAGGACGGTGATGTAGCCGTCGTCGTCGATCTTCGCGCCGTCCTCGGGGAAGTAGACCCACTCGTCGGCCTCTTCGTCGGAGTACTCCTGCCAGTACTCGGAGATGAACCGCTCGTCGTTGTCGTACAGCGTCCGGAGCATCCCCGGCCACGGCTTCTGGACCGTGAGGTAGCCGGCGTTGCCGGCCTCGACCTCCTCGCCGGCGGCGTCGACGATCCGGGCGTCGACGCCGGGCAGCGGCGGCCCGGCCGAGCCGGGTTTCATCGTGTTGACACCCGGAAGAGTGGTGACCATCATTCCGCCGGTTTCGGTCTGCCACCAGGTGTCGACGACCGGACACTCCTCGTTCCCGATGTGCTGGTAGTACCACTTCCAGGCCCGCGGGTTGATCGGCTCGCCGACGGTCCCGAGCAGGCGCAGCGACGAGAGGTCGTGTCGCCCGGGGTACTCCGCGCCCCACTTCATGAACGCCCGGATCGCCGTCGGTGCCGTGTAGAAGATGTCCACGCGGTGGTTCTCGACGATCTCCCACAGGCGGTCCTTGTCGGGGTAGTCGGGCGTCCCCTCGTACATGACCGTGGTCGTCCCGAGCGCGAGCGGCCCGTAGACGATGTAGGAGTGGCCCGTGATCCAGCCGATGTCCGCCGAACACCAGTAGGTGTCCTCCGGCTCGACGTCCAACACGGCGTGTGAGGTCCAGGCGGCGTAGGAGAGGTACCCACCCGTCGTGTGTTTCACGCCCTTCGGCTGTCCCGTCGTTCCCGAGGTGTACATCAGGAACAGCATGTCCTCGGCGTCTCGCGAGACCGGCTCGACCGACGCGCCCGCGTGCTCGTCGATCAGTTCGTCGTAATCGTGCTGGTTGTCCGCAAGCGAGTGCTCTAAGTCGTCGCCGAGGCGGTCGACCACGACGACGTCCGAAACCTCGTGTTCGACGTCCTCGAGTCCCTCGTTGGTCTTCGAGAGGTGGTCGAGGGCGTCGCCGCGACGGTAGTAGCCGTCGCAGGTGACGAGGTACTCGCTGTCGGCCGAGTTCATCCGGGTCGCTAACGCGTCCGCGGAGAAGCCGGCGAACACTGCAGAGTGCGGTGCGCCGATGCGAGCGCACGCGAGCATCGCGACCGGCAGCTCCGGGATCATCGGCATGTACAGCGTCACCACGTCGTCTTCCTCGACGCCGAGGTCACGAAGGGTCGCCGCGAACGCTTCGACCTCGTTCAGCAGGTCGCCGTACGTGTACGTCCGGGTCTCGCCCAGTTCGCCTTCCCACTTGATCGCCGCGCGATTTTTCGCTCCGTCTTCGACGTGGCGATCCAGACAGTTGTACGACGCGTTGAGGTTCCCGCCGGTGAACCACTCGTAGAACGGTGCCTCTTCGTCCTCGAGGACGGAGTCGTACGGCTCGTCCCACTCGAGGAGGTCGGCCGCCTGCTCCCAGCACTGTGGCCACTCTTCCTCGAACTCCTCGTAGATCGACTCGTCCGTCACGTTCGCCTGCTCGACGAACGACTCCGGTGGCTCGAACGTCTCTTGTTCCTCGAGCCGCGCCTCGAGTCCTCCATCACCACGCACGTCTTCCTCTGACATGGTATGCATTCCATGTGGGATTATGATAGTAAACACCGAATCTAGGTGTACAAAATAGCCGCCCGTTTCCACCCAGATAGGATTATATTTTCTATATTCTAATCTGTAGTTATTTATTCCAGGTGGGCCACGACCACATCTCGACGTGATTTCCCGTCCAGAGGGCAGACGCCACGCGGGGTTTCTCGGAACGGCGTGACCAAACCGACTGCGCTACCCTAGAAGATTAGTATCAACGATCATGTCGAATCTGGGTATTAGTATCAACTATAATATATTATCTGGGTAATACGTGAGGGAAGTCCCGACGCTCACGGGACGGCTCAGACTCGCCAGTACGGTCCTCACACGTCGGTCGCACCGTGCTCGACGGACGACGCGTCGAAGAACGTCCGGAGCAGTTCGTGCTGGGCTTTCCGCAAGTGGTTGTGCAGCGTCGGCGACGAGACGCCCATCGCGTCGGCGATCTCTTCGGCCGTACTCTCCCGGGGCCAGTCGTAGTAGCCACCGAAGTACGCGGCTCTCAGCGCAGCCTCCTGTTTGTCCGTCAGTCGATCCTCGAGTCCCTCGCGGAACTCGCGAGCGGTCTGGACGGAGCGTTCGACCTCGCGTTTGCCGAGCAGTTCCGAGCCGGGGAACTTCGACCGGAGTCCGTCGACGATCGTCCGGAGGTCGGCGTCGGCGGCACACTCGGCGACGATCGTCGCCTCGCCGTCGTCGACGACGTTCTCGAGGACGGTCACGCCGTACTCCGTCAGCGTCAACGTCGGCGAGGAGCCGTGGACGACGAACTCGACGCGACAGCCGTCTTCGTACGTTTCGATCAGCCGACAGTCCTCGATCCCCGGATCGTCCGCTGCCAGGTCGAAGACCTCGGCCGGCGAGGCACCCTGGAGGTGGACGTAGTAGAGGTGCGTCGACTCAGAGATCGGCACGAGCGAGTCGAGTTCGAACCGACAGCCCAGCTGCTCTGTGGCGTCGACGAAGAACGACCGGTCGTCGTGGCAGGCGAACTCGAGTTCGACCAGCGTGTCCGACAGGAGGAGGTTCCGTCGCCTGACGGCGGCGATGCCGTAGCCGATCTGTCGCCCGATCGTCTCGAGCCACTCGCGCTCGTCGGCGTCGAAGGCGTCCGTCCGGGTCGTGCCGACCCGGAGCGTTCCGTAAACCGTGTCGCCGTAGACGAGCGGGACGGCTGCGACGGCACCCTCGAACCGATCGTCAGTCGACCGGTCGAGACCGACGTCGCGGTCGATCGAGAGGTCCACCGACGGATCGTCGTCCGCGTAGTCGTCGGGGTCGTCGAGGGTCGCCGCCAGCCGGTCGACGTCGTCGGGATCGATGCCGCTCGTCGCACGCCACTCGAGGCGGTGGCCGGAGAACGTTCGCCGATCGATCCAGGCGAACGAGTAGGCGTCGGCGTCGGCGATCACTGCACAGGTGTCCGTCTCGATCTGCTCGTGGGTCGACGCCTCGAACAGCGCCTGTGTGACCGCCCGCTGGAGGCGAGCGATCGACAGCGCCTGCCGGGCCTCGTCGCGGTCGGTGCGTGCGGACTCGAGGCGGTCGTGAAACTCCGAGACGTCACAGACGAACACGGAAAAGCCACAGTGGCGGCCCCGCTCGTCGCGGACGGGGGAGACGATTTCGGTCGCGAAGAACGTCGAATCGTCCTTCCGGACGCGCCAGCCGTCGTCCTGGACGCCGGAGCCGTCGATCGCTGCGGTCAGCGTACGCTCCGGAAGGTCGCGGTCGACGTCGTCGTCGGTGTAGAACGTAGAGACGTGGGTGCCGACGATTTCACCGGCCCGGTACCCGAACAGCGCCGCCGCGTTTCGGTTCCAGCGATCGACGTAGCCGTCCTCGTCGAGTCGGAGCAGCGCACACCTATCGCCCGCGGCCAGCAGCGAACGGACGGCACTGTCGTCGGCGGTCGGGGTCGACTCCGCGGGGCTGTTGGCGGCGTCCTCGACCGTCTCGAACGAATCGACGATCGTCTCGTCGGTCGGTTCCGGGAGGTACGGCTCGAGTCCCTCGAAGCTCCGCCAGCCGCCGACGGCTTTCACGACGCGGGGGTTGACCTCGTGTTCGACCAGCGAGGAGTAGGCGAAAAACCGTCGCAGATCGCTCGTCGAGACGGCGGCGAGCCGCGAGTCGTTTCGCAGTTCTGCGGCCCGATCACCGACCTCGGAGACGAGCATCTGGAGTCGCCGCGGCGTGACGTCGAAGATCCGCTCGTCGTCGCCGATTCCGTTGCTCCGGACGTACCGCCGCAGTTCCCGCTCGACGTCGGTCGGCAGGTACGCGGTCCGCTCGTCGTCGTCACCGTCGGCCGGTGGAACGGCGAGGAGATACCGCAGCGGGTCGACCTGCACGCGCGTTACGTCACCGGGACGGAGGCGAGCCAGTTCCGCCGGGCGGAGACCGACCTCACCTGCGAGTCGAACGACGAGGACTTCCCGGTACGTCGCCGCCGCATCGAGGAGCGCGTCGTACTGGTCGGGTGAGAGGACGTCGGGTTGCGCCTCCTCGACATCGACACTCATGCTTCGCAGTTCCCGACGTGGCGAAAACAGGTATGTCTTACGATTCGATCGGCGTGTCCACGTTCGAGCGTCAGAGCGCAGTTCCCTCCGTCACTGCGTTTCGGATTTGCTAGAATCGCGAAACCGGCCGAGCGATCGCCGCCGGTTCACTCCTCGCGAGTCGCAGCCTGGATCTCGCCGACGATCTCCGGGTTTCGCAACGCGCTCGTATCCCCCAGTTCCTCGTCGCTGGCGATGTCCTCGAGGAGTCGGCGCATGATCTTGCCCGAACGGGTCTTGGGCAGCTCGGACGTGAAGACGACCTCCTCGGGGCGGGCGATCGGCCCGATCGCCGACTCGATACTCGAGGTGACGGTGGCGGCGAGCGACGGGCCGGGTTCGGCCCCGTTTTCCGTGCTGACGTAGGCGTAGACGTCGGTTCCGCTCGAGCCGCCGTTTCCACCGACGACGGCGGCTTCGGCGACGCCGGAGACGCCGAGAATCGCCGACTCGATCTCCATCGTGCTCAGCCTGTGGCCGGCGACGTTGATGACGTCGTCGACCCGACCGAGGATGGTGATGTAGCCGTCGTCGTCGATGCGGGCCGCGTCGCCGCTGAAGTAGACCCACTCGTCGTCGTCGGGCGTCGAGAACTGCCGCCAGTACTCCTCGACGAACTGCTCGTCGCCGTCGTACAGCGTTCGTGCCATTCCCGGCCACGGCCGGTGGAGCGTGAGATAGCCCGACTCTCCGGGATCGACCGACTCGCCGTCGTCGTCGACGACCCGGGCGTCGATGCCGGGCAGCGGCGGGCCAGCGGCACCCGGTTTCATCGACTTGATCCCGGGTAGCGTCGTGACGGTTATGCCACCGGTCTCGGTCTGCCACCAGGTGTCGACGATCGGACACTGTTCGCCGCCGATGTGTTCGTAGTACCACCGCCACGGACGCGGACTGATCGGCTCGCCGACGGTCCCGAGCAGGCGCAGCGACGAGAGGTCGTGCTGGTTGGGATACTGCTCGCCCCACTTCATGAACGCCTGGACAGCGGTCGGTGCCGTGTAGAAGACGTCGACGGCGTTCCGGTCGACGATCTCCCAGAGGCGGTCACGGTCGGGGTAGTCGGGCGTCCCCTCGTACATGACCGTGGTCGTCCCGAGCGCGAGCGGTCCGTAGACGATGTAGGTGTGGCCCGTGATCCAGCCGATGTCAGCCGAACACCAGTGGGTGTCGTTCGGGTCCACGTCGAGGACCGCGTGCGTCGTCCAGGCGGCATAGGAGAGGTACCCACCCGTCGTGTGGACGACGCCTTTCGGCTCGCCGGTCGTCCCCGAGGTGTACATCAGAAACAGCATGTCCTCCGAGTCGCGAGAGACGGGATCGACGGTCTCGCCGGCGTGCTCGGCGACGAGGTCGTGATAGTCGTACTGTCGGTCGCCGAGGACGTGTGGCATGTCCTCGCCCAGCCGGTCGACGACGACGGTCGAGACGTCCTGCTCGAGCGAGAGCAAGGCGTTGTCGGCCTTGCTCAACTGGTTGAACGCGTCTCCACGGCGGTAGTAGCCGTCGCAGGTGACGAGGTACTCGCTGTCGGCGGCGTCCATCCGCGTCGCAAGCGCGTCCGCAGAGAGGCCGGCGAAGACGACGCTGTGTGGCGCGCCGATGCGGGCACACGCGAGCATCGCGATCGGCAACTCGGGGATCATCGGGAGATAGATCGTCACCACGTCGTCTTCCTCGACGCCGAGGTCCCGCAGTGCCGCCGCGAACTCGTTTACCTTGACGAACAGTTCGCGGTAGGTGTACGTCTGTGACTCGCCGCGTTTCCCCTCCCAGATGATCGCGGCGTGGTTCTTCCGACCCGCCTCGAGGTGTCGGTCCAGACAGTTGTACGAGGCGTTGAGCTCCCCGCCGGTGAACCACTCGTAAAACGGCGCGTCCTCCTCGTCGAGGACGTCGTCGTATGCCTCGTCCCACTCGAGAAGCGCTGCTGCACGCTCCCAGCAGGCCGGCCAGTTCTCCTCGAACGCCTCGTAGATGCCCTCGTCGGTGACGTTCGCCTGCTCGACGAACGCCGACGGAGGGCACTGGGGTGGACCGACGGACGACGTATCCTGGTCCCTCCCGTTCCGATAGTCCATACTCTCGTTTGGAGCCAAGTTGCTGAAACGAATAAACGTTCCTCCAGAACGGGCAGGACGGAGCGCCGTGACCAGCAGAGGGCGGGCGGCCACGTTCGGTGTCGACCCGACACTCGAGGCGGAAGTGATACTGCCGGACGTAAGTCGTGAAAGATTCTCGCCGTCCCGGGGTGGCGAGAATCTTCACACAGTTACGTCCGATAGTATGATACTGTTGGCCGAGAGAACCGATCGGACCCGGATTCGGGTCGCTCTCCGAAGGAGGGAGCTCATCCACGCGTCAGCGAGCGGACCGCTTCCGGATGCAATCGGTAGTCACCACCAGTAGTAATTAAGAGTTGTGTTGTCGCGTGACGGCTGTCGATTCACCCGATCGTCACGACTATGGGAAGACCGACCCTACGGGAGGGCGTGCAGGTCGTCGGCTACGAACCGAGCGGAACCGGCTCGGCGCTACTGCTGAGCGACGGCGACGAGATTCGCCGCCGACCGCTCGAGGCCGGTGACGAACTCGCCTACGGGCTCGGAACCCGCCACTGCGCCGGGGTGATCGACGGGGAGAACCATCGCGCGTGCGACCGCCGCGACGCGCCATACTGCGAATATCACACGCGCACGTGGGTCTGTGCGCGCTGTACGGGCACCTGCCTGAAAGACGAGATGGACTGTTACGACGAGCACGTCGTCTATCTCGCCGCCTTCGCCCCCGACACGTTCAAGGTGGGCGTCACCCGGAGCTGGCGACTCGAGACCAGGCTCCGCGAACAGGGGGCCGACCGCGGCGCGCACGTCCACACCGTCTCGAACGGACGGATCGCCCGCGAACTCGAGGCCGAGATCGCCCGCCGCATCACCGACCGCGTTCGCACGCCGACGAAGATCGACTCGCTCGCGGCGACCGTCGACGACGACGCCTGGGACGCACTCGCGGCGGAGTACGACGCGACCGACCGCTACGCCTTCGAGTACGGGCTCGACCTCGCGAACAGGCCCGTCCACGAGACGATCGCCGCGGGAACGGTCGTCGGCGTGAAAGGGAGACTCCTCGTCCTCGAGCGCGGCGGGACGAACTACGCGGTCGACATGCGCGATCTCGTCGGCTACGAACTCGAGACCGACGGCGCTGCCCCACGCGTACAGTCGTCGCTCGGGTCGTTCGGGGAGTGACCAGTGACCGGTGACCGGTGACCGGTGTCCGGTCGACTGACCACATGACAATCCTTTTCCGGACTGGCACAGAACCCGCAGACATGGCTGACGACAACGACACCGACGCCACGGAACAGGAAAACGACGAGGGCGGTGAGGAGAAGTCCTTCCGCGAGCGAGTCGAGGAGATCCGAGAAAAGCGCGCCGAAGAGGGCGACGAGGAACGTCCCGACGACCCGTTCGGTGGCGGCGGCCCCGGCGGAATGGGCGGGAATCCCTTCGCACAGATGATGGGCGGCATGATGGGCGGCGGCCCCGGCGGCCCCGGCGGCGCTCGCGGACAGGAAGCCGGTAACGAAGAACTCGCTCGAGAGGTCCGACAGCTTCGCGACGAGGTTCGAGACGCGACCCGCCAGCTCCAGCGCATCGCGGACGCACTCGAGGACTAGGTCGCTCGTATTCTCGGCGCGGTTCGACCGACCGAACGCGTCGGCACGTTATCGTCGAAGCGACTCCCACCGTTCTGCGAATCGCTTCACCAGCGGCCACTCCTCGATCAGGTCCGACGCCGACCAGCGACCGACGAACCGTTCCGCGAGCGTGATGCTCACGTACGCCAGGACGAGGCCAGCGAGGACGTCGATCGTCCAGTGGATCGCGAGGTACATCGTCGAGACTGCGACGCTGACCGCGAGGAAGATGGCGGCGAGCATCCACTTCGGGTAGACGTCGCGGGTCCGGTAGGCGAACATCGCGACCGTGGCCGAAAGCGACGTGTGCAACGACGGGAAGACGTTGGTGTTGCGGTTGACCTGTCGGGTGAGGTGCTGGTACTGCGGATACGTATCGTAGAGTAACGCCTCGGCGAGTTCCGGAATCATGTTCCGCGGCCCGTAGGCGATGACGAGGACGTAACAGAGCAGTCCCAGCGTGTAGTTGAGCGTGTACGCCGTCAGCAGTTCCCGGAGCGGTCTGGTGTCCGACAGCGCGAAGTAGGCGACGACCGGGAAGACGAGCAAGAACACGTAGCCGTAGATGTAGACGAACGAGAAGTACGTCGTCGCCACCGGCGTCGCGTACGACTGCACCCAGAGGACGAACCCGCCCTCGATGTTGTAGAACGCCTCCGTCACCTCCCAGCCGATCATCCAGGAGAGGTCCGGGACGATCTCGCGGGCGACGCTGTTGAAAAGCAGGCTGATCGCGAGGATGCCAGTGATCGGGGCCGCCGACTTCAGGCGGTCCCGGTACTCTCGGCGCGTCTTCGAGAGTCGGTCGCGGCCGACCACGGCCGCCGTCGAAACGGCGGTCATGACCGCGACGACGACGGTCAACTGGAGGAGGACGCGAACGAGCATCAGTACCTCGCGAGGAGTTTTCCGTCGTCGTCGTATCTGAACCCGGCCTCTTCGAACGCGGTTCGCGCCGCCGACTCGTCGAGTTGTCCGTCCGCGCCGAAAAACGGCACCGACGGATCGTCGCCGTCCCACTCGAGGTCGTCGGGCACCCACTCGCCGGCGAGCGGCGTCGCGACGGGGCTTGCGTGACCGCCGAACAGTTCGTCGACGATCCGCTCTTTGTCGAGCAATCGCGCGACGACGCGACGGAAGTACGGGTTGCTAAACGGTGCGTTCCGGACGTTGAACCCGACGTGGTAGAACATCTGCGAGGACGACTCGAGCAGTCGGACCGACTCGGACTCGGTCACTTCGTCGACCGAGTACGCCTCGAGCGTCGAGATCGTCACGTCGGCGCTCCCGCTCTCGATCGCTTCGATCGCGGACGGGCTTCCGGGGTGGACGGCCACCCGAAACCTCTCGACGGTCGCTTCCGGCAGTTCGTCGTCGGCCCGCGAGAAGTGCTCGTCGAAGCGTTCGAGCAGGATGGACTCGCGACCGGTTCGGTCCACGAACTGGAACGGACCGCTCCCGATCGGCGGGACGTTCTCCGCGACGACGGCGGTCGTCGTGGCCTGTTCGACGGGGAGACCGGGGACGGTGGCGCCGCCGGTCCGCTCCGTCCAGACGTGTTTCGGGAGGATCGGGACGGTAAACGCCCGCTCGCGTACGTTCTGGCTACCCGTCATCGGGATCGTGAGCGTCCGTTCGTCGTGTACCTCGATCGCGTTCGAGTCGACGATCGACGACTGTCCGCGATACCGGGGCGACGGCGCCGGAACGTCGCTGTCTCCCAGCGACGTGTCCTCGAGCAGCCGGTAGGTGAACCTGACGTCGGCCGCCGTCAGCGGCTCGCCGTCGTGCCACTGGACGTCGTCTCGGATCGTGACGGTCGCCGCCGACCCGTTCCACTCCCAGGACGACGCGAGCCACGGCCGGACCTCGTCGCCGGCGACGGTTCCGAGCGAGTCGTAGACGAAGTTGACGATCGTCCCCCGATTTCGGTACTCGACCGAAAGCGGGTTGAGATTCTGTGTCGGGCGGACGTCGGTGATGATGCCACGTAGCTCCCCGTCCCCGTCGAGCGGTTCGAGGCCGAGATAGCCCAGGCGAGTCGCGAGGTGGTCGTCCCAGTCGTCGAACCGGTCCTCGCGGACGAGTCGGTTCTCGTCTGGCACGCAGACCGGGACGAACGGCTGTTCGGCTGCCACGGAGTCGGCGATCCGCTCGATCACATCCCGGCGCCGGTCGCCCTCCAGGACGCGCTGGCGTTCGAGGAGGTCGTCGAACGTCATGCTCGTAAATCCGAAGGGGTTCTGCCAGCCCGGTTCGTCGGCGTACACCGAGTGAAGCGTCTCGTAGAGGAAGTCCGGATCGGTGCCACCAGGGTGTCGCCCGACGTAGAGGTCGAAGTCGTGGTTGACGAGGATCGCCCGGAGGAACTCCTCTTCGGCCAGCAGGTTGACGCTGGCGTCGATACCGACCGTCTCGAGGTTATCTGCCAGCAGATTCGCGATCTGGACCGACTCTCTGTCGCCGTCCGCGGGGACAGTCGCGATCGACACGGAGAGGTGGTCGACGGTGTCGCGGTTGACGACGCTGCGAACCTGGCGAACGCAACCGCTCGTCGCGACCGTCAGCCCGGTTGCCGCTCCCGCCAGGAGCGTACGCCTGCTGACACCACCGTTCTCGAGAGTCGATTCCCGGTCCATCTATCGTTCCCGCCACTTCGGTACTGACGTATAACAGTATTGCGCAATCGCTCCGACCTGTTGACTCTCTAGGATTTCTCCAGGTCGGACGACGAACCGTGCTGGCCGATCGTCTCACTCGCGACGCAGTGAGGGCCACCAGTCGTCGAACTCCTCCGAGAGCGACCAGCGCCCGACGAGCCGTCTCGAGAGAACGACGCTGATCGCGCCGAGACAGAGACCGGCCGTGACGTCGATCGCCCAGTGGATCGCGAGGTACATCGTCGAGACCGCGACGCTGGCCGCGAGGAGGGTGGCGACGGGGACCCACTTCGGGTAGACGTCGCGGGTCCGGTAGGCGAACATCGCGACCGTGGCCGAAAGCGACGTGTGCAACGACGGGAAGACGTTGGTGTTGTGGTTGACCTCTCCGGTGAGTTCCTGATACTGCGGGTACTGGTTGTACAGCATCGTCGTCTCGACGAGGTCCGGGATCCAGTTTCGCGGCCCGTAGGCGATGACGAGGACGTAACAGAGCAGTCCCAGCGTGTAGTTGAGCGTGTACGCCGTCAGTAGCTCCCGGAGCGGTCTGGTGTCCGACAGCGCGAAGTAGGCGACGACCGGGAAGATCAACACGAAGACGTAGCCGTAGACGTAGACGTACGAGAAGTACGCCGTCAACTCCGGCGTCGCGTACTCCTGAAACAGGAGGACGGTCTGGCCCTCGATCTCGTAGAACGTCGACGTCAGGTTCCAGCCGATCGACCAGGAGAGCGACGGCAACGTCTCCCGGGCGGTCCGGTTGAACAGCAAGACGAGGACCAGGACGACGGCGATCGGTGCGGCGTCGCGAACGCGTGATCGCCACTCGACTCTCGTCGTGGACAGTCGAGATTGCCCGACGAACACGCCGATCGAGATCGCCAGCAGGACGCCAACGACGGCAGCCACCTGCGCCAGAAGCTGTGCGAGCATCAGTACCTCGCCAGCAGATTCCCCCCGCTGTCGTACTGGTACCCGGCGGACTCGAACTTCGTTCGGGCCGCCTCCACGTCGAGTTCGCCGTCCGAACCGAGGAAGGGTGCCACCGGATCCTCGCCGTTCCACGCCAGGTCGTCCGGGACCCACTCGTCGGTCACCGGCACTGCGGTCGGCGTGGCGTTTCCGTCGAACACGTCCTCGACGAGCCGCGCCTTGTCGAGCAGCCGCGCGACGATGCGCCGGAAGTGGGGGTTGCTGAACGGGGCGTGTCTGACGTTGAACCCGACGTGGTAGAACGACCGCGAGGGCGACTCGAGCAACTCGACGTTCTCGTACTCTCTCGCCTGGTCGAGGGCGTGGGTCTCGAGACTCGACATCGTCGCGTCCGCCGACCCGCTCTGGACCGTCTCGATCGCCGCCAGACTTCCCGGATCGATCGTGAGACGTAATCGATCGACGGTCGGCCCGGGGAGGTCGTCCTCGCGGAGGGTAAAGTGGTCTTCGAACCGCGTAAGCGTCACCGTCTCGCCCTCGGACCGGTCCTCTAGCTCGAAGGGGCCGCTGCCGATCGCTGGCACGTCCCCGGTGACGACGTCCCACGTTCCCTGCGAGATGGACTGGTTTTGGTCGGTCGCGTCTTCGACCTGGCTCCACCAGACGTCTCTCGGCAGGATGGGGACGGTGAGCGCCCGTTCGCTGGCTGCTCGCCCGGCCTTCGTGGTGAGCGTGAGCGTTCGCTCGTCGTGTCTCTCGACGTTCGTCACCGCGGCCGCACGACCGCGGTAGCGCGGCGACGGGGACGGCACGTCGGCACGGCCGAGTGCAGTGTCGGCGAGGAACTGGTAGGTGAACGCGACGTCCTTTGCGGTTAAGGCGTCGCCGTTGTGGAATCGACAGTCCTCGCGGAGCGTCACCGTCACCGAGGCGTCGTCCCAGTCGAGGTCCTCCGCGAGCCAGAGGCGGTACTCGCCACCGTCGTCGCCGTAGGCGGGCGTCACGAGCGAATCGTACAGCAAGTCGACGATCGTCCCTCGCCCGCGGTAGGCCGCTGCCAGCGGATTGAGGTTCCGCGACGGTCGCGAGTCGGTCCCGGCCACGGTCAGCTCGGTGGCGTCGTCCCGTGGTTCGAGGCCGAGGTAGCCGAGCCGAGTCCCGAGGTGACGAGCGTCCCACCCCTCGAAGCGATCCGGTCGGACGGTACGGAACTCGTCGGGGAAACAGATCGGGACGAACGGGTACGGATACTCTCTGGTTAGCTGTCTGAGCAGCTCCGCGACGGCCTCCCGCCGCTCGTCGCCGTCGGTCGATCGCTGTCTCTCGAGGAGTTCGTCGAACCCGATCCGTGCGAACCCGAAGGGGTTCTGCCAGCCGGACTCGGTCGCGTACGCCGAGTGGAGGGCGTCGTACAGGAAGTCCGGGTCGATACCGCCCGGGTGGCGGCCGACGTAGAGGTCGAAGTCGTGGTCGAGGAGGATCGCTCGGTGAAACTCCAGTGGAGAGCGCATGTCGAAGGAGACGTCGATGCCGACCGCCTCGAGGTTTTCAGCGAGCGCTCGAGCGAGTTGCACGCCCTCGCGGTCGCCGTCGGCGGGGACCGTCGTGATGGAGAGCGACAGCTGACCGCTGTTGTCTTGACCGATGGTGCCTTGCACCAGGTCCATGCAGCCGCTCGTCGAAACCGTGACGCCGGCTGCCGTCGCCGCAAGCAGGGACCGTCGGCTGACACCACCGTTCGAATCTGGCGGTTCCCAATTCATTACGTATGCCAATGTAGTTCTCATTGGGATATAACAGTATTGCGGACTTAATCATGGTGTAGAATGACTGTCAAATGGCAGGGATGAAGAACGTGTTCCGACGTGGGTGTCCGGCTCCACCCGAAGACGTCGCCTACGTCGGACGCGGGAATCTCCCGGTCTACTCCCGTCACAGGTAAGCTCCGCGAAACGCGGTCGAACCAGGTCGACGGTGGACGTGACAGCCGTCCGGATCGGCACGTCGCGGAACGCAAGGCGGATAGGGACGACGACGAACACTCGAGTATGGGCGTCGCCGAAGAGCGAATCGACAGACTACACGACCTCGCTCGAGCAGCCGCGTCGGAGTGTGAACACGAGCGGGCGCGCCACTACGTCCGACTCGCCCGTCGGATCGCGGAGCGAAATCGCCTCTCGCTCCCGCGGACGTTCAAGCGGTTCACCTGCGACGCATGCGACGCCTACCTCGTCCCCGGGAAGAACGCCCGCGTCAGACTCCAGGACGGACACGTCGTCGTCACCTGCGATTGCGGGCACCAGGCTCGGTATCCCTACGAGGAGCAGTGAACTCCGCCAGAAACGGCTCTCTTCTGATTCGCGAACATTCAAACCGTTCGCGCAACTACCTCGTTCCATGGACGATCAGGAACTGAAGCGGCGTGCCCACGATCTCGACGTGACGGTCTGGATCGGCAAGAGCGGCCTCGAGTCGGTCGTCGACGAACTCGACGATCAGCTCTCGACGAACGACCTCGTGAAGGTGAAGTTCCTCCGGGCGGCGAGAGCCGGGAGTTCGACAGACGAGAAGGCTGCGGACCTCGCCGATCGGGTGAACGCCGACCTCGTCGACGTGCGTGGACACACCGCCGTGCTGTACAGATGACCGGATTCCCGTTACAGGAGACCGGCGTCGAGGCGAATCTCGGCCCGATCGGCAGCGCGCTCGACGAGGCGGGCCTCGGCGCGACGCTCGCAGGGACACTCGAGGGAGTGATCTTCTTCGTGCTCGGATTCGTCGTCGTCTACGCTCTCGGGCGAGCGGTGTTCCTGCCGTTTCTCGAACGGACGTTCGATCGGCGAGACCTCGACGACCACGCCAGGAAGCCGCTCGTGCTCGTGGCGAGGATCGGCGTCCTCTTCGTCGCGGTCGCGGTCGCGTTCGGCGTCGCCGACTACGGTGACTTCCTCGTCTCGATGGCCGGGATCGCCGCCGCCGGTGCGTTCGCCGTCGGGCTGGCGATGCAAAACGTCATCGCGAACTTCGTCGCCGGCGTCTTCATCTACACGGACAAACCGTTCCGGATCGGCGACTGGATCGAGTGGGACGACGGCACGTACTCGGGCGTCGTCGAGGACATCAGCCTCCGCGTCACTCGCGTGCGAACGTTCGACAACGAACTGTTGACCGTGCCGAACTCTGCGCTCACCAGCGGCGTGATCAAAAACCCCGTCGAGGCGGACAAACTCCGTCTGAAGTTCGTCTTCGGTATCGGCTACGGCGACGACATCGAGCAGGCGAGCGACATCGTCGTCGAGGAAGCACGGAATCACCGGGAGATCCTCGACGATCCCGCCCCGTCCGTCCGTCTGACCGAACTGGGAGACTCCTCCGTCGGCCTCCAGTCTCGCATCTGGATCGCCGATCCCTCGAGAGCCGACTTCGTGCGGATCCGCGGCGAGTACGTCACGGCGGTCAAAGAGCGGTTCGACGAGGAAGGCATCGACATCCCCTACCCCGTCCGGACGCTCGAGGGCGGGCTCTCGCTCGAGAGCGAGAGCAGTCAGAGCGTCGTCGAACCGGCAGAATAACACGGGTGCCGCGCTGTTCGCGGTGCTCGGCCTCGCTTTTGGAACACCCACGAGGAGAGCAAGATCGGCGGCTGATACTATCGGACGTAACTGTGTGAAGATTCTCGCCACCCCGGGACGGCGAGAATCTTTCACGACTTACGTCCGGCAGTATGAGCGAGACGACAGCGCCGTCGCTCGTACCCGTAGAATAACGTATGAATGCGGACGCCCACGATTGCCCGGCGTTCCGACCGGGGGAATCCCGGTTGCCTCCTCCACCCCGCGACCCGTCGAGCGACAGGTGTCCGGCGGTCCACTGCTCGCTTCCGCGCCTGATGGGCTGTCGCCGATTAGCCCCGATGAGTCGTCCCTGCGGACGGTCACCGGAGCCCGCTGTCCCCGACGGACGAGGCTTCCACGTTGGCTCCCGGGGCCCCGGCCGGTCTGACCGGACGCCCGCGGGATTCGGCCCCCGCTAAAGGCCATACTGCGGGTTGTGAGCAGGGCCTAACTGCCCGACCTAGTCCAGTTCCACGTAGGTCGTGACCTCTTAAGGGCCTTTCGTCTTCGGAACCACGGTGTCGAACTGCTCGAGATCGCCGCGAACGCCCCCGGCGTGTGCGACCGGCCGAGAACCGGCGTGTGGCATTTCGTTGGGCACCCAGAATCATGTCCGTCGCCGACGTATTCGACGCCGATGACGACGCACACCGTGCCCGGACGCGACCTCACCGATCGGCGAGTGCTGGTACTGCTCGTCGCCACCGTCGGCGTCCTCTCGTTGCTGCTCGTGTTACCGTACCTGTCGTACGTCCTCGCTGCGATCGTCCTCGCGTACGTCCTCGCGCCTCTCCAGCGACGACTCGAACCCCGCCTCGGTCGAACCGTCGCCGCCGTCGTCGGCCTCGTGGTCGCGACGGTCGCGATCCTGTTTCCGGTCGGCGTCCTCGTCTCCGTCGCGATCGACCAGGCGATCACGCTCGCGGCGGCGATCAGCGCTGGTGATTTCGACGTCGAATCGCTCGAGAGCCAGCTAGCGGCACACGGCCTCGAGGTCGACCTCCAGACGCTGTACGGAACGTTCCAGGAGCCGATCGGCGCCGGCGCTCGTGGCCTCGCTGCCGACGCCCTCGGGATCGTCGGCGGACTTCCGGGGTTCCTGATCGGCGTGACCGTCCTGCTTTTCGTCCTCTACTCGCTTCTCCGGGACGGCGACCGGCTCGTGGCCTGGAGTACGTCCGTCCTTCCGCTGCGCGACGACCTCCAGGACGAACTCGTCACGCGCATCGATCGGTTGATGTGGGCGTCGATCGTCGCGAGCGTGTTCGTCGCGGCCGTCCAGGCGATCCTCACGACGATCGGGCTGGCGGTCGTCGGCATCCCGGGGCTCGCGTTCTTCGGCATCCTCACGTTCGTCCTCGCGTTACTCCCGCTGATCGGCGCGTTCGTCGTCTGGGCACCGATCGCGGTCTATCTGGTCGTCGTCGGCCAGCCGTTCGCGGGGGCGTTCCTGTTCGCCTACGGGGCCGTCGTCGTGAGTCTCGCAGACAACTTCCTCCGGCCGATCACCGTCGGACGGAGCGTCGATCTCAGCGCGGCCGCCGTCGTCGTCGGCATCTTCGGCGGCGTCGCACTCTTCGGCGTCATGGGGCTTTTTTTCGGTCCGATGATCCTCGGCGCGTTCAAGACCACGTTCGAACTGTACGCGAGAGAACGAGACGGACCGCACCCGCAGGTGCCGGTCGGACTCGTCGGGATCCGACCTGGCGCGATGGAGTCTCCCCGAACGCCGGCGGGCGACGCTCGAGACGACGGGCGGTCGTAGAATCCTCCACGGGAACGCTACGAGTGGATGGTCGAACTGATATACTATCGGACGTAACTGTGTGAAGATTCTCGCCACCCCGGGACGGCGAGAATCTTTCACGACTTACGTCCGGCAGTATACTACCGGAAAACCGTCAGTGCATACTCGATCGCGCCTCGACGGCTGTCGGCAGCGACGACAGCGTCTCGAGTGCGATCGACGGCTGAACCGTGTTGTCCGGTAGAGGACTACACAAAGAATGTGACGTGGGATACCCGACTACCGCTAGCCGCGGCTCAACTCTCGACGGGGATGGACTTGCCGCGGACCTCGGTGTCCTCGACGACCGGAAGGGTCACCTCGAGAACGCCGTTCGTGTAGGTCGCGGCGATGGCGTCCTCGTCGACGTCCCGGGGGAAGCGGAACCGACGGTGGTAGGTCTTCTTCTGCCCGCGCTGCTCGTCGACGTGCTCGGCCGCGACGTTGAGGACGCCGTCGTCCCACGCGAGGTCGATCTCGTCCGCCTCGAAGCCGGGCATGTCGATGGTGAGGACGAACTCGTCGTCCTCCTCGTACAGTTCGTAGTCGCTACTGACGGTCTCGAACAGTCGGGACGGGAACTCGAGATTCTGCATCCAGGTGCTGGATGGACTCATGGGCAGGGCCATGGCTGATCACCTCGATTGCAAACAGTGCTATGTGTGGAGTTCGTAATAAATATTTCGATATTCGCCACGTCGGGATCGAGCAGGCGACGACGACCGAACGGCGAGTTCGGGACCAGAAGGAGAGAACGGAGTCCGCCGTCAGAACAGCGAGAGCACCCGCGCGTACCACACCGAACAGGCGAGCGTCGCCAGCGACGTCAGCACGAGCAGCCAGCGGTGGTACTCAAGCCACAGCGCCTCGCCGAGTCCCGTGACGACCGACTCCGGGACGGCGAGCGCCCAGACGAACACGAGCAACGAGAGGACCGCGCTGAGGACGATGACCAGTCCAGCGACGAAGTCGGGTTCGGTTCGTCGCTCGCGTCCCGCCGCGAACAGGACGACGGCGACGACCACGAGCAGCGTGAGAAACGGCGGCCCGGCGATTCCGTAGTCGTAGTAGATAGCCAGCCCCGGCGTCTCCGTCTCGGGGAGCAAGACGTACGGTGCGAACGCGAGGAGAACGTACGAAAGGGCGGCGACGATACCGACCGTCGGCGGGCGCTGCTCGGGGCGCATACTCGAGGCGTCGAAGCGGGGTCGCTTAAGACCGACGGTCTCGTCGAGTGACAGACGCGTCCCGCGTCGTGGCCAGCCGACGACCGGCACGATCGGAACCATCGAATTGCAGCAAAGAAAGGACCAACTAGCTGGAGGCCGACCTGTCACGTATGGGACTCGGCAGCACTGCCAAGAAGATTCAGAGCCTCTCCGACCGCGCCGAACAGATGTACAGGCAGGTACAGGCACTCCAGGAACGGATCGTCGGCCTCGAGGAGGGAGTCGACGAGACCAGCGACAGGGTGACGAAACTCGAACACCAGGTCCGAGAACAGCGCGCGCTGCTCGTCGCCATCGCCGAACAGCAGGGCCTCGACGGTGAGGAGATCCTCGCGGAAGCGGCGATCGAGGAGGCGGAAGCGCCCGACGCAGACGCGCCCGACGTCGAGACCGCCGACGCCGAGACGAACGAGGGCGACGCGAGCGAGGAGACGACAGACGCGACGGCCGAGACCGGCGAATAACGCGGCTCGCCTCGAGTGTGACCGCTCGCACGACAAGAGCTAACAACGGGTGCGACATTTTCCCGAACGATGACCTCCTACGACCGACCACTGGAGTCGGTGCTCGAGACGATCGGGCAGACGCCGCTGGTCCGCGTCCACGACGCCCCCGAGGCCGTCCCCGTCTACGCGAAACTCGAGTCGTTCAACCCCGGTGCGAGCGTCAAAGACCGGATCGGCCGGTACATGCTCGAACGGATGCTAGAGCGTGGCGACCTCTCACCCGGCGGGACGGTGATCGAGCCGACGGCGGGCAACACCGGCATCGGGCTGGCGATCGCGGCGGGCCAGCTCGAGTTGAACGCGATCTTCGTCGTCCCCGAACGGTTCAGCGTCGAGAAACAGCAGCTGATGGCCGCCCTCGGGGCCGAGATCGTCAACACGCCCACCGACGACGGGATGGGCGGCGCGATCGACCGCGCCCACCAGCTCGCCGACGAGCTCGACGACGCCGTCGTCCCCCAGCAGTTTTCCAACCCGTTGAACACCGAAGCGCACTACGAGACGACCGCCCCGGAGATCTACGAGGCGCTCGCCGGTGAGGTCGGTGCGGTCGTCGCTGGCTGTGGCACCGCCGGGACGCTCGTGGGAATCGCACGGTACGCACTCGAGCGCGACGCCGAGACGTACGTCGCCGCCGTCGAACCCGAGGGATCGCTGTACGGCGAGTTCCTCGGCGACAGGCGCGAGGAAGGCGCGTACAAGATCGAGGGGATCGGCACCCACGACACCGCCACGAACGAACTGTTCGAACCCGACCTCGTCGACGAGATCTACGCCGTTTCCGACCGGGCGGCACACGAGGAGCTCCGTCGTCTCGCCAGCGAGGAAGGTCACCTGGTCGCCTCGAGTGCGGCCGCAGCCAGCGTCGCCGCGAAACGCGTCGCCGAGGGAATCGCCGCCGGCGCGATCGACGCTCCCCACGACGCCGTCGTGACGGTGTTTCCGGACTCGAGCGAGCGGTACCTCTCGAAGGGGATCTACCGCTCGTTCGAGGAGTGGGAGGGCTAGCCGTACAGCCGACGGTGATCGACCTTCAGACATCGATCTTCGACGACGGTCAGTCCCGCCGATTCCGCCCGACGGGTCGCCTCCGGGTCGCGGATGCCGAGTTGCGTCCAGATCACGCGTACGTCGTCGCGGTCGATGGCCTGGTCGACGACGCCCGAAACCTCGTCGCTCGGACGAAACACGCAGACGACGTCGATCTCCTCGTCGACGTCGTCGAGCGAGTCGTACGCTCGTCGACCCAGGATCTCCTCTGCGTACGGGTTGACCGGAATCACCTCGTAGCCGCGTTCGTCGAGGTACCTCGGAACGTCGTGGGCGGCTTTGCCCGGCGATCGCGAACAGCCGACGACCGCGACGGCCTGGAATCCGAGAATTTCCCGGAGGACGGCGTCGTTCTCGACTGGCATGACCGATCGAACGATCCGCATACGTAAATCTCCCGTGGTCGACACGTCAGTTCCGCCGACGGACTGGCCGCCCGGTTCGAACCTCGCTACGAGATACCCACCGTGTGGAGTTCCGGCTCTGCGTCCTCGCCCTCTTCGACCTCGACGACGGCGTCGAACAGTTGCTTGAGCGTGTTCATCGTCTGCTCGTCGTGGGCGGTCGAGTCGATGACGTAGATTCCCATCGCGTCGGCGCTCTGGACGCGACCGGTGAAGACGTGGAGGAATCGAAAGACAGTCTGGAGGTCCGAGTACATCAGCAGCGTCGAAATCGAGTGTAACAGAATCCGGTTTCTGGCAATTCCGCGCTCCTCGTAGAACTCCTGGAGAAACTCCGAGAGCTTGATCCCGATGCCGGTCATATCGACCGGCGACGAGGCGTACTTGATCCGCGAATCGTCCTGGACGGTCCCGACGCCGCGTTGTTTCGTCACGCAGTCGACGACCCCCACGTCGACGTCCTCGAGCGTCGTCTCGCCCTCGAGAAAACTTTCGAACCCCGACAGTACCGTCTCTGCATCGTCTTTCGTCGTGACGATGAGCGCCCCATCACCCCACTCGACCCCGCCCGCGAGGACGTCGAGTGCGATTCGGCGCTTTCCGGTCAGCGGCGCGCCAGCGACGAGAACGTTCGTCCCGGGATCGATTTCGGCGTCCGGCAGGACGGTTGCGAAGTCATACATACCAGTTACTCACATCCATGGACAGCCACCTTGCGACTGTTTCTGGCACCGACTCGTTCGTATCTGCTGTAAAATTCGGCAACCAGGGTATAATCCTTGTGATCGATCAGACGGGAAGTACCGTCGCGTCGACCGCGATGCGCCCGACGACGAACGCGAGCGCAGCGAGGAACATGCCGTACTTGAGATGTTCCTGGCCCGCAGTCGGATCGTCGAAGCTCTCGACGGCAGCGTAGAGCATGAGTCCGACGGCCGGCACGACGACGACCAGGTAGGCGACGCCGAAGTACTCGAGGACGTACGGCAGGGGTGCCGCGAGGACGGCGACGACTAGCAGCACCGTGCCGACGAGCAAGGCCCGCCGCTCGCCGATCGCGATCGGCAGGGTGTTCAGCCCTTCTTCCCGATCGCCCTCGACGTCCTCGACGTCTTTGACGATTTCGCGTGTGACCGTCGACAGTGCGGCCAGCAAGAACAGGACGACCGCGGCCCCGACGTTCCCGACCGCCGCGGCACCGAACAGGAACGTACTCCCGCCGAGGTAGGCGACGACGACGTTTCCAACGCCGGGCAACCCCTTGAAAAACTCCGTGTAGGCGACGAGGGCGATCAGATTCACCACCGCGATGGCGATCGCCAAAAGCGGCAACGCCAGCGCAAGCACGACCGCACCCACGAAGAGACCGAGACTGAACGCGAGTGCTCCCCGCGGACTGACCGCCCCGCGAGGGATCGCTCGCTCCGGCCGGTTGATACGATCGATCTCCCGGTCGAAGTAATCGTTGATCGCGTTTCCAGCGCCGGTCGCCAGGACGGTCGCACCGACCGCGGCGAGCGACTCGTACGGGTACGTTGCGATCCCGCCGGCGACGTACGCGCCGATGAACGTCAACACTCCCGCTGCGATCGCGTTTATCGGCCGCGTCAACTCGAACAACCCGCGTATCGTCTCCGCCGCAGTCATTGCCGGAAGTGTAAAGCGGCGGGCTATAAACAGTACGATACGTCCGCCCGCGTGAGTATGGTTCTCGCCTCAGCGCCACTCCTCGAGGTTACAGAGTCCGTCACGCTCGACGGAGATCCACTGCGTCATCCGCTCGTCGCTCGTCGCGTCGACCGGAACGACCGTCCACCACTCCTCGTCGTCGGTGAGCAACTCGAGCGATTCGGAAGTCGACGACTCGTCTGGCCGTCCGACGGGTGCATCGTGCACGGTCATGGCTTCTCTCGATAGTTTGTCCCGTAAAATAATACCCCGCGTGCCGATTTTCACTCCCCGGGAATCGACGATACCGACGGGTGGCCCGCGTCCGCGGCAGTGCCCTCCCTGGTTCTGTGCCTGCGTTATCGTTCAAATGCGTGCATGACACCGGCGACCCCCATCACGCAGCGTGATGAAATCAAATCGGCCGAAGAGGGGTTCCTTTATAAGCGTCGTACCGCCGTCTGCCAAATGTTGCCCGTCACGCAGAATGATGGGCGCTGCAGATCGTTCAGGAAGTCGTCTTGACGTCCTCCGCACGGCGAACGCCGTGGGATTCCTCCGTGGGTATCACGGCCCGCAGACGCGGGCTCCACCCCGGCTGTGAACTTGCGGGTTCACTGACGCGCCTTCAGCCCTCACACGGAGGGTCGTGGTGGTCTTGGGTATCTGCTCGGCGTAGCCCGCCCGACGAGGGAGTGGCTCCCAGCGGCGTCCAGCGCACTGGGCAGTGGGCCGCGCCATCGGCCTGACCCTCGATTCCAACCACGAGTGGGGGTCGTCGAGTGGCATGCCAACCACACTGCTGGTTGGGCTGCGAAGGGTGTGTTTGTGTGTAGTCGTGTGAGACCTACTCGTAGCCACGTTGAGCGTGAGCGGGTTCCCCGCAGCAGCATGCCGCATGCCTATTGCGGCTTCAGCCCTGAACTGCTAGCTTTATCTGCGTAGAGCGTCTCTAGAGTGTGTTCAGAAAATTTCTGAAGAAATCATGCCACGAACACAACAGTACTCTGTCGATCTGTCTGCCGATGAACGAGCGGAGTTGAATGCGATGCTTTCAGCGGGCACGTACAAAACGCGGGAACTCACACGCGCACGGTGTCTCTTGCACTCGGATGACGGCTTGACTGACCAGCAGGTCAGTGAAGCCGTCGGCTGTCATCCCGGCACAGTTGGACGCGTCCGGAAACGCTACACTGAGGACGGCCTCGCGGCGATCACTCGCCGCAAGGCCGACCGCGTCTACGAGCGTAAACTCGACGGACGTGAAGAAGCACATCTCATTGCATTGGCCTGCAGCGACCCACCGGAAGGACGGTCTCGCTGGTCGCTGCATCTTCTAGCCGAGCACTTTGTCGCCCTCACCGAGATCGACGTCGAGTCGATCTCTCACGAGACTGTTCGACAGGTTCTAAAAAAACACGACTGCACCCTCACCGGTCAAAATCGTGGGTGATTACGCCTGAAAACAGCGCCGCCTTTGTCTGCCAGATGGAGGAAGTCCTCGATCTCTATCACGAACCCTACGATCCACGCCGCCCGGTCGTCTGTTTTGACGAGTCCAACAAGGAACTGCACAAAGAGGTCCGCGACCCGCTCCCGGCACGTCCGGGAGCGGTCGCTCGGTACGACTACACGTACGAACGGAATGGAACACGCAACCTCTTCGTGATGAGCGAACCGCTGACCGGCTGGCGGCACGTCGAGGTAACGAAACGGCGGCGCAAACAGGAGTTCGTCCAGCAAATACAATCACTCGTGGATGATCACTACCCGGATGCCGACTGCATCCGGGTAGTAATGGACAATCTGAACACGCACCAACGGTACGCCTTCTATGAACATCTCCCGCCAGAGGAAGCTCGTCGATTGCTCAACAAGCTCGAATTTCACTTCACGCCGGAACACGGAAGTTGGCTGAACATGGCAGAGATTGAGTTCAGCGCCCTGTGGACGGAATGTCTTGATCGGCGCATTCCTGACGCAGCGACACTCCATGCGGAGGTCGCTGCGTGGGAACGTACTCGAAACGAGGACGAATCAACGATTGACTGGCAATTCACGACCGACGACGCTCGAATCAAGCTCCGCCAGCTATATCCAACAAATCACGATTGAAGCCGCACTATTTCGAGAGAACAATTGTGTGAGTATTGGCTTTCCTGGAGCCAATACTGATCTCTCTGAGTTAACCGATCTAGAGGCGATTGTTAGCAATACCGGGCTTGAGGACGATTCTAAGCATCCTCGGAATCCAGCAGAGCAGTTACGAAAGTTCGCACACGAGATGCGGATCGGCGACATACTCGTAATCAAAGATGGACAGCGATACGAAGACGGCGAGTCGTGGGCTGGTGGCGCTGAGATTCCGGCTATTGGTGTCGTTACTGGTGGATATCAATATAGTCAAGCAGAGGAGTGGTATGATAGTCTACCAGACGAAATAGCGGGAACAGAGAATCACCATCATCGACAAGTCGACTGGGTTATCGATTTGGAATCTAGTGAAGAAGGCCGGTTTCAACCTAATGTACTTATCCAACAGTGGACGATCGATGACATTGACTACGAAGAGGTAAAACGGCAAATTCTCGAAGCGCGTGGATTCAAAGCCGGGTTTGAGGACCTCGAACGGCGGTCGGCATCGCTTGCCGAAAGTGGATCCGAGCAGATAGATGGTCCAGGATTAGATGATGTGATCAAGTTTGAAGAGATTGAAGCGCTTATTGATCGATTCGTTGATGTGTGGCAGGCAGGTGGGTACGAGGAAGATACAGAGTCGCCCGTTGGATGGGAAACCTGGAAGTGGGATTATCAGCAGCATCTTCAAGAGAGGTTTCTGAACGACCATGAGATCACAGATCTTTCGCCGGACGATGTGGAGCTCTTAGTAGAAGTGCTCGATGAGAAGGTGAGTATCGGGAATCGGATCCCGGTATACATGCTGGGAGGCGGTGCGAATGGTGGAATTGCGTGGCGCGATTTCACGGAAATCTCGTTGGAGGATCCGGAGGCAGCCGCGGAGATGCTGTCGTTCTTTTTCGATGCGACGGAGGATGTCGAGGAGCGACTCGAAGCGTTTCGTGAGTTCTATGCGGAGATCGATACGGCTCCGGGGTCACTGCTCGCGCTGGCAGCGTGTCTGCTCATGTTTGTCTACCCGGACCAGTACATCCATTATAAGTGGACGCAGATGCGGAAGTTCTTCGCGGAGTTTTCGGAATACACGGTGAGACAAGGGTTCGATCCGGAACAGTACCAGGAGTTAAACCAGGCGTGTGAGCAGCTTCGAGAGCGGCTTGAGGGACGGGTGGAGGATCCGTCGATGCTGCACGTTCAGTCGATGATCTGGAGTTGGGAGGATCTTTTGCTTGCCGCGGATGTGTCTGCGGAGGAATTTCGGGAGGCAGCTCCTGACGAAGTTGCGTTCTATTGGGTGAACCAGACGCATACGGAGGAACTCGAAAAGGAGTATTTGCGGTCGCGGGATACGAAGTGGCAGCGGGATTTGACGGTGTTGGAACCGGGAGATGTGGTGTTTCATTACACCGACCAAGCGCTCCATGCGGTGTCGGCGGTGGTGGACGACCCGTATCGAGACAAGTACGATGGCGAACAGCACTATTTCGTTGAGCTCAACACAGAATGGTTCGACGAGCCGGTCCCGCGAGAGACGGTTACTGAGGCGCTACAAAAGCCGGAGATCCGCAAGGAGCAGTCGCGGTATCCAATCGATAAGAATGGGGGCGTTATTCAGGCGTATCTCTGTCACTTGACGCCCGCTGCAGGCGCGTTTCTGCTAGATGTCGCAGACGCATCGATCCCCGATCGGAAGAAGAAACGAGAAGATGGCGAGAAGCGCTATTTCTGGGTGAATGCGGCGAACACGGACTGGCACGAGGAGGGTGGGGAGGCGTTCTATGCTCTAGAGAGTGCCGATGGAACAGAACGACGGAATCAAGAGGCGTACGAACGTGCCAATCCCGGGGATGAGGGGATCGTGTATCGAGTTTCGACAGCTAAGCAGGTTATCGGGCGAGTGCGCGTGGTCGAGGGACTGCACGAGGAAGTACCGGAGGGGCGTGACGAACCAGTCGAGGGGATTACGTTCCAATGGGAGGCGTCGTTAGATGGGGCGCAGTGGAGTGATGTGGCATCGGATCCAGAGCTGGCCGAGAGCGAAGTCGTAACGTCCGATAATAGCTACTACATCACTGAGCTGACCGAACAAGAGTACAACCGGATTCTTGAATTGGGGGAGATCACCAGGTTCGAAGAGTACGAGGAGGAACTCGCTGTCCCGGCGTCGAAGGTTACTGTCGAACAAGGGAACCTCCACTTCCCAGAAGGGGAATGGGATCGGCTACAGTCCCGCATCAAACAGGCGCTCGTGAACGGGAACCACGTGCTATTGTTCGGACCGCCGGGGACGGGGAAGACGAAACTGGCACGGCAGGTCTGTGAAGCGACTGTGGGTGCTGAGGATTACGAGCTCGTGACAGCGTCGGCAGACTGGTCAACGTTCGATACGGTCGGCGGGTACCAGACGACGACTCAGAATACGCTGGAATTCGAACCCGGTGTCGTGTTGGATCGGTTCCAGCGTGACGAGGACGGGACGCCAGCTAACGAGTGGTTGGTCATTGACGAACTCAACCGAGCGGATATCGACAAGGCGTTCGGCTCAATGTTCTCGGCGTTGACCGGGGAAAGCGTCACACTCCCGTTCGACGGCTCTGACGGTGAACCCATTCAGATTCTTGACGCGTCTCGGAGTCACGAAGAAGTCGAGGCGAACCGGTTCTATATCCCCGAGGATTGGCGGATGCTGGCGACGATGAATACGCTCGATAAGACATCGCTGTACGAGATGAGTTACGCGTTTATGCGACGCTGGGCGTTCGTTCCGGTTGGGATTCCGGAACTACCCAAGCGGGACGATGGCGATGACTCAGAACTGGAAGCGCTTGTTGCAGATTATGTCGCAGTCTGGGCAGCGAACGGCGAGGTGCCGGAGGCAGAACAACACTACGAGACTGTCGGGCGGATCTGGCGAGCGGTAAACGAAGAGCGGGCTATTGGACCAGCCATCGTTGAGGATATTTACGAGTACGTCGCAGCCGCTCCTTCGCCCGAAGATGCAGATTACGTCTCGCCGATCATCATGTACGTGTTTCCGCAATTGGAAGGACTACGACGAAACGAGTTGGAGAGGCTGATAGAGCGACTTGACGCGATTGTTGACGACGAAACTGGCGAGTTGTGGGTCGTCGCACGGGACTTCTTCCAAGTTGACCTACAGCTAGGCGGCGGAGAGTGACTAACGATGGCGAAAACGACTGAGGACGCGTTACTGGATGCAATTGCCGACGACTTCCACACATACCTCCGCAAAGGGGTTCGGTTCGACCGAGTCATCGGGTCGGCGCATACGGATCTCGATATCGACGACATTGAGACGCTACTGCGGATTCACTTTGTCTTGACCGATGTTGAGGACGATGCCTCGAAGGTTGGTGTGTTGGATTTCATGCGGCAACTAGAAGATCGGATTCGGCGGATGAAGACAACGACATCTCCTGAGTCGTTCCAGTATCACGGTGAGATCCGCGGGCGAATCGACTGGCAAGGGACGGTGAAGACGCGGGCGCGTGCCGGCCAGCTTGACGAACCAGTGTTCGTATGCACACAACCTGAAGAGCACTACAACATCGACGAGAATCTCGTGTTGAAGCGGCTCTTGACAATCCTCCACGATATCATCACGGACGACCTTGCGTATGCGCTGAACAATCCAGACGGGTACGACTGGCTAGACGCATGGGTGAAGCCGAGTAGTAGCGCAGGGGGTCGGGACGTGGAATCAGCAGCAGAGATGCTCGACCGGATTTACGAGCAGAATATCTATTTGCAGCGAATCAACGTCGCTGACGCAGACATCACGGATCGAACTATCGAATCAGTCAAGCGTTCGCGTTCGCAGTTCTACCAGGACGCAGCCGTACTCCTAGATCGGTACCGCCAGTTGATGAACTACGAGTTGGACAGTGCAGAAGCGCGCGATCTCTTGAACCATACACTCATCGCGCCGAAGAACGCGGAGACGTTGTTTGAGTTATATTGGGTGTTCCGGGTACTCGCTGCCTACGATGGTGTCGAGTACCGGGTGTTGACTGACGGTCGGGACCACCCTTCAACAATCGCTACGTGGGAACAAGACGAGTCACGGTTCGTCTTGTCTCACGATGCGACTGGGGAGAGTCTCATGTTCAGCGAATCCATCGGCTCAGCAGACATCGAACCGGACGGCTACTTGTACCGGATGAACGAGGTTCTCTCCCGCTGGCATTCCCTCTCCGAGGATCTCCTCGGGCGCGGAGGCAGTGACTCGCTGTGGGGTGGTCGCCCCGATATCGTCCTGGAACGATACCGGGAAACGGAGGCTGGTAGCTGGGAACTCGAACAGGTGTTCCTTGGCGAAGTGAAGTACACGCAGAATATTGATTACGTCGCAACTGGACTCCGCGAACTACTGGAGTATATGGCGTTCGTCAAACGCTCCACGACTGACGAGTACGTCGAATCCGCTGACGAGATATTAGAATCGGTTACCGTCAAGGGCCTGCTATTCGTCGACGAGTTAGCCCGCGAAACGTCCGTTGAATACGACGATGATATAAGGATCATCCAGTATCCACAGTCACCAGGGCCAGTGGTGTAAATGGACTCGATATGGCGGCTGGGCTCAGTTTCGGTGTGAGGTCATTTCGATCTCGGTACCGTAGACCTCTGCGACGGCATCAATGTAAATATTGTCGAGAATAGTGACTAACTCTGGATTCTCAACGACTAAGTCTGAAAACCCTCGTTCGAGTGCAGCGACGTAGGCTGCGAAGAAATCTTCGTGTTTATCGGGGGCGATCTTGTACTCAGCCGAGATCAAATCCCGTTTAGTTCCGGTGAGACTGGCGGTCTCTGGAAGCGTGGCTTTGATAGCGTCGGTTCGCGCATCGAGTCGTTCACACACAGCATCGATGAACGGTTGATCGTTGGCACCCATGTTTCGGAAGTAAAGTGTGAGTGTGTTGTCTCGGAGTGCCTGCTCACGGTCGTTTTCGAGTCGGTGGTGGAACCCGATTCTGGCATCGTTCCGATTGTCGGGTCGCTCGTGGAGCACGTCTGTGAGGTCATTGGTGTGTCGCCACCAGCCGTGTTTGAAGATCATCCCCCAATCGGAACTGGTTGAGCGGAACCACCAGTCTCCGATAGCGTCGCTCGCACATTCGAACAGTACGTGGTAGTCGCTCTCCGATTCGATCGATCCCTGTTCGGCGGTTACGAGACGATCAGAAAGATGAGAGGGCCAGTTATGAGAGAAGGTCTCCCACTGGTTCTCGAACGTTGCTGTTACGTCTGCGATGGCCTCGTAGTGGTCGAGATACAGTTCAATTTTCTCGTCAACGTCGTTGGTGGGGTCTGACATACCTGTGATGGATCGAATATCGTCTGCGAAATCGTGGAGCTGTACGACGGTTCGTTGTGGGTATCGTGGTGCTTTGTCGATGATAAAACCGTTCAGGACGGTTTCGACGAAGGCTGTCCACGTCCAGTTGCTGAACTCTGGGTCGTTCGCGCCGGGCCGGTCGTCTTGATGCAGATAAAGATAGTACGCGCCAGACTCGTAGTCGTCCTTCGGAACACCGTCGATGTGAGTGACTTCCTGCCGATAGAACTCCGTCTGAGTGTCCTCAGCAGAGAATTTGAGTTCGATTAGAAGGAACCATTCGTTGGGGACTTGAACAGCCAAATCGACGAATCCTGACGACACTGTTTCTCCATCGACCCGCTTGGTGAGCCGTACTTGATCGTCAACGGCGACGTCCGCCAAGTCGTGGATATCCTCCTCGAATCCACACGTGTCGGGTAGGTCATTGAGAAATGCGCGGAGAAACTCCGAGTTCATTCGGTGTGGCTGCTCCGGGTTGAGGAGGTATGCGAAGAGTCGGTTGATGTACACCTCGGCCTTCCGTTGTGTTCCTAACGAGTATTCGATCACGTTCATCAGCGACCGGGGTGTTTCGGGAATCGCGGTGAGTTGCTCCCACCGGCGTGTAAACGTCTTTAATTCCCGCCGTAAGTTGTCTGTCTCAGTCATCCATCATCTCCGGACAATTCAGCGTGGAGGTATAGATGCTTTGCCGACAAACTGCGAGGCTGGAACAAATACGCCTTCTAAGAGAGGCATAGGGGCACGACTTGGAGCACAGAATAGGCCCTCGACACAGACGGTAGGGGATTTATCAGCAGATCAGTAAGAACAACCAGAATGGAAGGTAGCAGATACTGGTCTCGTCATTCTCAATGACCAAAGACTCGTCCTTTCTGACTTCCTTCGGCAGGCTGTCGGTGATGATGAACCGATACGGTGCCTCGTAGTCCAAGTCCCGAAGATCTTCGCTGTCTGATTTGGTGTGCTGGCCGGCTTCGGGATCGAATTCTTTGGCGATTGTTTCTGCGTCGTCGGTGTATGGATGGTAAGAGAGGATGAAGGGGAGAACGCTTCCGTTGTGGTGGAGGATGTAGTCAACGAGGCCGGACTCGGTTTCTGTGTATTCGACGTCGTATGCCCCGATGTTGAATGCGAGGCGTTTGGCGTGATCGAAGGCAACAGTGCGGGCGAGTTTGTATTCGAATTCGTGGTTGAGGGTGTCTTGTTGTTCGTAGTTTTCGAAGCCATAGTGTTCCTGTCGTTGAGAGAGGAGGACAAGGTGACGTGGGTTCCGGAGGTACAGGCGGGTGCGGCGGTAGCGTCGTAAGGAGTAGTCATGAGATTCGGTGACAGCGATGCCTTCATCGAGGACATCAAGGTAGCTATCGACGGTTCGCCTGTCAACTCCGATTTGATCAGCGAGATCCGTGTACTGGAGTTCTTCGCCGGCGTTGGTGGCAGCGATAGCACTGAGGCGGTGGAGGTTTTCGGGTTGTTGGATGGATCGATACTTGGCGAGTTCCTTGTACAGGAAGAGGAGGTAATGGGATTTTGAGAGTTCGTTCCGAATCGAAGGGTCGTCCGTTTGATGGAGCGTGCCGCCTGTGCGCAGGTATGCGCGCGCGGCGTCGTGGAGGTTATTTCGATCGTCGGCGTCGAAAACGCTGAAGCAGAGTTCCGAGAGTGTCTCTACCGCAGTATCGAGACTGGTTTCAGAACTCTGTCCAGCAAGCCCGGTTCGAATGGTTTTGATCGGCGATGGGCCCTCCAAGTCGGTTGATTGGTATTGTTCGAGCCGGTTTCGGAATTCTTCGTTAAAATCGACACCGAGGCCTTCGCCGGTTTGGACTGTGTCAATAAATTTCATCGGGAGAATCGGCCATGGGCCTTCGTATTCTTCGATGGCGCCGGCAGGTTCGACGGTTGAGAGATCAACCTGGGACTCGACGATGCCGGTCAGGAATAGGTACGTGTTTTCGTCGATGAGGTCTACGAGTTCTGCTTTGCGGTCCTCGTCGAGATCGAGGGCTTGGACGTCGTCGAGGAGGATGAATTTCTGTCCGTGACGGGGTGCGACATGCGTTTGGAAGTAGTCGATGACCTGGTTTAGGCGTTTGATGGCGTCGCTTGTGCGTTCGAGTTGGTATAGTGAGTCTTCTAGGGGGATATAGAGGATTTGCCGTGGTTCGATTGCGGAGGTGAGTTCGAGGTCTTGGTTTTGTTGTGGGAAGTCGGTCGTGTTGAGGAGTGCTGCGACGAGTTGGTGGAGAAGAGTGGTTTTACCGATGCCGGTCTGGCCGTGAATTGCGTAGACGAGGCTCTCGACGCCGTCAGTGTAGTGGGAGTTCGTCGTTTTGAGAACGCGGTGGAAATCAGATCGAGGGGTAAGGTCTGTGGCTTGCGATAGTTCTGGAGAGGTACTGTCACTCCACCACTGGTTGTGGTGTTCGGCGTCGTTAATGAACTCTTCAGCGCTCCCTGTCCCAAGCATAAAGACGATTATTATGGGCTAGTACAAATATTCACGCATCTCGATGTCGCTATTCAGATTCTACTGTAGTCCTGCTGTCTCTCAGGCCCGGTGTAGCAGATTTCCAACCCTCGGTGTCGTTCGACACTCCCTCAGAATTGCCTCATTGGTGTGGAGGAGACTCTTTCTTGGAGTGGGTTGGAGCTAAAATTGAGTTACCGTGTTTGAGATTCGCCTAGTGGAAACATATTTATTCTGGGCGTTCGTTGGTCGGCGTAGATGTCAGTCAAGGCCGATATCGAGGATGGGGAAGAGATCGACATCGCGCTGCGCGCCACGGGGATTGACGAGTGGGAGCACGATGCCATCGCTCGGAAAATCCACTTGGAGGATGTCGACGGCGCAGCGGTAGATCTGACAGTATTCCACAACAACGACGTCGCGGATTTCGAGTGGCAGGTCGGGGAGTGGTATCTCCTGGAGAACGTCGTCGGGAACGAGTTCCGAGGAGAGATGCAACTCAATCCGGGGTATGACCTCACCGTCACGCTGTTAGACGACCCTCCAGCCGCTGCCGAGAACGACGAGTCACCCGGTAGTGAACCCTCGGAAGAACCGGTCGAGCAGTCAGGGGAGAGGGGTTCGAGTGGTGCTGCCGCGGTGACATCGGATGCGTCCAATCACGAAGAATTCGTTCGCGGAAGCGAGGTCGATGGTAGTTCGCGGCCGACGGCTGATGGTGGCGGCGAGCTCCTGCATCAACAGCCGCTCTCGGACGGGAACTACTTGCTGCAGTTCGAACTCGGGTCGTTGCCGGAGCTACCGGTCCACGAGTACGAACTCCGGGCGACCGGGAGTGGCGGGATCGACCCTGACGATTTCACGAACGGCATTGAGGGGTTCACGGCGAAAGCGGCGAACTACTACCAGTCACGGATCCAGAGTCCCGTGACGACTGCCAACGCGTCCCGGCGGCGCATCTACGCGACCGAGAAACTCCACGATACGATCTCGATTCACGGGTACACGGTCAAGCCGGTGCATCAGGGCGAGACGACGCTGGAAGCGCGCTCGTACATGGACGATGGGCCGCTCCAGGAGTTCGTCAAGCAGGACGTGAAACGAGCCGTTGCTGGTCGCTTCGAGGTGTCCGGGATCGATTCGATCATCGAGCCCACCCCGCAGCGAACCGCGAACAGCGGGTTGTTCGAGGCCTATCGGAAGTACAAGTGCAGGATTCGCGTCGATGCTGACGGGACCGTGATTTGCGGCGTGAACGTCGCGTACCATCTAGAATCGACATTCTCTGCGGCCGAGTGGGTGCGGCGTGGACACGATATCGCCGAGGTGACTGTCGAGCACGACACGGATCTGTACGACAGTGCTCGCACGGCGACGGTCAAGGAGATCATCGATATGGACTACGACGATGTGCTGGACGGGCCAGGGGTCCCGATGTCGGAGTACCACGAGAAGTACGTCGAGCAGGAGGTCATCGACTCGATGCGGGCCGGCGACCCGATCATCGCTGATCTGCAGTACGGAAGCGGCGAGGATTCGATCTTCCCGCAGCTCCTAGAGTACTGTAAGGTCATCCCGACGTTCGACCAGTTGGGCCGCGTCGATGACGCGTTCCTGGACGTCATCCACAACGAGAGCCGGATGAAACCCGAGGAACGGTTCAACGTCGTCACGTCGTTCGTCGACCTCCTCGGCCCGACGCCGTACTTCGGCTTCGACCCGGTCCCACAGCCCACGAACGTCGGGTACCGAGAACACCAGATACGGAACCGACCGAATCTCCGCTTTGGGGATGGACAGACCGGGTTCTACGGTGCCGGGGGACTCGAACGTAAGGGGTACGACGTGTACAAACCCCCTGAGCCGTTCGACATCATCGCGCTGTATCCTGAGGAAGAGAAAGATCCGGCTCACCGGTACGTCCTCACGCTGCTCAATAAACTCGCAGACTACGGTGCGAATCCGACAGCATTCGACGAAGAGACGTATGAACTCGGCTCAGAGTTCCACTACTCCCAGCACGCGCAGAAAGCAAGCGATTACGATGCGGCATTGATCGTGGTGCCCGATGCAGACGAGGCTGCGGCAGCGGACTACGACGACCCGTATCCCGAGTTCAAGCGGCGGCTCGGACAACTCGGCGTGCCGAGTCAGATGATCTCCGTCGACAATCTCGGCAACGACAACTACCGCGGGAACATCTGCTCGTCCCTCATCGGGAAAGCGGGCGGTGTGCCGTGGCGGATCAACGACGTCCCCGGGGGCGTTGACGCGTTCGTCGGTCTCGACGTGACGTACGACCACGCGACCAAGCAACACCTCGGCGCAGCCGCGAACGTCATCATGGCCGACGGAACCATCCTCGCGTCCGAGGCCGTCACAAAGCAGGCTGGCGAAACGTTCGACGAGGATGACGTAGCGAACGTCATCAAACACGTCCTGGAAATCTTCGCCGAAGAGGAAGGCCGACCACCGCGGCACGTAGTCATTCATCGGGACGGGAAGTTCTACCTCGACGTCGAGAGCCTCATCAACCGTCTCGACAAAGCCCGGGATCTCATTCAGCGGTTCGACCTCGTCGAGATCCGGAAATCCGGGAACCCCCGTATCGCCGAGTACGACGAGTCGAAATCACGGTTCGATATCGCGGACAAAGGCGTCGCCTTCCACGTCCACAACGGCGACCACTCCTACCTGACCACGACCGGTGGGAAGGAGGGGAGTCCTGGCACGCCGCGGCCGCTGCAGATCGTGAAACGCCACGGATCGACAGACCTCGACACGCTCACGGAACAGACCTACTGGCTGTCTGAAGCGCACGTCGGGTCGCTGAGCCGGTCCACTCGGCTCCCTATCACCACGTACTACGCCGACAAGTGCGCCGACTTCGCCATGAAGGGCTACCTCACCAAGGGGAGCGTCATCCGCGGTGTCCCGTACATCTAACCATGCGCCAGTACAGATCCACGAAACCACTCACGCACCCGTCAACACACCGGTAACCCTCGCATGACCAAAACAGAATTCGAAGCAACAGTCGAGTTCGATGACGGCAGCACCGCCGGCCTGGAGATGGCTGCCGACAAATCATGGGACAGTTTCCTGAACTACTTCGGTGACGCCCAGCACGTCTACTGCGTCACGTACAGTCAGTCTCCCGCGTTCATCTACAAGATGTTTCAGAACCGGGACCTCGCAGTGGATTCTCTGGAGGTCATCGTCGGGGACAACCAGCACGACGACTACCGGCGGTCGCTGAAGAACACGAACAACGCGAAGAAAATCGCCGCTCAGCTGGAATCACTGCGGCGAGACGGCAACCTCCTCATCCATACCGTCGATTCCGCGCGCGTCCTCCTCCATACGAAGCTCTACATCGTCGAGAACCAGGACGGGTCTCGCACACTCATCTGTGGGTCGGCGAACCTCTCTAAGCAGGCTTGGCAGGGGAGCAAACAAACCAACGTCAACATGGCCTGGCGTACCGACGGGGACACGCCCGTCGACGAGTGGTTCGAACGACTCTACGCGTTCCACAAGGACTACGCGACGCCGTTCATGGAGGACCTCACCGAGGAGATTGAGGACGCAGAAACGGCAGAAGAAGAGGCGAAGATCTACGACATCTGGCTGGGTGGCGACGAGTTCAGTGACGACCCGGTCGCCGAACTAAACGCCCGGCTCGACGAAGCGGTTGACGACGACCAAGTCAATACGTACAACGTCGTCACCGACGCCGAAGAAGCAGAGAAGGCGGTGTTCGCCGCCGAAGATACGGATACCGATCCAACAGAGATCAGTCCAGACAAGCGTGTGCGCCTCTCTCCGCAGGGTCTCGAAGACGCCATCTCGAATCTGGACGACACCCTGTCCGCTAATAACATCCGAGTCAACGACGGTGAAATCGTAGCGACTCCAGCCGGTATCGCACGTTACAAAGAGACCTTCACCGGGTATCCAGACCTCAACGTCGACAGGGAAGAAAAAAAGGTCGGGTTACGGGTTGACGACTCCGTCCTCGAATTAACGGCTCCTCTCCCGGACGATCCGCAGAAAGTCGCTGACGAGCTTGATTTGATCGAGCAGTACGTCGAAACGGTCGGCAAGTTTGGAGAGACGCGAACCGAGAAGGAGACGCGGGCGCACTTCTACGAAGGGATTATCTACTTCTGCTGGGCCCCGTTCGCTAACTACTGCGCCCATCACTACGCCGAATACGAATCCGCAGAGCTCGACAAGGACCTACCGTTCCTGTTCCTTCACGGCGACAACGACAGCGGGAAAGGTATGTTCCTGCGGTTCGGGGCGCGGCTCATCTCGAACGGGTACGTGCAGGAAGTCACGACCGGCGACGACTTTGTCAAAAACAACATCGAGCGTGCTCGTGCGTCGGACACCGTTTTTCCGTACATCGTTGACGACGTGGCGAAGTCGAAGATCGACCGTGACATAATCAAGTCGTACTGGGAGGGGAAGTGGGACGGCTCCATCCAGATGCCGACGTTTATCTTCTCCTCGAACGACTCGACGAAGCCGAAATCCGAACTCCGGACCCGGATGAAAACGCTGGATTTCAACGTCAACTTCTCCGAACTGGAGAAGGACGAACGAGAAGCAGCCGCGCAGATTGCGGGCCAGGCGGACAGTTGTAATCTGTTCCCGTGGTTCGCCCACCTGTTCTTGCAGCGGGATATCTCGCTGCCAGACCAGTCAGACCGGCTCGCGGATGCTCGGGACGTGTTCGCGGAGCTGTACGCGTACGCCGAGAAGGAACCGCCGGAGTACGTGCCGCTGGAGAAACCTGCCGAGCAGGAACACGACCCGGGGCGTCGGAAGTGGATCAGCGCGCTATCCGACGGGCTATGTGAACTCGATTTCAAGGACGACGGGCGTGTTATCGCTGATTTTTCAGCAAATCTGGATCAGCAGCAGTGTTGGGAATTCCAGAAGGCTACGCCAGCCCATATTCGGGCCAGTATTTACGGGCCGGCAGTCCAGTTTGAAAGCGCAAACAGGTTCCAAAATTGGATAGATGAGCCCAATATCATCGAAAATTCACGACGCGACGCTGAAACAGCCGCTGACAACACCGGTGTTCTGTCTCGGGTCACGCGGCTCGTCCGAGGGTAACAGCCATGTCTGACTACTCATCTCACCGGCGATTCGACGGTACCTTAGTCACTGCACCGTTCGGGGGCGAAAACGTCGAACAGACAGCGCGGGACGAATACCGAACGCTCCTCAGCGACCACGATTCTGAGGATGTGCTCGTCATCACAGGTGCACCGACGAGTACGAACACGTTCCGGGGGACCTTGGGTAAGGAGTTGCCGGGTGCAGCGACGCCGTACGTGACGTCGCTCGTCGTGCACGCGACCGATGTCCTCAATCAGACCGATGACCGCGTCATTCTCTCCGACGCGCTACGGCGAGAACTCCTTCATCGATTCCTCGCAGACTACGAGTGGGAAACGGAGTACCTCCAGCAGGCGTCTGAACAGCCGTCGTTCATCGAGGACGTGGACGCCGTAATGAGCACGATCACCTGGCAGACGGTCACGCCCGAGGAAACCCCGGAACTCCGCGACATCACGGCTGCGCTCGACGGGTTCCACGAGTGGCTGGCCGAGCACGGCCATATGGAGCGTGGAAAACTAATTTCGGAAGCGCTCGATGTCCTCACCGGAGAGGACCGCGACGATGTCGTCGATTTCGAGGCGGTGCTCGCAGTCGAGTTTGAGGAGTTCTTCCCGCTCGACCGCGCGTATCTCGACGCGCTCGCGGGCGACTGCGACCTCGTCTGTATCGCCGAAGAGAACGCGAGTGTGCGCCGTACGTGGGTCGAGTCTGGGCCAATCACGGACTATGTCTCGTTCAGCGAGTCTCGTCGCGGGGCATCGGAGGCACCGTCGACGCGACCGGCTGCCACAGCAGCGTATTTCGCCGAAGAAACGGTTCCGGTAGACCCGGAAGCAGGGTCGGTCTCGATCCTCGCTACGGACTCCAGTGACGAGCAACTCGCCGAGGTTGCCAACGAGATCGAAGAACTCGTTGCGCAGCCAAACTGGAATTACGACGACATCGCTGTTGCTACGAAGCAAAGTGGGAGTACTGTTACGGACACCATCGAAGTGCTCGAACGAACCGGAATTCCGGCGGAATCAACGACCGTCACTGGATTCGGTGACGACCCCGCGATTCGAGAACTCCTCGCTGTCGTTCGACATCTTGCCGCAGATGAGGAGGATGAGATACCCGACCGTGGCCCAGAACTCGATACAGAGCGCTTAGACCGCGTCAGCGATATTGACAGCCTCGAAGATGCGGTCCGCTGGTGGGCAACAGACTCGGGATTAAAAGAGAGAATTGCAGAGCGCTCGACTCCATTAGATGCACGGGCGCAGTTCGGGAACGTCCGGCGGACATTCCGGATGGCTGAGTTCCTCGAAGAGACCGAGTTCGTGGATGCGACGTGGGAGTCCTTCGAAGAGATGCTCGAACGCGCCCACGAGTACGCACCCCAACAAAACCAGACGAGCGCGACGGATCTCAACGGCGGTGTCCGCGTCGATCACTTACAAGCGATCAAGAACGAGTCCTTCCGCGCGGTCTTTCTTGTGAATCTCGTCGACGGCGAGTACCCGGGTGGCCCGTTCCTGACGCGGTTGTTCCCGACCGAGCGGGTCGCATCGATGCCGGACTACCCTGGTGTAACGGAACTCGACGCGCCGGACGTGGATGCGACGTTCCCGACGACGTCCACGGCGTCGAGTCGGCCGTTCGCGCGGTATCACACGGAACACGCGCGGCGACGACTGGCGGTTGGGGCTGGTGCTGCGGACGAGCACCTGTACTGTTGTCTCTACGAGTACGAGGACACCGCGCTCGAAGAGCGTGCGCAGGCGTCGCGGTTCCTCACAGACGCGTACGACCGCCTGCCATGGGTCACCGAATCCGACGACCCACACATCACGAGCGAGCAAGCAGCGGAGGACTACCTGTTGTCGCGCGTCGACGACGCCCTCGCGGAGGTCCGCCGCGCCAACAGCCGGGACGTGACGGTGTCGCTCGACGACCTGGAAGCGGAACTCGGGGAGGTTCAGGATCTGCTCGATAAGAGCGGGGCGCGGGGCGAGGAACTCCGGAAGGCATTGCGTGCGCGTGTCGAGTTCGCTAACGGGGAGGTGCGGCGATGAGCCAGAAGTCGCTCTCACCGTCGCGGCTGGCGAACTACGCGACGTGTCCGCGGTTGTACGATTACCGGTACGTACAGGACGTGAACGCGCCAGACAGGACTGAACTCTACCTCAATCAGGGAACGATTTACCACGAGACTATCGAAGACACGTGTGACGAGACCGACCGCGACGATGCCCCGGAGGTGATTCACGACCGGGCGATGCGGATTTTCGATGCGAAATGGGACGAACACAGCAGCGCGGACGACTACGAATCACGAGCACACCGGGAGTATCAGCGCGCCGAGAACCGGGCTGCCATCGAGTCGTTCTTCGAT
Source organism: Natribaculum breve (assembly GCF_023008585.1). Classification (GTDB taxonomy): domain Archaea; phylum Halobacteriota; class Halobacteria; order Halobacteriales; family Natrialbaceae; genus Natribaculum; species Natribaculum breve. The sequence continues at coordinate 23,638 of NZ_CP095390.1, read as the reverse complement.
CCCGACGACGGGGTCGGCATCGAACACGCACGCCGCTCAATCACAACAGAATGCTGGGTAGAATGTGAAGTAAATGGTCGAGGGCTTCACGGGAAAGCAGACAACGTCATCCGGACAGACGAGGGTCTCCACATCGTCGATTACAAGCGGAAAACACACGGGATGCTCTCTGATGGGACAGCCGAGTACCTTGGCGACCACCTCGACGGGGAGGCCCACGAGCCGAAGCGTGTGCGGAACGCGTTCCAGACGGCGACGTACATCGAGGGCGTGAAGAACGAACCGTTCTACGAGGATGGGATGGAGGTCCGATTCAGTTTCTACGGCCTCCTCAACAAAACGTCGTTCGAGAGCACAGCGTCTGGATATGACGTGTCTGCGCGTGGATGGCCGCGGGAAACGACGGAGATCTACGAAGACCACTACGAGACGATTTGGGGGCTCATTCGCGCCGCACACGACGGAATCACGAACGGAGCCCACGAGCCAGAACCGTTCAATCTCCTCAACGAGGAGGCGTGCCCGGACTGTGACTATCGAGAGATGTGTGCGGATCGCCTGTCGACGGAGGTGCGGCGATGAGCGACGGTGATGACTACCCGTCGTGGTACCCGGTCCCGGAAGAGGATGTAACCCCGGAACCCCAGCAAGAGACGATCATCGATTCCGACGCGTACCCGATGCGTGTGCTCGCCGGTGCGGGGACGGGAAAGACGTTCACGATGGTGCGGAAGATCGAGCACCTCATCGATGAGGAGGACGTGTCCCCGGACCGGATTCTCGCGTTGACGTTCACGAACAATGCCGCGGACTCGATGCGGGAGAAGCTCAACGCGAAACTCGGGACAGCGGGATACGACATCGACGCGTACACGTACCACTCGATCTGTAACGAGATCCTCACCGACTACGCGTACGAAGCCGGGATCGATCCGGACTTCGAGGTCGCCACGGACGCCGAGAAGTACGCCATCGTGCTTGACGTCCTGGACGACATCGAGTACCGGTCTGTGAAACCCAACGTGTACGGGAGCGACGGGTACGCGTCAGGGGCTGCGTCGAAGCTGCTCAACTTCATCGGGTCGATGAAGCGCAGCGGCATCACGCCCGACGATATCGACGCCTTCCTCGGGCCTGCTGACCGCGTCTACGAACTCGCTGACCTCTCGGAGCGCGTCGAGGACATTGCTAGCGACCATTTGGGCGGACGGTCCGTGTCGAGCGTGCTGGACTCGCTCCCAGACGCACGCGCTGACCTCGTCGCTGAACGCGACGCGCTCGGGACGGACGGAATGGAGGCCAGCGCGCGAGACTTCCTCGACCGGCTCGTGGATCTTTGCGACGCGCTGGAAGCAGCGTTCGAAGCCCATGAGACAGGCGACCAGGAGTTGCCGGACAACGCATACAAGCTCCCGAAATACCTGCTCGGTGGATATGCGAGCGGTGCGCCGACAGGCATCCCGGATGATCTGGACCTCGAACTCACGGACCACCTCGACTCGTTCCTCTCGGACTGCCTCACGGCCCGAGACCTGACTGCGGGGTACGCAGCGTACGAGCGTGAGCTCGACGAACGGAACCTCATCGACTTTGACGGTCTTGTCGTGGAGACGGCCGCACTGATGGAGTCGCCGGTCGGCGAGGAAATCGCTGAGCGGTGGGACTACGTGTTCTGTGACGAGTTCCAGGACACCGACCGCCTCCAGTTCGACCTCGTCACGTCACTCGTCACCGACGACAACCTGTTCGTCGTTGGTGACGACGACCAGGCAATCTACGAGTGGCGCGGCGCACACGTCGCCAACATCACCGACGAGCTCGACCGCGCGTTCGCCGCGCTCGAAGATGAACCGTTAGAGGAGAACTTCCGCTCTCGACAGCCGATTCTCGACTTGGCGAACGAGGCGATTCAGAAGCTCAATCACCGGCAACGACACAAGACACTGAAACGCGTCGACGAACCCACGTACGACGGGGACACTGTCGCTACCGTCGAATTACCGGACGAAGACGACGAGGACGGTGCGACCCAACTTCGCACCGTCGTCCAGAATTTACTGAGCGGTGCAGCAGCGAACCTCGACGAGGCGTACGACCCAGGCGACATCGCGTTACTCGTCCGGAAAAACGACCATGCGACACCAGTCATCGAGGAATTCGAAGACGCTGGCATCCCGTACCAGGTTGCTGGCGATCTGGCCACGGAATCAGTCGGCGTCGGCACCGTGACCGCCTACCTGAAGGCACTCGCACGTCCCGAAGACGAGGTGAGCTGGAATCGCGTCCTCCTAATGCGGTACCGGCTCTGCGACGCGGACCTCCGCACCCTCCACGCGGGCGACGACTCCCTCGTAGACACGCTGCGCGAGACGCCGCTCGACGAGTTCGAGGAATCCGACCGCGTCGCGGAGGCCCGTAAGCACGTCACGGAACTCCTCGACATCCGAGATTCGGCGTCACTCAGTCACCTGTACCGCGATCTCACAGACATCACGAATATCGAGTGGTATCTCAGCGAGCAGGAGCGCCGTGACCTCGCCCAGCTAGAGAACGTCATCGAACAGTACGGGGATAGTGCCGTTCAACCGCCGCTCACACCGGAGTTCATCGACTCGCTCGAACACTACGACTCCCTGTTCGACGAAAGCGGCTCTTCCCCGACGAGTCAGCCGGATGTCGCCGACGACGCGGTGAACGTGATGACCATCCACAAGAGCAAGGGCCTGGATTTCCCGGTCGTCCTCATCCCGCAAGTCACGGCCGACGAGTGGGCACCGAGTTCACGCACTTACGACGCGCTCGAAACCAGCCTCTCGGATGGCCCAGCGGCTGCGTTTGCCGAGGACTTCGTCGAGCGTGACGCCCGTGAGACTCGCCGCGTGTTCCACGTCGGCATCACGCGCGCCGAAGACGTCCTCGTGCTCCAGGGCGGCAGCGAGGACGACGATGCTGCGGACGTGCACCCGGTTTCAGAGATGGTTGACGAGAGCCTCCCGTCCCGAATCCCGTGGCAGCCAGAGCGAGGACAGCTCCCGCTCTGGGCCGACGTACAGGAGTGTCTCCCGGATGACGCGGTAGACTGGACTGAGACATTGGCCAGCGAGACTGTCGGGCACGTTGGTGGTACCGTCACTCACGACGGAGAGGAACTCGCAGTCGAAGCGGCGCGCGACCGCGTGTTAGACCTCGCAACTGCCACCCTCAACGGGAACCTCTCTCCGAGAGCCGAGCGGGAGACACTCCAGGTTGCGTCGCTGACCGGCCCATCGACGCCAGCACCGTCGCTCTCGCACAGCTACACGTCGCTGGCAGCCTATGAGGAGTGCCCGCGGAGCCACTACTTGGACTACGTGGTCAACGCATTCCCCGATTATCAGGAGACCGCGGCTACGAACGGATCTGATGATGGCGTGTCTCAGCGTGAAATCGGGTTGCTGTTCCACGACTCTGCAGAGCAAGCCGCAAATCAGGGTGTGAGCAACCTTGAGGGCTGGTACGAGATTTGTGACCGGCTCGCCAGCCAGCGCCGTTCCGAGGACGCGCTCCCGGCGGCAAAGCAGTGTATTGACCGATACTTCGAGTTAGATCTTCCCAGTTACGAGATTATCGACGCAGAGCGGGAGTTCGAACTCGACATCGACGGGCACGAACTCGTCGGCTACATCGACGCCGTCTACCGGACGCCGGACGATGAGCTCCTTGTCATCGACTACAAGGCAACGGAACGTCACCGCGATTTGGAGGACGATAAGCAACTCCCGATCTACTTGTTAGCGTGTCGTGACCTGTACGGCGAGCCAGTGACGCGTGCTGGGTACGCGTACGTCGGCGAAATCGGGCCGAAGGTCGAAACGCGGACGTTCAGCGACGGTGACCTGGCGGCGGTCAGGGGCGATGTGACGGCGTCAATGACCCGCATTGCCGAGTTCTCGTTCGGTCGGTACACTGCTGGTGAGCACTGTCGGTGGTGTCAACACAACCAACTGCCCTGCGCGCCGGACTCGTTCACTGTCGGTGGTGTCAACACAACCAACTGCCCTGCGCGCCGGACTCGTTCACTGTCGGTCCAGGATTCGAGGAGTGACCAGTCGGAACCGCGCGATTGAACTGACGGCCGGCATTCCCGTCTCTCCAGCCCTGTTTCGCTTGGATCTTTCACCGGGCTTGGTTCGGTACTCTGTTCGCAGTCCGAGCAACTCTCGGTTGGGCCTGGTTGACCGAACGTTTAAGTCATTATCGCAGTAATCATTACCCAGAGTATGACCTTCTACGACCGGGAGGCGGAACTCGATACCCTCACCGACGCGGTGGAGTCCCCTGGTGCGGACTTCATCGTTGTTTACGGGCGACGTCGAGTCGGGAAGACGGAGCTCCTCAAAGAATTCTGTACCAATCGCCCCCACATTTACTTCCTCGCCGCGCAGGAGGCCGAACATCGACAGCGACAGAAGTTCCTCGACCAGATCGCAGACCACTTCGACGAGCGCGTCCCGCGAATCGACGGGTGGGACGAGGCGTTCGAGTACCTCGGGGAGCAACTCCAACGAGAGGATCTCGTCGTCGTCATCGACGAGTTCCCGTACCTGGTCGCAGAAAACGACTCGCTCCCATCGTACGTGCAAGGGTTCGTCGACCAGGAACTCGATGGGACGGATTCGATGCTCGTACTCTGTGGATCGAGCGTGAGTACGATGGAGTCAGAGATCCTAGGACACGAGAGCCCACTATACGGCCGACGAACGGCACAACTCGACGTGACCCCGTTTTCGTTTCAACAAGCCCGAGAAGTCATCTCGTACGACATCCAGGATGCGATTCGCTCGTATGCCGTCACGGGTGGCACCCCGATGTACCTCACGTTGTTCGACTACACACAGTCACTCGCGGCGAATATTCAGTCGCACGTACTGTCACCGTCTGCAGTGCTGTACAACGAACCAGAGTTCCTCCTGCGAACTGAGCTCCGAAACCCGGCCCGGTACATGAGTATCCTCGAAGCGGTCGCGCTGGGCCATACGACACCGAACGAGATCTCCGGTGCAACGGGGATCGACTCGGGACCACTCTCGAAGTACCTCCAGACACTTCGCCGACTCAGGCTCATCGAACGAGACGTACCAGTCACGGCCTCGGGGAAGAAATCGAAGCGGTCGCGGTACCGGGTTGCGGACGAGTTCCTTCGGTTCTGGTTTCGGTACGTCGAGCCGAATCGATCCAGTATCGAGGAAGCACCGGAGATCGTGTACGACGGGACGATCCAGCCGGACCTCCCAACGCACGTCGCAACCACGTTCGAAGATGTGTGCCAAGAAGCCGTCTGGGAAGGGATTCGACGCGGCACGTTCGACCCGTACTCGGAGGTCGGTCGCTGGTGGTACGGTGAAGAAGAGATCGACATCGTCGGGCTGGCCCCGAACGACGACCGGGTCCTCCTCGCCGAATGTAAATGGACGACGGATCCGGTTGGGGAAGACCTCGTCGAGAGTCTACGAGCGAAGGCCGAGCACGTCCGCTGGGGGCCGGCTGACCGAGACGAGCGGTTCGCCATGTTCTCGAAAAGCGGGTTCGTCGACGGACTCGAAGCACAACTCGACGACTCCTGGTCCCTGTTCAGCGTAACGGACATCGACGACCTACTCACGCCGTCCTAAGTGCTGATACTCACCCAAGGGAACGTATATACGAGACGAATAACCAACACATAGAACATATCAAAATGCCTGTTCTGGACGATCTCTCCGGGTTCGAGTTCGAGGACGTAATGGAAGATGTGTTCCGGAATCTTGGCTACGAGAACGTTCGGCAAGCTGAACGGACGGCTGACGAGGGGCGTGACATCCTCATGGAGGAGGTCGTGGACGGGACTCGGAGAGGCATTGTCGTCGAGTGCAAACACACGGGGACAGTCGGGCGGCCGGTGGTGCAGAAACTCCACTCGGCGATTTCGACCTTCGAGTTCGACGGGTCGAAACGTGGAATAGCGGTGACGACTGGGCGATTCACCAATCCGGCTATCGAGTATGCCCAGCGACTCCAACGGAACGACGATCCGTATCCAATCGAACTCATTGACGGCGAAGAGCTCCGTGAGATCGCCGACGAAATCGGACTCGATCTCTACAACGGCCGAATCGAAATCCTGTGCGATGAGACGCTTCGTCCGTACGACTCAGCAACGTCGGTGACTACGCCCGTCACGGAGGCGTTCCAGGACGTCGAAAACATCGATTCGTCGAACCTTCCTGCGCCGTATTCACGAGTGACGTTCCGTCCGGTCGTCGTTGTGACTGCGAACACGAACGCCGTCTTCGAGACGTCGGTTGGCGTGATTCACCGTATCAACGACCGGTCACAGTTCGTCGTCTTCGCAGAACGCGGTCAGCCCCGAACCGCGTCCGGAGAGGTATCGAATCTCGTGTTGGCGAACCGCCACGCGACTATCGACCTTGTTGCAGACCAGTTCGATGGCGTGTTTGACGCTGTCGAGGAACGACGGTTCGGACAGACTCAGACAGAGTACAAGGAGTGGGCCGTCGAGCGACTGCAAGACCACCACACGACGACCGTCTCCTATACAGGCGACAACAACGTCACCTACAACAAGACCTGCGAGCCCAACCGATCAGACATCTCGGTGGAGTCAATCGACCCGGTGTATTTACCGCTGGTACGACACACGACCGACCTGCAGGCATACTCGTATCCGTACGAGTATTTCGCGGCGGGGCCATCACGCGTGACGAGCGAAGACGAGATCCATCAGTGCGTCCACTGCGATACAGCCGGCACCGACAACACTTACACGTACTGTGCGAACTGCGGGAGCATTAACTGCGACTCACACATCAAAACTGAGCGACTGGAAGAAACACCGGTCTGTACCGGATGTGCCGTAACCGAGCGCTTTGCGTTCAAAACGAAGTACTTCTACGACGAGGCGAACCGTGACGCGTTCCGGGAAGAGTACGAGGCGATGCCGTTCTACGAGAAAGCGAAGGAGAACACGTGGCTGGTCGTCAGCGCAGTCGTGTTCGCCGTACTCGTACTTCTCGGGGTGCTGGCTAGCGTTGGCGGGCTTTAACTCCCGTTGCAAAGATCAGACGTTTCTTCGGTGGGTCTCCACTGTCTCGTACCGGGATTACAAAAACATCGTTCACGAAACCACGTCGGTTTCCCGACGCGCGCGGTTCCATTCTTGATGCATCGCCTCTACGGGTGCGATTTAGTTGGATAATTATCACTATTGGCGGTATGGTCGTGCTGTCAGTCGGGTAGTCGTGCTGTGAGTCCGGATTCGGCTTCTAACGGCCTGAGGAGTTAGAAATCGCGGGCTAACGTTTATACATACCCACGGGTTTTGCCGGTGTGCATGCAGCGAGTCATCGACCGCAAGCTGTACGATACAGACCAAGCCGAACAGATCGCTAGGTACGCACCGCTGACCGACAGGGGCGATTTCAACTACCTGATCGAAACCCTGTACAAGACCGCCGACGGCGAATACTTCCTTCACGGCGACGGCGGCGCAGCCACGAAATGGGCAGAAAAAATCAGCAATCAGCGCACGCCTGGCGAAGAGATCCGGCTGTTGACCGACGAAGAAGCGCTGGACTGGTGTGAAGAGCGAGCCATTGACGGCGAGATCGTCGTCGACGAGTTCGGCCACTTAGTCGAAACGTAGCTCCAGAAGTCGCCTCGGAAGCCCACAACCCGGTAGGTGGGCGGCGTACTTCGGATCATTCCCGGAGCGAGGCTTATGCCGGAACCCAGGCGTATCAATCGCCTTCAGCGACGAGGGACAAAGTGCGACACGCGCACGTACCATCCGACCCCCGAACCATTCGTAGGATCGAGCGACGGGAGAGACGAATTACCGATCACACCGGTGGGGTTAGAAGCCCGTCGACGTGAGCAGATCAAAGAGGTCATCGAACGGCTCACCGGTGACGACCACGACCACCCACCACCGTTCTCCGAATCAGAGCTCTATCGGACAGCCGCAGATGTCGGGATACCAGTCTGGGAACCAGAGGTGAAGAAGCGTTTCACTGGCCGGATACTCGACGAACTCAACTACGAACGGGACACAGTCGCCCAAACGTTCGTACCGGTAGTCGGAAAGGGCTTGGTTGAGATCATCAAAACTGCCGCCGAGACCGTCGTCCCAACTCTGAATTCAGAGCTACCTCAGTCGCTTCGCAGACGGCTCCAAGACTGGTGTGAGTTACACGGCTTCGAGTCACTGGAACACACAGCCGTTCAGACGATTATTGCACGCCAGGCAGTCCTGAGTGTCCTCCTACAGGCGGTACTCTACGAACGACTGCGGCAGCAGCACGGGTGGCCAGCACTCGATACTACTTCGAAGAACGCACTTCGCCAAATCGAGGAACGAACAGGACACCTTGGATTCGAAGCCTGTGTGCTTGATGACGTCGTGCAGCTATTCGAGGCGACGGATCTAGAGGCGGTACTCGGCGAACGTCACAGGGTGTTGTATTCGGGCCAGCCCGCAGAGGCCATCGGGAGACTCTACGAAGCGCTGCTCCCCAACGAGTGCCGCAGGAAGATTGGCCAACACAGAACCCCGCCAGAAATTGGGAACCTAATGCAGACGTGGGCGACCAGCGGTGGAGACGCCGTCCTCGATCCGGGCATGGGTGCCAGCGGCTTGTCGACGCCGTTTCATCCACGATGGGACGTGAGCACTGACCCAGGACACGTCACAGGGATTGATCGGAGTCCTATCACCGCCCGTATGGGGATCACAGCGCAGACACTCGCCCGACAAGCCACGACGGCCCAACAGACAGATTTCCTCAATCTCTCCCCAGAAGATCTGGATCACGACGTCGACGCAGTGGTGTGTAACCCGCCGTATACACGATATCAGGAACTCCCCACAGCGTACAGAACCGAACGCAACGCCCAAGCCAAAGACCGGACAGGATTAGACATCCCCGGCACCTCGCCGCTGTACGCGTACTTCCTGTACCACTTGCGGCAGTTCCTCGACCCTGGGGATCGGGCAGCGGTCATCGTCCCACACGCCTTCCTGGCACGCGCCTACGGAACGCCACTCAAGCGGTTCCTGCTGCGGGAATTTCACGTGAACGCGCTCCTCATGTTTGATCCGAACACCGAGTCGGCATTCGAGAACGCGCAGACGACCGAGCTGATCCTGTTTCTCGAAGCACGAAGTGAGAGTGAGGAGACGGATGTGACACGATTCGTTCGCGTCGACGAGAGGCAGGATGTTCCGAGCCTCGTCGACGCGGTCCGAAACGGCGAGCGACGGGACCCGGACTGGGGAGTCGTACACTGCGTTGAACAGGCAGACTTGAATCCCGAACAGAAGTGGGACCCCTTGTTCGACCCGATTAACGTCGAAACGTCCCCTCATCTCACACCGCTCTCAGAACTCGCAGACGTTCGCCGCGGATTACAGACCGGCGAGAACGATTTCTTTTGCCTCACCCAGGAGACCGTCGACGCGTGGGGAATCGAACCGCGATTCCTCGAACGGATGGTTCCGAAGCCGGAGTACGTCGAAGGATACGAGATTCGTTCAGACGATTGGGAACACTACCGCGATGACGAACGGCCTACGTGGCTTCTGTACCATACCGAGCGCATCGAAGGAGTGCCTGCAACGACTTACGATGACGAGGCTGGCCGTGCAGACTGGAGTGAAGCTGCAACAGCCGAAGAACCAGCGTTCTCGGTAGTGGAGTATCTACGGCACGGGCTACCTGAGCATAAAACGCTCTCGACACGGTCAACCGTCCACCGTCGGGAACCCTGGTACCGTGTTGAGCGCGGTGATGTCGCGCCGATACTGATAGCACCGATGAGCCGGTCGGGCCTCCGCTTCCTGCTGAACGAGACCAACGCACGACACCTGAACAGTTATTATGGAATCTATCCTGACCCGGCGATTGGACGAATCGAGCAGAAAGCGCTCTTGGCGTATCTGAACTCCACTTTCGTCAACAAGATCATCTCTCGTGAGCTACACACGTTGTCAGGCGGATTGGAGAAAATCGAACCGGGAGACGCGAAAGACATCCCTGTCATCGATCCGGGAGAGGTACCCGATGCTGTTGTCTCCACGCTCGCCGATTCCTTCGACGACCTTCGGGAAGCCGCACGACGTAACGAGGACAAAGAATCCATCATCAGTCGAATCGATTCAGTGCTCGAACGGGAGTTGTAGCGGTATCGCTCTATCCTGTGGCTCACCTCACTCCGTACTGAGACTTCAATGACTCATACTCGGCCGGGTCTGGAAGCACAGTCTCACGGCTGTCTCGCTGTTCAACCTCACCGTTGAGAAACGCGTACATATCCGAGACTGTGGATTCTAAATCGTACCACGGTGCAGTATTGCGCAGATCATTCTCGTCGATGTCCGCGTGTTCGATGAGGAGGAGCGCGTAGCTCACTCGCCTCGACCCAGTATCGTTCACGAGACTGTGACAGACAACTTGGGCGGGCCTGAGATGCTCGTCCGGTGCGTACCAGAAAGCGGGTTCACCGGCCAGGAAGAACTGCAGGTCGAATGCGGCGAACCGCGCAAGCCCGGTCATCGCCCACTCGTCAGCGGCCTGCAGAGCAGTAGTATCGTCTTTGGTGTGGACGTGGACGAGTGCCCGCTCGGGGTCGAACCACTCGACTGTCGCACTTGGTGCGAGACGCCGGACACGGGTGCGGTGCTCGTGGAGAATAACGGCTTCTGCGAAGTCGTGTAGCGGTTGGAGGCCGGGGACGAGCGTATACTCCGGCCCGGATGGGGAGAGCATCGCGCGAGATTTCAACGGATCCAACGCGTGATGGACCGCCTGTCGCGTGATGTCAAGTCGATCTGCGATTGTTGTTGCGCGTCGTGGTTCATCCAGAAACCAGCAAATGCGTATTGTTGCCGGCGAGAGCAAATCGGGCCAGTCGACGTGCCCTAGCTTAGAGACCAGACTTCGGTACGCTTCGATCACGGGATGGCTAGTAACGCGCAGAAGCCGCTGATTGTGGTGCCCCCTAGACTCGTCAATGAGCCCTTCGGTGCGTAGCTCGTCGGCCGTCCGGTAGATCTGCGAAGTGCTGAGCCCCGTTTCGTCTGCGAGCTCGTGCACGGTCGCTTCACGCCCACGGTGAAGGGCGTCAAGGAGTTCGATTCCCGCGTTCGTAAGCACTGCTGTAAAACAAAATAGTGAATCAGTAATAAGTGTTCTTGAGAATTTGTTTACGGTGGCCTACTCCGATCAGTCGTTCGGTCGAACAGGCGGTGATGGTTTTCGAGCCATTCGACCTCGTGGTACGTCACGTCATCCTGGATGTCGTATTCTAACGGAAGCGGATTCGAGGGGCGATTCGTGTAGGTGAGGTTGATTTCGATACAGCGACCATGCTCGGAGATGCAATCAAATCCTTCGTCGCAGGGAGAAACGACGCTGAACCACCGGATTTGGAACCCGAAGTGATCGCAAACATCTCTGACGACTGCCGCATCACAATAGGGCGTGTGAATCCACAGCTCGCCGCCAGCGTACGCCTGATCCTTGACGCACCAAACTTCATCGAGTGACCGGAGAAATTCCGCTGCGCGATTGTAGTGCGCCTCAGTCAGGCGTTCCCACCAGTAGTATCGCTCGACCTGATCGACGAGCAACTGGAGGCAGTCGCTACACACATCGTACTCAGAGTCACCAAGCGAGACATCGTGGAGTTCGGCATAGTGCGTGGTGTCGCACGCATCGCACGCCAGGATGGAGCTTGTCTCCCGACACGAAGAACAGTCGGTAGGGTCAATCGGTTGAGGAGGCGCGTCGCTACACTCTGTCTGTTCAGACTTGCCTGCGTCAGTATTCTCGGTCATTGGTCTCTAACCGAGAACCATCAGTCACGCCTGTGACTGGGTTCCCGGCTAGAACCGGACTGACGGTAGACCAACCATCTACAATAATAGACAGCAGTTTGCTGTAAATAGTTTCTGTGCGCTTCAGCAGTGACCTCTAATAATGTACCTGGCACAGGACTTCACGACCTTCTTGTCTGTGGTTAGCACACCCTGACTAACTTTAATACAGTTGCCACGATATTCCGTAATTGACGTCCGAAACAAATCCCGAAAACGGAGAATTTCGCTACATGGTCGATACTCGCTTCAAACCGCGGCGTGCTCGTTCTCGCTTAGCCGCGGGTCGCGTGTTCGGCGAGTATCTACAAGACCAGCGTGCGAAGAGTCCGGCCGGGAATCACTGGGTCTGCGTCGCCATCGAACGCGAAAGTGCGACGCAGTCCGGCGATCTCCGGACACTCTCACCCGCATAACCCGGCTCCCACGCGGACTACCCGTCAGGGGCTAGGGAACACGGGATTGCCGCCTGCTTTCGTCCAGTACTCGCTCAGCTCACAGCGCCACGCGAGTACGGCGACTGAAGCTCGCGGCAGTTTGGTCTGCGTTAGTTCCTGACAATGGAACGAACGAGCGATTCAGTACGCGCTGAGCGTACGAAGAGTCGCTAGCACACATCTCCGCAGCGTTAGCTGCGGCTACGTCGAGCCCCGGAGTCTCCGCTGGCGAGGGACGCCGGACTTTGAATCCGGAGGCCGCCGGTTCGATTCCGGCCGGGGCGACATGCCGACGTGGTGTAATCCGGCGAGCATACGGTCCTGTCACGGCCGTGATCCGGGTTCGAATCCCGGCGTCGGCGTGGACGCGTGGATAAACCACGTGGGGATACCCATCGAGGTAGGCAGCCCGTTGGTGCGATCAGCTGGATCGTTCCCACGATGCTGGGCCCAGCAGGGTCTGCAACCTACATGAGCCGGTGTGGTATTCCCGGGAGCACCCGAAGTACGCCCCCGCGATGAGACGCGCAATCACGACCACTCGGTCGCAGTTGCGCAGTTGGAAAGTCGTACAGATAGATAATCAACTGCCGAACGCTCGGCAGTACCCGTGAGCCGATAGTCCAGCGGGCGACGATCTGTGCCTTGGACGCACAGGACCGAGGTTCGAATCCTCGTCGGCTCAGTGTGCCGTGTCTGGGGAATGGTGACCCCACTGGCCTGCTACGCCAGCCCCGGCCACGGGTTCCCGGTTCGACTCCGGGACACGGCGTGATGACAAAGAATGTCTGCCCTGACTGCAACGAGGAAGCGTTCCGCCACGTCCCGCTCGGTGAAACAACGTCCATCGACACGATTGGAAGTGTGAGAATCTGCGTCACCGGCGACGGCGCTTACTTCCACGGAACGAGGTGACCGCCATTCGGCCCTGCCGTGACTGGGTGTTGGTGACCTCGCTTACTCCAAAAGCGAGGGTCAGAAGCTGAGCAATACGCATCTTCCGACATCCCGTGAGTAGCGCGAAGGGGGCTCGTTGGGGCTTGCTCCGACGGCGTGTGGTGAGACAAGCAGATTGGTGACTGCGCTCGGTTTGAAACCGAGAGCCGCGAGGCTTCGGAGTTCGACTCTCCGTCTCACTGTTGGCGGGATTTCCCTAGCCTGGCCAAGGGACCGCGTTGGAAGCGCGGCGTCCGCAAGGGCACGAGTGTTCAAATCACTCTCCCGCCGCTGCGTGCCGAAATGATTCGCAGAGTCGTTAGCGATTCTCGAATTGTGCCGCCATGCCAGAGTGGTCAAACGGACACGGTCGAGGACCGTGTGGTTAGTCCTTCCCAGGTTCGAATCCTGGTGGCGGCATGCCGGTCACTGTACCGGTACACGATTCCCTGTATTCCCTGTCGCCGTACCCAAGTGGTCAACGGGAAGCGGCTCAGAACCGCTGGCGTAGGTCCTTCCGAGGTTCGAATCCTCGCGGCGACATTTCTCCCTGTGGTCTAGCGGCTACGATGCCTCCCTGTAGAGGAGGAGACGCACGTTCGAGTCGTGCCGGGGAGACTGCGGGACGGTGGAAGAGCCTGGCATTCACGCTCTCGCCGAGTTTTTACCGGAGATCCGGTGCGACGGTGAGGGCTCCTTCATCTCACTTGTAACGAGAACACGCAGGTTCGAATCCTGCCCGTCCCACTGGCCGATGACCCTTTCCAGGAGAGGCCAACCCGCACCAGTGGAGTAGCGGCCAAACTCACGGCCCTCTCACGGCCGAGCCCCCGGTTCGAATCCGGGCTGGAGCATGTGGGCCCGGAGCCTATGAGGACAGGCGAGCGGCTTTTAACCGCAGGATAGCGGGTTCGAATCCCGTCGGGCCCTCTCGATGCCTGGGAGACCCCCCTGGTGGGGGTGCCGGGCTGTTACCCCGGTCGCGGGAGGTTCGAGTCCTTCCTCAGGCGCTCGGAACCAATTGCAGTGATGCTCCCGGAGTCTCCGTTGGCGAGGGACGCCAGTCTTTCAAACTGGAGGTCGGGGGTTCGATTCCCCTCGGGAGCACTCGGGAACTGGCAGTGGACAGCGACGCTCTGCGTCGTACCACGAGGTAGCGACGTAGACCGGTGACGCGTCCCCTGTCGGTTCCCATAGCGTGCGGTCGACGAGACGGTGCGTTCCTTCAGCCCGCAAGGCACATCGGGAGTCATAGCCCGTCGCGCCGTCAGTTTCCCGACCGCACGTGGCGACCGTCGAGTCGGGGCGTTGCTTCGCCAGGAACTCGCAGGTTCAAATCCTGTCGGTGGCCCCGTCCATCGAGAACATCCCGGACAAAGAGAGCACGTGGGTGCTCTCGACACCGGATCCCGCCTCGACAGTTTCCCGGTCGCCATCACTCATCCCGTGGCCGTCGAGTTGGAGCCATCCTTCGCCTCTGGAGCCGGAAGTCCGGGTTCGAATCCCGGCGGTGGAATCCGTTCGTCCACCGTAGTGTAACCAGGTAGCACGCTGTTCCGGCTCCAGCAGTTTTCCGGCCACTCTCATGTTCCCGTAGCTCAGCCTGGACAGAGCACCGGCCTTCGAAGCCGGGTGTCGCACGTTCGAATCGTGCCGGGGACGTTCGCTGCTTGCACCGCGGGTGAGCAGCACTGGTATCGGAGTCGCCTGTTGCGGCTCCGAGTGATAGCATGGAATTCAACAAGCCAAAGCAAACGGTCGCGGAGGCGACGCGAACCACCAACTACGAAGGTGGGGAAGCGTTCGACCCTGCCGACCCTCGACTCGCACTGTACAAGCGCACGATCAACCAACTGCTGGAGGGCTCGTTCTACGAAACCGATGACGAGCAACTCGCTGCTGTCGTCCGGCGGTTCGACGCCGCGGCAGACGAGGATCCGGAGTTCGTCCTGAAGCTCGCCGCGTACGCGCGCCAGGAACTCTACCTGCGGGACATTCCACAGGTCCTGCTCGTACTGGCAGCCAACGACGACCGGTTCAAGGATGACTCACCCGAGTCACTCATCCGCGAGTGGGCACCGGCGATCATCCAGCGGATGGATGAAACGGCGACCGCCCTCGCTATCCACGACCAGTTGTTCGGCGGGACTGCCCCGTGGCCGCTTCGACGCGGCATCGAAGACGCGCTCGTTTCGATGGCGGACGCCTACACGCTGGGCAAATACGAGCTGTCGCGGCGTGAGGTAACGCTGCACGACGTGTTCAATCGCGTCCACCCGAAGCCGGTCGACGCCGACCAGGAGGTGCTATTCGAGGAGTTCATGCGCGGCGACCTCGACGACTATCCCGACGTCGAACCGTTGCCATCGCCCAACACCTGGGAAACCGTCATCTCCGAGCGCGGCAACACTCAGGACGCTTGGGAGACGCTCCTCGAAGACGACGAATACACGCTGCCGATCTTCGCGTCGATCCGGAACCTCCGGAACATGCTCGAAGCCGGCGTCGACGAGGACACCGTCGTAGGGCACCTTGACTTGGAAGCAGTCCGGTACGCGCCGCTGTACCCGTTCCGGTACTACCAGGCGTACACCGCGCTCCAGAATGCTGACGTCCAAGCACCAGCGGTCGAGCGGTGGCTGGAGGACGCAATCGACGTCGCTGTCGAGACGGTGCCTGACGGACTCGGAGACACGTTCGTCGCCGTGGACCTCTCAGGGTCGATGGACATGGCGCTATCCACGAACAGCACGCTCAGGCTGAAGGAAATCGGTGCGTTGTTCGGTGCGATCCTGGCCGACCAAGGTGCCGAGGTTGGCGGGTTCGGTGACGACTTCCAGACCGTTCCGATGCACGTGGACACGCCAGTACTGCAGCGTCAAGGTGCGGTACTGGCCATCGACGAGGACGTCGGGAACTCGACGAACGGCTGGAAGGCACTGGAGTACCTCCGCGACCGAGGCGAGCCGGTCGAGCGTATCGTCGTCTTCACCGACATGCAGATTTGGGACAGCACGCCATTCACGGCACGCGATACCCAGACGGTCAAGGCGGCGTTCGACGCGTATCGGGACGAGGTCTCCTCGGACACCGCATTGTATCTCGTCGATCTCGCGTCCTACGGCGACCTCGTGACGCCGGAGGGATACGAGAACGTCTACAACGTTTCCGGCTGGTCGGAGAACGTCCTCTCGTTCATCGAACACGCCGAAAATCCGAAGCAGGTCATCGATGAAATCGAGGCCTTCGAACCTGCATAGTGTTGCCCTCTCATCTTTCCCCGTCAAGTGCGAGTAGTGTAGTTCGGTATCACGCGGTCGTGCCACGACCGAGACGGGCGTTCGAATCGTCCCTCGCGCACTCGGAGCGCAGCTCGTGAATCAGACAGCCCGAGCGACGCTCTTCAACAGAGGTGACATCATGGCAATCTCCAGTGACAACGACCCAGAGCCGATGACGACTGCTGTCGTCACGATCCGCATCCCGTGTGGCGCAGACGGCGACCTCGTCACCGACGCTGAAGAGCGCATCTCACGTCCCGAGGACATCGATGCCGTCACGGTTGACGACCTGCACGGTATCGCTCCGAAGCTTTCGGCAACGACCATCACCGTCGGCATCACCATTCGTTGGACCACGACAATGACCGATGCGCAGGTGAGGAGACGGCTCGCCGAGGTCCCTGGCCTTGAGTCAATTGAGCGGATCGGATGAGGTGTCAAGAACACGCCTCTCCCGACGATTTATGCGGTTGGCTCTCTGTATGAGCAACATGGAATACGCGGGTGACCGCGGGGATAAGAAGGAACTCCGTCGGGAGCATCCTAGCGGATGGCTCTACCTTACGCAGCACGACGCGATCCCGATCCTCGTAGATGCGTTACTCGATCTTCCGCCGAACTGTGAGTTCAACAAAACTGAACTCGCAGGACACGCCGGCGTCACACGCCAGACCGTTGGTAACTACACCGACCTTCTGCTTGAAGTCGAGCTTATTGAGGAGGTCCCGAATACGTCTCCACGTCGATACCGGGTCGCAGACAGCAATGTCGTCCGAGAACTCTTCGAGTTGAACGGCGCGCTCAACAGCGTCGGTGATGAGTAGCAGTTGGAACGACGTCGAAGACAAATATGAGCGACTCAAACGCGCCTGAGCACCTCGACGCGAAGCACGAACGCAACCGCGAGCAGCGCATCGAGAGCATCAAGCGGTGGGTCGACTACATCAAATCAGAGCCGCCCGAGAAATGGGGGCCACAACAAAACGCTGTCGTCAACGACCAACTCAATGCGGCCCAGAGCGTACAGACCCCGGCGTCTCATCAGCAACACGTAAAGGACGTGGCGGCCGAGATCCTCGAAGCGAGCAGCGAGTCCGACGCTAAATCGAAGTAGCCGAGTCACTCGCAGCATTGCCCGAATAGGGATATGTTGTCGCGTCTACTGAACGAATTCCGTTAGACAATACTCCGACCAGCCTACACCACCAGGCGAGTACTCACACACGCACCTGCGTATCTACGTGAGTACGTACATAGGCACGTACCCTAGGCGGAGGTAGATTTTAGGAGGGGAGTCACTTTGTCGACGGCATGTTTCGACGGTCGTTCCTCGGGACTCTCTCAGCAGTACCGTCACTTCCGCTGATCCCCGACCAAGTCCGTCAGGATAAGCGCCAACCCGTTCCGTCCGAAGGCAATCTCATGTTCTGGTTCCATTTCTACGGAGCGATCAAACGCGACCGACCAATGAGCACGGAGTGGGCGCGCGAAAAGACCGTGGAGGAGCTGAATCTTCAGAACCTCACCGAGGAGGAAGCCATCCGCCTCTTAGAATTGGCGAACGAAGGGGTGTACGACACTGACGACGTGCCTGAACGATGGCGTACCCTTTTCGAGAAGATGGAACAGGAACTGTGAGGTACGAGGAACTGCGCGGATGCAGACGGGATCTATATCTGAAGTGCTGAGTTGAGTGGAGGGGGCCGAAGTTGGACGCCAAAGTCTCTCGCGCGCGCCGCCAATTACACTCTCTACCCAAGTATTATGTCCTCGCGGTGTCATTCAAATGCAAGCGAATCGCATGACACTGGCGACCCCCGTTCCGAAACGTGATGAAATCAGATCGGCCGAAGAGGGGTTCTTTTATAAACGCCGTACTGCCGTCTGCCAAATGTTGCCCGTCACGCAGAATGATGGGCGCTGCAGGCCTTGCGTGGTCGGGTCGTAACTGCCTTCCTGCTTGCAGTTTTCATAGTCATTTTCCTTTAATAATTTTCCAGCGTCGCGCTGCTCTTTCGCGCCGGCTGGCGCGGTCGTAATGCTTGTCGAGAATCTCCTCTGAGGCGTCGAGGCGATCGGAAACAACGCCTCGAGGAACCCCGTCGTTCCGGTACTTCGTCACCCTCGCTTTCCGAACGTCGTGGGGTGACCGACTCGAGGGACACTTGCTCATGTGGGTGTGATCGATCGCCTGGCAGGTGTCGGGATCACGATCGTGCGGGCACCCCTCACCACGGTGGCACGGCCGGGTCCATCGGTAGATCGTATCCCGAATGCAGCTCCGACTCACCCGTCCCTGTCTCGTCGTAAGGAGCGGATCGCGACCGTGATCGTCGGTCACGTCATCGCGTGGTCCGTCGATGTAATCCTGCAACATCCTCGCGGTCTGTTCGTTGATCCGGTTGTACCGCTCACCGCCCTCGTCGTTCTTTAGCGGCGTCTCGGTGTCTGGCCGATGAACGAAATCGATCCCAGGGTCGCGTCCCTCGAGTTCGCAGTCCTGGACGTCGATCGCCCGGATACCACCGAGGCGGGCACCTGTTTCCCAGAGCAACGTCCAGACGACGTGATCCCTGCTCGCGTACTCGTACCGAGAGAGGTACTCGAGGATCGGCGGCACCCGCTCGGGAACGATCTTGCTGTCACTAACCTCGTCACCGATCGAGAGGTCCGGTAGCGGGACTTTGAGGTACAGGTCATCGTGAACGGCCTCGATGTCACCACAGAACCGGAGAAACGCCCGGATCGTGGTGAGATTCGAGTGTAGCGTCTTCTTCGCGAGTTCGCCGTCTTTCCCGTTGGAGTACCCGCCCTCGCGTCTCCAGACGCGGAACTCGTAGAGGTGCCGGCCGTTCAGTTCGTTCATGTTGTCGATCCCGGCTTCCTCGCGGCACCACTCGACGAACGCCCGAAGGTCGCTCTTGTGACTCGTCTGCGTCCACGCGGCGGACCCGTCTTTCATCGCGTCGAGGTGCAACTCGACGGCCTTCGAGGGCGAGATCGGCTCGAGGTCGCTCACCGATCCTCACCCCAGTTCGACGCGCAGCCTTTCGGCCCAAAGCCCACGGACGCGTTCTCTTCGACGTCGTCGCGCTCGTACAGTTGGTCGGCGATCGCCGTCTGGATCGCTCGCCCGGAGCGCTGCCGTGGTTCGGACTCCGGACAGTGGTAGTCGTCGACGCGAGCGGCGAGGTCGTCCATCGAGGCGAGGAGTTCGCACAGAACCGCGTTCTGATAGCGCAGTTCCGTCGCGATCGCCTCGAGGGCGTCGGCCTGACGTTCGGCGGGATCGCCGCTCATGCTGATCGCCCCGAAGTAGCGTACGGTTCGTCGCGCAGTGGCGGCTCTTCCTCGCGCAAGTTGACAAGCTCCGAGCGGTCCCAGGCGGTCGTCTCACGGCCCTGGCGTCGACAGGTCTCACAGTCGAACCGACGGGCGTGAATCCGCACGGCGTGGTGACCGCGGGGACAGACGAGCGGGTCGATTGCGCTCATCGGCCACCTCCGTCGATCGCGGCGACGGCCATCCCGCAGACGTCGGCCAACTCGAGGACGCGCTCTTCGAGCATCGCCCGCGCCTCGTCGGTGAGTGTGTAGCAGTTCGTCCGGTGGTCGAGAGCCGACTTCTCCACGAACCCGGCGTCAACGAGATCGTTGAGGTTCGGGTAGAGACGGCCGTGGTTGACATCGCCGTGTTTCGCCTCGAGGGCGCGGCCGATCGCCATCCCGTAGGTCCTCTCGTCAGCGCGCTCGAGGCGGGCGATCGCCTCGAGGGCGTCGCGCTGGAAACCGGTGAGGTCGCCCCAGGCGGTACCGCCGTCGGCCACGAGTCGCTGGTCAGTAGTAGTCGATGCTGCTGGTCGGTCGGGGCTTTCAAGACCCCGCGAATTGTCGTCGTACATGGCTTGCGTACCTGCACTACGCGAGCCGCGCGGACCCGGTGTCTCCAGCACCGGCCCGCAATTCTCGTACGGACCCAACAGACAGTCAGGTCCACGTGAAACTCGCGTTATCCAATCAGTCTCTACTCGACCACAATAAAGATTCGTACTAAGTAGTACGTCTTTTCGTACTATATAGTAGGTTAATGGTGACCATGCGATTCTTTCAAAAGCACAGTCTGTGATTGACAATTGATGAGACAACCCGGTGGCTGGATGCAACTTCCAACTGATAACCAGATTCTGGAAGCCCTCGCCACCGGCCTGGAGCTTAAACCGTCGGCCATCGCACACAATATCGGGAAAGCAAGAACAACCGTTCAGGAACGCCTTCCCGTGCTTGTTGAGTACGGACTTATCGAGAAAGCCGACGAGGTTGGTTATTATCGAATCACTTCGGAAGGTGAAGATTACCTCGAGGGAGATCTCGACGCGGACGACCTCGAGCCCGTCGACGAGTGAATCCGACGCGCTCGAGTCGGAACGAACGTTTATCAGCGTCTTTCCCCTATTCGGGGATAGATGGCGAGCGCAACCCGAAACGGTCGATCGGAAGGTGTTGAGTTCATCCACGAGGACGACGGGAGGATCACCGCTATCGATCTCGAGACGGGTGTCGCGTCGTTCGGTGACACGAAGTCCGAAGCACTCGCGATGCTCGCGGAAGCCCTCGAGTTGCACGAGGGTGGTGGCGAGCCGGTCACCGACGACGACCTCGAAGAGCTGGGGCTCGACCCCGACGCGCAGGGCGAGAAGGAACTCCCCGAGTTCATGCAGTGAATGGTTCGGACGTCCTTTTCTGGTCAGGAGATCGCAAAAGTCCTGCAGAACCACGGCTTCAAGCCGGTCGACCGGACTGGTAGTCACCTGAAACTCCGCTACGAGCACCCGGAAACTGGTGAGGTCCGGATCGTCACCGTCCCGATGAAATCCGAAGACAAGATCCCCACAGGGACACTGAAGTCGATCGCCAACCAGGCTGGCGCGGAGGATTTTCGCGCCTGGTGCCAATGGATCGACGAAAACCGTTGAAATCACTGGTCCACCCCCTTGAGTCCGAGCCGGCGCAACAGCGGTTCGATCCACGTCGGTAGCTCCTCACTACGGTTCCCGTATCCGTCGGCGTCCAGGTCGAACAGCGGAACGGCGACGTCATCGTTCACACCGAAGACCCATCGTCGGCCGCACTCGAGGCGAACGTCGACACGCGCGTGGTTGTCTGGTTCTCCAGAGATCTCGACCTCGACTGACCGCCCGTCCTTGAGGTCGGTCGTGAGCCGTCGCGGCTTACGGCTGGTGCTATCGCCTGTTTTGACAGACATGTGTGGGTGGAGGGAGGATATGGAATAAACGCTGACCCGCGAGTGGGCGGAAAATCACCCTAAAACCGCTCTGCCGTCTGAATCTAGGTGTTTCAACGTCTCTCTGCCGGTGGACGGAAAACCGAAATCGTGGGCGGAAAACGAACGGAATCTCTCTACTGGCTATAATCGGCTGATTCGAGGGCTCTACTCGAATGGGCGGAAGTGAGTGGCCCTATGAAATCCTCTCCGAGTCAGAGTGTATTTTGATGGATTTTGTATACTACTGGAATTTATAACTCAATCTAAGGAATTGAAGCGGAAGGCCGCGGATACTTTCTGTCCAAGATCTCTCGCTTCGCTGGAAAGGCGTCGATTCCAAAGCCGAATTATGATTACATCGAGAATAGCGACCCAAGTGACCGATCCCCAAGGATGATTTTCACTGGAATATACACCACTGCGATAACTAATCCAATCGCATAAAAGTACAGCAACGCTTCGAGCATATTTGTGGTAAATCTCATCCAAATTAACTTAGCTTTTTGGTATGTAGGACTCGGCCAAGCAGTATCAGAGAGCCATAATGAATCGTTATATTATTGTAGATTGATATAGATCACTGCGTATTTGATGTTATAACCGCACAAACACTTTCACAGAACTCCCGCGTGCCTCACCATAGGATTTTCCTGGATAAACCTGGAATCTATCGCTAGTTTAGAGCTCTAATAGAGAAATGAACGGGAACGAGTGCTGACTCAAGATCACGGCTCAGTCACACGGTAGACCCTCCCTTTCCCGTTCCCACTCGAGGAGATCAACTCGTATTTGTCCTCGAGTGACGCCAGGTACCGTCGTCGCGTACTCCCTGCCTTGGGCTCGGAACAGCGTTGCTCGTAGGTTTCGCGGAGTTCCGTTGCCCCGATCTCGCCGGCCGCTTCGATGATGTCGTAGAGCAATCGCTTGTGCGTCCCGAGGTCGTCGACCCGATCGCGTCGGATCTCCTCGCGGGCGTCGTCCTCGACACGGCGGACGACGTCGACGGTAATCTCCCGCTCCTGGCTCGAGTCGACGACCATCACGGCCTGGCGAAGAATCGCGATCGCCTCGCGAGCGTCACCGGCTGCCCGGTCGGCGATCTCCGCGATCGCAGCCGACGTGATCACGCCGGGGGCCAACCCAGCCCGGATACGCGCCCGGAGGATGTCGACCAGCTGGGCGTGGCTGTACTTCTCGAGTGCGACCGTCGTCATGGATCGAAGCCGACTCTGGACGCGACTGTCACACCGCACGAGGAGGTTGTCTTCGCTGATTGTAATCACGACCATCGTCACGTTCTCGAGGTCGTAGAGTGCGTGGAGGACCGATTCGTCCTCGAGGCAGTCGACTTCGTCGAGGATTACGAGTACCTGTCCGTCGAACTCGCGGAACTGGTCGTAGAACTCACTCGCGGGTGTGCCGTCGGTCGAGAGATGGGCCGCGAGTCCAGCGTCACGAACCAACCGCTGAAGGACGGCGTTGATCGACGAGTCTGACATGCAGTTGACGTAGCCCCAACGGAAGCCGAAGGCCGCAGCCTGGAGCTGCTCGGCGACGTACTTCGCGAGCGTCGTCTTTCCCGAGCCACTCGGTCCGTAGATGAACGTGTGTTCACCCGGCGATCCCCGAGTGATCGGCCGGAGTGCTGCCGAGAGGTACGAGATCTGCCCGTCCCGGTGCTGGAGTTCCTGGGGGACGAACGACCGCTGGAGGGCTCGAGCGTCCGTTATCATACGATATAGCAACCAGACACTGTATTAGTTGCTGACGATTTTTATCCTTTGCAAATC